>NZ_JAJNDA010000060.1 GCF_021026295.1 Actinomycetospora soli
GATGTTGGCGCTGGTTGGCGTAGGAACCGCCATCATCAACTTCTCGGGGCCCGCCTCACCGCAGCGACACGACCCCAGCTCCCGGCCCGGTCACACCCTCAGCTGCACTCCGAAATCGGAAGAGCCGTCAATCTTCTGCGGGAGCGTCGCCAGCGCTTTGTCGCAGCCCTTCCGGTCGAAGGGCAGCGCGAGGTTGTGCAGCAGCTCTCGCTCGATCTTGGTGCAGGAGGTCAGGAGTCCGGGCCAGTCGAGATCATTGCCGCCGAAAGTCATCGACACCAGAGAGGTCCGGTCCGAGAGCCGACTACCTTGGGGAGGTTCTGTCTGGTGGCCCGTCGAGAACGCGCCGCTGTCCTGCCCTGAACACGCCGCGAAGGTACCTGCCCGAGGGGTGGTCCTCTGGGAGTAGGCCTGGGTCGACCGGTGGCATCGGTCGGTGGGGCTGTCGGTTCCGGAGATGAACGGCGCCAAGCCCTCGCCCGAGGAGTAGGAGTCCCCGAGGGCGACGTAGTTCGGGTCGGTCGGGGCGCCGTCGGCGTCCGCGGCGGCCGCGGCAGGTCCAGTTGACACCAGGGTCGCGAAGACCACGGTGAGCAGGACGGGGATGGGGGCCCACCGCGTGCTCAACCGTCCCCAGCGGATCTTCATGTCGACTCATCTCCGGGGGACTCGTCCTGACCGTCTGTCGGCTCCGGAGTCTTGGGTCTCGCCCCCCGCCCTGTCTGCGGGGTTGCCACGCGTAGTAGGCGCGAGCCTGCACTTAGGCCATTCGAGTCAAGCGGGCAGAGCAGCACTAACGCTGCGCGTGTCCGGGCGATGTCATCCCTGCGGACCGCGGCCCGATCGAGGGTCAGCACGGATGTAGGCCGCCTCGCCCGACGAGGATTGTGCGGGAGGTGACGACAGCGGTGACCTTGGCGGCCGATCCTGGGCGGGGGCTCGCCCGGTCGCTCGCAGTCGCACCTACTTTTGGGCGGGCCGCCGCGCTCGCGGCGCTCGCCGCTGTGGGCGCCGCGGCGCTCATGGCCCCGCTGGCCCGCTATGACCCGTTCACGTTCGCGGTGAACGTGGCCGTGGCGGGGTGCGTGGCACTGGCCGGCTTCGTCCTGGCCCGCGATCCTGACCACCGTACGACGGGGCGGATACTGGTCCTGGTCGCTGCGTTGTGGTCGCTGTCCTGGGTCAACGAGTGGCAGGTCGGTCCGCTGCCGTTCCTCGCCGAGGTGCTCGGCCCGGCGTGGTTTGTCGCGGGCTCAGCGGCGCTATTGCGTTATCCGCAGTCCGGTCTTTCCCGACGGACCGAGACCACCTTCCTCGCGGTGTTCGGGCTGTGGGCATGCGGCGGCGCCGCAGTATGTGCGCTCACGGCCGACCCGAGCTGGCAGGGCCTCCCACCCGGAGTGTTCTGGCCGCACTTCGACGCCGCCGAGACCACCCACGACAGCCTGTCGACCGCGTGGTTCGCCGGGCTCGGGATATTGCTCGCCGCGTTGTTGGCCCTCCTCGCGGTCAAACTCGTGCGCGTGCGCGGCCTGGGACGTAGCGAGGCAGCACCGGCCGCAGCGATGACGGCCTGTGTCGCCGGGGCGGGCATCGTGTTCACCGTCGTCCACCTCGTGCCAATGTCGGAGCAGACCCACGAACTCGTCCTCACCATGATCGCGGTCGCCGTCCTGACGATCCCGCTCTCTTTCCTGGTGACCGCGGTCCGCACCCACATGGCTCGCGCCGCCGTCGCCGACCTGGTGCTCAGGCTCACCGCCGCGCCGTCCATGCCCTCGATCAGAGACGCGATGGCTACTGCACTGCGTGATCCCAGCCTCGAGCTGTTCTTCTGGCTGGCCCCGGAGAGTCGCTACCTCACCGAGGACAACACTCCGGCGCCCCCCACCGACGCCAGTGAGGACCGCTGGGCGATCGAGATCGCCGATGTCGAGGGCAAGCCACTGGCGATGATGTTGACCGACCCGGCCCTGCGGCGTCACCGAGGCTTGGTCTCCGCTGCCATCGGGGCCAGCGGTCTCGCCCTGTCGAACGGCCGGCTCCACCAGCAGGTCAAGGCCCAGCTCGACGAAGTCCACGCGTCGCGCCAACGGATCGTGGCGGCCGCTCTGCAGGAACGGCGGCGTATCGAGCGCGACCTGCACGACGGCGCCCAGCAGAGCCTGCTGGCCGTGAGCGCGACATTGAGCGCGGTCCGCCTGCAGGTCGAGGACCGGCCTGCGGCCGCCGCGGTCGTCGCCCGCGCCCAAACCGACCTGACCCACGCGCTACGCGACCTCCGCGACCTGGCGCGCGGCCTGCACCCCGCGGTCCTCACCGACCAAGGGCTAGGACCGGCGCTTGAGAGAGTCGCCCAAGGCCTCGGGCAGCCGACCGACGTCGACGTCCCGGAACGCCGCCTCGGCCCCGAGGTGGAATCCGCTGCCTACTTCGTCGGCGCCGAAGCGCTGACCAACATCGCCAGGCACGCCCAGGCGACCCGCGCCGCAGTGACGGTCACGCTGACCAACGGGATCGTCCGACTCGAGGTCAATGACGACGGCCGCGGGGGGGCTGACCCCGCGGCCGGCTCGGGCCTGCGCGGCCTCGACGACCGACTTCGCGCACTCGGCGGCACCCTCACCATCTACGACCGCCCCTCCGGTGGCACAACTCTGGTGGCGACCCTCCCGTGCAGATAGCGCTCCTCGACGACTCCCCGCTGTTCCGGGCCGCCCTACGCCTCCTCCTCGAAACGCTCGGACAGACTGTCGTAGGCGACGTGGCCACCGGCGATGAACTCCTCCCCCTCCTCGAGCGCAACCATCCCGACGTCGCCATCGTCGACATCTGCCTGAGCTCCTCCCACCGAGACGACCACGGACTAAGCGTGGCCGCCGACGCGGCCGCCGCCTTCCCCGAAGTCGGCCTACTGGTGCTCTCGACATACGACGACACCTCCTACGCAACCCGCCTGCTACAGATCCGAAGCAGCGGAATCGGCTACCTACTCAAAGACCGGGTCGAGGCGCCCAGTGCACTGGTAGAGGCCCTGCACCGCGTCGCCGCAGGCCAAACCGCCATCGACGTCGACATCGTGGGCCGGCTCGTCCGCCACCAGAAGACCAGCGGCGCCCTCGACGCCCTGAGCCCCCGCGAGCGCGATGTCCTGCAACTCATCGCCGAAGGACGCTCGAACAGCGGGATCGGCGAAGCCCTCTGCCTGAGCGCCCGCACCGTGGAAGCACACATCGCGAACCTTTTCACCAGGCTGGACCTGACCAACACCGACCGCGACAACCGACGCGTCCTCGCCGCCCTTCGCTGGCTGCAGGCCACCAGGCACCCCAGTGGTCCCTGAGCTCTGAACCGCCCCGGTCAGTGGTGAGGCTCTGATGTAGCAAGGAGACTGCTGCTGTGGCCCCACCTCGGAAGTTCGACCCGGAGACCCGGGCTCGTGCGGTGCGCATGTATGAGGACCGGTTGCGTGAT
>NZ_JAJNDA010000061.1 GCF_021026295.1 Actinomycetospora soli
GCCGGAGGCGGTGAATGTGATGTGCACCTCGCCCGGACCCGGCTCGTCGACGTCGAGCTCGACGATCTCGAACTCCTTCTGACCCTTGTCCATCACTGCGGCGCGCGTCTTCATCGATCACCCTCCGGGCTCGTCACGACGGGGGGACCGTCATCACGTCGGTGGTAGCTCCCCCGGCGAAGCGGCGTCAAGGTCCTGACGACGGGTCCCGCCGGGTGCTTCCCAACCCCACCCACGGCCGCGAGGATCAGCCTGATGACGACCGCCGGAGCCGTCGGAGCGAGGGTGGACGATCTCGACCGGCCCCTGGCCGCCGTACACCCCCGACGTCGCCCGGGCCCGCCGGCAGGCCGTCGGCACGATCCTGTCCCGCACCGCCGGGAAGGTCCCGACGAAGACCGCGGTCGTGCACCGCGACGTCCGGCGCACGTTCGCCGAGCTCGACGCCGACGCCAACCGCGTCGCGAACGCGCTGGTCGAGCGCGGGGTCGCGCGCAACGACCGGGTCGCGATCTTCTCCCACAACTCCTACGCGTTCGTCGTCGCCTACTTCGCCCTGGCGCGGATCGGGGCCATCTCGGTGCCGGTGAACTTCAACTTCACCGCGCCCGAGGTGCGCTACGTCCTGGAGGACAGCGGGGCGCGTGCCGTGATCGTCGAGGACGCGCTGGTCGACACGCTCGGGGCGGCCCGGGTGGCGATCGCGATCGGGGTGGTCATCGGCGGGCGGGCTGGACGTCGTTCGACCGGCTCCTGGAGCACGACGACGCCACCGAGCCCGACGTCGAGATCGGCGACGACGACCCGGTCCAGCTGCTCTACACGAGCGGGACCACGTCGGCCCCCAAGGGCGCGATCATGACGAACCGGAACCTCATCGCCCAGTACCTCAGCGACATCGTCGACGGCGAGTACCACCGCGACGACGTCGAGCTGCACGCGCTGCCGCTCTACCACTGCGCGGCGCTGCACGACTTCCTCACACCCGACGTCTACCTGGGCGCGACCAGTATCGTCGTCGACTCCCCCGACCCCGACACGATCCTGCGCACCGTCGCCGCCGAGGGCGTCACGAAGATGTTCTGCCCGCCGACGGTGTGGATCCGGCTGCTGCGCTCCCCCGCGTTCGACCGGCACGACCTGTCCTCGCTGCGCAAGGGCTACTACGGCGCGGCGATCATGCCGGTCGCGGTCCTGACGGAGCTGGGCGAACGGCTGCCCGGCATCCGGCTGTTCAACTACTACGGTCAGACCGAGCTGGCGCCGAACGCGACCGTGCTGTTCCCCGAGGAACAGATCACGAAGCCGGGCACGACGGGCGGGCGAGCCTCAACGTCGAGACCCGGCTGCACGACGACGACGACCGGCCGGTGCCCGTCGGGCAGGTCGGCGAGATCGTCCACCGGACCCCGCACGCCATGCGGGGCTACTGGGGCAGGCCGGAGGCCACCGCCGAGGTGTTCCGGAACGGCTGGTTCCACAGCGGCGACCTGGGCGTGATGGACGCCGACGGCTACCTGACGATCGTCGACCGCAAGAAGGACCTCATCATCACCGGCGGCGAGAACGTGGCGAGCCGCGAGGTCGAGGACGCGATCTACTCCCACCCCGCCGTCAGCGAGGTCGCCGTGTTCGGGGTGAGCCACCCCGAGTGGATCGAGGCGGTGGCCGCGGCCGTCGTGCTCCGCGAGGGAGCCGGGGCGGACCCCGCACAGATCGTCGCCCACGCCCGGGGACGGCTCGCCGGGTTCAAGGCGCCCAAGTACGTGGTGCTCGTCGACGAGCTGCCGAAGAATCCCAGCGGGAAGATCCTCAAGCGCGAGCTCCGGGACACCTACGCCGACCTGGCGTCGCCGAGGCCGTGACGGCGGCGGTCGGCCGCCGCTTGACGCCGCCGCGCCGCGAGAGCTAGATCACGGGGTCGCGTTCCGTGGACAGAGCCGAGAGGTGACCCGAATGAAGACCCGCGCTGCGGTCATGGACAAGGGGCAGACGGAGTTCGAGATCGTGGAGCTCGACGTCGACGAACCGGGTCCGGGCGAGGTGCACGTCAGGTTCGTCGCGTCGGGG
>NZ_JAJNDA010000062.1 GCF_021026295.1 Actinomycetospora soli
GCGCTGAGCAACCTATGAGGGCGAAGTCAAGGTGGGTTGCTCCGGTGGGTGGGCGTGCGTCATCGCCTCGCCGGGACCGGCGAGTTGAGCTTGTTGGTGGTGGTGATCGACGGCGTCGTGGTGGCGGGTGCTGGTGCCCACGCTGCGTGCTCGACCTAGCGGACAACCGGGTTCGGCCCAACAGCCCTCATGCGAGCTCGGGTGCAGGGTGGGCGGGGCGCCCCTGCTCAGCTACGGGTTCTTCCCAAGGACAAAGTGGGTTCGCCCCGCCCGGCGCCATCGTCGCGTCATGCGGCCACGGGCGCCACCTTCTGCGTTGCGGTGTCGGGGGTGCGCGGTTCGTGGGCGCGTCCGGCGGCGATGTCGGGGTCCCAGGCCACTCGGCGGGTCACCACGATGAACAGTTGCCGCAGCAGCGCGCCGGCGATCGCGGTGCGGGCTTGGCCGTCGCGCAGCGGGTTCTCGGCGCGGGTGGTCAGGTGCTGGTAGCGGGCCCGGTAGACCGGGTTGTGCTGCAGTGCGGACCAGACCGCGCGCCACGCGGCGGTGCGCAGCGCCGGGCGGCCGCGCCGGGAGATCGTGGTGGTCCCGGCGAAGGTGCCGGATTCGTTGTCGCGCGGGCAGAGCCCGGCGTGTTTGACCCAGGTCCGGGCGCTGTCGTAGCGGGCGGGGTCGCCGGTCTGGGCCAGGATCGCGGCCACCCCGACCGGGGAGACGCCGGGGATCGTGGCGGCGAGCTCGACGAGTTCGAGGGCGCCGAGGGTCTCGAGCAGCAGGGTTTCGACGTGGTCGATCTCGCCGAGGGCGCGGTGCCAGTCGGCCAGGGCGAACCCGGCGCGTTCGCAGGCCGCGTCGCGTTCACTGCTGACCCCGCCCGGCGCGCCGGCCGCAGCGTGCAGGGCGCGCAGGATGCGGTGGTTACGTCGGGTGCCGCCCCAGCGACGCAGTTCGGTTCCCACGGCCTGCGCGAAATCCTCGTAGGTCATCGCTGCGATCACCGCCGGAGAGGTGGACACGTTCATCGCCGCCCGCCAGCTCAGGGCCTCCAACGGCTTGGCCGCCACCTGCAGGGCAGCGGGCCAGGCGCATTCGAGCAGGTCGCGCAGGGCCTGGCGGGCCGCGGTAGCGGTGACGAGCTGGTCGTCGCGGCGCGCCCCGAGATGCCGCAGCCGACACCAGTGACCCTCGAGCTGATAGGGCACGTAGCAGCGCAGCTCGGCGACCCGCTTGGCGATGATCGTGGCGTCCTTGAAGTCCGAGCGGTCCCGGGTGAAGTCCTCCTCCTCGCGGCCCCGGTTGACCAGCATCGGGTTCACACAGACCAGCTCGACCCCCCGGGCGCGGGCCCGATCCAGCAGCGGCTTCCACCGGTGCCCGGTCGGCTCGCAGCCCAGCACGACCCCGGCGAACCCGGCCTCGGCGGCGATCGGCGCCGCCCAATCGAGGATCTCCTCGATCACCCAGGCATCTCCGGTGAACATCCGCCGCGCCAGCACCCGCGAGTCGTGATCACACACCGCCGCGGCCTGCTTGCCCGAAGCCAGATCCACCCCCAGCACCGCGAGATCGCGACGCACGATCGACCGCAACCGTCCCAGCCGCTCATTGCGCCGCCGGTCACCCCGCGTGAGCTTCCCGCCCTTCGACATCCGCTGCCTCCCGGTAGTGATGGCCCGACCCGAACCCGAACCAACACCAGGAGCACCCCGATGACCGAGCCCGGATCAACCGCTACCGGCACTTACTAGG
>NZ_JAJNDA010000063.1 GCF_021026295.1 Actinomycetospora soli
ATCACGGTGGCCAGGAAGCAGAACCCGTCGACGGTGTCGATGTAGGTGATGTCGCCGGCCCAGACGGTGTCGAGGGCCTCGACGTCGAACTGCTGGCCGAGCAGGTCCGGCGCGTCGATCGGGCGCCGGCCACCCGCGACGGTGGTGCGCCGCCAGCGCCACGGGGTGCGTCCCTGCAGGCCCGCCGCGCGCATCAGCCGCCACACCCGCTTGCGGCCGACCCGCCAGCCCTGCGCGGTCAGCTCCGCCCACACCCGCCGGACCCCGGGCCGGCCGGGCAGCTGGTCGTACTGCTCGCAGATCTTCGCGGTCAACTCGGCGTCGTCGAGGTCGCGGCGCGAGGGCAGTCGGCGGCGCCAGTCGTGATACCCCGAGCGCGACACCTCGAGCGATGCGCACATGAAGCTCACCGGGAACGCGTCGGCGGGGTCGTCGGAGTCGGCCCAGTTCGCGATCGCCGCGTACTTCACGGCTGGTCTTTCGCGAACCAGGTCGCTACTTTTTTTGCGAAGTCACGCTCCATCCGCAGCGTCGCGTTCTCCGCGCGCAGCCGTTCGAGTTCCTCACGCTCATCGACCGCCAACGGCTTGTCAGTATCAGCTGCCGTGCGGGCCTGCTTGGCCTTTTTCACCCACTTGCCCAACGTCATCTCGTGCACATCGATCGACCGGGCCACCTCCGCGATCGAGCGGCCCGAATCCAGAACGACGACCTGCCCGCGTTCGGCGCGAAGATCGTCGAGGAGTTCGCCGAGGGCCGCCACCGGGTTCAGGCCTGACCCCGGCCACACTCGCGCCGCTAGGAACGGAGACCGACGATGAGGCAGATCGAGACGGTGTCCCTCGAGGACGCCCGCAGGGTGATCGCCGCGGGCGAGCACAAGGCCCGGGAGATCGGGTCGCCGAGCAACGTGGCGGTGGTCGATGCGGGCGGGAACCTGGTGGCCCACATTCGGATGGACGACGCCTGGATGGGCAGCATCGACATTTCGATCAACAAGGCCTTCACCGCGCGAGCGTTCGACACCTGACGGCCGACCTCGCGAAGAACTCCCAGCCCGGTGAGCAGTTCTACGGCATCAGCGACTCCAACCAGGGCCGGGTCATGATCTTCGCCGGCGGCGTGCCGCTGCGCGGAAGCAACGGCAACGTCGTCGGTGGGGTGGGAGTGTCCGGGGGTACCGGCGACCAGGACCAGGCCGTCGCCGAAGCTGCCGGTGCCGCGTTCTGACGTCGAAACCACCGACCTTCCAACGGGTCGGCCTCAGGACGACGCTACCTCGCGAAGTCCGCCTGGCGGACGGGTTCACCGCCGTCGCCGCGACCGCACCTGACGAACAACGTCCTCGAGGAGAGAGATCGATCATGGCTGAGCCAGTGACCGTAGGGTTCCTGGTGCGTATCGAGGCGCTGCCGGGTCGAGAGACGGACGTCGAGGACTTCCTGCAGCACGGGCTGACCCTCGTGCAGGACGAACCCACCACGGTCCGGTGGGTCGCCTTCCGGTTCGGGCCCTCGTCGTTCGGTATCTACGACGCGTTCCCCGACGACGCGGGGCGCCAGAGGCACCTCAACGGTCCGGTCGGGCTGAGCTTGACCCCGTAGACCGGACACCTGGGGTGTGGGGTCAGTGATCTTGGTCGGGGTCGGTGTGGCGGGCTTCGAAGTCGACCGGTGAGAGCATTCCGATGCTGGAATGGCGTCTGATCGGGTTG
>NZ_JAJNDA010000065.1 GCF_021026295.1 Actinomycetospora soli
CCGCGAGGAACTCCTCGTGGGTCCAGCTCTCGGCCCGGGCGCGCTCGGCGAGCCGCTCCACCGAAGCCGCCAGTGACGGCGCCTTCAATACCCGGGTCAGATAGGCCAGCTCCGAGACCACGTTGCGGCCGCCGGTCGCGGGGCTCTTCGCCGCCATCAGATCGCCTGCTCGAGAGTCTCATCGTCTGCGTCGATGTCGAAGAGGCGGTCATAGTCGGCCAGGTCGCGGTAGGCGACCTCGGTGTCGGCCGGCGGCGCCAGCTGGTGGCGGTAGGCCTCCCGCAGCCGCGCCGCGGCCTGGGCGTGGGCGGTGTCGGTGATCGTCTGGTGCCGGGCCCAGCAGCGAGCGTGACGGGCGACCCGGACGCCATCACGACCGTCAGCGAGGCTCACCACGACCTGCTCGAGATCCGCGGTGACCAGCACCCGGCGCCCGACCGCGGACGGATCGACGGAGTAGTCGTTGCCGTCGAGGCGGACGTAGTGATCCCGCGGCAGCCGCAGGCTCGTAGCCCAGCCCGACCCCGGCGCGACCGGAGGCAGCGCGAGCATCGCGGCGTGATCGGCCTTCCACCGCTCGACCGGCCGGGCCCCGAGACGGCGGTGGTGGCGCTGGTTGGCCCGGGCCAACCAGACCCCGAGCTGGCCGTTGAAATCTTGCGGGGAGGTGAAGCTACGACCGGGCATGAACGAGGTCTCGAGATACCGGTTTGCCCGCTCGACCAGCCCCTTGGCCTCGGGATCGCGGGGTCGACACTGGATCACCTTGATGCCCAGCAACCCACGGAAGCCCTGCATCGCCTCGGTCAGCTGCGGGCGCCCACCACGCCATGAACCGATCGCGGACTCGTTGTCCCAGACCAACGCGCGCGGGCTCGCGCGCCAGCCCGCCAGCAGCGTCCACTGCCCGGCGAGCAGATCGGGGCCCTGCCGGGACGGGATCATCCGCGCGGTCATCACCCGCGAGTAGCCCGAGACCATCACCAGCACCGGCGGCGCCCCGGACTGACCGGCCCCGAGGGGCACCTCGGCGGGCGGGAACCACAGGTCGCACTGCGCGAGCTCCCCGGGCCGGTACTCGGTCCGCGACACCGGGTCGACCGGCGCATACAACGGCCGCAGCTCCCGCACCCGGTCCTTGAGCACCGTCAACGACCGCGACCACCCGACCCGCTCAGCGATCACCGTCGCCGGCATCGACGGCCACTGCGCGAGCAGCTCCCGAATCCGAGGCTCGACCTCGTCGACGATCGAGCCCTTCGCCGCCCGTTCATACTTCGGCGGCTCCTCGGCCGCCAAAGCCCGCCGCACCGTGTTCCGCCCGACCCCCAGCTGCCGGGCGATCGCCTTGATCGGCATCGCCTCCGCCCGATGCAGGCGCCGGATCTCCGCCCAGTCCTCCACCTTCAACACCCCTTCCCATCGGCAAGGGGGTCCAGATTCACCCGTCGCAGAGGGGTCAGGATTCAGGCGTCGTCAGCA
>NZ_JAJNDA010000066.1 GCF_021026295.1 Actinomycetospora soli
GGCTCTTCCGGAATCAGAGTGCGAGGTTCCCGCAGTGGAGCAGGGAGCGGATGCGGTAGTTGATCAGGTTGCGGAACCCGAGGGCGTTGCGGCGCAGGGCCTCGAGGCGCCCGTTGATGGCTTCGGTGGGGCCGTTGGAGGCGCGGTGGTCGAAGTAGGCCAGGACGTCGTCGCGGCGCCGGTGCAGCGTCCGCCCGAGGGTCGCGAGCTCTTCGAGCCCGGCCGGTAGGCCGGTCCGGAGCCGGTCGATCACCGCGGTCAGCATCGTCTTGCCGCGGGCGCGATCGGGCTGCTCGTAGGCGGCGATGATCTGCTGATACGACCACCAGGTCACCTCGACCGCGACGTGCTCGTCGTAGCCGAACACCGTCTCCAGCCGGGCGCGTTGCCGCTCGGAGAGCAGCCCAAGACGAGTGCGCAGCGTCCGCCGGACCCGGTAGAGCGGGTCCCCGCTGCGACCGCGGTGTCCGACGGTGTCCTGCTGGACGCGTTGGCGGCACAGGTCGAGCTTGTGCCCGGCCAGCGCCACGACGTGGAACGGATCCATCACTGTGACCGCCTCGGGGAGCGCTTCGACGGCGGCGTTCTTGTAGCCGCCGAAGCCGTCCATCGCCACGATCCGCACGCCGTCACGGAAGGCCTGCGGGCGGGCCTCGAGCCAGGTCTTCATCGCCGCCGCGGAACGCCCCGGGACCATGTCCAGCAGCCGCGCAGGACCTGTACCTGCGACGACAGCGGTCAGGTCGGTGATGACGGTGACGAACCCGTCGGCCTCGGCGCCGCGGGTGTGGGCCCATTTGTGCTCATCGACGCCGATCACCTCGACCCCGTCGAGGCGGCCGGGGCCGGCGGTGAGCAGCAGCGCCGTCGTCGCGTCCACCGCGATGTCGTTCACGGTGTCCCAGGACCGGCCGAGCTCGCGGGCCACCGCCGCGACCGTGGCCTTGTCCAGCATCAGCCGGCGCAGGATGAACTTCGCGGCTCGCCGTGTGGTCGACGCGCCGGGCCGCGCGAGGCGGCTGGTGTCGTGGGCGAACACCTCACGCGTGCAGCCGTCATGGGCACAGCGGTAGCGCGGGACCCGGACCCGCAGCTCGAGCGGGTGCCCGACCACCGGGACGTCGCTGACCCGGCGCTCGGTGCTGTCGCGATAGGTCCCGGTGATTCCGCAGCCCGGGCAGCGGCCGGGCCCCTCGACGAGCAGCTCGCACCACAGCACCGTGGTCTCGCCAGCCACCGCAGCGTCGGTGATCCGGACTCCGAGCTCGACGGTGCGGATGATCGTGTCGGCCACGATCTGGGCCGGCAGGGTCGTAAGCTGTGACATCGGGTCCCCGAGATGTTGGCGCTGGTTGGCGTAGGAACCGCCATCATCAACTTCTCGGGGCCCGCCTCACCGCAGCGACACGACCCCAGCTCCCGGCCCGGTCACACCCTCAGCTGCACTCCGAAATCGGAAGAGCC
>NZ_JAJNDA010000067.1 GCF_021026295.1 Actinomycetospora soli
GCCGGCGGCCGACTGGTCGTCCGCGCGACCCGTGTCGGCTCCGACACCCAGCTCGCGCAGATGGCCCGGATGGTCGAGGACGCGCAGAACGGCAAGGCCGCCGTGCAGCGGCTGGCCGACCGCGTCTCCGGCATCTTCGTTCCCGTGGTGATCCTGCTCGCCGCGGGCACTCTCGGGTTTTGGCTGGCCACGGGCGCGGGAGCCGCGGCGGCCTTCACCGCCACCGTGGCCGTCCTCATCATCGCCTGCCCCTGCGCGCTCGGTCTGGCCACACCCATGGCGCTCATGGTCGGCACCGGCCGCGGCGCCGCGCTGGGCATCCTCATCAAGGGACCCGAGGTGCTCGAGTCCACCCGACGCGTCGACACCATCGTGCTCGACAAGACCGGCACCATCACCGAGGGAGCGATGTCCCTGGTCGACACCGTCCCCGCCGACGGAGAGGACCCTGGCCAGCTCCTGCGCCTCGCGGGCGCCCTCGAGGACGGATCCGAACACCCCATCGCCCGCGCCATCACCTCCGCCGCCCGCGACGCTCACGGACCACTGCCCGCCGTTGAGGATTTCGCCAACGACGAGGGACTCGGCGTGCACGGCGTCGTCGACGGTCACGCCGTGCTCGTCGGCCGACCCCGGCTCCTCGCCGACTGGGCGATCCGTCTGCCCGAGCCACTGCTGGCCGCCAAGGCCGAGGCGGAATCCCGCGGTCACACCGTCGTCGCCGTCGGCTGGGACGGCGCCGCCCGCGGCCTCCTCGCCGTCGCCGACACGGTCAAGCCGACCAGCGCCGCAGCCATCCGACAACTGCGCGACCTCGGTCTGACCCCGATGCTGCTCACCGGCGACAGCAGCCCGGCGGCCCACGCTGTCGCCGCAGAAGTCGGGATCGACCCGAACCACGTGATCGCCGAGGTCATGCCCCAGGACAAGGACGACGTCGTCTCCCGTCTCCAGGGCGAAGGGCGCACCGTGGCCATGGTCGGGGACGGCGTCAACGACGCCGCGGCACTGGCGCGCGCCGACCTCGGCCTCGCCATGGGCACCGGCACCGACGTCGCGATCGAGGCCGGCGACCTCACCCTCGTGCGTGGCGACCTCCTCGCCGCCGTCGACGCGATCCGCCTGTCGCGAAGGACCCTCGCCACCATCAAGGGCAACCTGTTCTGGGCCTTCGCCTACAACACCGCCGCACTCCCCCTGGCCGCGGCAGGCCTGCTCAACCCGATGCTCGCCGGAGCGGCCATGGCCTTCTCCTCGGTGTTCGTCGTGGCCAACAGCCTGCGGCTACGCAGGTTCGGCACGAAGTAGCCCCGGCCACGGCACTCCGGCCGGTGTCTCGACCAGGCGCCGTTACCGCGGCGCAGAAGAGGTCTGTCGTGGGAGCAGACCACCTCGAAATCGGTGCAGTCGGCCTCGGGTATCGACAAC
>NZ_JAJNDA010000068.1 GCF_021026295.1 Actinomycetospora soli
TGGACGACCAGTGTGTTGAGCGCTATTTTCCAGCCGTGGGTGCCTGTGCCCGACTCTCCGCCGCGGTTGCTCGATATGTTGCGAAGCCCGAGGTAGAGCAGCTTCATCGCGGCCTCGTCGGACGGGAAATGACCGCGCGCTTTTGTGATTTTACGTAGCTGGAAGTTGATGGACTCGATGGCGTTGGTGGTGTAGACGACGCGACGGAGTTCGGCGGGGTAGTCGAGGAACGGGACGAATTCGTTCCAGGCGCGTTCCCAGACATCGATGACGCC
Source organism: Actinomycetospora soli (assembly GCF_021026295.1). Lineage (GTDB taxonomy): Bacteria > Actinomycetota > Actinomycetes > Mycobacteriales > Pseudonocardiaceae > Actinomycetospora > Actinomycetospora soli. The sequence goes on from NZ_JAJNDA010000068.1 coordinate 276, forward strand.
GGGGTATTGGGCTCCCCAGGTGCGATCGAGGTCTTTGAGGGCGAGCTCGGCGGCCTCGGCGGTGGGCGCGGTGTAGATCGTCTTCATCGCCGCGGTGATCTTCTTGCGGTGGTGGTAGGACACGAACCGCATGCAGTTGCGGATCACGTGGACCACACAGGTCTGGACCACGGTGTCGGGGAACACCGAGGTGATGGCCTCGGGCAGGCCGGTCAGACCATCGCAGCAGGCGATCAGGACGTCACGCAGACCGCGGTTGCGGAGCTGTGTGAGCACCGAGTGCCAGAACTTGGCTCCCTCGGCCTCGGCGATCCAGACCCCGAGGGCGTGCTTGCGGCCCTCGACGTCGACACCCACCACGAGGTGGGCGACCTTGATGGTGACCGCGCCCTTGTCCCGGATCCGCAGCCGGATGCCGTCGACATAGATGATGGGATAGACCTCGTCGACGGGGCGATTGCGCCACAGCTCAATCTCGTCGGTGACGATGTCGGTGATGTTGGAGACCATCTCCCGAGACGCGTTAATTCCGTAGACCTCGAGCAAATGCGCCTCGATGTCTCGCGTCGACATTCCGCGCGCGTAGCAGGACAGGACCAGTTCGTCGATCTGCCCGATACGACGTTTGCGTTTTGGGACGATCCGCGGTTCGAACTCGCCGTTGCGGTCGCGCGGCACCTTGATGGTGACCGGGCCGTTCGTGGTCGACACGGTCTTGTGTGAGTGCCCGTTGCGGGAATTGCCGGTGCCTGCTCCTGAGGGATCGTCGCGCTCATACCCCAGGTGATGGGCCATCTCGCCCTGCAGAGCTCGCTCGAGGACGGCTTTGGTCATCTGGTTGAGCAGCCCGTCGACCCCGTCGATCGGGGTGCCGGCGGCCTGGGCGTCGGCGATCAAGGCGTCGATCGCTTGAGGCTGCAACGCCGCGGCGAGCCGACCGGCCGCCGCGGCGTCGTTGGCGACCGACTGAAGATCTTCGTCGTTCACTGGGACGTCCTTCCCGACCACCATGCCCGGCACGGAAGTCGATCTTGGTCCGTCCGCTGCTTACACGGTTGCCGTGACACGCCC
>NZ_JAJNDA010000069.1 GCF_021026295.1 Actinomycetospora soli
GCCCCTCTCGCCAAGGACGCCCACGAGTCGCCCAGCGAGAGTGCGCAGCCGTAGTGGCCGAGGGCCGTTGCCGATCCGGGTTCTCGTGCAGCACTCGGAGCAGCTGTCGCTCGACCGTCGTTCCACAATCAACAGACAGGAAGATCAAAGGGCGCGGTGAGCAACGGGAGGTGGGATTCCGAAGCCACGAGGAGCGCGGCAGCACTGGGCCGGACACCGGTTCCCGGAAGCGTTGGACGTAGTCGCACGACGCTCGGGGCGCCTCCGCAGCGCTGCTGCGCGTCTTGCCCACCACGGCCCTTTGGCGCCGGCGGGCCCGAGCGGTGAGAGACGGATGGGTCCGGGCCCACCGACCGGCCCACGTGCCGGCGCTCGGCGTCGCGAGTGGCTGCCCCCGCGGCGCTGGGGCCGTCGGGCCGGTCTCCACTACACGATCACCATTCATGGGTCTGGGCGTCGCCCCGCAGCCCCTAGTCCTCGGCTCGTCCCCCGTGGTGCGCCGTGCGGCGCGCCCGCCGGCGGAGCTCGACGCCCCATCGCACCCCGCGCGGCCACCGCCAGACCGGGGTGGCCACATCCGGGGTCCTGGGCGGCCACCTCCGGCTCGCGGTGGCCATCTCCGCGGCTGGGTGGCCACCACGGGCCACCTGCCAGGTGGCCACCCGCGCGCGGAGCGTCGTGGCCAGCGGCCACCGGTGGTGCGTGCGCGGACCGGGATTCGCCGGCCCGGGCTCGGCGCGGCCACTCCGCCGCACCCGCCCTGACGGCCGCGGGGGCCGCGCGCCGCGCGCCGCGCGACGGCGGGGCCCGCCCCCCGCAGGGGCGGGCCCCGTAGGGGCCGGGAGCCTCAGCTCCACTGGACGATCGCGTGATCGACCATGACCGCGTCCTCGAGGAGGAACCCGAGCTCGGCGAGCCGACGCTCGAACCGGTCGGTGCCGGCCGTCGTGGGGACTCCGGTGGCGATCCGGGCGAGGAGCTCCGGGGCCGGGCAGGAGCCGACCAGGGACCCCTGCGGGTCGCCCGCGTCCCACAGCCCCGCCATCGCCAGCAGCGCCGCTGCGTCCGAGGAGTGGGTCTCGACGGACTCGATGCACTCGATGTGGCGGGGGAACTCGGCGTCGGCGGGGGCGGCGTAGGCGGTGAACTGGATGGCCATCGGGGGGCTCCCTGGAGTCGGGGCTGGGTGGGACGCGGCCCCGCCTGGGGGCGGTGGGGGTGAGAGGGCCAGGACGCGCCCGGTCCACCGATCGGGTGGTCCGACGCTCAGCCCGACGCAGGAG
>NZ_JAJNDA010000006.1 GCF_021026295.1 Actinomycetospora soli
GTTGTGCGTCAGCGATGACGCACATCGCCGCACTCGGAGATCCGATGGATCCGTGGAGGCCCCGGCAGAGTCAGAACCCGTGTGAGCATCGACGAGCGCCGACTCAACGACACCGTGCGCCGCCAGGACGGCGCCATCACTCTCGCGCAGGCCCTGGACTGCGGGTACAGCCACACGACGGTCCGCCGTCGCGTGGCCGCCGGCGAATGGACCCGCGTGGCCCCGCGGGTCTACCTGGTCGGGTCGCACCGGCTGACCCCGACCGTGCGGGTCCGCGCCGCCCTGCTGTCGATCGGGGACCACGCCGTGCTGGCCGGGCCCGCCGCGGCCTGGTGGCACGGGCTGATCGACGAGTGCCCGGCCGTGATCGACGTCGCCGTCGACCCGCAGCACCAGCACCGTCCGCGGCCGGGCGTCCGGATCGAGCGCCGCCACGTCCCGCGCGCCGCGAGCGATACGCGGCGCGGGCTCCGGGTGACCACCGTGCCGCACACCGTCCTCGACGCGGCGGCCGCCCTGGGCCTGGAGGAGGGCGCCCGCCTGATGGACCGGGCGCTGCAGCAGGGGCGGGTGGCACTGCCGATCCTGGAGCGTCTCCAGGAGGGTCGATCGCGACGACGGGGCACGCCGGTCGTCGTCCGGCTCCTCGCCCTCGCGGCGGGCGGAGCGGTGTCCGAGGCGGAGCGGCGCGCCCATGCCGCCATGACCGGGGCGGGGCTGGTCGGCTGGATCGCGAACCTCGCCCTGGACCTGCCCGGCTACGGGAGCGTGGTCGCCGACGTCGCGTTCCGGCGGGAGAAGGTGATCGTCGAGATCGACGGCTGGGCCTTCCACCGGGACCTCCGCGCCTTCCTGCGCGACGCCCGGCGGCAGAACGCCCTGACCGCCGCCGGCTGGATCGTCGTCCGGACGAACTGGCACGAGCTCGTCGGCTCGCCGGCGGAGTTCCTCGACGCCCTGCGGGAGATCCTGGCCGCCCGCGCGTGAGCGAGTGCGGCGATGTGCGTCAGCGATGACGCACTACGCCGCACTCGCGGGTCCGCCTCTAGGGTCGGCCCCGTGCAGCTCGGACTGATGCTGGCCACCACCGACGACCCGGCCGGGACCGCGAGGTGGGGCGAGGACGCCGGGTTCGACCTGGTCGCGAGCGGCGAACACGTGCTGTTCGGCAGCCCGACGTCGAACGCGTTCGTCTCCCTCGCCGCCGCGGCGGCGGTGACCACCCGGGTGCGGCTGCTGTCCGCGGTGACGCTGCTGCCGCTGTATCCCGCGGCGCTCGCCGCGAAGCTGGCGGTGTCGGTGGACCGGGTGTCGAGCGGCCGGTTCGAGCTCGGCGTCGGGGTGGGCGGCGAGTACCCCGCCGAGTTCGAGGCGGTCGGCGTGCCGGTCAGCTCGCGGGGCCGGCGCACCGACGAGGCGCTCCCGGCCGTGCGTGCCTACCTGCGGGGCGAGGCCGTCGCGGGGCACGCGATGGACCCGCCCCCGGTGCGGCCGGTCCCGATCTGGATCGGCGGCCGGTCGGAGGCGTCGATGCGCCGCGCGGGACGGGCCGGCGACGTGTGGATGCCGTACCTGTGCAGCCCCGACCGGGTCGCCCGCGGTCTCCGCGTGGTGAACGACGTGGCCGCCGAGCAGGGCCGGGGACCGGTCGCCGGCGGGGTGCTGGCGTGGTCGGCGGTGGCGGACACGCGCGCGGAGGCGCGCGAGCTCGCCGTCCGGCGACTGCGTGAGATCTACGGGCAGGACATGGACCGCATCGTCGACGCCTGCGTGCCGTACGGGACGCCCGACGAGGTGGCCGCGCGGCTCCTGGAGTACGCCGACGCGGGCGCGGAGCAGGTGCTCTACGCGCCGCTGAACCCGGACCGGGAGCTGGGCGCGGCGTTGTGTGACCGGTTGCACCCGCGTACCAGATAGTAGGACTTCCGAGTAACCGAGGGGCCGGGTGACCGTGGGGAGGACGTCCGCCCCCGACCGTCTCGCGAGGCACCCCCTTGGGCTCGATCAGCTCGATCAGCACCGGCCACCCCGCCGCTCTCCTCGGGCTCGGCGCCTACCGTCCGCGTCGGGTGGTCACCAACGAGGAGGTGTGCGAGCACCTCGAGGTCGACGCCGCGTGGGTCCACGCGCGGTCCGGCATCTCGACGCGCCGGATGGCCGGTCCCGACGAGACCGTGGTGGCGATGGCGTCGGCGGCGGCCCGGGACGCCCTCGCGGCCGCCGGGGTCGCGGCGGCGGACGTCGCGGTGACCCTGGTGGCGACGATGTCGTCGGACACGGCGTGCCCCCAGGTCGGCACCCGGGTCGCCGCCGAGATCGGCGCGGTGCACGGGGCCGCGATGGACCTCGGGGCGGCGTGCGCGGGCTTCTGCTACGCCCTCGAGGTGGCCGCGTCGCTGGTCGCCGCGGGGCACGGGGCGGTGCTCGTCGTGGGCGTCGAGCGGATGAGCGACATCGTCGAGCCGACCGACCGGTCCACCGCGTTCCTGTTCGGCGACGGTGCGGGCGCGGTGGTGCTCGGTCCGTCGTCCGAGCCCGGGATCGGGCCGGCGGCGTGGGGCGCGGACGGGACGCAGGCCGACCTCATCGTGCAGTCGCCGACGTGGGCGCAGGCCCGCCAGAGCGAGGAGCGCCCGGCGCTGCGCATGCAGGGCCCCGCGGTGTTCCGCTGGGCGACCTCGCGGATGGTGCCGCTGGTGTTCGAGGCCCTGGAGAAGGCGGGGTGCAAGCCCGAGCAGCTGGACGCGTTCGTGCCGCACCAGGCCAACGCCCGCATCACCGACGGCCTGGTCAAGGCGCTCGCGCTGCCCGACCACGTCGCCGTGGCCCGCGACGTCGCCGTCACCGGTAACACCTCCGCGGCCTCGGTGCCGCTGGCGATGCACGAGCTCCTGACGACGGGTCGGGCCCGCCCCGGCGACCTCGCGCTGCTGTGCGGGTTCGGGGCGGGCCTGACGTTCGCCTCCCAGGTGTGCGTGCTGCCGCGCACCTGACGGCCGGGCTCAGCCCTCGACCAGCTCCCCGGCCACCCGCGACGCGCGCTGCGTGGGCACGGCGGGCGCGGTGGACGCGGTGGACGCGGTGCGCGTCGGACGCGGCGTCGTGGTCGGCAGGACCGCCACCACCGCCCCGGGCGCGACCGCGAGGACCCGGGCGCGCTCGGCCTCGTCCTCCACGCGGACGGCACGGGCGGCCCGCAACGCGGGGCGGGTGAGGAGGAGGTCGAGCGCGGCGGCCCGACCGCTCCGCGGCACGCCCAGCCCGTGCGGCTGCAGGACGAAGGCCCGCCCGCACACCCGGGACACGAGCGCCGCGGACGCGGCGGCGGTGCCGCTCGTGACGTGCACGTGGACGAGGTCGAAGCCGCGCACGTGGCGCAGGAGCCACCGCATCGTCGCGAACGGGCCCGTGCCCGGTGCCGCGACGGTGGGCCGGTCCGCCCAGTCCGCGCCCGGGGTCCCCGTCGCCAGGGTGTGGATGGACGCGTCGGAGGCCCCGACGTAGCTGCGCGCCACCGCGAGGGCGGCCGCGGCCTCCCGCGTCGAGACGTCGAACGACGGCACCACCTGGAGGACCGCCATCTCCCGGACCGTCGGCTCGAGGACGAGCGCCACCGGGTCGGCGTCGGCGCACCGCGCGGCGAAGAGCGCCCGGGCCCGGGCCGCGGCGTCGGCGCGCCACGACGGACCGGTGCGCAGCGACGTGACGCGGTCGGCGATCCCCTCGGGTTCCGGGTCCGCGACGAGCCAGTCGGCGGGGAGCAGCTCGGGCAGGGCCCCGCGCCCGGTCGCGACGACCGGGACCCCGCGGGAGAGGGCCTCGAGCACGACGAGCGGCTCGGCCTCGTTGACGTAGCTCGACGGGAACAGGAAGACGTCGGCCCCGTCGAGGGCCTCGTTCACCTCGTCGGTGGAGCAGGGCCCGAGCCACCGGACGGCCTCACCCGCCGCCGCGATCGCGGCCGCCGTCTCCTCGTCGCCGCACGGGCCGACCAGGGTCAGCGTCGCGTCCACGCCCCGCCGGCGCAGGGCCGCGCAGGTCGCGACGGCGGCCACCGACCCCTTGCTCACCGAGAGGTTGCTGACGTGCACGAGCGCGAGGCCGTGCCGCGCCGCGACGGGGCGGACCGGACCCGGGTCGACGACGTGCGCGTTGCTCACCACGCGGTGGTCGGCGCGCGAGGCGTACCGGTCGAGGAACGCGGACCGCATGCTGGCGGAGAGGAACAGGTGCCGGTCCCGTCGCCCGAGCAGCGCGGTGATCAGCACCATCGGCACCGCGCGCGCGGTGATGTAGGCGTAGGAGTGGTGGTGGGCGACGAGTCGCAGGCCGCGGGCCCGGGCCAGCGCGAGCACCGGCAGCTGGTACCAGAGCCCGAACCCGCCGAAGAGCGAGACGTAGACGACCGCGCCCGCGGGCAGCCCGAGGACGACGCCGAGCGCGCGGAGGTGCGCCCGGGCCCGGGAGACGACGTGCCCGAGCCCCGCGCCCTTCCCCGCGACGTCGACCACGCGCACGTCGTCGATCCGCTCGCGCACGCGCTCGAGCAGCCGGGCCGTCACCAGGCTCGCCCCGTGCACGGGCGGCGGGAGCGGCCCGATCCAGGCCGCGGTCGAGCTCCCGGTCGCGCTCATCGTCACCCTGCCCAACTGCGCACGAGGCGCACGTCGGCCGCTCCCGCGGCGTCCTTGTAGAACTCCCAGCACGCGAACCGGCCGCCGAGCGTGGCGATCCGCGGGTCGCTCACCGCGGTCGTCGTGCCGTCGGGCAGGGACAGCGAGGCCGTCGACCCGGTGACGACGACCTCCGCCGCGTATGACGTCCCGTCCGGGTGGAGCGGGCTCGCGTGCACGCCGCGCGCGAGCACCGTCAGGCGCGTGGGGTCCTCGATCAGCCCGTAGATCCAGCGCTCGGGGGTGATCACGAAGTGGCAGCGGGTGCGCGGCGCCGGGCCCTCGAGCGGGATGCCGGTGAAGGTGGCGAGGCACAGCGACCCGGCCTCGGAGCCGGGCCCGACGGCGAAGGTGGCGCCGATCCGCACCACGTCGGCGCCCGCGTCCGCGAGCACGTAGGTGGCGGCGTGCGCGTCCGGCAGGCCCGCCTCGAGGCCGCCGTTCCGGACGACGGGTGGGGGCGCGTCGTGCGACACCACGCGGAACGGGGCGCCCTCGTCGCCGGTCACCGCGCCGGTGCCGTCCGGGCGGCGGGCCCAGTCGGTGGCGAGCCGGACCCCGGCCGACACCGGTCGCAGGGCCGACGCGGACGGGGCACCGCACGCCGCGAGCGCGGCCGGGGCGGCCAGCGCCAGGACCCCGAGGGCGGCGCGGCGCCCGAGGACCGGCGTCATCGGACCGGCTCCGGCACCGGGTCGACCAGCGTCTCCCCCGGCTCCGCGACCGGTGGTCCGGCGGGACGCGGTCGGGCGCGGTGCGCGACGACGGACTGGACGGCGACGACGAGCACGGCGGCGCCGGCCATCCCCCAGGCCAGCCCGAGCACCCCGGCCAGGACCAGACCCGCCGTCGCGCCGGCGACGATCGCGAGGCTCGTGAACACCTGCAACCCGCACAGCAGCCGTCCGCGCCGCATCCCGCGCAGCGCCGCCGCCGCGGGCACCGACAGCCCGAGCACGGCGACCGTCAGCGCGGTCGGCGTGACCAGCGGGGCGGCGTCGAGGTAGCGCGGGAAGAGCAGGCCCATGAGCACGTCCCGCAGCGGGATCGCGGTGCAGATCAGCAGGCCGAGACCCGCCATCGCGACGGTGACCCGGCGGCGCAGGGCCCGGAAGCCCGGCGGCAGGGTGCCGTCGGCGGCGACCGGGAACCGCGCGAACATCGCCGTGGCGAGCACCAGCACGGCCGCCATGAGGGTCGTCGGCGGCTGCAGGACGAGCAGCTGCACCGCGCGCAGACCGGCCATCTCGGTGGTCGAGACGACGAGCCCGGCGAGCAGGAGGACCGCGTAGGTCTGGACCTGGCCGAGGACGGAGACGACGGTGAACCAGCCGGAGAGGTAGGCCCCCTCGCGCAGCCACGCCCCCGGACGGCCGGGCCGCTCGACGCCGACCGCGGCGAGCACGACGACCCCGCCCAGGGCCCCGACGCCCCAGCACGCGGCCAGCGACGCCGGGCTCCACGTCCCCGTCGCCGCGACGACCGCGAGGCCGGCGCCCTGCACCAGTGCCCAGGCGCCGTCCACGGCGAGGGTCGCCCCGGTGCGCAGGCGGGCGAGCAGGACGAAGCGGCCCGCGTCGACGACGATCACGCCGACGATCCAGGGCGCGAACACGAGCAGCGTCGCGAGCACGTCGCCGCCCGCGAGGCCCAGTGCGACGACGAGCACGGTCCCGCCGAGCCCGAACAGCGCCGCCGCGCCGAGCGCGGACCCGGCGAGCCGGCGGCGGCGCCCGACGTCGGCGACCCCGGGCAGGTGCGCGATCAGCGGCTCGGAGAGCACCGCCCGGCTGGCGGCGGCGAGCACCGTGACGACGGCGAAGGCGACGACGAAGGCACCGAAGTCGTGCGGCACGAGCACGAGGGACGCCACGAAGGCGGTGAGGTAGTTCGTGGCCGAGCTGACCACCTGGTCGGCGACCCCGAGCGCGGCACGGCGGGAACCGATCACAGGATGTCCACCTGGTCCCGCACGAAGAACGCGGACGCCGGGTCGGTCGGGCGCAGCGGCCGGACCGGGACGCCGCCGTAGAGGGCGGGCTCGGCGGGCAGGGAGCGGGCGACGACGCCGCCGGCCGCCACCAGCGAGGCGCCCGGCACCCGGCTGCCGGGCAGCAGGACCGACCGGCTCATCACCAGCGAGTGGTCCCCCACCGTCACGGGGCGGGCGTCCTGGCGCACGGTGTCGAAGTCGACCGAGTGCGTCTGCACGAGCGAACCGAAGCCCGCGAGCGTCGCCCACGGCTCGAACTCGACCCGGGCCGAGGCGTCGACGACGTGCATCGTCGTGATGAGGGCGGCGCGGCGCAGGATCAGCGACGGCGAGCGCTCGACCCCCTCGTAGAACCCGGTGCCGCGCCGGACGCCGTTGACGAGGTTCAGCATCCCCATCTTCGCGTCGCGCTCCAGGACGACGAGCTCGCAGCCGCGGATCACGTTGCCGGCCGAGATGACCGCGCCCTCCTCCATGACGAGGCGGTCGACGTCGACGAGGGCCCGCCCGAGGTGGGCGCGCGGGTGGATGTCGTGGCCGAGCAGGCGCACCGCGAGCACGCGGCGGGCGCGGTCGGGTGCGAGGACGGCCAGCAGCGCGACGAGCAGGCGCAGGCGGCGGTTCCGCAGGTGGCGGCGGGGGCAGGGACCGATCGCGTCGACGTCGAGCGGCCGGTGGTCGTCGTTCATCGGACGTCCTTGCGGATGAAGATCATCAGGGTGGAGGCGGCGCGGGAGGGCAGGAGCCGCTGCAGCAGGAGGCCGGCGCGCAGGGCGGCCGGAGAACGGCCGACGTACCCCGGCTCGGCGTCGAACTCGTAGACGCAGTGGGCGTAGCGGGTGGTCGGGAACCAGCGGTGCAGGGCCCGGCGGGAGTTCATCCGGTAGGCGGTCGGGAACGTGTCGACCTCGGCCTTGGCGGGCTGCAGCCGGCGGAGCACGGCGGTGTGCAGCGTGTTCGGGACGAGCCGCGTGGGGACGCCGATCGCACCCCACTTGCGGGGGGTGCGGGCGCACAGCCAGCCGCCGGGGGCGAGCACCCGGTCGATCTCGGCGGCGGTGTGGGCCGGGTTCGCGACGTGCTCGAACGTCCAGTCGCTGACGAGCAGGTCGACCGAGCCCGTCGCCAGGGGGAACGGCCCGTCGGGGTCGATCACGTGGGCCTCGTGCAGGGCCGGGTTGGTGCGCACCGCCGGGTCGACGTCGAGACCGATCAGCCGGGCGCAACGGGGCCCGAGGTCGTGCAGCGACCGGCGGAACGCGCTCGGATCCTCGAGGAACGAGCCGCGGCCCGCACCGAGGTCGACGACGGTCGCGTCGGGCGGGAGGACGGCGTTGACCCGGGACCAGAACTCGACCGACCCGTCCAGGCGGGTGTAGCCGCCGGCGGCCACCTCGGGGAACACGTCCGGGCGGACGTCGGTGGGGCGGGGCACGGACAGCGTCATGACGACCTCTCCTGGACGTGGTGGCGGGGGGCCGGGGCGGGGGCGGCGAGGCGTCCGACGAGGTCGCCGACCGCGACCCCGTGGGCGGGCGTGCGGTGCTGGCCGCCGGTCGCCGGCCGGTGGGCGGGGACGGGGCGGCTCCGGCGGTGGCTCGCGACGGGGCGGGTCCCCGCGGCGGGCGTGGTGGGCGTGGTGGCCGGGGCGGAGGCGGGAGCGGTGGACGCGCTGGGCGCAGTGGGCGCAGTGGGTGCGGCGGGAGCGGCGGGAGCGGTGGTGGCCGCGTGGTAGCGGCCGGTGTACTGGCCCTCGACCGCGCCGGTGACGCCGTTGAACACCACCCCGAGCGGGGTGACGCCCGCCGTGACGAGCTGCTCGTGGGCGCGGCGGACCAGCGGGGCACCGGTCGAGCCGGCGCGGACCACCAGGACGACGGCGTCCGCGCGGCGGGCCAGGGCCAGCCCGTCGGCGACGGGCAGCAGCGGGGGCGCGTCCACGAGGACCACGTCGTAGCGCTCGCGGGCCTCGTCGAGGACCGCGCCCATCCGCTCGGACTCGACCACCTCGTAGGGGTTGCGCGGCAGCGGACCGCTGGCGAGCACGTCGAGCCGCTCGACGGGTCCCGGGCGGACCGCGGCCGCGAGCGGGGCGCGGCCGGCGAGCACCCCGGAGAGCCCCTCCCCCGCCGGCACGCCGAGGTACCCGGCGGCCCGGGGGCGGCGCAGGTCGGCCTCGACGAGGAGCACCCGGCTCCCGGCGTTCGCCTCGGCCAGGGCGAGGTTGGCCACGAGGGTCGACTTCCCCTCGCCCTCGACGGCGCTGGTGACGGCGAGGACGCGGTCGGTGCCGACGCCGGCGGCCAGGTTGCCGTGCACCGCCCGCAGGCTCTCCGCCAGCGGCGAGGTGGGCCGGTCGCGCAGGACCACCGGTGCGTCCGCGAGGGTCCGGTCGCGCGGCAGGATCCCGAGGAGCGGGCGCGGGACGAGCCTCGCGAGCTCGGCGAGCCCGAGGACGGAGCGGTCCAGCGAGCGGCGGACCACGGCGACCGTGACGCCGACGAGCACGCCGGCGGCGAGGCCCAGGCCGAGGTCGACGAGCGGCTGCGGCGAGACCGGTCCGGGCAGGAGCACGGGCCCCTCGACCACGCGGGCGGACACCGTCGGCGGCTGCGTGCGGTCGGCGGGACGCTCCAGGTCCGCGATCAGGGCCGGGAAGCGCCGGCCGACGGCACCGGCGATCGCCTGGGCCCGCTCGGGCGAGGCGTCGGTGACCCGGGCGACGAGCAGCACCGTGTTCGGCGTGACGCTGGCGGACACCTCGTCGGCGACGTCCTGCGGGTCGTCGGGCAGCCGCAGGTCGGTGACCACCTCCTGGCCGAGGCGGTAGCTCGAGAGCAGCTCGGTGTAGGACTTCACGCGGTCCTGGGAGAGCAGGCTGCCCTGGTAGGCGTCGGCGGAGCTGGTGTTGGACGCGGTGGAGACGTAGAGGGTCACCGTGGCCGCGTAGGTCGCCGGGGTCAGCAGGACGACGACGCCCGCGAGGACGAACCCGACGAGGGCGGCGCCGGTGATCCAGCGCCACTGGGCGGCGAGGAGGGTGAGGTACTCGCGGGCGGTCACCGGGTGGTCCTTTCCGAGGGGTACGGGTGGGGTGGGGGGTCAGAAGGCACCGGCGAGCACCTGCCCCGCGCGGTCGCGCAGCGAGCGGGTGGCACCGACCGACCGGTCGAACCACGCGCCCTCGACGACCCGGCGGTACCGGGCCGGCGTGCCGGTGTAGAGGCCGCTCGCCCCGACCGGGCCGCGGCGCAGCAGGGAGCCGGCGGCGAGGACCGACCGGTCCGGGAGGCGGGCACCGGAGAGCACGGTGCACCGGGTCCCGACGAAGCTGTGGTCGCCGATCTCGATCGTCGAGCAGGTCTGCGAGGGGCCGCCGAACTCGACCTCGTGACTCAGCAGCTGGGTGTCGTGCCCCGCGATCGAGGAGTAGGCACCGAGCAGGACCGCACCCGAGCAGTCGATGCTGTGCCGGCTGGTGATCGCTGCGTGCGGCCCCATCCACAGCACGCCGTTCTCGCCCTCGTGCTGGAAGGCCGGGTGGGCGCTGAGGATGTTCCAGGGCCCGATCACCCCGTGGTCGCCCACGGTCAGCTCGGCGATCCCGCGGATGAAGTTGCCGGTGGCGATGACGACGTGCTCGCCCACGGAGAGCCGCAGCAGCGACGGCACCAGGCAGGACCCCAGGGAGGCGCTGCGCGCGACCACGTGTCCGAAGCAGCGCAGCAGGCGGTTCTTGAGGCCCGAGGCGGGCAGCAGCCAGACCAGGGTGTGGAGGCGACGGACGAGCGGACCGCGGACGGGGCGGATCACGGGAGGCTCCCGAGGGGTTCGGGCCGCGCGTGGCGGCCGGTGCGGGGAGAGCGGGAGACGAGCGCCAGCAGGACGAGGAGCGTCACGATGCGCGCCATGGCCTGGAGCAGGGAGCCGCGGACGAGGATGAACTCGTAGCCGGCGATGACGGGGGCGGCGACGGCCACGAGGGGGACGACCGGGGTGCGGACCCCGCGGAGGGCGACGAAGGCGTCGTCGAGCCGGCGGGCCGCGACGCCGCAGAGCGCCAGCAGTCCGCAGGCGCCGACCCAGCCGAAGTCGACGTAGCCCTCGGCCCACAGCGGGGAGTCGAGGTTGCGGTTGGGGAAGCCGATCTCGTCCGCGATGAGGAACGCCGTGTTGTCGGGCTTGTCCGGCCACAGCGAGCGCGGCACCCAGAAGGTGGCCGCACCGAGCAGCTGCCGGCCGGACGTGTGCCCGTGGTGCTCGACGACGCGCAGCGCGACGCCGACGTCGGTGATCGAGGCGTAGTCGGTCTTGCCGAGCACGTAGTCCACCGGCTGGGAGTAGCTCGGGCTCCGGATCCCGTACTGCTTCATCTGCGACTCGGAGACCCGGAAGTGGTCGAGGTAGGGGAAGATGATCAACGAGCTGAGCGTGAACACCGTGACGAAGCCCGCCAGGACCGCGGGCCGGGCGGAGAACCGCCAGCAGAAGAAGAACGCGAGGACGATCGCGAAGGCCCAGTAGCGGGGGTTCGACAGCGGGTTGTTCATCAGGGCGTTGAGCCCGACGAGCGCGGCGCCGAGGGCCCAGACCTCGGCCCGGCGGCGCTGGGCGGGGTCGTCGGCGAGGAGCTTCACCAGGCAGATCAGCGCCACGAAGGGCAGGACGTTGCCGATGACGGCGACCATGCCGCCGGTCGCGTTGGACGCCGAGGAGTAGAGCCCGGACGACGAGAGCTGGTCGAAGACGGCCTGGCGGTCCGAGAGCAGCACCCGGGGCCCGCCGAGCAGGGCGACCAGGACCGGCGCGGTGACCAGCGAGACCACGCCGAGCAGCAGGACCCGTGACGGGTCGAGGACGCGTCCGCGCAGTCGCCCGACCAGCGCCGCGGGCAGGAACCGGTCGTGCCGCGGCCGGACCCGGGAGGCCAGGTCGAAGCAGATCAGCCCGGCGAGCAGCAGCGAGGCCTGCTCGGTCATGAGGGCGGGGCCCAGCGTGAACCCGAGCGGGTTCTCGCCGGCGAGGGTCTGGGTCAGGCCCGCGACCGCCAACCAGGCGTAGGAGAACATCCACAGCCCGAGGACCGCCCAGCGCGGCTCGGCCTCCCACATGAGCGCGCCGAGGCGCAGCGCGCAGTAGACGACCGACACCGCGAACAGGGCGGCCGGCACCCCGGCCGCCACGGGGCCACGCTCGAGGACCGGCGCGACGAAGACCGCCGCCGGGACCGTCAGCAGGATCGTCACCGAGAACAGCGGGAGCAGGAACTGCAGCCCGGTGAGACGCCGCGGCGCCGGTGCGGCGACGTCCGGGGACGGCGCGGGCGGGAGGAGGAGGGTCACCGGACCGCGCCCTCCGCCGCCCCCGGCACGCGGCCGAGGGCCTCTCGGCGCTGCCGCGGCAGCGAGGGGGCCGCCGGGACGATCGCGGCCGCCGGCTCCGCCACGGCGCCCGGGGTGCGGGCGAGGACCGCGCCGGCGGGGACGAGCCCGTCGGCGGGCACGACGACGCCGCGCAGGACGATCGCGCGCAGCGCCACCCACGCCCCGTCCCCGATGACGATGGGGGCGTTGTCGTAGGCGAAGGCGGGGTCGCGCAGCCGGTGGGAGCCGGTGCACAGGACGGCCTCCTGGGAGACGCAGACCTGGTCGCCGAGGGTGATCGGCTCGAGGTTCAGCAGCCAGGCGCCCTCGCCGAGCCAGCAGTGGTCGCCGATCTCGAGCTTCCAGGGCCAGTGCACGCGGACGTCGTTGCGGATGTTCACCCCGCGGCCCACGCGCGCCCCGAAGGCCCGCAGGATCGCCGGGCGCAGGCGCGCCGGGCACCACCAGGCGCGGAAGACGAGGTTCGAGACCGCCCACCACGCGATCCGCCACCCGGTGGAGCGGCCCTTCTCGTGCCCGGCACCGGTGAAGTCCTGCAGTCGCCGCGTGGTCACGACGCCTCCTCGGTGACGAGCGGGCGCACGGGCGCCGGGGCGGGACGGGGATCGGTGACGACGTCGGGTCCGGGTCGGCGGCCGCGCCGGTCGGCGAGGTCGGCCACCCAGCCGACGTAGGCACCGCGCGCGGCGACCGCCGAGAGGGCGTCGCGGGCGAACAGCTGTCCCCGCAGGCCGAGGGTCCCGGCCCTCGCGGGGTCGAGGCCGCAGCGCAGCACCGCGCCCAGGAGTTCCTCGGGCACGCCCGGGTCGACCCGCACGCCGCCACCCGAGGCCTCGATCTCGGCGCTCGCCGCGCTGCGGGCGCTCGTGGCCGCCGCGACGGGTCGGCCGGCGGCGAAGTAGGAGGTGAGCTTCGAGGGGACGCACATCTCCTCGACGCCCGGCTTCTCGTTGAGGACGAGGACGTCGGCGGCGGCCATGGCGAGCTCGAAGTCGGCACTGGGCAGCGGGTCGAGGAACTGCAGGCTCGCGACCCCGTCGCCGTAGGTCTCGAGGGCGGCCCGCCGGGAGCCGGTGCCGAGCAGGACGAAGCGGACCGTCGCGCCGGTGGCGTCGGCCAGGCGGGCCGCCTCGACGATGTTCTCCAGCCCCTGCTTCGCGCCCATGTTCCCGGCGTGCAGGGCCACCACCTCGTCGTCGCGCCAGCCGAGCCGGTGGCGCAGCGCGAGCAGGTCCGCACCGCCGGCCCGGACCGCACGGACGTGGCTCCAGTTGCGGATGGTCGTGATGCGCCGGTCGTCGACCCCGAGCTCGCCCAGGGAGCGCCGGAAGCTCTCGTGGATCGCGACGACGCCGTCGGCCCGCGTCAGCAGGGCCCGCTCCAGCGCGGCGACGACGCGCGTGCCCCGCCCGCCGAGGGCGCCGGTCTCGGCGACCGCCCGGCCGTAGAGGTCCTGCGTGACGACGCCGACCGCGGTCCGGCCCGGCGACCGCCAGCGCAGCGCCGCGACCACCGTGAGCAGGGCGGGGCTGACGGCGAGCACGACGTCGGGCCGCGCGCCGCGGTGCGCCCGCGCCGCGCCGGCCGCGAAGGCGGCCTCCATGCGGACGCGGTCGGTGCCGGTGGGGTCGGCGGGGACGGGGTGCGCGATCCGGGTGAGGCGGACGTCGCCATCGCGCTCGTGCAGCACGCCGCGGGCGCGCCGGTAGCCCGCGGCCACCTCCCAGTGCGGGTAGTGCGGGAGCCCGGTGACGACGTGGACGTCGTGCCCCGCCTCGGCGAGGAAGCGGGCCATCCCGGTGGTGTAGGGCGCGATGCCGGTCGGCTCCGGGGCGTAGTTCAGGCCCAGGATCAGGACGGAGAGACTCATGACGGGGGCTCCCGGGTGGTCGGTCAGTAGGCGCCGCGGCCGGTGAGGACGGCCGTCACGGTGCGGGCGAGGATGTGGAGGTCGAGTCCGGGCGACCAGTTCTCGACGTAACGCAGGTCGAGGCGCACGGTCTCCTCCCAGGAGAGGTCCGAGCGGCCGCTGACCTGCCAGAGCCCCGTCATGCCGGGACGGACGAGCAGGCGCCGCCGCGCGTCGTCGGCGTACTCGACGACCTCGGCCGGCAGCGGCGGCCGCGGCCCGACCAGCGACATCGAGCCCCCGAGGACGTTCAGCAGCTGGGGCAGCTCGTCGATCGAGTACCGGCGCAGCACCGCGCCAACGCGGGTGACGCGGGGGTCGCGCCGCATCTTGAACAGCGGGCCGTCCCGGAGGTCGGAGCGCAGCGCGCCCCGGGCGGCCTCGGCGTCCACCGCCATCGAGCGGAACTTGACCATGCGGAACGGGCGCCCACGCCGGCCGACGCGCTCCTGGCGGAAGAACACCGGGCCGCGGTCGTCGAGCCGGACGGCGATCGCGACGCCCAGCAGCACCGGCGCCAGGGCGAGGAGCGCGACGGCCGCGACGAGGCGGTCGAGCAGCGCCTTCGAGACCCGGGCGGCGCCCCGGAAGGTGGGCTGGGTCAGCCGGATCATCGGCTGGCCGTCCACCGGGGTCACGTGCAGGCGGGGTCCGGCGATCTCCATGAGCCCCGGGTCGACGACGAGGTCGAGGTCGGTGCCCTCGAGGTCCCAGGCGAGCCGGTGCAGGCGCTGGCCGCTCCAGCCCGGCGCCGTGCCGACGGCGACGACCTCCGCCCCGACGCGGTGCACCTGCTCGGCGACCGTGTCGAGGCCCCCGACGACGGGCACGCCGGCGCACGTCCCGACCCCGGCCGGGGTGCAGGCCGCCACGACGGTCCACCCGTGCTCGGGCGCCCGCCGGGTCCGGGTCACGAGGGCCTCGACCGACTCCTCCGACCCGACGGCGAGGACCCCGGTCAGGCCGATCCCCCGCCGCCGACGCCCGTGCAGCACGGCGCGGCCCAGACCGCGGACCGCCAGCACCGCGAGCACCGCCGCGGGGAGGACGAACAGCGTCCAGTGGCGCAGGCGGTCGTCGTGCAGGGCCACCTCGCACAGCGCGAGCACGAGGAGCGCGCCGGTGCCCGCCTGGAGCACGCGGGTGTACTCGAACCCGCCCGAGCAGACCACCAGCGGGTGCCAGCAGCGGCGGACCGCCAGGGCCGCACCGACGAGCACGACCAGCCCGCCCACCAGCGCGGCGCTCACGGCCGGACCGGGCGCGGCCGGTGCGAGCGCCGCGCCCAGGACCCCGACCACCGCCACGACGAGGAGGTCGGCGACGAGGATCCGCCGCGCCCACCCCCGGCGCACGCGCCGGACGGCGTCGATGCCGGCCCGTCCGGTCGTCCCCGTGAGCGGGTCCCGGCCCGGGACCACCGCGTCGCGGGCCGCACCCGTCGTCGGGAACGCCCCCGACGCCGGCCGGACCCGGTCGCTCGTGCTGGTCACCGACACCCACCTCGTTTCGTCAACCCGTGTTGCGCCGTTCGAGGAGCGTCATCGACTGATCGGCGGCAGTCGCTACAGCGATCGGAGCAGTCGACCGGGGGTCCGACCCTGGTGACGCTCGGTGATGAGCGTCGGAAAACGTGGTCGCGGAGCGGGTCGGGCGGTCATGACGCGCGGGGGCCCGGCGCCTGTCGCGGAAGCCGCCGGGTTCACCCGATAGGGGTGCTCGCGACGGGGCACTAGCGCGAACGCCGGGCGTGATGTTGTGCGCGATGCGATGGCGCATGTTCACCCGGCGGGGTGACCGCGATCCGTCGGAATTCCGCATGCGGAGCGCGCCGCACCTTCAGGTGAAGCGCCCTCCGACCGGTGTCGCTCAGACGGGTGCGCGGGCTACTCAGGCTCCATGGGAACCGGACCGAGCCGTCGCGAGCTGCTCCGCGCCACCGCGGCGCTGGTCGGCGTCGGACTGGTCGCGGGTGCCCGCCCCGCCCGGGCCGCGACGCTCCCGGCGCCCCCGTCCGGGTTCAGCGCGAGCACCCCGACGACCACCACGGCCGCGCGTGCGGCGGGCTACGCGGTCGTCACCGACTTCGGGGCGGTCGGCGACGGCGGGTCCCGCCCGCTCTCGACCCGGTACGCCACGCTCGCCGACGCCCAGCGCGCCTTCCCCTCCGCGCGGAGCCTGTCCGACGAGCTCGACGGCGTCGCGATCCAGAAGGCCACCGACTCCGGGCGGGCCGGCGTCTTCTACCCCGCCGGGACCTACCTGCACTCGCAGGCGATCGTGGTGCGCGACCACCAGCGGCACCTGGGCGCGGGCGCCGCGGGCGTCTCCCCCACCGCGGTCCTGCGCAACACGCGGACCCGGACCACCGACTACGACTTCGCGCAGGCGCACAGCTTCCAGATCGGCGACATCCACCCGGCCGCCTTCGCCACCGGCCGGGCCGGGATCTCCTGGGCGACACGTCCGCTCGCCCCGATCACGGCGGGCGCGCGGTCGGTCCGCCTGACCCGGCCGATGGGCACGGTCCCGCTGCGGGTCGGCGACGTCGTCATGGTCCGCTGCGACAACGACCCGATGGTCAACCGCGAGGCCGTCGTCTACGACGCGCAGCAGTGGAACCGGGTCTCGTCCTACAACGCCACCACCGGCGTCGTCGGGCTGGAGCTTCCCGTGCCGTGGACGATCGTGGCGTCCTCCGCGGACCCGACCGTGCTCGACGGCCCCACCCTCTGCGTCAACGACGGCGCCGACTACTTCATGCGCTGCCCGTGGTCGCTCTGCCAGGACATCGAGGTCGGCCGCCTGTGGCTGGACTCCGCCGGGTTCACCGCCCGCAACGGCGTCTGGCGTGGCTGGTTCCACGACCTCGTCGTCGTCGGGGAGAACATGCTCGGGTTCAACGCCCTCGTCCTGTCGACGATCGAGCGGGTCAACGGCCGGTTCAGCTCGCGGATGATCGAGCTGAAGCACTCCGCGCACACCAGCATCGTGCGGGAGGTGTCGGGCTCCTGGGCGCCGCCGACGCCGGGCACGGCCGGCGTGGACGCCGACGCGATCGACATCGGCGAGCAGAGCTACGGCCT
This sequence comes from Actinomycetospora soli, assembly GCF_021026295.1. Classification (GTDB taxonomy): domain Bacteria; phylum Actinomycetota; class Actinomycetes; order Mycobacteriales; family Pseudonocardiaceae; genus Actinomycetospora; species Actinomycetospora soli. The sequence continues at coordinate 17,046 of NZ_JAJNDA010000006.1, forward strand.
GACCCTGACCGGGATCCAGGTGACGATCGCGCCGGAGGACACCGCGAACCGGCGCGCCCTCAACATCAGTACCGGGCAGGTCAGCTTCACGGGCGCGCTGACACACCGGGGCACGGGACCGCAGCAGGCCGTCTGGGCGATCGTCGACTCGCAGGCGCCCGCGAATCCACCCCGTGACCTCTCGCTCGCGCTGCTCGTGCGCACCCGTCCGGGGATGTACGCCTACGGCGTCGTCGGGTGGCCCGACCCGCGGCCCTCCTCGCCGGTCGGGGTCACGCTCGACCTCGACCAGGCGTCGTCGGGGACACCGGCCGGGCAGGCCTTCCACGTCGCGACCGGACGGAACGTGAAGGTCACGCGGATCGTCGGGGACCGGACCACCGCGTCCTGGTCGCCGCCCGGGCAGGCGCCGACGGGCTGCGCGAGCGTCCAGGTCTGAGGGTCACCCACCCGGGTGGCACTGCACCGAACGGCCTAACGGCCGCCGCGCGGGCGGCGATGCGGGTCACATGACGACCGAGACCGTCGTGCCGATGCACGACCTGCAGGAGGCCGTCCACGGTGACGGGCACGACTACCTCTCCGGCTCGCCCCACCTGCGGCACGCCTACCTGAACCGCTGGATGCGCGACACCCTCAACGACGTGGTCACCAACCTCGCCGACCGGCTCGGCCGCCCGCCGCGGGTGATCGAGGTGGGCGCCGGGCACGGCGGGTTCACCGAGACCATGGTCTCCGCCGGGGCCGAGGTGGTGGTCACCGAGATGAGCGGCCCGAGCGCGCGCTCGATCGCCGCGCGGTTCCGGCACAACCCGCGGGTCCGGGTCCACCACGACCTCGACGGCCGGCTCGACGTCCACGGCGAGGTCGACCTCGTGGTCTACATGGCCGTGCTGCACCACATCCCCGACTACCTGGCCTCCCTCGAGGAGGCCTGCGGCATCGTCGCGCCCGGCGGCGCGATCGTCACCTTCCAGGACCCGCTGTACTACCCGCGCCAGCCCCGCTCGGCCGTCGCGCTCTCGCGCGCGGCGACCCTCGCGTGGCGGGTGACCGAGGGCGAGCTCGCCCGCGGCTTCCGCACGCTCTCGCGCCGGATCCGCGGGGTCTACGACGAGTCGCTGCCCTCGGACATGTCCGAGTACCACGTGGTGCGCGACGGCGTCGACGAGGACGCGATCGCCCTCCTGCTGCGCCGGTCCTTCGCCGACGTCGACGTGCACCGGTACTTCTCCACGCAGGGCGGCTGGGTGCAGACCCTGGGGCAGCGCGTGCTGCGCCCGAACACGTTCGGGGTGGTCGCGCGCGCCCGCCGGTGACCGCTCAGCGGTGCCCGGCGATGCCCCGCGGCTCGTAGGTCTCCGACAGCTCGGTGAGCTCGTGCTCGTCGAGCTGCAGGTCGACCGCGGCGACGGCCTCGGAGAGGTGGTTCAGCTTCGTCGCCCCGATGATCGGCGAGTCGACGACGGGCTGGGCGAGCAGCCAGGCCAGGGCCACCTGGGCCCGGCTGACGCCCCGCCTGCCGGCGATCTCGGCGACCTTCTCCACGATGTGCCGGTCCGAGTCGCGGTAGAGCGTCTTGCCGAACTCGTCGGTGTCGCCGCGGGTCGTCGACTCGTCCCAGTCGCGGGTGAGCTTGCCGCGCGCGAGCGGGCTCCACGGGATCGAGCCGACGCCCTCGTCGAGGCAGAGCGGGTTCATCTCCCGCTCCTCCTCGCGGTAGAGCAGGTTGTAGTGGTTCTGCATGGTCACGAACCGCGCCCACCCGTTCGCGTCCTGCAGGTGCAGCGCCTTCGCGAACTGCCACGCGAACATCGACGACGCCCCGATGTAGCGCGCCTTGCCCGAGCGCACCACGTCGTGCAGCGCCTCGAGCGTCTCCTCCAGCGGCGTCTCGGGGTCGAACCGGTGGATCTGGTAGAGGTCCACGTAGTCCATGCCGAGCCGGCGCAGCGAGTGGTCGATCCCGCTCAGGATCGCCTTGCGCGAGAGGCCGGCGCCGTTCGGGCCGGGCCGCATCCGGTTGAACACCTTGGTCGCGACGACGATCTCGTCGCGGTCGGCCATCTCGTTCAGCCAGCGGCCGGTGATCTCCTCCGACGTGCCTTGCGAGTAGACGTCGGCGGTGTCGAAGAAGTTGATCCCCGCCTCGAGCGCGGCGGAGAAGAACGGCTTCGCCTCGTCCTCGGGCAGCGCCCACGGCCAGCGGTCGTTCGGCACCCCGTAGCTCATGGTGCCGAGGCAGATGCGCGAGACGTCCAGGCCGGTCGACCCGAGCTTCGTGTACTCCATGTCCCCCGACTACCCGCGCTCCCGAGCCGCCGCACCCGCCGTCGGGAAGGGCCCGGGAACGCACGAACGGCCCGCCCGTACCGAGCCGGGGTCGCTACTCGGTGTGGTGCGAGGGCTGGAGCTTGTAGACGGGCGTGTCGATGCCCTCGTGGCGGGCCTTCAGCTGCAGCGCCAGGTAGAGCGAGTAGTGGCGCGACTGGTGGAGGTTCCCGCCGTGGAACCACAGGTTCCGCTGCTGGGTGGGCTTCCACATGTTGCGCTGCTCGCCCTCCCAGGGGCCCGGGTCCTTCGTGGTCTCGGAGCCGAGGCCCCACACCTTCCCGACCCGCGTGGCCATCTCCTCGCCGATGATGTCGGCGACCGAGGTGATCATCGAGCGGTACCCGGTGGCGAGGACGACGAGGTCGGCCTCCAGGTGGGTGCCGTCCTCCAGGGTCACCCCGTCCTCGGTGAACTCCTGGACCTGCCCCTTCACCAGCTTGACCTTGCCCTCGGCCACGAGCTGGGCGGCGCCCACGTCGATGTAGTAGCCCGAGCCGCGGCGCAGGTACTTCATGAACAGGCCCGACTCGTCGTCCCCGAAGTCGAGCTCGAAGCCGGCCGCGCGGAGCTGGTCGTAGAACTCCTGGTCGCGGACCTTAGCCTCGTCGTAGGCGGGCCGCTGGAAGTCGGCCATGATCCGGTAGGGCAGCGACGCGAACGTCAGGTCCGCGGTGCGCGTGGTGATCCCGTTGCGCACGGCCTCCTCGGAGTAGAGCCCGCCGAGGGCGAGCTCCATCAGGGTGTCCGACTTGATGATGTGCGTGGACGACCGCTGCACCATCGTGATGTCGGCGCCCGCCTCCCAGGCGGCCCCGCTGATGTCGAACGCGGAGTTGTTCGAGCCGATCACGACGATCTTCTTGCCCTCGTAGCCCTGCGGCCCGGGGTGCTCCGACGAGTGCTGGATCTCGCCGCGGAAGCGGTCCGTGCCCGGGAACTCGGGCCGGTTCGGCTTGCCGGAGACGCCCATCGCGAAGACGAGCTGGGTCGGCCGGAGCACGACCTCCTCGGGGCCGTTGCCGCGGTCGCGGTGGACCTTCACGGTCCAGCGGCCCTCGGCCTCGTCGAACTCGGCGGACTCCGCCGTCGTCGAGCCCCAGTAGTTGATCTCCATGACCCGCGTGTACATCTCGAGCCAGTCGCCGATCTTGTCCTTCGGCGCGAAGACCGGCCAGTTGTCCGGGAACGGGATGTAGGGCAGGTGGTCGTACCAGACCGGGTCGTGCAGGGCGAGGCTCTTGTAGCGCTTGCGCCAGGAGTCGCCGGGGCGCTCGTTGCGCTCGATGACGATGGTCGGGACCCCGAGCTGGCGCAGGCGGGCCGAGAGCGCGATGCCGCCCTGGCCGCCGCCGATGACGACGACCTCGGGCTGGCGGGTGTAGCCGAGCTCCTCCGCCTCCTGCTCGCGGCTCTCCTTCCACGTCACGCGGTCGGGGTTCGCGCCGTGCTCGGTGCCGAACGGGCGCCGTTCGCGCTGGTTCTCCTCGTGGCCCTTGAGTTCGTCGAGCGTCGTCAGCAGGGTCCAGGCCTTGCCGTCCTTGAGCCGGACGTGCCCGGTCCCGCGGCCGACCGCCGTCTCGAAGGTCAGCCACGCCTCGTCGACGCCGTCGGCGGAGCTCGGCTCGCCGTCAACCGCGAAGTGCGTGGGGTCGATCCGGTCGAGCACCTGGGTGAGCAGGTCGGCGACCTCGTCGGTCCCCTCGACCGTGGCGATGTTCCAGGTGAAGGACACCAGGTCGCGCCAGTAGCACTCGTCGGCGAACAGCGACACCGCCGCGCCGACGTCGCGCGCGGACAGGGCGTCCTGGAACGCCGACACCCATGCCTCGACGCGGTCGGCCACCTCGCTCCCGGGGCGATCCAGGGTCTGCGTCACGCGGCACCTCTTCTCGTGTTGCCCAGTGGTGAGGTGACCACGGTCACGCGCGGAGGCCGGTGCGGGCAAGGGTTGCAACGTTGTTGCGCGCTCCGTGACCCACGCGACCCCGTCCGCCGTCGAGCAGGCCCCGCGCCGCTGGTGGATCCTCGCCGTCATCGGCGTGGCCCAGCTGATGGTCATCCTCGACAACTCGATCGTGAACATCGCCCTGCCGTCCGCGCAGGCCGACCTGGGGTTCACCGACGCGCAGCGGCAGTGGGTCGCCACCGCGTACGAGCTCGCGTTCGGCAGCCTGCTGCTGCTCGGCGGGCGCCTCTCGGACCTGTTCGGGCGCAAGGCGGCGTTCGTCGTCGGGCTCGTGGGGTTCGCGGTCGCCTCGGTGCTCGGCGGGCTCGCCCCGGGCTTCGGACTGCTCGTGGCGGCGCGGGCGCTGCAGGGCGTGTTCGGCGCGCTGCTGGCCCCGGCGGCGCTCTCGCTGCTCACGACGACCTTCCCCGCCGGCCGCGACCGCGCCCGCGCCTTCGGCGTCTTCTCCGCCCTCGCCGGCTCGGGCGCCGCGATCGGACTGCTGCTCGGCGGGACGCTCACCGAGTACGCCGACTGGCGCTGGTGCATGTACGTCAACGTCGTCTTCGCGCTGATCGCGCTGGTCGGCGCCCTGGTCCTCATGCCGGCGCACCCCGCGGGGGCGCGGCCGCGCCTCGACCTCGTCGGGACCGTGCTCGCCTCGGCCGGCCTCTTCGGGGTCGTCTTCGCCTTCGCCACCGCCGAGACCGACGGCTGGGGCTCGTGGCCCGTCTACGTCCTCCTCGCGGCCGGTGTGGTCCTGCTGGCGGCCTTCGTCGCGGTGCAGCGGGTCCGCGCCGCGCCGCTGCTGCCGCTGCGCGTGCTGCTCGACCGCTTCCGCGGCGGCTCGTACCTGACGATCCTCGTCCTGACGACGGGCATGTTCGGGCTGTCGCTGTTCCTCGCCTACGTGATGCAGACCGAGCTGGGCCTCTCCCCGGTGCTGACCGGGGTGGCGTTCCTGCCGATGGTCGCCTCGATCATGACGGCGTCGACGACGGTGCCCGCGTTCGTCCTGCCCCGCCTCGGGCCGAAGCCGCTGATCGTCGTGGGCCTGTTGCTCGGGTCCGGCGCGCTCTTCTGGTTCTCGCACCTCTCGCCGGGATCGACCTACGCGAGCGGGGTGCTGGGGCCGCTGATCCTCATGGGCCTCGGCATGGGCACCGCGATGTCGACCTCGATCAACACCGCGACCCTCGGGGTCGACGCGCAGGACGCCGGGGTGGCGTCGGCGACGGTGAACACGATGCAGCAGGTCGGCGGTTCGGTGGGCACCGCGCTGCTCTCCTCGATCGCCGGCACCGCGACCGCGACGGCCCTCGGCCTCGGCCTGGACCCCCGGGCCGCCGCGCTCGCCGGCTACGACCGCGCCTTCCTCGTCGCGTCGGCGATCTTCGTGGTCGCCGCGGTGGTGTGTGGCTCGCTGGTCCCGGCGGGCCGCCCGCACGCGGTGGTGGCCGACTCCGGTCCGGCGCCGCGGGAGCTGCCGGCGGCGCGCGACGCGTGGGGCGGGCCGGACGCGGTCGACGAGCTCACCGCCCCGGGCCTCTCCGGGCGGGTGCTCGACGGCGGGGCGGCGGTCGACGGCACCGTGACCCTGATCGACGCGCTCACCGGCGCCCAGGTCGCCACGGCCCGCACCGTGGACGGGCACTACCGCGTCGAGGTGCCGCGCGCCGGGGACTACCTGCTCGTCGTCTCGGCCGACGGCCGTCGCCCTCTCGCCGAGCGGGTCCGCGTGGCCGCGCCGGAGATCGCGATGGCGCGCGACGTGCGGGTCTGACGCATCCCCGTGCCGGCACCCGGCCCTACTCCGGGTCGTTCGGCGTGTCCGGGCCCGCCCGGTAGGGGGTCGTCACGCCCTCGTACATCAGGTGCGCCACGAGGCCCTGCTTCGGGTGGGCCAGGTTGTGGCAGTGGTCCATCCACACGCCCGGGTTGTCGGCGACGAAGGCGACGTCGTAGGTCGCGTCGTCGGGCACGTCGAGGGAGTCGATCCACCACGGGCTCCCGGTCGCCGGCACGCCGTTGCGCGCGAGCACCACGGCGTGGTGCCCGTGCAGGTGCATCGGGTGGACCTCGCCCGAGGAGTTGCTGATGCGCATCCGCACCACGTCGCCCTCGCGCACCATGAACATCGGGACGTCGGGGTACAGCCCGCCGTTGATCGTCCAGTACAGCCCCGGGACCCCGCCGACGAAGCCGGGCCGACGGCCGATGGCGTAGTCGAACACGCGGTTCGGGGTCGTCGGGTCGAAGCCGAGCGCGACCGGTGAGCCGTAGGTCAGCAGGTCGACGGTCGCGGTCGGCACCGGCGCGGGGGCACCACCGCCGCCCACGACGACCGCCGCTCCCCCGAGCTCGATCCGCGCCGGCGCGACGACCTCCAGGTCCGCGCGCCCGCCCGCGGTGACCAGCACGGCCGCGCCGGACACGGGCGTCGGCGCGTGCACGTCGGTGCCGTCGACCGCCAGGACGCGGTAGGGCGTCGCCGACCACGCCCGCATCGGCCCGTCGTCGGTGTTGGTGATCCGCACGCGCACCGTGCTCCCCGGCGCCGCGGGCACCGCGACCTCCCCCGGGGCGCCGTTCACGGTGCGCTTCCCGTCGAACAGGTGCACGAGAGCGGTCGCGTCCGGGCTCACGCCTCCGGGCGGCTCCACGACGAGCGACCCGAACAACCCGTTCCGGACCTGCTCGTCCGCGACCTGGTGCGAGTGGTACCAGTACGTGCCGACCTGGTCGGCGCGGAAGCGGTAGACGAACTCCTGCCCCGGCAGCACCGCGTCCTGGGTCACGCCGGCCACGCCGTCGTCCCCGTTCGGCACGTCCAGGCCGTGCCAGTGCAGCGTGATCCCCCGCGCCACGTTCTCGTTGACCAGCCGGACCGCCACGACCTGGCCCGCCACGGCCCGGATCTCCGGCCCCGGCGTCCGCCCGTTCAGCGTGTAGCGCGCGCCGTCGGCCCGGGCGACCAGCGTGACCGTCACGTCCGCGGGGACCGACGCCGGGAGCCGCAGCGTGTCCACCGAGCGCCCGACCGTGCCGTCGTGACCGTGGCCGTGACCGGCCATGAGGGCCGGACCACCCCCGTCGTCGGGAACGCCCATGTCGGCGACGGACCAGCTGCCCGCGGGCAGGCTCGCGGCCCAGAACCAGGCGATCGGGGCGAGGACGACGAGCGTCGCCAGCACCGCGACCAGCGTGCGACGACGGGTGCGGCGGCCGCGGGATGCGGCCGCCGCGGTCGGCCGGACCTCGGTGAGCACCTCAGGCGACGGGGGCGTGGTGGCTGCCCATGGCGGCGGGCTCACGCGTCCGGTCGGCCGCGCTGCTGCGGCGGGCCGCGACGAGCGCGACGACGAGCAGGCCCAGGGCGACGGCGCCGTGCAGCATGCCGAGCGCGGGGATCGCGTGGGCGAAGATGCCGAGCGCGACCTGGACGACGGTCAGCAGGAACGCCGCCGCGCCCCACGCGACGGCCCCGGGGAACCGCGCGAAGAACGAGGAGATCAGGAAGAGCAGCGCGAGCGCGGGCACGATCAGGGTCCCGTTCATGCCGTGGACCATGAAGCCGGTGACGCCGTCGAAGACGACGCTCTCGCTCTCCATCCCGGCCTTGTCGAGGACGCCCCCGCCCTCGATCCACGCGGTGAGGCCGAAGATCGCCCAAGCGATCGCGGCGGCCTGCACGATGACCTCGAGCGCGAGCAGATAGGCCAGGACACGGTAGACGGCACGCATCACGTAACCCCCGGTTCGATCACGGTGTGGTGGTTCTCGCGTCCGCATCCGTGAACCGTGGTCTCGATTCGTCGGAGTCGACCGGAGTGGCGGCTACTCTAAGTCCACAGTGTGATCGAAATCCTAGTCTTTACGGGTGAATCACCCTGTCAAGCGATCGGGACACGCCCCGGCACCCCGCCGACACGACGCGTCACCGGTCGGTACCGTTGGGCCATGGCCGACAGCCTCACCGACACGACCACGGTCCCCGAGCTCGTCGGGCTCGCCGCGGCCGACGCCCACGACGCGGCCCTCGACGCGCGTCTGCTCGCGATCCCGCAGAACGCCCGGCACACGGGCGCGGGGCGCAGCATCATCACCAACCAGCGCCCGAAGGCGGGCGCCGCGGCGACCCCGGGCGACACGATCATGATCTGGGTCGACGACCCGGCCGCCGGACCGTCGACGGAGGAGGGTCCCGACGACGACGGGTCCGGCGGCGGCGGCGGCTCCCGCCTGCCCGACGGCCCGAAGACCACGCCCACCGCGGGCGCCAAGTAGCGCCCACCGACTCCCGGGCCCGGCCCACGACCTCGTCGTGCGCCGGGCTCGTCCCGTCTCCGGGGTCAGTGCGCGAACTGGACCGCCGAGCGCGAGGAGATCAGCGGCGCGATCTGCTCGGCGATGATCCGCTTGTGCTCCGGGTGGTCGCGGTAGCGCAGGTAGGCGTCCTGGTCGGTGAAGGTGGCCGACACGGCGAAGTCGGCGTTGCCCTCGTTGACCCCGAGGTCGGGACCCGCCTTCCACGACTCGAGGCCCTCGAGCCCCTCCCGGCGGTCGATCCACTCCTGCAGGTTGCGCAGGATGTCCTCGACGGTCCCCGCCGAGGTGCCCTCGACCCAGCTGAACGTGACGACGTGCGTGACGGCCATGCCGCACACCCTGCCATCCCGTTCCCGACGACCGGTCGGGTCGGTTCAGGTGCGCGGCTTCGCCGCGAGCGGCACCACCCGGGCCGCGGGTGACTCCTCGGCGTCCCCGGCGCTTTCGGCTTCCTCGGGCTGCTCGGCCTCCTCGGCGTCCTCGCCGGCCGACGATGTGGCGTCACTGTCACTGGATGCATGCCATGACGCATTGCTGTCACCGGAGGTGGCGGGTGCCAGCGCCGTCAGCCCCGTCCGCGCCCGGGCCACGACGGCCGGGTCGGCGGCGGCCAGCGCCGCGGTGAACGCCTCGCGGGCCGCGTCGGGGTGGCCGGTCGTGGACTCGAGCGTGCCGAGCTGACAGGCCGCCTCGACGGCCAGCGCGGGGTCGCGGGATCGGCGCAGCACCGTGAGCAGGGTCCGGGCGTCGGCGATCCGCCCCTGCCGCAAGGCGATGTCGGCGAGCACCACCTGCACGCCGAGCTGGTCGGCGGCCTGGTCGAGGTGACGCCGGGCCCGGTCGAGCCGGTCGTAGCGGTAGAACACGAGTCCGAGGCCGCGATGCGCCGCCCGGGCCTGCTCCTCGTCGCCGACCGCGATGACGTAGGCGAACCACTGCGCGGCCTCCCGGTCGCGCTCCAGTCCGGCGTAGCCCCGGGCGATGCGCAGCGCGACGACGGGGCCGAGCGGGTCGGGCTCGAGGTCGGTCACCATCGCGGCGGCGAGGCTGTCCAGCCCGGCGGCGAGCATGGTGCGGGCGGCCGCGTAGCGCGCGTGGTGGTCGAGGCGGGCGGCGATGCACCCGACGAGCTCGGCCGAGGGCAGGCGGGCGAGGTCGACCAGGACGCGGGCGGGCGCGAGGTGCCGCTCCCCCGCGCGGGTCGTGCGCACGAGCCACCCGGCCTCGACGAGCCCGTCCACGACGGACGCGAGGTCGCCGGTGGCGTCGTCGGGGCGCAGGGCGTCGAGGGTCTCGAGGTCGAGCGCGGTCGGGACGCCCAGGCGGTGCCACACCGCGGCGAGGCGCACGACGTCGCCGGACGGGCCGGCAAAAGCCGCCCGCGCGGCCTCGAGCGGCGAGACGAGGTCGCCGAGCCGGCGCCCGACCGCGCGCGGCACGCCGAGCGCGGCGACCAGCGCGTGGGACTCACGCCCGACGACCTCGGCGGGGGTCAGCGGGGCGACCACCACCGGCGCGAAGCGCGGCGCGGCGACCTCCCCCCGGGAGAGCGGGGCCAGCCCCCAGCGCACGGTGAACACCAGCCGCACCACGATGTCCCGGTCCGCCCGGCAGGCGGCGAGCACGTCCCCGCGGACCTGGTCGAGCAGGGCCAGCGGGGCGTCGTCGCACCAGACGACGACCGACCGGGACGCGGACGCCCGCTTCCGGGCCCGCTCCACGACCTCGTCGAGCCGCGCGCGGTGCGGGTCGTCGATCGCGACGAACAGGTCGTCGGGACGCTGCCGGCGCACGCCGTGCGCCGCGGTCCGGGTGACCCCGGCCGACGGCGGGCCGGTCACGACGACGACGGGGTGGGTCGGGGCGGTCAGCAGCTCGGCCAGGCGTTCGTCGGCGGCCCGCGGCAGGTAGTCGGCGTCGAGCTCGCCGCCGCCGGTGTCGGGCAGCGCCGTCGTCGCGCCCACGCGGACGCCGACGAGCTTCTCGGCGACCCGTCCCAGGGAGACGGGAGCGCGCCGCGGACGTCGGTCGGTCGGTGCCGAGGGTGCTCCCACGTACGCAGTGTGACGTATCAGGCGCTTTTCGGTCACGTTTCGTCACGGTTCCCACCACCATCGAGCAGCCGCCGCCCGTGTGGTCGACCTGCAGGTCGACGCGCCGTGCACCGCTGTGGTGGGGCGTGAGTGACGGGACGCCCGACGGCGACCGGGCCTGTCACGCAGCGTGCCCGGATCAGCCCGCGATCGACCGGTCCACGAAGCCCGGCCCGGGGAACGGGGCGACCTCGGCGGCCGGCCCCTGCAGCTGGGACAGCTCGGCGTCGACCATGATCCGCGCGAGCTCGGGCGTGAACGTGCGGGGCCGCCAGCCCAGCTCCCGCGCCGCCTTCGACGGGTCGCCGATCAGCGCGTCGACCTCCGTGGGACGCAGGTAGCGGTCGTCGAAGCGCACGTGGCGGGTCCAGTCGAGGCCGACGTGGGCGAAGGTCAGGCGCGCGAAGTCCTCGACCGTGTACGCGGTGCCGGTGGCCAGGACGTAGTCGGCGGGCTCGTCGGCCTGCAGCATCGCCCACATGCCCTCGACGTACTCCGGGGCGAAGCCCCAGTCGCGGACCGCGTCGAGGTTGCCGAGGTACACGTGCTGCTCGAGGCCGAGCGCGATCCGCGCCGCGGCCCGCGCGATCTTGCGGGTCACGAACGTCTCGCCGCGCCGCGGGGACTCGTGGTTGAACAGGATCCCGTTCACCGCGAAGAGCCCGTAGGCCTCGCGGTAGTTGCGGGTGGTCCAGTAGCCGAACACCTTGGACACGCCGTAGGGCGAGCGCGGGTGGAACGGCGTCTCCTCGTGCTGCGGCGGCGGCGTCGCGCCGAACATCTCCGAGCTCGACGCCTGGTAGAAGCGCACGTCCAGCCCGATCATCCGGATCGCCTCGAGCAGCCGCACCGTGCCCACGCCGGTGGTGTTCGCCGTGAACTCCGGCTCGTCGAACGAGACGCGCACGTGGGACTGCGCGGCCAGGTGGTAGACCTCGTCCGGCGCGATCTCGGAGAGCAGCGACACCAGGCGCGAGGAGTCGGTCAGGTCCCCGTAGTGCAGGTGCAGGCGCGCCCCGGGCTCGTGCGGGTCGCGGTAGAGGTGGTCGATGCGGTGGGTGTTGAACGTCGACGCCCGCCGGATCAGGCCGTGCACCTGGTAGCCCTTCGCGAGCAGGAACTCCGCGAGGTACGAGCCGTCCTGGCCGGTGATGCCGGTGATGAACGCGGTCTTCGTGGTCGGGGCCTGGTTCACGCGCGGGGTCCTTCCATCGTGCGGTGCGGTGCCGTGCTGCCGGGGCGAGACGCGCCGCCTCGCACGGCCTGTCGCGAACCGCGGCCGTTACCACCCGATGGAGTGAGGTCGGATCACGGGGAGGAGGGGGCCGCCGGCGGCGGAGCGACGTGCCCGGAGGACGAGACCAGCGCGATCGTCTGACCCGCGATGCCCTGTCCCCCGCCCCCGCCGGGCGTCTGCCCCACCACGGTGCCCGCGGGCGAGCGGTTGTCGACCTGCGAGGTCGTCACCACGAACCCGGCGGCCCGCAGGGCGGCGGCCGCCCGGTCCACCGGCTGCCCGATCTCCTGCGGCACGGTGATCCGGTTGCCACCCGCGACGAAGCGCGGGTCGGTCGGGGGCAGCGGCAGCACCGGCTGCCCGGCCAGGACCGTCGTCATGGCCTGGTAGTAGGTCGCGGCCGGGGTCTCGCCGCCGAACAGGTTGCCGGTGGCGCAGGTCGTCGGCGGGGTGCCGTAGCAGATGGGCCGCGGCGACGACGAGTCGTCGAAGACGATCGAGGCGCCCGACATCTGGGGGGTCGCCCCCACGAACGCCCCCGACTCGGAGGTCTCCGTGGTGCCGGTCTTCGCCGCCGTCGGCCGGTTCCACCCGGCCGCCACCGCCGAGGCCGCCGACGTGCCGCCCGGCTGGTCGTCCTTCGACATGCCGGTCATGAGGGTGTCGGCGAGCTGCGGCGGGAGGGCCTGGTGGCAGGCGGTCGTCGGGATCGTGACCGGGGCCCCGGTGGCGTCGGTGACCGACATGATCGGGTCGGGCGGGCACCACGTGCCGTGCGAGGCCAGGGTGGCGCCGACGCTCGCGAGCTCCAGCGGGCTGGTCGGTGTCGGGCCGAGGGTGAACGAGGCCTGGTTCTGCGCCTTCACGGTGTCCGCGATCGAGGGGCCACCCGTCGCCGTCGGCTTCGCCAGCGACGTCATGCCCATCCGCACCGCCATGTCGACCACCGGCGCCACGCCCGTCGTCTCCTCCAGCTTGACGAAGGCGGTGTTCGGCGACTGCGCGAGCGCGTCCTGCAGCGTGAGCGCCCCCGGGTAGTTGCCGTCGTTCTTGACGACGAAGCCCGGCGAGAGCGGGGAGGCGTACCCCGACGGCGGGACCGGGATGACGTTGGAGATCCCGCCGCCGCCCAGGAGGTACACCGCCGAGGTGAAGATCTTGTACACCGACCCGGCGCCGAGGTTCTCCGGCTCCGCGGGCAGGTCGTAGGTGGTCTGCCCGGCGGCGGCATCGAGCCCGTAGCCGCGGTTCGCGGCGAGCGCCCGCACCGGGTGCGACGTCGCGCCCGGCTGCACGATCGCGAGCGTGTCGGCCACGTGCGGCTGCGTCGGCGGGACCTTCGCGTCCACGGCCGCCTTGGCGGCGGCCATCGCGGCCGGGTCGAGGGTGGTGCGGACCGTGTAGCCGCCCGAGCGCAGCTGCTCGGGGGTGATCCCGGCCTGGTCGAGGTAGTCGAGGACGTAGCTGCAGAAGAACCCGTCGTCGCCGGCGCCGACGCAGCCGTTCGCGATCCCGTGCAGCGGAGCCGCCACGCCGAGCGGGGCCGCCGTGGCCGCGGCCGCCTGCTCCGGGGTCAGCTCGCCCTGCTGGCGCATCTGGTCGATGACGACGTTCCGGCGCCCGGTCGCGGCCTGCGGGTGGTCGACCGGGTCGTACGCCGTCGGGCTCTGCACCATCCCGGCGAGCAGGGCGGCCTGGGGCACCGTGAGCTGCTCGGGCGTCTCGTCGAAGTACGTGCGCGCGGCCGCCGCGACGCCGTAGGACTGGTTGCCCAGGTACACCACGTTGAGGTAGCGGGTGAGGATCTCGTCCTTGGACAGCGAGTGGTCGAGCTGCTCGGCCACCCGCGCCTCGCGCAGCTTGCGCCCGAAGGTGGCCTCGGTGGCCTTGAGCTGCTCGGCCGGGGTCTTCGCGGCGACGTACTCGTCGTAGTTCTTGACGTACTGCTCGGTGAGCGTCGAGGCGCCCTGCGTGGAGCCGCCGGTGCCGTTGTTCACGAGGGCCCGCGCGATCGAGCGCGGGTCGAGGCCCGATTCGCTGAAGAACCGGCGGTCCTCGATCGCGACGATCGCCGCCTTCATCGTCACCGCGATCTGGTCGGACCGGACGATCTGACGATTCTGGTCATAGAGGTACGCGATCGGCGCACCGTTCATGTCGGTGATCGTGGTGATCGAGGGCATGTCACCCCCGATCACCCCCGGCGCCGTGTCCTGCGCACCGACGATGGCCTCACTCGACAGCAGCCCCAGGCCCCCCACCAGCGGGAACGCCATCCCCGCCACGAGAATCCCGGCAATCACCGTCACGGCCAGCAGCCGCACCTTCGACGTCATCGACCCCAGACCTGACCAATTCGGACAATTCCCGACGACGGGTCCTCCCGCCCCTGCGGAACCATTCTCACCCGTCGTCGGGAAAAGCGGTGTCAGCGCCTCACCATGTGACCGGGAGCGCATGGACGCCGTACACGGCCATCGTGTCGCGGAAGGCGATGTCCTCGAGCGGCGCGTCCACCCGCAGCCCGGGGAAGCGGCGCAGCAGCGCCGGGTAGGCGATCTGCAGCTCGACGCGCGCGAGCTGCTGGCCGAGGCACTGGTGCACGCCGTGGCCGAAGGCGACGTGGTGGTTGGGCGTGCGGTCGACGTCGAGCGCGTCGGGGTCGGCGAACACGTCCGGGTCGCGGTTCGCGATCTCGCCGGCCGCGATCACGCCCTCCCCCGCGCGGATCGTCACCCCGCCGAGCTCGATGTCCTCGGTGGCGACGCGGCGCCGTCCGATGTGGGTCACGGTGAGCAGCCGCAGCAGCTCCTCCACGGCCCCGTCGACCGACTCGCCGTCGCGGACCTTCGTGGCCTGGTCCGGGTCCTGCAGCAGGAGCAGCGTGCCCAGGGCGATCATGTTCGCGGTCGTCTCGTGCCCCGCGACGAGGAGCAGCAGCCCCATCGACGCCGCCTGGTGCCGGGTGATCTCGCCGGTCAGCACGTGCCGGACCGCGAGCCGACCCAGCAGGTCGTCCTCGGAGCCGGACTCCTCCCGCTCCGCGACGAGCCCCTCCAGGTACTCCACCAGCTCGTTCGTCGCGGCCACCGAGTCGTCCACGGACGACGTGGTGTCGACCAGGGTGTGCGACCGTGCCTGGAAGAACGGGTGGTCGGCGTAGGGCACGCCGAGCATCCGGCAGATGACGAGGCTGGGCAGCGGCAGGGCGAAGGCCTGCACGAGGTCGACGGGCTGCTCGGACGCCGCCATCGTGTCGAGCAGGTCGTCGACGGCCTCGGTGATCATCGGCCGGAGCCGCCGGATCGCCTTGACGCTGAACTCGCTGATGAGCATCTTGCGGAAGAACGCGTGCTGCGGGTCGTCCATCGCGATGAAGCTCGGGGCGGTCCGACGGCGGGTGGCGACGCTCGCCGAGGTGGCGGGGTAGCCCGGGGTGAACACGTCGGCGGAGAACCGCTGGTCGGCGAGCACGGCCCGGACGTCGGCGTGCCGGGTGACCAGCCACGGGTGGCTGCCGTCCCAGAGCGTCACCCGCGTGATCGGCTCCGTGGCCTGGATGGCGTTCAGCTCCTGCGGCGGGTCGAACGGGCACTGCCGCGCCATCGGGTAGTGCGGGTCCCCGGTCTCCGACGTCCCTGCCGCTGTGGTGTCCACGGTCGCCGTCATGACCCAGCCTCCACGTTTTGGTTGCTGAGGCTAACGATATACCGGGGTCCGGGGGCGTGCAGGAGCACGGCGGCCGACGTCGATGGCGGATGGCTCGCACTGGACGCGTCCAGGACGCCATCGACGCCCCCGACCCGTCGGGCCGACCCGTCCCGCTGCGCGCCCGGTCGGCCCGGTGGCGGTCGCCGTCGTCCTGGCGCGGGCTCCCGCGCTCCACACCACGCCTTGTCGCGGGGACTCACCGCGACAAGGTCGGCGGGTGGCCGCAGCGGACCGCGACAGGGTGCGGCCGCCGGACACCCCGGTGCCGCTCGCGTGTGCACCGGGACCCGGGGCACCCGGGGTTGATCACTCGTTCAGCCGTACCGCCCGTCGAGGCCCCCCGTTCGTGTCCCTCGACCCCGGCGCGTCGACCTCGTGGGATGTCAGGGGCCGCGCCGTCGGGGGGCGGGCCGGACGGGGGTGTGTGGTGGCAGGGTCGTGCTCACGCTGCGGGGCGCCGCGAACGGACGACTGGGCGTTCTGCCGCTCCTGCGGCGCGGTCGACGTCCCCGCACCGCGCCAGGCGCCGCAGGAGGCACGGGCGACGGCCGCGGTCGAGGCGGGCGCCCGGCACGGCGCCCGCGCCGAGGACCCGGTCGACCCGCCCTCGGGCCTCATCCCGACGACGGGCCCCGCCTCCGCACCCGTCCGGGCACCACGGTCCGCGCGCCACTCCGGACCGATCCCGACGACGGGTCCGGCGTCCGGGCCCGTCCCGGACCCACGGCCCGCGCGCCACTCCGGACCGATCCCGACGACGGGCCCCGCCTCCGCACCCGTCCCGGCACCACGGTCCGCGCGCCACTCGGGCCCGATCCCCACGACGGGTCGCGAGGCCCCGTCTAGGCCGGCCCCACGACCCCGCCGGCCCGAGGGTGAGGGCCGCCCGGCCGCGTGGCCGACGATCGAGCCCGCGCCCCGGCCGGTCCTGCGACCGGAGCAGCCCGGGCGCGTCCGGGTCCCGCTGCACCACACGCCCGGCGCCGGGGTCCCCCGCGGGCCCGCGCCCGTCGGCCGACCGACCGTCCACGTCGGCTCGGCCGCCGACTGGGGCGGGGCGCTCCTGGCGGCGGTCGCCGTGCTCGCCGTGCTGGCGCTGCCGGGCGCGCTGCTGGCGGTCACGCTCGGCGGGGACGCGGCGGGCGGGTCACCGCTGCTGCTCCTGCCGATCGCGGTCGCGCTCGGGGTCGGCGGGCCCGTGGGCGTCACGGTGGGGCCGATCGGCCTCGGCGCGACCGTCGCCGCGACCCCGCTGCTCGTCACCGCCGCGGCCGTCACCCTGGGCGCCGCCCTCGTGGTCGCCCGCAGCCGACCCGCCGCCGAGGTGCCGGTG
The DNA here is from genome assembly GCF_021026295.1 of Actinomycetospora soli. Classification (GTDB taxonomy): domain Bacteria; phylum Actinomycetota; class Actinomycetes; order Mycobacteriales; family Pseudonocardiaceae; genus Actinomycetospora; species Actinomycetospora soli. The sequence continues at coordinate 34,028 of NZ_JAJNDA010000006.1, forward strand.
CAGGCCGTGCGGACCCTCGTCCTGTTCCTCGCCGGGCTCACGGCCGTCGCGCTGACCGGGCGCGCGGCGGCGGGCGACGGCACGCTCACCGTCGGCGTCGCCCCCACGCTGGTCGGCGGGGCCGTCTGGTTCGGCGGTGCGCTCGCCCTCGCGATCGCCTGGCGGCGGCCCGACGCGCTCCCGCCCGCCCTGCGCGGCCTGCGCGACCTGCTCGCGGGACCCGTGGCGGGGCTCGGCGCGATCCTGGGGTCGTGCTGGCTCGCCGGCCTCGCCCTGGTCGTCGCGTCCGTGCTGGCCCGCTCCGGAGCCGTCCCCACCCCGACCGCGCTCGGCGGCACCCTCGGCTCCGACACCCCGCCCGTCGTCGCCGTCCTGCTCGTCGTCGTCTTCGCCCCGGCGGCCCTGCTCGTCGCGTTCGCCGTCGCCCTCGGCGTGCCGCTGAGCCCGCGCGTGCCGTTCGCCGACGCCCAGGTCGGCCTGACGCACCTGCTCGGCGAGGGACCGTCGTGGTGGCTCGCCCCGCTCGTCGCCGGCGTGGTGTGCACGCTCGGCGGGATGGTCGCGGCCCTGCATGCCCCCGGCCCTGACGCGGCCGTGCGGCGGGGATGGGCGCTCGGGCCGGCCCTGGCCCTGCTGCTCGCCGCTGCGGTGCCCGCGACCACCGTCGTCGTCGGCCCCTTCGGCCTGCAGCTCGACCTCGCGACCGCCGTCGTGCTCGGCCTGGCGTGGGGCACGGTGGGCGGCCTGCTCGGCGCCGTCGTCGCTCCCGGGCTGCCCCCGGCCCTGCGCTCCGGGCGCCTCGGACCGGCCTCCACGCCGCTCGGCCAGGCGACCGGGGTCGTCGTCGTGGTCCTGTTCCTCGCGGCCGCCCTGGTCGTCGGATTCGCCACCGCAGCGCGACTCGGGTGATGGTTCCTCGTCCGATCGGGTGATCGGGATAACGGCCGGACGGCTGCGGGCGACACCGACGGTGAGCCCCGTCCGGGGCCGCCACACGATGTCGGGGGACACCACATGATCGTCACCGTCGCTGCCGCCGCCGGAGCCGCCGCCGGCGCCTGGCTCGTCGCACCGTTCGTCTCGATGGCGCGCCGCGGCACGATCGACGACCGCGCCCGCGCCGCCGCACGCGCCGAGGCCGACCGCGAGGACGCGCTCCGTCGGGCCCGTCGTCGGGAGGCCCTGGTGATCGCGGCGGGCGCGGCCGACCTCCCCGCGATCCCCGCCCAGCGCAGCCCCGTGCGCGAGGCGCTCCTCGTCTGCTGAGCCTCAGGCCCGGAACAACCGCACCGCGACCCCGTCCGCCACCGGCTCGACGTCCTCGAGCCGGAACCCGCCCGGCACCGGCATCCCGCTGCCGGGCAGCGGCGGCAGGCGGGCCGGGAGCCGCCACCGCCGTCGTCGGATGCGCAGCGCCACCGCCCGGAGCACGAGCCCGTCCTCGTCGACCTCCGGACGGACCTCGAGCGCCGCCGCGCGCGGCACCCGCGACCACCGCAGCACCGGGACGCCGTCGCGGATCGCCACCAGCACGGGGGTCGTGGCGGACCGGTCGAGCAGGGCCTGCACGAGCGGCGTCGGCAGCGTGCCCGACACCGTCACCCCCGCGGGCTCCAGCGCCCCCGAGAGCCGGACGTCGACGGTCGCCACGTGCACCTGCGCGCGAGGCACGGTCAATCCCGACCACTCGACGTCCGTCGCCTCCACCCGCAGGTCACGGACCCGCCCCGGGCGCAGCAGCGAGCCGCCCCCGAACGTCAGCGACGCCACGCGCAGCCGCACCGGGCCCGCCGCGGTGGGCAACGTGAGGACCCGGTCGCGCGCCCCGGCGGCGACCGCCGTGCGCAGCAGGGCGAACCACGCGTCCGCGAGTCCCATGATCGGCCAGTGTGCAGGCGCCGGACGGCCGCACCTCCCGCCGGGTCCGCCCGTTCTGTGGTGCCATGGGCGCCATGGAGCAGTGCCGGCAGTGCGGCGGGGGGCCGGTCCAGGGCGGATGGTGCCGGTCGTGCGGCATGCCCGCGGACGCTCCCCCGGTCCCGACGACGGGTCCTGCCGCGGCGCCCGCGCCGGGCGCCCGCCGGCACGACACGCTCCGGTGGCACGGCGACCCCGCCGGCGCCCACTCCCCCCACGGCCACTCCCCCCACGGCGGCCCGCACCCGGACGGCCCGCACCCCGGCCGCGCCCAGGCGATGCCGGTGCTGCTCTGGGCCGCGATCGGCGCCCTCGCACTCGCGGCGGTGCTCTGCCTGACGACGTTGATCGGCACCCTCTCCGCCGCCGACGCCCTGTCCTCCGACGAGCTGGCCGTGCTCGCGAGCGCGGCCGGCACCCCGTCGCCCGGGCTCGCGCTGGTCGGCACGGTGTGGCTGGGCCTCGTCGCCGGGTTCGTGGCGCTGGGCAGCCGGCCGGCGCGGGCGTTCACGCTGGTCGGGGCCGTGCTCGGGGTGTGCGCGCTGGTCTCGGGGCTGCTGGTGGTCCCCCTCGCGGCGGGCGCCCTGCTCACGCTGGGGGCGGCCGTCGTGCTCGTGGTCGTCCCCGACGCGCGGGCCTGGTTCACCGGGCCGTACGGCCGTCCCGTGCGCAGCCCCGTGTCGGTGCTGCTGGTGCGCACCGGGTCGCTGGGCGCGGCGATCGGGTGGGTGCTCACCGCGGTGGCCCTCGGCGTCATCGGGCTCGTCGCCCTGGCGGGCGGGCTGGTCAGCGCCTCGGTGGGCGCCGACTCCGAGTTCGGTGCCGCGCTCGGGGGGCTGCTCGGCGTGATCGGCGGCTTCGTGCTCGTCGCCGCCGTGTTCTCGGCCGGCCTGGCGGCGGTGCTGTTCTGGGTGTTCGCGGCCCTCGCCCGCACCCCGCCGCGCTCTGCGCGCGGCGCCCGGATCACCGCGACCGTCCTCGCCGGGCTGGCCGGCCTCGCCGCGCTGCTCGCGTTCGACCGCTGGACGCTGCTCGGGCTCGCCGTCGCGGCCACGGTGATCGGCGCGCTGTGGGTGCCCGACGACGCCCGGGCGCACGTCGGCGACGCCCCGCTGCCCGCCGTGCGGCGCCTGCTCGACCGGGTTCACGCGCTGGGCCCGGCGCCCGCGGTGCCGGCCGCGACCGGTCCCGCCACCGGGCACGGCCCGTGGTACGCCACGCAGGCGGGCCCGGACCCGGATCCCGCGCCGCGCCACCCGTCGTCGGGACCGGAGACGGCCTGCGCGCTGTGCGGCACGCCCTTCCCCGCGTCGTCCTCCTTCTGCGGGAACTGCGGCGCCCGCAGGTGAGCGTCCGGCCGCCGCACGGAGCATGATCGGCGGGGTGCGACGCGCGGACCTGGTACTCGAGGGCGGTGGGGTCAAGGGGATCGGCCTGGCCGGGGCGGTCGCCGCCGTGACCGACGCCGGGTACACCCCGCAGCGCATCTCGGGGACCTCCGCCGGGGCGCTGGTGGGCGCGATCGCCGCGGCCGGCGCGCGCGGGGACCGACTGGGCGAGATCACGCGGCGCCTCGACTTCCGGGCGGTCGCCGACCGGCACGGCCTCGGCCGGGTGCCGCTCGTCGGGCCGGGGCTCTCGCTGCTCACGGGCGCCGGGCTCTACACGGGCGCGTACCTGCTCGAGTGGATCACCACCGAGCTCGCCGCGCTCGGCGTGCACACGTGGGCCGACCTGCGCCTCGACGACCCGGCGCTGCCGCCCGAGCAGCGCTACCGGCTCGTCGTGACCTGCTCGGACCTCACGCTCGGCCAGCTCGTGCGCCTGCCCTGGGACTACCGCGGCGTGTACGGGCTGGACCCCGACACCCAGCCGGTGGCGGAGGCGGTGCGGGCGTCGATGTCGATCCCGTTCCTGTTCCGCCCGACCACGCTGGTCCACGCGGACGGGCTGTCCTCCACGCTCGTCGACGGCGGGCTGCTCTCCAACTTCCCGATCGACTCCCTCGACCGCACCGACGGCGCCGCCCCCGCGTGGCCGACCTTCGGCGTCACGATCACCACCCGACCCGGCCTCGGCGACCGGGTGGCGCTCTTCCGGACGCCGCTCGCGGGCTGGCCGCAGCCGACCGCGCTGCGCCTGCTCGAGCAGCTCCTGACGACGATGGTGGTCGGCCGCGACCAGGCCTACCTGAACCGGCCGTGGGTCGCGGCCCGCACCATCCACGTCGACGCCGGCACCGTCGGCCTGCTCGACTTCGGGATCAGCCGCAGCCGCACCGACGCCCTGTACCGGCGCGGCTACGACGCGGCGGCGGCGTTCCTGGCGGAGTTCGACTGGGACGCCTACCGCGAGCGGTTCCGCGGCGAGGTGCCTGCGGCACGTGAGCACTAAGGGTCGCTATGGCGACCGTCAGTGCTCACGCGGCGGAGCCCCATCGTCGGTCCGCGTCCCGAACACGCACAGCGGCGCGAGCCACGGCTCCGGGTCGCCGTCCCAGTCCCAGTCGCGCATCTGGTCGAGGCTGCGTCGGCTGAACACGCCGCGGAGGAACTCCCACGGCGCGATCGTCAGGGTGGCCGCCGGCCCGTCGCCGGTGCCGCCGACGACCTCCTTCTCCCCCACCCGCACGGTCAGCGTCCCCGGCACCTCGAGACCCTTGACGCGGCCGCCGCACAGCAGGCCCGCGACCCCGGCCCACGACGCGGCCGGCGGCACCTCGTCGCCGAGCGCCTCGACGAGGTCGCCCTCGTGGACGAGGAGGTCGGCGCAGGCCGGGGGCGGGATCCGACGGTCGTTGAGCCCGGTGGCCATCGGGTCGACCAGGGGCGCCCACTCCGCGAGCACGTCCTCGACCGGCACGCCGAGCCGCGCGTCGACCTGACCGGCGGTCCACTCGTCGTCGGGCGGGCCGGAGAGCCGCCCGCCGAGGGCGTCGGCCGCGATCCCCGCGAGGTGGGACACCACGGAGTGCACCGTCCAGCCGGGGCAGGCCGGCACGGCGGTGCCGAGGGCGTCGGGGTCGAGGGCGGCGAGCGAGCGCATCCGCGCGTCGACCCGGGCGTGGGCGTCGCGGTAGGCGTCACCGAGGAGGACCGGCATACCGGTGGACCCTAGGCCGGTCACGCGCCGTGACAACCGGTGCGGATCGGGTGAACATCCGCGGAAAGTCCGTCCCGACGGCGGGTGGCGGGTGATGCTGGTCGGCGGTTGCGGTCGGTGAGGCCGCACCTCGGACGTCGGGGGACGGACCGACCGGGAGTCACGCACGCGATGACGGTGGACGCGGGACCGGCACGCGCCCACCTGCTGCAGGTCGCGGAGAGCGACCACGCGCAGCGGGTCGGCACCGCCGCCTGGCTCGACCGCGAGCTCGCCTTCGGCGCCAAGGTCTTCTACAAGGGCTGGCTGGGCGAGGACGGACGGCTCGAGAAGCACTGGATCGCCGGGCCGCAGGCGACGGTGCGGACCCGGCGGGCGCTCGAGACCGGGCAGCTGGAGTTCATGGACTTCCCCCGGCTGATCGACGTCGTGGGCGGCACGGCGGAGGGGCTGCACCGGGTGCAGTCCGAGGAGCTGCACCGCGCGCTCGACGAGGGCTGGACGTCGGTGGCGATGACCCAGGAGTCGTCGCGCCGGCCGCTGGTCGACGCCGACGAGGTGGCGGTCTTCGCGCAGCAGGAGGGCGGCTACGACGAGCTCGCGGACCGCTTCCCGCTGCACGTGCTCTGCCAGCTGACCACCGCCGTGGAGAACGAGGTGCACGTCGTGCACTCGCTCGGCATCCACCACCGCGACGTGGTCGACGTCGGGTGGGGCGCCCGCGAGACCTGCGGGCGCTGGCGGGTCTCCGGCGACCTCGACGCCCACGTGGCCCAGCGCTTCGGCGGCGCGCTCACCGGGGCGATGCGCCGGATGCGGGAGGTCGCCGAGCAGGGCACCGGGGCGAGCCCGGACCTGCACGTCGACCTCGCCGGCGTCGGGTTCGTCGACGTCGCGTGCGCCCAGCTCATGGTCCTCGCGGCCCGCTCCGCGCCACCCGGCCAGCGGCTCGTGCTGCACGAGCCGCCCCGGCTGCTGCGCCGCCTGCTCGACGCCCTCGAGCGCCCGGGCACGATCGTCCTGGACGAGGGCGGCCCCGCGTGAGCCCGGGCGGGCCGGGGCTGCTGCACGCGGCCGTCGTCGCCGAGGACCCGGAGGACCTCGTCCGGCTCTGCCTGCCCGTGCTCGACGCCGCCCTCGCCGCGGACGCCCCCGTCGAGATCGTGCTCGACCGCCGCGGCGCCCGCGCCTTCCGCGACGCCCGCCCCGAGGCCGCGCTGACCCTGCCCGCCCCGGTCGACGTCGACCCGCTCGGGCTGGGGCACCGGCTCGCCGACCTCCCCGCCGGCGCCGTGGTGATCGGTCGCAGCTGCGCCGACGCCCCGGCCGCGGACCGCCCGGTCGCCGAGGACGCGCTGACCCTACTGCTCGCCGACCGCACGCTCGCCGTGCTGTGCGTCTACGCCCCGGGCCAGGTCGAGGCCGCCCGCGCGGCCCACCCGTGGATGCTCACGCCATACGGCTCCGTGCCCTCCCCCGACCACCGTCCGCCCGCGACGACGAGCCCGGTGCCCGCCGCGGTGCTCGGCCCGTCGGTCGACACCGTCGCCGTCCCGGACGGGGCCGCGCTCGCGGCATTGCGCGCCCGGTTCGCGGCGGCGGTCCGCGACGCCGGGCTCGACGGCGAGCGCGCCGAGGCGGCCGTGCTCGCCGCCCACGAGGCGATGTTGCTGGCCTGCGGGGTCGACCTGGTGCCCGGGACCGACCTGCCGCCCGGGGAGCACACCCTCGACGTGCGGGTCAGCACGGAGGCCGTGGTCGCGGAGTGCCGGGCCGACGTCCCCGGCGGCCCGGACGGCCCCGGTGCGGCCGTGCACGACCCGCGCTTCGCGCACCTCACCCGCTTCTGCGACCACGCGACCGTGCACGACGACCGCCACGGCCGCACCGTCCGGGTCCTCACCGGCGTCCGCTGATCTTCCGGCCCGGCCGGGCACCTGCCACGATCGGGTGATGGGCGTGCGGGTCGTGCTCGCGACGGCCGTCCTCGGGCTCGCCACCGCCGCCCTCGTCCTGACGGTGCATCCGCCGGCGTCCGGCGTGGCCCTCGACGCCGCGGTGACGGTCGCGCCCGGCGCCCCACCCCCGTCCGAGCCCGGTCCGGCCGTGCGCGCCGACGCCTCCGCCCTGCTCGGCGGCGTCCCCTCCCCCGCCGACCTGGCCGCGACCACGTCGGTCGAGCTCGTCGGGGTCACGCTCACGGTCCGGGCCCGGGCCGCCACGACCGAGGAGGCCGCCGTCGTCGCCCGCGCCCTGGCCACGGCCGCGTCACGTCGGCTCGCGCAGACCGGGGCCGACACCCGCCCGGCCAACCGACCCGCCGTCGTGGTCGCGGTGGCCGAGCCGCGCCCGACCGGGCCGCAGCCGCACCCCGGCCTGGTCCTCGCCGCCGGGGCGCTGCTCGGGCTGCTGCCCGGCCTGGTCGCCCTGCGCCGTCCCGACGCCGGGTCGGCTCGGCTCCCCCGCTCCCGGCGCGACCCCGTGGTGCTCACCCGCGGGACGGGGCGCCGCCACGCCCGACGGGTCGCCGCGACGCGGCGCGTGGCCGGTTCCCTACGCGCGGGTCACGTGATCGCCGTCGTCGAGTCCGCGGGGCGCTCCCCGGTCTCGGCGGCCGTCGAGATCGCCACCGCGCTCGCCGCCGACGGCGCCCGGGTGCTGCTCGTCGAGGCCGGGCCGCGCTCGTCGTCGTCGCGCGTACGCCGGATCGCCGACCCCTCGCCCGGCGTCCGGGAGGTGATCGCCGGGACGGCCGGGACCGACCGGGCGATCCGGCCGTGGGCGCGCGGCGGCCTCGACGTGCTGCCCACCGGGCGCAGCGGCCCGCCCCTGGCCGACGCCGACGTCGCCGCCGTGCTCGACCCGCTGCGCGGGCGCTACGACCACGTCGTGCTCGACGCCCCCGGCCCCGCCGACCTCACCGTCACCGTGCGCGGCACGCGCGTCGACCCGCCCGTCAGCCGGCCCACGTCTCCGCGAACGTGACCGCCGCCGAGTCCTCGGCGTCCCGGTAGAACTCCCACACCGCGACGGTGCCGGTGCCGGAGGCGAACCGGGGGTCGCGGACGGTGGTCGTGGTGCCGTCGGGCAGCCGCAGCACCACCGCGTCGCCGGCGGTGATCACCTCGACCGGCCGCGGGGTCCCGTCCTGGGGCAGCGCGAGCCCGTAGTCCGCGCGGGCGATCTCGCGGACCTGGCCCCCGGCGAGGACGCCGGCGATCCAGCGGTCCGGGGTGAACACCATGTGCAGGTGGCCCTCGACGCGGTCGACGCTCGGGGCGCCGTTCCACGCCACGAGGGCCGCCGAGCCCGACGTGGAGCCCGGGCCGAAGGCGATCCGCGCCCCGATCCGGCGGACCGGCGCGCCGACCGGCTGGGTGAGGTACGCCGCGGACGCGGCCGCGGGCAGGTTGCCGACGAGCACCCCGCCGCGCAGCGAGGGCGGCGCGGTGGCGTTCGAGAGCAGCGTCGTGAACGGCACGCCCTCGTCCCCCGCGGCCGGCAGCGGGCCGTCGGGGCGGCCCGCCCACCGGGTGTGCCGACGCAGCGGGACGTCGGGGACCGCCCCGGCCGTCGGCACGACCGCGCCGGAACCGCACCCGGCGAGCACCCCGAGCAGCGCTGCGCCGCCCAGCCCGAGGGCGCCGCGCCGGGAGAGGGTCACCGCGCGGCCCGGTGCGCGCCGCCGCCCGTCGACCGCCGGGCGGACCACAGGTCGAAGCTCGCGACCGACGCCGCCGGACGGGGCTCCAGCCCGACCAGGGCGGGACGCGCCGACGGGGAGAAGTCCAGCATCGAGGTCGGTGCGCCCCAGCCACCGTCCGAGCCGGTCGCGCCCGGCGCGGCGGTCGGGGCGACGGTCGCGCGGGTCTCACCGTCCCCGGTCAGCACGGTCCCGACGATGCGGGCGCCGACCGCGCGCAGGGCCTCGGTCGCGGAGGTGACGGCCTCGGCCGACGTCGTGCCGGCCCGGCAGAGCAGCACCGCGCCGTCCGAACCGGCGGCGAGCACGGCCGCGTCGGCGACCGGACCGAGCGGCGGGGCGTCGACCAGGACGACGTCGTGGGTCGCGCGCAGCCGCTCGACCACGGTGCCGAGGGCCCGCGAGGTGAGCAACCCCGACGGGTCGGTCGGCACCTCGCCGCTGACGAGGACGTCCACGCCTGCGTGGCGCTGCAGCGCCGACTCGAGGGCGCAGCGCCCGCGCAACACGTCGGTCAGGCCCAGCCGGCCGCGCAGGCCGAGGCGCTCGCCGAGGACCGGCGTCCGCAGGTCGCCCTCGACCACGGCGACCCGGCCCGTCGCGGCGAACGCGCTGGCGAGGGCCTGCACCAGGCTGGTCCGCCCCTCCCCCGCGACCGCGCTGGTGACGGTGATGACCCGCACGGCCCGGTCGACGTCGGCGAACGCCAGGTTCGTGCGGACCCGCCGCACCGCCTCGGCGTACCCGCCCTCGGCGTCCGGCACGAACGCGCCGCGCACGGTGGGCAGGCTGCCCAGCGACGGCGCCCCGGCGAGGCCCGCGAGGTCGGTGGGGCGGCGCAGGGAGCGGTCGGTGGCGGCGGCGGTCACGGCGGCGGCGATGCCGAGCAGCAGGCCGACGACGGCGCCCACGACGAGGTTGACCGACCAGCGGGGCGACACGGCCGACGGGTCGGCCACCGCGGCGTCGACCGTGGCGACGGTGACCGCGGGCGCCTGCCCCGCGGCCGCGCCCGCCGGACGCTCCAGCTGGCCGACCACCTGGGCGAACCGGGCGGCGACCGCGTTGGCGAGGTCGGCCGCGAGCGGCGCCGAGTCCTCGGTGACGGTCACCTTCATGACCGTCGAGTCGGTGTCGGTGGTGACCGCGACGTGGTCGGCGAAGTCGGCGGTGCTGCCGGGGATGCCTGCGGCGTCCATGACCGGGCGCAGCACCCGCTCCGAGGTGAGGATCTCGGTGTAGGACTTCACGCGCTGCTGGGAGAGCAGCACGCCCTGGTAGGCGTTCTGCGCGGTCGTGTCGTCGACGGCGGAGACGTAGAGGCTGGCGGTCCCGGCGTAGGTCCGCGGCAGGAACGCCGTGACACCGGCGGCGACGGCCAGCCCGACGGCGAGGCCGGCGACCAGCAGCAGCCAGCGACGACGGATCGCGGTGAGCAGGGCGACGAAGGTCATGACGGTTCTCCCGGGGAGCGGACGAGGGCCGGAACGGGCTGCGGGGACGGGGGTCGGGCGCCGGCGGACACGGCGAGCCCGGCCAGCAGGGCGAGGGGGACGTAGAGGTAGAGGTCGGCGATCTGGTTCTCGACGACGCCGACCACGAGCCAGGCGCCGAAGGCGACGACGAGGGCCCGCGCGAGGCCGGCCGCCGGGCCGCCGGCGCGGGCGATCGCCCGGCCGTCGGCGAGCGCCCCGACGGCGGTGACCACGAACCCGAGGAACAGCAGCGCCCCGCCGGACGCGCCGAGCTGCAGGTAGATGCTGTGGCCCTCGGTCATCACGTGCAGCCCGATCCCGCGCAGCGGCGAGTGCTCGATGTCGAGCAGCGCCTGGGCGTGGATGCGGGCGCGGATGGCGTCGGACTCCGCGGCGCTCTCCGCGCCGGTGAGCCGCAGTTCCCGCCCGAGCCGGTCGAGCATCGTCGGGAAGAAGGCCACGAGGAGCGTGCCGGCGCCGAGCGCCGCGCCCGCGAGGGGGAGCAGCAGGCGGCGGCCGAGGCGGTCGACGAGCAGGGCGACGAGTACCGCCCCGAGCGCCACGACCAGCCCGCCCCGGGAGCCGGAGACGAACAGGCCGCCGCCCATCACCGCGGTCGCGCCCGCCCAGAGCAGGCGTTCGCGGCCGCGGGTGGAGAGCAGGAACCACACGGCGACCGGCGCGGCGAGCCCGACCGAGAGGGCCAGGTGGTTGGGCTGGGCGGTCAGACCCGCCTGCCGGCCGCCGACGTCGACGGCGATGAAGCGGGCGCTGATCGCGGTCAGCCCGGTCTCGTCGGCGAGCGCGACGGCCGCGTTGACGGCCGCCCCGAGCACCCACGCGGCGGTGAGGGTCCGGACGAGCCGTGTCCGGGCCCCGGGCTCGCGGCCCGCCACGGCGAGGCAGACCGCGAGCGGCAGCGCGAGCGCCGGGACGATCCAGCGGACCCCGTTGAGCAGGTTGGCGATGCCCGGGCTCGGGATGGCCGCGGCGGTCGCCGCGTCGATCGGCACGCCGAAGCGGGCGGTCAGGTAGCCGCGGTCGATCGGGAACAGCACCGAGCACGCGACCACCAGCAGCAGCGCCGTCGGCAGCGGCCACACCCACGACGGCGCCGCGAGCCGCGCCCCGGAGCCGACGGCGAGCAGGGCGAGCACCCCGAGCGCCGCGGCGAGGAACAGGTGGCCCAGCGGGAGGCCGAGGGAGACGCCGTTCCAGGTGGCGGTCGCGACGGCGAGGGCCAGCAGCGTGACCCCGAGGTCGCCCGGGCCGCGCAGCACCACGACGAGGCCGACCACGACGACGCCCGCCAGCGCCGGGACGGTCAGCTGGAGTCCGAGCAGCCGGGTCGCGTCGAGCACCAGTGCACCCGCGACGACGAGCGCGACGAGGCCGCCGAGGGCCACGGTGCGGTTCACGCCGGCACCCCCGTCGCGACGACGGGTGCGGGACGCGCACCCGTCGTCGCGAAGGCGGCGGCGCCCAGCGCGACCAGCGACGAGGCCGTCAGGCCCCACGCCAGCCCCGTGACCCCGGAGCCGGCCGCGCCCCCGACGACGAGGCCGGCCCCGGCGCCCGCGAGCATCCCGGCGGCCGTGACCACCTGGAGCGCGAACAGGGAGCGCGCCCGGCGCTCCCCGCGGATCTGGGCGAGGAAGGGCACCGCGAGGGCCGCGAGCGCCGTCTGCAGCACGATCGGCACGACGAGCCCGGCGTGGTGGACGTACTGCGGGAACAGCGCGCCCATGAGGACCTCCCGCAGCGGGATCGCGGCGAGCAGCACCAGGGCGAGCGCCCCCGCCCCAACGAGGGCGACCCGCCGGGCGCGGAGCAGCCCCGCCCGGTCCCCGTCGGCTGCCAGGCGGGCCATGACCGGGGTCGCGAGGACCAGCAGCGCCGCGAGCACGGTCACCGGCGGCTGGAACACCAGCAGCTGCACCGCCCGCAGGCCCGCGACGTCGTCGGCGACGAGCACCGCGCCCGCCACCGCCAGCACCAGGTAGACCTGGGCCTGCCCGAGCACCGAGGTGAGCGTGAACCAGCCGGACAGGTAGCGGGACTCCGCGAACCAGCGCTGCGGCCGGCCGACCCGGCGGGCCTCCGGCGTCACCGCCACGACCACGGCGAGCGCGACCAGCGCCCCGATCCCCCACGCGGCCGAGACGGACGCGACCGACAGGACCCCACCCGTCGTCAGGAAGGCACCCAGGACGAGGCCCTGGGCAAGCAGCCAGACGACGTCGACGACGAGCGCCCGGTGGGTGTCGGTGCGGGCGAGCAGCACGTACCGACCCGCGTCGACCACGAGGGCGCCCGGCACCCACACCGCGAGGGCGAGGAGGGCGTCCCCGACGGGGCCGTCCCAGGCGATCCCGACGACGACGCACACCGCGAGCCCGCCGGCGCCGAGCACCGCCGCGGCCGCGAGGGCCGAGGTCCCCGACGATGGGCGCCGCGCCGCGTCCACCGTCGGGAGGTGCGCGAGCAGCGGCTCCCCGATCACCGCGCGGGCCGCCGCGCTCAGCACCGTCACCACCGCGTACGCGGCGACGAACGCCCCGAACGCCTCCGGCGCCAGGACCGCCGACGCCACGAACGCGGTGAGGTAGTTGCTCGCCGAGCTGACGAGCTGGTCCGCGATCCCCGTCGCCGCCCTCCCCCGACGCATCGTCAGGCGATCTGCGACGTGGTGCGGTGCAGGAAGGGCATGTCCGGGTCGAGCGCCCGCGCGGGGCGGGCGGGCGACCCGGCGTAGACCTGGTGCTCGGCGCGCAGCGCCTTGGTCACCGTCGAGCCGGCGGCGACGATGCTGCGTGCGGGCACGGCGGCGCCGGGCAGCAGGAGGCACCGGGTGGAGACCATGGCGTACTCGCCCAGCCGGATCGGGCGGGCGTCCTGGACCATGTTCACGACGTCCACCGCGTGGGTCTGCACGATCGTCCCGAAGCCCGCGATCGCGGAGAAGTCGCCGAGCTCGACGAGGTCGCACGCGTCGATCAGGTGCAGCGACGTGATGAGCGAGTGGTCGCCCATGACGAGCTCCGGGCGGCGGCCCTCGAGTCCGGCGAAGTAGCCGGTGGAGCGCCGGACCGAGTTGACCCAGACCAGCATCAGGATCACGGCGCCCGCGCCCAGCGAGACGCGCTCGCAGCCGCGGATCGCGACCAGGTGGCCGATCCGGGCCCCGTCGCCCATGACGAGGTGGTCGACGTCGACGAACGAGTGCCCGATCGAGGCGGTGGGGGCGAGCTCGTGGCCGAGCAGGCGGGTGTGGACGAACCGGCGCAGCCGGCCGGGCGCGACGACGGCGGCCGCGGCGGCGAGGGTGCGCAGGGTGCGGTGGGTGATCACGCCGCGACCCCGACCCAGGGCTGGGCCACCGCGAGGTCCTTGCGGACGGTGAAGCCGAAGATGTTGCCCTGGCGGCGGGCGAGCGTGTTGAGCCCGCCGTTGAGCAGGCCGATCACGCGGTCGCGGCCGCCGATGGCCGAGCGCATGCCCGGCGTCAGGGCCCGGTCGGAACCGATCAGCCAGCGCGAGTGGAACTCGATCGGGACGACCCGTCCCGGGTCGAAGCTCGCCACCGTCTTGCGGACCTCGTGGCGGGTCCAGCGGTAGACGTGGTTCGGGACGCCGCTGCCGTCGACGCCGCCCGTGGTGCCGCCGCCGTCGGCGACCGCGTCGTGCTCGTAGACCCCGGCGAGGCCGAGCGAGCAGGCGAGCCGCATGAGCGGCGAGTCCTGGTTCTCCACCGCGACCACGGTCTGGCGGGCGATCCGGTACATCTCGTGCAGCGCCTGGTGCGGGCGGGAGCAGTGGTGCAGCCCGGCGTGGCCGATGACGTGGTCGAAGCTCGCGTCGGCGTAGGGCATCGCGTGGGCGTCGCCCGCGTTGGCCGCCCGCAGCCGCGACGACGGCGAGTCGGGCGCGAGGTTGGAGAACGTGCAGTTCGTCAGCCCGACCCGGGCCGTGACGTCCTCGTCGAACTCCCCGGCGAACTGGACGAGGATCGCGTCGTCGCGGCCGATGACGCCGCGGTCGAGCAGGTCGGTCAGGATCGCGGCGTAGGTGCCGCCGCCGGCTTCAGCCATGGCTGGTCTCCCGGTAGAGATCGACAAGGGTGGACACCCACGCGCGGGTGGAGAAGTGCTGTTCGTAGGTCGCGCGGGCCCGGTGGCCGAGGGCCGCCCGGTCGCGCTGGACGTCCTTGAGGGCGACGGCGAGCTCGGCGGCGTCGCCCGGGCGGACGACGACCCCGGTGCCGCGCCGCGCGACGTCGTCGGCCGCGCCGTTGCCCTCGTACGCGACGACGGGCACGCCGGAGGCGAGGGCCTCGACGTAGGTCAGCGGCGGCCCGGCCTCGGCCCAGAGGCTGGGGACGACGAGGCCGGTGTAGTGCGCGAGGCGCGCCCGGACCTCGCCGTTGCCCATGCCGCCGAGGAAGCGGACGTTCGGGCGCGCGCCGTGCCGGCGCTCGAGCTCCTGCTGCTGGTCGCCGGTGCCGACGACGTCGATCGGCAGGTGCGCCGGCCAGGCGTCGAGCAGGGCCGCGACGCCCTTCTCCGCGGAGAGGCGGCCGACGAACAGCCAGCGGGGGTCGTGCACGTGGTCGGTGTGACCGGCGGTGTGCTCGACGTCGGCCACCGCGTTGGGGACGACGACGAGCTTCTCCGCGCCCACCCCGGCCGCGAGGTACTCGTCGGCGGCGCGCTGCGAGATGGTGATCAGCCGGTCGGCCCGGGCGATGACCGGGTGGTTCACGGCGCCGCCGCGGGTGGCGACCGCGAGCGGGAGGGTCGCCAGCCGCGAGTGCTGGAAGCAGCGGTGGGTCACCGCGGCACGCGGGGTGTGGGTGCAGTCGGTGCACCGCTTGCCGTCGCGCAGCAGCGTCCCGGCCGGGCAGATGGGGCGGAAGTTGTGCAGCGTCGCGACCAGCGGCCCCTGCCACCGGGCGAGCCAGCGGGTCCCGAAGTTCGGGAACAGGTTGTGTACGTGGACCACGTCGGGGCGGATGCGGTGCAGCATCTCCGTCGGGTCGGGCCCGAGACCGGTCGCCACGGTCGCGGCGGCCTCGAGCGGGTAGGTGCGACGACGCCGGCGGAGGTCGTTGTGCTGGGCGACGACCACGACCTCGTGGCCCGCGTCCTGCAGCGCCTGCACCTGGGCGTCGACCACCACGTTCTCCCCCGAGGGCACCTCCGTGTGGTGGTAGCTGTGGACGAGCGCGACCCTCACGCCGGCTCCACCCAGGAGTTCGGGAGGCGCCGCGCCCCGCCGTCGAGCACGCCGATGTCGGTGACCACCTCCGGGAGGGGCTCGTGGTCGGGCCGCGCACGGGAGGCGGCGAGGCCCTCGACCCACGCGACGTAGGCCTCGCGGGCGGCGTCGACGTGCAGCACGTCGTGGGCGAACAGCTGCCCGCGCAGGCCCATGGCCTCCGACTCGCCGGGCTGCAGGCGGGTGTCGACGATCGCGTCGAGCAGGGCCCGCGGTGCGCCCGGCGCCACGGTGACGCCGGCGCGCGAGGCGACGATCTCGGCGCTCGCGGCGGACAGGGCGTTGGTCGCGGCGACGACCGGGCGGCCCGCGGCGAAGTACGAGGTCAGCTTGCTGGGGACGCACATCTCGGCGACCCCGGCCTTCTCGTTGAGCACGAGGACGTCGGCGGCGGCGAGCGCGTCGGTGAAGCGCTCGGTGGGCAGCGGGTCGAGGAACTGGACGCGGCGCACGCCCCGGGCGACGGCGCGGAGGTGGTCGCGCCGGCTGCCGTGGCCGAGGAGGACGAACCGGATCGGGCACCTGTCGACGTCGGCCAGGCGGGCCGCCTCGACGACGTTCTCCAGGCCCTGCTTCGCGCCCATGTTGCCCGCGTGCAGAGCGATGATCTCGTCGTCACGCCACCCCAGCTCGCGCCGGACGGCGGCGATGTCGGCGGGCCGGCGGGTGACGGTCGGGACGTGGGTCCAGTTGCGGATCGTCGTGATGCGGTCCTCGGCGACCCCCATCGCGGCGAGCGAGGAGCGGAACCGTCCGTGGATCGCGACGACCCCGTCGGCCCGGGCGAGCAGCCGGCGCTCGAGGGAGGCGGCGCCCGCAGCGGCGCGGCCGGACCCGATGCCGGTCTCGGCGAGCGCGTGGCCGTAGAGGTCCTGCGGGACGACACCGACGGCCGTGCGGCCCGGTCGGCGCAGCGTCGCGGCGGCGGCGACCGCGAGCAGCGCAGGGCTGATCGCGACGACGACGTCGGGTCGCGGCTGCCGGGCGACGACGCGCGTGGCGCGGGCGGCGAAGGCCGCCTCCATCGCGACGCGGCCGGCGCCGGTCGGGTTGGTCGGCACGGGGTGCGCCACGCGGGTGATGCGGACGTCGCCGTCGCGCTCCTGCAGCAGGCGGCCCGTGTAGCCCGGCTCGACCTGCCACCGCGGGTAGTGCGGGAGGCCGGTGACGACGTGGACGTCGTGGCCCGCCTCGGCCAGGAAACGGGCGAGACCGGTCGTGTACGGGGCGATGCCCGTGGGTTCCGGGGCGTAGTTCAGCCCCAGGACGGTGACCCGTAGCCGCGACTGCGGGGACATCCTTCACCTCCGTCGACGTGGACCAACTGACGTGCGCTGGATCGCTGGTCCCCGACAGACAGCAACCATGTGGACCACCGATCGGTGGTTTGCGCTGCCCCGTTCGGGGTAGCTCACGCCGGAGGAACGCGCGTCTGGTGACTGCATGACGTGAGAAGTCGGAGAAAGTTGAAGAACTACCGCTCGTCATCGGAGCACTACGCCCCGATCGGGTGGCGGTGGTGGTGACGAGGCGTGATTACTCCGAATGGCCTCTGGATCTTGTCGAACTGGTGTTCGATGATGGGTGCATGGCGATCGAGGCAGGGTGGGACCCCGACACGGGGATGCCGCTGCCTGACGATGCGCCGTTCGTGCCGCTCTCGGACGAGGAGCTCGCGGCGTGGGCGGTCGAGGACGCCCTCGCGCCGATCTCGGCGTACTCCTTCCATGACGAGGAGGAGCCGCCACTCGCCACCGAGCCAATCGAGCCGGTGGAGCCTGGGTGGGCGGTGCCGGGAGTCTCGGACGCTGAGCCCTCTTCTGGGGAGGGTGTGTCGGCGGAGTCGTTGTCACTGTTGGCTGAGGGCGCGGCCGCGGTCCGGGCCCGACGGTTGGCGGGGGCCCGGTTGTACCGGGCGATCAACGCCATCCGTGACAGCGATGTGCTCGACGAGACCGGCTACCGGCGGATGTCGCGGCTGCTGGAGGACCATCTGCGCCTGGACCCCACGACGGTCCGTCTGCTGGAGCGGCAGGCGGACGCGTTGCGGGAGACCGTCACCCCCACCGGGGCGAGGACACCGGCGGATCTGCCGGCGACGGCGGCGGTGGTCGACGACGGGCTGGTCGACGAGCACCACGTCGAGGTGATCCGCAAGACGATGCAGCGCCTCGGCGCGGTCCCTGGCTTGGAGCCGGCGGTGCTGGCGACGGCGGAGGAGCAGCTCGCCGCGCTGGCCACCACCCACAGCCCGAAAGCACTGTTCTCGGCCGCCAGAGTGATCGCGGACCGGCTCGACCCCGACGGCGCGGCGCCGAAGGACGACGACGCGTCGGGCAACGAGTTGCGCTACACCAAGCGCCGCAACGGGGACCTGCACGCCAAACTCGTGCTCCGCGAACGGGCCGCCGCGGCGTTGTTCGACGACGCGATCCGGGCCGCCACGCCTGCTCCGGCGTCCTCGGTGGTCGCCGACCCCGACACCGGGGAAGCCCCGGAATCCGCCGACGGGAACCGTGGGCACGACCCGCGCGACGAGGCCGACCGCTCCCTCCCGGCCCGGCAAGCCTCGGGGTTGTTGGACCTGATCTCCGCCAGCCACCACGCCGGCCTCAACGAACCCGACCCCGAGCCCGGCCCCGGGCAGGCGGCCATGTCGTTCCCCGACGGCGACGGCGACGGCGACAACACCGCGCCCGCAGCGTCCGCCACGGACGAGCCTGCGGCCGAGGCCGACGAGCCGTCGATGTTCGGCCCCGGCGCCTCAGAGCAGGACGCCGGAACCGGTGCCGCCGGCAGCGGCTCCGGCGCCACCCCCGAACCCGAGCCCGAGTCCGAGTCCTGGTCCGAGGCTGAGGCCGATCCGGGAGAGTCGCCACCACGGCGGCCGTGGACCCCACCGGACGTCGACACCATGGCGCTACCCGGCCGGGAACGCGTCACCCTGACCGTCACCCTCGACTACGAGACGCTGCGCCAACAACTCGCCGACACCAGCACCGCGCTGGCGTTGCTCGGTGACTCCACCTGGATCCGCCCCGACACCGCGCGGCGGTTGGCCTGCGACGCCGACATCATCCCCATGCTGCTCGGCTCGAAGGGCGAAGTCCTCGACGTCGGCCGCAAGACCCGCTCGATCCCCACCGCCACCGCCCGCGCCGTCACCCGCCGCGACCGGCACTGCGCCTTCCCCGGCTGCCGCCGACGCGCGCGGCACTCCGAGATCCACCACATCATCCACTGGGCCCACGGCGGACACACCGAACCCGACAACCTGGTCTGCCTCTGCCGGTATCACCACGACCTGGTCCACCACAGCGGCTGGGACGTCCACATGACCGACCACATGCCCTGGTTCCGACCCCCCACATGGCTCGACCCCACCCGACAACCCCGACACAACCGGCCCTGGCAGAACCCGACCGACCTTTCGGCGTGAAAGCCCCACGAAAGGCGGGAGCGGTGTGATCGGACGCGTGAGCCACCCGCGCCGACGCACCGCCCCGCCGGGGGGAGGGGGCGGTCGGGCGCCGGGGCCACGCCGCGCGGCGACGGTGGCGCTGAGCGCTGCCGTCGTCGCGGCGGTCGGGTGGATCGCTGCCCCGTGGGTCGCGATGGCCCGACACGGCACCGTGGATCAGCGACACGTGCGGTCGTGGGCGGACGAGCCGGACACTCCCCCGGCGATCCCATTACCCCGCCGCCCGCCGGTCGTGGAGCACGTCCGCGCTCTCTAGCTCGGCCAACGAGTGAACGTGGAGGTCGGGCCGGGTGATGGCGGCCGTCGTCGGTGTCGCACCCGTGCCGGCCTGGCCGTGCCGCCGCTCGACCCAGCACGTCCGCAGGCCGAGGGCGTGCGCGGCGCCGATGTCGTGATACTGACTCTGCGCGACGTGCAGCACCTCGTCCCGGTGGATGCCGACGGCCGCGAGCTTGGCCAGGGCCGCTTCGAACATGCGCGGGTCCGGCTTGTTCACCCCGACCTCGTCCACGGTCACCGTGTCGTGGAACGGATGGCCGAGGGCGGGCCCCCACGCCTCCACCGCAGCGCGATCGGCGTTGGTCAGCGCGATCAGCACGAACCGGTCCCGCCACCGGGCCAGCACCTCCGCCGCGTCGGGGAACGCAGGCCACGACCCGATCGACCGACGTAGAGGCGAGGGCACCTCCGCCAGTTCGGGGATGCCGAGGTCGACGGCCAGGCGCGCCGAGATCGGGTCGAGCATCGCCGGGAACGGCATCTCGGGCGTGCTCCGCTGCTGCACCGCCTCGGCGGCGCCGAACGCCGCCAGCACCGACCCGTCGTCGGGAACGGCGGAGAACTCCCGCACGCACCGCAGGATGCCCGACTCGAAGTCGATCAACGTCCCGACGACGTCGAACGTCATGGCGTGGATCATGCTCGCCTCCAGGTATACCGACCGGTCTCGTCGAGACAGTGACCCACCGGTCGGTATACCGTCAAGTCGTGACCACCCCCGCCGGGCAGCGCATCCTCGAGCAGGCTTCGGCGCTCTTCTACGCGCACGGGATCACGGCGGTCGGGGTCGCCGGGATCGCCGAGGCCGCCGGCGTCACGAAGAAGACGCTGTACGACTGCTTCGGCTCGAAGTCCGCCCTGATCACCGCCTACCTGCAGCGCCGCCACAACCAGTGGTGGGCCGAACTCCAGGAGCGCCTCGCCGAACGGCCGGGTGTCGACACCGTCTTCGACACGTACCTGGCGCACTCCCAGTTCGACACCGAACTCGGGTGCGGGTTCCAGCGCGCCGCGGCCGAACTGCCGCACGATCACCCCGCGTTCGCGGTGATCCGCGCCCACAAGCAAGCCGTTCGCGACGAACTGGAGCGCCTCACCGGCGACCCCGAGCGCGCCGACTTCCTTTTCCTCCTCCTCGAGGGCGCCGTCGCCCGGCGTGCGTTCGAGGGCACCACCGAGGCACTCGAGTACGCTCGCGGCGTCGCGGCAGACCGACCTACGTCCGCGCCGACCGCCGATTAGACGGCGCTGTCGACGCGACGGAGCGTCGACGAACTCAAGCGCGGCGCGCACCGTTCCGACCGTGAGCGACGGACCGGCCGTCTCCGATTCCGCAATAGCGCGGCAATCGGGTCATGCCCGCACAGTCCAACCCCCACCTGGGGCCGTGGTCGGGCGAAGGTCGAGCTCCGAGTCACCCGCGAGAATCCAGCCGCCGCCCGGGATCGATCGCGGGACGAAGCGGCCGTCACCCATCTGCCAACCGCCGCCGGGCGCGCGAACCAGAAACTCACGTCGCGTGTTCCACTGCTGGGCCTGACGGACGTGCGGAACAACGCGCGACGCGTTCATGAAACGGGTTTTCCTCCGGAGCGTTTCCACCGCCGACTCAGGGAGAGTCGTGGCGCCACGACCGACAGTTGACCGTTGCGCGATCGTTATGATGTCTGAGGACGCAGCCCAGTTGCCTCCGCTGGACGCATAGCCCACCAACGAGCTCAACTGTTCGCCTGGTGGTCGGATTATCACGCCAGACGGTCGCACTTCCCCGTCCACGCGGACCTTCCCGTCCACGGTTCGCCACCTGGTCTAGCCCTACGACCATGCTGCAGGGCGCCAGAGGAAGGCGACCCCGTGCCCGGGCAGCATCCATGAGCTTGCTGGGAAGACAGCGACCCCCTTGCCAGCGTTCCACGTCGGAGGCTCGGCGCCGGTCACAGCAAAAGGCTTGATACTGAACTGCAGGTCCGGGTTCTCCGAGATGGAGAACGAACTGGTGTCGAAGGTCATCTGCTCGACGAAACACGGATACGGCGCCTGCCAGTAGCTGAAGCCGTCGGTAATGTTCTGGATCGTTGTCGAACTGATGGTCAGGCGCGTGATGGTCTCGACATCGTGGCGACTGCCGGACAGGGCGTGGAGATCGATCTCGAAGATCCGTAGACGATCCATGTACACGCGACGGTCCAGTTCGAGCCCCTCGGTGAGGTCGCTCCGGAAGAACGTGAGGTACTTGCCCCATTCCTGGACCTTGACCTCCCGGATGACGTCCCGCGGGTCACTGAGCGGCACCTCGTGCCTACGGCCGTGCTCATCGGCGTACTCGAGTCCGACGTGGATGGAGCGCTGCATCGCCTCCACCGACTCCTCGAAACGAGGCTTGTCCGGGTCCTCACGCACGAACCACAGTTCGAAGAGCGGGAGCCGGCAGCCGGAAATGATGGAGTCCCGCAGCAGCGGTTCTGAGGTCGCGAAGATGACGACCTTGGAGGTCGGCACACGGTTGCGGAACGAGTACCTCTGCTCGATGACGAGGTGGTAGCTGCGGTCGTCGAGACTGTCGAGGCGGAAGTCGATCTCGGTGTGCTCGCTGATGGTCAGGTCGCCCCCGTCACCGGCTCGACCCTCGCCTCCGAGCAGGGCGGTCAGGAGCGCCTGGTTGTAGGGCGACGGGCCGTAGACGCGGTCGAGGAGTCGCTCGGCGACGCGGCCCGGCGGCAGGACCTCGACGACGCCGCGTTCGACGACCTCGTTGACGTACTCGACGTGCCCGAGGAGTTCGCGGCGCACGACCCCGATGACGACGACCGCTGCGACCGCCAGCGACCCGACGAGTACGAGGACACCGCCGAACAGGAACGATTTGTCGGTCGACGTCAGCACGACGACGAGCAGACCGGCGAGCGCGACCAGCACGCCGCCCGCGGCCCATCGCCCCAAGGGCAGACGACCGAGGTCGCTGCGCCGAACGTTCCCCCCGTTCACCCTCACATCTTGTGTGGCGATAGTGGCGTGAGACAACCACTGTGACGGGACGGGATCGTCAGGAGCCGTCCGGCGGCGGGTCCTCGAACATCGGGGTGTCCCGGATCTCGATGTAGGTCGAGACGGTGGCCGGCGCGCGCTTCTCGGAGGCGACGTCGACCTGACGGCGGATGCCGGAGTAGAGCCCGAGGAGATGGGTCGCCATGGCCATCCGGGCGCCGATCTCGTCGCCCCGACGAATCTGCACCGCCACCTGGACGTGGTCGAGGGCCGACCGGTCGTGCACCTCGGCACTGGTGAAGCTGTGCTCGCGCCACTCGGCCACCAGCGGGGTGAGCATGCCGTACAGGCTCTTCAGGTACTCGTTCCCGGACGCCTCGACGATCGCGCCGTGGAACTCCTCGTCCGCCTTGAGCAGGGCCGCGCCGTCGCCGGGGTCCGCGGCCTGGTCGATCCGGCTGAGCTTGACGATGTCGTCGCGCTGACCGGCGGAGGCCCGCGCGGCCGCGAGCCCGGCCGCCGCCCCCTCGAGGGCGATCCGGACCTCCATCACGTCCCGGACGTCGAACTCCCGCGCGGCCATCCGCTCCTGCATCACCTCGACCGTCGTCCGCGCGGGCGTCGCCGACACGAACCAGCCGCGGCCCCGGTTGACCTCGACCACGCCCTGTGCCTGCAGGCGCTGCAGACCCGACCGCACCGAGCTCCGGGCCACCCCGAAGCGACGCGCGAGCTCGGGTTCGGTGATGAGCTTCTCGCCGGGTGCGAGGACCCCGTCGCGGACCAGTTCGAGGATGCGGTCGGCCACGAGGTCCGGGATGGGCTTCCTCGTGTCGGGCAGCGACCAGCGTTCGCTCTCGGACGTCTCGTCCTGATCATCCGCACTCATACCGACCTCGCGAACTCCGGCGGCTCCGTCGTGCCGCCGAACGACGTCGGACGACGGACACCTCAACGTAGCACGGCATACAAGCACATGTCGGACAGCAGAAGGGCGTTGACAGACAACATCTCTCCTTCTCATGCTGAGAGACATCAGACAACGAGACATCGGGGGAACACCATGAGCAGCATCCCGGCCGGTCAGCTGGTTCTCGTCCTCGCCCTCGGCATCTTCCTCGTCATCGTCTTCTGGCGCGTGGCCATCCCGATCATCCTCGCCCTCGTGCTGGCCAAGGTGGTCGTGTCGATCGCCGCGATGGCGCAGACGCTCCCGCTCCAGCCGGCCGCGTCGGCCCTCGCGACCGTGGCTCCGCTCCTCCACTGAGGTTGTCGGACAACCGACCCGACCGATCGTCCCGCACCGGCGAACCCGGCCCTGGTCGGACAGTCGGGAACGCGCCAGGCTCCGCCCCATGCTCACCGCGGAGCACATGTCAGCCCTGATCCGGCGCTACTTCGACGGCTGCAACGACGCCGACGTCGAGGGCATGATCGCCTGCTTCACCCCGGACGCCGTGCACTACTTCCCGCCGGGGATGTACGGCGGGGCCTGGCGCGGGGCGCGCACGATCGCGGAGAACTGGGCGCACCGGGTCGCGACGCTGGGCTCGGCCTGGACGATCGACCGCCTCCTCGCCGACCCGGCGAGCGCGCAGGCCGTGATCGAGTGGAGCCACTTCAAGACCGCGGAGGGCACGGTCCTGCGCGGCGACGAGTGGTACGTGTTCGACGAGGCGTCCGGCCTGATCGCGGAGATCCGCGCCTACTACGCCTCCCCCGTCGACCCGACCCGCGCCGAACTCGCCCTCGACGGCTACGACTACGCGGGCCGCGGCTATCCGCTCACCTGCCCGGTGCCGCGCCCACACGCCACGCAGAGAACATCGTCCACCTGAAGTTGACGCTCAGCCAAGCGTCAACCTACGGTGGACGCATGACCTCACCACCGTCGCCCGTCCGCCTCGACGACCTCATCCGTGCCATCACCACCGTGCACGACCAGCCGCTCGACCAGCTCTCCGACGCCGTCCTCGCGGCCGAGCACCTGGGTGAGGTGGCCGACCACCTCATCGGCCACTTCGTCGACCAGGCCCGCCGCTCGGGCGCGTCGTGGACCGAGATCGGCGCGAGCATGGGCGTCACGAAGCAGGCCGCCCAGAAGCGGTTCGTCCCGAAGGGCGGGACGAGCGACCTCGACCCCGAGGAGGGGTTCCGTCGCTTCACGCCGCGGGCGCGGTCGGTGGTCGTGGCCGCGCAGGAGGAGGCGCGCGCCGCCCGCAGCCCCGAGATCACCCCCGGGCACCTGGCCCTCGGGCTGCTCTCCCAGCCGGAGGGCCTGGGCGCGCGGGCGGTCGTCGCGCAGGGCGTCAGCGCCGAGGCGCTGCGGCGCAGGGTCGCCGAGGAGCTGCCGGCCCCCGTCGAGGAGCCGCCCGCCCTCATCCCGTTCGACGCGGCCGCGAAGAAGGTCCTCGAGCTGACCTTCCGGCAGGCGTTGCGCCTCGGGCACAACTACGTCGGCACCGAGCACCTCCTGCTCGCCCTGCTCGAGGCCGAGGACGGCGCGGGCGTGCTCACCGGTCTCGGCCTCGACAAGGCCGCGGCCGAGACCGAGGTGACCCGGCTCCTCGCGGAGGCGACCGGGCAGCAGGAGCGGTAGGACCCGGCGTCAGGAATGCCGGTCCCCCACGGCGAGCTCGCCGCCGGCGGTGACGTCGGCGTAGACCCCGGCGCACGCCCAGCGGCCCGCGACCTCGGGCTTCTCGATGTCCACGCGGTTGTGCTTCGCCACCGTGCGCAGCGTGTCCCGGTCCTCGGGCAGGTCCTCCTGGGCGAGCGTGGTCATGACGCAGCGCATCGTCTGGAAGGTGTAGGACACCCGGACCGCGTCCCCGAACGACATCTCGCGCCCGACCCAGTCGTTCTCGACGAAGCCCGGCTCGGTCTCGTCGAGCACCACGTTGGGCCGGTAGCGGCGCGGGTCGAAGCGGCTGTCCGGCGCGAGCTCACCGAGGCGCGCGAGCGTCGACGTGGTGATCACGTGCAGCGCCGCGAGGTCGTAGAAGCGGCCGGGCGGGGCGAAGGCGGCGACGTCGAAGCGGCTGATCGCCTCGCCGGTGTCCTCCTGGCGTGCGGTGGTCGCGTCGATGATGTGCTGCGGCGCGAGGTCGTCGATCTCCGGCCAGATCTCCTCGAAGCCGGCGCCCTCCGGCGGGGTCGTGATCAGCGTGACGTCCCGGCCGAGGACGCTCGAGAGGGCCTTGTTGATGTCCGGGTCGTCGCTGCGGCGCGTCGAGCCGTCCGGGAAGGTGATGACGACGGGCGGGGCCGGCTCCCCCGCCGTCGGCTCCGCGGTGAAGGCGGCGGAGAACCGCAGCAGCTGGTCCCACCGCTTCGGGACCTTGGCGCTCGCGACGATGCCCGTCTCGACGTCGAGCAGCGCGTACGCGCGGTCGCCGACCACGCCGCGCTCGTCGAGCGTGGCGCGCTGCAGCGCCTCGCCCTGCATCGATTTGACCGGATAGCGGTGGATCGCGGCGATCGTCATGGGCGACGTCGTACCCGGTGGGATCTCCCGGACGAACCGGGCCGACCGGATGGGGCCGGGTGGTGGGCGCCCGAACGGCGTACGGGAGGACCTCGAGGAGACCGAGAAGGCGGGCCGGGCGGGGCCGTGGGGCCGTAGGTGCGGAACGGTCCCGACGGCGGGTCGGGCGAAGTTCGTCCGTTCGGTATCCGGCGCGTCCCCGCCTAGGGTCGGGGCATGGCTGACGTACCCGCGGACCTGCAGGCCGCCGTCGACGCGGTGCTCCCCGACGCCCGGCGTGACCTCGAGGGCCTCGTCCGCATCCCGAGCATCTGGGCGGACCCGGCGCACCGCGAGGACACGCGGCGCTCGGCCGACGCCGTGGCCACGCTCGCCCGGGAGGCCGGGGCGGCGTCGGTCCGGGTGCTGGCGGCCGAGGGCGGGGCACCGGCCGTCGTCGCGCACTGGCCGGCGCCGGAGGGGCAGCCGACCGTCATGCTCTACGCCCACCACGACGTGCAGCCCACCGGCGGCGACGACCTGTGGACGAGCGCGCCGTTCGAGCCCACCGAGCGCGCCGGTCGGCTCTACGGCCGCGGCGCCGCCGACGACAAGGCCGGCGTGATGACCCACCTCGCGACGCTGCGCGCCTACGGGGGCCGCCCGCCGGTCGGGGTGACGCTGTTCGTGGAGGGCGAGGAGGAGTCGGGATCGCCGACCCTCTCCGCCCTGCTCGCCGAGCACCACGCCGACCTCGCGGCCGACGTCATCGTCATCGCCGACGCCGGCAACCCGGCGGTCGACGTGCCGGCGCTGACGACCTCGCTGCGCGGCCTCACCAACATCGTCGTCGAGGTGTCGATGCTCGAGCGCGCCGTGCACTCGGGCGTCTTCGGCGGGCCGGCCGGCGACGCGCTCACGGCCCTGTGCCGCCTGCTCGCGACGCTCCACGACGACAAGGGCTCGGTGGCCGTCGCCGGGCTCGTGCGCGGGTCGTCCGACGTCCCCGGCATGTCCGAGGAGCAGTTCCGCGGCGACGCGGGCGTGCTCGACGGCGTCGACCTGCTCGGCACCGGGACGATCGAGGAGCGCATCGCCCAGCAGCCGGCGATCGCGGTGCTCGGCATCGACGCGCCCGCCGTCGAGGGCGCGGCGAACATCCTCGTGCACCGGGCGCGGGCGATGATCAGCGTCCGCCTGGCCCCGGGCGACTCCACGTCCTCGGCCTTCGAGGCGGTCCGCGAGCACCTGGCGCGGAACGCGCCGTGGGGCGTCGGGCTCGAGGTGTCCCTGGCCGCGTCGGGCGAGCCGTTCGCGCTCTCGCCCACCGGGTCGGTCTACGACCTCGCCCGCGAGGCGCTGTCGACCGCGTTCGGCTCCGAGACCGTCGAGATGGGCATGGGCGGCACGATCCCGTTCATCGCCGAGTTCGCCCGCACCTTCCCGGGCGCGACCGTCCTCGTCACCGGCGTCGGCGACCCGGCGTCGCGCTGGCATGGCATCGACGAGAGCCTGCACCTCGGGATGTTCCGCCGCTGCGTCCTCGCGGAGACGCTGCTGCTGCGCTCGTTGGCGCGGTAGCCCGTTCCCGACGGCGGGTCGGGGCGGGTCGGGATC
Organism: Actinomycetospora soli; assembly: GCF_021026295.1. GTDB lineage: Bacteria > Actinomycetota > Actinomycetes > Mycobacteriales > Pseudonocardiaceae > Actinomycetospora > Actinomycetospora soli. Next base: position 61,330 of record NZ_JAJNDA010000006.1, read on the forward strand.
GTGGCGTCGGCTCAGTTCCGCGACCAGGTGCAGGACCCGGAGAACTGCACGTAGGCGTCGGAGGCCTTCACGACCATCGTCGTCGGGCCCGGCGCCGCACCCCCTGCGATGAAGGAGTCGAACTCGCCGTCGGCCTCCGTCAACCGGGACCAGGTGCAGAACTCGCCGCCCTCGGTGGACCACGTCCCCGGCGCGATACGCCCGCCGACCGCGTAGGTGCCGGCGCCGAGGCTGCCGGCCGGAACGGCGGCGCGGGCGGTCGTGGTGGGGACCCGGACGGACGTCGACGGCACCGCGGCGGACGACGTCGAGCGCACCGACGGCACGGTGGGGACCGGCGCGGAGAACGTCGGCACCTCGTCCACCACGTCCACCGCGTCCCCGGGCACCGGTGAGGTCACGACGACGGGGCTCGGCGCCGTCGGTACCACCGGCGCGGCGACCGGCGTCGACGCCATCGCGACGAAGAACAGCGCGTACAGCGTGCAGACCAGCAGTCCCACCACGCCCAGCACCACCCCGGCGATCCCGAGGCCGCGGCCGACGTCGGACCGGCTCCGCGCGGCGACGACCCCCGCGACGGACAGCCCGAGCCCGACCGGGCAGAGCAGCCACGACACGACACCGACCACCGGCAGGAGCGCCAGGACCGCCCCGACGAGGGCGACCGTGAAGCCCGCCGTCGCGAGCGGGTTCGCGGGCGGAACGGGCGGGACGGGCGGACCGGGCGGCACGGCCACGCCCCCGGCGGGGAGCAGGGGGACGGCCGCCGGCCGGACGCTCATCGGCACCGGGCGGTGGGCGAACGGCGCCGCCCGCCGCGGGGCCGGGATCGCCAGCTCGACGGTCACCGCGTCGGCGGCCTCGTCCTCGGCGCTCCAGCGTCCCCAGGTGTTCGTCGTCGTCATCCCTGTTGCTCCCCCGACCGGTCGTGCGATGTCACCGGGCGAGTCGCAGACGATCAGGAAGGGGTTAACCGGAGCAGTGGAACTTCGCCCGCTCGGATTACACGGGTGATCCACATCGTCCGGACGAGTGACCTTCCGGCGTGTCGCGCGTTGCACCCGGTGAGGGCGGGAGGCATCGATGTCCGAACCCAGCACGGTGACCGGTCGACACGCACGGCCGGAACCCACCGACACGCCGCCGACCACGGGCCGCCACGCCGCGCCGGAGGCCGACGAGACCCCCACCGGCAACGACGTCCCCGCGCGCCCGCCGACCCGGCCGTTCGAGGCCGCCCCGGTCCGCACCCACCACCGCCGGCCGCGACCACGGACGCGGCTCGCCCTCCTGCTCAGCGGCGGCGCGGCGGCCCTGGGGCTCGCGACCGTCGCCGGGGTCGCCGTGGCCCTGAGCGCGGAGGACGCCGAGGCGCCTCCCGTCGCCGAGGCACCCGCCCCGGAGCCGACGACGGCCACGGCCGTCACCCCGCCGGTCGCGGCCCCGCCCGTCGTCCCCTCGAGCCGCGCCGGCACCCGCACGGCGTCACCGGCCGCCTCCACCACGAGCCGCCGCTCGACGACCACCCGCACCACCACGACGACGACCCTCCCCGGCTGAGTGCGGTCGGCGGCGCGTGTCGCGCGGTGTCCGGAGCGCGCCCGCGGGACGGCGACACGCTCACCGCACTGCACGTCCGGCCCACCGCGACCCTCCGTCCGGGCCGCGACGAGCCCGGGACACGGTCCCTAGCCTCGCCGTTCAGCTCCCCAGCTCCCGGCCCGAGGACCACCATGCTCAAGGGATTCAAGGACTTCCTGCTGCGCGGGAACGTCATCGACCTCTCGGTGGCGGTCGTCATCGGTGCCGCCTTCACGGCGGTCGTCAACGCCTTCACCGAGTCGTTCCTCAAGCCGCTGATCCAGCTGCTCTCCCCCGGCGGCGACCAGTTCCGCGGCACCGTCCGCGTCAGCGGCGTCGCCTTCGACTACGCCGACTTCATCAACCAGGCGATCACGTTCCTCATCACCGCGGGCGTCGTGTACTTCCTCGTCGTCGCCCCGATGAAGGCCCTGCAGAACCGCCGTCTGCGCGGCGAGGAGGCCGGGCCGGCGCAGCCCACCGACGTCGAGCTCCTCACCCAGATCCGCGACCTCCTCGAGACGCAGGCCGAACTGCAGGCGGAGATCCAGGCCGGGCAGGCCGACCAGCGATCCCCCGACGACGGGTACGGTCCGGTCGCGCCGCCGTCCCGCCCGTCGGTGCCGCCCGCACCGGCCACGCCCCCCGCGCCCCCCGCGCCGCTCCCGCCGACGGCCGCGCCGCTCCCGCCGACGGCCGTGCCGCGACGCGGCCACGACGTCGAGACCGCACCCGCCCACGCGATGGCACCCGCCCACGCCGGGTACGCACCGCCATCCGGGCGCCCGACCCCGCCGCGCCCGGTCGAGGCCGAGGCGCCGCCCCGGCACCGGGCCGGCGTGCGCTGACCCGTCAACGACCGCGCGCCGACCACCACAGCCATGCCGCCACCAGCACGAGGGCGACCGAGAGCAGGTCGGCCGTGGTGACGGCGTGGGTCTCGGAGAGCACGAGCAGCTTCGGCCCCTCGACGGACTGGTTCAGCGGGAGCCAGAGGAGAGCGAGCCCGACGAGGACGAGCGCGGTGATCCGCCGACGAGGCACCCGCGGAGCCTAGGGGGCCCGGTCGAGCACCGAGCGGACCGCCGCCGCGACCACCTCGGGCGCCTCGAACACCGGCGTGTGACCGCAGTCGGCCCACGACAGGTCGGCGTCGGGCAGGAGGGCGGCGAGTTCCTCCGCCTCCGCGGTCGACCGCGCGCGGTCGTGCACGCCGTGGACGACGGCGGCGGGGCAGGTGATCGTCGGGAGCACCTCGGTCAGGTCGAGGTCCCGCTGGCTGCGCAGCACCTCGACGGCGGCCTCCCGCGGCACCGCCTCGGCGTACGCGAGCAGTTCGGCGCGCACGTCGGCGGGCGGGGCCGTCGCGAACGACCGGTCGAGCACGGCGGAGAGGGCCTCCCGCCCCCACTGCGCGGCGAACCGGTCGATGATCCCGTCGACGTCGCCGTGGCGCCGCATGTGCGCGCCGGTGTCGACGAGGACGAGCCCCACCACGAGCTCGGGGTGCGTCGCGGCGAGCGTCGTGGCGATCGCGCCGCCCGTGGAGTGCCCGACCAGCACCACCGGCGCCGTCAGGTCGTCCGCGATCCGGTCCGCGACGGCGGGCACCGTCCACGGGCCGGGCGCGGTCATCCACGACACCGGGCGCACCCCGGGCACGAGCGCCGCCAGCGGGGCGAACACGGCGGGCGAGCAGACCGTCCCCGGTACGCCCACGACCTCCGTCATCGCGCCCCGCCTCACCCGACCGTGACCACCGCGGACTCCCGCAGGGCCGGGGCCACCTCGCGGGCGAGGAGCTCGACCGAGCGGCGGCTGGACTCCACGGGCATGCCCGCCCAGTCGGTGCGCAGGACGAAGTGGTCGATGCCGAGCCCGCGCCAGGCGAGCAGGGCCCGGCGGCAGTCGTCGGGATCGCCGATGACGAAGCGGTCGTCGGCGAGTGCGTCGAACTCCATCCGGAACGACTCGCGGTCGGGCATCACCCGGTCCTGGCCCCAGTCCGCGTAGACCTGGTACTTGCCCTCGAGGAACGGGCGGGCCCGCTCCAGCGCCTCCGCGCGGGTGTCGGCGCAGAACACCTCGCGCATCAGCGGCCGCGACGAGCCGGGCCCGCGGCCGTGCGCCGCGCGCTCGGCGTCGTACAGCTCGAGCTGTCGGCGCACCGTCGCCGCCGTCGCGTGCGGGTTGACCATCCACGCGTCGGCGAGGCGGGCCGCCCTGCGGACGGCGTTGTCGGAGTTCGCGGCCATCCACACCGGCGGCTCCCCGACCGGCCGCATCAGCGCCTGCGCCCCGTCGAGGCGGGTCCACGGCAGGTCGCGGGTCACCGACTCGCCGCGCCACAGGGCCCGGACGATCTCCAGGTTCTCAGTGAACCGCCGGACCTTCTCCTCCGGCGGCACCCCGAACGCGGCGTACTCCTCGGCCCGGTAGCCGAGGCCGACGCCGAACACCGAGCGCCCGCCGGTGACGACGTCGAGGCTCGCGTACGCCTCGGCGGTGTCCACCGGGTGGTGCAGCGCGAGCAGGTGGATACCGGTGCCGACCGTCATCTCCCCCGCCTCGGCCGCGACCCGCGCGAGCCACGGCAGCGGCTGGATGTGCGCGAAGGACGCAGCGAGGTGGTGCTGCCCCGCGAACACCGAGTCGAGGCCCTCGTCGCGGGCGGTCCGGACGAGCTCCAGCTGCTCGGCGAGGGTGACCCGCGGGTCCTGCTCGGGACGCCGCTGGTGGGTGAGGAAGACGCCGACCCGGGCCTCACCCACGGCAGGCCTCGGCGAAGTCGATCGCCGGGGTGTCGTCGCCCAGGCCGAGCACGGCGGCCCGGACCCGGTCGGCGGTGGCGCGGTCGGCCGCCGTCCCGATGGTCTCGGCGAACTTGGCGTCGATGTCGGCGTTGGTGAGCGGGCGCTCGTCGTGCCCGCGGTTGACCTGCTCCCGACGGGTCAGCCGCGTGCCGTCGGCGAGCTCGAGCTCGACGTACCCGGAGTAGGCCCGCGGGAAGGCGCCCTCGCGGTCCTCGACGACCTCGACGCGGCGGGTGAGCTCGAGGGTCGCCGGGTCGGCCAGCGCGTCGTCGTCGAGCTCGGCGAGACCGAACCGGCCGCGGCGGAGGGCCGTGGCCACCACGTACGGGAGGGAGAACTTGGCGTCGTACTCGTCGCGGGGCGCCCACTTGTTGGCCGGCGGCTCGCAGACCACCTTCCCCGGCACCGGGTGGATCGCGCACCGGATCGAGCGCACGTCCTCCGGGCGCACGCCGTGCTCGGCGCGCAGCGCGAGCGTCGCGTCGGCGAAGGCGTGGATGAAGTGGCAGATCGGATACGGCTTCACGGCGGTGCGCATCAGCTCCCACCGCTCCCCCAGCCCGTCCGCGACCGCCGACGGGTCGGACTCGCGGCCCTGCAGGTGGGTGGCGTAGAGCCCGAAGCGGCCCTCGTACACCGCGGCCGGACCGCGCCAGTCCTGCTCGGCGAACGCGGCCGCCGTCATGCCGGAGCTCGCGGCCCACCCCGGGTGCAGCCGCTTGGTCCACGACCCGTCCTCGAGGAACTCGAGCAGGCCCGCCGACATCGACCCGACGATGCCCTGGGCCGCCGTGATGCCCGCGGCGTCGAGACCCCACAGCTTCGCCGCGGTCACCGCGGCGCCGAACGCCCCGGCGACGGCGGTCGGGTGGAACCCGACGTCGTGGAAGCCGCCCGCGCCGCCGAGCCCGACCCGCGCCGACACCTCGACGCCGAGCACGTAGGCGAGCAGGAGGTCCCGGGTGGTCGCCCCCGCCGTCGTCGCGGCCGAGATCGCCGCGGGCAGGGCGGCGGCGGAGACGTGGGTGACCGCCGGGATGTGCGTGTCGTCGAAGTCCATGCCGTGCACGAGCACCCCGTTGAGGGTGGCCGCGTCGCGCGGGGCGAGCCGGTCGGGCATCCCGAGCACGGGGTGCTCCCCGGCGCCGAGCCGCCCGAGCGCGTCGCGGGCCCTCGTCGGGAAGTCGTAGACGGTGGAGGCGAACGCCAGCCCGACCGCGTCGAGCACGAGGTACCGGGCGCGCTCGAGGACCTCGGCGGGGACGTCGGCGGGCCGGAGGCCGGCCGCGAAGTCCCCGACGGCGGCGGCGAGCGAGGTCCGCGGCGGGCTGTCGATCGTCATCGATGACTCTCCTTTGGTGCCGAGGCCTGTGAGTACTAGTCACGGCTATCGCCGTGACAAGTACTCACAGGACGAAGTCACCCCAGCAGGGGCTTGACCTTGGTCCCGAAGTCGTGGACGCCCTGCTCGAAGTCGTCGAAGGTGAACATCATCCCCTCGACCCCGGGCATGTCCGCGACCTGGTCGATCTGGCGGGCGACGGTCTCGTAGGAGCCCACGAGCGTCGCCATGTTGAAGTTGACCGCGCCCTCGGGGAGGTTGATCGTGCGCGCGGTGCCGGAGGAGTCGGCGGTCGTGTCGTTGCTGCCCTCGTCGGACATGTAGCCGAGCGCGGCCAGGTCGGCGCCGGCCTGGTAGGAGTCCCACTTCGCGCGGGCCTCCTCGTCGGTCTCGGCCATGATGGCCATGAACAGCGGCAGGGACCGGACGTCGCGCCCGCTCGCCGAGGCGGCCTTGGCGAGGCGCTCGGTGGGCTCGCGGTAGACCTGCGGGTCGTTGACGCCGGGCGCGAGGATGAAGTTGTAGTCGCCGTACTCGGCGCAGAACTGCATGCCGCGGTCGGACTGCCCGGCGCACACGATGTCGACCTTGCCGGTGGGCCGCGGGGACAGCACGCAGTCCTTCATCTGGAAGTACTGGCCGTCGAGGTCGCAGCGCCCGGTCTCCCAGAGGTCGCGCAGCACCTTCACGTACTCGGTCGAGTAGTCGTAGCGGTAGCCGAAGTAGTCGTCCCCGGGCCAGAGCCCCATCTGCTCGTACTCGCCCTTGGCCCAGCCGGAGACGATGTTGACGCCGAAGCGGCCGGGGGCGATCGAGTCGATCGTCGAGGCCATGCGGGCCACGAGCGCCGGGGGCAGCGTGAGCACGGCGGTGGAGGCGTAGAGCTTGATCCGCTCGGTGACGGCGGCGAGGCCCGCCATGAGCGTGAACGACTCGAGGTTGTGGTCCCAGAACTCGGTCTTGCCGCCGAACCCCCGCAGCTTGATCATCGAGAGCGCGAACGCGAAGCCCTGCGCCTCGGCCTCCTGCACGACGCGCCGGTTCAGGTCGAAGGAGGGCTGGTACTGCGGAGCGTTCTCCGAGATCAGCCAGCCGTTGTTGCCGATCGGGATGAAGACCCCGAAGTCCATCGTGACCACACCTTCCGTGGGAGCGTCCTACTGTGAGCCGGACCACGAAAATACATCAGACGTTTATCGCGAGGAAGTCTTCCGTGTGACGACCGCGGGTCGTCGCCGATGGTGTGCGGTCCGTGACTGGAAGACGCGGGCGGCCCGCAGCGCGGTCCCCTCGGCGTGCGGCGCCGCGATCAGCTGCGCGGAGGTCGGGCACCCGTCGGAGGCGAGCCCGGTGGGCACGGCGAGCCCGGGCACGCCGGTGAGGTTGCCGAGCATCGTCGAGCGCGACTGCGCGGCGTAGAGCGGGTACTCGACGCCGTCGACGACCACGGTGCCGTCCAGACGCGGCGCCGTGGACGGGCAGGTCGGCACCACGATCAGGTCCGCGTCCGCGAGGACCGCGTCCAGCTCGCGCTGGAGCTCGACCCGGAACTGCTGCGCCCGCAGGTAGTCCTGCGCGGGCGTGGTGATGCCCTGGCTGATCCGCCGGACCACCACCGGGTCGTAGTCGCCCCAGCGGTCCCGGTCGACGCGGTGCAGCGTCGCGGCCTCGGTGAACACGATGAGGTAGCCGATCGCGAGCGCCGCGGCGGCCCCCGGGATCTCCCCCGGCACCACCTCCGCGCCCGCCTCGACCAGCTCGGCGACCAGCGCGTCCACCCCGGCCCGCACCTCGGCGTCGCACAGCTCGGTCAGCGCTCCCCCGGGCACCGCGATCCGGAGCCCGCGGACGTCGTCGGGCACGGTCCCGACGGCGGGTCCCGGGCGCCAGGAGCGCGGGTCGCGGTCGTCGGTGCCGGCCAGCACGTCGAACACGCGCGCGACGTCGGCGGCGCTGTGCGCGATCGGTCCGACGGTCTCCGCGGTCCACGACAGCGGCACCACCCCGACCCGCGAGATCGCCCCGGCCGTCGGCTTGAGGCCGGTCAGCCCGGTCCAGGCCGAGGGAAGGCGCACCGACCCGCCGACGTCGGTCCCGAGCGCGAACGGCACCGCGCCCGCCGCGACCGCGGCCGCCGACCCGGTCGACGACCCACCGGCCCAGCGCTCGCGGTCCCACGGGTTGCGCGTCGGCCCGAAGCGCGGCGGGTTCGGCCCGCCGACGGCGAACTCGGTCGTCGCGTCCTTGCTCACCGGGATCGCCCCGGCCGCCTCGAGCCGCGCGACGACCTCCGCGGACGTCGCCGCCGGCGCGTTGCCGTGGCACCAGGACCCCGCCGTCGTCGGGACCCCGGCGACGTCGATGACGTCCTTGACCCCGAACGGCACGCCCTCCAGGGCGCGCGCCGTGCCGTCGCGCCAGCGCCGGGCGGACTCCGCGGCGGCCGCGGCGGCCCGCTCGTCGAGGAACCGGATCGTGCAGTTCAGCTCCTCGTGTGCGGCCCGCAGGTCGCGCAGCGCCCGCGCGATCTCGTCCTCCGGCGTCCGCTCCCCCGCCGCGTAGGCGGCGAGCAGGCCGGCGATGCCGTCCGGGCCGTCCGGGCCGTCCGGGCCGTCGTCGGGAACGGTCCCGACGCCGGGTGCGGCCCGGTCGCGCCGGACCCACCGGTCCCCGTCGGCCGGGTCCGCCTCGAGGTCCATCGCGCGGGGACGGTCGCGCAGCGCCGTGATCGCGGGCTCGGCGGCGGCGACGGCGGTGTGCATGGCCTCGACGAGGTCGTCGTCGAGGGTGAAGCCGAGCCGGGCCGCCTGGTCGCGCAGCGCGCCGGGCGTCGGGCCGCTCATCCCACCGTCGCCTTGCCCGCCAGCAGCGACTTCGCGATCCCGGTGCGCAGCACGTCGTTGGTGCCCTCGCCGATCGACATGAGCGGGGCGTCGCGGTAGAGCCGCTCGATCTCGAACTCGGTGGAGTAGCCGTAGCCGCCGTGGATGCGCATGGCGTCGGTGGCGCACTGCAGCGCGGTCTCCGACGCGAAGACCTTGGCCATGCCGGACTCGGTGTCCATCCGCACGCCGTCGTCCATCCGCGAGGCGGCCCAGTAGGTCATCAGCCGCGCGGCCTGCAGCTGCACGGCGATCTCGGCGAGCCGCAGCTGGACGGCCTGGAAGTCGCCGATCGGCTGCTTGAACGCGGTGCGGTCGCGGGCGTAGGCGAGGGCCTCGTCGTAGGCGCGCTGCGCGATGCCGACCGAGCGGGCCGCGATGTTGATCCGGCCGGTCTCCAGCGAGGACAGCGCCTGCTGCAGGCCCTTGCCCTCGACGCCGCCGAGCAGCTGCGACGACGGGACCCGGACCTCGTCGAGGACGACCTCGCAGGACTCGGTGCCCTTGTAGCCGAGCTTGCCGATGTCCTTGGAGACCGTGAAGCCCTCGGCGTCGGCGGGGACGAGCAGGATGCTCATGCCCTTGTGCGCCGGCTCCGCCCTCGGGTCGGTCTTGACCAGCACCGGCAACGGGTCGGCGTGGCGGGCGTTGGTGATCCACGTCTTCGTGCCGGTGATGACGTAGTCGTCCCCGTCGCGGCGGGCCGTGGTGGTGATGCCCTGCAGGTCGGTGCCCGCACCGGGCTCGGTGAGCGCGATCCCGGTGCGGCGCTCGCCGGTCGCGAGCTCGGGCAGGTAGGCGTCCCGCTGCTCCTGCGTGCCGTGGCGGGCGATCATCCAGCTCGACACCGAGTGGCTGCCGAGGATGCCGGCGATGCCCATCCAGCCCCGGGCGATCTCCTCGAAGGTCAGCGCGAAGGAGACGGTGTCGGCGGCGATCCCGCCGTACTCCTCGGGGATCGACAGGCCGAACAGGCCCAGCTTCTTCATGCTCTCGACGATCTCGGTGGGGTACCGGCCGGAGTGTTCCCAGTCGCGGGCGACCGGCACGATCTCGCGGTCGACGAAGTCCCGCAGTGTCTCGCGGTAGAGCCGCTGCTCGTCGGACAGGGTGAAGTCCACGGTGCCTCCTTCAGCGGGCGGGCGCCGAGGGCGCCTCGGGAACGGGGTGCGCGGTGGCCACCTCGGAGAGCGGCACGGCCGCGGTCTCCGGGTCGGGCGGCGGGCCGAAGGCGGCGGCGGCGCGCAGCGCGGCGATGCGCTCGGCGTCGTAGCCGAGCCCGGCGAGCACGGCGTCGGTGTCCTGGCCCATCGCGGGTCCGCCGCGGGCGGGGACGACGTCGTCCCCGGGCGGGCCGACGCGCACCGGCGAGCGCAGCGAGCGCACGGTGCCGAACCGCGGGTGCTCGGTCTCGACGACGAGCGCGCGGGCCAGGGTGTGCGGGTCGTCGAGCGCGCCCGCGACCTCCTGGATCGGCGCGGACGGGATGCGCGCGGCGTGCAGCGGCTCGAGCCACTCGGCCACGGTCCGCTCCCGGAAGGCGTCCTCGAGGATCGGGACGATGAGGTCGCGGTTCCGGTCGCGGTCGGCGAACGTGGCGAACCGCGGGTCGGAGGCCAGCTCCGGGCGGCCCATCACCTCGGTGAGCCGCACCCAGAACTTCTCCTTCGCGCACCCGACGACGAGCCAGCCGTCCGCGGCCTCGAACGCCTGGAACGGCACGAGCGAGGGGTGCGCGGAGTGGTGGGTGCGGGCCGGGGTGAAGCCCTCGGTCAGGTGCCAGGTGGCGGGATAGGTCAGGAGGCTGACCGCGGTGTCGTAGAGCGAGAGGTCGCAGTCGGTGCCCACGCCGTCGCGGCGGGCGGCGTGGATGCCCGCGAGCAGGCCGATCGCGGCCACGAACCCGCCCGAGTAGTCCACCAGCGACAGGCCGGTCTTCTGCGGGGCGCCGCCGGGCTCGCCGGTCACCGACATCCACCCGGCGAGGGCCTGCAGCACGTAGTCGTAGCCGGGCTCCTCGGCGCGCGGACCGGTCATCCCGAACCCGGTCAGGGAGCAGCAGACGATCCGCGGGTTGACGTGCTTGAGGTCCTCGTAGCGGATCCCGAGCTTGGCCGGGACGTCCCCCCGCAGGTTCGAGTACACCGCGTCGGCGGAGCGGACCAGGTCGTGGAAGACCTCGCGCCCGGCGTCGTTGCGGATGTCGAGCAGCATCGAGGACTTGTTCTTGTTGAACGACTCGAAGAACAGCGAGTCCTCGCCGCCGGCGTAGGGCGGGACGTAGCGGCCGATGTCCCCGCCCGAGCTCGGGTCCTCGATCTTGATGATCTCGGCGCCGAGGTCGGCCAGGTGCATCGAGCCGAACGGCCCGGCCCCGTACTGCTCGAGTGAGACGATCCGGATGTCCTCGAGCGGCCTCACGACCTGCCCTCCACCGTGAGCGGGGTGGCCGCCTGCGGGAAGAGCGAGGCCGAGCCCGCGGAGTCACGGCGGTGCACGTAGAAGGTGCGCCGGAAGGAGAGCACCTCGACGGCGTCCTGGTTCAGCGTGCGGGTGCGGATCGTGACGATGCCGGCGTGCGGCCGGCTCTTCGACTCCCGCTTCTCCAGGACGATCGACTCCGACCAGATGGTGTCGCCGACGAACACCGGCGCGGTGAGCCTGAGGTCGTCGAGGCCGAGGTTGGCGAAGGCGTTCTGCGTCGTGTCGGTGACCGACTGGCCCATGGCGATGGCGATGGTCAGCGGCGAGGCGACGAGCATGCGGCCGAACTCCGAGGACTCCCCCACCTGCGCGTTGAAGTGCGCCTGGTTGGTGTTCATCGTCAGGAGCGTGAACCAGGTGTTGTCGGTCTCGTTGATCGTGCGCCCCAGCGGGTGCTGGTAGACGTCCCCGACCTCGAAGTCCTCGAGGAACCGCCCGCGCCAGCCGTCCTTGACCGTCATCCTGCCCCTTCCGTCGACCCCGTTGACGCTAAACGTCTGATGTTTTGCGGGCAAGAGCGTCCGCGCTGATGTCCTCCAGCGCACGGTTGCTCGTGCGCTCGCCGAACACCAGCAGGACCACGCCCATGAGCAGGGCGGCGACGGCGAGGTAGACGTACACCGCGACCGTGCCCGCGCCGGTGTAGATCGCCGCCACGAGCACCCCGCCGACCACGCCCGCGAGGCGGCCGGAGCCGTTGGCGATCCCGGAGCCGAGGCCGCGCAGCTCGAGCGGGAAGACCTCGGCGATGTAGGTGTAGAGCACGGCGACGCCGGTCTGCATGAGCATCGAGGCCGCGAACCCGCTGACGACGATCCACACCGGGTCGGTGACGAGGCCGAAGACGAGCAGCAGCACCGCCACGACGCACTGCAGCCCGAACACGAGCGTCTTGCGCTCCACCCGGTCGATGACCGGGAAGGCGAGCAGGGCGCCGGGCACGGCGGCGATGGCGAGGATCGAGGCGAAGGTGAGCGACTGCGCCGTGGTGTAGCCGCGCTCCACGAGCAGGGTCGGCACCCAGGCGGTGAACCCGTAGAAGCTCAGGATGAGGAACACGCAGGCCGCGGCGGCGACCACCACCCGGCGGCGCGCCCCGCGCAGCAGGTCCCCGACGGTCGCCGCGGGCACCGGCGGGACGGGCGTCGGCGTCGGCAGCTCCCGGCCGGTCGCGGCGCGCGCCTCGTCCTCCATGCGCGCGATCAGCGTCTCGGTGTCCGGCGTGGTGCGCCCGTGCGCCGCCTGCCACCGCGCGGACTCGGGCAGCACGCGGAGGGCGACGACGCCGAACACCGCGCCGAGCGCGCCGAACACGAAGATCCAGCGCCACGCGTCCGGCCCGAGCGGGACGACGAGGCGCGCCAGCCAGGCCGCGATCGGCACCCCCGCCAGCCCGACGGCGAGCAGGATCGCCTGGTACCGCCCGCGCAGCGCGCGAGGGAACATCTCGCTGACGTAGACCAGCAGCACGCCGGTCATCGCCTGCAGCCCGAAGCCGGTGAGCACGCGCAGCACCCCGAGGCTCGTCGCGTCCCACGCGGCTGCCGAGAGCAGCGAGAACGTGGAGTAGAAGAAGACCGAGCCGATGAGCACCGGCCGCCGCCCGAACCGGTCGGAGAGCCGGCCGCCGACGATCGCGCCGACGAACATCCCGACGAAGCCCGCCGAGGTCACCAGCCCGACCGTGCCGATCGACAGGCCCCACTCGGCGCGCAGCGCCGGCGCGGCGTAGGCGAAGGAGTTGAGGTCGACGAGGTCGAAGACGAACAGCGCGCCGAGCACCACCACCCACCGACGGTGGGTGCGGGTGACGACGGGCAGGCGGTCGATCCGGGCGGCGAGGTCCGGCCCCGGGCCGGTGCGGGTCCCGGCCGAGCGGGTGTCCGGCGGGTCGGTGGCGGTCATCGGCGCTCCCCTCTGGCGGGCCTCCCCGACGGCGGCCCGTCCCGACCCGGCAGCGGCGGCCCACGGTCACCGACTGTCGCCCGGGTCACACCGACCGTAAATGTCCGATGTATGGGCGCACAAGGCTCAGTGCGGGTCGGGCTCGCCGGCCCGGGCCAGGATCGCCCGGGCGCGGTCCACCACCGGCCTGTCGACCATCGCGCCGTCGACCACCGCCACCGCGCCGCCCGCGGCGGCCTCGACCACGGACCGGGCCCACCGCACCGTGTCCGCGTCGGGACGCAGCGCCCGGTCGGCCGGGGCGACCTGCGCGGGGTGGATGCAGAGCTTGCCGGTGAATCCGCGGGAGAGGGCGTGGCGGCAGTCGGCGAGGAGCAGCTCCTCGTCGCGCACCGCCGTGGTGACGCCGTCGACCGGGCCGGGCAGGCCGGCCGCCCGCGAGGCGAGCGTCAGCACCGCCCGCGCGTGGGCCATCGCGTCGCGATCGGCGTGGTCGGTGCCGAGCTCGCTCGCGAGGTCGACGCTGCCGAAGGCCAGGCGCACCACGTCCGGGCTGCTCGCGACCTCGGCGGCGGCCAGCAGTCCGGCCGCGGTCTCCACGAGCGCGAGGACCTCGACCCCCGCGTCGGCCAGCGCCGCCGGCCACGGCACGCTCGCCTTGGGGAGCATCACGACGACGTCCCGGCCGGTCACCATGGCGACGTCGTCGGCGAACCACGGGGTGTCCGCCCCGTTGATCCGCACCACCACGGTGCCGGTGGCGGACCCGCCGTCCAGCCACTGCGCCACCGCCCGGCGCGCCTCGTCCTTGCCGTCGGGGGCGACCGCGTCCTCGAGGTCCAGCACCACGGCGTCGGCGCCCGCGGCCGCGGCCTTGTCGAACCGGTCGGGGCGCGAGCCCGGGACGAAGAGGAACGTGGTGGCAGCGGCGACCGACATGGCGGCAGGCTCGATCGTCGGACATTTGAGTGTCAAGCCGGTCCTGACCGATCGGGCGGCGCGTAGGCTCTCGTCCGTGCCACCGACGCGCCCGTCCTCGACCTCCCGCGCCGCCGGCGCTGCGGGCGACGGCGGGACCTCCCGGGCGGTGCCCCCGGCCCGGCTGCGGGTGCAGCGCGTCCGGCCCGCGTACCGCCAGGTCGCCGACGAGCTGCGCGCGCAGATCGTCGGCGGGACGCTCGGGTCGGGCGAGCGGCTGCCGAGCGAGGCGGAGCTGGGCCAGGCGTTCGGGGTCAGCCGCAGCACGGTGCGCGAGGCCCTGCGGGTGCTCGCGAGCCAGCACCTCATCGAGACCACCCGGGGCGTGCAGGGCGGCTCGTTCGTCGCGGCGCCCGACCCGGCGCGGGTGGTGGAGGACGTCGGCGGCGCGCTCGGCGTGCTGGTGATGACGCCGCAGCTGCGCCTGCACGACCTGCTGGAGGCCCGGCTCCTGCTCGAGCCGTCGGCCGCCCGGCTCGCGGCGCAGCGGGCCGACGCCGACACGGTCGAGGCCATCCGTACCGCGGCCGGGGCGCCCCGGGACGGGCGCGACCCCAGCGGCTTCGTCGGTCACCTCGACTTCCACACCACCGTGCTCATGGCCACCGGCAACCTGATGATCACGATGATGGGCCAGCCGGTGAACGACGTGCTGCGCACCCGCCTGCGGCGCGTCGGCGTGGAGACCGCCGAGTGGGACCGCGTCGACGAGTGGCACCGCGTCATCGCCGACCACATCGCCGCGGGCGACGGTGCCGCCGCCGAGGAGGCGATGCGCGACCACCTCGTCGCCCTGCGATCGCTCTACGAGCGCGACGGTCTCTGGACCGACGAGCCCGCCTGCCACTGACGGGCCGGTCAGCTCCGGTCGGGAAGCCGCCGGAACGGCAGCTCGGTCTCCGTGGCCCCGCCGTCGCCGTCGGCCTCGACGCGGTAGGCCCGGGCGCCGTCGCGTTCGGTGAGCACCTCGGCGAGCTCGGTGCCGCGGTAGAGCAGGCCGGCGCCGTCGTCGGTGGCGTGCGCGGTGGGCAGGATGCCCTCGGCGACGAGCCGGCGCAGGGTCGGGCGCCGCTCGGGCTCGGAGTCGTGGTGGACGCCGTTGGCGTAGGGCAGCAGGCCGAGCCCGTTGATCACCGGCTGCAGCGTCGGGCCGAACGAGTCGGTGGTGCCGCCCGTGTGCCAGCAGATCGAGCCCGCGGAGACGCCGGTCAGCACCACACCGGCCTCCCACGCCTCGCGCAGGACCGTGTCGAGCCCGTGCAGCCGCCACAGCGCGAGCAGGCCCGCGACACTGCCGCCCCAGACCCAGACGACGTCCTGGGCGAGCAGGTGCGCGCGCAGGTCGTCGACGTTGGGCATCGGCAGCAGGGCGACGTGGCTCGCGTCCCAGCCCAGCCGCCAAGCGTTGTCGTAGAAGGTCATGACCAGGCGCGGGTCGTCGCCCACCGCGGTCGGCACCAGGCACACCCGCGGGGCGCGGCCCGTCACGCCGGCCAGCTCCACGGCGTGGTGGGTCAGCGGGGCGGGCCGCCAGTCGATCCGGTCGGCGCGGCGCAGGCCGCCCGAGGTCGCGAGGATGGTCGGGCCGTCGGCGGGCATGGGCCGGACGGTAGTCCCGGGCCGAGGGGTCAGCGTGCGGAGGCCATCCAGGCGGCGCGGCGCTCCTCGTGCGTGGCGACGCCCTCGAGACCCACGAGGCGTTCGGCGGTGACGGCGTCGAGCGACCCCGCCGCCTGCGCCCGGTAGGCCTCGGCGAGCTCGCGGTCGGCGCGGGCCTCCGCGACCGTGAGCGGGCGCGGCTGGTGGTCGTCCGGCAGCGTCGAGAGCGTCGACTCGCTGGCGAAGCGCTCGACGACGCCGCGGGCCAGCCGGTCGGACCCGGCGAGGTACGGGTTGTCCGGCGGCAGGTGCGTCGTCACGCGGCCGTAGCTGCCGACGACGAGCAGCACCAGGCCGGCGCCGATCGAGAAGAAGACGTTGGGCAGCCGGAACGCGAGCAGGTTGTACGGGGTCGCGAGGACGGCGAGCCCGACGAAGGCCGCGACGAGGAAGGCGGCGCCGACGACGATCATCACCGTCGAGGCGGGGCGTCCGCCCCGGAGCGCCGCGAGGACGAGGACAGCGGCGGTGACCACCGAGACCGTCGAGAGCAGACCGTTGGTGGACAGGCCCAGCAGCGGCATGCCGCGGGTCTCGAAGGCGGTCAGGCCTCCGACGTACCCGAGGATCCCGAACACCGCGATCACCGCGGCGACGAACAGGGCGCCGACCCGGTGCACGACCAGGACGCGGCGGGCGGACGGGCCGGGGGCGTCCGCGGTCTCGGGGGTGGTGGGGTGCGAACGGGCGAGGGTCATGACGGCCTCCTCGGTGAAGCGCGTCGTGCAGTCGTGGGCAACAGGAACGGACGTCCGGGCATGACCGCGATCCACGGGCCTCACCCCTCCCCGATCCCGTGATCCGTACCGCCAGGTTTGACCACCGGGTAGCCCACCCCCATGCGACTGTTGATCGCGGGCGCGTCGGGGTTCGTCGGGCAACGCCTGTGCGAGGCCCTCACCGACGCCGGCCACGCCGTGTCCGCCATGACCCGTCGCCCGGAGCGCTTCGTGGGGTGCGGCGAGCCGGTGCGCGGCGACGTGCACGACCCGGCGTCCCTGCCCGGTGCGCTCGCCGGCCACGACGTGGCCTACTACCTGGTGCACTCGCTCGACCGGGCCGACTTCGTGCGCGCCGACGCCTAGGGCGCGCGGGCCTTCGGGCGGGCCGCCGCCACGGCAGGCGTGCGCCGCATCGTCTACCTCGGCGGTCTGGGCGACGACCGCGACGACCTCTCCGACCACCTGCGCAGCCGTCGCGAGGTGGAGACCCACCTCGCGGAGGGCGGCGTCCCGGTCACCACGATCCGGGCCGGGATCATCGTCGGGCACGGCGGAATCTCGTGGGAGATGACGCGCCAGCTGGTGTCGCACCTGCCCGCCATGGTCTGTCCGCAGTGGGTCTACACGCGCACCCAGCCGATCGCGATCGACGACGTCGTCCGCTACCTCACGGCGGTGCTCGACACCGACGCGACGACGGGGCGGGCCTTCGACGTCGGCGGCCCCGACGTCCTCGTCTACGCCGACATGATGCAGCGGGCCGCGGCCGTGATGGGCCGGCGGCGCCTCGTGATCGTGCCCGTCCCCCTGCTCACCCCGTCGCTGTCGTCGCGGTGGCTCTCGCTGGTCACCGACGTCGACACCGCCACGGGGCGGTCGCTGATCGACTCGATGTCCAACGAGGTGGTGGTGCGCGACGACGCGATCCGCCGCCTCGTCCCCTTCGAGCCGATGCCCTACGACGACGCGGTACGCCGCGCCCTCGACGACCGCGCCGCCGACACGGCCCCCGTGTCCGGGGACCGCGCGGCGGCCGCGTGAGGGAAAGGTTTTACACAACCGGGTAAGACCGGTTATGGTCCCGCGCCGGGTGGAGGCTCCAGCAGCGCGGGCCTCCTCCCCTCACACCACCGGGGTCACTGCACCGCGGCGTAGGACGTGCCCATCCGGGCGCTCTCGAGGTCGTAGACCGCCGTCGAGGTGATCGCCGGGTCGCGGTACATCCCCATCTTCCAGTAGCTGTACTGCGAACTCGTCGTGGACGGCTTGACCAGCGTGTCCGTCGACGCGGCCGGTTCCTTCGGCGTGTCCTTCGGCTGCGGCGTCCGGTCCAGGGCCTCCTTCTGGGCCTTGGCCTGCGAGGCGCTGGCCTTCGTCTTCTTCGACGACGGGTAGAGCGTGCCCGCGACCGGGTGGTAGCCGGTGAGCACCGGCGTGCCGTTCAGCCACGCGTCGACGTACCCGACCGAGGGGTTGCTCGAGAACTTCACGTGCAGCACCAGGGTCGTCGCGGTGGTGGTGACCGCCGGGCCGAGCGTCGTGGTCCAGTACTTGCTGCCCGCGGGCCCGCCGGGGTAGCCGTACCCGCCGTCGAGGATGACGCTGCCACGGCCGACCTTGATCTCCAGCGGCGGCGACCCGGTGTCCGCGTTCTTCCACTGGCCGAGCACCTGCCAGCTGGTCTCGGCGGCCGGGAACGACGCGGGCAGCGTGAACGTGCTGGCGAACCAGAACTCGTCGCCCTCGACGAAGTTCGCGACGTCCGGCTCGATCTCCGAGCGCGTCCCGCCGCCCGGCACCGTGAAGCGGGCGGCCTTCTCCGGCGCGGCCACCGTGCTCGTGACGAGCACGGGCGCAGAGGCCCCCACGTTGTTCCACGGCGTGGACCTGAAGGTCGCGAACCCGGCGTTCGTGAAGTCGGACTGCCACAGCGTCCCGGCCGCGGCCCACGCCTGACCGGTTCCCAGCGTCAGCACCGCGATCACGGCGACCAGGCACCGCAGACGCCACTGTCTGTGCACGGACTCTCCCCAGAGGATCGTGGGCAGTCCCCGCACTCGCCCTGTCGATGACGAGGAGTCACCGTAGGGAGACCGACCGACCGCGTCGTACGCCGAAGAGGTGATGACCGGCGCTATGTTCCGGACACGGGGGACGGACGACCCCGAACCGGGCGCGCGGCCCGCTTGGCAGACTCCCCCATGATCCCGGCGCTGATCCTCGCGGGGGTGGCGGTCGCGCTGCGGTCGCTGCTCGCGGGGTGGTTCGACCGCGTGCTGCTGGGCGCGCCGGTGGTCATGGTGCTCGCGGGCGTGGCGGCGGCGTTCGCGCTGCCCGGCGACGCCCTCGCGCTGACGCTGAACACGCAGGTCGCGCAGCGTGTGGCGGAGCTCCTGCTCGCGGTGCTGCTGTTCGTCGGCGCGACGGCGGTGCGGGGCGGCCGGCTGTGGGGGCCCGCGCCGGGGCCGGTGCTGCGCCTGCTGTTCCTCGCGATGCCGCTGAGCCTCGCGGCCGCCGTGGGCACGGGCCTGGTGCTCCTGCCCGAGCTGGGGTGGGCGGCACTGCTGGTGCTCGCCTGCGTGGTGGTGCCGATCGACTTCGCGCCGGCCGAGGGCGTGGTGCGCGACCGCGCCCTCCCCCACCGCGTGCGCACGGCCCTCAACGTGGAGAGCGGCTACAACGACGGCATCGTCTCGCCGATCTTCCTGTTCGCGCTGATCCTCGCGTCCGACCGGACGCGGCAGGACTCCCCCACCGAGGCGCTGACCACCGCGGTCCCGTTCGCGCTGATCGGCGTCGGCGTCGGCCTCGTGACGGGCCTGCTCCTCGGCTGGCTGCTCGACCGCGCGAGCCGCCTCCACGCGACCACCGAGGCGTCGCGGCGGGTGTTCGTGCTGTGCACCCCGGTGGTGACCTACGCGGTGGCGGTGGCGCTCGGCGGCACCGGCTTCGTCGCGTCGTTCGTCGCGGGGGTCGCGTTCTGCTACCTGCACGGGGTGCTCGCCGCGCGCCGGGCCCGACGGGCGCGCGAGCAGCCGGACGCGGCGCCGACCACCGCCTACCGGCTCGCGGGCGCCGACTACCACCTGCTCACCGAGGTCACCTCGCTCGCGACGATGCTGATGTGGTTCGTCGTCGGGCTCGCGGCCGTGGCCACGCTGTCCGAGGGCGTGACCTGGCAGGCCGTGGTCTACACGCTGCTCGCCCTGACCGTCCTGCGCCTCGGGCCGGTGCTCCTCGCCTTCACCGGCTCGCGGTTCGACCGCCGCGAACGCCTCCTCGTCGGGCTGCTCGGTCCGCGTGGGACCACGTCGATCGTGTTCGGGCTGCTCGCGTTCAACACGTTGCCGACGGGTCCCGTGGCCGACCTCGCCCTCACCGTCACGGTGCTGGTGGTCCTCGTCAGTGCGCTCGTCCACGGCACCGGGGCACCGCTCCTGGCGCGGGCGCTCGCCGTCCGCACCCGTCGGCTCCGCCGGGGTGCTCCGGACGGGTGACCTAGACTCCGGCGGTCGGCGTTCGTGATCACCTCCGGAGGACCCGTGTCCCGTCCCCTCACGGTGTGGGTCGCCGTCGTGCTCGTCGCGGTGACCGCCGTGCTGCGCGTGGTCGGCCTGTTCGCCCTCGGCGGGCTCGGCCTGCTGCCGATCATGGGCCTGGTGGCGCTGGTCGTGTCGATCATGATCGCCGTGGCGCTCTTCCGCGGCCTGCGGGGCACGGCGGACATCGCGATCGTGGTGCTCGTGCTCGCCGGCGTGCAGGCGGTGCTGACGGCCACCGAGCCGGTGCCGCTGGTCCGGACCCTCGGCCTCGTCGAGGCCGCCCTCTCCGTGGTGACGATCGTCGTCCTGCTGCTGCCGCCGACGCGGCGCTGGGCGGGACGGACGGTGGTCGCGCCCGCGGGGCGCTGAGGGCGGGCGCGGGCTCCGGTTCGGCGCGGCGGGCGCGGGTAAACGATCTCGGGCCCTCCCGGGGCCCGACCGTCCTCCAGCGAAGGGGCCCGCGTCATGACCGACTACGCCGAGTACTCCGACGTCCTCGAGGGCGCCTGTCCCTTCGGGGGCAACCGGATCGGGGGTGTCTACACCTCCGCGCCCACGCTCGCCGACTGGTACCCGGACCGCCTGCGGGTGGAGCAGCTCCACCGCAACGGCGCCGCCGCGAACCCGCTGTCCGACGAGGACTACTCCGCCGCCTTCGCGACGATCGACCTGGCCGAGCTCAAGGCCGACATCCGCCACTTCATGACGACGTCGGTGGACTGGTGGCCCTCGGACTACGGCAACTACGCGCCGCAGATGATCCGCATGGCGTGGCACGCCGCGGGCACCTACCGCATCGCCGACGGCCGCGGCGGCGCCGGCCAGGCCATGCAGCGCTTCGCGCCGATCTCGAGCTGGTGGGACAACGGCAACACCGACAAGTCCCGCCGCCTGCTCTGGCCGATCAAGAAGAAGTACGGCTCGGCCCTGTCCTGGGCCGACCTGATGATCCTCACCGGGAACGTCGCCCTCGAGGTCATGGGCTTCCCGACGACGGGTTTCGGCGGCGGGCGCCGCGACGCGTGGGAGGCCGACGACGGCACCTACTGGGGCCCCGAGTACATCGACATGACCGACGTGGCGTCCTACGACGACATGGTCATCCGCGGCGGCCGCTGGACCGGGCGGCCCGGGGACGACGGCTACGAGCTCGAGCAGCCGCTCGCCGCGTCGCACCAGTCCCTGATCTACGTCAACCCGGAGGGCCCGGAGGCCAACGGCGACCCCGCCGCCTCCGCGGTCGACATCCGCATCACGTTCGGCCGGATGGCGATGAACGACGTCGAGACGGTGGCGCTCATCGCCGGGGGCCACGCCTTCGGCAAGAGCCACGGCGCCGTCGCGGCGGACCGGATCGGCGCCCCGCCCGAGATCTCGCCGATGGAGCAGATGGGCCTCGGCTGGGACAACCCCGAGGGCACCGGCAACGCCGAGTACACGATGACCAACGGCATCGAGGGCTCCTGGACCCAGAACCCCACGCAGTGGGACAACTCCTACCTCGAGAACCTGTTCGGCCTCGAGTGGGAGCAGACGCAGAGTCCCGCGGGCGCGTCGCAGTGGAAGCCGGTCGACGCGAACGCGCCGACGACCCCGGACGCCCACCTCGACGGCGTCGAGCACCCGCTGATGATGATGACCAGCGACATCGCGCTGAAGGTCGACCCGGTCTACCGGGAGATCTGCCAGAGCTTCCTCGCCGACTTCGACTACTTCACCCGCGAGTTCTCGAAGGCCTGGTACAAGCTGACCCACCGCGACATGGGGCCGAAGTCGCGCTACCTGGGCCCCGAGGTCGCCGCCGAGGACTTCATCTGGCAGGACCCGCTGCCCGCCGCCGAGGGCGCGCCGCTGTCCGACGCGGACGTGGCGACGCTGAAGCAGGCGGTGCTCGACTCCGGGCTCGCGGTCTCCGACCTCGCCTACACCGCGTTCTCCGCGGCCGTGACCTACCGCGACACCGACAAGCGCGGCGGCGCCAACGGCGCGCGGATCGCCCTGGCCCCGCAGAAGGACTGGGCGGTCAACGCCCGCACCGTCCCCGTCGTCGAGAAGCTCCGGGAGCTCGCGACGGCGCACGGGGCGAGCCTCGCCGACGTCATCGTGCTGGGCGGCTGCGTCGCGGTGGAGCAGGCGGCGCGGGCGGCCGGGGTGGAGACCTCGGTGCCGTTCACGCCGGGCCGGGTCGACGCGACCCAGGAGCAGACCGACGTGTCGCAGTTCGCGTGGCTGGCCCCGGTGGTCGACGGGTTCCGCAACTACCAGCTCGAGGCCTACACGCAGGTCGCGACGATCGCCCCGGAGCAGGTGTTCCTCGACAAGGCGGCGCAGCTGGGCCTGTCCGCCCCCGAGTGGGTCGTGCTCACCGGTGGCCTGCGGGCGCTGGGCTGCAACCACGACGGGTCGGGCCGCGGGATCTTCACCGACCGCGTCGGGGTGCTCACCACGGACTTCTTCGACGTCGTGACGAGCATGGACTACGCGTGGACGAGGACCGACGAGGCCGGCTGGTCGTTCACCGTCGACGAGCGCGGCAGCGGGCGGCCGGTGTACGAGGCCGGGCGCAACGACCTCGTGTTCGGCTCCAACTCCCAGCTGCGGGCCGTGGCGGAGGTCTACGCCGGCAGCGACGGGCAGGAGCGGTTCGTGCGCGACTTCGTGGCCGTGTGGGACAAGGTGATGATGTCCGACCGGTACGACGTCGTGGCCGGCTGAGCCGGTGACCGGCGGTGGCGCGCACGAGAATTGCGCGCCACCGCTACGGTGACGCCATGTCGCTGCAGGTCGTCGCCCTGATCACCGCCAAGCCGGGCTCCGAGGAGCTCGTCGGGCGGGCCCTCGCCGAGCTCGTCACCGCGACCCGCGGCGAGGAGGGCTGCCTGTCCTACGAGCTGACCCGTTCCGCGGCCGAACCGACGGTGTTCGTCACCGTCGAGCAGTGGCGCGACCAGGCCGACCTCGACGCGCACATGCAGACCCCGCACGTCGCGCAGGCGTTCGCGACGGCGGGTGAGCACCTGGCGGCGCCGCCGGCGATCCACCCGCTGGTGCCGGTCGCGTAGGTCGACGGACCTGACGTCGACCTAGCGTCGGCCGAGGAGCCCGTCTACCAGCATCGCCACGTACAGCTCGGCGATCGCGTCCGGCGAGCGCGGGCCGGTCCGGTCCAGCCACCGCGCCGTCCCGTTGAGCGCGTCGAGCAGGGCCAGGGCGGCCAGGCCCGGGTCGTCGACCGTGAACTCCCCCGAGCGCACGCCCGCGGCGACGGTGTCCCGGACCCGCCGCTGGTAGTGCCGGCGGTGCCCCTCGACCTCGGCGCGGTGCTCGGGCGTGAGCGCCGCCAGCTCCTGGAGCCCGACGAGGAACTCCACCCGCCGTCGCACCAGGTGGTGCAGGTGCGCGCGGACGAGCGCCGCGAGGCGGGTGCCGGGCGTGCCGGCGTCGTCGAGCAGGGGCAGCGTCTCGGCCACCGGCTCGGCGGTGACCCGGCGGCAGATCGCCGCCAGGATCTCCTCCTTGGACCGGTAGTGGTGGTAGAGGCTCGCGCCCCGGATGCCCAGCTCGTCGGCGATGTGCCGGGTGCCGACGGCGTGGTAGCCCTCGCGGGCGAACAGGGCCGCGGCCGCGTCGACGATCTGCTCGGGGGTGACGCGGCGGCGCCCCGCCAACGGGACCGGCTCAGACATGCACGTGCCGGAGCTCGCGCTTGAGCACCTTGCCCTGGCCGTCGACCGGGAACTCCTCGACGAGGTGCACCGCCTTCGGCGTCTTGTACGACGCCAGGCGCTCCCGGCAGTACGCGACGAGGTCCGCCGGTTCGACGGGCGACCGCACGATGACGAAGGCGGTCACGGCCTCCGACCAGTAGTCGTCGGGCCGCCCCACGACCGCGGCGCGCAGCACCTCGGGGTGGGAGTGCAGCACCCGTTCGACCTCCTGCGACGACACGTTGAAGCCGCCCGACTTGATCATGTCGCGGGCGCGGTCGGCGAAGAACAGGTTGCCGGCGGCGTCGCCGCGCACGATGTCGCCGGTGCGCAGCCACCCGTCGTCGGTGAACACCTCGGCGGTCCGCTCCGGCTCGCGGAAGTAGCCCAGCATCACCGACGGCGACCGGCACCAGAGCTCGCCGGTCTCCCCCGGCGCGGCGTCGGCGCCGTCGGGCCGGACGATGCGGGTCTCCAGGTGCGTGACGGGCGTGCCGATCCAGGACGGGTCGGTGTCGGGGATGTCCTCGAGCCGGGAGAACCAACCCACGGAGCCGAGCTGCGAGAGCTCCGACTGGCCCCAGTAGGTCCCCCAGACCACGCCGTCGGCGGCGTCGGCCCACGCATCGACTGCGGCCGGCGAGACCTGCCCGCCGTAGGTCATCGCGCGGCGCACCGTGCCGACGGTCGCCGGCCCGAAGTCGGCGTGGCGGGCCAGCGCGAGGTAGAACGTCGGGGTCTGCGCGACGACGGTGACCCGCTCGGACGCGATGAGCTCCAGCGCCCGCGCCGGGTCGAGCGAGTCGGGCAGCACGAGCGTCGCGCCCATCATCGTCAGGGTGGTCATCGACCCGAGCCCCGCGATCGTGAAGAACGGCATGGCGAACAGCCACGTGTCGTCCGGGCCGGTGCGCAGGCCCCAGCTCCACGCCGGCGCGGTGGAGATGAGGTAGTTGCGGTGCGGGATCATCACGCCCTTCGGCGTGGACTCGGTGCCCGAGGTGTAGACGAGCATCGCGAGGTCGTGCTCGTCGACGTCGACGTCCGGCTCGTGGTCCGGGCCGGCCAGGATCTCGGCGAGCGGGGTCCAGCCCGCGGTCGCCTCCCCGAGGGTGACCCGCCCCGGCAGGGCGGCCGTGAGGGGCGTGAGCAGGTCGACGTACTCCGCGCCCGCGACCACGACGGCGGGTGCGGCGTGGTCGAGCTGCGCCGCGACCTCGTCGCGGCCGTGCAGCACGTTGATCCCGGTGAACGCCGCGCCCGCCTTGAGGGCGCCGTAGTACACCGCGACGACGTCGGCGCCGTTGCGCGCCATGACCGCGACCCGGTCGCCGCGCCGCACGCCGAGCGCCAGCAGGTGCTGCGCGACGGCGTTCGCGCGCCGGTCGAGCTCGCCGTAGGTGGTCTCGCGCCGCGACCCGCCGTCGTACGAGACGAGCGCGACCCGGGCGCCCCGGGTGCGGGCGTGGCGGCGGAGCTGGTCGCCGATCGTGGCCCGGCCGACCGGCCGGCGGTGGACGTCCGGGAGCGCGCGGACGTCGGCCGCTGCGCTCACGCCGGCGCCCCGGCGAACAGCGGGCGGCCGAAGGTCCCGTCGAAGGTGATCTGCTCGACCGGGGTGCGGGAGAGCTTCGTCGGGAAGGACCGCGCCGGGTAGCCGACGGCGACGTGCGCGGCGGTGATGTGGTCGTCGGGGACCGCGAGCAGCTCGCGGACCTGCGGTTCGACCGCGCAGAGCAGCGTGGTGACCGCGGTGGCGACGCCCCGGCCGCGCAGCGCGAGGCAGAGGTTCTGCATCGTCGGGTAGATCGACGCACCGCCGACGACGGAGAGGCGCCCGAGCTCGGTGTCGGTCGGGTGCAGGCCGGAGGTCTCGGCGCAGAGCACGAGGATCGCCGGGACCTGCGCGAGGTGGCGGGCGAAGTGGTCGGCGTCGCGGACGGTCTTCGGCAGCGCGTTCGCCTGGACGGTGCCCTCCCCGATGCCCGCGAAGTACGCCTCCCACATGGGCAGGTAGAGGTCGGCGAGGGCCTGCTTGCGGGCGGCGTCGCGCACGACGATCCACTTCACCGGCTGGCGGTTGCCGCCCTGCGGCCCGAAGCGGGCGGCGTCGATCGCCGCGTGCAGCACGTCGTCGGGCACGGGGTCCTCGCGGAAGTACCGGCACGTCCCGGTGGTGCGCATCGCCTCGTCCAGCTCCATCGCCGGTTCTCCTATCAGCGGGTAGGCCAGAGGACCGTCACTGTGCTGTGGCGCCGGGCACACGTCAAGCACTGACCTGGCCGGACCTCGGACTTGCGTGCCGGCGCCCTACCCGCCGTAAGGTCGACCCGTGACCACCGCCGCGCCCACCGACCTGCGCCGCGCGCTCGAGGCGGCGAACGTGCCCTGCCTGACGATGTGCCTGGTGCAGCTGACCGGCGACCTCCGGTGGCTGGAGGAGCCGTACGCGCCGACCCGGGCCCGCGGCCTGGACGACCACGACACCGGCGGCCTGCCCGACGCCGTGCAGGACGAGATCCGGGACGCGGCCGCCGCGGCGGTGGAGGCGTTCCGCGCGGGGACGCCGGCGGCCGTCCCGACCCCGCGGGGCGACCTGCTGCTGCGGATGCTGCGGACGTTCACGGGCGAGCCGGTCGGCGACGAGTTCGAGCCGATGATGGCCGAGACGCTCGGGGCGGCCGCGCCGGAGCCGACCCCGCGGCCCACGGTCCCACCCGGCACCGATGCCCTGGTGATCGGCGCGGGCGTCGGTGGGCTGCTCGCCGTCGCGACCCTGCGCGGGATGGGCATCCCGGTGACCGCCCTCGAGCGGAACACCGAGGTCGCGGGCACGTGGCGGGAGAACCGCTACCCCGGCGCGGGCGTCGACACCCCGAGCCACCTGTACTCGTACTCGTTCCGCCCGCACCCGTGGTCGACCGCGTTCGGCCGCCGCGACGAGGTGTTCGACTACCTGCGCGACTACGCCGACGAGGCCGACCTGCGCCGGTCGATCGAGTTCGGCGTCGAGGTCGAGGCGGCGACGTGGGACGAGGCGACCTCACGCTGGGAGCTGGTGATCCGTCGTCGGGACGGGACCCGGGAGACCCGGACGGCGTCCCTGCTGATCTCGGCGGTCGGCCAGCTCAACCGCCCGACGATGCCGGACCTGCCGGGCCTCGACGCGTTCGCCGGTCCGCTCTTCCACTCCGCCCGCTGGCCCGACGACCTCGACCTCGCGGGACGCCGGGTGGCGGTGGTCGGCACGGGCGCGAGCGCCATGCAGATCGTGCCGCGCATCGCCGGGGTCGCGGACGCCGTGACGATCTTCCAGCGTTCCCCGCAGTGGATCGCCCCGCACGCGGGCTACTTCGACGAGATCGGCGCGGAACGGCAGCAGGTGCTCGCCGAGGTGCCGTTCTACGCCGGCTGGTACCGCACGCGCCTCGCGTGGACGTTCAACGACAAGGTGCACCCGGCCCTCGTCGTCGACCCCGACTGGGAGCACCCCGAGCGCTCGGTCAACGCCGCCAACGACGGGCACCGCCGGCACTTCACCCGCTACCTGGAGGCCGAGCTCGAGGGCCGGCCCGACCTCGTCGCGAAGGCCCTCCCCCACTACCCGCCGTTCGGGAAGCGGATGCTGCTCGACAACGGCTGGTTCGCCGCGCTGCGCCGCGACGACGTCGAGCTCGTGACGGAGGCCGTGGCCGAGGTGCTGCCGCACGGGCTGCGGACGACCTCGGGCGCCGAGCACGACGCGGACGTCGTCATCATGGCGACCGGGTTCGCGGCGCACGAGTTCCTGGCGGGCGTCGACGTGCAGGGGCGGGCCGGTTCCCTGGCCGAGGTGTGGGGCTCCGACGACGCGCGCGCCCACCTCGGCGTCACCGTCCCGGGCTTCCCGAACCTCTTCCTGCTGTCGGGCCCGAACACGGCGCTCGGGCACGGCGGCTCGCAGATCACGATCATCGAGCTGCAGATGCGCTATGTCGCGCGGCTGGTCGCGGGCATGCTCGACGGCGGGTCCTCGGCGCTGGAGGTGCGCGCGGACGTCGCCGCGGCCTACGACGCCGAGGTCGACGCCGCGCACGCCGGGATGATCTGGACCCATCCCGGCATGACGAACTGGTACCGCAACGCCGCGGGCCGCGTGGTGAACACGTTGCCGTGGCGGATCGTGGACTACCGGGCGCGGCTCGAGGCGTCGGGGCCGGGTGACTTCGAGGTCCGCTAGCCCGTCGCGACCCGCTCGACGAGCACGTCGGCCGCGAGCCGGCCGAGCGCGTCCGCCGCGAGCGGGCTGTCGCCGGTGATGAGGTGGCGGTCGTGGTGGACGTGGCCCGCCATGTCGTCGTTCACCACGACGAGGCCCTGCGCCCGGAGTCCCTCCGCGAGCAGCCAGGGCATCTCGCCGGGGATGTAGCCGATGTCGACGTTCGCCCCGGTGTCCAGGGCGTCGGGGAACGCGCAGACCTCGTAGCCCGCCAGCGGTGACGGGTCTCGCTGCAGCCCCGCGGCGACGAGCGCCGCCGGCCCGTGGCACAGGGTGACGACGAATCTGTCGTGGGCCAGGGCGTGGTCGAGGACGGCCCGCACGTCGGGGGCGTCGTGCAGCCCCTGCATGGCGCCGTGGCCCCCGGGGATGAAGACGGCGAGGTGGTCGTCGAGCCCCTCGGCGATGACGTCCGCGAGTCGGCGCGGCGCCCGGAACTGCGGCAGGAGGGCGTCGAGGGCCCGGTGGACCGCCTCGTCGTCGGACGGTGTCGCCCAGTGCTCGAGCTTGACCGGGTTGCCCGACACCGTGGCGACGTCGACGGCGAAGCCGGCCGCCTGCAGGTGCATCAGCGGGAGCAGCGTCTCCACGGGGTGGTTGCCGGTGGAGAACAGCCGACCGTTCGCCATCGGCAGGTACCGCTCGTCGGTGCCGATCACGAGGATGCGCCAGCGTCCACCCGTGTACGCGCCCTCGTGCTGCACGCCGTCGAAGTCGGTGCGCGGCGGGACGTACTGGCCGAGGGAGTACGGGGACGGGAAGTAGGCGTCGCGTTCGGCGGGGTCGGGGGTCGGCTGCGTCGAGTCGCCTCCCCGGGGCACGGTGAGGTCGCTCATGCGGTCGCTCCTGTCGTCCGGGTGCGTTCCCCCGGACCGTGCCCGCTCGGGTCGGCACGCAATCCGGCGGTCCGGTGCGGTCAGGCCGGGATCCAGCTCCCGTGGAACCCGGCCGGGACACCGCGGGGCAGGGTGACCGCGGCGACGGTGCGGGTGACGTCTCCGGCGTCGAGGACGAGCAGGCGGGACGCCGAGCCGTCGCGGCGCGTCGTGATCGTGAGGAGCCAGCCGTCGTCCTCGGCCCGGTCGGGGGCGGCGGAGGGGACGAAGACGGCCTCGCCGGCGGAGACGTCGTCGCCCGGGTCGTGGGTGGTGGTGACGCCGGTGTCGAGGTCGAGCTTGACCACGGAGTCGCTGCGTCGTCCCGAGGCGACGGCGTAGCGGTAGCGCGCGGTCCGGCCCACGCGGTCGTCGTCGAGGGTGGGCATCTCGAGCGGGCGGTCGTCGAGCGGGGTCTCGGTGACGGCGCCGGTGGTCAGGTCGAGCGTCCAGCGGTGGTAGCGGGCGACGCCGAGCGCGACGGCCTCCGACGCCGGGTCGCGCCGCGGCCGCTTTCGGCGCTTCGCGGGGAACAGGGCGGCGGCGTCCGCGGCCGAGTAGCGGGCGGCGTCGAGCTCGATCCGCCCCGACCCGTCGTCGGGAACGAAGCGGGCCGTGCCGACGTGGAAGACGTAGCAGGGGTCGATCTCGAACCAGCGGACCGGCGCGTCCGGGTCGGTCAGCGACATGACGCCGAGGCGGGCGCCGTAGCGCTCCTCCCAGCCGAACGGCATGCCGGAGACGACCATGCGGCGCCAGGCGAAGGTCATGGGCAGGTCGAGGAAGATCGCGTGCCGGTCGGTGATCGCGAGGTCGTGCATCATCGTCGGCCGGTCGACGCGGACCGGACGACTCTCGACGAGCTCGCCCGTCGCCGAGAGCCGGTGGTAGGTCAGGTACGGCGGGAACGGCGAGTAGCCGTGGAAGTGCATCTCGCCGGTGACCGGGTCGGTCTTCGGGTGCGCGCACATGGCGGTCGTCAGGCGACCGCCGAAGTCCTGCGGGCCGACCGTGTCCAGGTCCTCGTCGATCTCGTACGGGAACCCCTGCTCGACGAGCGCGAGCAACTTCCCGGCCTGCGGCACGATGTGGGTGTTGGCGGGGACGGCGGTGAGGTCGGGCCCGCGGAGCCCGAGGAACGGTTTCCCCTCCAGCGCCCGGGTGCGGACCCACCGGTTGCGGTACCACTCGGCGCGCCCGCCCCGCAGCCGCAGCCCGTGCAGCATCCCGTGACCACGGAACCAGTGCCCGGGGTCGTCGCCGGGCAGCGGGTTGGGGCCGTTGCGGATGTACCGCCCGTCGAGCTCCGGCGGGATCGCCCCCTCGACCGGGAGGTCGACGGCGTCGATCTCGTCGGGGACCGGGGTGTAGCGGTCGCGCGTCGGGGGCGCTTGGGCGGTCATCACCTCCGAGTGTGCGGCTTCCCGACGACGGGCGCCGGTTCCGGATGCCGGCAGTGCGTCACGGCATGCACCCGGTGCCGGGGAATCCGGCACCGTCGCGGCCGCGCGGTGTTGCCTAGCGGGGCGCCGGCACGGGTGTCGCCGGGGTGGCGACCGCGGACTCCCCCGCCCGGCGCGGCGTCGGCACGGCCGCCCACTGCGCGTCGCGGGTCCGCAGGGCCGCCTGGCGTGCGGCGCGGAGCCGACGCTGCGGGTCGAGCGCCCACGACTGCCCCGGTCGGTCCGACCGGACCGCTCGCAGGTGCACCCACTCCGGCCGCCCGGCGTCGAGCACCTCGTCGACGAGCCCGCGCTCGACGTCGAGCTCCACCGAGGCCGCGGCCCACGCGGCGCCCCGGAGGTCGCGGGCCGCGCCGTCGAGGACGATCCGGGTGAGGCCGAGGTCGCCCGACGACCGCGCCAGCGCGGCGCGCGCCAGCACGAGGGCCTCGCGCCAGGGGCGGGGGTCGGAGTCGACGAGGTGGTCGTCGAGGTCGTCGGCGGCGGCCTGCGCCTCCTGCAGCCGCCCGAGGCGGGCGAGCACCGGGATCACGACGATGCGGGCCCGGGTCCCGCGCTCGCGGTCGGCGGTCAGCTCGGCGGCCGTGCGCAGCCACCGGACGGCCGCCTCGTCGTCACCGTCCTCCCGCGCCATCGTGGCCAGGGCGAGCGCGGCCCCGGCGGCGAGCTCGTCGTCGCCGTCGGCGGCGAGCTCGAACCGACGCCGCGCCTCGATCCGTCCGTCGGCGTGGGTGTCGGCGTCGACCAGGGCGAGGCGCGCGAGCACGTCCTGCGTGGCGCGGTCGGCGCCGTCGATCCCGGCGAGCAGGTCGTGGGCGGCGCGGCGGCGGCCGCACCGCAGTTCCGCCAGTCCCGCCGCGCGACGGGACGCCCGCGCGTCCTCGGCGTCGCCGCGCTCCGCGACCGAGCGGTGCCAGCGGGCCGCGACCTCGTCGTGCCCGTGCTGTTCGGCGGCCGCCGCGACGGCCCACGCGGTCTCGACCGGCACCTCGTCGGGATCGAGCCGCCCCAGCAGCACCGCCCCGACCCCCGCGTCGCCCCGCGCCACGGCCACCCGGCCGGGGATGAGCAGCCGGGCGGGGTCGCCGGCGTCGCGCAGCCGCCGCGCGAAGGCGGTGCTCACCGGCCACCCGGCGTGGCTCTCGGCGAGGTCGACGACCGCGGGGTCCGGCGCGAGGTGGGGCTCCCCGTCGCGCTGCACCCGGTGCACCAGCCCGGCCTCGAGCGCCGCGTCGAGCCCGTCGGCGTGCCCGGTCAGCCGCGCCAGCTCGGTCTCGTCGAGGGCGTTCCCGACGGCGAGCCGGTGCCGGTCGGTCACGGCGGTCACCACCGCACGCACCGCGTCCGGGACCTCGCACCCGTCGTCGGGAAGCCCGTCGACGAGGACGAAGGGGAGGTCGGGCACCGGGCCGAGGACCGCGTCGAGGACCGCGGGACGTGCCCCGACCAGTCCACGGGCCGGGAGCCGCTCGAGCTCGGCGGGCGTGGCGTCGAGGACGACCGCGAGCTCCTCGCCGTACCGCTCCCCCGCCGCCACCAGCACTGCCCGCACCGCGACCACCGACGGGCCGGTCACGAGCACCAGACCGTGCTCGGCGAGCGCCTCGTCGATCTCCAGCTGCGTGACCGCGTCGTCATCGTTCCGCGTCATGCTCGGTATGTCCGCCGGACGTCGCCGGGTGTTGCACCGAACGGCAGCTGCTCACTCGTCCGAGCCGTATGGTTAGCCCGGTCGGCCCAGCGATCGGGTGGCCGACCGGGGTCGCGCTGGTGCTACTTCTTGGTCCAGGTGCAGTCGCCGCTGAACTCGATGTACTTGTCCGACGCCTTGACGACCATCGTCGAGCTGCCGTCGACGTTGTCGTTCGCGTTGATCGAGCTGAGCTCGCCGTCGGCGCTGGAGAGGCGCGCCCAGTAGCACCAGTTCGCGCCCGAGGTCCGGTAGGTGCCGGCCTGGATCTCCGAGCCGACGGCGTAGGTGCCCGCGCCGTAGGTGCCGGCGGGCAGGCTCGCGGCGGAGGACGACCCCGACGAGCCCGACGACGCCGAGTAGGTCCCGGAGCTGTAGCTCGGCGCCGTCGAGGCGGCCGAGCCGATCGCGGCGACCCAGATCAGGCAGATCAGCAGGCCGACCGCCCCGAGCACGGCGCCGGCGATCGCGAGGCCGCGTCCGACGCCGTGCCTCGTGGCGGCGACGAGACCGGCGATCGAGAGGACCAGGCCGACGGGCGAGAGCACCCAGGACACGATCCCGATGATCGGGATCAGCGCGAGCACGGCGCCGATCAGGGCGACGACGAAGCCGGCCGTCGCGACCCCGTTGCGTGGCTCGGGCGGCGGCACGGGCACGCCCCCTGCGGGCATCTGGACCCACCCGTACTGCGACGGGTGGCCGTACTGCCCCTGCTGCGGACCGCCCTGCTGCATCGTCACGATGGACTCCCCCGACCGAACCAGTGCTGACACGGCACGTGTCGGGTGACGTCGAGAACCCGTTATCGACGGGCGTCGAACATCGCCCATCCGGGCTAACACGTCACGACGGGTACAACCGCCGCACCGCCGCGACCGCCGATCCGGGCCGCGCCACCTCGAACTGCCACCACGTCCCGTCGGCCGACGAGACGATCACGACCGGCATCCGCGCATTCCGCGGACTCCTCCCCCGGCGCACCGCGAGACCGTCGGCCGGCAGCACACGGATCGTCGGTCCCGGACGGGTCGCGTCGTCGCGCCGGTCCGCGGCGAACACGAGGTCGTCGTGGAACGCCAGCAGGGAGCCGCGGCAGGCCCCGTCGTCGTGGACGAGGGTGGGGCGACCCAGCTCGGGGTCGAGGAGCACGACCTCGCGCCGCCACCGCGGCGTCTCCGGCGCCCGTTCGCTGAGCACGAGGTACTCGCTGTCGCGCTCGGGCGGGACGCGGCCGACCCAGAGGACGTCCTGGACGTCGGACGGCCCGCCACCGCGACCCCGCTCCCGCCACCACCGCGGCCCCCACCAGGGCGGTTCCGAGAGCAGCACCAGCCAGGACCCGACCGCCGCGAGCAGCCCGGCCAACGTCACGAACCCCCCGAGCGGCGGGACGATCAGCGGTAACGCGCCCAGCGTGACCAGGAACAGCCCCACCCCCGGCACGAGCGTGATCGGCGCCGAGCGGGTCGGCTCCGGCGACGCCCACCCGCGCCACGCCCCGCTCCACGCCACCGCGCCCACCCCGAGGCACGCGACCCCGAGGACCAGCGCCACGAGGGAGACCGGGGACAGCACCACGGGACCGATTCCACCGGAATCGGTGCCCGCGCACACCCCTTCCCGACGACGGGTGTGACCGGGACTCACCGCGACGGCCGAGATTAGCTCGAGAGCGGTGGCCCACGTCGGTGCTGGTCATGCGTCGCTCGCGGCCGCCGGAGCGCGGCGCGCCTCGTCGGGCAGGAAACCGACGACGTGGACGGCCGCCCATCCCGCCTCGACGGCGTCGCGGGCCGTCAGGACGCTGTCGGCGATCTCCGTGTCGGTGAGCCATGCGGCGCCGTCGGTCGCCGGGCCGAGCGCGACGAGCGTCGACCCCTCGAGGTACCGCCGCGCTCACGCGTGCGCCCAGGACGCTGTGCCGACGACCTCGACCGCCCTTTCCGTGGCCCCATCAGCCCGCGCCCGTCCCGCCGCCACGGGCGCTCGGTGCGGTCGGTGCGGTCGGTGCGGTCGGTGCGGTCGGTGCGGTCGGTGCGGTCGGTGCGGTCGGTGGCAGCAAAGCACGACCAGTTCGGGCACCCGCCCCGTCGAGTACCGCGGCGATCCGGCGCACGAACTCCTCGGGGTGGCTCCAGTCCGCCTCCGCCCACCGTCCCGCCGGCCACCAGCACCGGTCCGATCCGACAGCGAGCGCACCACGCCGGTCCTCGGGTGCGGAACCCGAGACGGCTCGCTGCCGCCGGCTTCGTCGGGCTCCCCCGACGATTGACGCCCATTGAGCCGTCGCGTTGAACGGGATGACAGTGGACGCGGCAGCTCGCTCGGGGGGAGCAGCGATGACCGAGAACGACCCGCGGCCGCCAGCCGGTCGCCACGGAGTTCCCGACGACGACCCGGCCACGACCGACCTGATCGGTGTTCACCACGTCGTTCCGGGGCGGTCACAGCGGTGGCGGTTCGTGCTGGTCACCGTCCTGGCGGTGGTCGCACTGGGTCTCGCCGTCACCGCCGGGTTGGTGATCGACCGGCTCGCGGTCGGCGCGCCGGCTCCCGTCGCGGTGGCCCCGCCGAGTTCCGCCCCACCGTCGACTACGACCATCACTCCCCCGCCGACCACGACGACCGCCCGCGCGTCGCGGACGATCTCCAAGCCGGTCACGAAGCCGACCACGACCAGGGCGACGACCAAGGCCGACACGGCGCCGGGCTGCGGCGGCCGAGCCGTCGCACGGGGCGTGTTCAACCCGGCCTGCGCCGAGTACCAGGGCTATCTCGACCCGGGACGTGCCGCGGGCCGGCAGCCTTCGAGCGGCGACCTGCAGACCGAGTACGGCTGCGAGAAGGGCTACATCCCGAAGTCGGAGTGCCCGGGCTGATCATGTCGACGGACGACTACGTCGACGAATCCCGTCGCGCACGCGAGGCGGTCGACATCCGCCCCCAGACCAGCCTGGCCTGCGTGTTCGAGGTCCTCGCACGGGTGAGCGTCCAGACTGCGCACATGCCGCTGGTCTAACCATGACGTGCTGGTCGACCGTTCGATGGACCGAGATAGTCGCTCGATGGGGTGAACGCCTGCCCTGGTAGCCCCAGTGCGATAACGCAACGCTGCGACACGGCGAACTCCCCGCCGTCACAGCCGCGCTTCGGGGGAACGTCATGACCAGCACGATCATCAGGCCACGCCCTGCTCGTGGGACCACGGAGTCCACCCCGTGGCTCTGGGATGCCCCCACCATGCCGATCGCGCTCCCGGCACTGACGCACGACGAACAGCGTCCGGCGCCCCGGCTCACGACCGCCCGTCGGATCGGTGCCGGTGCGCTCGCCGCAACGCTCCTTCTGGGCGTCGGAGCCGGGGCCTATGCCCTCGGCCAGCGCGACGCGACGCCGACACCGGTCGTTGCCGCCGCACCCCCGTCGACTGTCCCGGCCACTGTCGTCACACCCGCGGTCCGCGCGGCGGTCACCTCGGGCCCGCAGCTCCTCGATACCGCCGGGCGTCCAGTGGAGGACGCGGTGGCCGCACAGGTCCGTCTCGTCTACGTCGCTCTGCAGCAGAACGACATCGAGGCGCTCGAGCGGTCCGAGGGCGCGGCCGGGTCCGACGACGGCCTCACCAGCTTCCCGCACCTCACCGGCGCCACGACGCGGAACCGCCTCCTGGACGCACTCCGAACGCGTCCCGTGCACCGGGGCCACACCTACCGCTACCGCATCGGCGGCTACGGCCTCGAGTTCCAGCAGGCCGACGGTTCGCTGGGCGCCGGCCTGGGCGCGATCACCGGCCCATGGACCGAGGACGCGACGACTACGACAACGAGCCCTTCCCGACCGACCACGGCCGCCCCCAGCACCTTCCGTGTTTCCCTACGGGAACGGCCCGACGGGCCGCTTCGGCGACGGGTGCGGTCCCTACGAGCACAACCTGGACGGGTACTGCAGCCCCGACACGGACGTCCTCGACGAGAACGGCAAGCCGGACCCAGCCAGGGCGGTCGTTCCCGGCAACCTGAAGAACCCGTCCCACGGTGGCTAGGCGCCAACCCGTGTTGATCCCTTCCCGACGGCGAGTGTGCGGTCACCAGCTCCGGTAGCGCGGCTGCGTCGGACCAGTGGCGTAGCGGACGTGGTTTTCGTCGGTCTCGATCAGATCGAGGCCCAGTAGGGCGGCGGAGAGGTCGGCGAACGCCACTTGAGAAGACTTGCGATCATCGGCCGGTCCTCGACCTGCCACCGTGGCCTGAGCTAGTGGTGCACACGCCCCGCGAGGCCGTTCCCGTCGAGCGGGCCGTCCTGCTCGAACGTCGTCAGATCGGCGACGTGAGGATCACCGTGAACCCGTCCTCTGCAGCGAACCAGGACCGGAGCCGCCGCAGGATCTCGACGTCGATTACCGCGGCCTTCGTCGGGACGAGCGCGCCGTGCCGCACCCGAAGGAGGCCGGACTCTCGCGGGACGTCCAGCGTGATCCGCACGCTCTGGGGCACCTCGTCCACGGTCGACGCACGGCGAGGTCGCGCTGCGAGATCGAAGCCTTGCAGTTCTCCTCCGACCCATGTCTCGATATCGGCGTGGCAGTCGCTTCGTTGACGACGATTCCTGAAGCGGCCCGCCCCGGAGCCACGGGCACCTGCGAAACCTCGATCACCCGGCGAGGTTCGCGTTCTGCCAGGGCCGGTTGTGTCGGGGTTGTCGGGTGGGGTCGAGCCATGTGGGGGGTCGGAACCAGGGCATGTGGTCGGTCATGTGGACGTCCCAGCCGCTGTGGTGGACGAGGTCGTGGTGATACCGGCAGAGGCAGACGAGGTTGTCGGGTTCGGTGTGTCCGCCGTGGGCCCAGTGGATGATGTGGTGGATTTCGGAGTGCCGGGCGCGTCGGCGGCAGCCGGGGAAGGCGCAGTGTCGGTCGCGGCGGGTGACGGCGCGGGCGGTGGCGGTGGGGATCGAGCGGGTCTTGCGGCCGACGTCGAGGACTTCGCCCTTCGAGCCCAGCAGCATGGGGATGATGTCGGCGTCGCAGGCCAACCGCCGGGCGGTGTCGGGGCGGATCCAGGTGGAGTCGCCGAGCAGCGCGAGTGCGGTGCTGGTGTCGGACAGTTGTTGGCGCAGCGTCTCGTAGTCCAGCGTCACGGTCAGGGTGACGCGTTCCCGGCCGGGTAGCGCCATGGTGTCGACGTCCGGTGGGGTCCACGGCCGCTGTGGTGGCGGCTCGCCCGGATCGGCCTCAGCCTCGGACCGGGACTCGGACTCGGACTCGGGCTCGGGGGTGGCGTCGAAACCGCTGCCAGCGGCACCGGTCCCGGCGTTCTCTTCGGGCGCGGGCTCGTCGGTGGCGGGCTCGGGCTCGGGTGCCGCATCGGAACCGGCGCCGGCCGCATCGGTTCCGTGGTCGTGCCCGGAGGCGCCGGGGCCGAACATCGGCGGCTCCTCGGCCTCAAGCTCGCCGGTGGCGGGCTCCGGTGCGCGGTTCGCGTCGGACCCGCTGCCGGTGGCATCGGCTCCCGCGTCGTTCCCGGGTGCAGCCTCGTCAGTGCCGGGGTCGGGTTCGTTGAGGCCGGCGTGGTGGCTGGCGGAGATCAGGTCCAGCAGCCCGGAGGCCTGCCGGGAGGGGAGGGAGCGGTCGGCCTCGTCGCGGGGGTCGTGTCCGCGGTTGCCGTCCTGCGAGGTCGGGGCTTCCCCGGTGTCGGGATCGGCGACCACCGACGACGCCGGAGCAGGCGTGGCGGCGCGGATGGCGTCGTCGAACAGGGCTGCGGCGGTCCGTTCGCGGAGTACGAGTTTGGCGTGCAGGTCCCCGTTGCGGCGCTTGGTGTAACGCAACTCGTTGCCCGACGCGTCGTCGTCCTTCGGCGCCGCCCCGTCGGGGTCGAGCCGGTCCGCGATCACCTTGGCGGCCGAGAACAGTGCTTTCGGGCTGTGGGTGGTGGCCAGCGCGGCGAGCTGCTCCTCCGCCGTCGCCAGCACCGCCGGCTCCAAGCCAGGGACCGCGCCGAGGCGCTGCATCGTCTTGCGGATCACCTCGACGTGGTGCTCGTCGACCAGCCCGTCGTCGACCACCGCCGCCGTCGCCGGCAGATCCGCCGGTGTCCTCGCCCCGGTGGGGGTGACGGTCTCCCGCAACGCGTCCGCCTGCCGCTCCAGCAGACGGACCGTCGTGGGGTCCAGGCGCAGATGGTCCTCCAGCAGCCGCGACATCCGCCGGTAGCCGGTCTCATCGAGCACATCGCTGTCACGGATCGCGTTGATCGCCCGGTACAACCGGGCCCCCGCCAGCCGTCGGGCCCGGACCGCGGCCGCGCCCTCGGCCAACAACGCCAACGACTCCGCCGACACCCCTTCCTCAGAAGAGGGCTCAGCGTCGGAGACACCCGGCACCGCCCACCCAGGCTCAGCCGACTCGAAGGGCTCGGCGGGCTCGACCGACTCAGCCGACTCAGCCGACTCGAAGGGCTCGGCGGGCCCAGCCGGTTCAGGCAGCGGGTCCTCGAGCTCGTACTCCAGCCACGGGTACACCGCGCGGCGCAGGGCCTCGGCATCCTCAGCCGCCCACGCTGCGACCACCTCCTCCGAAGGCGGCACCCACGGCGGCTCCTCGGGCTCCCACGGCGGCGGGACGAGCGCGGACAACCCCACCTCGGGGTCCCAGTCCGCCTCGATCGCCATGCACCTATGATCGAACACCAGTTCGACAAGATCTAGAGGCCATTCAGCCCAACTTGCTCAACCGAGGTCCCGTACCACCAGGTCGATCGCCCTGCGCACGTCGCCGCGTTAGGCGACGGGGCAACAGAGGTCGAGATCGAGCTTCGGACCGTTGCCGAATCACGGCTCCGCCGGGCGGCACGACAGCGCCTCCCCGGGGTGCAGCAACCGCGCGTCGTACCGCACCCCGAGCGCAGACAGGCCACACCGTCTCCGTCAGACAGAGACGCCAGCTACTCCGGGGACCCGAGTAGGCCCTCGAGCTGCACCACGGGATGACGCGGCGAACGACCCGGCCGAAGCCCCCATCGCCAGCACCGACCCCTGCGACAGGTCCGGTCCGCCCACAGGCCGGCGTCGGTGGCTAGACCGTCGCAGCACCGACCGTCACTCTCTGTCGTCGATCAACGAGCGCGCACCAGGATCGACGTCGACGTGGTGCGTCGCCTCGGACCACCGGACGCCGAGGTGCACGTAGCGCCCCACCACGACGTCGCGGCGGAGCTCCCGCAGTGGCAGCACGACCCGGCGGCCGTCGCCGTCGACAAGCGCGAGGCCCGGTGTCCACCAGCGGCCGGGGGCACGACGGACGGCGACGAGGTCGTAGAGGTCGACCCAGCTGCGCTCGTCGGCGGCCCAGTCGGCGCCGGCCCCGACGTAGGTGACGGTGGCGAGCCAACCGATCCCCCCGACGATCGCGACGAGGCACGCCCCGAGGAACACCGTGCTCGTCGCACTGTCGAGCAGCCACCCGACGCCGACGGTCACGCCGACGAGCCCCGCGACCGCAGCCACCACCAGACCCACCACGAGGAGGCCGACCGGGCTGAACCCCGAGGTCCCCGACAGGAGCGGACCCCGTCCGGGCGGCGGGGTCTGCGGTCGTCGCGGAACCCGCGGCGTCGCGTCGGGTGAGGTCCAGGGGGCGGGCGGCGGGAGGGGCCGGCCGGTCGCCGGGTCGGGGCGGGGCGGGAGGTCGTCGGTGTCGGCGTCGGCGCGCGGCTGTCGCTCGACGTCGAGCCGGGGCCGCGCGACCAGGTAGGCGCCGCCGGCGACGGGGTCGTCACCGACGAACTGCGCCGCGAGCGGGTTGATCCGCACGTCGTGCACCGCCCGCGACCAGCGCACGCCGAGGTGCACGAGGTCCCACATCAGCGGGTCCTCCCGCAGCTGGCGGGCCTGGCGTTCGACCCGTCGTCCGGACCCGTCGACGAACCGCAGGGAGGCCTGGCCGGCGGCGACGATCGAGCCGCGGACCTCCACCAGGTCGTAGAGATCGACCCAACGCGTCCCGTCGGAGAGCCAGTCCGCGCCCACGGCGAGGTAGTCCCGGCTCGTCCCGCGGCCCCACACCGCGAGCAGGACGACGACGAGGCCG
This sequence comes from Actinomycetospora soli, assembly GCF_021026295.1. Lineage (GTDB taxonomy): Bacteria > Actinomycetota > Actinomycetes > Mycobacteriales > Pseudonocardiaceae > Actinomycetospora > Actinomycetospora soli. The sequence goes on from NZ_JAJNDA010000006.1 coordinate 101,323, forward strand.
AGCGCGACCCACGCGGAGACGGGGACCGACGCCGGCCGCTCGAACAGTCCGGCCGCCCCCAGCACCGCCCCGACCACGACGAGCCCGCCGACGAACAGCCCGGTCCCGACCCTCGCCGAGCCCGACCGCCCCACCAGGACCGGGCCGCGTCCCGCCGGCGGCGGTTTCGGTCGGCGCGGCATCCGGCGCGCGGGTGGCGCCGCGCGCGGTCCCGGGGCGGGAGGCGGCAACGGCAGGCCCGTCCAGGGGTCGGGGCGGGGTGGGAGGTCGTCGGTCACGACACGAGGTCCTCGACGCCCGCCTCGATGTCGTCCCAGTGGTAGCCCACGAGGTACGCCGCGCCCGCGCCGGCCGCGATCGCGACGAGGGTGACCGGCAGGGCCGCGACGCTCGCGACGCCGAGCGCGGTGACCGCCGCGGTCCCCGCCGCCGTCGCCGCCCACGAGACCCCGGCCCCGACGGCGAGCGCGGTCCCCTGCTTCGCGGCGGCCGAGGTCGCGGACCGGCCGGCGGCCACATCGGTGGTGAACCCGACGCCGGAGGACACGAGGCTGGTGACGGGCAGCCGGGCGAGCACGGGCTTCGCGGCGGCGAGCAGGCCGGTCTCGGCCCGCTGCCCGGGGGCCCACGTCAGGCCGTCGAGAATCCGGCCGCCGATGGAGGTCTCGCTGGCCCCACCGGTGAGCGTGCGCAGCGCGTTCGCGTTGGCCGTGCGCGCGCCGCCCGCGCGGACCTCCTCGGCCGCGCTCCGGGCGGCCTGCCTCGCCGCGACGTCCAGTGGTACGCCGGGCGCGAGCATGAGTCCGGTGAGGATCTGCCGCTGCAGTGCCGCCTTCGCGGCGACGTCCTCCCACGTCCGCGCCGCACCGTGCAGACCGCCGAGCGTGGAGGTGACGCTCGAGACGACGAGCGCGACGTCCTTGACCGCCTGCACGGCCTCGTCGGTCGGCGCCCGCATCCGGGCGACGAGGTCGGTCTGGGCCTCGGTGTAGCGGGTGCGCGCCTCGTCGGTGACCTGGCGGGCCCGGTCGAACGCCGCCTGCTGCGTGGTCGCCACGGTGGTCGCCTGCTCGTGGGCGGCGACCTGCTCGGGCGGCAGGAACTGCCCGACCGGCGGCGTCGGCAGTGGGCCGGGAGGCGCGACGGGGTCGCCGATCGTCTCGCCGGTGACGGGCAGGCCCGCGGCCGCGGCGTCGGCCCGGGCGCGGCTCATCGTGTCGAGCACGCCCTGCACGGAGCCGGCGAACTCGTCGAGGGCCTGCGCGCCGATCCGGGCCTGCGCCGAGGTGGTGTCACCCGCGGCGCCGATCCGACCCGCCTGGTCGCGGAACGCGTCGCCGGCCGGGCCGCTCCAGCAGCCGGCGGAGTCGTTGCGGGCACCGACCACCTCGTCCGCCGAGGTCGCGCCCGCCCGTGCGACACCGTCGAGCCACTGCGCGGTGGTGCGGCACGACGCGGGATCGGCGTCCACGTGCGTGTCGATCGGCACGGTCCGGCCTCCCGATCGCCTCAGTCGCCGAAGCCGGGGATCGAGCCGATCGACCCGGCGGCTGATGCGTCCGAGCGCCGGTAGACCTCGGCCGCCCGCCCGACCGTCTCGCCCCCAAGCTGCGCCGCCTCCGCGAACCGGGCCGCGACCTGCGTGACCGCCTCGAGGTACGCCAGCACCGCGCCGGTCGCCGTCCCCGCCACGGGTGCCCCGGCCCCGCCGCCCGCAGCCTCCCCCAGCGACGCCGCCGCGTTCGCCATCCACGTGCCGACCGCCTGCACCCGGCCCGGGTCGACGTCGAAGCCCGGTGCCGTCACGGCGCCTCCCGCCGCAGGTCGGGCGGGAGCGGGAGGTCGGCGCCGACCACCTGCGCGCCGCTGGCCGTCAGCAGGTGCTCCACGTCGTCAGCCGCGAACACGCCGTACGGCTGCCCCGGGCCGCAGCAGCGCACCAGCGACGTGGCCGACGAGTAGATGGGCAACGCGAGCCGCCCGTCGGCGAGCGTGCGCAGTTCGACGAGGGCCTCGGCGCCGGTGGGCAGCGCGTGCACCGGGACGAACACGTGGCGCCCGCCGAGGAGGTCGGCGGGCTCGGGCACGGTCGGCTCCGGGCCCAGCGCGGGCGCGTCGTCCGCCGCCACGACGATCTCCACGGCACGCTCCTCCCGATCCGGACAGCGCGACGGTAACCAGATCCGCTCGTCCGGTGGGGCCGTTCCGCCGATGTCCCCCGCCCGGCCTGCCAGGCGGTGGGTGTCCCCTCGTCGGAGGACAGCGGTGTCGTCCCCGGGACCGGCTCCTCGGGGGACGGGACCGAGGTCCTCCCGGCGGCAGAGTTCTCGGTGTCAGCACGGAGAGCGCCCACCAGGACTCCTCCCCGCACCGCATCCCTCACCTACGGGAGCACGTCATGCGCCTCACCCGGATCGCCGCCGCCACCCTGATCGCCGGCTCGCTCACCTTCGCCGGCACCGGCATCGCCCTCGCCGACACCGTCACCCCGGTCACTGCCTCGTCGTCGAGCTCCGCCGCCTCCGCCGCCGAACCGGGCGTCCTCACCCTGTCGGCGTCCTCGGCCAAGCCCGGCGCGCAGATCACCTTCTCCGGCACCTTCGCCAAGCCCGCCGCCTCCACCGCGACCGGCCCGATCACCGTCACCTCCCCGGCCTTCGCCGGCCCCGCCTCCATGAGCCGCACGAACCCCGAGGCGTTCTCCGGCTCGGCCACGATCGCGTCCGGCGCCCAGGCCGGTACGTACACGGTCACCGCGTCCTCCTCGGCCGGCACGGTGTCCAGCCGGATCACCGTCACCGGCGCCGTCCCGCCGCCGGCTCCGACGCCCGCGCACCACACCACCGGCGGCACCACCGGCACCGCGACCCACGCCCAGCACCACGCCACGACGGGCACCGAGACGACCGACAACACCGACTCGACCGACACCACCGACGTCGTCGCCGTCACCGACCCGGCCGGCTCGGACGTGCTGCCGTGGATCCTCGGCGGGGCCGGCGCGATCGTGCTGATCGGCGGCGGCGCCTACGCGATTGGCCGCGGCCGCCGTGGTGACCGCGCCGTCGAGCAGGTCCGGGAGGAGGAGCCGCGGACCGAGGTGATGACTCGCCGCTGACTTTTCCCGGGACGGGCCGTTTCTCACGAGCGATCGTGAGAAACGGCCCATTCGTACGTGTCGATCAGTTTCTCCAGGCCGGGCAACTGCACCCTAGAAGGGCTCCACGTAGGAGACGGTCCGCTCAGACCTCGGAGGACTCGAGAATCGTTCGTTCCGACGCGATCCTGTTCCGAGGCGGAGTGACATCACCTTCGGACCCGTTCGACAGGCCGTCCTGGAAGAGCTGTCGGGACTCGAAGAACTTGCGACTTCCACTCCATTCGTCGTAGCACAGGACTCGAACCGTTAGCGAAGGCCTACTACTTCCTCCACCCTGCGAGATGAGCCAATTTAAGTCGATGATCTCTGGTTGCGAGAAGAAGTCGAATCTTCTCGACATCACGGGGTTGAGACGGATCAGCTCTTCCCGGTCGAGGCGGAGTCGGACAATCCGATGACGACGTGGCGCGAGACGCATTATTGGCGGAGTGTCGTGCGGCACCTCAAGGAGCAGGCTGCTCGCCCGTCCCGAGTCAGCATAAAGGCTGACGCCCTCGTAGCGGATGCGGACGTCAATCGCGAGGTCGAGAACCCCCCGCCGCCTTCCAAGATTCTCCACTTTGATGCGCGCAACCTTGGTTCCCACTGCGTCTGTTCGCACGTCGGCTTCGGAAAAACGTAAACTGGGGGTCATGATGTGCGTAGTGAAGTACCAGAAGAACACAGATAGAACTAGACCGCCGACGAGACCGACAGCAGCATAGATGGCGTCGCTCATCGCGCAGAAAAACATCGACGAACGGCGTATTGCCCGGAACGACGATAGCGCATGACAGGATCCCCTTTCCTGGGATTCCAAGTGACCCTGCAACCTCACCTACATCCCCTACAGCGAACCGCCTTCTGCCGGTGAGATACAGGTCCCTATGGATGTAGAGCGCTCCTCCGGGCGGGTGGCAACCTCCTCGTACGAACTCTCCTAGCTGCAAGCGTTCTTCTCAGCGTGATTGGAGACTTACAGACCGTTATTCCCCTGACCCGCTCCTTAGTTCTCAGGGGACGGCGCGAGCGTCGGTGCCATCGATGGTTGCGTTGGCTCGGCGCTGCGTGGGTCTTCGCCGGGGTCCGGAGCAAGGGTGATCGTCGGGTACGGGACGAACGAGGGGCGCGGTGGCGGAGGCGCACCCGTCGTCGGGAAGACCCGCCCGTTCGAGGCCGCCGGGGGTGCGACGGACAGCGGGGCCGGAGCCGGGACCGGGGCCGCTCCGGGTGGGGGCGGGACCGCGAAGGTCGGCATGTCGAAGCCGAAGCGGGGTGGCGGCTGGCTCGGCGCCGCTCCCCCGCCGCCGGGGCGCGGGGCGGACGGCTGCTCGGTCACCGGCCCTCCCCCGACCTCGGTGACCAGCGGCGCGCCTCCCGCCGCGAGCAGCCCGGCGACCGGCACGGCCGCGGCGAAGGCGAGAGCGGCGCTGCCCGAGGACAGACCGGCGAACACCCCGGCCCGGGCGGCCGGCGGCCACCAGGCCCGGGTCGAGCGGGCGGGCACGGCGGCCGCGACGTGCTGGAGGCTGGCGGCCCTGAGCCAGCGCGGGGTCGGGAGGAGGACCGGCGTCGCGCCCAGCAGGGTCCGCGGGTTCACGGCGTCGGCGCGGTCGGCGGTGCAGGTCGGGCAGAGGTCGATGTGGCGGGCGGTGCGCTTGCGCCACAGGACGGTGACCTCGCCGTCCCACCGCGCGACGAGCGCGGTGAGCTCCGGGCAGCGCGACCGGCCGGCGCGGGCCCGTCGGGCGAGCAGGAGCGCGGCGAGGCTGCGCTCGAAGGTGGCGCGGGCGCGGTTGAGCAGGGTCGTCGTGTTCGTCAGGGACAGGCCGAGGGCGGCCGCGACCTCCGGGCCGTCGAGCTCCTGGTGGTAGTGCAGGGCGAGGGCGGCGCGGTCGCGGTCGGGCAGCCCGCGCGACGCGTCCCCCACGAGCTCGGCGAGCTCCCGCCGCGAGGCGTGGGTGGACGGGTCGGGCGCGGGGCCGGGGCGGTCGGGCAGGTCGTCGGTGACCAGTTCACGACGGTCGGCGCGGCGTCGTCGGGAGACGTCGTGCCGGGCGATCGCGTAGAGCCAGGCGCGCAACGCCGACGGGTCGCGCAGCTGGTGCAGGCGCGTGGCCGCCGTGTGGAACACCTCCTGGACGCAGTCGGCCGCGGCCTCCCGGTCGCGGAGCAGCCCGAGGGCGAAGCGGAAGAGCGCATCGCCGTACCGGTCGTACACGGCGGCGAGGTCGGCCGTCCGCACGAGCTCGGCGTCGTCCCGGTGCGCCCGCGGCGCCGGGATGCCGACCGGCACCGTCACCAGCGGCTCGATCCAGCCCAGCGGCAACGACTGCGAATCGGTCTCCGCGCTCACCACACCCCCGCTCTCCGCCGCGTCCCCGGCCGCTCATCGATGACGGCGCAGTGACTGTTTCGTCGGACGACCGGCTCCGTCGCCGCGGACGACGACGGAGCCGGTGCCGGACGAGGCGAGCCGGTCCCCCCGGCCGGCCACGCGGCTCGTCAGGAACCGGAGGCGGACCGGGGACCCGTCGTCACACTTTCCGAGACGACCGACGCGACCGACTCGGTCGCACGACTCAGACCTGCCCCTCACCGCCCACGGCGACGGCCCGTCGCACCACGTCGGCGAACGCCGACAGGTCGAGGTCCCCGGCGCGGCGGACACGGATGCAGCTCCGACCCACCGAGACCGCCCCGAGCGCCGCCGCATGAATCTCGGGCAGGTACCACCCGTCGTCGACCGCGCTCACGAAGACGCTCAGGTGCTTGCTGCCGCCGCGCAGGGAGACCAGGTCGGCGTCGCCCTCCCGCCCCGAGGCGTAGCGGTAGTGGAAGGCGCCGTACCCGAGCAGGGCGACTCGCCGGGTCGGCGGGAGGAGCTCCGGCGCGACGTCCGCGACGGTCGCGTGGACCTCCCGCGCGATGGTCGCCTGCTCGTCGCGCAGGTCGGCCAGGAACGACGCGAGGTCCGATCCGTCCGCCTCGTCCGTCATGGCGCGACCCTAGGACCGACGCCTCGACGTGGCACCGCGACTGCCTGCTCCGGCCGGACCCCTGCCCCGTCCGGTGCGCTCCCGTCAGTCCCGGGCGAGCCGACCAGGGATCGTCGGATGCTGCTCGTGCACAGGTAAGCGCTTCAGGCTGGGCTGTTCGTGTGAAGATCGAGGTGGGATCCTGGTCAAGCGTGACGGTTCGTCAGATCCACTCGATCACCGCTCTACCGACCGCCCGGGCAGCTCCGTCCGCGCGGCGGCTCCTGGTGAGGACACGTTCCATGACGCAGCAGGTCCCCCCGTACGCCTCCCCCGAGCAGCCCGCGCCGGGCTACGCGCCCGCCCCGCCGGCGCCTATCCGGACCAACACGATGGCGATCCTGTCGATCGTCTTCGCGTTCGTGTTCTCCCCGCTCGGCATCGTCTTCGGCATCATCGGCCGCAAGCAGGCGGTGGAGCGTCACGAGAACGGCCGCGGCCTCGCGACCGTGGGCATGTGGCTCTCGATCGCGTTCGTGCTGATCGGCATCGCCACCGCCGTCCTCGTCGGCGTCATGGCCGCCTCCGTGGCCAGCCAGGTCTCGCAGCTGCCCCAGGCCCCCTCCGCCTCCCAGTCGGCCCCGGCCACGCCGGTCGTGACCCCCGACCAGCTCGCCCCCGAGGTCGCCGCCCAGACCGCCGCGCAGGACGTGACCTGCCCCGAGCCGCTGCCCGGTCAGGTCGGCGCCACCACCACGTGCACCGGCACCGTCGACGGCGAGCCCGCCCAGTTCGGCGTCACCGTCAACGCCGTGGACGGCTCCCAGGTCGGCTTCCAGATCGTCAAGATCAGCTGAGGTCGACCGGCCCGGGACGAGTGCGGCGATCTGCGTCAGGTCCGGCGCACATCGCCGCACTCGGTGGGCACCGGAACCCGGCGGCCGTTTGCCGAGCGCGGATGCCGTCCACCCCGAGGCATCCGCCCGGCGCGATCTTCGTGCGTAGCCGGGCTCCCGACGATCCCGGAGGTCCACCGATGGACGCTGCGCCCGACGCCGACGTGATGATCAGCCTGCTGCGCCACCTCGACGAGCACCTCGGCGACTCCCAGGTCGAGAGCGGCGCCGACGTCCCGCCGCCGGGCTGGACCGTCAACGGCACCGAGGTCGACCCCGAGCAGCGCTTCCGCGTGATCACCGAGGCGAACGACGCCGGATACATCCAGATCACCCACCAGGACCGGTTCCCCCTGCCCACCGGGATCACGCCGGAGGGCCGCCAGTTGGCGCGCCGCGAGAGCGGCAGCTGACCGACGGCGCCGGTCCGGCGTCGCCACGGCGCGGATCGTGGCCGACGTCCGGGGCTCACCACTGCCCCATCCCCAGTGGCAGCTCGACGTCCTCCCCGTCGAGCACGGCCCCGACCCGAGCCGCGGCCTCCGCCCACGGCGTCCAGCCCAGCCCGGTGGCCAGCTTCTCCGCGGCCGCGACGTCGGTCCGCGCCGTGGCGTGGTCGCCGAGCACCATCGCCGCGAGCCCGGCGAAGAGCGCCGCCGGACCGGTGACCACTGCGCCGTAGCCGAGGATCACGACGGCGTCCGGGTCGGCCGGGAGCTCGGCGCGGACCAGCGCCGCGGTCTCGCGGTCGTGCAGGCTGACGGCGGCGCTCGCGGCCATGCACAGCGCGGGTCGGTCGAACAGTCGGCTCGCGGTGGCGGCCCGTCGCTCACGGAAGGCCGCCAGCAGTTCACAGGCTTCCCGACGATGCCCGGAGCGGGCCCGCGCGACCGCGGCGGCCGCCGCCCACGCCGGGATGGTCGGGTTCTGCGCGGCGGCGCCGACGGCGAGGTCGCCCAGGGTGTCGGCGGTGCCGGTCATCCAGGCCGAGATCATGAGGTGCACGCCGAAGGCCGGGAGCGCGTCGCCGACGCCGAGCTCCTGCCCGAGTTCGAGCGACGCCTGGGCCGCGGCGCGGGCCTCGTCGTAGGACCCGCGGGCGAGCAGCAACGCCGACTCGAGCACCTGCGCCGCCCAGATCAGCCGCGGCCGGTGCCAGCGGCGGGCCTCGACGGCGAGCGTCTCGCGCAGGCCGAGGGCCCGTGCGACGTCGCCGGCACCCAGCGCCGCGGTGAGCAGGAGCTCGGTGGCGTCGAGGACGATCGTGGGGTCGCCGGTGCGCAGCGCGAGGTCGAGGGCGTCGCCCGCGAGGGCCAGCCGTCGTGCTGCGGGCTCGGGACCCTCGACGAGCTGGCGGACCTCCAGCGCGCGGGCGCGGGCCCGCACCGCCACCGTCGCCCCGGGGGTCGCGGCCCGGTCGCGCAGCTCGGCGACCAGGTCGGGTCGCGCGACCCCGGCCAGCGACTCCTCGCGGACCAGCGCGACGAGCAGCTCGAACCGCTCCCGCGGCGGCAGCGCCACCGCCTCCGCACGGTGCAGCCGGGCGAGCCGCCGCCGGTCCCCGGAGACGGTCCGGCCCAGGGCCTCGTCCCCCACCGCGGCCTTCACGACGAGGCCCGGGTCGCCGTCGGCGCGCGCGAGAGCGGCGTCGAGGAGGTCGTCCGCCTCCTCGGACCGCCCGAGTCCGGCCAGCACGAGGCCCCGGTGGACGTCGACGACGGGGTCGTCCTCGCGCCCGCACGCGTCCAACAGCTCCAGCGCCTCGGCGAGGGCGCGGCGCTCGTAGGCGAGCACCCCCGCGTCGCGGCGCGCGAGCCCGACCTGCTCGGCCGGCAGCCCGGCGCCGAGGACGTGGCGCAGGCGGACGTAGGCGTCGTCCTCGGGCTGCGGGTGGTCGAGCCGCGCGCGGTGCAGCTCGCGCGCCAGCGTGGTGGGCACGGACTCGCGGACCGCGGTCGCGACGAGGTCGTGGCGCAGGTCGACCCGCTCGCCGTCGACGGCGGTCAGTCCGGGCGCGGCCGCCCGCAGGTCCTCCACGACGTCGAGCCCGCGCCGGCCGAGCACGGCGGCCAGGGCCGGGGTCGGGACCGGACGCAGGACCGCCAGCGCCTCGATCGCGCGCCGCGCCTCGGGCGCGAGGGCGTTCAGCTGGTGGTCGAACACGGCGCGCAGCCGGTCAGGCACCCGACCGACCGCCTCCAGCGCCGCGGTCTCGTCGGGGGCGCCGGCGAGGACGTCGAGCAGGGCGGCGACGTGCAGCGGGTGCCCGCCGGCCCGACTCGCGACCAGCTCGGCCACCCGCACCACGGCCCCGTCGGGAAGGCCGGTGAGGCGGGCCCGTGCCAACGCGACGACCGCCTCGGGGTCGAGCTCGGTGAGCGGGAGGAAGATCGCGGCCGCGTCGCGCACCAGGTCGGCGCGGCAGGCGCTCCAGTCGGGGCGGACGACGACGTCGGGCACGCGGGCCGCGACGAGGACGACGACCTCGGGCGGCAGCCCCTGGCGCACGAGCCCGGTCAGGGCGCCGAGCGAGGCGGAGTCGGCGCGGTGGGCGTCGTCGAGGGTGACCAGCACCGGCCCGTCGGCGGCGAGCTCGGCGAGCCGGCGGCGCACCCACGGCACGGGTGCTCCCGCGGGACCGTCCGGCGGCGGGCCGAGGGCCTCGACCCACGCCGTCAGCGGGGTCGCGCCCTCGTCCCACGCGCCGCGCAGGACCCGGCCGGATGCGGCCTCGCGGACCGCGGCGAGCAGGGTGGACTTCCCGATGCCCGCCTCGCCCTCGACGACGACGAGCCGCCCCTGGGTGTCCTCGTCGCCCGTGGCCGCCGCGATGGCGGCGAGCTGGGCCTCGCGCCCGACGATCCGCCGTCGGGGACGACCCGACGTCGGGACGGCGGCGGCGCGGTCGAGGAGCACCCGGCGGTAGGCCTCGCGCAGCTCCTCCCCCGGCCCGACGCCGAGCTCCTCGGCCAGGTGCCGGCGCGCGGCGAGGAAGGCCTCGACGGCGTCGCGGGGCCGGCCCGCGGCGTGGAGAGCGGTGACGAGCAGGGCGTGCCAGGCCTCGCGGTCGGGGGCCTCGAGGGCGAGGGGCGCGACGGCGTCGACGGCCTCGAGCGCTCGTCCGAGGCCGAGCAGGGCGCGGACGCGGACCTCGAGGACGTGCTGGTGGCGGGCGAGGGTGTGCTCGCGGAGGAGGTCGAGGCGCGGGGTCGAGACGCCGGGCCACGGCGGCCCGGTCCACTCGGCGAGGGCGCCGTCGGCGGCGGCGAGCATGGTCGCGGGGTCCTCGGCGGCGAGGGCGACGCCGGCGAGGCGGTGGAAGCGGCAGTGGTCGACGCGCTCGGGGTCGAGGTGCAGCGTGTACGCGCCGGTCGCGGAGGAGAGCTGCTCGCGCGGTATGCCGAGCCAGTCGCGGAGCCGGGTGGTGCGCGTGTGGAGGGTCGGGCCGGGGTTCCGCGGGGCCTTCCCGTCGGCCCACAGGTCGGCCGCGAGGGTGTCGAGCATGACCGGCGTGCGGGGCGAGGACGCGAGCAGGACGAGCAGCGCCTGCATCGCCGCACTCGTCGGGCTCCGCTCACCGGTGCCGTCGTCCACGGCTACACGGCCGAGGAGATGCACCCACAGGTCACCCATACGCCCCCCTGAACTGCTCAACGGCCCCCCACCGTCTGGCCGACAGTAGTTCACAGGCACGTCACAGGCGACAGATCACGTGAATGGGGCAGCAGGTTCGCGACCTCGATCGACTGTGTGTGATCAGTCCGGCTCCGGATGTAAGCGACCCGAAAGCCACCCGGAGTGGGCTGGGCGCCGTGACCGTGGAGGAGCCGAGGTCGGCCGTCGAGTTCGACGTGCTCGACCGCCTCCTGGCCGACCGCGCCGCGCCGCTCCTCGCCGCGCGCCGCGCGGACGTGATCGCCTGGCTCGCCTCCCCGCACCGGGGCCCCGGACCGGGCGGCACCCGCGCGCTCGTCGAGGTCCTCCGCGTCCTCGGCCCCACCCCGGTGCTCGAGCGGGCCTGGCTGCGCTGGATCGAGGAGGGGCGCTTCGACGGTCATCCCGACGACGAGGGCGGCGCGACCGCCCGCGACCTCGTGGAGGGCCTGCACGCCTGCGTCGAGCACCAGGTGTTCGGGGAGGACCACGCGTTGGTGCACGGGGCGCTGGTGCACTGGTCGGGGTTGCTGCGCAGCGCCGAGCCGGACCGTCGGCGTCGCGGGTTCGACGCGGTCGTCGCCGTGGTGGAGAGCGGGCGGCCGTTCCCGACGGCGTTGCCGCAGGTGGTGGAACGGGCGCTGCGCGGTGACCGGTCGGAGGAGGCGGCACGGCTGCGGGCCGGGGTGGACGCACTGTTCCGACGAGACGCCCAGGACAGCGGATCACAACCGCCCGGGAACACGTGACCGTGGCCCCGTCGGGACTGCCGTCACTCCTCCGGCCCAGCAGAGCCGCCCTCTCGGCCCAACCGGTGTGACCCGTCGTCAGGAAAGGATCCTTGCCGTCGCAGCGAGGGGGTACGGGTGAGCGAGGGCGATCTCAGGCCGGTGGCGCGGAAGGTCGACAGCATCGAGGGGCGGGTGAAGAGGCTCGACGGCGCCGTCGGCACGGTGGCGCGGGGCGTCGGGGACGTGCAGTCGTCGGTGGCCCACCTGAGCTTGAAGCTCGGCGCGGTCGACACGGCCGTCGCCGGGGTGAGCGGCGCGCTCTCGACGCTCGAGGGGCACCAGGAGAAGACGCTCGACGAGGTCCGCAGCCTGCACGCCGACTTCCTCGAGTACCGGCGGCGGACCGAGCTCGCGCGGGCGAAGCAGGACGCCCAGACCGCTCTCATCGGCGTCCGGCAGGAGCTGGACACCGGGTACGGCCACTACGACCGCGTGCGGCGCAGCGCGATCGGCATGCTCCAGGCCATGGACGCCGGGCTGGTCTCCGACGCCGCCGTCCACGACCTCTCCGAGGAGCTGATGCTGACCACGCCGGGCTACTGGCTCGCGCCCGCGCTGGTGGCGCTCGGGGGCTGGTTGGGCGAGGACCGGGGGCTCGTCGGGCGCGCGGTGGTGGAGGCCGCCGACCGGGACCCGGACAAGGCGGCGCTGTTCTTCATCCTCGTCCTGCAGCGCCATCGGCGGGAGGCGGCGGTGGCGCAGTGGGTCGCGCGCTACGTCGCGCAGCGGGACCCGATGGCGCTCGCGCCCGAGTTCCGCATCGTGCTCGACGCGGCGACGACCGGTCTGCTCGGAGCGGCGCCGCAGGTGTCGGTGGCCGACACGGTCGGGCGGTGGGTCGAGCAGTTGGGGACCCGCCCGCACCTCGCCGAGGCCCAGGTCCGGCGGTGGGGCGTGATGCTCCGGGGTCTGGACTCCCCGGCCCCCGACCTGCCCGCGCTCGAGGCGCACGCCGTCGGGTGGGAGCGGATGGCCGACCTGGCCCGACAGGCGACCGTGTTCGCGGGCGGACTGCGCTTCCTCGACGACGTGCTCGCCGCTCAGAGCCCACCCGACCGGTCCCTGACGAAGCGGGTCGACGCACTGCTCGAGCGACTGACCCGGGACTTCGACCGGGACGAGGCGCCGCTGCGACGTCGTGCCGAGCGCCTCGCCGCCATCGTCGAGCACGACGGCGACGCCGAGGCCGCCGACGCGGCGCGGGCGGCGACGACGCGGTCCGACGAGCCCGTCGACTTCCTCACCCTCGTCTCGGACGCGGCGCTCGGCGGCGAGGACGCGATCACGGTGCCGGCGCCGACACGGCGACTGGCCGTCGCGCTGTCGCGCTCGTGGGCCGCGGAGGCGGTGGACCGGATCCACGACCGCCTCGCCGAGGCACGCCCCCAGGGTGTCCGCCTCGTGCACGGCTCCTGGGCCGGTGTGCTCGACGAGTCGACGTCGACCGAGGACCTCGCCACCGGCGTGCGCGACCACTACGACCAGCTCACCGAGCGGGCGGTCGCCGCGGTGCGGCTGCTCCCCCGCGCGTGGCTCGCAGGCACCGCCGGGGTGCTGGCCGTCGCGCTCGGCGTCCTGGCGCTGGTCAACGGCCTCGTCGTCGTCGGCGTGATCGCGCTCGTGCTCGGCGTCGCGGGCGTCGTGTTCACCGTCGCCGAGTACCGGGCGATCCCGGGGCGTCGGGACCGCGCCGAGCAGGAGGGTCGCCTCACGGCCGTGAAGGCGGAACGCGACATCCGGCAGGCCGGCGACGAGGCGATGCTGTGGCTGGAGGACTTCGAGGCGTCGCTGGCCACGGCCGGGACGCTGCGCGACCGCCTCGCGACGGTCGAACCGTGAGCGCGCCCGACGAGCGGGCGCTCGACCCCGCCGACCCGCGGCTCGACGCGGTCCCGCTCCCGCCGCCGGAGCGGGAGCGCGCCGACCTGCCGCTCCCGGACTGGGACCCCCTGCCGCCCGAGGAGTGAGGTGGCCGGCTGTCCGCGGTCCCGACGACGGCCGTCGGCTTCCCGGACTACACCCGCGACGCGGGCCCGGTCGGGACCTCGCCGTCGAGGGCGATGACCGTCGCGGTCCCGGCGCGCGAGTCGAGGACGTAGGCGGATCGGCCGTCGGCGCTGAAGCGGATGCCGGTCGGTGCGGGCACCGGCACGACGGACGTCGCGCCGTCGGCCAGGTCGATGAACATGATCTCGCCGTCGTCGATCGTCTCGCCGTAGCCGAACACGTAGGCGTAGCGGCCGTCCGGCGTGAACTCGACGTCCGTCGCGTAAGGGCTTCCCTGGAAGCTCGTGTACGTGCCGTCGGTCCGGTCGATGACGGTGATCGTCGACCCCTCGAGAGAGCGGTCGCTGACGATGTAGGCGTGCACGCCGTCCGGACTGAAGGTCATCCGGTTGGGCCAGACACCGACAGGGACCGTCCGCACCGTGTCGTCCATCGTGTCGATGACCGTCACGGTCCCGGGCAGTCCGACCCACTGGCCCGGGGCCTCGGTGTACTCGTAACCGACGACGAACAGCTGGCGGCCGTCCGGACTGAACTGCGGTTCGTAGCTCTGCCGCCCGACATCGAGCGGCGTCACGTCGCCGGAGACCGTGTCGACGACGGTGAGGTCGGTGCCGCTGTAGCTCGTGAGGTAGGCGCGTGATCCGTCCTGGTTGAAGTACGCGCGGTCGGCGTACCCGGGGACCTCGAGGGTCCGGACGCTGTCGTCCGAGGTGTCGATGAGGCGCAGGGTGCTGCTCGACAGGTCGCCGCGACCCAGGACGTAGGCGTGGGAACCGTCGGGAGTGAACCCGAGCGTGCCATCACCGGGGATGGTGATCACACTGTCGTCGATGGTGTTGAAGACGGTGATCGTGCTCCCGTCGAGAAGATAGAAGCGGGTTCCGTCGGGACTGAACTGCGGGTCGCTCCCGTATCCGAACCTGCCTGAGGACATCTGCACCGTCTTCACGGCGACACCATGGGCGCTGTCGATCACGGTCACGGTGCCGTCGACGCGATCGGTCACGTAGGTCCGGGTCCCATCGGGCGAGACGTACATCCAGCTCGGTTGGCTCCCGAGGTCGATGGTGCTGGAGGAATGATCGGAGGTGTCGATGACAGTCAGCTTCGGATCGGGACCGCTCCGGTCCATGACGAAGGCGTAGGCCCCGCCCGCGCCGAACCAGGGCGGGGATGCCTCCGCTCCGACCGGGATCACCGTCACTGAGTCGTCGAGGCTGTCGATCACCGTGACCGAGCCGGCGGTGTACTGGTAGTCGACGAGGTACACGTGACGCCCGTCTGGCCCCACCCACAGGCCTCCGTAGCCGGGCACGTCGCCGAGCACCGTGTTCGTCGTCGTGTCGATCACGGTGGTCGTCCCGCCGACGACGTTGGGCATGTAGGCCCGGCGACCGTCAGGGCTGAACGTGAGCAACTGCGGGGAGGGGACCGAGATCGTCGTCGTGGCGTTCGTGGCCAGGTCCAGGACCGTGATCGTGTCGCCGACGTAGTCGCTGAGGTACGCGTGCCTGCCGTCGGGGGCGAACTGGAACCGGCCGTAGGAGTCCTCGGAGACGACCGTCGCGACCACGACGTCGGTCGTCGTGTCGATCACGGTCACCGTCGTCGGCCCCTGCCCGTCGCCGTGGTAGCGGTCGTCGGCTTGGGTGGTCACGAAGGCGTGCGTGCCGTCTGGACTGAACGTCAGGTTCTGCACCCAGCCGGGCAGGGAGATCGTGCTGATGAGCGTGTTGCTGCCTGCGTCGATGATCGCGATCGTGCTCCCGGCGGACGGCGCGCCGGCAGCGTCGTCGGCGAGGTCCGCGTCGGACGTCGTCATGCGCATCGCGGAGAACGTGCGCGCGCCCGACGACCCGCCTCCGCCGATCGCGAAGACCCGCCGTCCGTCGGGGCTCGTCTCGAGCTGCTGGAGCCCGGGTCCGACGGGGATCTCCGCGACGACCTCGGCCGGCCCCGGGTCGACGACCGCCGTCACCTCGACCGGCGTCGTCCCGCCCTGGCCGTCGGAGACGAGGACCGTGAACCTGACGACGTCCGACCCCGGCGTGCCGGCGGCGGCGCGACGGGCCGCAGCGTTCGGGGTGAAGGTGTACGTGCCGTTCGGCTGCACCGTCACGGCACCGGCACTGGGCTGCTGCGGGACGCTGAGCTCGAGCGGAACACCGGGCGTCACCGGCACGTCCAGACGTCCGGTGACGGCTCCCGTCCCCCGCTCGACCACCGGCGTCGGAGGGACCGGCGGGGTGGTGACGCTCGGCGCGACGGTGACCGGCACCGTCAACGAGATCGCGTGCGGCCCGAACAGTCGCGCCGCCAGCAGCGGATGCCGGGACAGGGCAGTGCGCAGCAGGTCGGTGTAGCGGCCCGCACCCGGACTCGCGGGGTCGTTGTCGCGGATGACGACGGTGAAGGCGTCGCTTCCCCCGGTCCGCGCGAACTCCGGGTCCGGGGTGTAGGTGAACGCGCCGTCCTCGCCCAGTGTCACGTGCCCGTGGGCGGGCTCGGTGACCACCGTGTAGGTCATGCGGTCTCCGTCGGGGTCGGTCGCGTGGAGGTTCCCGACGACCGCGCCGGTGCTGCTCGGCGCCTGGGCGGGGCTGCTGACGGGGCTCTGGTTGAACACGTGGCCACCGCGGCGGAACAGCGCCCACTGGGCGATGAGGAGGGCGCCGGTCGGCGCGGTCGGCGTCGTCGGGATCGGAGCGGGGCCGCCCGGAGCCGCCGGGAGGATGCCGGCCAGACCGAGGGCGATGCGGGCCAGGAGGTTCTGGGTCACGGCCTGGGTCACCCGGGCCTTCGTCGCCGTCCGGGCCGCGCCCGCGGCCTCCCTGGCCGTGGTGACCACCGCAGCGACGTCCGGTGGAGGCAGGGGTGCGGCGACGCGGGCCGGAGCGACGGGTCCCGAGCCACGAGCACCGGGGACTCCCGACGCCGAGGCCTCGACGGCGGCAACGGGGATCGATGGCTCGGCGGCGGGTGTGCTGACCGGGGTGGGCGCCGCGTCCCTCGGCCTCGTCGTCACCGACGCGGAGTCGGACCTGGTCGGTGCCGCCGTCGTCGTGGCAGGCGCCACCGCAGTCGGGCTAGTCGAGTCGTCGGACGGCGGGGCGGTCGCGTCGTCGGGCGTGGTCGGCACCGTCGTGCTCTCCGGGCTCGGAGCCTCCGCCGATCCGCTCGGGTCGGCGCTACCCTCCCCTGCCGACCCGCTCTCCACGGCGTCCGCGCTGTCGCCGTCCGCGCTGCTCGCATCCGCCGCCGCGCCGTCCTCCCCGGCGGTGCTGGACCCGTCGTCGTCACCGGACGACGTCCACGCGACGTGCTGCACGACCAGGCTGACCGGCGGCGACGGCACCGGAGCCTGCTGGCCGCCCTGGAGCAGGATGCCCGCCCCGATGGCGGCGGCCACCGTGGTCTGCGCCGTCCGCGAGGAGATGACGGCTCGACCGGACCTCGCCTTCGCGACTCGCGCGGCGCGTCGGGCCTTCGCGGCCTCGTTGGTCCTGACGACGTCCTTGTCCCGGACACACTTCTTCACGGCTGGTTCCCCCCGACGACGACACCCTGCGTGCCTTCGAAGGGAGCATCGCGACGGAGCGTGGTGCTGTTTCCGATTAAGTTGGGCCAAACAGGTGCATGACGGATGTCAGCTGACACTGTCACTCGCGGTGGTCGTTCTTCGCGGGGTGGACTCGCCGGCGAGCAGGTGCCCGCGTCGGTGGGGTGGCGAGAGTTCGGCGACGTGCGCCATTTGGAATGCACGCTGCCGCACTGGACCCGCCAGACTGCGGACATGACCGGTGTGCGGGCCGTGCTCCGCCGCGTGCTCGTCGTCGCCGCGACGCTCGGTGTCGTCGTGCTGCTGCTCGTGGCCGGGTTGTGGCTGGGTCAGCGATGGCTGATCTACGCGCCCGACACCTCCCCCGTCCCCGCGGCCGCGACCGTGCTGCCCGGGGCGAGCGACGTCGCGCTCCGGACCGCCGACGGGCTGACGCTCGGTGCGTGGTTCGTGCCGGCCGAGGGCCCGCGGCGGGACGTGACGGTGCTGGTCGCCAACGGCAACGCCGGCGACCGGTCCCAGCGCGCACCGCTCGCCGCCGCGCTGCGGGCCGAGGGGTTGGACGTCCTCCTGCTCGACTACCGCGGCTACGGCGGCAACCCGGGATCGCCGAGCGAGGAGGGCCTCGCCGCCGACGCCCGCGCCGCCTACGACCACCTCGTCTCCACGCGGGCCGTCCCGCCGCAGCGTCTGGTCCTGTTCGGGGAGAGCCTCGGGGCGGCCGTCGCGGCGCGCCTCGCCGTCGAGGTCCCGGTCGGCAGGATGGTGCTGCGCTCACCCTTCACGGAGCTGGCCTCCATCGCCGAGCGCCTCTACCCCGTCGTACCGGCGCGGCTGCTGCTGACCGACCGCTTCCCCGTCGCCGAGCTCGTCGCCCGCGCCGCCGTCCCGACGACGGTGGTGCTCGGCGAGGAGGACCGGCTCATCCCGCCCGCGCAGAGCCGGGCGGTCGCCGACGCCGCCCGGGGCGACCTCGTCGCCGTGCCCGGTGCCGACCACAACGACGCGGTCCTCGGCCACGGGCCGGCGGTCGTCGGTGCGGTGACGCGTCTGGCCGACGGGCTGGCCGCACGCTGACGGGTCACACTCTCCGGCCTCGCAGCACCTTCGCCGTCGTCACCGCGAGGACCACCGTGCCGAGCGTCTCCACGACCAGCGAAGTCGGGGCGAGGTCGTAGGACAGGCTCGAGCGGAGCCCGAAGAGCCCGACCGTCAGGGCCAGCACCAGCGCCAGCCACGACCCGGCCATGAACACCAGGCTCAGCACCGCCGCCACCGGCGCCAACCGACCCCGCAGCGCCACCATCGCCCCGGCGAGTACCAGAGCCGCGATCCCCTGCAGCGTGAACAGGATGCCCAGCAGCCCGCCGGTGCTGGTCGCGACGAGGTAGAGGTGGATCACGCCGACCGCCACCAGCGCGACCGCGCTCAGCACCCGCCACGTCCACATCGCCGACCTCCTCGACTCGCCTGGCGGTCCTTCTACCAGCCCCGACCGACGGTCCGGGTGAGTTCATCCCTCGATGACCGGGCCGGGCAGGCCATGCTGCCGTCCGTGCCCGACACACGCGGGCCTGATGTAGGGGTCGATCGCGTCGGCGCCCACCCCCGAGCTCGGGGATGGGAGCGAGCAGGCGATCTTCCTAGCGTTCTGTTCATCGAGAGGGCCACCGGCTCTCTCACGAGAGACAGGACAACGGACATGCCCGCCTCCTCGACCCGCTCCCGTACCGCCGCCGCCACGCTGACCGTCGCCATCGCCCTCGGCGGTCTCGGCATCGGCGCCGGGACGGCCACCGCGGCACCCGCTCCCGCCGCACCGCAGATCGTGCACACCAACTGGTTCTCGGACTGGAACACGTGCATCTGGGGCATCGGCACCCCGACCGCGCTCGCCTGGCGCTACCCGGGCACGGCCAGGAACGTCGCTCTCGGAGTCCTTCGCAGCCGCGATCGCAACGGACTCGTCCGCGCCTACGGCAACCACGTCATCTCGGCGTGCGAGCGCTTCATCCGCTCCTGACGACGCTCGGCCGGCGGCTCCAGCGAGCCGCCGGCCCAGGTGGCCGATCTATGCTCCCTCCCGGCGCGGGGGCGTGGATCGGCATGGGGCGTGGATGGCGGGGGATCTGTTCGGGCCGTACCGGGTGGGCACCCGGCTCGGTAAGGGCGGCATGGGCGAGGTCCACGAGGCCTTCGACACCCACCGCGAGCGCACCGTCGCGCTCAAGCGCCTGCACACCGACGACCAGGACGACCCCGACGTCCGCGAACGCTTCCGCCGCGAGTCCCGCATCGCCGCGCGCCTGGACTCCCCGCACGTCGTCCCGATCCACGACTTCGGCGTCATCGACGGCCGCATGTTCATCGACATGCGCCTCGTCCGCGGCCGCGACCTCGGCGCCCTGATCCACGCCGAGGGAGCGCTGCGACCGGAGCGCGCGGTCCACGTCGTCGAGCAGGTCGCCGACGCCCTCGACGCCGCGCACCAGGCCGGCATCGTCCACCGCGACGTCAAGCCCTCGAACGTCCTGCTCGCCCAGCGCGACTTCGTCTACCTCGCCGACTTCGGCATCGTCCACGTCCGCGAGGCCACCGAGCAGCCCCGTCTGACCGCCACCGGCTCGACCCTCGGCACGCCCGCCTACATGGCTCCCGAGCAGCTGCGCGCCGACCCGTTCGACCAGCGCCTCGACGTCTACGCCCTGGGTTGCGTCCTCTTCGAGGCCCTCACCGGACGTCCGCCGTTCGTCGGCGAACGCCTGGCCGTGATGCTCAGCCACCTCAACGACGCCCCGCCGCGCCCCTCCTCCTTCGCCCCGCTCTCGGCCGGTCTCGACGACGTCGTCCTCACCGCCCTCGCGAAGGCCCCCTCGGGACGCTTCCCGACGACGGGTGCCCTCGCGGCCGCCGCCGCGGAGGTCGTCCGCCAGGACGCGAAGGCCGCCGAGTCGCTCACCGAGGCCCGCACGTTCGAGACCGCCCCGGCCCGGCCGGCTCCCCCGCCCCGTCGTCCGGTCCCGCTGCGCCCGGTCCCTCCCCCACGTCCGATGCCCACTCCCGACGACGGATTGCCCGGCTCGGGTGCCGACGTCACCGGGCCGATTCCCCGGCCCGTCCCCGAGCAACATCACTCAGCCACGCCTGAATCTGGCAAGCAGTCCGGCCTGGTCACCCTGGTGCTGGCCGTGGTCGTCCCGCCGGTCGGGGCCGTGCTCGGGCTCCTCGCCCGGCGCCGTGGTGAGACGACCCGCGGCACGGCCGCCCTGGCGATCGGCGCCGTCCTGACCGTCGTCGCCATCGTCGCCGCGATCCTCTTCCTGCGGACCCCCGCGGTCCCAGCGTCGACGGTCGAGGCGCAGATCGTGGCGCAGTCCGGACTCGCGGCGGACCAGGTCTCCTGCCCGGACTCCCTGCCCGCCGAGGTCGGCGCCTCGGTCGTCTGCACCGTCTCCAACGGCGGCCGCACCCAGCAGCTACGCGCGTCGGTGACCGGCGTGAACGACCGCCAGGTCACCTTCGACATCATCGCGGAGTAGCCGAGCCATCACTCATTCGAGACATTCGATCAGTCTCGAAAAGAGTACGACAACGACACGTAACTGTTTCACTGCGCGACCCGATCACCAGTCACACGGCCGGGGGTGAGGCCGTGGTGAAGGGGGACGTGCATGACGAGGACCAGCGACGAGGCGCCCGAGCCCGTCACCGAGCACCTGCGCGGCGCCGACCTGCGCGCCCGCGCGCCGCAGTCGGCCATCCCGACGCAGGGCGGTCCTCCCCTTCCCCCACCCCGCTCCGGCCCGTTCCCGATGGGCCCGCGCGTCGTCGGCCCGCCCAGCGGCCCCGCACAGCGCTCGCCCCTGGTCACCCCGCAGGGCCGTCCCACGCCGCAGCACCCCTCCGGCGAACAGACACCCCTTCACGACGACGGAGCGGTGCCGGTCAAGGTGCGACTGGAGGCCTGGGGCCGGCAGCTTCGCGAGGTCGTCGCGACCCCGACCGGCCGCTGGTCGGTGATCGGTGTCGTCGCCGTGCTGCAGGTGTTCCTGCTCTTCAGCACGGTCATGTGGTGGGCGGGCGGCGGCTCGACGGCCATCGCCTCGTCGAAGATCGCTCCGATGACCTGGACCGGCATCGTCTACGACGTCGGTCTCGCAGGTGTGAATCTGCGTGCAACTCCCAGTCTCGACCCCGCCAGTGCGCGGGACACCGCCGGCCGCGGTTCACGGCTGGCGGTCCAGTGCGGACAGACTGGCGACGAGGTGGCCAAGGGCGCAGTCCACACCGCGACCTGGCTCAAGACGATGGACGGCCTGTTCGTCTCCATGCTTTATGTCCGCGTCCCGGACCGACAATCGATCCCCAGCTGCGCCGACTCTAAGATCGACGCGCCGCTGCTTGCGCTCACCGACCCGACTAACCCCGATCTCCCTCCGCCCCCCGGCAGTTCAGTCGACGGCACGACTCGTGCCGACCAAGGAGCCGGCGGGACGGCCACCAAGGAGCGGCCGAGAGCTGGAGTAGGCGCTGTACCGGGTCAGGCCGCTCTTCCAGCTGCCGGTTCAGCGGGAGCGGGAGCGTCGGGACGCGCGGCAGCTCCATTGGCACCCGGCGCGCCGGCTGCCTCACCCGCGGAAGTTCCAAAGGACCAGGCGCCAGCCACTGGCGGTGGGGCACCGACCGGCGGCGGGACACCAAGCGGCGGCGGGACACCGAGCGGCGGGACGAACACTCCTCCCGCGTCCGGCACACCTGCGGCCGCGAACCCCGACAACACAGCGGTGGCCTAGTTCCCAAAGCAGCTCCACGAACGAGTTCGATGGACATGGTTCCACGACAGGGAAGTCGATGACCCAGCTCGACGAGTCGGCCGACCGCGCCCGCCCGGCGTCGGTGACGCCACTCGAGGTCCACAGTGACCACCGACGTGCACACGTGCACCCCGGCACGCCCTTCACCATCGGGCGCGACGAGTCGTGCGACCTCCAGGTGATCGGCCCCGAGGTCTCCCGACACCACCTCCGGATCACCCACGGCACGCACGGCTGGCTGGTCGAGGACACCAGCCGCAACGGCACGTTCGTCGAACAGCGCCGGATCGTCCGCGAACTCGCGAATCGCCCCCTCACGCTCACACTCGGCACCGGCCCCGGAGCACCCCGCCTCCACCTCGCGCAGCAACGACCCCGGAACCCCTACATCTCCGAGGCCGCCCAGCGATCATCGCGACAGGGCCGCTTCGAGGCCGTCCACGACCTCCGCACCGCCCCCGCCGCGCTCACGATCGGTCGGGACGAGCGCAACGACGTCGTCGTGCACGACCTCCTCGCCAGCCGCTTCCACGCCGAGCTGCGCCGCAAGGGCGCCCGCTGGGTCCTCCACGACCTGACCAGCTCCAACGGCACCTTCGTCAACGGGACTCGCACCCGCCGTCAGGAACTCGGACCCGACGACGTGGTGGGTATCGGGCACGCCCTGCTCCACCTCGAGGGCGACCGGCTGGTCGAATACGTCGACACGGGTGCGGTCGAGTTCCGCGCGGAGGGCATCGGCGTCCGCACCCCGCAGGGCAAGCAGCTCCTCACCGACGTCACGTTCGGGCTCGAGTCGAAGAGCCTGCTCGCGGTGGTCGGGCCGTCCGGCGCCGGGAAGTCGACGCTGCTCAAGGCCCTGACCGGGTTCCGACCCGCCGACGAGGGCCGCGTCGAGTACGCCGGCCGCGATCTCTACGCCGACTACGACGAGCTGCGTCAACGCATCGGGCTCGTCCCGCAGGACGACATCCTCCACCCACAGCTCACGGTCGAGCGCGCGCTCAGCTACGCCGCCGAGCTGCGGTTCCCCGACGATGTCGGCCGCGAGGAACGCGAGCGGCGTATCGAGGAGGTCGTGCACGAGCTCGGCCTCGACGGGCAGGCCGACCAGCCGATCCACACGCTCTCGGGCGGACAGCGCAAGCGCACGAGTGTCGCCCTCGAGCTGCTCACCCGGCCTTCGCTGTTGTTCCTCGACGAGCCCACGAGCGGCCTCGACCCCGGGCTCGACAAGTCGGTGATGCGCACGCTGCGGGGACTCGCCGACGACGGGCGCACGGTGGTCGTGGTGACGCACAGCGTCGCGAACCTCGACCTCTGCGACCGGCTCCTGCTCCTCGCGCCCGGCGGTGAGGTCGCCTTCTTCGGACCTCCCGACGAGGCCCTGGCCTACTTCGGCCGCACCGACTTCGCCGACGTGTTCCTGCTGCTCCAGGAGCGCGGCGACTGGGGCGAGCGGTTCCGCCGCTCCCCCGCCCACGCGCGGTACGTCGGTCGTCGCGATCGACCCGCCGAGCGCACGGAACACATCTCGGCTGGGAGGCCCGCAGCCCGGCAGCAGTCGGTCGGACGACAGTTCTCCGTCCTCGCCCGCCGCTACCTCGCCGTCATCGCCGCCGACCGGCAGTACCTGATCTTCATGGCCGCGCTCCCCCTCGTGCTCAGCGTGCTCGCCCACGCCCTGCCCGGGGAGGCCGGGCTGTCGATGGCCGAGCAGCTGCGCGGGGCGGCGGGCGCGCCGCACCTGTTGTGGCTGGTCCTCGTCGTGGGCGCAGCGCTCATGGGGTCCGCCGCGTCCATCCGGGAACTCGTGAAGGAACGCGAGCTCTACCGTCGGGAACGGGCCATCGGGCTCTCCCGCGGCGCGTACCTGACGTCCAAGCTGGTGGTCCTCGGGGCGATCGTCGGCGTCCAGGCGATCGTGCTCGGCATCCTCGGCACGATCGGCCGCCCGGCGCCGGACGAGGCCGTGCTCCTGGGAAGCGGCACCGCCGAGATCGTCGTGGCGTTGGTGCTGCTGGCGACGGCGAGCATGGCCGTCGGGCTCGCCGTCTCGGCGCTGATCGACAACGCCGACCGCGGGATGCCGCTGCTCGTGCTGCTGGCGATGCTGCAGTTCATCCTGTCCAGCGCGCTGATGCAGATCGGTGACCGGCCGGGGCTCGGCCAGCTCGCGTGGCTCGTCCCCGCCCGCTGGGGCTTCGCGGCCGGAGCGGCGACGATCGGCATTCCGACGGGGCCCGCCGCACGACCCTTCGACCAGCCCGACCCGCTCTGGGACCACACCGCCGGCACCTGGCTCGCGGACCTGGGCGCGCTCGCCGTCGTGACCGCACTCTTCGTGGCCCTCACCTGGTGGCTGCTCCGCCGGCTCGACCCGGCCCGGCGATGAGCGCGCCGCCCGTGAACGCACCCGTCCTGCGCGCCGCCGACGGCCGCACCCTCGAGGTGACCGGCCGCCTCGTCGTGGGCCGGGACGAGACGTGCGCGCTGTCGTTCCCGACCGAGGCCCGCCTGTCCCGTCGGGCGCTCGCCGTCGTCCCGACCGGCGGCGGCGCGGTCCTGAGCTGCCTCAGCCGCACCCACGGCCTCGTCGTCGATGCGGACGGCGCCCTGTCCCGGCTTCCTCCGGCCTCCGACGACGGGCCCGCCGGCGGCTACGTCCTGACTCGCGGCAGCGCCACCGTCACCGGCCCCTCCTGGGGTGCCTCGGCGTTCGTCGTGACGATCACCGCTGCGGCGCCGCTCGCACCCGCCGTCGTGACGATGGACCCGACCGGCACCGCGACCCGCGAGCCGGTGCGGCTGCGGACGCACACCAAGGAGTTCGTCACCGCGCTGATGCTCTGCCGGCACCGGCTGCTCGACGCGACCGACCTCGCCCCGCCCCCGGAGGTCCCGCAGCTGACCCGCGCGGTACTCGAGGCCACCAACAGCTGGCACCTCGTGACCGCGCTGGAGCGCGACGAGGCCACCCGCAAGCGTCTGACCGGCCGCATCCACGAGCACCTCAAGGCTCTGCGGGTCAAGCTCGTCCGCGGCGGTCTCGCCGAGCGCGGGGCGCGGCTGACGCCGTCGGTGATGGTCGACCTGCTGCTCGCCTGTGGCGCGATCACCCGCTCCCACCTGCGCCTTCTCGACGACGAGACCTGGTTACGCGCCCAGGAGGCACAGTGGTGGGACGCGTGAGGACCACCCCTGAGCTCGGGGATGGGACCTGCGGGTCGATCTCCCTAGCGTTGGTCTCATGACGCTGACGCAGCCGGCCCGCCGCTCCGCCCCGGAGTCCTTCGCGACGACGGCGCTGCCCTCGACGGTCACCGCGCCGTTCACCGCGGCGGTCCCCGCTCCTTCCCGACGTCGGGTGTGGCTGGGCGGGGTGGCGGCCCTCGGCCTCGCGGGGGTCATCGGGGCCGTGACGCTCGCGTCGAACAGCTCCGCGGTGGCGCCGCTTCCGGCGGCCCCGGTCTCGCTGGTAGGCGCTGATCCCTCGACCACTCGCTGCGCCGACGATGCGCAGACGGCGACAAGCCGCGTGGTCACGATGCAGCGCGGTCGGTTCGAGGTGCCGATCGGGATGCTCGAGGTCCGCACGTCGAGCGCCTGCGGCACCGCCTGGGCGCGCTACACGCTCGACGCGTCGGCGCCGGTCGCCGCGGTCGCGATCGAGGGTCGCACCCGTCAGGAGCTGCCGGTCGTGGCAAGCGGGCGGGTCGCCCATGGCGTCACCGCAATGGTCATGGCCGACGGGCCTGTGCACGTCGAGGTGCTCCCGGTCGTCGGGGCCGTCCTGCCAAGTCGTTCCACCACTGGAGGTACTCCGTGACCCGTGGCGTTCTGCTCGCCTGGATCGGCGCCGGGGTCGCTGTCCTGGCGATCCTCGCGGCCCTGTTCTGGCCGATGGAGGCGTCGGTGACGCCGCTCCCCACTGCGAATGCGACAACCTCGAGCCCAGCGTCCGTGCCCGCACCAGCCGCCGGGGAGGCGCCCGTCGTGGCGGCACCGGTCGAGGAGGTCGCCACCACCGACGCCCGCGGGCGAGTGATCAGGAACAAGGCGGTAACTCCGCCGATCGCGCCGGGGGTGGCACCGGCAACGGCCGGCGCCGGTGTGCTGGCACCAGCGCCTGCGGGTCCGGCGAACGCGGCCGTTGCGGTGCCGCCGGCGACCAGCCAACCGGCGGCACCCGGCGCAGGGGGGAGCGCCGCCGCTGGAGGGCCGGGAGGTTCCGGCGTGCCCGCCTTGCCCAGCGGAGGAGGCGGGGGCGGAACTGGTGGCGGGTGGACCGGAGGCGGAGGGAATGCCGACACACAGCCAATCGGCTGAGCGGGACTGCTCTGAGGCCTGGGTCGCGCTGCGGTCAAGGACATGTAACAGAAAGACATCGCAGGACGAGGGACTGTCCACAGATCAGCACGATCCGGGGGGAACATTGCCAGGAACAGTTCGACTTCGCGTTGCCGCTGCCGTGTGTTCGGCAGTGGTCGTCGGTGGCCTGCTCGTCGGAGGTGGCGCCGCCGCGGCCCAAGGCGCCACGGATCCGGTGTGCGCTGCGCTCGCCGCGGCGAAGGATGCCAAGACCAAGGCCGACGAGGCCTACGACGAAGCCAAGACGAATCTCACGAACGCCTCCTCCGCCGTCGTGAAGGCGGAGGCTGACGCGAACGCAGCCCCGAACGACGCGGACCTACAAACGGCGCTCGCTACGGCGCGCGCGCTTCACAATCAGGCGATGACGAAGGAGGCGTCGGCCGACTCGACACGTCGGGGCGCCCAGATGAACCTCAACCAGGCCGTCAGTGCCGCCGCAGGAAAATGCCCGCCCCCGACCACGACGACAACCACGTCGAAGCCTGCGTCCGGCACCACCTCGCAGCCGCCCGGAGGAACGACCAGTAAGAATCCCGGTCGCCCTGACCTGAACTGTCAGGACTTCGTATCCCGCCCTGCCGCGCAGGCCGTGCTCAATCAGGATCGAAGCGACCCGTACCGCCTCGACGCCGACAACGACGGTTACGCGTGCGAGGAGTTCTTCGGCGACCCGTCGAAGGACCCGGACGTCGACGAGGACAAGACGGTCGTCCACACCCACGACGACGGTTCCGAGGCCGCCTGCGAGGGCGACCAGGTCACGGTCGTTCCGGAGGGGTCTGCCGACACCGGGTCTGCCCTGTGAGGAGGGCGCTCTTCCTCCCGCTGCTCGCTCTGCTCGTTCTGATCAGTGCCGGATGCAGCAGCACGGGAGCGGGAACCGCGGCCAAGGCGGTTGACGACGGGCTGTCCGTCAGCATCCCCTCGATCGGTGCGGAATCGTCGCTCATCCCCCTCGGGTTGAACGAGGACCGGACGGTCGCCACGCCGCCCGTGAGCAACCCGATGCAGGCCGGGCTCTACGTCAACGGGCCTGCTCCCGGCGACCCCGGCCCCGCCGTCATCCTCGGTCACGTCAACGGCGGCGGGAAGGCAGGGATCTTCTCGCGCCTCGCGCAGGTGAAGGCCGGGGACGAGGTCGACGTCCGACGGTCCGACGGATCGACGGCCGTCTTCCGAGTGCGTGAGGTGACGCGCGCGTCCAAGGAGAACTTTCCGACGTCGAAGGTCTACTCCGACACCCCGAACTCGCAACTGCGGCTCATCACGTGCGGCGGTGTCCTGGACCGGACCGCCCGGTCCTACCTCGACAACGTGATCGTCTACGCCGACCTGGCCGAAATGCGCTCGGCCTGATCGCCGACGGTGCCGGAATTACTGTCGCTGGGTGCAAGCAGTGACGCATTGCTTGCACCCAGCGGGAGGTAACGCCACACCGCAGCCAGACGGAGCGTCTTCCGCGCCGTACGCAGTCGATGTGTATCGCGGTCAGGGCGAACATCCGGGCCACGATCTCGCGAAGCGGCGTGATCAGGATGATCGACCTGTCACTGTCCCTGCGCGCCGAGGTCGTCCAGGCCGGCGGCGCCGTCCTGCCCAGCCGCAGTCTTGATGGAGGTACTCCATGACCCGTGGCGTCCAGTGGGCATTGCTCGGCGCCGGGGTCGCCGCCGCAGCGATTCTCACCGCGCTCTTGTGGCCGATGAAGGCCTCGGTCGCTCCACGACCTGCGGCGGAACCCTCCGGGGCATCACCGTCGTCGATGCCGGCTCCGCCGCCGGTCGCGGCTCCGGTCGAGCAGGCCGCCGCGACCGCTGACGCTCGCGGGCGGATCGTCCGGAAGCCGACCCAGACGCCGGCTGGTGTCGCACCCGCGGCGCCGCCGTCGGGCCAGAGCGATCCCGCGCCGGGCCCGCTGCCCGCCGCGAAACCGCTCGCGTCCAGTACGACCCCTTTGGGCGGGAGCGGCAACAATGGCGACAACGGCAACAGCGACAACAACAACAACGACGGCAATCGAGGCGGAAACTTCGGCGACTTCTTCCCTGGCGGCTGACGCGTGAGCGGGGCGCTGCAGCTCCGCCTGGACCGCCCGGCTCTTCGGTGGCGAAGAGACGACGAACGACGACGCAAGGTCGTTCCTGTCTGTATAGACGGCCCTCGATGCCCGGGAGCCCTTCACTCATCGCGGGACGGTGCTCT
The DNA here is from genome assembly GCF_021026295.1 of Actinomycetospora soli. Classification (GTDB taxonomy): domain Bacteria; phylum Actinomycetota; class Actinomycetes; order Mycobacteriales; family Pseudonocardiaceae; genus Actinomycetospora; species Actinomycetospora soli. The sequence goes on from NZ_JAJNDA010000006.1 coordinate 129,740, forward strand.
TTCCCCGGACCGTCGGGCGGTAGGCCTTCGAGCTGGAAGCACCGAAGGCGGTCCCGTTCGCCACGGTAGATGGTCGCGATCCTCGCGCGTCAACCCGTTCGGCGGCTTCCGGCCACGCTCCGTCGTCAGTACCCCTTGAGGCGAGGGTCGACGTCAGGAGGCGATGCCGTGCGCACCGAGGAGTCCGGTAGCCGACGGTCGGGCTCCGTCGTCGCCATCGTCGTCGCCGTGATCGGCGCCGGCGCCACGATCTTCGCGGCAGTGATCACGGCGGGTGTGACGCTCTTGTCGAGCTCACCCTCCACGACGGGCAGTGCGGGAACCACCACCGTGACCGCGCCACAGAATCCTGCGCCCGGGACGAGTGCTCCCGGCCCGCCGAGTTCGGTCGTGGCGCCCGGAGCTTCGCGCGGCCCCTCCGCGAGTGCCTCGCGGGCAATCGTGCGGCCCGGCGAGCAGGTCTCCTTCACCGGACGTGGTTTCCCACCTTCTCAACAGCTCACTTTCACATGGTTCGTCAATTCTGGCCAGGTCGACCTGGGATACGCCGACCTCTCCTCGACCGGGACGTTCTCCGTCACCGTCACGATCCCGGCGGACGTGTGCAACTCTCGAGCAGGTTCGGTGTATGTCGCGGCGCAGCCCTCGTACTCCGTCGTCGAGGTCCCTCTGCGCGTGAGTGGAGCGAGCTGTTGAAGGCACGCATTGCAATCAGCCTTCACCGCTAGTGGACGTCAGATGATGAATGAGCTCTGCGCACGTGCCGTCCACGCGAGACTGGTCCAATGACGTGGGAGGACCGCCTGCGGCGTGCCGACCGGGCGGCTGCGGCAGGGCTCCCCGATCGGCGACGACGTCACCTGCGCGCTGCAGCCCGGCGAGCCGCGGTCTGCCGACGCTTCGACGTTGCCGCGCAGGTGTGGCACAACCTCGGGCTGGAGCTCCACCGCGAGGGTGACGCGGCGTCCGCTACGGCGGCGCTCGTCGAAGCCCTGGCGGCGGCCGAACTCGAGGGCGACCAGCTCCTCCTGGCGCGGGTGTGGAACACCTCCGGGCTGATCGCCCGCGACGCGGACGACCTCGGGGAGGCCGAGGACCGCCATGCACGCGCCATCGACCTGACCCGCGGTTTGACCGGTGGCGAGGCCGTCGAGACGCACCTGCGCGCCCGGCTCGACCACGCCGTCGTCCGGAAGGATCGTGGGTTCCTGCACGAAGCGCGCGCTGCGCTCGACGAGGTCCACCTCGCCTGCACCGACCGCGACCTCCACGACCTCCGCGGACACGCCCTCATCGCCCTCGGGCTCGTCCACGAACTCCTCCATCGACCAGGTCGCGCGCGGGCCGCCTACGAGGAGGCATCGGACGCCTTCCGGACGAGCGGCGCCGAACACCTCAGCGCGGTCCCGCTCCACAACCTCGGCCTGCTCCACCTCGCGGCCGACGAGCTCGACGAGGCACGCGGACGCCTGGCCGAAGCCCTCGCCCTCAACCAGGAGCTCGGCCTCATCGAGGCAGCCGCGGTCGATCTCGGTGCCCTCGCGGTGGTCGAGCGCGCAGCCGGGAGCGACCAGGAGGCGCGACGACTGTACAAGGAGGCCCTGCCCGTCCTCCTGGAGGCGCGGGACGCGCGGGAGGCCGCGAAGTGCGCCGGCGAGTTGGCGGAGCTCGAGCGTGACATGGGCGATGTCGAGACGGCGATCGCGTGCCTGGAGCCGGCCGTCGACCTCGCCGCGGCGGTCGGGGAGGTCCGGTCGCACCACGAACTGGCGCGTCTTCGCGGTGACCTGCTCGCCGGTGCGAACCGGCTCGACGCAGCCGAGGCGGAGTACGAGGACGCCCTGAGGCTCAGCGACGAGCTGCGCGCCGGGCTGGACGACGAGGCCGACGCCCTCGCCTACTTCGACGACGACCACGACGACCTCCACGAGCGGCTGATCCGCCTGGCGGTCCTCCGAGGGGACGCCCGGACGGCGCTCGAACGGATCGAGCGCGCGCGAGCGCCCGAACTGCGCCGTCGACTGGGACGGCGTCCGCAGGACGGGCCGGCGCCCCCGCAGGCGCCGCTGACGCTCGACCAGGCCCTCCAGCTGCCCGCGCTGCGAAACGGGGCAGCGCTCGTCGAGCTCTACCTCGGCCCCACCGCGCTCTACCTCGGGGTGGCGAGAGCGGGCGAGGAACCGCGCCTGGAGCTGGTCGAGATGGACCGTGCGGCCCTCCGTGGGGCCGTCGACGCCGCGCTCACCGCACTGGACGCCGACCAGGACCGCGCCGAACTGCCGCAGGGAGGGCCCCTGGCCACCCTCGCCGTTGTCCTCCGTCGGGTGCTCCGGTCGGACGAGAAGGTGTGGCTCGTGCCGCACGACTGCCTGCACCGGCTGCCGCTCGGTCTCCTCGGTCGGCCCGACCTGGACGCGCTCACCATCACGACCCTCCCGAGCCGGACCGCACTGCAGGTGACGACTGTTCCCCCGGCCGGCGCCCCGCCGGTCCTCGTCTGCCCCGCGTCGCGAGCGGCCCCGGTCCTCCTGGCCGCTGCGCACCGGCGGTCCGTGACGTCTCGCTGGCCCGGGTGCGACGTACTGTCACCCGCGACGCGCGCGACCGTCGTGGGCCGATTGACGGCCATCCCTCCGCAGCTGCTCTACGTCGCCGCACACGGCCGTTCCGACCCGGAACGTCCCTTCGCCGGGGGTGTCCTGCTCGACGACGGCCTGCTTCGTGTCCGCGACGTCCTCCCGCTGGGGCTCCGGGGGACGGTCGTATGCCTGGTCGCCTGCAGCTCGGGACCGGGCGTCGCCCGGCCCGGCGACGAGCTCCTCGGGATGTCGCGGGCCCTGCTCGCCGCAGGAGCCCGGGCGGCCGTGGTCGCGCTCTGGTCGGTCCCCGAGCTCGCGACGTGGCTGCTCTTCGACACCTTCCTCCGCGGCGACCTGGACGCGGGCGGCCTGCATCGGGCCCAGTCTGCACTCCGGAGGTGCAGCGTGGACGAAGCGACGGATCGTGTCATCGCAGTCCGGGATGGCTGGCCCGCCTCGTCCCCGGAGACGCATGCGGTGATGCTGGAGGAGGCCGCGATGCGGCTCGGCGCCGGGGACCGGGACGGGGCCGCACTGCTCTACGACCGCGTCGCCGACGAGGCGGAGGGCCCCCTTGCGGAACGGGCGCGACGAGGTCGGCGCGCAGCGGGTCTGGCGGGTCACGGCATCGACCGGCAGGCTCCCTTCGCCCACCCGTGGTTCTGGGCGGGCTTCGTGATGGTCGGTGACGGTGCGCTGAGGAGCCTGGATGGCTGAGATGACGTTCCGCGCTCTGATGCGCCATCGCTCGGAGGTCGCTGATCTCCCGGCCTCCGGCGTCACCGTGGACGCCGACGTGCTGGTGCGGGAATGGTGGGAGCAGGACGAACAGGCGGTGAACACTCTGGAGTCCGGCACCCCGCTCCTCGTGCGCGACGGGGCCCACATCGTCGGCATGGTGTTCGTGGACGCCGTACGCGCAGTGCTCGTCGGGGACGACGAGCGCGCGTTGCGGGGCACGCTGGACGTCCATCACGTCGACCCGGAGCTGCCCGGCCTCCCCGAGGCGGACGACGGCGAGGGTGTCCTGCTCCGGTGCCGGACGTGTGGCACGACGAACCGGCGGGCCGACGGCTTCCCGCCCTACGGAACGTGCGGGAACACCGCGGACGGACCTCACCCGCTCGTCCCCGTCCGAGGATGAACGGACTGATCGAGGCCGCCGGGGCGCTCCTCGACCCGAGACGGCTGAGCGCGGCGTGGCTGCCCGTCGTGGGGTTCCTGCTCGGCCTGCTCGCGATCGTCATCGGTGCCCTCGGGGCGGTGGACAGCCTGTCGACCTGGAGCGCCCTGGGCGGCGCAGGCCAGGTGCTCGTCGTGGCCGGATTCCTGGTGTCCAGCGTGATCGTCGCGGCCGTCCTGGACGCCCGTCGGATCTCCTTCACCCGCATGCTCGAGGGGTATCTGCCCCGGCGACTCGAGCCGCTCGCTGTCCGTCTCCGTCGTCGACACGAGACCCTTCGCGCGGCGCTGCCCCCGGTCGAGCGTCGCCGCCGCTATCCACGCGGCGAGGTCCGCGCGACCCGCATCGGGAACACGATCGCGGCCGCCGAGGAACACGGCGCCCGGTACGGCATCGACACGGTGGCGGCCTGGCCACGGCTCTACCCCACCCTGCCCGAACCCTTCCTGGCGGCCTTCGGTGCCGCCGCGGGGTCGCTGCACACGATGTCGACCCTCTGTGTGCTCGGCGGGACATTCGCGACGCTGGGCGGGCTCGTCGCCGTCATGCTCCTGCCGTGGTGGGGCACTCTCCTCTGCGTCACCGCCGGAGGAATGGTTGCCGTTGCGGCCTACCAGGGTGCTGCGCGCGCCGCGCTCCCCTACGCGGCGCTGATCCGCAGCGCCTACGACGTGCACCGGTGGGCGCTGCTCTCCGCGATGGGATTGCGCCTCCCGACGAGCTTCGAGGCCGAGTTCGCGCAGTGGACGCAGCTCAAGAAGCTCTGGGAGCTCGGTCTGCCCGACTCGGGCGGCAGCATCGCAATGCGCTACCCGCTGCCCGCCGGGGTGACCACGGAGCCGTCCGCACCCGAGACGTCCGTAGGGCTCGGTGACGGCATCCCGACGGTCGAGGCCGACGCAGAGTCCTCGGGGCCGCCCCGGGAAGGGACGTCGGAACGCGGTCCGCGCGTCCGGATCGCCCTGCTGGCGCTCGCCCTCGTCGTCACCGCGCTGCTGGTGGGAATGACGGCCGTGCGAGGGAAGCTGGTCACGGTGATCCCCGACCACGGCAACGAACTGCGTGCGTCCACGGACCTTCCCGCTTACCGCTCGTTGACCTGCACCGACGTTCTCGACGGTGGCGGCCCACCCAGGCCGGGAGACGTCGTCGGCCGCTACCCGCTCGAGACCCTTCGCCGCGGGGACCCGATCCGCCGCGACCGGCTCGGGCCGGCCGTGGGCCCGTTGGGTGGCCGCCTCGTCACGACGCTCTCGACCTCCACCACCACGGCGCAGCGCGCGATCGCGAGGGGCACGATGGTGTCGGTGGTGCTGGTCCCTCCCGCTTCGCCGTCGGGTCCGGCGCCCGCTGTTCTCGTGCCGGATCTCCTGGTCCTGGACGTGCTCGGCACAGCCCCGGCCGCCGTGGTGGTTGCCGCGCCTCCCGAACGCCTGGCAGCGCTGCAACGGCCGGGAACCCTCACGATCCTCCTGGATCCGACCGTTACCGTCCCGCCGTCGGCGCCCGCGAATCCGGCCCGGTGCCCATGAGCTCCGCCCACGAGGCGCAACTCGGGTCCATCCTGTTCGAGTGGCAGGCGGCCTATCTGGAGGCGCATCGAAGCGGTGAGGAAGGCGCGCTCCGCGCCTGCGCGGTCGTCGCCCGACGGCTCCTCGCCTGTCGTTTCGACGACCGGGACGAGGGTGGCTTCGCTGCACTTTGTGCGGCCGTGACCTTCTCCGACCTCGCCGAGCTCGGCGATCCCGCCGCCCGCGACGAGGACATTCGGGCGGCACGGGAAGCCGTCCGGCGCAGCACTCCCCACGGCGATCACCGGGTCGACGCGCTCACGCATCTCGCCGAGGCGCTGCTCGAGCGATACCGGGCGACACGCTCCCGCGAGGACCTCGACGAACTCATCGTGGTCAACCACCAGCTCCTCACAGCGTGCCCGGAGGACGACCACGAGAGGCGCCGGACCATCCATGGCGTCCTCGGCGAGAGCCACCAGGAGCGCGCCGAGCTCGCCGATTCCTCTGCCGACCTCGAGGCGACGATCCGGCATCACCGCCTCGGGTTGGAATGCACGCCGGCCGACCACGACGAGTACCCGCGAGCAGTGATCCTCCTGGCGTCAGCTCTGGTCGATCGCGGGGTCGACTCCGGAAGCCTTCCGCATCTGCGCGAAGCGGTCTCGCTCTGCGAGCGGCTCGCCCTCCTCGACCTGCCGGCCGAGGAGTCCTACCTGCGTCACCGCGTGACGGGCAGGGCTCTCCAGGCGCTCTCCTTCGAGATCGACGACGACACTCTGACCGAGCGGGCTCTGCAGCACCACCGCGCGGCCGTCCGGCTCGCTCCGCACGCGGAGCGGGACCCGGACGAGCCGGCCGTGCTGCTCGCGTCGGCGTTGATCGACGCCTACGGCCGCCTGCTCCCCGACCACCCGGACCTGGACCACGGACGCCCCGTCGACGCCCAGGTCGCGGCGCTGGTCCCTCGACGAGCACGTGACCGGCTCGACGAGTCGATCGCCGTGTGCACCGGCCTGGTCGCCGGCGACCCCGAACCGGATGTCGTGGCGGTGGCCCGTACCACCCTCGCCGACGGTCTGCGGCACCGCTTCATCCTCGACGGCGACCCCTCCGACCTCGAGGAGGCGCTGCATCAGGCTAAGGCCGCCGTGGCGGTCGAGGGCATCGACGCGGCCTGGCTCGCCGGCCCGCGGTCGACATGGGCCTCGTGCCTGCGGTCCCGCTTCGCGACGGACGGCGACCGCGAGGCCGCCGAGGACGCCTGCGAGCTCTGGCAACTCCTCGTCACGGACCCAGCTTTCGAGCTGGAGGGCCAGCTGCTCTGTGCGGTGTCCGGGCTCGACACCGCGCTCTCCGCCGGTCTCGACCCGGGCCTCGCTCTCGAGGCTGCCGAGTCGGCGATCGACCGCCTCACCCGCCTGGCCGGCCCCGGTACCGCACGGGACGATGCGGAGCGACGTCTGGGGCGCTGGACGCAGGTCGCTGCCCAGGCCGCAGAGGCGGCATTGCGCGCCAACCGACCCGAGCGCGCACTCGAGCTCGTCGAGCAGGGGCGAGCCGTGTTGTGGAACGCCCAGCTCGACATCCAGAGCGACGTGGAGGACGTTCGACGCCTCCGGCCGGACCTCGCCGTCGAACTCGAGGAACGCCGCACCGAACTCGCCGCACTCTCGGGCGGGACCACCTCCGAGACCGACTCCGCCACGGCCGAGGCGCGCATGGTGGCCGGCAGACGGCTCGACGAGGTCGTCGCGCAGACACGCGAAGCGGGCTTCTCGACCGTGACGTCCCCACCGTCCGAGGGCGAGCTCCGCGCGCACGCATGGCGCGGACCGGTCGCGGTGCTCACGACCACGGAAAGCGGCGGGCGTGCTCTCCTGATCCGGTCGGACGCGATCGACGTTGTCGACCTACCGGAGTTGGTGTTCAGCGAGACCGTGGCGCGCACGAACGGCTACACCGCCGCCCTCTACCGCGAGGGCGAGCCCGACGAGGCGGCGCTGAGGGCCACTCACGCGTGGCTGTGGCGGGCCGCCGCCCGACCGGTTCTCGACCGTCTCGGTCCGGGGACGGACCGCGTCTGGTGGTGCCCGACCGGACCCCTGACCTTGCTGCCGCTGCACGCCGCAGGAGACGTCGACGGTTCCGTGTCGACAAGGATCGTGTCCTCCTACACCGCGACCGTCCGCTCGTTGTCCCGCACTGATCGGACGCCTCCGTCACGGCAGGAGGCGCTCTTCGTGGGCATGCACCGGACACCAGGGCATCCCGACCTGGCGGGAGTCGCGGACGAGCGCGCGAGCTTGCAGGCAGTCCTCGGGGTCGACGCGGTGACTGTGATCGAGGACGAGGGCGCCGACCTGGCGACCGTCGCGGCCGCCTGGAGTCACCACGACGTCGTCCACTTCAGCGGCCATGGAGTGCAGGACGGCGAGTCCCCGTCGGAAGGCGGCCTGGTCCTTCACGACGGTGTCCTCACGGTGGCACGGTTGGCTGATCTACCCTCGGGGTGCGGACGGCTCGCAGTGCTCTCGGCCTGCCAGAGCGCCACGGGCGGGACGGTCAACGCGGACGAGGCGATCGCCGTGGCGAGCGCACTGCAGTACGGCGGCTGGGACTCGGTGGTCGGTACGTTGTGGCCCGTTCGCGACGACGTCGCCGCGGCCGTCAGCCGATCGATCCACCGGGACGTACTCGGCGCGCGAGGCGACCCTCCCCATCTCGCCATGCACCACGCCGTCCGTCGTCAGCGTGCCCTTCACCCCGACCGACCGAGCCTCTGGGCGCCCTTCGTCCACGTCGGTACCTGAACTCCGGACGGTCGCCGATCGGTCTCCAGGACCCCGGCCCTGCCATCATCCTCGGGCACGTCAACGGCGGCGCGACATCGGGGATCTTCTCCCGACTCGCGCAGGTGAAGGCCGGGGACGAGGTCGACGTCCGGCGGTCCGACGGGTCCACGGCCGTGTTCCGGGTGCGCGAGGTAACACACGCAGCCAAGGAGAACTTCCCCACGGCGAAGGTCTACTCCGACACCCCGAACGCCCAGCTGCGACTCATCACGTGCGGCGGTGTCCTCGACCGCACCGCCCGGTCCTACCTCGACAACGTGATCGTGTACGCCGATTTGGCCGGAACGCGCTCGGCCTGATCGCCGACGGTGCCGGGATAACTGTCGCTGGGTGCAAGCAGTGACGCATTGCTTGCACCCAGCGAGAGCTATCAGGCACTGCGCATGTCCGGCGCGAGGCCGGACGGTACGGCCCCGCCCCCGAGCAAGATCACCGTCGCCGTCCCGTCGCGGGAGTTCAGCACGTACGCGTACTGCCCGTCGGCGCTGAACCGGACCCCGGTGGCCGCCGGCACCGGGATGTCCGACCGGGAGCCGTCGGCGAGGTCGATCACGACGATCGACCCGTCGTCGAGGGTGTCGCCGTAGCCCAGCAGGTAGGCGAATCGACCGTCGGGCGAGAACGCGACGTCGGTGGCGTAGGGCGGGCCGGTGAAGCTGGTGACCGTCCCGTCGGTACGGTCGATGACGGTGACCGTCGACCCCTCGCTGCTGCGGCCGCTCACCACGTAGGCGGAGCGTCCGTCCGGGCCGAAGGTGACCTGCCCGGGCCACTCGGCGGTGGGCACCGTCCACACGGTGTCCGTCGCGGTGTCCACGACCGTGACCTTCGGCTGCGCGCCGCCGCCCGCGTACACGTCGCCGTAGCTGGTGAAGAACGCCTGCCCGCCGTCCGGGCTGAACATCGGGAAACCCCCGCCCGGCCCGACCTCGACCACCCGAGACTCGCCGCCGGCCGTGTCGAGCACGGTCACGGTGTCGTCGTACGCGCTCACGAACGCGACGCTGCTGTCCGGGCTGAAGGTCACAGCGCTCGCGTACCCCGGCCCCGTCAATCTGCGCACCGTGTCGTCCGCCGTGCTCACGAGGGTCAGGGCGGAACTCGCGCCGTCGCCGTAGCCGAGCACGTAGGCGTACGCCCCGTCCGGGGTGAACCCGAGGCGGCCATCGGCGGCAAGCGTCGTCACGGTGTCGTCGCCCGAGTCGATGATCGTGAGCCGCCCACCGTCGAGGACGTAGAAGCGGCGGCCGCTGGGATCGAATCCCGGATTGCGGACGTAGCTGTAGTCGCGATCGGTGGTCTCGACGGCGCCCAGGAGCGTCCCGTGCTCGGTGTCGATCATCGTGACGGTGCCGTCGATCTGGTCGACCATGTAACCCCGCCGGCCGTCGGCGGAGAGTTGCATCGGCTGCGGGTCGGTGCCGAGCTCGATCGACGTCGCGGACAGGTCGAGGGTGTCGATGACGAAGAGTCGGTGCCGGCCGTCGTTCTGCGAGTCGACGAAGGCGTAGCGCGCTCCGGCCCCGAACTGGATGTTCGTCGGATAGCCACCGACCGGGATGAGCGCGGCCACCGAGTCGTCGGCCACGTCGATCACCGTCACGGTGCCGTCGACGTACTGGTAATCGACGACGTAGACATAGCGACCGTCTGGTCCCACGACCGGCTGCCCGTACCCGGGCACGCTGCCGATGACGGAGTGGTCGCCCGTGTCGATGATGACCGTGGTCCCGTCGGAGCTGCTCGGCATGTAGGCACGACGCCCGTCGGGGCTGAAGGTGAGGTACTGCGGCCTCGCCACCGCGATCGTCGTCGTGATGTCGCTACCAAGATCCACGACGAAGACGCGGTCCCCGAGGTAGTCGCTCAGATAGGCGTACCGACCGTCGGGAGAGAAGTAGACGTCACCGTGGGTGCCCTCGGCCTCGAGGGTGGCGACGACGGTGTCCGTCGCGACCCCGATCACCGTGACGGTCGACGGACCGTCACGGAAGGAGGAGTCGTAGGTCGTGACGAAGGCGTGGCTGCCGTCCGGACTGAAGGTGAGCCCGTCCGCCGTTCCGGGCAGCGTGACCGTGCTGATGAGGGTGTTGCTGCCGGCGTCGATGATGGAGATGGTCGTGCCCGTGGACATCGCCACCAGCGGTGAGACGTCGGTGGGGGCCGCGAGGGTCCTCGCCGCGGCGAGGACCGGCGCCTCGGTCGAGGCGTTCTGTCCGATGACGTAGATACGGGTGCCGTCCGGGCTCGTCACCAGCGACGAGGCGCCAGGGGCGACCGGGATGGCGGTGACGACCTCGGCGGGCCCAGGGTCGACCGGGGCGGTGACCACGACCGGCAACGCCTCGCCCCGCCCGTCGGAGACAAGGACCGTGAAGGTGACGGTGTCGGGCCCGGGCGTACCGGCGGCGGCACGGCGGGCCGCGGAGGTCGGGGTGAAGGTGTACGAACCGGTCAGCGGGTCGACGCTCACTGCGCCGGCGGCGGGTTGCTCCGGCACTGTGAAGACCAGCTGGTCGCCGTCGAGGTCCTGCACGCCGAGGTTCCCGCTGACGACCCCGCTGCCGCGCTGGACGGAGGGGGCGGGCGTGGTCGTGGGCACCGACGGCGGGGTGTTCGCCGTCCTCGGCGCGACGGTGATCGGGACGGTGACCCGGACGCCGTGCGGGCCGAAGAGCCGGTCCGCGAGCACCGGGTGTCGGGCCAGCACTCCGCGCAGCAGGTCGGTGTAGCGCGACAGCCCGGGGGCGCCCGGGGCGTCCCGGATCAGGACCGTGAAGGCGTCGGCGCCACCGGTCCGCGCGAGCTCCGGGCTCGGGGTGTAGACGAACGTCTCGTCCGCAGCCACGGCGACCTCCCCCTGGCTTGGAGGTGCGACGACGACGTAGGTCAGACGATCGCCGTCGGGGTCGGTCGCGTGGAGGTCGCCGACGACCTGCCCCGTGCTGGTCGGAGCCTGCGTCGGGCTCGCGACGGGGCTCTGGTTGAACGGCGAGGCCCCGCGCCGGAAGAGCGCCCACTGCGCCACCAGCAGCATCCCCGACGGTGCGGCGGGCGCGGCCGGGGGCGGCGTGCCCTGCGGGCCCCGCGGGCCGGTCGGCACGACCCCCGCGAGCCCGAGCGCAACCCGGGTCAGCACGTTGCTCGCCACGGCCTCCGTCACCTGCGCCCGGGCCGGCGACAGGGGCGTCCGGGTCGAGCGAGCGGCGGGAGCAGTCGCGGGCGCGGGCAGGGCCGGTCGAGCGGCCTGCGCCGGCGCGCCAGTGGTCGCGGGCGTGTTACGGCTGCTCGGAGGCTCGACGACGGGCCCCACCGGCGGGTCGGCCGGCTTCGCCTCGGGCGCCGTGACGGGCCGCTCGACCTTCACAGGCGAGGCAGAAATCGGAGCCGCGGTCGTCGGACGCGCGGTCGGCGCCGACGACGGACTCGGCGAGCTGGTCGACTTCCTCGGCGCGGGTCCTCGCGTCGCCGACGGCACGGGATCCGTACGCTTCGGCGCGTTCGCCGGCTCGGGATCCGACTGGGCCCCGTCCCGACCTTCCTCCCTCGACTCGGACGCGCCCTGTCCGGACCCGCTCTCCCCCGACCCGCCATCGGACGAGGTCGAGTCCGATCCCGAACCGCCGCCGGTCGGCTCGGACGCCGCCGCGGCCTCTCCCTGGTCCCCGCCGTCGCCGGACGGGTCCTCTGCCACGAACGCGACGTCGCGGACGACGGTCACCGCCGCGGGGTCCGGCAGGGCCCACGCCTGCCCGCCGTGCAGGAGAACGCCGGCCCCGATCGCGAGGGCGATGGTCCCGTGCGCGGTGCGCGACCCGAGCACCATCCGACTGACCCTGTGAGCCTTCGTCACCCGAGCCACGCGACGGCTCCTCGACGCCTCGAGCCTGCGCAGCGCGGTCCTCGACCTCACGACCTTCTTGACGACCTCTCCCCCCATGGCGGTACACGAGGAGTGAAGGGCTAGAACCTTTCAGCCGCGTTTCAGCTTCGGAGACGCGTGCGGGCGCCACTCTGCGGGCCTGCCCTGCCACGGACCGTGACATCTTGGAGGCAGAAGCCGGTGTCAGCCAGGCCGCGGGCTAGTGGTGTCCAGCAGAGTGGTCCTGTCGAATCGCGGCAACCTGCTATAGAGGTGTGACACACCTGTGCGAACACGGGTGGAGGTCCGGAAGGAGGAACGCGCGTGACCACCCCAGCCGTGGAACAAGTTGCCCAGCTCGAGCGGCCGATCTACGGCATGTCACAGGCCGCGCGCCTCCTCGGCCTGCGCACAGACGGACTGCGGCGGTGGATCGATGGCTACGAACACGCAGGGCGCGTCTACCCGCCGGTCATCCGTGAAGGTCGCACGCGCTCGGACATGGTCACGTGGGGCGAGTTCGTCGAGGCGGGCTACTTGCGTGAGTACCGCGCCAAGAAGGTGTCGCTGCAGTACCTGCGCCCGGTGATCGGGATCCTGCGACGCGAGCTCGGGGTCCGATATCCACTGGCCACGCTCCAGCCTTACACCTCAGGCAAGCAGCTCGCCCTCGAGGTGCAGAAGACGGTGGGGCTGGATCCTGCTCTGAGCATCGTCGTCCTGGGGCGCAACGGCGAGCTGCAGCTGACGGATGAAGCGGAGGCGTTCCTCGAGAAGGTCGAGTTCGCCGAGGGCGATGTCGCACGGCGGCTGTTCCCGTTGGGCCGCCGCGTTCCCGTCGTCCTCGATCCCGATGTCGGGTTCGGCGAGCCCACGGTTCTTCGCGGCGTGCGGACAGAGGTGCTCGCCGAGCTCATCGAGGCCGGAGAGGACCCGGAACGCATCGCCGAGGTCTACGACCTCACGACGGCCGAGGTCGATGCCGCAGTGAGTTTCGAAGCTCGTCAGGTCGCCTGAACCCCGCATCGTGCCCGTGCGGAGCCGAGTTCCACGGTGGTTCATGGACGAGAACAGCCTGGGCGTGGCGAAGGCGCTGCAACACGTGCGGGGAGACCTCACCTGGCCCGGTGCACCGGGCGGCCCCGTGTCTCAGGGTGCGAGGGATGTTGATTGGCTTCCGATCGTCGGCGCGCAAGGACTGATCGTCCTCACCCGCGACAAGAACATCCGCAAGCGACCTCATGAGCGCGCGCAGCTGGTCGCCCACGGGGTGAGGGCATGCTTCTTGACGAGCGGCGGTCAGCTCGCCCTGTTCGACCAGCTGCGTGTGTGGCTCCGATGGTGGGACGACATCGAGCGGCTGGCCGACACCGAACCCGGTCCGTGGCTGGCGAGTGTCACTGCCAGCCAAGGCGTACGGCTGTTCGAGCAGGGGCGTGCGGAATCGTAGAGGCTCCGCGAAAAAACCGGTCACGGCCAGAGCGAGTCGGCGTCCCACTCCTGCGCCCGGACCTCCTCGACCCGCTCCACAGGTGGGGAGATGTAGCACTTGCACCGGCCCTTGCCGTGCTTGATGAAGCTGTCGACGACGCGCAGCCCGGCGCTCTCGGCCCCGAGGACCTTGAGGTCCTCGTCGCTCACATACCGCAGGCTGATGGGCAGTGCGTCCGCAGCCGGGTAGGACCTCTCGCGGATGACGTCGCCGGCAGTGGCCCAGTACCTGTGGCCCGCGAGATTCGAACGGTCGCGGAGGATCACGTCCTCGAACGCCTTGGGCAGGTAGACGACGAGCTGCTCAGGGTCGTGGATGGTGATCAGCGAGGACAACGCGATCCCCAACGCCTCGCCGGCGATCGCGAACACGTCGCTGACCTGTCGGTCGTCGTCCGAGGTGTTGATCAGCTGCCTGATCGTCTCCGCCCTGCCCACCTGCGCCGCGATCCGTGCCGGCGGCGCGTAACAGTCCACGTGTCCACCGCGCTTGATCCCGCGCTCGTCGTCGCGGTCGGTGCAGGAGCACTCGGCCGCGAACCCGGCCTCGGCCCGTGTATCGGGGCCCTCCGTGGCTCGCGCCCGCGCCACGAGGTCGGAGCCGACGACGAGGTGCCCCACCTCGCCCGCCGCGCCTCGCGCACCGCGGTAGACGCGGTTGTTCACGACGACGCTCGAACCGATCCCATCGGGGAAGACCGCCGCGACCACGGTGTCTCGGAACGGCTGGTCGGGCTGGAAGGTCTCGCGGACGGCGAGAAGGGCGGCATCGTTGTCCACGACGACGGGGACGGCGGCTCCGCGGGCGAAACGAGCGAGCGTGCGGTCGGCGACCTGGTCGAGGCCATCGGCGATCTCCTGGCCCAGGTCGTGGCGACTCGCTTCCGGCACGGGCGAGAGCCGCACCTCGGTGCCGTCGACCACGTGCCCCGAGACGCTGACACCGACACCGAACAGGCGACGGCCGCGGAGCTCGCGACGGTCGCTCATCGCTTTCACGACCCGCTCGACGACACCGTCGGCGATCGACCCCTTCTCCTCGACGACACCGGTGGGGGTGTCCTGGCACAGTCTTCGCCCGAGGAGATCGGTCACGGCGAGCATGATGCTCGCGCCCCCGGCCGGTAGGCGCCACACCGTCACCCCGACCACGAACCAGCGGTCGCCGCCGAGCAACAACGGGATGGACGGACGGCCGGAGCCCTCCCGACGAGCCGCCTGCGGCACGACCAACCGGTAGGGGTCCGCGAGGGCCTTGACGGCGCGGCTCGCCACGTCCTGGGAGATGCGCTTCGGACGACGGAGTTGGTAGCCGGCGGCGACCTCGCTCGCCGACGGCAGGCGCTCTTCCTCACGCAGGACGAGCAGGCGTTTGACGACGTCGGCGACGCGCTCACGGCCGACACGGCCGTCCTCCAGCGCTGCGTACAGCGCTTCGAAGCCCTCGTGGGCTCGGACCAGTTGTGGCGGTAGCGCGCGGGACGGGGGCACTCAGCGGCTCCTTGCTCGACGCTGTGACTCTACGGAACGGTTCGGCCGAACTTGGCGTCGCGTTACAAAGAAGAGCTCGGTCTGCGGTCACGACGACTCGTACTATTCGGTAACCAGCTCGACGTGACGCTTGTATGTACCAGCGTAAAAAGCTAGCTTCGCTGCTCAAGCGCAGGTTCGGGCGTGGCGTGGACGCCCGAGGAGCAGGCTCTGCGCCTGCCGCTCCCCGAGCCCGGGACAGCGGCGCCGCCCCCGACTCCCGCGCGAGGCCGCGCCGCCCTCGCCACCGGAGAGCCAGGAGAATCCCATGGCCGTGATCGGAACCGACCCGCCACCGAACATCCGGGATAGGGGCGAAAGCCCCGAGGAGCCCCGACGGTTCCCGTGGTTGACCTGGACGACCGCGCTGTTCGTGCTCCTCGGAGCCCTGTTCGGCGCCGTGGGGACCGCCACCACCAACCTGCCCGCGATCCTGGGTGCCGTGGCCGGGACCAGTGCGGCCGCGACGTCCGTGCACTTCACCGCGCCCGACTCCCCGTCGGTGCCGGCCGAGAACGTGATCCCGCGCGGGACCTCGACGGGGATCGGGCCGACGGACGTCATCTGGTTGGTCACCCAGAAGGTCGGCGACAACTCCTTCCAGCCCCAGGTTCTGCCGTGCACGGTCGCGGCCGACGGCGACTGGACCTGCCCCGCCACCTTCATCGGCAACAAGGACACCGACCGCGGGCAGGTCTTCGACCTCGTGCTGTACCGCGTCGACGGGCGCGCCGTGACGGCCTTCCTCAACTACGACCGGACGAGGCCGGAGGGGACCTACCGGGGCCTGGCGCAGATGCCCGACGGGGCACAGGAACTCGGCCGCATCGAGGTGGTGCGCAACTGAGCACGACCGGCCGTTCCCGACGAGGCCGTGCGACGGCGTCGTCGGGACCGGCCCGTTGCAGTCCACACCGCCGAGAGAGGGAGCAATTGTGACCGTATGGCCGGGGTGCACGAGCGGGAAGATGGGCTGGCCGGACCAGGTCGAGGCCGAGCGCGCCCTGCGCTCCGCCGTCCACTGGCGCCGCCGCAACCCGGGTCGAGGACGGACCCCTGGGCGGGTGGAGAAGACGGTGTACCTGTGCAAGGCCTGCCGCTGGTGGCACCTGAGCTCGCGGACGGGCAAGCAGCGCCGCAGCGACTACCGCTGAGCGTGCTTCCCCACCACGCTGCACCGGCCGGCCGAGACGTCGAGCGCCCGACTCACGGACCGGCCGCGTGGGTGTTGAGCCAGCGCCACACCGCCAACATGCGGTCGGACGCGGCGTAGAAGCGGTCGAATCCGACCACGATCTCGTCGCTGTCGTGGTGCTCGAACCCGGCACGACACCAGGCCGCGCCATCCCGCGTGAGGTCGATGAACTCGGCCCACTGGACCTGCACTGCCGGCTCCGGGAAACGGAAGTGGGCGCGGGCGGCGTCGGACACCCGTCCCGCCCGCTCGCACGCCTGGCGGAGCGGCCGTTCGCTCTCGGGTGTGTCGCCGATCGCCTGGCTGCCGCGGTAGAGGTCCTCGAGCGTCGCCGCCCACTCCTGGTTCAGCTCCAACCCTCCGTACCGCACCCAGGCCACGGACTGGGAGCGGAGTACCTCGACGCTTCGCGTGGGCGTCGCCACTGCGGTGGGTCCGATGATCGCGGCGGCGGTCGGTGGAGCGGGACGGGCGGAGGCATTGGCAGGGCTTCTGGGAAGCAGGGTCGAGACGACGAGCACGGCTACCAGGGCGACGGCGGCCTGGACCACAGCAGTCCCTCGACGAGACCCCGGCGTCCCTGCCGGGCGGAGGGCCATCGCGTCCTCCCCGACCGACGCTCGGTGCCGGCGTGTGAGGCGCGCGACCATGGCGGACAGGGCAGCGAGAACCGCGCAGAGGATCACCAGCGGCCCCATCAGGACCTGTCCGATGAGACCTGGGAGGCCCCGGAAGCCCTCGAGCCCCGTCGACGGCCGGGCAAGGACCCAGGTCACCGCCAGAAGCTGCGCCGTGACGCCGAGGAGGACCAGGCCACCGGCAGCGGTTCCTGCGGCCACGCCGTCCGAGGGGCGTCGGCCGTAGAGGACTGCCAGGACGGCTGCTCCGCTGCCCGCAGCGACGACACCCCAGAGCAGGTACATCAGCGGCTGTCCGCCGATGACCGCCACGAGGACCGAGGACATGAGCAGCATGACGAACGACGCCTCGACGGCGACGACCGTCCGGACCGCGCCTCGAGGTGTGGGGAGGCGCTCGCCACGCACGAGAGCGGTCACGACGAGCACGACCGGAACCGCCCACAACAGGCCACCGATCCACACCAGCGCGTCGCCCACGACGAACCAGACAGCTGTCACAACGCTGAAGAAGGCTGCCGTCGGCCCTGGTTGGACGACTCCCGCCTCGATTGCCGTCCGCTCGGCAACATCCAGGTACTCGGGCGTGAAGGAGTCGAGGACCGTGACGAACCACCCGATGCCGAGCGCGAACAGTGCGGCGGCGGCGACCAGGACGACGAGGACACGGCCACCGAACCGGGCGCGCCTCGGTGACGACAGACGGAGGCAGTGCGCGAGCCACACCGTCAGGCCGGCCGCCCCGGGAACGACCAGGACCAGCGACCAGCTGCTCAACGGCAGCAGGCTCGTCGGCTGCGTCGGCTTGTCGGCGAGCAGGCCGCCGACCGCCATGCCGAGCGAGAGGAAGAGCGCGGTGCGGACGACGGACGGTCTCGGCGCGCCCACGGCCTCGGCCCGGACGGTCGCCCACCACAGCGGCGGCCCGACGGCCCCGGCGACGAGCACCCCGGCCAGGATCGACGTCGTGGTGGACGACCCGGTCTCGGCGAGCGCGATCAGGATCGCGCCGACGCCGATGAGGAACGAGGTCAGGCCGCCGAGCAGGAACAAGCGCCCCGCGTCGTCGATGGCCGCGCGGCGGGCGGCCCACGACGGGTGCGTCCCGGTGAGACGCGACAACGACGACCGCACACCCCGCGTTCGTGTGACACCTGCGCGCGGGGACCAGCAGGCGGGGTCGGCTCCCCAAACGACGGCGAGCCGGTCGGCGTGGAACTCACGGCTGCGCATGATGTCGACGCGCGACAGGAAGATCAGGACGGCGATTGCCAAGGTCGAAGCGATGCCGAGCACCTGGGGCGCGACCCCGGACGTGAAGTAGACGTCGGTGTACGAGCGCTCCGGGTTCAGGCCCAGCACCACGAACCACAGCATCTGCGCGAGGTACGGCGCGAGCATGACGACCGCGAAGACGCGCCACAGAGCGAGCGCGGCCTGCGTCGCGCCGACGTCGCCGTTCCGGAGGTGAGCGAGTTCGTGCAGGACGACGGCATGTCGCACAGTCCTCGCCCGGTCGCTCCCCTGCAGGAGTCCGAGCCCGACGACGACGACGTAGCGACCAGGACGACCCAGCGTCAGCGCAGTGGCGCCGCCGGTCGGGTCGACGAGGAAGCGCGGTGCGCGACGAAGGCCGGCGATCCTGACGAGGTCGTCGAGCTCGCTCCGTGGCTCGCTGTCGCGCAGCGACCGCAGCCCGCGTCGGCGCACGATGATCCACGGGGTGATCCACCAGAGCGCTGCCGCCACCGCCACGAGCGTCGCCACGACCAGCGCCCAGGCCCATGAAGGGACCTCGAACCGCGCGACGCACGCGTCCACCGCCGCCTTGTTGACACCCTCGAGAGCGGCGACGTTGGAGAACTGTGTCCCGGTGGGGTCGAATCCGCCCGCGAGCAGACATCCGTAGGTGTCGTTGCCGACATCGCCCAGGAGCGGGCCGAACAGCGGATGACGCGTCGTAAGAATGCTGAACGAGCCCGCGGTGATCAGGACGGCCAGGAGCACGAGACGCAGGACGGCTCCGGACGCGAAGAATCGGCTCTCGACAGCGCCACGAATCACCGCGCCTGGCGCCGCGCCGGTCGTCCCGAGCGCCGGGGGGCCGTCAGTCGTCGACGACATGGTCTACCTCGCGACGACCGCCGTCCTCCGGTCGAGGAGACCGGGGTAGAGCCCGCGCCAACGCCGTCGCGACGTCCCGAGCCTGACCCTCGGGCACACCGTCCCTCTCGAGCGACTCGCGGACTCGCGCGACGACGTCGGAGACCTGCTCGTCGCTGAGCGCCGGGATCGCAGGAGACGAGGGGGAACTGCCGCGCCCGCGGCGGAACCGCCGTGCGAGCCCCTTGACGCCGCCCTCCACGGACAGGTCGACGACCTTGCGCAGCGCTTGGTCGAGGGCGATGAACAGCGCGGGCGACAACAGCGGCAGCAGCTCCGGCAGCCCGAAGCCCAGTCCGTCGCCCGCGTTCTTCCCTCGGAGTCGCCGCAGGACGACGTCGTGATCCATCGATCGATACTCGTCCGCGACCGCCTGCTCATCGGGAGCGACCTCGAGGACGACCTCATTGAAGACGTGTCCGAAGTCGCTGCCGGTCGATCGCGCGCTGCTGTTCATTGTCCCCCTGACCACGAGTTGATCGTCGAGGTAGATACATCACGCCGAGACGATCATGCGTACCGCCAGATGCCTGAACAGCACGTGCCGTCGGGATGACGCCTTAACGCAGCACCGCCGGCAGCGCCGCCGACGGGTGGCTCGCCACCCATGCCGGCACAGCATCGGTGTTCATCGCGAACCACAGCTCGCTCCCACGGTCGGCGTCGAGGTAGACCACCGACGCCGCGCCCTCCGTGCCCGTTCCGGTCACAGGCGCCGTCAGGAAGTCGATGTTCGACGCCCGGAGGTCGCGCAGCCCCCACACGAACGCCCGCAGGTCGTTCGCCGAGAACGTGTCGTCCACGCCCACCCACGTGGCCAACGAGTCGGCCAACCCGTAGGCCTGCGTCGGGCTCGAGAGCGTTCCCGAGCTGATCGCCGACGTGGCCAGCGCGCGCAAAGCGTTCTGCTGGCGACGCACCCGGTCGAAGTCGCCACCCGGCAGGCTCTTGCGCTCCCGCACGTACGAGAGCGCCTGTGTGCCGTTGAGGTGCTGCGGGCCCGCCGGGACGGCCACACCGCCGAAGTTCGTCGCTTGGCCGACGGTCACGTCGATCCCGCCCGCCGCGTCGGTCATCTGCGCGAACCCGGCGAAGTCGATGACGGCGAAGTGGTCGACCCGTACGCGGGTCAGCGACTCCACGGTCTGCACCAGCAACGACGGCCCGCCCCACGAGTACGCGGCGTTGATCTTGTTCATGCCGCGGCCGGGGATCGACACCCACGAGTCACGCGGGATCGAGACCACCGACGAGTGCGTCCCGTCGTCGGAGACGTTCACCAGCATGATCACGTCGGAGCGCTGCATCCCCGGCACCCAGTCCGAGGCCGTGGCCTCGGTACCGGTGGTCGGGTCGGGCGAGCGCGTGTCGGTCCCGACGAGCAGGAAGGTCTGCCCCTCCCCCTGCACCGGCCGCGTCGACGGATCGATCGCGAACACGCCCTCGTAGCGGTGCATCCGGTCGCTGAACTGCTGGGTCACCGCGAACAGAGCGCCCGCCGCCAGCAGCGCGAGCACGAGCCCGGCCCCCAGCAGGAACATCAGCCCCCGGAGCACCCGCCGACGACGGTCGTCGTTCGGCACCTCCGGTTCCGGACGCAACGGAAGAAGATCACTCGCCGGCACAGTCGTACTCCCCCACCTCGGACGGCCTCACGAGTGTCAGCGCAGTCGATATTCGCCCGTTAGCCCTGGAGGACACACACCACCCGAATGCCGCATTGGAGACCAACACGCCGTTTCCGAGCGACGACACACCGTGCGACACGCAGCCATTCATGACGATTCCGTGACCACACACCATCGCCATCCGAAGACGCGACATACTCGACGCCGTGCCGGACCGGGGGGCTCTGAGCGAACGGGCGGTCGTGCGTCGACTGCACGACCGGCTGGGTCTCGGCGCACCTCGCCAGACCCTCGAGGCGAGCATCCTCGCCGGTCCCGACGCCACGCTGGCGAAGCTCCTCACCACCGACGAATCGGCCCCGACCGACGTCCCGAACCTGCCGCAGATCACCGACCTCCCGGCTGACGATCCTCGTCGGAAGGCCCAGGACCAGCAGCGATCCGATCAGGAGCGAACCGCCATCCTCTGGTGGCTCGACCGAATGGCGACAGTCCAGGCACCTCGCGCCGAGAAGATCACGTGGTTCTGGCACGGCCACTTCGCGACGAGCCTCGACAAGGTCCGCGACGCCGGGCTCATGCTCACGCAGAACCAGACGCTGCGCACCAAGGGTCAGGATTCCCTCGCGCAGCTCGCACAGGCGATGGTCGTCGACCCCGCTCTCAATGTCTGGCTGGACAACCAGACCAACCGGAAGTTCGCACCCAACGAGAACCTCGGTCGCGAGCTCATGGAATTGTTCACCCTCGGTGTCGGGGAATACTCGGAGAGCGACGTCAAGCAGGCCGCTCGCGCCCTCACCGGATGGACCTACCAGGACCGGCGACTGACGTTCGCGAAGTCCAAGTTCGACGACGGGCCCAAGACGGTGCTCGGTACGACCGCCGACCTCGACGCCTCCGGCCTGGTCGACATGCTCACCGCTCGCGCCGACTCCGCCCGCTTCATCGCCACCCGGCTCTGGAACCGGCTCGTCTCGAGCGACCCGCCGTCGGAACCCGAGCTCGAGCGGCTCACCGACGCCTATGGGCCCGGCACCTCGGTCCGGGGCCTCCTCCGCGCCCTCGCAACTTCCGAGACGTTCCGCGACCCGCGCGCGACGCTCGTCAAGCAACCCGTCGATTGGGCCATGGGGCTGGCCCGTGCCGTCGGCCGGCCGATCGGCACGCTCGACGACAAGGACCGCACGACCGCGCTGAACCAGCTGAAGGCCCTCGGGCAGGTGCCGTTCAAGCCGCCGAATGTCGGGGGGTGGCCCGCCGGCGCGCCCTACATCACGCCGACCGCGACCGTCGCGCGCGTCCGATTCGCCACTGCACTCCTCACCGACGCGAGCCTGAAGCCGCCGGCCGTGGACGACCCGCCGTCGGGGACTAACGCCCGGCTCGAGTGGGCCCGCGCGACCCTGGGCGTCGATGCCTGGAGCGCACGGACCCGGGCCGCGCTCAGCCCGATCGGCGACCCCCGCCAGCTGCTGATCGCTGCGGCGGTCAGCCCGGAATTCGTGGTGAGCGGATGAGAACGGACGTCCCGATCCTCACGCGGCGCCGCTTCCTGGCGGCGACCGCCGTCACCGGCGCTGCCGCGATCGGCGCCGCGGCAATCGGGTGGGAGGAGATCGCCGGCTCGGCCGGAGACCTCGATCCCGACGCCGGAGTGCTCGTCGTCGTCACCCTCTACGGCGGCAACGACGGTCTCAACACCGTCGTGCCTGCCGGCGACGACGTCTACCAGCGCTCCCGCCCCGAGCTCGCCTATTCCCCCGACGAGGTCCTCGACCTCGGCGACGGCCTCGGCTTCAACCCCGCCCTCAAGGGCCTGAAGGGTCTTCACGACGACGGGTCGCTCGCCACCGTGCAGGGCGTCGGCTACCCCCAGCCCGATCACAGCCACTTCCGGTCCATGGCCATCTGGCAGACCGCCAACCCCACCAGCCCGAACGGCTCCGGCTGGCTCGGCCGCTGGCTCGACGCCACCAGCGACGGCTCCGCGGCCGACCCCCTGCGCGCCCTGTCGACCGACCCCGTCCTCCCACCGCTGCTCGTCGGCGACCACCATGCTGGCTCGACCATCGCCGCCGGTGCCCTCGACCTCCCGAAGGGACCCGTCGGCACCGCGATCGCCGCACTCGCGGCACCCGATCCCGACGACGACCCCTGGCGCGCCCGCACCGCCGCCTCAATCGGCCACCTCGCCACCCTGCGCCGCACCAGCTCCGGCGCACTGCAGAAGGCGTCGAAGGACAAGCCGAGTAGCGACCTCGACCGCCAGCTCGAGCTCATCGCCGCCCTCGTCGAGGCCCGAGTCCCCACCCGCGTCTACTCCGCCTCCCTCGGCGGCTTCGACACCCACGCCGACGAACGCGAGACCCAGGAACGTCTGCTCGGCCAGCTCGACGCCGCCCTCACCCCGTTCGTCCGGCGCCTCGCCGCCACCGACCCCGGCCGACAGGTCGTCGTGATGGTCCACTCCGAGTTCGGCCGTCGCGTCAAAGCCAACGGCAGCGACGGCACTGACCACGGCACCGCCGGTCCCGTCCTGCTCGCCGGAGCCCCCGTCACCGGCGGCCTCACCGGCCGGACCCCCAGCCTCACCGACCTCGACGCCGGCGACCTGCGCTCCCACGTCGACTTCCGCGACCTCTACGCCACCCTCGCCGAGAACGTCCTCGGCGCCGACCCCGACCAGATCGTCGGCGGTCACTCCGGCCGCCTCGACAGCGTCCTCGCCTAGCATCTCCATGCAGTAGGTCAGTCAACGCTGGGAGTCATCGATCAAGTGTTCCTCTACTGAATCACCCATCGACGAGACTCCCTGCCAAGCGCACGCTCTGGGTCCATGTGCGCAGCCCTACCGCCCCTGCTGGCGACGAGTGCCGCCCACAGGGTGACGACCAATACGTAGACGTTTACCTCCGTGAAGCTTCCCGGCAAAATGCTCTCGGTGGTTCCGCGAAATAGGAAGAACGCTGCGAGCCCTGCAAGTGTTCCTCTACTGGTTACGGAACTGGCCGCACCTAGTGCCCTCAGAAGGAATATCAAGAGGGCGATCAGCAATAGAACTCCGGGCAGTCCGTGAACCCCGAGAGATTGCAAGAACTCGTTGTGCGACTGACCTGGCGCGAAGCCAAGGAAATCGATATACCTGCTCTTCATGTTGTAATCCCATAAACCTGATCCGACCCCAAAGAGCCATGTGCGATCGACCTCGTCTAAAGTTACGATCCACACCTCTGTCCGACCAGTGAGTGTTCCTAGAACGGGTCCAAGAGGTTCGGACGACAATCGATTCACCCATGTGAGAAGAACCAGTAGTGGACCCATCAGGAAGACGCCAACAAGCAATATCTGCGAAAGCAAAGGCTTTGCGCGGTAGGCGACGACCGCTGCCACACAACCGATGCCCAACGCCACCACTGACGTCTTCGACTGCGTCGCAAGAAGAGTAAGCGCAAACAACCCTGCTAGGGGCAGGTGCCGCTTCCAGGGAAAGACGAGTATCAGACCGACGGCCGAAACAGCACCCAGAGAATTCGCGTGCGGAGCCAACCCGAACAAGCGATAGGGTATACCAGAGAAGAGCGCATCGTCCGTATAGCCCGTCTCTACCGCTAAGGATGGAGCTACAACGGCATACACCCAGCTTGCAACCGAAAAGATTGCAGCCACAACCACAAAAACATGCCGTAGCCGTACTCCATCGGAAACAGCAGCAATACCGATACTCACAAGGGTTAGGGCAACAGTGGCCTGCCCCAAAGAGGGGGCTTCCCCAAGGCTGACGAAAGTCAATAACACAGTGACAATAGAGAGAGTCGCCAGCCCAGCGAGACCAAGGTCTATCGACCGCCAATTCCGGCGAGCCGACCAACAAAGCGCAGCAACAAGGGATAGGGCGATCACGGGCGCATAGGGCGAAAGCGGGTTGCTCCCCGATTCGTCAACCAGCCCTTGTAGACCCGCACTGTCCCCGGACACAGCTGACTGGAACCGGTTGACCGCAAAGAGCGACACCACAAGGGGCAGAAGAAGGATCCCAGCCAGGACGGCCTCTGGCCAACTTAACAACCATTTCTCAGGTCGGCTCTGCGGCAAGTTCACGCCGAACTCCGATGATTCGTCTGATCAGAACCGGATTCATGACACCGAGCGTCACGCAGAACACAATATAGCTGCCTACCAAATATAAAGCAAGCGTGATTAGATCGCTGGGTTCGAACCATTGTTGCATCCAAGAGGTGACAGTCCATTGAAGCGCACTTGCTACCCAAATAGGGATTAACCACTTGAGAATAATTGCAAATCTTAACGCAGCCACTCTCACTGCCGCCCAGAAGATCGGAACAGTCAGCGCAGCCGTCGTTATGAAATATGAAGAGGCGACGCCAACCACAGAACCCGTCGACACTCCAATAGCCAAACCGACGATAGTAAGAGCACTAAAAAGCAGACCGTTGCGGAGAAAAGAACGACCTGCACCGGACGCCTGGTACAGCCAGCCCACCGAGCTGGACGTCGCTTGTAACGACCCCGCAGCGGCTAGCCCCGTAAGAACCGGCCCAAGACCATCCCAACCGGGTCCGAAGATGACATCCGCAACGGGATTAGCAAGTGAACTCAAGGCAACGAGAAAGGGTGTGGCAGACACAGCGATCCCACTCAGCGCAAGAAGATACATCTGCTCAAACTTTCTCCTATCCCCAGTACTGGAAAGCATTGGCACCATCACCCTACCGAGAGCGCCTGACACTTGAGATGCTGGCACGTACATAAGTTGATAAGCTCTTTCATACAGACCAAGTTGGTAAGTCCCAAGGAACTTGCCTACCAAGAGGTTGTCGACGTTCCGTGACCAATAGTTGATAGCAACAAAGCCGGCAAACGAGAGACTTTCCGACCAGCGCAGGTCAACTGTCGATTCCGCAGTGGCGTGCCGGTCAGTAATAAAGGCCGTGAGGTACAAAACCGCGGGTACAGCGTTGGAAACAAGAAATTGGGCGACAAGTGCCTCGACTTTGTAGCCGTTGGATACAAGCGCAAATGCGATGATCGCACCCGAGAGCAAGCCGAGAACTTCCGCGCTCGCGAGATAGACAAATTTTCCTGAGGCTGAGCAGAATCCCCGGAAAACGGCGGAAATACCTCCGAAGGGAATCGCCAGCGCCATAAAGGAGAGAGGCTGCGAGATGCCGGCCTTGTCTAGGCTCACCGCCAACGATGGCGCAGCGAGGTAGAGCATCGCCGAGACAATAGTGGTCCACACGAGACTTACAAGTACGTAGCTCTCAGCCATTCTGTGCGCTTGAGCACGGGGCGTTCGTGCAACCAACGGTTCGGAGCCCAAATCCGACCACAATATGAAGAAGTTTACGATCACGGCGGAAAGAGCCACGATCCCAAAGTCTTCGGGCGACATGAACCGCGCCAAGACGATAAATAAGACCGCGTTTCCGGCTTGTCGGCTAAGTTGGGCCGCAGTCACCACCACCGCAGCTCTTCTTCTTTTCACAACAGTCGCTCGTAAAAATCCATCAACGCGCTGCGGCGAAACTTTTTGGAGAAGTGGCTTAGAGTCTCGCCGTTCCCGCGCATCGCGGAGCGCATTTCTCCATCACTCAGAACACGCGTTACCTTATCTAAGAAGTCTGACGGCTGGGTTGGATCGGCTAAAAGCCCAGTCACACCATCCATAACCACTTCCGGTATTCCTCCAGTCGCATTTGCAACTACAGGAATACCGATAGCCCCGGCTTCAAGCGCAACAAGATTAAGCGCCTCGCTCTCGCCGCTACCGATCGGACGGGATGGAACTATCACGAGGTGTGCCCGCCGCATCAGTGCGTGAACGCGTGCCTGCGGCATTGGCTCATGGACGTCCACAGCTGCCCCAGCTAAGGATATCTGTCGCCGAAGCTCAGTCAAGAACGGGCCAGCACCGACAACATCAATCCGATGGTCAACCCCCATGGCGGAAAGACTCTGCGAAACGGGAACGATCAGATCGACGCCCTTATTCTCGACGAGTCTCCCCACAAAAAGCACTTTAGCTGGACCCGGCGATTCCTCTCCTGCCCTGTCGTTCTCGCCCAAAGAGTGTCCAACATAATGCACAAATGTACGAGATGGCGGATAACCGCGACTAATAGCTTCGTCACGTAGGTATTTGCTACTGCAAAGAAACAGAGAAGTTCGGTCTATCAGTTCCTCTCGTCGAGCCAGAAGTGTCCGCCCTCGGTAGCCCCTCCCCCGAAGCGTACTATCGCTACTCAATACGTCATGTCCGTGGAGACTTACGACGAAGGGGCGCCGACGGCGGCAGAGAGCCGGCAAAAGGCCAGCGGCATCAACCGCGAAGTGAATATGGACCATGTCGGCATCGCGCAACAACGATCGAAAGGGTCGTTTGCAAAGACCAGTCGATCGCAGCGCGAACCGCCCAGCTCTGTGGTCACCGCAAGCTAGCGTCGGCCTACGATTGTCCGGGTCCCCGCGTAACACGCGACTCGCTGAGTACTCCACCTCAGCGTCGGGCGGATAGTTGTCCGCTCCCCAAACAAACGGCTCACTCGGTAGGAACAAATCGTCCCTATAGACGGCTACCCTCAACGCTTGCGCCCGAGAGCAAAGCAGACCAAGCCGAACCAACGCTTGCCGGACTGTACATTCGTCTCATTCTCGTGCAATCGACTCTCCTGGGTCTAGGCCCGTGTGTGACGACGTAACTTATCGCTGACGTCCAAGCGGGGACATCCATAGGAGCGACGCCCGTAGAGTGAACTCCTTCCAATACTTCCTGCAAAGCGCGAACGTTACTATGAATGAGCCAAGCGTTTAGTCCGATTGCTTCTACAGCTGGAAGACCAAAGCCCTCATATCGCGTTGGCAACAGCACTGCTGTGCAGTTTCGGTAAAGCCAGGCGAGACTTCGATTATCGACGTAACCGAGGAGAAGGGTATTCGAGTGATCGATGTCCACCTCTGCGCCAGACGACCCGACCAAATTAGCCGGCAGCTGTCCGGTTAAGGCGAGATGGTAGGCATCACCAGACCTCGCGGAGAATTCGTTAAAAGCACGGACTGCTGTAGCAATGTTCTTGTGCGGATAATGCGCGGCCGCAAGTAGGAGAAATTTTTTGCCGTTCAGTTGTTCGACGACTCGTTCGGCTTCGAAACGGCGCCACAAGACGGAGTTCGGAATCTTGTGTACGGGGCGGCGCCTTCTATAGAATCGCCCAAGCTCCCCCCTCGTGAACTCGGATATGGCTACTACATCGTCGCAAAGTCGCATGGTCGCCCAAAGCGCGAAGCGCAGGAAAGCCCGCTTCTTAACAGTGAAATTCTCCGGAAAGCACCTAAATTGGAGATCATGGACAACCGTGATGGTGCGCATTCGCGGTCGAAGTCTAGCTGTCATTGGTGTGTAGTAGTTCGGTGAGAGATAGACGTCGCAGCTTCGTGTCAGCGCAAGGAATTCGGATGTCAAAAACCTAACAAACCGTACTCGTATCGGCACTACTGCGAAATTCGCGGGCAGCGGCGGCAAGGTTGCAAGCGCGTCGGGTTGGACGTACACATCAAAAGCAACTCTGTCTGGGGGCAGAGTTGCCAGAGATTCTAGAAGCGCATAAAACATGTGCTCGGCGCCACCCACGGCAGACGGGTACAGAAACGAGCCGTCGACAGCAACTCTCATCGCAACTCCTGCACCCCGCGGTCACGGATAATCATGCTTCGGAGCCAACGGACAATTTCAACAGCTTCAGCCGCGATTAAGCGAATCCGGACTACCCTCCCACCAAGTGACTTACGTTTGTATAAGTAATTAGCGGCAGAACGATATCTTGCATTACTTTTGAAGTAGCCCAGTCCAGGCGTTCGGTTCTCTGTCCGATAATGGACGAGAACTGATTCACTGTTTTCGACTCGACCGCAGGTTAACAGCCGCCGAAAGAGCTCCAAGTCCTGGCAGCGTAGCAGCGCTGGTTCATATAGTCCCACCTCTGCAAGCTTCTCACGCCGCATAATGCAAGCTTGGTGTGGTACTGCATTGTGCCCGCGTTCAAAACGTGTACGAATATCGCGGTCGGACGTTGGGTACTTCAACGTCTGCGCAGGTCCACCCCATGACCCAAAATCTGCGACCTGACTGCCTAGAAGCACCAACTCGGGTGAAGCTTCCATAAGCGTGACCTGCTCAAGAAGGCGCGATGGAAGGCTAATATCGTCCGAATCAGCTACTGCCACGTATTCCGACCGAGCGTGCAGGATGGCTTTGTTACGGCTTGCTGCGCGACCCAGGTTTTGTGCGTTCTTTATGAGAATGACCCGGGCGTCGCGCGCGGCCAAGTCCGACACCAGTTGTGCCGTGTCATCACTAGAACAATCATCGACCACTAGGAGTTCGATGTCTTGGAGCTCCCCCTGGAGGACCGACTCGGCCGCTTCTATGACGGTTGATGCAGAATCACGTGCCGCCATGACCACGGACACGCGCGGAGATGCCGGTCGTGTATCGTTCACTTCGACTCATTTGACAAGTTGCGATGCGGGCGGGGCGATGGTTTCGTTTGATCTGCGTCAATAGGCAGCGCATAAGCGGTCCCTACCGGACGCTGCTGCTTGTAGGCGTAGTATTGAGCGGATGCAAGAGGCTCAGACCTTTTAGCCGCGTTATAGATTAAGCCTACAACGTCAGCGTCCGCTTTGCCGAGAGAATCGACACTTGTAGCTAATTGTTCTGGCTTCACAAAGTTGTGACGGCAAACTATCATGGTGCCATCGCAGAGCTGGCTGGCGACTGCGGCGTCAGTTACTGGCACGAGCGGCGGTGAGTCGATCAGTATCAGGTCGAAGTCGGATTCGACATCGTCCATCAACTTTCGCATCTGATCCGATGAAAGTAGTTCACTGGGATTGGGCGGAAGCGGTCCACTGGTCATTACCTGGACGTTCGGCATTCTAGACGCCTGTATCGCGCCCCACGTCGCGACCCTTCCTGTGAGCGCGCTCGTGAGTCCGACTTGGCTCTCGAGACTCAAGCTGTCCGCCACCATGGGTCTCCGAAGGTCCGCGTCAACGATTAGCGTCTTCAACCCCGCTTGGCCCGCAACTGCGGCGAGATTGCAAACTGCGGTCGTCTTCCCTTCACCTGGGATTGAACTTGTGACCACCAACCTCTTTCTCGACTTATCTACTGAGACGAAGGCAAGATTTGTTCGCAGTCGTCTGTACGCCTCAATCGACGAGGAGAATTCGTCGCCCTCGATGTGAGCTCGTCTCTCCGACAGGTCAGAGCTCTCTGGAATCACTCCGAGGGCCGGTACGCCAGCAATCTCTTCCGCCGACTTAACACTCTGCACGGCATTGTTGAAGAAGTTTCTAACATAAGCCGCAGCTATCCCTAGAAAAAGGCCCATCACCCCTGCCGTAGCCAGAGTCAACAGCCACCGTGGACTTACTGGACCGGGAGAGGGAACGGCAGGTTCGATCTGTCGAACGGCAACTGCTGGGGGGCGGGTACGATCCGGAGGCTGTTCGATGTCTGCAACTAAACGAGTGAATGCGTTCGCTGCCGCATTAGCAATCGCGATTGCTCGCTCGGGGGATTGGTCGGTTACAGTTGCCGCCAGTAGCACCGATTGAGGTTCAGCGGAGACTGCGATTTCGCTGGTCACCTCTTCCGGGCTCTCCGGCAATCCGAGAGAGTCGACGACCGCTTGCCCGATACGGTTGCTCACAAAAAGATCGCTGTACGACTTGACTCGCTGCTCAGAGAGCAGGCTTCCCTGATACGCCGCCGATGCATTGTCGGTATTGTTCTGACTGAAAACGTAAAGGGTGACCGTAGCGGCGTACTTGGTAGGGGTAAGCACTAGTGCAACGACAGCCAGCAATAGTGTAAGGACGAAAACACTCGAAGTGATCCGCCAATTTCGTCGTACTATCGCGAGCAGTCCACCTAAGTCCATTTCACGCCCACTCTTCTCCACGCCGTTCCGGGTCTCAAGCTGCTTTTTGCCTTCACAGGAGTTCGGCTTCGACCATGATGCGGGCGAGCTGGTCGGGCATGGTCTGCGCCTTCCAGCCCAGTTCCTTCTCCGCCTTCGTGGCGTCACCGATCAGCGCGTCGACCTCGGTCGGACGCAGGTAGGTCTCGTCGAACCGCACGTGCTTGTCCCACTCCAGGTTCACCGCCCCGAAGCAGTACTGGACCCACTCCCGCACCGTCGTCGCGGTCCCGGTCGCCAGCACGTAGTCATCGCCCTGGTCGGCCTGCAGCATCCGCCACATGCCCTCCACGTACTCCGGGGCATACCCCCAGTCCCGGACCGCGTCCAGGTTCCCCAGGTAGACGAACTGCTCCTTGCCCTGCGCGATCCGCGCCGCCGCACGGGCGATCTTCCGCGTCACGAACGTCTCGCCCCGGCGCGGGGACTCGTGGTTGAACAGGATCCCGTTCACCGCGAACATCCCGTGCGCCTCACGGTAGTTCCGCGCCATCCAGTACCCGTACACCTTCGCCGCCCCATAGGGGCTACGTGGATAGAACGGGGTCTCCTCGTTCTGCGGAGGCGGCGTCGCCCCGAACATCTCCGACGACGAGGCCTGGTAGTAGCGGGTCTCGATCCCCACCATCCGGATCGCCTCCAGCAGCCGCGCGGTGCCGACGCCGGTGGTGTTGCCGGTGTACTCCGGCTCGTCGAACGACACACGCACGTGCGACTGCGCCGCCAGGTGATACACCTCGTCGGGACGGACCTTCTCGATCAACGTCACCAGACGCGACGAGTCGGTCAGGTCGCCGTAGTGCAGCACCAGCCGCTGGTCCGGGTCGTGCGGGTCCTGGTACAGGTGCTCGATCCGACCCGTGTTGAAGGTGCTCGAACGGCGGATGATGCCGTGCACCTCGTAGCCCTTCGACAGCAACAACTCGGTCAGATACGACCCGTCCTGACCGGTGATCCCCGTGATGATGGCGCGCTTCATGCTCTAACCCCCGACATGCTTCTAGAGCCGACCCTTATGGCCGGCTTCGTTGACGTAGTGGTCCAGGTACCAGCGGTAGGTCGCGGCCAGCCCCTCGGTGAGCCCGATCCGGGGCTTCCACCCCGTCGCCGCGATCTTCGAAACATCCAGCACCTTGCGCGGCGTCCCGTCCGGACGCGACGTGTCGTAGACGATGTCCCCCGAGAAACCCACCGTCCGGGCGACAGCCGACGCCAGTTCCGCGATCGTCACGTCCTCACCGGTCCCGACGTTGATCGGCGCCGGATCGTCGTAGGCCTCCAACAGATGCACACACGCCGCCGCCAGATCATCGACGTGCAGGAACTCCCGCCGCGGCGACCCCGTCCCCCACACCGTCACCGTCGCATCGCCGTTCACGGTCGCCTCGTGGAACTTCCGGATCAACGCCGGCAGCACGTGCGAGGACTCGAGATCGAAGTTGTCCCCCGGCCCGTACAGATTCGTCGGCATCGCCGAGATCCACCGACGCCCGTACTCCCGCCGATACGACTGCACACCCATGATCCCCGCGATCTTCGCGATCGCATACGCATCATTGGTCGGCTCCAACGCCCCGGTCAGCAGCGAATCCTCCCGGATCGGCTGCTCCGCGAACTTCGGATAGATGCACGACGACCCCAAAAACAGCAACCGCTCCGTCCCCGCCGCGTGCGCCGCATCCAACAGGTTCGCCTGAATCCGCAGATTGTCGTGCAGGAACTCCACCGGCCGCGCGTTGTTCGCCGCGATCCCACCCACCCGAGCCGCCGCATCCACCACGACCTCGGGCCGGGCCGCCGTCACGAACTCCCGCGCCGCCCCCGCGTCCCGCAGATCCACCTGCGCCGACCGGGCCCCCACCACATCCGAGAACCCTGCCGCCCCCAACGCCCGCACCACCGCCGACCCGACCAGCCCCCCGGACCCGGCCACCAGCACCCGCACGGAACGATCCAGCTCGCAGTACAGCCGTAACTGCTCTGTCGTCACCTGACCCCCCGTGGTGGCGCAACCAGACTCACTGGAGCCTGACAGGGCACGCACAGTAGGCGGTGTCGAGGGGTCTGCCAACCATGGACTCGGACGAGTGGTCGTACGAGCAGGGCGTCAAGCAGCGTAATCATGCCACCGATCGGAGCTGCCGGGCCGACTCCAAGACCGCCTTGGCATGCGTCTGTGCACGGCGGTAGCGGTACGCGGCGTACACGAAGCGAGAGTTGCCGAAGAGGTAGCGACGCCAGAGCCGGCGGGGCTCGCTCCCGAAGCGGTGGACCCACTCGAGGCCCGACTGCTGCATCCAGGTAGGGGCCTCGGGCTTGTTGCCGGCGATGAAGTCGAAAGCAGCGCCGATCGCCACGGCGACCACACCGGCGTCGCGAGCGAGCTCCACGGCGGCGCGGTCCTGCTTGGGCGTCCCCAGGCCGACCCAGACGATGTCGGCGTCGGACTCGCGGATGCGAGTTGCCTGCTCGGTGCGCTCTTCGTCGGTCAGGGGACGGAAGGGCGGCGACTCGACCCCGACAATGAATGCAGCCGGGAAGCGGCGGATCAACTCGTCACGGAGCTTCTCGACGACCTCGGGAGTGCTGCCCAACAGGTAGTGCCGCGTCCCGTGGAACTGGCCCTGCTCGACGACGTCCAGAAAGAGGTCGTTTCCACGAACACGATCGGCGCCCTCGGTCGTGACACCCACGAGCTTGTTCATCCACGCCACGGACTTGCCGTCCGCCAAGTTGAGCCGAGCGCTCTGCAACATGTATCGGTAGGCGGCGTCCTGGTCGGCCAGGGACAACGTGTAAGCGTTGCAGAGATGAACGTCAGCGCCCTCGGTGCGGTCCTGACGAGCCAGGTGCAGCACCTGCGCGACGGCGACGCCTGGCGTGCACGCCGAGATCGGAACGCGGGCGCAGTAGATCATCTGAGAAGACGACGCGGCCGACCCGGGCGACGGCACAACCATCTTGATGTTCTTCGTCCGCTGCGTCGGAATGACGGCTTCGTCGACGACCGCGACATCGAAGTTGGTGTTCTCAGACATGGCTCTTCCCCCGGATGAATGGATTTGACGAAAGGAACGAAGAAGTTCAGTACGCGCCACGGCCGCGGGTCACGGCCCCGACCGTCTTCCACAAGATGTTGATGTCGAGGGCGGGCGACCAGTTCTCGACGTAGCGCAGATCGAGTCGCACCGACTCTTCCCAGGTGAGGTCCGATCGGCCGCTGACCTGCCATAGGCCGGTCATACCGGGACGCACCAGCAGCTTGCGACGAGCGTCCGTCTCGTACTTCGCCACTTCGCGAGAGAGCGGGGGACGCGGGCCGACCAAGGACATCGAGCCGCCGAGCACGTTGAAGAGCTGCGGGAGTTCGTCGAGCGAGAGTCGGCGCAGCGTGGAACCCACGGCGGTGATGCGCGGGTCGCGCTTCATCTTGAACAGCGGGCCTGCGGCCTCATTCGTCGCCGCGAGCTCGCCGACCTGCTGGTCCGCATTCACGACCATCGAGCGGAACTTGACCATTCGGAAGTGTCGGCCGTTGAGGCCCACCCGCTCCTGGCGGTAGAAGACCGGGCCACCGTCACGCTTGACGAGCGCGGCGATGGTCAGAAGGACCGGCGCCAGGAGAAGGAGCAGGAAGGCCGCACCGACGCGGTCGATGCCGGCCTTGACCGCGCGGGTGACACCGTCGAAGCGGGGCTCGGTAAGCCGCAGCATGGGCAGGCCGTCGACCGGGGCGACGTGGAGGCGCGGGCCACCGATCTCCATGAGACCCGGCTCGACGACCAGGTCCACCCCCGTGCCCTCGAGCTCCCAGGCCAGAACCTGGAGGCGCTTCGGGGTCCAGCCCGGCGTCGGAGCGATGGCCACGATGTCGATGCCGAGCTCGACGACCTGGCGGGCGACCCCGTCGAGGTCGCCGACCACCGGGACGTCCGCGATGGACCCACCCTCAGGAAGGCCGCCGGCGGTGCAAGCCGCGACCACGGTCCAGCCGTGGTGGGGCACGCGCCGGGTGCGGGCGACGAGGTCGGAGATGCCCTGCTCGGTGCCGATGACCAGCACCGAGGACATGCAGAGGTCCTCGCGACGGGCGGTGTGCAGCACGCGGCGGATGAGATAGCGGCCGCTGAGGATTGCGAGCCCGGTGACCGGCAGGACCCCGATGACCCAGGGCCGCAGGTTGTCCGCCTTGAGCAGATAGCCGATGAGGGCCAGCACCAGGGAGGAACCGACGAAGGCGCGGACCAGGCGGTTGAACTCCTCGGCGCCCTGGCCGATCACCTGAGCGTCCCAGCACCGCATGGCGGCCATCAGGGTCAGGGCGATCCCTGCACCGATGCAGCTAGCGAAAGCCGCGGACTGCAGGTCCCAGGACCGGGTCGCGACGCCGAGGGCGGTCGCGAGGGCGGCGACGGCGAGGACGATGCCGAGGTCGGCGGCGACGACGGCGCGCACGAGAACGCTCCGCCAGGTGCGGGTGCGCAGCGGCCCCCCGGCCGGTGCGCCGTGCGGCGATCGCGGCGCGGGGACGTCGGCGCGCTGCCGGCTCCCTGCGGTCCCGATGTCCGTGCTCACTTCGAGTGACCCCCCATAGTCACGGACGGCGAACTC
This sequence comes from Actinomycetospora soli, assembly GCF_021026295.1. Lineage (GTDB taxonomy): Bacteria > Actinomycetota > Actinomycetes > Mycobacteriales > Pseudonocardiaceae > Actinomycetospora > Actinomycetospora soli. The sequence continues at coordinate 164,993 of NZ_JAJNDA010000006.1, forward strand.
GTGGCCTGCCGGCTGGGGCTCCCCTTCGATCCCCGACCCTCACGAGCACCGTCACCTGTTGGTGTGCGCTTGACCCGGCTATCGCTGCAGACCGCTCACCCTGTTACTCGCTTCAGATACTTACTGCGGCGTGTCGTTGCGACACGCCTAGGAATTCTGACGCGACTTCCCCCAGATGGACCCGTTAGAGCTTGTCTCTGGGCGGATGATCGGCACAGAGCGTGGCGTCCCCCGACGCGGTCACTGTGGGTGCCTTGGCTTTCGTTGACCTTTCAGGCCTGACACCGGCACGTGAGCAATTAGCCCGATCGGACCACCTCAAGGCGCGAACGGTAGCGATCAGCGGCTCGCGCACGCGAGGTGAAAGCAGGCCTCAGCGCGCGGGTGGAGCCCGCTCGTCTTCGAGGAACAGGTCGTAGGTGGTCATCCCCAACCGGACCACCCGACGGGACCAGCGGGCGAGCACCGGCACGGTCAGCTGTAGCTCGGCCGCGGGCACGCCGGCGAGCAGGGCCGTCAGCGCCTCGACGAGGGGCCGCCGACTGCGCGGAGTCCGCCGATCAGGTCGGTCGTGTTGGAGTCGCGGCGCACCGCGACCGACCGGTCCCGCGCTTGGACCGGGCGGCCGATGACAGCAGCGAGGTGGAGCGCCGCAGCCTGGTGCTCGTGCTCGACGAAGCCCGCGAGCTCGTCGGTAACACCTACCCGGAGGAGCCGGTAGAGTTCGCGTGTCGCTTGATCCCACGCGGCGCGAGGCGCGGGAGAAGAAGCGGGCCTCGTCGGGCGGCCGGGGAGAGTGCCTGTATGCCCGGCGGCGGTACCCGGCGGGGGACGGCTGCGCCGCGGCGCGGTGCGATCGGCCGATCGGGATATGCAGCCGGGCCGGCGGGGCGAGATGGTCCGGTCGAGGCGGCTGGAGCCGGCGCAGGGCCGGCCTCGAGGTCGACGGGCATCTACCACCAGCGGTGGTGCCATCCGACCCCCGACGGGCAGGGTCTGACGGGGCGCGGCGGCGGCGACACCACGCCCCGTCGAACGGATCAGCCAGCCAGCTGGCGTGTGAGCGCCGCGACCGAGCAGTCGAGCACCTTGCCGCGCAGGGTCGCGTTGCAGCGGTCGGCGAGAACGGTGACGTCACCAGGGGTCACGATGCCGGTCTCCGCGAGCGCGACGACGCCCCCTGTCTCGGCCGCGATGACGGTGACCCCAGCGGATTCCGCCACGGTGGAACGGATCGTCGACCGGGCGATCTGCACGGTGCCACCCCTGTTGTCCCCATCCCGAGTCCCGGCTGCACGCACCATTACCCCGGCCGGCGCGTCGAGCGTGGTGCCGGCGACGGCGATGCGGTCGGCGGCGTCGTCGAGCTCCAGGAGGAGGCCTGAACCGGGGCCGGTCGCGGTGATCCTGGAGTCCGCGATCGAGATCGCGGACGGCGCCCCGGCGCCGCCACGGTCGTAGACGTTGAGCGTCTGCGTGGTCAGGGTGACCCGGGCGAGGCTCACGGAGGCGCTGCCGACGAGGTGCACGATGCACGGCACGTCGATGACGGCGGTCGTGTTCGCGTCCCGGAGAGCCGAGGCGATCTCGACGACGCCGGGGCCGCCGTTCGTCGCCGTGGCCCGGCAGGTCGCGGCTACCTTTGCGAGGTTCCACGGGACGCGGGGATCGCGCGCCGCGGCGGCCGTGCTCGAGAGGGCGAGGACACCTCCGACGATCACGCATGCGCCGACGAGAGCAGCGACGAGCTTCTTCACTTGATGCCTCCCAGCACCGCGGCGGCCTGCGCCTGCGTGCCCTTACCGTTCGGATGCGGGTCGAACGCGGCTTGGATCTTCTTGTCGGTGAAGCTGACGTCCTTGAGCTGCCGGCTGGGCCAGTCGAAGTCGAACGAGACGCCCTTCGCGGCTCCGCCGAGCAGACCGCCCACCTCGCACTCGGAACCGAAGACGTACGAATCACCCGAGCCTGCGCCGTGGCCGACGAAGGCCGGAGCGAGGTCGACCGTCGTGAACCCGTGCGCGGTCGCCCGCTTCTCGAGCTGGGTGTTCATCGCACCAACGAGCGTTCCGGCGATGCCGTGGAGCAGGCTGCAGGACCGGTCCGGCTGGAACCGCAGCTGCCGCTTGTCGTTGATCGGGTTGTAGTACTTCGTGACGACGACCTTGGCGCCCTTGGCCTTCGCGGCGTCCAGCGCCGTGAACATCGCGTCCATGTCCTTCTGCAGCGCCGGTGCGGTTGCCTTCGCCTCGGCGGCTTTCGCGCAGTTCCCGGACTGACCCAGCGACGGTGTCGCGGACGGGTTGGGAAGTCCCCAGAACGTGGTGCGGACCTTGACCGTGACGCACGACGCCAGCCAGCCCTTGTAGTCGGAGAAGTTCATGTCGTTTATGCCGAGGTTGACCGTGACGAGTTTCGTCGCGCGGCCGGCCGCGGTGAGTTGCGGGACCCACGGGCCCTTGTCGTTCTTCCCCCGGTTCAGGTCGGCGACGGCCTCATGGATCGTGTAGCCCCAGATGCCGACACGGTCGAGGTCGTCGACCGCGGAGCCACCCTGTGTCGCGACGAGCTGCGGGAACGGGGTCGCCGGCGGAGCGCCGACGCAGCCGAACGCAGACGTGGCCCGGTCCTCGGTGCACGTCGGCACGGAGAATCCGGTCGTCGTCGAGTCACCGATCGCCACGTACTCGTGCGTCGGAGATCCGGTGCCGAGGATCTGCCCCAGCGCCCCGGTCAGGCCGGGCGCGTCGGTCACGGAGAAGTACTGGCCGCCGGTGGTGCGGGCGATGCAGGCGAGCTCGCCCTCGGCGGTGTCGGGCGCGTTGAACCCGACCGTGTGGACCTTGAACCCGACCCCCTGCTGCTGGGCGATCTGGGCGGCCACCGGGCACGGATCGCCGCAGGTGCTCTGACCGTCGGAGATCAGGACAATCTGCTTCGGCCCCTTCACGGAAGCCAGGTCGGCGGCGGCCGCTTCAAGCGAGCCCGGAGTCGGTGTGCCCCCACCCGCCTGCAGCTGGTCGATGTCCCGGTGCAGCGCGGCCTTGTTGTCGGCTTTCAGCGGGGTGACAAGCGTGCCCGTGTCCCCGCATTCGCCGGCGAAGCTCCGCATGCCCGCGACCTGGCCGGGCGAGAGCGCGTCCACGGCGGTGGACAGCGCGGCCTTCGCGTCGTCGAGCCGCTGCCCGCCCATCGACCCGGAGGTGTCGACGACGAACAACGTCGTCGGGACTGCCGCGGCGGCGCGTGCATCACCACTGCCCGACAGAACCATCGGAATTGCTATCGCCGCCATCACGGCAGCAGCGACCGACGCCGCGACGACGCGCTGTCGACCACTGAGCCGGAGGCGGTGCCGACCTGCGGCCACCGTTCCCCCTGTGAGTCTGGCGCGCCCATCGATGACCCCCGGCGCGCTCTGACCACATCTCGTCATCGTCAGCGGTACTATTACCCGGCAAACGGGTGACGGTGGCGGACCGCGACGAGCGGTCAGTGACAAAGGGTGAACGGAGCTGCTTGCGCCTACCACCGCACCCCGTGCGCGTTACCCGTCTACGTTCTCGCACTCGGAAGGCACCACAGCATCGCTGCACTCTCATCGTCGAACGCGCTGAGAAAGGAGCGGCCGCGGCGACCTCAGTGTCGCCAAACCCGAAGGCTGCGCCCGCTGCCATCGCGTTCGCAGCCCGCTGATCCACATCGACGGGTTGCGGGTACGTCGCCGGAACTCCGCGAGACGCTCGGCCGCAGGCAGAATCGCGTCCGAGGCGGCGCGGGCCTTCAACGCCTCTGCTCGCGGATGTAAGCGGTACGGAGGCCGAGCGGCTCGCGTGCACTAGACAATCGTCGGAAGACCTGCCGCCCTCGACGTCGCGGATTGCGACGTCGAGGGCGCCCGGAGATGCTCCTGTCTCTCTGCCGGAACAGAGCGCCGTCGGGGGATACGGATCAGCTCTCCACGCGGTAGAAGCCGGCGACGTCGTCGAAGTCGCTGAGCGACCCCACCTGGACGTTCTGCCCGGTGTCCGGGGCGTGGACGATCCGGCCGTCGCCGAGGTAGATCGCGACGTGGTGCGTGTCGGTCGCTGACCCGAACAGCACCAGGTCACCCGGCTCCGGCGTCCCGACAGCCGTCGAGCGTGCCCGCTGGTCGTCGGTGTTCCCCGGCCCGAGGACGTCCCGGCCCGTCGCCAGGGCCACCGCGTAGCGGGTGAAGCCGGAGCAGTCGAGACCGAGGTCGGTCTCGGCCTTGCAGGGGCTCGGGCCCTCATAGCCGGTGCAGGTACCCGTCGTCGGGCCGGGCCGTCCGCCGTGGCCGCCGCCCCAGACGTAGGGCACCGGCCCGGACCGCCAGTCGGGCGCCTGGCCGGCCATGATCCGGCGGGCCGCCGCGACGATGCGGAGGCCCGAGTCCACTCCCCCGTCCGACGAGCCGGCCCGGTGGGCCACCGCCTTCTCGAGGGCCAGCTGGGTTCGCAGCCCGACGATGCCGCTGTCACGGATCGGCGGGTCCGCCTCGCGCTGGACCCGGCGGACCGCCTCCGTCGTCAGCCCCTCGAACCGACCGGTGATCGGGATGTCGACGCCCAGCGCGCGGAGCCGGCGCTGGAGGGCGGTGACGCACGGGCCGCGGTCACCGGGCCGCAACTGCGGGCAGTCGGCGAGCGGACCGTGCGCTCCCGCCAACGGGACGCGGTCGGCGGCGTTGCTGACGCGGCACACGTCCTCGACGCCACCGGCATCGGTGCACACCACCGCGTCGCCGCCCTCGGAGGGGCCACCGACGAGCGCGGGGATCGCGGTGGAGACGAGGACGAGCAGGAGGGCGGACATCGCCGCTCCACAGGCGATGCCGAGCATGAGCAGACGACGGACGAATGTGAACACGGTTTCCTCCGGGCATGGCCGAGGACGCCCGCTGAGTCCGCGGGCGTGAGAGGGGTGGAAGAGAGCGGGGCGGCCGCACCCCGCCGAACGGGGTACGGCCGCGTCGGATCAGCTCGGCGGGCCGTACCGCAGGCAGCTGAACATCATGATCAGGTCGGTACCGGGCACGGTGCGGGCGATCTCCGCGCCGTCGACCTTCTTGCCGACCTTGAGCAGCTTGTAGAGCTTGCGGATCTTCCCGAGCTTCAACAGGCCGTCGATCCCGGTGCCGTTCTCCTTCATGCAGGACATGAAGTCGTCCTCGCGGACGGTCGACCCCGGGACGATCGGCTGCACCTCCGCCACGCGGAGGTCCTGGGTCGTCGGGATGACGTCGTAGCAGGAGTCCTTGTAGGCGTCCGGCAGGCTCGGGATGAGCCGGTCACCGGTCTGGGGTCCGACGACCCCGTCGACCTCCAGCCCGTGGAGCTTCTGGAAGGTCTTGATCGCCTCGTAGGTCTCCTGGCCGTAGTCGCCGTCCGGCTTCGCCAGGAGCGCGCGCTGGACGCACTCGACGGCGAACCCGGAGTTCCCGACGAAGCCCGGGTAGCCGTTGAGCTCCAGGCTGGTGGAGTCCGGGCCGATGTACGGGACGTTCTCGGCAGCCGAGGCCGTCCCGGCCGTCGCCAGGCTCCCCAGGCTCACGGCGGCGGCGGCGCCACAGGCCACCGCTCCGCGCCGCCACCGGTGCTTGGTACTGGTGTTCACGACGGGTACCACCCTTCGGGAGGTGGGCCGCGGACCTGATGTCCGAGCCCGACACCCGTCCCGACCGATCCCGTGGGACCGGCGGGTGGCGGTCAGGTGATGCGCCAGGCCCGGACCTCGTCGTTGCGCAGCGGACGGTGGTAGCCCTCCGCCTCGTCGAGCGCGGCTTCGAGCGCGACCGTGCCCCAGGGCGTCAGCAGGCGCGGCGGCACCCCGAGCACGGTCCGACGTGCGCCGTCGGCCACCGACAGCGCGCCGTCGAGCGGTGCGAGGTCGGCGTCGCGCCCCTCCGGGGTGTCCTCCTCCGACAGCAGGCTCCGGCCTGCCTCGGCGACCAGCGACTCGAAGGTCCCGGCCTCCTCGGTGTGCGGGATCGGTGCGCCGTTGCCGCGGGCGACCTCGATCAGCTCGGCGATCACCGCAGTGGCCCCACAGGCGGCGGCCGCACGGAACGCCACGCCGAACGCCGTCGCCACCGTCCGGCTCCAGCGTCGTCGACGGTCCGCGTCGTCGAGGGTGAAGCGGTAGGCGTCGAGGGCCAGCACCGCGGGGAGCACGGCGTCGAGGGCCTCGCGGTGCCGACCGAGCCGAGCGAGGACCGACGCGCGCTCCGTGGCGGCGAAGGCCGCCCGGGTCCCGGCCCCCGCCGCGAGACTTCGGGCCTCGACCGTGGCCAGCGCCTCGAGGAGAACCTGCGGCTCGCCGTCGTGCGAGGCGAGCGCGCCCCGCAGCAGGAGCCGGAGGACGTCCAGCCCGTCCCGGAACGTCGTCGGGAGGTCCAGGCCCGCGTCCACCAGGCGGTCGACGTCGGCGAGCCGTCGTCGCGCAACGTCGATCTCGCCGCGCCGGAGGCGGTGGACCGCGTCGACGAGGTCGACCATGGCGGCCCGGACAGGGCTACCGGCCACCAACGCCCGTTCTCGGGCTCCGCCAAGGAGCTCGATCGCCTCGTCGTACCGCCCGCCGTCGGCGGCAGAGATGGCCCCGGCGAGCAGGACCACCGCCTCGTGCTCGGGGTCGTCCGTGGTGACCGGGATCCTCTCGGCGAGGCCGCTGCCCCCGGCCACGAAGCCCACCACGCCCTGCAGCAGCCGGATACAGCGCTGGGCGTCGGCGGTGCGGCCGTGGCGCGTGTACCCGTCCAGCGCCCGCCGGAGGAACGGCTCGGCCTCGGCGGGCAGCGAGCGCAGCATGGCCGCGTTCCCGGCCGAGAAGTCGACCCAGGCGGGGGCCAGGTCGCGATCGGCGCCGACGAGCGTGGTGTCGGCCGCATAGCGCCGGCGGGCCTCCTCGAAAGCGGCCACGCAGTCCGACCACGGGCGCCCGGCATCCGCGCCGAAGACGCCCACCGAGCACGCGAGTTCGGCCGCGGCCCGCTCGCACCCGTGGTCGGCCGCCAGGCTTCGCCCCTGCTCGGCGAGCCCGAGCGCGCGTGCTGAATCCCGGTCGGGCAGGGCACGCATCGTGCGCAGGGCGACGAGCGCACCGTTCCCGGCGCATTCGAGGGCCGGACCGCTCGCGCCGGCCTGCCGGAAGTGGTCCGCGGCCCGGCGCCACCACGCCAGGGCGCCCTCTGGGTCGTCACGTGCCTGGGCGACCGCGGCCGCCTGCGCGGCCGCCTCCCCGGCAGCACCCCAAGCCCCGGCCTCCTCCTGCCGGGCCACCGCCTCCGCACAGTGCGTCGCGGCCGCGGCGAGGTCGCCCTCCGCCCACGCACGGGCCGCGAGGACGCGGTCCCGGTCCGCCGCGACCAGCTCCGCCAGGCCCGGCTCCACCGCGACCGCCTCGTCGAGCAGGTCAAGTGCGAGGTCCCACCGCTCCGCCCCGGCCTCGACGTGGGCGAGCACGACCCGACCGCCGCCGTCGAGGAACGCACCGGCGTCCGGCTCGAGCGAGGCGACGAACGAGGCCACGACGCCCCACACCGCCCGCACGACCTCGGGCTCGGTGGGCGCGAGGCTCTCCATGAGCTCGACGACGTGCCCGGCGAACTCGTCGTGATCGACCTCGTCGAGCAGGTCGAGGTCGTCGAAGGGGTCGTCAGGCCGGTGGCGGGCGTGGTCGAGGACGTCCTGCGCCGCGAGCGCCGACTCCGACGGCGCCGGGCTCATGGGGCCCCCTCGGGGGCGCGGTAGGTGACCAGGGCGCCCCACAGCAGGGGCGCATCCGCCCGGGCGCCGCCGGCGCGCCACGCCCGGAGCCGCTCCAGCTGCCAGGCGCGTACCGCCGCCACGGGATCGGGCGCGGCCAGGGCGGCGTCGACGGCGAGCCCCAGCCGGGTCGCCGGATCCTCGGCGCCGAGCGCGGGATCGACGGGCAGGGCCCACCGGGTCGCCACGACTAGCCGGGCCCCTGCGTGGACGGCGGCGACCGGGAGGCCGGACTGCTCGACGTGGTGACCGTCGTCGCTGCCGCACGCCACCAGGCCCACCCGCGGCGGGCAGGGATACGTGGCGGGGTCGCCCAGCCAGCGGTGTGCAGTGAACACGTCGGGTCCGCCGTCGGGGCCGGTCAGCACGAGCCCGGCCGCCGCGGGCGCCTCCGGGGTGCCCCCGACGGCGTGGCCGAAGTAGAGGAGCCGGTCGGCCGGACCCGCCAGGCTCGCGGCCAGCTCGTCGGAGCCGAACGACCCGCCGGGCAGCGGCAGGACGTCCTCCTCCGGGCCGCAGCGGTCCCACCACCAGTCCGCGAGGTCGCTCTGGATGCGCCCGACTGAGCTCGGACCGGGATCGATGATCCGGACGGCGTGGCCGGTGCCCTCGACGACGGCCGAGGAATGCTCCGGGAACACCGTGGGTGGCAGCCCGCCGACGACCCGCGTTGACTCGAGCAGCCTGGTGTCGTCGTCCCGATCGACGACGAGGGTGTCCCAGGGCACCGTGGCCAGCCAGCCGCGTACCGCCAGCGTCACGGTGCTGTCCGGTCCGAGCCGCGCACGAAGCGCAGCCGGGATCAGCGCCGACCCGGCCCGCCGGACGAGATCGAGCTCGCGCCGCGGGTCGGACCACGGGCCGGTCCAGAGACCGCTCCCGCCGGCTCCCGGCACCGCCGCCAGGATCTCGTCGCGGAGTCCGCCCGTGCCGACCATCAGGCCCGCGTCGACCACTCCCTCCGGGGCGGACAGCGCCCAGACCACGTCGTCACCGACGGGTTCGAGGGCCAGCCAGGAGGCCGTCACGGCAGAGTGCCCGCGCCGCTGAGCAGGAGGTGCTCGGTGACCGTTCGGCTCCATCCGGGCGTGTCGAGGTCGGGAACCGCGACGTCGTCGTCGTCCACCGGCAGCTGGGGGGACAGCCAGGCCCGGCCGACGGCCTCCGCCATCCGGGCCCGTCCCTCGGCGGCCAGCGTCGCGCGCAGCACCGCCGTCGCCCGGGCCTCGCCGCGGCGCGCCTGCGGGGCCTCCCCTGCGAGTGCGCGGTAGAGCCGCACCGACTCCTCGAGCGCGCCCCGGGCGCCACCCGACGCACCCAGGCGCAACGCCGTGACACCGCGGGCCGCCCACCGCTCGGCCCGTGCCCGCCGGGCAGCCCGCCCGAGGCGCGGACGCCGGGCCCGGTCCGCGTCGGCAACGTCGATCTCGAGCGCGGCCGGGTCGGCGCGTGGGGTGTCGGCGAGCAGCGTCGCCTCTCCGACCCACGTCCCGCCGTCGAGCCGCAGCAGCCCCCGGGCGACCGGGAGCGGGTTCCCCCGCTCATACGCGCGGAAGGCGAGCCGCCCGCCGGGATTCGCCGCGGCCGCGGCCCGCGCGCTCACCTGGAGCGAGTTCCCGACGACCGCCCACTCCACGGTGTCCTCGCCGGGATCGAGCAGGCCACGCGGCACCTGCCGCCAGTCGACCGAGGCCGTGCGACGACCCGCCGTCGGGGCCCCGGCGTGGACCGCGAGCGGGAGGGCCCGGTCGGCGAGCACGGACAGATCGTCGGGCACGCGGAACGCCGTCTCCTCCCCCGCCACGGGTGCGAGCTCGTCCTCGTGTCGCAGGTCGGCGGCGACGGCGCCGTCGGGGTCGTCGAGGTCGGCCTCTGCGAGCGCCGCCGGCACCGCCTCGCGGACGAGGTCGGCCCACGGTCCGGCGGCACCCCGGTCCCGCGCCTGCGCCGACCAGCGGGCGACGGCCGGCCCGGACGCTAGGAGGTCCTGCCGGGCCTGCTCGACGAGCTCCGGCGCCATGACCTCGTCCACCGCGAGAACCGCGAGCGCGGTCTCGACCCGCCACACCTCCTCCGCGATCGGATCGGGGCTGGCCGCACCCAGCCACCGAAGGACGGCCACCCTCGTGACGCCGTCGGCGAGCTCGCCACGACGCGCGACGACGACGGTGCGCTCCGCCGGACCCAGCCCGAGCGCGTCCTGCGCCGACCGCTCCCCCAGGAGCTCGATGAGGGCTGGCTCCGCGACGGTCGGTTCCCAGACGGTGAGGAACGGCGGGCCCTCCGGATCCGTGGGATCGACGAGGAGGTCGACACCGGCCAGACACACCAGACAGTGGCCGGCCGGCGCCGCCGGCGGCCGACCGATCCGCAGCGTGCGGTCCGCGTCGCGGTCGACGACGAGCTCGGGATCACTCATCGTCGTCGACTCCGATTTCACGGTCGAAGAAGGCCGCGGCCTCCCCGGGCTCCAGGCAGCCCGCCACCCCGTCCGTCAGCTGGTCGTACCAGGCCCGCCAGGCGGGGCGGTCGGTGCGGAACAGGGCCACGAAGCGCAGCACGCCGTCGGGCCCGAGCGCGCGCATGACGGCGAGTGTCTGTTCCTCGGCCGCGACCTGCTCCTCGGGGGTGCGCTCTCCCGGCGCGCCGTCAAAGCCGGACGGGCGGGTGGGCGCGTCGCTGAGGCTCTTCGTGAACGCCCCTCCTACCACGCGGGCGATCTCGGCCCGGCTCGCCGTCACCTCCCACTCGGTCTCCTGCTGGGCCAGGAACTGCCAGAGCTTGCGGACCACGGCCGACGCGAGCTCGTCGGCGTCCAGACGGTCGATGGACCGCGGGCGCTCGACGTCGTCCGCCGTCCTCGTCCGGGCCGCAGCGAGGCGGCGCACTGCCCCGACGAGCTGCTCGTCCGGGCCGTCGTCGAGGAGGGACGCGAGCTCCGGAGCGGTGGTCTCGGCCCACGCGCGCAGTTCGCCGTCGGCCCCGGGTCGTCTGGGCGGGACGAGGGCCGCTGCCACCGAACGGATCGCCATGCGGTGCCCGGGGCGGGCGAGGCCGAGCGGAGCGCAGGCCCGGTCGATCACAGAGCGCGCCACGAGCTCCGGGCCGGCGTGCCGGAACCGTTGCGTGACGTGCAGGTCGGACGGGCCGGCCGAGGACCCCTGGTCGTGGGCGTTCGCGCGGAACACCAGCTTGTAGCGGCTCAGCACGCTGCGATCGGTGCCGTCCTGCCACCGTCCGCGGGCGTCGTCGGCGAACGGCGGCCGGTCGGCCACGCCCGTCGCGACGGCGGACGGCGACAAGCGCGCCGACGCAGCCCGCCCGCGGGCCGCCCAGGCCCGCTCCCAGGCCTCGGACCACTGCCGCACGAAGGTTGCGTCGGGAAGCCGGAGCGCCTGCAGGGCCAGGTCGGCCGCCGTGGTTCCGGCGATCTCGACGACGAGCCGGCCGCGCAGAACACCCGCCGGCGGTTCGCCGGTCAGGTCGTACGTCTGCGCCACCCGGCGGGCGACCTTGCCGCGCAGGGCCCGCCGTGCCTCGGTCCCGGTCGCGACGCCGTCGTCGCGCAGGCGATCCTGGATCTCCTCCACCAGAAGCCCGGCCGTACGCAGCAGCAGCCCGAGGACCTCCGAGCCGGCTCCCCGGAGCAGGTGGTCGTGGACAGCGCGAGCCGGGTCGGGCTCCACCGTGCGCGACGGACCCGGGAGCTCGTCACGCGGGCCCCCGTCGATCGCGTCGCCGATCACGGAGGCCTTCGGCCGGTTGGCCACGGCGGGGAGCACGCCGCGGCGTACGACGGCGAGGTCGAAGCCGCTGAGGGGCGGCCGCGCCATCCGCGCCCAGACGTCGTCGAGCAGCGCTTTCGTCGTCCACCGGTCGGCCCCTGTGTCCCCCACGTCCCACCCCACCGATCCCGCCCGGTCAACGCCGGTCCCAACCGCGCCCCGCCCCCGGGATCGGTGAGGAGGACGTCATGCCAGGCGGTGACAGTAGCGATCACCGGCCGGACCGGTACGGCCGGACGGGTGATCGCCCTGCGAACTTTGCCGACGATCTGTAACGCCGAGTGCGTGTTCGCGACACTGCCGAGGGATCTCGCACACACCACCGCCCAGGGTGGAGGGGGAAGCTGATGACGACGGAGGCCGGCCGGACGCGCCGTGAGGCTCTCGAGGACCACGGGCCGCCCACGACCCGTCGGGAACCGAAGGACGTTCCGGGCCCGCCCGCGACGCGGCGCGAGGCCGACGGGGGCCCGACCGCGACCCGTCACGAGGACGCCCAGGCCGTGGTCGCCCTCCCGGCCGACCTCGCCGAGCGGTTCCCGGAGGCCGCGCTCCTGCCCACCCACGGGGCGGAGGCCGACGTGTTCCGGGTCGACGGCCCCGACGGGACGGCGCGCGCCCTCAAGCTCTACCGGCGCGGCATCACGCCGGATGCTCGCGTGGCCGCCCTGCTCACGGACATCCGGCACCCGCACGTGGTGCGGACCTTCGAGGTGGGGGTGAGCGCCGCCGGGCTGCACTGGGAGCTCATGGAGTTCCTCCCCCACGGCAGCCTCCGGGACCTCCTCACAGGCGGCGGGCCGGCGCGCCCGGAACCGGCCGAGACGGTCCGGCAGATCGCCGCCGGGCTGCTCCAGCTGCACGACCGCGAGATCGTGCACCGCGACCTCAAGCCGGACAACGTCCTCGTCCGGAGCGTGGCGCCGCTCGAGCTCGTGCTGACCGACTTCGGCCTGAGCCGCGACGTCAGCCGCGGCACCGTCTACTCGTCGCAGGCCCGATCGGTGTTCTACGCTGCCCCGGAGTCCTTCCAGGGTGCCGTCGACGAGTCCCGCGACTGGTGGTCGCTCGGGATCGTGGTCCGCGAGTTTTCCGGGCGCACCCCGCTCTTCGGCGGCCTCGACGAGCGGCAGATCCTCCACGAACTGCTCTTCCGCCCCATAGAGACCGACTCGATCGACGACCCGCGACTCCAGCTTCTCGCGCGGGGCCTGCTCGTCAAGGACCCCGGGGACCGGTGGGGATCCGACCAGGTCACCTCGTGGCTCGACGGCGGCTCTCCGGCCGTCGCCCGCGATGCCGGAGCTGCTCCCGGCGTCGGATTCGAGTTCGACGGGGCCACGTTCCACGATCCCGCCGAGCTCGCCCGCGCCATGGCCGCGAACTGGCGCGAGGCCGCCCGCATGTTCGTGGCCGTGACCAACACGCTGCGCGACGACCTGCTGAACTGGGGCACCTCCGCCGGGCTCGACATCGGCGCCAAGCGACGTCTGGTCGCCCAGCTGGACCAGGAACGACCCGACCTCAACCTGCTGCTGACGCTCACCTGGCTCGACCCCGATCTGCCGGCGGTCTACCTCGGCCGGTCGATGTCCGCGCCGGAGCTGCGGGAGATCGCGCTCCAGGCCGCGGAGAGCCCGCGCGCCGACCAGCACGGTCTGACCGACGAGCAGATGCTCCTCGACGACCTCTGCCGCGGCCGGGTGCTCGACGTCCTGGCCGGAATGCCAACCGGTGACGGTCTGCACGGCGTCTCCCGGCGATGGTTCGACGGGATCGGCGAGTGGGAGCGGATCCGCTCGACCGAGGCACCCGCGCACGCCATGGCCTCGCTCCACGACGCCTCCGCGGTGCGCCGTGCCCGCGCCCGCCTCCTGGCCGCCGCCCTCACGCCCGACGCCAGTCGCGCCGCGCTGCGCCACCGACTCACCACGGCCGAGGCGGAGCTGGCACGACCGGTGTCGTGGTTCTCGGCGCTCGCCCGCCGCAGCCAGACCAGCGCGGCCATGTTGATCGCGCTCGACACCCTCCCCGTCGCCACCGCCGAGGCGGACCAGCACCTGGCCGAGGAGCGGGCCGCTTACGCGGCGGCCCAGGAACGTCGCCGGCAGTGGGACGCCCGCGAGCAGCGCCGCGCCGCCGGTCGCGACAAGGCTGTCGGCCTCGCCCTCCTCGGGCTCGCCGTCCCGATCCTCGCGTGCACCACCCTGTTCCGGCTCGGGGTGGGGGGCGTGCTGATCTTCGCGCTGGCGGCCGGTGTGCAGCTCGCGGCCGAGCTCTGGCTCGCCTCACGGCTCGGGGGCGACTACAGCCCCGGATACACGCTGTTCCGTCGCGCCGGGATCGTGGCCGGTCCGTTCGGCCGCTTCCTGCAGATGCACGCGGTCATCGGGCTCCTCGTCCTCGCCGTGACGATCGGTCTGGGCGTCGCCCTCGCCGTCCAGCTTCCCGTGGTGTTCGCCCTGGTCGTCACGGCGGGGATCGTGTTCGGCGCGTGGCACGCCCACCGGCACTGGCAGCGTTGGCTCGCCGACACCGAGATCGCGGTCCTCGGGTGGCAGCCGTGAGCTCACAGTCCGGCGTGGTGACGGCCGGGGCGGGGGTCGTCCTCGTCGCCGGCGCCGCCTTCGTCGCCGCCCGCGCCGTCACCACGCTCACGGGCTCCGCTCTCGTCGCGCTCGGCGACGCCACCGACCGGGCCGTGAACCGTCGCCACGCCGAGCTGCGCGCGCTCGGGCGCTGGGAGGCCGCCGCGCAGGAGGTCGTCGGACGCAACGCACGACTGCTCGTAGCCGCGCGCCGGGCCGGTGGCGACCCGACCCTCCTTGCCGACCTCCCGGCGCCGTGCGACATGTCGTGCCTCTCCATCGAGGAGATGCACGCCTGGTGCGCGTCCGCGGACCGGGCCCTCGCCGACGCCGAGCGGCTCCTCGTCGCGCGGAGCTCGCAGCGCCTGGACGCGCTGGTCGGCGAGGTTCTCGCCGCTGTCGCACCGCCGATTCCCTCGTCGGCGCCCGACTCCCGCCGCGTCCGCGAGGACCGGGCTGCGCGCGAGGCCGAGCGGTCCGCGGTCGGGCGAGTGCTCGACGTGCTGCTCCCCGGGGCCACCGAGAACGAGGTCACCGCCCTCGGCCGGGCCACCAGTGAGCTCCTGAACGACACCGACACCGCGTGGAACGGCCGGCTGCGCGCCCTGCGCCGCCGGGTCAACCGGCTCAACGATGACATCCGCGCCCGACGTGCAGAATCCATCGAGGCGGCGACCTTCCTCGGGGCCCTCGACGGCGAGCCCGAGGGCGGACCCGTCGTCCCCCGCCTCCAGGCGGTGCTCGATGGCGCGGCCTTCGACGCGGACCTGCGCCAGGAGGCGCTGACCCGCGCCGCCCAGGTGCGTGAGCGCCACGAGCGCGCCTACGTCCAGTCCCGGGTGGTCGACGCCCTCGAGGACATGGGGTACGTGGTCGATCAGGACTTCGCAACGGTGCACGGGGCCGCCGGCCGGCTCCGGGTCGCCAAGGACGGCTGGTCCGAGCACGCCGTCGGACTGAACCTCGAGGAGAACGGGCTGCGGTCCCAGCTCCTCCGCACCCGGGAGCGGGCCGGGGCAGACGCCTGCGCGCTGGACGTCGAGCGGGAGCGGGAGTGGTGCTCGAGCGTCGAGCGCCTGGCCGAGATGCTCGACGCCGAGGGCATCGCGACCGAGACCCGCGGTCTCGTCGAGCCCGGCCTCACAGCAGTCCCCGTCGTCCCCGCGGCCACCAGCCGTCGTCGTGACCACCGAGCGGAGGAGCGCCGCCACGATGTCAGATGACCCGACCCCCGCCTTCGCCCGCGAGATCACGGCCACGCTCGCGGTGCACAGCGACTTCGTCCTGCACGGCAACGTGCACGACGTCTTCCGGCAGGTACACCAGGGCGCCGAGATGCTCGTGGACCTCGTCCGCCTGCTCTCGGGTGTCCTCGCCGACCGCGGCATCGACTGTCTGGTGGTCGTGTCCCCGGTGCACGGGCTGCGGTCCCTCCCGGCGCCGGGCGACGCCGGGGCCGCGGCGCGCGACGCGGCCGCCGGGCTCCTGCAGGGCGACCTCGACTCGGGCCGGGCGGTCTCCCTCGAGCGGCTCGCCGAGCACATGACCACGGTGGGTCAGGCGGCGAGCGGCACCGCGCTCGTGATCGAGGACGCGGGCCGCCTCGCCGTCGATGTCCAGCACCTCGATCCTGCCGAGCACGCCTTCTTCGTGCGCGCGTCCCGCCGCTCCCGGGACGTCTCCCCGAAGAGCCGCGGCACCGCGGGAGCATCGATCCACAACCCGGTCGTGTGGGTCGTCGAGCACGAGCGGGACCTTCCCGCCTGGCTCACGGCCGACAACGAGCGGATCCGGACCGTGGCGATCCCCCGGCCCGACTACGGGGAGCGGGAGGCCACCGCCCGCCTGCTCGCGCGCTCCCTGCCCGGGGCGCCCCCCGACGCCGCGGCGCGCTTCGCCGAGCACGCGGAGGGCCTCGCCCTCGCCGAGATGCGGGAGGTGGTCCGCCTCATGCTGGACCGCGGCCTCGACGACGCGGGGATTCCCGACGCCGTCCGCACATATCGGCTGGGCGTCCTCGACAGCCCCTGGCGGCGCGGATACCTGCGCGACCGTCTCGCCGATGGCGAGAAGAACGTCAGCGCGCGCGTCGTCGGCCAGGACGCCGCCGTAACCAAGACCCTCGACATCCTCAAGCGGGCCGCACTCGGACTCTCCGGCGCGCAGGCGTCGTCTGCGAGCAGCCGCCCGCGTGGCGTGCTCTTCTTCGCCGGGCCCACCGGCGTGGGCAAGACCGAGCTCGCGAAGTCGGTCGCCGCCCTTGTCTTCGGCGACGAGTCGGCCTACCTGCGGTTCGACATGAGCGAGTTCTCCTCCGAGCACGCCGGGGACCGCCTCATCGGCGCGCCGCCCGGCTACGTCGGCTACGAGGCCGGCGGCGAGCTCACCAACGCCCTGCGCCAACAGCCGTTCCGAGTGGTTCTCTTCGACGAGATCGAGAAGGCCCACGCGCGCATCCTCGACAAGTTCCTGCAGATTCTCGAGGACGGGCGCCTCACCGACGGTCGCGGCACCACGACCTACTTCTCCGAGGCCGTCCTGATCTTCACGTCGAACCTCGGCACCATCGAGGAGGGCCCCGCCGGGGAACGCGTGCCGACGGTGCAGCCCGGTACCCCGTTCCCCGAGGTGGAGCGCCGCCTGCGGTCGGCGATCGAGAAGCACTTCACCGTCGGCCTCGGCCGGCCCGAGCTGCTCAATCGCTTCGGCGACAACATCGTGGTGTTCGACTTCATCGGCCCCGACGCGGCCGGCGCGATCTTCACCGCGCAGCTCGCCAACATCCTGCGCCGCGTCGACGAGGAGCACGGAGTGGACCTCGCCGTCTCTCCCGCCGTCGAGACCCGGCTGCGCGAGTGGTGTACCGCGGACCTCTCGCGAGGTGGTCGTGGCATCGGGATGGCGCTCGAGTCGCTGTTCATCAACCCGCTCGCCCGGGCGCTCTTCGAGCGGGCCCCCGCCCGCGGGGACGCCGTGACGGTCGACGCGCTGCACCGTGACGGGTCGACAGTCGAGGTGGAGTTCCGGTGACGAGCCTGCGGATCAACCGCCTCCACCACCCCGTCACCGTCCTCGGCCACGGGGTCCGCGCCGGGCTGTGGGTGCAGGGCTGCGGCCTCGGCTGCCACGGCTGTGCCTCGCGGGACACGTGGGACCCGCTCGCCGGAAGCGTCGTCGAGGTCGACGAGATCCTCGCGTGGCTCGACGGGCTCCCCGAACCGCTCGACGGCCTGACCGTGACCGGTGGCGAGCCGCTCGAGCAGCCCGAAGCTCTCGGGGAGCTGCTCTCCGCCGTCGACCACCGACGCCGGGACCGGCCCCGTCCCTTCGACATCCTGCTGTTCACCGGCCGCGCCGCGCACACCCTCGACCGCCCGGACACCTTGCGGGCGATCGAGGCGTGCGACGCGGTGGTCGCGGGCCCCTACGTGGAGGCCCGCAACACCGGCGTGCCGCTGCGCGGCTCCGACAACCAGCGCATCGTCATCCGCACCGCCCTCGGGCGGGGCCGCTACGCCGACCCGCCGTCGGGAGCCCGCCTGCAGGTCGCCACCACCGGCGAACGGACCTACCTCATCGGCATCCCGCGCCGCGGCGACCTCGAGCGCCTCGGCGCCCGGATGGCCGCGGACGGCCTGACCCTCCAGGACGCGACATGGCGGAGCTGACCTGTCCCGCGTGTGGGCAAGAGAACCCTCCCGGGGTCGTCCTCTGCCTAGCGTGCTTCAGCAACCTCGACCCCGGCGAACCCGCACCGCCGCCACCGACGACGAATACCCCGCGGGCGACCTGCTCCGACTGCGGCGGCGCGCTCTCGTCGGGCGGGACGTGCCTGCCGTGCCGGGTCGAGGTCGATGCCGGCCGGGCCGAGCCGTCAGCGGCAGCGCCGCCGAAGCCGACCCAGACCCGTCGAGAGTCAGCGGCCCTCGTCCTCGACGTCGCGGGCCAGGCCGTCACCGTCTCCGGGTCGGTGCTGCTGGGCCGTCAGGACTCGCCGGTCGCCGCCGCCCTCGCCTCCTCCGACAACGTGTCCCGACGTCACGCCACCATCCGGGTCGACATCGACGGGAGCGTCTGGATCCGCGACGAGCACTCCGCCAACGGGACCTTCGTCTCCGGTCGCCGTCTGGCCGGAGGGCAGGACGAGCCGCTGCGTCCGGGCGACTCCCTGCGCCTGGCGAGCGATGTCGAGATCGGCCTGCGCTGGGGCGGCACACGATGACCGCGACCCTGGACATAGCCGCGCTCACCCACCGGGGTGCGCTGCGGAAGGCGAACGAGGACTGCCTGCTCCTCGGCTCGCTGGTCGCGGCCGACGTCGACCTGCCCGAGCCCGTCGTCATGCGTCTCGTCGTGGCCGACGCCGTGACCGTGGCCCTCGCCGACGGTATGGGTGGCCACGCCGGAGGTCAGGTCGCCTCGCGGACGGTCGTGCAGCTCCTCGCGTCGTCCCCGATCAAGCATGCGGCGGTCGACAGCACCCGGACCCGGCTCGCCGACATCGACGCGGACCTCACCGACCTCGCCGCCCGCCGGGCCTCCCTCGCCGAGATGGGGACGACGGTCGCCGGGGTCGTCGCCGACCCGGCGACCTGCGTCTGGTTCTCCGTCGGCGACAGCCGCGTCTTCCAGATCCGCGCGGGGTACGTCGCCCAGCTCTCGACCGACGACTCCGCCCCGTCGGGCACGACCAAGGGCGCCCTCCTGTCCTGGCTGGGCCCTCGACCCCGCGGGACACTGCCCACCCCGGCCGTCGAGCCGCTCGACCGCAGCGACGGGGTACGTTGGCTGCTCTGCAGCGACGGGCTCAGCGACGTCGTCGGCGTCACGGCCATGGAGGACATCCTCCGGCGCACCGAGAACGACGCCGAGGCGGTGCGAGGACTGTTCGCCGCCGCGATGGCGGCGTCGGCGCCGGACAACGTGTCCGTCGTCCTGATTCGGCCTCAGGGGTTCGCCCAGAGCTAAGCGGCCACCGGGGACGAGGCGTCGTCAAAGCGGACGCAGTGAGTAGCAGAGGGCGTTGCGACGCGGAATCGCCGTGCACGACGTCATCGGCGGTGACCATGGGGGGCTCGTCGTAACGCGAGATCCCGCTCCAGACGATGTCGGATCAACCGGCGGGGGTGCCGGGTCTTCGGGGGGACGAGGATGGATCCACACGCGACACGTCAGGCCGCGGTTCCGGCCCTGCTCTGGGTGGTCATCGCGATGTTCGCGATCGTCGCCGCCTGCCTGCTCTACCCGACTCTGGTGCTCCTGCGCCTCGGCGCGGCCTTCTTCTCCTTCTCCCCCGCGCTCGGGCTCCTCGGCCTCGGGATCGCCCTGGTCATGGGGTCGTTCGTCGTCGCCTTCGCCCGCGTCGGTTACGGCCTCTACGAGGGGAGCCGGGTCGCCCGCGGGATCGCCTTCGTCCTCGCCGGCTACCTGCTGCTCGCGTGCTTCGCGATGCCGGTCGCGACCGGGCTCACCGTCGTGCTCGCCCTCGGCTCGATCGGCGTCGTCGCCGCCCTCGCCTGCGTGCCGTCGGCCCGCGCCTGGTTCGCCGGTCCGTGGGGCCGGGCCACCGAGCTCCCGACCTCCATCGTCGTCGCGCAGACGGTCGTCCTGTACTCGTCGGCCATCACCGCGCTGCTCGCCGCGACGCTCCTCGTCAGCGGGATCGCCGTCGCGTCCCTCGTCGGGAGCACCGCGAGCCTCATGATCCTGGGCGCACTCCTGTGCGCCGGCATTGCGGGCGTCGGATTCTGGGCCAAGGCGGCGATCGGTCGGGGCGAGCGCCTCGCGCGGGTGCTGGTCACCGGGGCGACGGTCGCCGACCTCGTCGTCGTCCTCCTGCTCTCCTCCGCCGACGAGAGCGTGCTCCCGCTGCTCGCCTCCTTCGGTCTGCACGCCGCCGTGGTGATCGCGCTGTGGCTCCCCGCCGACGCACGACGCTTCTTCGGGGAGGCCGCGCTCCCCGCTGTCGAGAACCTCCACCGGCAGGTGCTGGAGATCGGGAAGGGCGCAGCGCCGGGACCCGTACCGCCGGCGCCGACGGCCCCGGGCCCCATCCGCCCGACACCCCGCCCGACACCTCCGCCGACCCGCCACGCGGCGCCACCGTCGGCGCCGTTCGGCTGGGCACCACCACCCGGCCCGCCGCCCGCCGTCCCCACCCGTCCCGGCCTGACGTCCCCTCCCGCCGGCCTGCCCGTGCGGAGCGGCCCTCCGAGCGGGCGGCACATGCGACCGGACCTCACCGAGCCCGCCGTCACGACCCCGGCGGTCGACACCCCGGCCTTCTGCGCCCGGTGCGGCTCCGGCGCCGTGCCCGGCGCCGTGCACTGCGTCCGCTGCGGCGCGCGCCTCGTCGGACACGGCACGTCCGAACCGCGGTCGTGACGGTCCAGGAGTCCCCGACCGGACGACGCGGTGGGCTCGTCGTCTCGGTCATCGTGTCGTTGCTGGCGGGTGTGGGGCTCGGTCTCGGGCTCCTCACCGGCGCGGTCCCGGCTCTGCCCCTCGGGGCCGGGACCGCTGGACCGCCGCTCGACCTCCGCGCCGTCGACTGGGGCGACGCGACGTTGCCCGGGTCCGTCTGCCGCTCCCCCGGTCCCATCCAGCTCCGAGGCGGGCAGGCGACCTCGGTGCCGTCGGCGTTCGACGGACCGACCCCGAACTACCCGCAGGACGTCTCGGTCGAGGCCGACGGCGTGGTGTACGGCGACCTGACCGGCGACGGGCGCGACGAGGCGGCGCTCCCGCTGCGCTGCAACAACCACGACTCGACGGCCGCCGGGAACACGGTCACGACCGTGCTGCTGTTCGACGGGTCCCGCGGACAGGCCGCGCTCCTCGGAGCACTCGCGAGCTCGCAGCCCCGCCTCGGCGAGATCCCGAACATCATCACGGTGCGGCAGCTGCAGCCCCGCCGGGTCGTCGGCGACGAGTCCTTCTACGGACCCGAGGACGCGAACTGCTGTCCCTCGGGACGCGCGACGACGACGTGGCCGTGGACCGGAGGCACGCTCGGCACGCCCGAGGCGGTCGTCTCGCAGGCCGTGTCGACCACCCCCCTCAGCTCGGGTGCGGCGACGACACCGACCGCGACCGGCGCCGCACCGTCGTCGAGCAGCGGGGGCGTCGACGCGGAGGCGCTCGCGATGAGCGCCGCACGCGCCACCCCGCAGCTCGACCAGTCCCGCATCCTCGCCGCGCGCTGCGCCACGAAGTACCTGACGGTCCCCGGCGCCGCCATCGGCTGCGGCATCCGGGACGCCGCGAGCCGACGCGTCGCGATGGTCGAGGTGATGCTTGTCGACCTCGCGAGCCGCAACGTCCTGACCTACGTCGCCGTGCCCGGATCGGGCTGCCCCGGCCTCCCGATCTGGGCGGCGAAGAACATCGGTGACATGGAGGGCGACAACCCGTGCTGAGGAGCGACCCGTGAAGCCCAACCTGATCATCACCGGCGTGGTCGCCGTGCTGCTCCTGCTGGGCCTCGTGCTCGGGATCGGCGACGACAGCTCCTCGTCGAGTTCGTCGTCGAGCTCGTCCTCCTCCTCGTCCTCGTCCTCCTCCTACGACGACGAGGGCGCCGGCTACGACAGCGGGACGAGCCGGCTCTCCGTCCACCCGCTCGCAGCGCTCACGATCGTGAGCGGCGTCCTCGCGTTGGCGGCGGTGTTCGTCCCGACGATGCCGCGCAACCGGCAGGTCCTGCTCGGAGCGGTCGGCATCGGAGCCGCGATCTACGGGACGTACGTCTGGAACCAGGACACCGGCCGGTACTCGTTCCCCGCCCTGGTGATGGTCGCGCCCCTCGTCATCGTCGGGTGGGCGGGCTACGGCTGGTACCAGAACGTCCAGCGCGGCGAAGGGGCGCGAGGGTCGCTCGACGACGCCGACGACACGGGCCCCGAGCTGGTCTTCCCGGCCGTCGTCCGGGCCGCCGCACGCGGCTCGATCGGCCTCGATCTCGACGTCGAGGCCTCGCCGGACGACATCCGCGACGCCGTCGGCCGCGCTCTCGCCAATCGAGGGAACTACTTCACCACCGACGGCTGCGCCTACTCGGTGCTCCGCCACCGGGACGACGGGCTCGACTGCGCGATCGTGAGCGGCTTCCGCGGCACCGAGCAGTGCACGTTCAGCGTGCGGCTCTCCGGGACGCGGCTCTCCGTGCGGCTGCTCGAGTACCGCACGGAGAACGAGAAGATCCTCTGGGTGATCCCGATGGGCCCGGCCACCATCCCCGGGTACGGGTCCTACCGGCACTTCCTGCGGGCGTTGACCCGCGAGGTGCGCCGGATCGACCGGGGTGCGGGCGCCCGGGTGGTGCAGGTGTGAGGGTCGGCGTCCTGCTCGCTGTGGTGGTGGCCCTGGCGGCGGGCGTGGTGCTCGGCCTGTCGGCGACGTCCGTCCCGGCGAACTCCGTCGGATCGGTCGCCCCGTCAAGCCCGGTACCGGCCCCGCCCACCACGACCTCCCGAGCCGGAGCCTGCGTGGACGCGGGTGCGCTCGTCCCGGCCTACTCCGCGGGGCAGGCCGGCGACGCCCGGTCCACGGTGGAGCCCGGCTCGATCCGCTGCGCCGGCCCGTACGCGACGGCGAAGATCGACGACCCGAGCCTCCCCGACACCCTCAACGTGCTGTTCTCGGTCGCGCCCCTGCGCAGGTTGCGGTCCGGCACCGGGCCGGTGTGCGAGGTGGGGTCCTCCGAGGGTGGTCTCCCGCCGGTCACGGCGTCGCAGGGGGACGTCCTCGGCTGCGCCTAGGCAGGTGATCATGTCGAGTGCGACGTCGGCGTCGTCGCGCTCGGCATGATCAACTGCCTAGCGGGACCAACCTCCTGTCAGTGCCTCGTCCGCGAGCGTCGCACCAGCCTTGGTGATCATCAGGTTCTCCCGTGAAACGAAGTACGTGACGCCGTTGTTGGTGGCGATCCAGCTGTCCTCGCTCTGCGTCGCCGGCAGCGTGATCGTCAGGTGGGTGCGGTCGTCGGCGCCGTAGTAGTAGAGGGCGCCCGAGCTGCCCTGACAGATCGCGACGTGGACGCGGGAGTCGTGGGCGACCACCGGCGCGGCCACCGCGGCTTCGGGCAGCGTGCTCGCAGCCTCGGCCGGGCAGGCCGCGGCGCTGGTGCCGCTGGCCGCGGCGGCCACGGTCGGTGTGGTCCCGGCCGCCGTGGCGACCGTCGCCGCCTCGGGACCGGGTCCGCCGAGGGCGATGACGAGCGCCGCCACGGCGGCGGTGCTGATGCCCGCGCAGACACCGACGACGACGGCGGGTGCGCCGACGGCGGCCGCGGGAGTCGGCCGCCGGGCGGCTCCGACGAACCCGAGCAGGAGACAGCCGAGCAGCGCGGCGCCGACCATGCCCGCCGCCATCGTCGCGTCGGCGTCTAGGCCCTGCGCGGCCAGCACGGCACCGAGGTCCCCGCCGGTGACGAGGACCGTCCCGGCGGCCGCTGCCGCCATGAGAGGCAGTCCCACCAGCATCGCGGTCGCCCGGTCGCGCCCGGAGATGAGGTCGATCGTCAGGGGGACGACGAGGAGGGCGACCCCGGCGAGCAGCGCGAGCCCGACCGGTGAACTCGCGACCCACGGTCCGGACCCCGGCCACGGCGCGAGCACCGCGGCGCCGAGCACCAGCAGGGCGACCAGAGCCAGGAACGGCATCGGGCTGCGCCGGGTCGAGGTCGCCTCGCAGGGCGGTGCCGCGACGTTCGACGGCAGGGGCAGCGGCGGCGACATCGACGGCACGGGCGGACCGAGCCGCGTCGGCGGCGGAGGTACTCGAGTTCCGATCCGGGTCGGGGGCGGACCGCACCGGGCGACCCGGTCGGCGAGCAGGTGGGCGCTCAGCCGGTTCGTCGGGTCCTCCTCGACGGCGGTGGTCGGAGCGTCGAGGGCGGTCGGCCGGCGTGCTGGGGCGGGAGCGGCCGTCGCCGCGCGCTCGGTCGGGAGCGCGGGCGGGTGGGCGCGCAGCGGAGCAGAGGTCGGGCCCGGCGTCGGAAGCGGCGGGGCCGCCGGGACGGGCGTCGGAGCAGGCGACGGGACCGGCCCGGCCGCCGACGCCGGGTGGGGCCGGTCGGCCCGGGGCCGTTGCGGCACGGTGCCGATCGGGATCGACGTCCACACGCTCATCTGCTGCCTCCCCCGCCGGCAGCGCCCCCCGCAGCCGTCTTCGGGAACATCGCCCGACGAGAGCTGACCGTTGCACCCACCGCGCTACCGGTGCGGCCGCTGCACGGAGTTGCCCTCTGGGCCGCCACTGTGGGTCAGGCGGACGGCGTAGCAGTGGTCGGCGTCGAACCCCTGGCTGTCGCACCACGCGTTCGCGGCGGCGGCGGTCGGCATCGGGTCGCCGACCACGGTGGCCCAGAAGTCGTGCCCGCGGTAGTTCGCGAAGTCCCCGGTCCAGAGCAGACGAGCGTCGCCGTGGGCGGCCCGCAGCGCCTGGTGCTCCGCGAGGATCGATGCGTTGTCATAGGTCTGCCCGTCCGCGACGAGGCCCGGCCGCTTCGACGAGAGCTGCGGGATCCAGGACCCGACGAGGCCCTCGACGACCGCGGAGTCGGCGGTCGAGCGTGCCTGCAGCTGCGCCGCCGGGTCGCTCGCGACCGGGACCGACGCCGTCGCACCGCCCGACGGGTCGGCGACCGCATCGGCCGCCGGGGCGGCCACGGCCACGGGCGCCGACGTGGATCCTCCGCCCGAGCTCGCGTGGACGACGGCGAGGACGGCGCCGGACACGGCGAGCACCGCCACCACCGCGGCGACGACCGCCGTCGCGGGGCGGGTGAGCCACGGTGAGGCGGGCGTTGACGCGGGGGGCGGTGTCGGCCAGCCGCCTGTATGCGGTGGGCCGGGAAGCGGGCGGGACGGCCAGCCTCCGAGCGGGGTCCCGCACGCGGTGCAGAACGCGGCGCCGGGCGACCGGGGACAGCCGCAGCCCGGGCACCCGGCCGGCGCCGCACCCGTCGTCGGGAACGGAGGGCCCGGAGGCCGGATTCCGGGGCCGGTCATGACCGCACGGAGAAGGTCAGCGAGGCCTGGGCGGTCTGTCCGTCCTGGGTCTGCACGCGCTCCTCGATCCGGTACTGGCCGTCGGGCAGCGGTTGGTTCTGGTTGAGGTAGATCGGGTTGCCGGAGTTGCAGGCGAAGGAGTCCTGCTTCACCAGTCCGTTCGGGCCGGTCACGGTCAGGTAGTCGAAGCAGCCGTCGTCGAGCCGCTGGCCCGAGGGCGTGGTGACCTCCGACGAGTAGGACTGCGAGTGGCCGCCCCCGAGGCACGTCGTCGGCGTCTTGAGCGTGCACAGCAGCTTCAGCGCGATCGTCGGCTGCGTCGGCGAGGCGGGTGCGGGCGCGGCGGGTCCGTCCGCGATCGGCGCGGCCATCGCGGGAGCCGACGGTGACGACGGCGCGGCGACTGCGGGGCTCGAGCTCTCCCGGGGCGGCAGGTAGCGCCAGCCCACGTAGGCGCCGCCGCCGAAGGCGAGCAGCAGGAGCACGAGCATCGCGCCTGCGAAGCGGGTGCGGCGGCGCCGACGCCGCGCCTTCTCCTCCCTGGTCGGCTTCGTCCTTCCCGACGGCGGGTCGGTCGGCTCGGGCGGCGCCGGCGGCGGTCCGGTGGGGACCGGGCCGAGCACCGTGCTCGTCGACGACAGCGGGCGCACCGGGTCCTCGGTGCGGGGCGGGAGCGTCGTGCGCTGCGCGACCGGGAGCCCGACCTCGAGCGGGAGCCCGGCGGTGTGCGCGATGCCCGCGGTGTGGTGGGCGACATCAGCAGCGGACGGGCGCTCGGCCGGGTTCTTCGCGGTCATCGCGCGCAGCAGGCTCTCGACCCCCTGCGGGAGGTCGTGGCGGCCGAGCGGCGGCAGCGGGTCCCGGTCGATGCGCTGCATGACGGCAGGGGCGGAGACGTCGTCGGCGGACCTGAAGGGCGGGCGTCCGGTGAGGAGCTGCCAGAGGGTCGTGCCGAGCGACCAGACATCGCCACGGTCGGACGGGCGCTCACCGCGCAGGACCTCAGGCGGCACGTGGTCGAGCGTGTAGCCCCCGATCCGCGAGCCCTGGCTCTCCAGTGTGAGGCGCGCGATGCCGAAGTCGGAGAGCGCCGGCTTGCCGTAGGCGGTGACGAGGACGTTGCCGGGCTTGATGTCGCAGTGCAGCACGCCGCGGGCGTGGGTGACGGCGAGCGCCGACGCCACCGCGTGCAGGACCGACACCGCCTCAGCGGCCAGCAGTGTCCGGCCGAGGTCGGCCAACGATCCACCCGGGCACAGGTCCATCGCCAGCCAGGGCCTGCCGTCGTGCACGCCCGCGTCGAGGATCGACACGATGTTCGGGTGGCCGGCGAGCTCCCCCATCGCCTGGCGCTCCCGGTCGAACCGGCGGTGCACCTCGGGGCCGGTGACCTGGACGTCGAGCAGCTTCAGCGCCACCCAGCGACCGGTCGAGACCTGCCGCGCCTCGTGCACGCTGCCCGATCCGCCCCGGTTGAGCATCCGGCCGAGCTCGTAACCCGCCGGTGCCGCCCCGGCGGCCGCCCCTGTCGCACCCACACCCGTCGTCATGCTGTGCCTCTCCCCCCGAGGCACTGCGCGCCTCTGGGCCGGTGATCGCTCGTCATGTCGTATTCGTGACAGACGTCGTCCGCTCGGCCCATCCCCGAGCTCGGGGATCGCGGCGGGATCCGGGGTGAGCGCGTCGACCAGGCGGTAGTCGCCCCGGGCAGCCGGTCAGCAGGTCATCCGGCGCCGGCCGCGAACCAGCCGAGGTCCTCCGACGAGACGAAGCGCTCGATCGTCGGCCCACCGGCGAGCCCGTCGACGGCCGAGAGCTCCGCCCGCTTCCGGGACGGGTCCTCGGTCGTGCTCAGGCCGATGGTCGGCCAGTGGCCCTTGTGCGGAGGAGCGGTGATCCCTGCGGGGTCGATCGGGCGCTCGACGATGAGGCGGAGGAACCGTCGGGCTGCACGGAGCCCCTCGCTGCCCAGGCCGTCCTTGTGCCAGCGGCGGCGCTGCAGGTCGGCCCGCACTCCGGTGAGGAATCGGCCCTCGAGGTACCTCTCGAGCAGGACGATCTCCTGGAGGTAGTCCAGGAGCAGTCCGTACTTCGCCAGGAACTCCTCGAACGACAGGGGCACCATGCCGACCTCGAGTGCCCAGGGGACGTCGAGGACGAAGAAGTCCGAGGTCAGTCCCACGCCCGGGAGCAGGGTCGGATCACCGTGCTCCCGCGCGACTCCGTGCGCGCGTGGTGTGACCTCGAATCGTGCGGCGGCCAACCGGAGCTGCTGGTCGTGCATCTCCTCGACGAGGTCGCGCACCCACTCCGGCCGATAGAGCCAGCAGTCGCCCGCCAGACACACGGCGTGCCGCAGACCGGGCTCGGCCGCTGCCAGGGCCGCGATGCCGGCGTCGAGCAGCGAGGCGGCACCACGGAAGTGGCTCGCGGACGGCGCCACGACGACCGTGTGGTCCTCCAGGTAGGATGACCAGACCTGCGGCCCGTTCACGGCGTGCACGATCACGACGCGGTCGAAGAAGGGCGACCAGAGGTGGCGGATCAGCTCCATGTTGGCCCGGGCGTGATCGAACTTGTCGTACGTGGTGATCACGACGCCGATCTCCCGCCCGGTCACGGGGCGTCCACCGCGATCGCGGCGGCGAGCAGCGCTTCGGTGGCCGGGTCGGGCGCGCTCGCGTCCTGACCTCGTTCGTCCTTCACGATCTCCCGGACGCCGGCCTCCATGACCAGCTCGAGCGCCAGGAGCCCGGCAGCACGGGTTGCGTCCAGTTCCGTCTCCACCGCCAGCCATCGCGCCAGGAGCTCCCGCGCCCGCCCGGCGCCTCCGACCCGGGCGCACCAGCGCGCTGCGTCGAACTCGGGCGGACCGACGTATCCGCAGGTGTCGAGGACGTGGATGGAGCCGCCCTCGACGAGGAGGTTCACCGGGGTGAGGTCGCCATGAAGACACAGCCTGGGCCCGTCGGTCATCAGAGCCTGCGATCGGTCCGTCAGATCCTCCGGCATCGGGTATCCGTGCGCGGCCGCCGCAGCGGCCACCGCCCGTAGGTGACGGGCGACGGCGTCGAACAGCCTCGTCGTGCCGGGCACGGCGCCGATATCCACCTGATGGGCGTGCGCCATCAGCCGGGCGAGGGCCGGGGTGAGCTCGGCGGAGCCCGTGGCGGGAGGCGCTCCCGGCAGCTCCGCCATGAGCAGCCAGCTCACCGGCTCGTCGCCGTGGGCGAGGACCTTCGCGGTGGGGACCCCGTGCTCCCGCCACACCCGCTGAACCGCGGCCTCGGCGGGGCGCCGGCGCCCGTACACCTTGAGCACCACCGGTGCGCCCGACGAGTCCGCGAGTCGGAGGAGGTACTGCGGCTTGCCCGTGGGCGGTGTCAGGCTGGTGGCAGGACCACGGAGGCCGAGACGCTCGACGAGGGTGTCGAGGAACCTCGCGGCCCGGCGGACCTCGACGGCCTCGTCGGCGTACGGGCCTCCCTGCACGCGGGCGTCGACACCGGCGACCTGTTCGGCGATCAGGTCCTCCGGGATGATGCGGCTGGTCATCCGGCTTCTCCTCCGGCCTCGCGGAGGGCCGCCACCCACGGGTCGGCCGGCTCCACGTCGACGAGCTCGTCGCGACCGCCGTGCCCCGTCAGTCGGCCCAGGGCGTCCAGGACCTGCCCCGCCGCTCGGACCCAACTGTCCACCATCACGTCGACGGCGTCAGCCGCGACACGAACGGGACCCGAGAAGCGGGCCTCGCCCGCCAGTGCCTGCACCGTGCCGTCGTCGACGGCCACGACCGGGAACTCCTCGGGGACCTCGTCCAGACGCACCTCCACCGACGGCCGGCCCTCGGCGGCGCGAGTCTCGAGCACGGCCTGCAGCGCCTCCTCGCCCCGACTCAGACGCGAGCGGAACTCGGCGGCCAGTTCCGCCTGCCGCTCGAGCACGGCGCGCTCGACGTCCTCCAGCCGACGGCCGACGGTGAGATCGATGTCGTCGGACGACAAGGGGCGCCCCGGCCCCGGTTCGTGATCACCGGCGCTGTTCAGCTCGGCGGCCGCGAGCCTCCATGCGGCCAGCCGACGCCACCGCTCCCCCAGCCGGACCACCACGACGATCGCCCCCGTCGTGTCGACGGCCCGACGCAGCGGGACGTCCTCGAGGAGTTGCGCCTCGAGCGAGAGGAACCACGCCCCGGCGGCGTCACCGTCCACGAGCAGGCGCAAGGTGGGCTGCAGGATGAACGCGGCGTCGAGCGTCGCCGCGGCGGGCAGCAGCGGGCCACGCTCGCCGTACCGCCCGACGTCACGTCTCGCCCGCCGGGCACGCACCGTCCGGACGAACTCGCCGGCCGGCAGATGGCCGGCTCCTAGAGCGCGGGCGAGGAGACCGGCCACCGGGCCACTGCCGCCGTACGGATTGGTGATCACGACGGCGATCCGCGGGTCCCGGACGGGAGCATCGACGTGCGTCGACGGGACCAGCAGTGCTTGCTGGGAGGACCGGGTGCTGCTGAGCGAGGCACAGATGAGAGCGCCCGCGGCGACGAGCCGCGTGCCCTGCTGGACCAGGCCGCCCCGCGGCACCAGACCGCCGTGTTCCCAGCGGCTCGACTCCGATGCCTCCGACAACGCCCGGTCGATCTGTCCCCGGACACGTCGCACGTGCTCGTGCGTGGCGTCGTCGTCCTCCTGCGCCTCCACCAGCGGGACGACCTGATAGGCGTAGGGCACGGTCGTCACGCTGCCGCGCCGGACGGCGAGCACGGCTGTCCCGACGACGTCGGGGACCGCCTCGACCAGTTCGGCGATCCGATGCCGTCGGGCGCCCGCCTCGGCGGGAGTCGCGGCGGCGAGGCCCTGGTCGGCGAGCCGCATCACGAGGTCGTGCGCGACGGTCCACGTCTCACCACGGTCGGCCGCGTCGGTGTCGACCGCTTCGTGTCGCGTCGACCGCTCGTGCAACTCCTGCACTCCGCGATGCAGCACGCGAGCGATGTGCGCCTGGACCTCCGGCCGCTGGGCCCGGAAGCGGAACTCCCGCGCGCTGCTGCTCGGCGGCCGACCCTCGGCCTGCGCCTCCAGGCGGAGGAACCACCCCGCCACGGTCGCCCGGGCCACCCCGAGTTCTCGCGCGACGGCTTCCCGACTCAGTCCTGCTCTCGTCGCCCAGTCCGAGAGCAGGACGAGCACCGGGTCCGGCGGCGTCGACATGGTCCTCCCTCGCTTTGGGCCGTTCGGCGCTAGGACGGCGCCCGACTCCCTCGTATCGTTCCACGCATCGTCGCGTCTGCGACGAAGCGCGACGCCACCACCGCGACGGAGCGCATCGGGACTGTAACAGGGGGCGCCGTGAAGATCCTCATCCCGGCCGGGACCTTCGGCCGGATCGTGCTGTTCGCCCTTGTCCTCGGGTTCGTCGCCGGTCTCGTCGTGTCCTGCCAGGGACTCGAGAACCCGACGGACGTCGCCGCGATCGCCCGCGTCCACACGGAGCTCCGCGTCACGACGGTGCCGAGCTACGCCCCTCCATCCCCGAGCTCGGGGATGGAGGACCATCTCGCGACTTCCTAACGTCATCCCCCATCGGTCGACTCGCGACCGACCGCCGGGAGCGGTGTCAGGTGAACGACGGACAGATTCCCGTCGCCGTCGTGCTTCACTCACTCGCCGCTCCGGCGCAGATCACGATCTATTTCTGAGGGGATTCCATGGCGACCTGTCGCGTGTGCAACGGCAAGAAAATCTGCAGTTCCTGTGGCGGCAAGGGCAAGAAGGGCGGCGTCTTCGTCTCGAGCTGCGAATCGTGTCGCGGCAAGGGGCACTGCGTGGCGTGCGACGGCAAGGGGTGGCGGAACTGATGGCGACGTTCCTCCTCATCGTCGTCGCGGTCATCGCGATCGCCGTGCTCGTCGCGAGTCGGAAGGCGGCGAGGCGTCGGGCCTTCGAGGCCGACGTCGTCGAGCGGCCCCTCCACCCGACGATCGCCGCGACATTCCGGCTCACGGAGTCGGGCCACTGGACCGACCGTCAGGCCGCGATCGGGGCGGCCCGATCGCGGACCGACGACGTCCTCGGGGTGCTCGACCGGCACCGGGAGGCGCTCCTGCTCGTCCGGCACTCCCACTCCGCGGCCTTCGACGGTCTGCTGGTGGTCACGCAGGGCCGCACGATCCGCTACGGCCGTTCCCGGGTCGAGATCCCGCACCACGGCGCCGAGACGAAGATTCTCGCGGGCGGGACCGACGGCAACCGGCCCGTCGTGGAGATCGTCGGCGCCGGGGACACGATCCACTTCGCACCGTCCGACCTCACCGAGGCCCGACTCATCTGTTCGGTGATCGACATGTGGGCGGACAGCCCCGAGGTGGTGCCGGACCCCGCTGTCCGACTCGGTGCTCAGGGGATCGAGATCGACGACGTGCTGTTCACCGACACGCTGCGTCGGGCGGGCCACCCGATCACGCCGTTCAACCTGCGCTCGATCCACGAGCGGTTCGGCATGCAGCTCCACAACAAGGCCGTGCAGTACCTCGGGCTCGCCCACGGTGAGGCGGTCACGCAACGGTTCATGGCCGCGGCCGCACGCCCGGTCGACGATCGGGACCTTCCCGGCTGGCCGGTCCGCGTGATGCGCGAATGGAGCGCGTTCGGCGAGGACATCGCTCCGGTCGCGGCGTTCTACCCGCTCTGGGTGCGGTCGGTACTGCTCGACACGGCGCGGACGGGCGGCTACCTGGCACACCCCGAGAAGCCGCTCTGCATGTGGATGAGCGATTGGTACGACGACGGCGGGCGCGGCGCGCGCCGCCGACTCCCCGCCTGAACCTCCCCCAAGAGAGACGAGGACGACCATGGCGACCTGGGACCAACTCCGAGCGTACGTCCACGGGAACTACACCGTCAGTGGTGTCACCCAGCACGGCCAGCTGATCCTGCGGTTCGACCTGCCCAACGGTCGCTCGCAATCGGTGCTGATCTCCCGCGCGGTCGACGGGACCAACGGCAGGGAATGGGCGAAGGTCGAATCCGTGGTCGGCGAGATGACTGCGGTCGACCTCCCGGCCCTCTTCGAATTGATCCGCTACCAGGTCGTCGGCGCACTCGCGAAGAACGACGACTACGTGACGGTGCGCCATTCGATCCTGCTTGAGGACATGAGCCCCGACGAGTTCGAGGAACCGCTCGCAGCAGTCCTCGAGACCGCCGATTACCTGGAGAGCCGGGTCAGCGGTCAGGATCGCTGGTGAACCTCCCCCACAACGAACTGAACAGGCGAGCTGCGAACACACCGGCGGCACTGCGACCCGGCTCCACCGCCCCACCGATGACGAAGACGGAGGCCCTCGACTTCATCCGCGGCTTCGGGCTGCGGCGCGCCGAGGACGGCGACGAGTTCGTCGAGTCCGAGTTCACGCCGGGCCGGTTCTTCTACGTCACCGGCCAGGCGCACGCGGCGATCGTGATCTGGGGTGACGAGGACCAGTGGACCTTCAGCACGATCGCTGCAGCTCGGCTCAACATGCGTCCGACTCTCGAGCTCTATCGATATGTGGCCCGGTGGCGCTCCACCAGTGGGCTCGGGGCGCCGTACGTCATCGAGGACGGGGGCGCCGCGGTGCTGTGCGAGACGACGATCGGCGGGCGGTCGCTGTACCAGGAGTCGACCGCGTGGCGGGTGATGGTCACGGCCATCGACACGGTGTCCGACACGGCGCGGATCCTCGGCGAGGACCTGGCCGGGGCGGACGGGGTCCCGCTGACCGCGCGCGACCAGGTCGGGCTCGCCCTCCTGCTCGGCTGGTGGGAGATCACCGACCCGCGTGTCTCGCGCCTGATGGGTCTGACGTGAGGGCCGGGAGCAGCGTGCGGCTCGGGCCGTCCCCCCTGCCGCGCGGATCGCGCCGGCCCGAGCCGCGCGGCCACGGTGCCGGATCGGAGAGAGATCCCGCGTCGGGCGATCACCCGTCATCGCGGAGGGCGGTACCGACGTAGTGTCACTCGACGGGGGGACGATGGCGGCGACGATCGAGGTCCGGGAACCCGGGCCGGCGGTCCTGGGCATGCGCGCGAGCGGGCGGCGTTACGCCGCGGCGATCCGTGTGCTCACCCTGGTGCCGACCGTCGTCGTCGCAGCGGCCACGGCGGAGGACCCCGCGGTCGTCGTCCCGGTCCTCGCCGTCCTCGTGGCCTGGAGCGCCGTGTACGTCTGGCGGGTGCGTGGCGCACTTGGCCCGCCGCTCCCGCTGACGGACGCCGCGGTCCTCGTCGGCCTCGGTCTCTCCGCGCCCTGGACCGTGGCGTCGGACTGGCTCGCGAGCGGCCGGTCCTGGATCGTGCCGTTCCTCGCCTTCGCCTGCGTCGCCTATCAGTACAGCTGCCGCTTCGCGCTCGGCGTCGGTCTCGCGGTCGTCGTCATGGGATCGGCGTTCGTCGGGGCGGCGTGGGCGCTGCCGCCGGGGGCAAGCGCGTCGACCCTGGTGTCGGCGGTGTGGTCGACCGTCGTCGCCCTGCTCGCGACCCTCCTCTGGTCGCTCATCGAGCGGGGCGGGCGGCGCGCGGACGCGGCCCTGGCCGACCTCGAACGCGCCCGGCACGAACGCGAACTCGCCGTCTCGGTGCGCGAGGACCAGCGGGCCGTGGCCGCCGCCCTGCACGACACCGCCGCGGCCACCCTGCTCATGGTCGGGCTCGGCGAGGCCACCGACCGCCACCGGACAGCCGCTCGCGCAGCCCGGGACCTCACGATCCTGGTGCAGGCGGGTGGCCTGCCGGACCGGCCCGTCGATGAGGCAGGGCCCCAGGATGTCGCGGCCCTCCTCGACACTCTCGAGGTGACCGCGCGCAGCCGCGGGCTGGCACCCGTCGTCGGGAAGGCCCCCGACGTCCTGCTGCCGGCGCCGGTGTTCGAGGCCTTCCTCGGCGCCGCCACCGAGTCCCTGACCAACGTCGCCGTGCACGCCGGTGTCACCGAGGTGCGCCTGGACGCGACGACGGGGGACGAGGAGCTCGTGCTGTGCGTGGCCGACGACGGCGTGGGCTTCGACGGCCACCTACCCGCGGAGCGGCGGGGCATCCGGCACTCGATCATCGACCGGGTCGCGGCGGTCGGCGGCACGGCCGCGGTGCATTCCCGACGAGGGGTCGGCACGGCGGTGGAGCTGCGATGGTCGCCCTGAGCCGTGGGGACGACGGGGCGCAGGTCGCGGCCGAGCCGTTCCTCCGGGGGCTGCGGATCGCGGTGTGCGTGATCGCCGGCTTCGTCCTCATCCCGAGCGGCCTGATCCGCAACGCGGACGTCTACCGCCCGCTGGGCGTCCAGCTCGCCGCCTGGGCCCTGCTCGCGGCGGTCGTCGCGGTCGAGGCCGTCCTGCTGGTGCGGCACCGGTCGTGGGGCCGTGCGCGTTACCCCGTGCTCGTCCTCGTGCTCGCGACTTCAGTGGCGGCCCTGCTGACGATCCCGCCGGAGCAGGCGACGAGTTCCGCGAACTGGATCTACGGCGCGCTGGGGTGGACCGGGCTGATCCTGCTGTTCGACCGGCCGCTGCCGTGGATCGGCGGATTCCTGGCCGTGCACGGACTGTCGACCGCGCTCGTCGTGATCGGGGTGGATCGCGCCCCGGCGGACATCGGGCTCAACCTCCTCGTCGCGTCGCTCGGCGCGCTCGGCTTCCCGCTGGCGACGGCGTTGGCCACGGCCACCGTCCGACGAGTGGCCGGGCAGGCCGCGGCGGCCTCCCGCGCCGCACAGCAGGTGCGGACCGAGGAGGCCGTGGCCGTCGAGCTGCACCGGGCCCGCCAGGACCGGTTCGCCGGGCTGCACGACTCCGCGCTCCCCCTGCTCCGTGGCCTCGCCGACCGCACGCTCGACCCTGCCGATCCCGACGTGCAGCGGGCGTGCGCGATCGAGGCCGCCCGAATGCGGCGGCTCTTCGCCGAGACCGACGAGACGCCCGATCCCCTGCTTCACGAGGTCCGCCACGGGGTCGACTTCGCCGAGCGTCGCGGCGTGATCGTGGAGATGCAGGCGCGTGGTCGCTGGCCGGCACCCCCGCCGGCCGTGCGGCGCGCGCTGCTCGAGGCACCGATGGCCGCACTCGCCACGGCCGCGACCCGCGCCCGGGTCACCGTGCTCGGGGCCGACGACGTGCTGAGCGTCAGCGTCGTCGCGGACGGGGCCGTCGAGCCGTCGTCCGGGGCCGACGGGGTCGAGGTGCAGACCGCACGCGACCAGGACCAGATGTGGGTGGAGGCCCGATGGACGATCCAGCCGACGCCCGCGTCACCGTCGCCCTCGTCGACGACCACAGCGCGATCCGCGACGGGGTCGTGAGCTGGTTCGACCACGCCGACCCGCCGATCGACGTCCTCGTCGCCGACGACCGCATCAGCGCGGTCTGGCACCCGCCCGGCAGCGACGCGGACGTCGTCGTCCTGGACCTGCAGCTCACCCCCACGCGGGGGCAGGAGTTCACCGCCCTGCGCGCACTCGTGGACGGCGGGCGACGCGTGGTGGTCTACACCCAGGATCTCAGCCGGGACACCGCCGTGCGCTGCATCGACATCGGCGCGCTGGCCTTCGTCACCAAGAGCGAGGGCAAGGAGCACCTGGTCGCGGCCGTGCGTGCCGCTGCCGGCGGGCGTTCCTACACCCCGCCGGCGCTGAGCGGGTCGATGCTGACCGACGACGCCCCGGAGCGGCCGCAGCTGACCGCGCAGGAGTCCGCGGCGCTCCGGGCCTGGTTCAACTCGTCCTCGAAGAACCTCGCCGCGGCGCAGCTGGGGATCAGCCCGAAGACGCTCGAGACCTACATCAGCCGCGCCCGTGT
Organism: Actinomycetospora soli; assembly: GCF_021026295.1. Taxonomy (GTDB): domain Bacteria; phylum Actinomycetota; class Actinomycetes; order Mycobacteriales; family Pseudonocardiaceae; genus Actinomycetospora; species Actinomycetospora soli. The sequence continues at coordinate 200,990 of NZ_JAJNDA010000006.1, forward strand.
GCGGTACGCGAACGTCGGTCGCGCGGCGAAGACGAAGAGCGACCTGGTCGCCCGGGCGCTGGAGGACGGGCTCGTCGGGCTGGACGACCTCGCCTCGCGGCCGGAGGAGTGAACTCGATGTCGTCGAACGGGACACCTCGAGCGTGGGCAGGAGATACCGTCCGTCCATGACCGCGTCGATGGCAGAGCTCGAGGCCCGCATTGCGGCGCTCGAGGCCGAGCGCGTCGACTACCGCGCCGTCCTGGCTGCGGTCAACGCGCTCGGCGCGAATCAGCGGGACCTCTCCGGGCGGGTCGGTGCCACCGAGGCGGGCCTCGCCCGCGTCGAGGACCGGTTGACCTCCGTCGAGACCGCGACCGCCGACACGAACACCCGGGTGCGGTCATTGAAGGACTCCGTGGCCGAGATGAAGGACCTGCTGATCCGCGCTCTCGACCGCTAGGGCCGTCCGCTACAGCAGGCCCGGGTCCGCACCGCTCGCACTCACTCCTGACGAATCTCCTGCGTCTCCTTGCCCCACGCCGCGAGCATGCGCGGGGTGATCATCGCGGCGGGCAGGCTCATGTCCTCGGGAACGGGGCCACCACGGCGGAGTCCCAGGCCGACGAGGATCTCGTCCCAGACGACCTTCAGCCCCTCGTCGAAGAACGCGGGGTCGTGTGCCTGCACCGTAGCGACGAAGTCCGTCAGCGCCTTCTTCTGGTCTTCGTCGTCCCGGCCCAGGAGCAGACCCTCGAGCCCGATCTCGATGAGGGGCTGCGGCTCTGCCTGCTCCAGCATGCGAGCGGGGCCGCCCGGGCGGAGATCGGCCACCGTGAAGGGCTTCGGGAGCGACGTGAGGTCGTAGATCACCGCGGAGAACTCGGCGCAGAAGAACTCATCTGGCGAAGCCCACTCCTGTCCGGCCTTCACGGCGGTGCGGATGATGTCGGCGACCCGAGGGCTCCCGATCTGCTCCTCGTGGATCAGGGCGTGCAGGGCCGCCGCGACGATGACGATCGAGGCGACTCCGAAGCGCGTCTCCCGCTTCTCGGGATAGTCCTCGAGGCGCTGCAGGGCGGCGTCGCGGTCAGCGTCGGTGATCTCGTCGGGAAGGTCGAGTCGGTGGATCGACTGGCCGAGCTTCCAGAAGTGGGAGAAGTGGTCGTGGTGCAGCCCGCCGACGTCCACGGGCAACAGCCCTTCGAGGGACGAGGGGTAGGAGCTGATGATGGTCCCGTCGCCGCCGGCGATGCCGCTGTGGGTGAACTTCTGCGGCGACCGGTCGAGATCGACGATCAGTTGGGCGAGTGGGCTCGTCGGGTGCTGCGTGACCAGCAGGATGTCGCCGCGCTTAACATCGTCTATACCGATCATCCCCATGTGCGTATCTTCAGGGCGGATTCACAGAGTGTGAAGAGCCAGGGGGAAACATGGCCGAGAAGTCGGTATCGGCTCGTCCACGCGTGGTACTGCTCGGCACGGTCGAGATCGATGGAGTCACCGTCGGTAGCATTCGTCTGCGGACGCTCCTGGCTCACCTGGCCCTGACCCCCGGTCGGGCCGTGCCGGGCGGAACACTCGTGGACGGGTGCTACGGAGCCGATCTGCCCCGCCGCCCGTCCGCAGCCATCCAGGTCCTGATGACCCGGCTGCGCAAACGTTTCGTCGATCCCCCCGCCCCCGTGGTGTCCTCGGCCGGCGGGTACGTCCTCCATCTCGACGAGGACCAGGTCGACCTCGTGCGATTCCTCCGAGCGGCGGCCGATGCCCTCGATCCTGACGCCTCCGACGCCGCGATCGATGCCGCCGAGCGTGCCCTCCAGCTCTGGGGCGAACCCTTCCCCGGCTGCGTGCCCTCGGAGCGGCTGGAGACGGTCGCGGTCCAGGCACGCGAGCGCTTCCTGCGGGTGCTCGAACGGCTCGCGGACGCCCGGCTGGAACGCGATGCACCGGGCGACGCCGAGGCGGCAGCCGAGGCCGTGCTCCCCCACCTGCCCGGGCACCGTGACCGGGAACGGCTGGTCGCGGCCGCCATGCGGGCCCTGCACCGTCTCGGGCGCACCGTCGAGGCCCTCGCGGCCTTCGCCGAGACCCGACGCGCTCTGCGGGTCGACCACGGCGTCGACCCAGGTCCCGCACTCCGCGAGCTCGAGGCAGCCCTCCTGGCTGCCCCGCGCCGCCTCCCGACCCGCCATGACCCCGTCGTCGGGCGCGCCGACCTGCTCGCGGTGGTCCGTGCCCGTCTGGACGATCCCGACCGCGGCGCACTCGTGCTCGCGGTCGGCGAAGCGGGCATCGGGAAGACGTCCCTGATGAGGGCCGCCCGGGACGAGGCCCGCATCCGCGGCGCGATCACCGGCGCCGGCGCCTGGAACGAAGCCGACACACCGCTCACCGCCTGGGCCGAGGGCCTCCACGACCTCGGGACTCCGGTGCCCACCCGCGACCCCGAGTTCGGCCGCACCGTGCACCGGGTCCTTCGCCTGCGCGCCGCGGACGCTCCCCTCCTGCTGACCCTCGACGACGCGCACCGCGCGGACTCCGCCTCCCTGGGGACGTTGCTCTCGATCGCCCGCCGCGGACTGCCCGCGGGGATCGTCGTCCTGGTGGCCGCGCGCGAGCCCGACGCGGTCGCTCACCCTCGCTGGGAGGAGATCCGCGCCGACCTGGTGCGGCTCCCCGGCGTCCACGAACTCGCGGTGCGCGAGCTCGACCGGGCGGCCGTCGTCGAGCTCCTCCGGCTGCGCGGGGACCGCCCCGACGACGAGGCCGCGAGGTCGCTCTGGAGCCGCTCCGCCGGCCATCCGCTTCACCTCGCCGCCCTGCTCGACACCCTCGACGACGGCGGCACCACGGTGCCCGACCGGCTCCGCCCCCTGCTCGCCTACCAGCTCGCACGGCTCCCGGCCGACTGCCGGGAGGTGCTGGAGGCCCTGTCCGTCCTCGCACCGGTCTCGGCGGACGCGCTCGCCGACGTGCTCGGCCTCGAGGTGCGCCGGGTGCTCCAGGCCCTGCGCCCGGCCGCCGATCTCGGCCTCGTCGTCCCCGACGGTCCCGGATACGCCTTCCGCCACGAGCTCACGTCCGCTGCTGCAGGCGAGCGGGTCCCCGCACCGGAACGCAGCCAGCTCCACCGGACCCGGCTCGGGCAGCTGCCGCCCGACGCCGAACCCTACGAACGGCTCCGCCACGCGACGGGAGCGAGCGCGATGGTGCCACCGCACGTCGTCGCGGACGCCCGAGTGGCGGCGGCCGCCACCGCGCGGGAACGGGGCGCCCTCGTCGAGGCCCTCACGCTGCTGGAGGCCGCCGAGGACGCCTCCGACCCGGTGCCCGCCCGAGTCCAGCGGGGCCTCGTCCTGCAGGCGCTCGGCCGGCTCGACGAGTCCGACGACGTCCTCGACGCCGTCGTCGCCGAGCCCACGGCGCCGGTTCAGGCGCTGGTCGACGCCGCCGTCGGCGCGGACGCGCTCGGGATCGCCGTCGCCGGACGGCCGCGCCGGCTGGCCCGCCTGCAGCGGATCCGCCACCTGCCGCTGGGGCGCCACGACCGGGTGCGGCTCCTCCGCGCCCTGATCGTCGAGCAGCAGCAGTTCCTCGGCGACGCCGAGGCCGACGCGATGCCCGAGCTGCTCGCGCTCGCCGTGGCCAGCCCCGAGGATCCGCGGCTGCAGGCCGAGGTAGCGCTGCTTCGGGGCAACCAGCTGGCCGACGAACCCGTCGTCGTCGGCGAGCGGGTCCGGCACGCCGAGCGCGCGCACGGACTGGCCGTCGCCACCGGGGACCGTGAGCTGCGGCTCGAGGCCGAGGAACTGCTCGTCGCCTCGCTCATCGCCGCCGGTCGGGTCGACGACGCCGAAGGCCTGCGCGCCGGACTACGGGTGGCGGCCGACCGGCACCGGCACGCCCGGTCGATCTGGGCCTCGCTGCTGGTCGACGCGACCCTGCTCGCGGCGCGGGGAGAGGCGGAGGCGGCCGAGGCGGCGGCCGAGCGGGCGCGCGACCGCGGCGTCGACCTCGGTATCCCCGACGCGTTCGGGGCCTACGGGGTGCACCTCGCCTCGACCCGCCTCCTGGCCGGAACCCTGCCGTCGTTGAACGGGCTCCCGGCCGGTGCGGCCGCCGTCTACCCACACGTGGCCGCCTGGGCCGGCGTCGCCGCCGCCGACGCCGCGCAGGCCGGGGACGCCGACGCCGCGCGGGCGCACCTGGCCGAGTGGACCCGTCGTCGGGAAGGCCGTCCGTTCCGGCTGTTCGACCGGTCGGGCCTGTGCTGCGCCGCCCTGGCGGTGTTCGCGCTCGGCGACGTCACCGCGGCCCGCACCATCCTCGCGGGGCTGCCGCCGGACCCCGAGGCGGTCCTCGTCGTCGGGATCGGTGCCGGCACCCTCGGCCCGGTCGCGACCTACCAGGGACTCGCCCTGCTGGCGCTCGGGGAGTCCGAGTCCGCCCGCCAGTCGTTCAAGGTCGCGGCCGATCTCGCCGGACGGCTCGGATGGGGGCCGTGGGCCGAGGCCGCCGTCGACCTCGGCCGCTACGCCGAATCCGGCGGCGGACCGCTCCCGTTCGGGCTGCGGGCACTGCGGCCGTGATCGACCGCGGGGTCCGGGATCTCTTTCCCGACGACGGGCCCGGCGACGTCCTGTCCCCGGTGCTGGGGGCGGTGCGGGCGCTGGAGCCGAAGCGCGCCCGCCGAGCTCTCGCCGACGCGACCGACATCGAGCCGACGATGACAGCAGCGCTGGAGCGGCTCATCCAGCTGGCGGAGTACTTCTGCTGGCCCGGCGCCATGCTGCACGCCGGTGACTGGCCGCCGCCCGGCGCCGTCGCGGCGCCGTTCGAGGCGTACTGGTGGGGCGAGGTCCTCCCCCGGTCGCTCTTCCTGCGCACGACACAGGGCCACATCGGTGGAGAGGGCGATTCCACCGGGGAGCCGAGCGAGTTCGACCGCTGGGTCGAGAGGGCGCGGGCCGCGGGCGATCCAGCGGCAGCGGCCCACGCGCGGTTGCTCGAGGCGGACGTCGCTCGACGGACGGGTTCTGTGACCTACCCGCGGACGCTGACGGTCCGGGTGCTGGGCGACGCCGTCGCCCTTCCCGGTGTCACCGGGGCGGCGCTCCTCCTGCTGGGCGACCTCGCCCTCACGCCACGGAGCAGCCCGGAGACCCTCGGCTCCACTCTCCACGGACTGTACGGCGAGACCGAGGTGGACATCGCCGGTGCCGCCCACGCCGACCGCACCTACCTCGAGGCCCGCGCGACGTTCGAACGGGCCGGACGCGAGCAGGGGGTGGCGACGACGGACCTGCGGCGCGCTTTCGTCGCGCGGCTCCGTGGCCGTCCGGACGACGCGGCCCGGCTGCTCGACGACGCCGCCGATCGGTCGTGGCGGGCGGAGGACGGCGCGACCGCGGTGCTCGCCCTGGTCCACCGCACCCTCCTGCAGCTCGCCACTCCCTCGTTGCCACCACAGGTGGACCCCACGCCGCGGATCGCGGCGTGGGTCGCGGAGGCCGGCAGCCCCGGATGGGTCCTCGGATGTGCCCGGGTCGCGCTCGACGCGGCCCGTGAGGCCGAGGCTCGCGGCGCGATCGAGGAGGCCCTGTCCACCCACGGCTTCGCGGAACGCCTGCTCGACGCGTCCGGCACGACCGACCAGGCGGTGCTGGAGGGCCGCGTCCGGCTGCTGGCGCAGGTCAACAGCCACGGCCTCGCTGCCGCGTCCTGGGAGGAGATGTACGCCGCCGCGGAGAACGAGGACGCGGTCACCTTCGAACGGTGGGAGCGGCTGGCGACAGCGCTGCTGCTGCTGATCGACTCGACCGTGGCGGCCGAGGACGAGCCGGGCCTCCGGATGGCGCTCTCGCGTGCCCAGGCGTTGCTCGACCGCCGTCCACCGGACCTGCCGCACCCGGTTCAGGACCGCCGCTCGCGGGTGGCCCGGTGGGGTTCCGGCCTGCCGCCCGACGTCGGGTATCTCGCCGACGCCCTCGCGGCGCGCCTGGCGGATCTCCCCCGCCTGGCCGACCTCTACCTGGCGATCCGGGTCAGCGCCGAGGGCCGCGACGCCACGTTCCGGCGCGTCCTCGAACGCCTCGCGCGCCCGGAGCACGTCGACGAGCCGGCGGTCCGGGCGTTGCTGCTCCTCGGGCGGCCGGACGAGGCCGCTCTCCGGGCCGACGCCTGGCTCGCGACCGTCCCGGACCTCGGACCGGTCCGGGAGGCCGACGTCCGGGATCTCGTCGGTGAATCCGACTGCGCCTGGGCGCTGCTGGAGGCGGTGCCTCCGCCGCCGACCCCTGCGATCGCACGGGAGTGGGATTGGTACGGAGACGGCCTCCGCGCCCGCGTCGCCCTGCATCGGGGTGACGCCGATCGAGCCCGGGCGATCGCCGAGCCGGCGCTGGAGCGCGTCGAGCGCTGGGTCGCCGGGCTCACCAGTGAGACCTTCCGCGTGTCCGCCCTCGACGACGGGGCGACGGCCGAACTCATCGACGTCCTGGTGCTCGCATGCCTGCGGCTCGGCGATCATGCGGCCGCCGTCACGGCCGCCGACCGTCTGCGGTCGCTCGCACTCGGAGCGCTGTTCGACGATCCCGGAACGGTGGCGTTCCGGCTGTGGCGCCAGGCGCGCGCCGAGTGGAACGGAGCGGTCGACGAGCGCCGCGAGGTCTGGCGGGACCCGGCTCCTGCGGACCTCGCCCGGACGGCCGCGGCCCTCGACGAGGCCGACCGGAAGGTCGAGAAGGCCCGGCGACGTCTCGGGACGTCGATCCCGTCGCCTCCGCTGCGGCCGCCCGTGGACGTCGACGAGGTCGTCGACGTGCTCGGCGACGCGCTCCTGGTGCAGTACACGCTCGCGGAGGGTCGACTCGTCGTCGCCGCCCTGACGTCGGGCGGCGTCGTGCGGCTCGAGGAGGGGTCCGGCGGGTCGGTCCCGGGGCTGTGTGCCCGGGTGCTCGCCGGCTGGTCGGGAGCGGACGCACTGCGCGGGGCCGACGACGAGCTCGCCGCCCTGCTCCTCGGGCCCGTCGCCGATCTGCTCGAGGACCACGCGCGGGTGCTCGTCGTACCCTGCGTCCCGGCCCTGGCCGTCCCCTTCGCCGCGCTGCCGTTCGCGGGCTCCTGCGTGCTTGACCGCTGGACGGTCTCGCAACTGCCGTCCGTGTCGCTCGTGCCCCGGCTGGCGGGTCGACCGCGCCCGATCCTCGACGCGCCCTGCCTCGTCGTCGGGAACCCGCCGTCGCACGGCTTCGATCCGCTCCCGGGCGCGGAGGCGGAAGCCGTGCTGGCCGGGCGGTCGCTGGATGCGCAGACCCTCCTCGATGCGAACGCAGGCGAGGCGCGGGTGCGTCGAGAGCTCACGACCCGGACCCCCGTCGCGCACCTCGCGTGCCACGGGGTGCTGCACCCCCACGCACCGGACCTGTCGGCGGTGATGCTGGCCGGGGAGGACCGGGTCACCGTCGCGGAGCTGCTGGGGGTGGGGCTCGACGTCGACCTCGCGGTGCTGTCCGCCTGCAGCTCCGGCCGTGGTGGTGTGACCCGGAGCGGCACCGTCGTCGGTCTCTCCCGTGGCCTGCTCGCAGCGGGAGTACGGCACACCGTGACGACGATGTGGGACGTCCAGGACGGCCCGACCTGCTTGATCATGACCGACTTCGCCGACCGTCTCGCCGCCGGACTCGACGTCGCCGACGCCCTCGCCCGCGCGCAGCGGACCGTGCGGGCCCTGACCCGCCTCGAGATCCAGGAGCGTTACCTGGAGCTCGGACGGCAGGCAGGGGTGGCACTGACCCCGGAAGGGTCCCGGCGTCGGCGCAGCAGCGGATCGGTGTCCGCGGACTGGACGACGAGCCCCGACCAGTGGGCGCCGTTCGTGCACCTCGGGGTGTGATCGACCGCCGTGAAAGCGGGCCGAAATCCGATGGTGCTGTGCTGCTCACACCAGCCACACATCGGGCGCCGCGAGCGCCGGCCGAGGAGGAGCCATGACCGCCACCAACGACGAGGAGGCGAGGGCGACCTACCTCGGTCTCCGCCTCGCCATGCCGGTCCTCGTCCTGCTCCTCGGCATCGCCGTCGTGACCCGAGGCGTCGAGACCGGCTGCTGGCAGCCCTCGATCAGCGCGTCGTACTACAGCCCGCTCCGCTCTCTCTTCGTCGCGGTCCTGTGCGCCATCGGGACCTGCCTGATCGTCTACCGGGCCCGCGACCCCCGCGAGAACGGTCTGCTCAACGTCTCCGGGTTCGTGGCCTTCATCGTGGCCTTCGAACCGACGGAGATCGGCGCGAACCCGTGCGATGCCACGAACCTCCCCACGGACCTCGAGATCGCGGTCGCCACGAGGGTCGACGTGATCGCGCTGCTCGGCGCGGGCGCCGTGGCCGTGGTGGCGGCTTCCCTGCTCGCGCTGTGGGTCGGCAGGACCTCGGCCTCCCTCCTGGGCGCGCTCGGGCTCGCGGTGCCCATCGTGGTCGTGGCGCTGGTCGTCGCGATCGACTTCACGTTCTTCCAGGCGTGGGGCCACCTGGCTGCTGCGTTCGTCCTCTTCGGCGCCATCGTGGTGGTGGTCGCCCTCAAAGCGCTCGACAAGACGAACTCCCCATGGGCCCGTTCCTGCTACGCGGGCCTCGTCGTCGGGATGGCCATCGGAGCACTGCTGATCTTCGGAAGCTTCGAGACCGCGGTCTTCTGGGCCGAAGCCGTCCTCATCGGACTCTTCGCCGTCTACTGGATCGTCCAGACGATCGACCTCGAGAGGCGTCGTCGCGCGTCGGGGCTCATCGCCGATCCCGAGGATCGCGACCCCGTGGCGGCGGGCTGAGGAGGCTCTCCCCACTCGCACGGCGGGTGGCGATAGGTCGACCGGGCGCAGACGCCGAGAGCCGCCAGCGCCCACCACGCTCGAGCCCGCGCTCTCGGTCGTCGCCGCGCAGAGCCGGTGACAACTGGCGCTTCATCTCGTACGCGAGGCGCACCTCGTCCAGCCGGCGAACCGCTCCAGGAACCGCCTGCACTCAGCAGAGTTCGTCCAGCGCAGCCGCGATCGAAGTGACGTCATCGAGCGTCCCGTCGGCCACCGCCATGACCAGGTTGAAGACCGCGTCCTGGTCGATGCGCGGTGGTCGGCCGTTGAGGACGAGAAACACCGCGGTCGCTGCCCAGGCGATTCGCTTGTTCCCGTCCACCAGCGCATGGTTGCGACAGAGGCTGTGCAGCAGAGCAGCAGCCTTCGTCGTCGGGGTCGGGTAGGCATCCTGCCCGAGCACCGTCGTCGCCGGCCGGGCCAGCGCCGCCTCGAGCAGCCCGAAGTCGCGGACTCGAGGCTACTCGCCCACCGCCGCCTCGGCGAAGCGCAGGAGGTCGGCTAGCGTCAGATAGCGCGTCACGCCCGCCCGAGCCGGTCCAGCGCCTCGCGGAAGTTCGTGGTCACCCAGGCTGCGGCCGCATCGACCTCGTCGGCCCGGTCGCGTTCGTCGACGTACTCGCGGACGGCTTCGCGGGCAACTTCCTGCATCGACCGGCCCTCGATCTCAGCACGGCGGCGCAGCGCGTCCGATTCATCGTCGGTGAGACGAAGTGTCATCGCCATGAGGATGATGATACCGCTCGCGGTATCAGACCGTTCGACTTCTCGACGCTCTCCTCCGGCTTTCCCTGGTCCCGCCAGTGAGCCGCTGAACTCAACCTTCGGGCTCCAGGACTGGTGGCGAGGCAGGGGGCGTCCAGAGCGTAGGAAGGGCCCGTGACTCGCTCCCTGCGGTACGTGTTCCTCGGCGCCGGCGCGGTCGGCAGCGCCCTCGGCGGCCTGCTCGCCCAGTTGGGACGGGAGGTCCTGCTCGTCGCCCGCGGTGAGCACGCCCGGGTCATGGGCGAGCGAGGCGTGACGCTGCGCTGCCCCGACCTCACCGAGACCGTCGCGGTCCCGGTCGCCACCTCGCCCGACCAGGCACGGCTCACGGTCGACGACGTCCTCGTCCTCACCGCCAAGACCCCGCAGGCCGCCGACGTGCTCGACGCGTGGGGCGACGTTTCCGTGCACGCTCATGACGGTTCCGTGGTCGGTCGTGCTCTCGACGTGCTGCCGGTGCTCGTCGCCCTCAACGGCGTCGCCGGCGAGGAGATCGCCCTGCGCCGCGCCGAGCGCGTGTTCGCCGTGTGCGTCTGGTTCCCGACGGTGCTGCTCGAGCCCGGGGAGGTCATCGTCCGCGGCGCCACGCTGCGCGGGGTGTTCCACCTCGGTCGCTACGGCCACTCCCCCGACCCGGCCGCCGACGACGCGCTGCTCACCTCGATCGCCGCGGACTGGGACCCCGCCGGCTGCCTCGTCCGTCCCACCGGCGCGGTGATGGGGTGGAAGTACCGGAAGCTGGTCGCCAACGTCGGCAACGCCCTCGAGGCCCTGCTCGGCGACACCACCGGCGCCGAGGACATCACGACAGCGCTGCGCGACGAGGCCGAACGGGTCCTCGAGGCCGCCGCGATCCCCGTCGTCGGGAAGGAGGAGGCCCGCGTCGGCTGGTCGCCCGAGGGCCTCGAGTTCCTCCCCGTCCCCGGGGAGCCGGAGCAGCTCGGCGGGTCGAGCTGGCAGTCCCTGATGCGCGGGACCGCCAGCATCGAGACCGATTACCTGAACGGCGAGATCGCCGTGATCGCCCGTCGGATCGGGACGGCCGCGCCGGTCAACACCCGGATCGCAGCGCTGGCACGCGAGGCGGCACGGGACGGTCGCCGTCCCGGCTCGATCACCGCCGACGAGCTGCGCCGGGAGCTCGGCCTCGCCTGACGAGTGTCGCGGGCGTGACAGACGCGTCGTCGGGAAGATGGCAGACCCGATCACGGCGCCGCCGCAGACTCCCGCGCATGCTCGTCCGCCTCGCCGTACTCCTGGGACTCGTGCTCGTCCTGACGACGTCCTGCGGCGTCATCCCGACCGGCCCGTCGAGCCGCGACTCCTGGGCCGACGTGCCCGGGCTGCCGCCGATCGTCGCGATCGACGCGGCGGGCCAGCACTCGCTCGCGCTGGCGGCGGACGGGCGGGTCTTCTCCTGGGGCGACACCGAGGGCGGGCTCGGCGGACCGGCTCCGGACACCGACTGCGACAACCGCTCCCCCGCCGGCTTCGCGCCGTGTCGGCCCACGCCCGCCGTCGTGCCCCTTCCCGGCCCCGCCGTGGCGATCTCCTCGGCGGACGACCACCAGGCCGCGCTCACCGCGGACGGCGCGGTCTACGAGTGGGGCTCGGACCACGATCCGCGACACACCGCGCCGGGCGGGTGTCGGTCCCTGGCCCAGGTCCCGCCGCCCTGTCACCTGACGCCGGTCCGCGTAACCGGGCTGCCGCCCGTCGTCGGGATCTCGGCCGGGGTGTCGCACACCGTCGCGGTCGATCGCGACGGGCGGGTGTGGCAGTGGGGCGAGGTCCCGCCCCAGCTCGCCACCGCGACCTGCTCGGGACGACCGTCGTACGGCCGGGACTACGCCTGCTCCCCGGACCCGGTCGTGGTGCGGGGGCTGCCGCCGGTGGCGACGGTGGTCGCGAACCATTCCTCGACGACCTTCGCCGTCGATCGCGACGGCGGGGTCTGGCAGTGGTCGGGGGCGACGCCCTTCGCGGGCAACCCGGCGGAGCCCACCCGGTTGGCCGTGCCGGACGCCGTGGTGGCAATGGCCAGCGGCCGCAACGGCGAGGTGATGTTCGGCCGCGACGGCTCGGTGTGGGTGCGCGGGACGTTCGAGGGCCTGCCGGCCGGCGACTGCGGGCAGGCGTGCACCCGGACCCCGGTCCAGGAGCTCCCCGCCGGCTCCGCCGTCTCGACGACGGGTCCGGCCGGGATCCGGGTCCGGACGGCCGACGGCACCGTCCTGATCCGGGACCGCGAGGGACTGACGCCCGGCGAGGACTCGTACGCACGCTGGACGGCGATCCCGGACCTGGCCGGCGCCGCCATGGTCGCCCACGGAAACCAGCACCTGCTCCTGCTCACTCCGGACGGCCGCGTACGGGCGATGGGGTACAACGCGCTGGGGCAGCTGGGGGTCTGAACGGTTTCCCCGGAACGGACCCGGCCGGTGAGACAGCCGACGTAGCATCACCCGCCATGAGCACCTCGCCCGCGGACGTCATTCGCAGGCCGATCTACGAGATGCTCGCGCGGATCGAGGGCACGCAGCGGCGGCACGACAACTGCTTCGCCGAGATCGGCATTGACCTCACCGACCTACGTGGCCAGGTAGCCGAACTCCGCGGACAGGTGGCCGACCTGCAGAGTCAGGCGACCGACATGCGGGGCCAGGTGACCGACCTGCGGAGCACCATGACTGACCTGCGGAGCGACGTGACCGACCTCCGAGCGGACGTCACCTCGCTCGACACCAAGGTCACCTCGCTCGACGCCAAGCTGGATCGCGTCATCGGCCTGCTCGAAAACTGAGCGTCACCCGCGGCTGCGGAGCTTCGCGAGCGAGCGGCGGGCGGTCTTCGCCACGGTCCTGTCCGGGTGCGTCCGTCCGACGATCTCCAGCACCTCGCGCACCCGCGGATGGTCGAGCCGCCACATGTCCTCCAGCGGTCCCTCGGCCCCACCCGCAGGCAGCATCGCGACCACCTGCTCCGGGCCCGCGTCGTCCAGGCCGCCCGCGATCAGGTCCACCATCCCGTGCAGCGCCCGCAGGGGCTCGGCGTCCACGATCGCGCTGTCGCCCCGCTCCGCGAGCCACATCGCCGCCAGTCCGTCCCAGCGTCCGCCCAGCAGCGCGCGCACCACCGCGTGCGCCGCCTCCCGCCCGAGGGCCGGCTCCAGCTCCTCGAGAGTGGAGTACGTCAACGACGACGGACGGTCCGGGTCCGCCAGAGCCTCGGCCATCCGCTCCCTGGCGTCCTCGCGCGCCCCGGCCCAGGCCGCGGACATCTCGCGCCACTGTTCGACGGGCACCCGCCCCACCAGCCCGAGGAGCTCCTCCGCCGTTCCCGACGACGGGTCGGGCCGGTCCGGCACGACGGCTCCGGTCATCTCGACCCACCCGATCAGCACCCCGACGCCGACCGCGGTCGGTTCAGCCGTGCCGCCCACCGCCGCCGGCAGTCCCCACCGCTCGGTCGACCGGTCGACGTCGTGCTGTACGACGACCCCGCACCGCTCCAGCCGGTCGAGGATGCGGTGCACCGCACCGCGCCGGTGCTCGTGGCGCCAGTCGCCGAGGTCCGCCCCGAGCACCGCCTCGGAGAAGGCACGTCCGAAGCGCTCGATGTCCAGCGGCCCGGTCGACCGGGCGCCGAGCAACGCGACCGCGATGCTGAACGACTCCTCGTCGAGCGCGTCCTCGAGGTCCTCGCCGGCGCCGTACCAGCCGTCGAGGCCCTCGCAGAGCGCGGCGTCGGCCAGGCGGTCCACCATCGTCGGCGCGTCGAGCTTCGACCACGCCGCGACCGCCACCAGCTTCCCGCGCTGCCGACGCACCACGCGCGCCCGCAGCGCGACCCGGAGCAGCCAGTCCAGTTCGGGGAAGTCGTCGATCGACCGGGGCTTCGTGCCGCGCGGCTCGGCCACGCGGGGCGCGTCGAGCTCCTCGGCCAGGGTGAGGGCGTCGGCGACCTTGGGGTTTCCCTTCGCCGTGAGGGTGCGGCCCGGAACCGCGCAGAACTGCGCGAGCCGCGCCATCTGCGCGATGATCGGCGCGCGAGCTGCCGAGTCGGCCACCTCCTCCGGCGCCGGGCGCTGGACCGGCGGGAGCCCGAGATCGTCCGGACCGCCGTCGCCGCGGGCGACCAGCGCGTCGAACTCGTCGGGGGCCAGAGCCTGGAGTTCTGCGATCCGCCGTTCGAGGTCGGCCTGGTCCTCCGGGGGGTCCTCCAGTGCGTCGACGGCGTGGAGCAGGCGCTTCGCTGGCCCGAACCGGCGAGGGTCGGCCATCGCCGCCTCGACGTCGGCGGCGTGCCGGGTGCACCAGCTGCGCAGCTGCTCTGGACCGGCACCTTCGAGCAGCCCACGGGCGGCGAGGAAGGTGAAGAACTCCGCCAGCTCGGCCAGGAGATGGGGGGCCTCCCGCGCCGGCATCGACAGACTGCGAGGACACCACGCGAGCGCGAACTCGGCGAGGTCGTCGACCGTCCAGGTCGTGAGCCGGGCGTCGCCGGCGCCGATCTTCCAGTCGAGTGCCACCTCCGCCTTCGCGGCGTCGACCTCGAGGGCGAAGGTCTCCGCCCACTCCTCGAAGTCGCCGAGCAGTTCCTCGCGCCGGTCCAGCAGCAGGTCCTCGTCCTCGTCCCCGAGCGCGTCCACCGGCCCGAGGATGCCAGCCCGTCCCGGCGGGCCGTGGCACGGTCCGTCGACCTCGATGTCAGAGCCGATCAGTCGTCCATCACCTCCAGCAGCCCGGCATTGTCGTCGATGTCGACGTCGTCCCGGACCCGGCCGCCGTGAGCGTGCCGCATCCGCGGCAGGCCGAACGGCAGGGGTGCCGCAGGGTCGTCGAGGGCCGCGAGCGCCTGCCGGGCCGCCGCCGACCACGGCGGCCACCCGGCACGGTCGGCGAACGCCACCGCCGCCTCCAGGTCGGCGCGCGCAGCGGCGGAGTCACAGCACGTCCACGCCGCCAGCCCCGTCCACAGGCACACCGGCCCGATCACGGCACCGCCATAGCCGACGAGCACCGCAGCGTCCGGGTCCGACGGCATCACCGCGCGGATCCCTGCCGCCGTCTCGACGTCGCCGAGACCGCACGCCGCGCCGGCCGCCAGCGCGTGCGCCGCTCGCATGAACCACATCGCAGGGTTCGCCGCCCGTCGCCGGTACTCCGCGAGGTGCTCCCGCGCGGTGTCGGCGTTGCCGCTGCGGACCTCGGCGAACGCCGCGGCCGCCGCCCACGCCGCGGTGTTCGGGGCCTGCGCCGACGCCTGCGCGGCCAGCGGGCCGAGCGGGAACGACGAGTTCGTCAGCAGGTGCCGCATCAGCAGGTGGGCACCGGCCGCGATGGGCGCCGCCGAGAGTCCCAGCTCGTGGCCCCGAGCAGCGGCGCGCTGCGCGGCGTCGTCGGCGGCCGGGTCGCCCTCGGCGAGCAGCATCGCCGCCTCGACGACGATCGCCGCCCACATCGCGCGCGGCCGGAACCAGCGCTCGGCGAGGGCCTGCAGCTCGGAGCGCAGCTTGTGGGCGCGCTCGGTGTTGCCGGTCGCCAGCTCGGCCGACATCAGCAGTTCGGTGGCGTCGAGGTGCAGGGCCGGGACGTCGGTCTCCATGGCCAGGCGGTGCGCGTCGGTCGCGACGGCGAGCCGGTCGAGGGCCGGGTGCGCGACGTCGACGAGGAACCGCGCCTGCAGGGCCCGCACCCGCGCGCGGGCCAGCGGGTCCTCGGCCGCGACCACGTCGGCCAGACCGAGAGCCTCCTCGATCAGCGGCTCCTCCGGGTTCCCGCCCGTGGCGCCCTCCTCGCGGATGAGGCCGGTCAGCAGCTCGAGCCGGAGACGCGGCGGCAGCGCCCGGTCGGCGAGACGCCGCAGCCGCGCGAGCCGGCGGACGTCGCCGTCGATCGCGACGCCGAGCGGCTCGTCCCCGATCGCGGCCAGCACCGCGAGCTCTGCAGAGTCCCCGTCGTCCTCGGCCAGCGCCGCGTCGAGAGCGTCGTCGAGGGCATCGTCAGGAGCCTCTTCGGCCGACCCGAGCACCGACAGACAGAGCGCTCGGTGGACGAGTAACGACGCCCGGACCGGCCCCACGGCCGCGGCGCGGGCGGCGTCGAGGAGTGCGAGCGCCTCCGGGAGCGCCCGGGACCGGTACGCCTCCACCCCCGCCGCAACCCGCGCGGCCGCCACGTCCGCCGGGTCGAGCAGGCTCGCGGCCCCGAGGGTGTGGCGGAGGACGACGAAGACGTCCGCCTCCGCCGCCAGCCCCGTCAGCCTAGCGGCGTGCAGGTGGGCGCGCCGGACTGCGGGGACGCCGGCGCGGAGGCCGTCGACGTCGAGGTCGTGTCGGAGGACGTAGCGGTCGTCGTGGTCGGCCAGCAGCCCGGCCCGACGCGCAGGTTCGAGGGCGTCGGCGACGGCAAGCGGGCTCTGCTCGAGCACGGCCGCGAGTGCGGTCAGGTCGACGGGGTGCAGCACCGCGAGCGCCTCGAGCGCCCGCCGCGTGCCACCGGGCAGCCGGTCGACCTGGTGGGCGAGCACGGCACGGATCCGGGTCGGCACCGCCGCGACCGCCCGGGCCGCCGCGGCGCGGGAGTCGGCCCGCGCGACCTCGTCGAGCAGGGCCGTGAGGTGCAGCGCGTGCCCGCCGCAGCGTCGGGCGAGGGCCGTGACGAGATCGTCGTCGGGATCGAGGTGGGCGAGCCGCTCCCGGACGAGCGACCGCACGGCGGGCTCCGGCAGGGGGCCGAGCTCCGTCGGGACGTGGCCGTCGGTCGCGAGGTCGGCGAGGGCGGCGCTCCATTGTGGGCGGTCGACGACGTCGGGGCTGCGCGCCGCGACGACGAGCACCGTCCCGCGCGGGAGCTCGCGGCGGGTGAGGGTGCGCAGGACGTCGAGCGAGGCCGAGTCGGCGCGGTGGGCGTCGTCGAGCGCGACGAGCAGCCGGTCGGCGCCGGTGCGGACGAGGTGCTCGTGCAGGCGGACGGCGAGCTCGGCCGGGCGCAGCGGGACACCGGGCACGGCCAGGTCGGCCGCGACCTCGTTCCACGGCGCGACCGGCGCGTCGCCCTCGCCCCACGCGGAGGCGGCCGTGCGCGCGCCGCCGGCCCGCGCGTCGCGCAGGAGCGCCCGGAGCAGGGTGGACTTCCCGCTCCCGGCGGGGCCGGTCACGACGACGAGGCCGCCGGCACCGTCGAGCCGGGCCAGGACGTCGCGCAGGAGGTCCCCGCGGCCGGGCAGGGTGCCGGCGGTGGCGACGGGTCGGCGGGCGAGCTCGTCGTGGAGGGCTCGGAGCTCGGGCGGCGGCTCGTCCTCGCGTTCCCGCAGGAGCGCCCGCGCCGCGTCGAGGGCCTCCCCCGGTCGTCCCGCGGCGACGAGAGCCTCGAGGTACGGGACGGCGAGCTCGTCGTCGGGATGGCCCAGGACCTCGACGGCCTCGTCGGCCCGGCCGGCCTCGCGCAGGAGGGCGGCGTGGCGCAGCCGCACCGCGCGGTGGCGGTCCTCGGCGTGGGCTCGGACGGTGTCGAGGCGGCGGCCGGACAGGTCGGGGAAGGGACGCCCCGTCCACGCGTGTTCCGCGGCCTCGTACGCGGCGAGGTCGGTCCCGGCGAGGGCAGCGGCCGCGAGCCGGTGGAAGCGCAGGAGGTCGACGGCGTCGGGGTCGACCCGCAGCGTGTAGCGCTTGACGGCTGCGGTGATCGTCGGTCCGTCGTCCCCGAGCCACAGCTTGCGCACGCGCGTGAGGGCGATCCGCAGCTGGTTGAAGTCCTCCGGATCCTGCCGGGCCGAGGACTCCCAGAACTCGTCCCGCAGCGTCTCGCGGGGCACCGCCTCTCCCGCGTGCGCGGCGAGGAGGGCGAGCACGCCACGCTCGGTCGGGGCGTCGCGTTCGACCGGCGTGCCGTCGCGCTCCACGGCGACGGTGCCGAGCAGACGGATCCGCACCGTCGCCATCGCGCCCCCCAGACCCGATCACCCGGCGCGGATCGTAACTCTCCGGACGACCCGAACGGGTGAGCATTCCTCGGGCGTCCTACGTAGGACTCGCCGCCGATCGACCGACGGTGTGGCTAACGAAGATCACCGATGAGAGCGACGTAGAGGAGGAATCGGACACGACGTCGAAGGAGCTCCATGACCGAGGCCCCGCAGCATCCCGAGGACCGTCCGTCGACCACGACCACGACACCTACCGCGGGGAACGCCCGCCGCTGGCCGTGGATCGTCGGCATCGTGGCGGCCTTCCTCGTCGGTTTGGCGGTGCCCACCGGGGGCTTCACCACCTCCGCGAGCGTCGGTCCCGCGCCGCTGATCGGTGGCATCAAGACGCCGGCAAATACGGCTCCATTCACGCTGCAGGCGGCGAGCACATTGGGTCGAGAGCTGAACGTGCAGTACGACAACGGCCGCGGTGGGCAGGACAGCGCGCCCCGCGGCACGACCTCGAGCTTCACCGTCACGATCCCGACCGCGACGGAATACGGGTCGGGCTACCTGATCGTCAGCTCGAGCCCCTCCTACGACGAGTTCGTCGGAGACGCCGATCCGAAGTCGGACACGGTGACCTGCCGCATCACCGACGCATCGGGCACCGTCGTCGCCGAGGAGACGGGCTCCGGGCAGAGCGCCAACGCCCACTGCCTCGGCTACTGACCCGGACGCGCGCTGGTTTACGAGAACGCTTGCAGGGTCGGCGAGCGGATGGTCGCCACGATGCGGAGGGCCGACCGTCGAAGACCCCATGCGGGGAATGCGGGAGGTCACTGGCCCGAGGTACGTCCGTTCGAGGGGTCGTCGTCACCGAGGCACGGGCCGTCTCGTTCGCTCGACAGGGGGACGACGAGGGGGACCCAATGACACGGCATGCGACCACGGAGCCGCAGCAGGACGTGAGTTTGTCGGCATCGCTGGCGCTGCTCGGCGGTTTGCTGGCGGTGATCCTCAGTTTCTTCGCTCCGTCGTTCGCGATCGTGGTCGCCCTGATCGTGATCGTCGTAGGTGTCATCGCGCTCATCCGGGCTCGTCGAGGTCGCCCTGGCAGAGGCCCGGCCATCGCCGGGATCATTCTCGCCGTCATCGCGCTCCTGATCGGCGCCGCGACGAGCCCGGACGCCGAAGCGGGCTTCCAGGAGGCGGTGTCCGCTCCCGATCCGAACGCGCTGCCCGCGACGGTCGTGATCGCGGACGTCCGCTCGCCGGAGCACCTCGTCACCACCGAGGGGCGGCAGCTCCACGTGACGATGATGCGGGGACGCGCGGCCACCGACCCCTGTCGGGCCGGGTCCGATCTCGCAACCGCCCGGCAGCTGGTGATCGGGCAGACCGTCTCGGTGGCGCTGCCCGACGCAACACGCACCGACGCCGCCGCCGCGGTGCCACCGGGCTTCCAGCCCGTCGTCATGACCCTCGCGAACGGGTTCGACTACGCGCAGATGTGGCAGAGCCGGGCGGCGAACGCCTGGTCGTCCGCCTGCGCGCCGCCACCCGCTCCCGCCGTCGGCCGAGCACTCGTAGATCCGGTACCGTCCCGGCCACGGGGCGATCGTGACTCGTCCGGCTCCGACTCCTCCGACGACGACCGCGTGGCCACCCGAGCGCCCGCGTCCCGAGAGGCAGCGGTTCCCCGTACGCGGGAGCCGAGCGCCACGAGGCCACGGACGGGGCAGTCCGGCCACCTCTGCCGGCCCGGCGAGCGGGACGGCGACAAGGATGGCTACTGCGGCGAGTAGGGCCGCGGGTACGAACCACTGCCCTCGCGCTGACCCGCCACAGAGGCACCACGCAGCTTCGGCCGCCCGGCGATCTGCATGACCGACCACCCACGCGGGCCCCTCAGCTCGCCCGCTGCGCGGCCGCGGCGCCTGCTCCGAGCCCGATCATCGCCACGCCGCCGACCGTGTCCAGGCCCGCCAACCGTCGCGGGGAGCGGCTGAACCATGTCCGGGCCGAGGCCGCGGTGAGCGCCCAGAGGCTGTCGAGCACCACGGCGATCCCGGCGAAGAGCGCGCCCAGGATCAGAAGCTGCGCCGGGACGCTGCCAGTCGGTTCGACGAACAGCGGCAGGAACGCCGCGAAGAACACGACCGTCTTCGGGTTGAACAACCCCACCGGCACCCCGCGCAGCACGCTGCGGACGAGGCCGTCCCCGGGCGCCGGCGTCGCGGCTGACAGCTCGGTCCACGCTGCGTGCCGGTGCCGGATGGCGCTCACGCCCAGCCACACGAGGTAGGCCGCACCGACGAGCTTGATCACGGTGAAGGCGACCACCGACCGCTCGATGAGCTCGCCCAGCCCGATCGCGAGCCCCGCGACCTGCAGCAGCACGCCCAGCGCGTTCCCGACGACGGAGGCCAGCGCCTGCCGTCGCCCGACCACCAGCGCGCGGCTGATCGCGAAGACCACGCTCGGGCCGGGGATCGCGATGATCAGGGCGGCGGCACCGACGAAGGCGGCGAGACGGGCGTCCACGGCGAGAGTCGAGCACGAGCTCGGCCTGCACGGCGAGACCTTTTGCGGTGCGCGAGAACCGATGCCGACGGCACCGGTTCTGCGTGCCAGACTCCGCCCGTGGACCTCGCCCTTGTCACCGGCGCGACGTCGGGGATCGGCGCCGCCGTCGCCCGGGAGCTCCACCGCCGCGGGTGGTCGCTGGTGCTCACCGGACGTTCCGCCCCCGCGCTCGAAGCGATCGGTGCAGAGCTCGGGGCACGCACGGTCGTGGCGGACCTGGCCACCGCCGAGGGCCGCGCGACGGTCGTGGCGGCGGCCGACGGCGTACAGCTGCTCGTGAACAACGCCGCCCTCGGCGGGGCCTTCGGGCCCTTCGCGACGATGCCGGTCGACGATCTCGAGGCCGTGCTCGCGGTGAACGTGGTCGCCGCGTCGACACTGGTCCGCGCCGTCCTGCCGGGCATGCTCGCGGCGGGCCGGGGCGGGATCGTCACCGTCTCCAGCCCCTCTGCCGTGGGCCCGAAGGCCGGCGCCGCGGCCTACGGGGCGTCGAAGGCGTTCCTCGAGAGCCTCGACCGCAGCCTGCGCGCCGAGACCCGCGGTAGTGGCGTCGTCGTGACGACCGTGCGCCCCGAGTCGACCCGGACCGACTTCCACGCCCGCTCCGGGCAGGACGTCAGCGACGTGACCGCCTGGAACACGCCCGAGGACGTCGCCCGGGCCGCGCTCGACGCGCACGAGCGCGGCGAGCTGCTGGTCCGTGTCCCCCGGCGGCCGGCGAAGCACGTCGCGCGTGACGCGGCGCGGGTGGTGTGGCACCACCCCGTGGTGCAGCACTTCCGCTCGCGCTGACCCGTCGGGGTCAGTGGCCCCACGTGATGTTCGCGACGCTGCTCGTCGACGGTGCCGGGGACGACGGGCGCGGGCGGTGCGCACCCCGGCGAGGACGACCGCCACCCACGACCCACACGGTGCGATACCCGATCGTGGTGAGCCGGGGGTGAGGCCCGGCGTCGTCAGGCCTCGTCGTCGTCCTCGGTCTCGGGGCGCCGCGCCTGCACCCGCACGACGCCGCTCTCCAGGTCGAGCCCGACCAGCCGGGCGCGCTGCCCGGACTCGTCGCCCTCCTCGACACCCTCGAGCTTGGGGGCACGGAAGACACCACCGAACGCGGTCATGCCCCCACCGTAGGCGGGCCGCCGTGAGGCGGGGATGCGCGCGTACGCCCCTCACGTGGGCGTCCTTCGATCCGGGCATTCTCGACGACGGATGGGGCCGGGTCCCGGCGCGCCTCGTTGCGTGAGCAGGGCGGCCGACGAGGGCCGCACCTCCCGAGGAGGAACCGCACCATGGCGGCTCACAGTGCACCGTCGTCGCGACGGCAGCTGCGCATCACCGCTCTCACGTCGATCGCGACCGCGCTCGCCGTCGTCGGCCTCATGTTCGTGGGGTCCGCGCTGACCACGGCCCCGCCCGGGCGCGAACCCGCGACCATCGGCACGACGACGGGTCCGGTCGCCCTCGTCGACGCCGCGGCACCGGCGCCCTCGACGCCCTCGACGACCTCGACGACCTCCGTGCGGCCGACCGGCTCGACCACACCCGCCGTCCGGAAGATCGAGGCCCCACGGAGCAGCGCGAAGCCGACCACCACCACGACGAAGCCGCCGCGCACCACGACGACGACCGCGGACGACTCCGAGGAGTAGCTCGCGCGCCACATCCGCTCGACGCGGTCGACGCGGGCGCGGGATCGTCGACGGTGATGACGGCGTGGGTGCGGTGGTCGGTGCTGGCGGCGCTGACGCTGCTGGTCACCCTCGCCCTGCAGGCCGTGGACGTGCCGTCGGCGGCGCTGTTCGCGGGACTCGGCGTCGCGACCGCCCTGGCCCTGCTCGGGATCGGGCCGCGCACCGTGTCCCGCCCGGCGGTCGGCGGGGCGCAGGCCGTGATCGGCGTGGTGATCGGGCTGCTGGCGCGGCCGGACACGCTCGCCGCCGTCGCGTCGCAGTGGCTGCCGGTGCTGCTGGTCAGCCTCGGGACGCTCGCCGCCAGCATGGGCGCGGGCCTGCTGCTCGGCGTGCAGCGCGGGGTGTCGCCGCTGACGGGGATGCTGGCGCTGACCGCGGGCGGCGCGTCCGGGCTCACCGCGATCGCGCGCGACATCGGTGGCGACGAGCGGATCGTGTCGGTGATCCAGTACCTGCGGGTCGGGCTGGTCACGGCGACGATGCCCGTGGTCGCGGCGGCGGTGTTCGGGGCGTCGCACGTGGGGTCGAGCGGGTCGACCGAGGGCACGGCGCCCTGGTACGTCGGGCTGGCGCTGGTGGCGGTCTGTGCCCTCGCCGCCTGGCCGGCGGAGAAACTGAAGGTGCCCGCCGGGGCGCTGCTCGGGCCGATGGTCGTCGCGATCGTGCTGTCGGTGTCCGGCCTGACCTTCGGCGGCTCGGCGCCGGACCTGCTCGTCGACGTCGCCTACGCCGTGATCGGCTGGCAGGCGGGCGTGCGCTTCACCCGCGAGGCGGTGCGGACGGTGCTGCGGGTGCTGCCGCTCGCGACGGGCCTGATCGTGCTGATCATGATCGTCTGCGCGGCGCTCGGGCTGCTGCTCTCCGCGATCACCGGCGTCACCCCGCTCGAGGGCTACCTCGCCACCAACCCGGGCGGCATCTACGCCGTGCTCGCCACCGCGATCTCCTCGGGTGGGGACGTCACGTTCGTCGTGGCGGTCCAGGTGGTGCGCGTGATCCTCATGCTGCTCGTGGCGCCCGCGTTGGCACGCGTCGCAGGCGCCCGGGGGTGAGAGAGGGCCGTCGCGCACATCGGTACCGCTGGTTCGTCTCAGCGCCCGCGGGCCGGGGCGCGGGGGTTGAAGTCGAGCGCGACGTCGAGCCAGAACCGAAGCTGCTCGTCGTCGTCGACCCGGTCCGCCGTCACCGTGAGCCAGCTCGGCCCCATCGAGCGGCCGGCGCCCATCTCCGCCTGCTCGGCCCCGTGGTCGGCGACGAGCTCGGGCGACCGCGCCGGGTCGACGCGGACGAGCAGGTCCCCGGTGCCGCGGACGTTGACGAGGATCTTGTCGTCCACCATGAACGAGATGCCGCCGAACATGCGCTTCTCCGCGAACGGCACCGTGAGGTTCTCCCGCACCCGGGCCGCGACGTCCTCCATGGCGTGAGTGTGCCGGGCGCGCCGGACGCGGCGTAAGACCCCGCGCGACGGCTCAAGATCCTGTTCTGCCGCGCAAGGTGATCGCTCAGCGATCACATCGCGCGGCGTGACGAGATCTTGGCCGGGGCGGGCGGGGCGGCGGCCAGACCCCGCGCGACGGCTCAAGATCCTGTTCTGCCGCGCAAGGTGATCGCTCAGCGACCACATCGCGCGGCGCGACGAGATCTCGGCCGGGGCGGGCGGGGCGACGGCGGCCGCAGCCGTCTCACGCACCCAAGATCCTGTTCTGCCGCGCAAAGTGATCGCTGAGCGATCACATCGCGCGGCGCGACGAGATCTTGGCCGGGTGGGAGCGGCGGCTCAGACCCTCAGGCGTTCGCCACCAGGTGCTCCAGCCGCGCCGCGACGTGCGCCCGCGCCGCGTCGGTGCGGGTCGGGAGGTGGCCCGAACCGAACAGCGGCTCCCCCGGCTCGACGTCCCGCAGCAGCTGTCGCGCCAGAGTCTGCTTGTGCACCTCGGTCGGCCCGTCCGCGATCGCCATGACCTGCGCGTCGACCATCATCGCGGCGAACGGCATCTCGTTGGAGATGCCCAGGGCGCCGTACAGCTGCATCGCCCGCTGCACCACGTCGTGGTAGACGCGCGGCATCGCGACCTTGACGGCGGCGATGTCCTTGCGCACCGCGCGGTAGTCCTGGTGCCGGTCGATCAGCCACGCCGTCCGCAGCAGCAGGAGCCGGAACTGCTCGAGGTCGGTCCAGCTCTCGGCGATCTTGTCCTGGGTCGCCTGCAGGTCGGCGAGCCGGCCGTGCCGGGTGGTGCGCGAGACGGCGCGCTCGAGCATGAGATCGAAGGCGCGCCGCATCTGCGCGATGGTGCGCATGCCGTGGTGGATGCGGCCGCCGCCGAGCCGGGTCTGCGCGATGGCGAAGGCCTCGCCCGGCTCCCCCAGCAGGTGGTCGTCGGGCACGCGCACGCCGTCGTAGCGCAGGTAGGCGTGGCTGGAGTGCTCGGGCGACTCGGTGCCGACCCCGGCATCGCGCACGATCTCCAGGCCCGGCGTCTCCCGCGGCACGATGAACATCGACATCGAGCGGTGCGGCGGCGCGTCCGGGTCGGTGACGACCATGACGATCAGGAACGCGGCGTGCCGCGCGTTCGAGGAGAACCACTTCTCGCCGTCGATCACCCAAGAATCCCCGTCGCGCACGGCCCGCGTCGTGAACAGGGTCGGGTCGGCGCCCGCGTGCGGTTCGGTCATCGAGTAGCAGGACGAGATCTCGCCGTCGAGCAGCGGCTGCAGGTACCGCTGCTTCTGCTCGGCGGTCCCGAAGCGCGCGAGGATCTCGGCGTTGCCCGAGTCGGGCGCCTGGCACCCGAACACCGACGGCGCCCAGCGCGAGCGGCCGAGCAGCTCGTTGAGCAGCGCCAGCTTGACCTGGCCGTACCCCTGACCGCCCAGTTCGGGCCCGAGGTGCGCCGCCCAGAGACCCTGCGCGCGGACCTCGTCGCGCAGCGGGGCGACGAGCCGGCGCGCCGTCTCGTCGGACTTGTCGTACGGGTCGCCGAGGACCAGGTCCAGCGGCTCGACCTCGTCGCGGACGAACGCGTCGACCCAGTCGAGCTTCGCCTGGAAGTCCGGCTCGGTGCTGAAGTCCCACATCAGAAGTTGCCCTTCGCCGCCCAGCCGCCGTCCACGGGGAACGTGATCCCGGTCTGGAAGGATGCCTCACGGAACAGGTAGGCGACCATCGCCGCGATCTCCTCGGGCCGCCCGAGCCGCCGGATCAGGTGCGCGTTCGCGTTCGCCTGCCGCATCTCGTCGGTGATGTCCGCGAGGATCGGCGTGTCGATCGTGCCGGGGGCGATCGCGTTCACGAGGATGCCGTGCTCGGCGTACTCGAACGCGGCCTGCTGGGTCAGCCCGATGACGCCGCCCTTCGCCGCGGAGTAGGACGCCAGGTTCGGCAGCCCGCGCAGTGCCGCCATCGACGAGATGTTGACGATGCGGCCCCCACCCGCGTCGATCATCGTCGGGATCACGGCACGCATGCCGAGCCAGACGCCCTTGAGGTCGGTGTCGATCACCGTGGACCAGGCCTCCTCGGTGAGTCCGACGACGGTGTCGGGGCTCTGGAGGTTCACCACACCGGCGATGTTGGCGAGGAGGTCGACCCGGCCGTGCTCGGCGACCACCCCCTCCACGACGTCGGCGTCCTCGAGCAGCGCCTGCTCCAGGGCGAGCGAGCTGATCCACTCGCCGCCGCTCTTGATGAGGTCCTTGGTGCGGTCGACGACGTGCAGCCAGCCGTCGGGATCGATGGTGGCGACGTCGCCGGTACGCAGCCAGCCGTCGACGAAGCGTTCGGGGGCCTCGTCGAGGTAGTAGGAGGTGGCGACCCAGGGGCCGCGCACGAGCAGCTCCCCCGCGGCGGCCCCGTCGTGCGGGAGCTCGGCCCCGGCGTCGTCGACGATCCGCCACTGCAGTCCGGGCAGGAGGCGGCCCTGGCTGCGCGTGCGGCGGACCCGCTCCTCGCGGTCGTCGGGCGGGTCGGGGTCCCGGGTGAAGGTCGCCATGGGCGAGATCTCGGTCATCCCCCAGCCCTGGAAGACGGGGACGCCCCGCTCGTCGAGCTCGCGCACGAGCGCCGCGGGCGGGGTGGACCCGCCGAGGACCAGGGCGCGCACCGACGACAGGTCCGTCCCGTGGGCGCGCACGTGAGCCAGCAGGTCCGTCGCGACCGTCGGCACCATCCCGAGGTAGGTGACCCGCTCGCGCTCGATGATGGTGGCGATCTCCGCGACGGTCGGCCGCGGGCCCGGCAGGACCTGCGCGGCGCCGGTGAACGTCGCCGCGAAGGGCACGCCCCAGGCGTTGGCGTGGAACATCGGCACCACGTGCAGCACCGCGTCGCGCGCGGAGATCGCGTGGCCGTCGGCCAGGCAGGCGGCGAACGTGTGCAGGGAGAGCCCGCGGTGGGTGTAGCCCACGCCCTTCGGGCGGCCCGTGGTGCCGGAGGTGTAGCAGAGCACGGCGAGGTCGTCCTCGGTCCGCCCGGGATCGGGAGGCTCCGGGGCGGCGCCCGCGATCAGCTCCTCATAGGCGTCCCCCGAGTCGATCACGCCCAGCTCGGGGCGCACGCCGTCGAGCAGCCCGACGACGTCGGCGTCGGCCACGATCAGCCGGTCGTCGGCGTGCCCGGCGATGTAGGCGATCTCCTCCGCGGACAGTCGCAGGTTCAGGGTGTGCAGGACGGCACCGGCCAGCGGGACCGCGGCGTAGAGCTCGAGGTGGCGGTGGTGGTTCCAGCACAGCGACCCGACGCGATCCCCCGGGCGGACGCCCATCGCCCGCAGCGCGGACGCGAGCCGCAGGACGCGGTCGTGGTACCGGGCGTAGTCGTAGCGCAGGACCTCCCGGCCGTGCTCGTAGGCGACGATGTCCCGGTGCGGGTGGTGGGCCCGCGCCCGCTCGGCGAAGTCGGTGATGAGCAGCCCGGTCACAGCGCGGCGCGCACCTGCGGCAGCACCTTCTCGGCCAGGTAGGCGATCCGCTCCGACCCACTGGCCACCGGCTCGCCGGGCAGCATCGCCCAGAAGTGCACGTCGCGGATCTGCGGGGTGCTGCGGATGAGCTCGGTGAAGTGCGGGACCGCCGTGCCGGCGTCCATCAGCTGGTAGGCGCCGGCGTCGACGATCTGCTGCGGGTCGGTGAACCGCGGTGTGCTCTCCGGCGGGCCGAAGGCGCCCCAGGAGATGTACTCGTTGAGCTGGTAGAGCGCGTGCTCCCCGACGCTCGCCCAGATCTTCTCCGGGTCCTCGGCCACGATCGCCCACTGGCCGGCGTAGATGCGGGCCTCGTCGGCGGGCCGGCCGAGCCGCGCGCAGGCGTCCAGGTAGCTGCGGTGGTGCACGTTCTGCGTGGAGAGGAAGCCGTCGGCGATCCGGGCCGCCCGCTCGATCGCGACGTCGGCCATGGCGCCGACCAGGAGCTTCGGCGGCGTCTCCGGCACCGGCGTGACGGGCAGCGGCGGCAGCCGGTAACGCTTGCCCTCGTAGCCCGCCGCCGAGCCCGACCACGCCGTACGGATCAGCTCGATGCCCTCCTCGAGCAGGCTCGGACGCTGCTTGAGCACCCGGCCGAACGCCTCGAACTCGCGGGCCCAGTAGCCCTGCCCCACCCCGAGGTCGAAGCGCCCGCCGGAGAGCAGGGACAGCGTCGCCGCGTCCTCGGCCAGGCGGACGGGGTCGTGCAGCGGCGAGACGATGAGGTTGGTGCCGATCCGCATCCGCTGCGTGCGCTGCGCGATCGCCGAGCCGAGCACGAACGGCGAGGGGCTGTACCCGTCGTCGCAGAAGTGGTGCTCGGTGAGCCACACCGAGTCGAGGCCGAGCGACTCGGCCCACGCGATCTGCTCCAGCACCTCGGCGTAGAACGTGCTGAAGGAGCGCCCGGCGTCGGGGTTGCGGAAGTCGTACCAGAGCCCGAAGTCCGGCACCGCCGGTGCTGCCGTCTCGTCCATGGCGGCACTGTCCCGACGACGCTCCCGTCTGTCACCGGGCCGTCGACGCGGCCGTTGTCGACTCCTTCAACGTCCTCCTGCGCCGGATCTCGATCGTCGGTCCGCTCCCCCGCTAGCCTCGTCCGCCGTGCCCACCGATGCGGACCTCGTCGACGTCGCGGCGCTGCGGGCCTGGGGCCGGGAGAACGGCCTTCCCGACGACGGGCCCGAGGGCCTGACGCGGATCGGCGGCGGCACGCAGAACGTGGTGCTGGGCCTGCGCTGGGGCGGGCGTGACCTCGTCCTGCGCCGCCCGCCGGAGCACCCGCGCCCGAGCAGCAACGCCACGATCGCCCGCGAGATCACGGTCCTCTCGGCACTGGCCGGGACCGACGTGCCGCACCCCCGTTTCGTCGCGGGGTGCACCGACGAGAGCGTCCTGGGCGTCGTCTTCTACCTGATGGACCGTGTCGACGGCGACAACCCGGGCGAGGTCGTCGCCCCGCTCCTCCGCGACTCCCCCGACGCGCGCCGCACCGCCGGACTCGACGCCGCCGCTGCGCTCGCGCGCCTCGCGGCGGTCGACCACGAGGCGGTCGGGCTCGGCGACCT
The DNA here is from genome assembly GCF_021026295.1 of Actinomycetospora soli. Taxonomy (GTDB): domain Bacteria; phylum Actinomycetota; class Actinomycetes; order Mycobacteriales; family Pseudonocardiaceae; genus Actinomycetospora; species Actinomycetospora soli. Next base: position 229,334 of record NZ_JAJNDA010000006.1, read on the forward strand.
GGGCCGCCCGGCGGGGTTCCTCGAACGCCAGGTCCCGCGCTGGCTCGACCACCTGGCGTCCTACGACGCCGTCCCGGGCTACGGCGACGACCCGCTGCCGCACGTGCAGGAGCTCGCGCGCTGGCTGGAGGCCCACCGGCCCGCGGCCTCGGCGCCCGGGCTCGTGCACGGCGACTACCACCTCAACAACGTGCTCCTCGACCGCACGGCGCCGCGGGTCGCCGCGATCGTCGACTGGGAGATGTGCACGGTCGGCGACCCGCTGCTCGACCTCGGATGGCTCCTCGTCACCTGGCCCGAGGGGCACGGCGACGAGGTCACCGGGGCGGCGCTCGCGGCGCTCGGCGGGCTGCCCGGGCGCGACGACCTCGTCGCCGCCTACGCCGCCGGGAGCGACCGGGACCTGTCGGCGGTCGACTGGTACACGGTCCTCGCCGGGTTCAAGTTCGCGATCGTCATCGAGGGCACGCAGGCGCGGGCGCTCGCCGGCCAGGCCGACCCCGCCGTCGGGCAGCGCCTGCACCGCGCCGCGGTGCACGCCCTGGAGCGGGTCGCCGCGCTCACGTAGGGTCCGTAGTCGTCAGCTTCCTGACGACGGGAGTGGTCCAGTGCGCGCGGTGGTGCTGTCCGGTGGGCTCACGCACGACTTCCCGGCCACCACGGCGTGCCTGACCGCCGAGCTCGACGCCGTCGGGCTCACGGTCGAGGTGCACACCGACGTCGACGACGCACTCCTCGCGCTCGAGGGGTCCGCGCTCCTCGTCGTGAACGCGCTCCGGTGGACGATGACGAACGCCGGGGTGCCGGAGCGGTACCGGATGCAGGCCGGGACCGAGGGGGCGAGCCCGTCGTCGGGAGCCCGCGCGGCCTTCGACGCCCACCTCGCCGCCGGTGGCGGGCTGCTCGCGATGCACACCGCCCCGATCTGCTTCGACGACTGGCCCGAGTGGGCCGATGCCCTCGGCGCCCGCTGGGTCTGGGGGCACTCGCAGCACCCGCCGCTCGGGCCGCCGGTGGACGTCGAGGTCTGCGGGGAGCACGAGATCGTCGACGGGGTCGACGGCTTCACCCTGGTCGACGAGGTCTACGGCGACCTCGAGTTCACCGCTGCGGTCACGCCGCTCGTGCAGGCCGCCCAGCCGACCGACGACCACCGGGTCATGCCGCTGCTGTGGGCCCGGGAGCACGGCGGCGGGCGCGTCGTCGTCGACCTGCTGGGGCACCACCCGCCGTCGTACGCGGTGGAAGAGCACACCGAGATCGTGCGGCGCGCGATCCGCTGGACCGGCCGTGCCTGAGCTGTCGCTCAGCGCCGGGAGTGTGCTCGACCTCGCCCCCGCCGACGTCGTGGAGTGCGCCGCGGCCACGGGCTACGACCTGGCCGGGGTCCGGCTCGCCGACCCGCGCCGCGACGCCCCGGCCGTCGCGGCGGCGCTCGCACGGACCGGGCTCGGCCTGCTCGACGTCGAGGTCGTGCGACTCGGGCCCGGCCCGCTCACCGACCACCACCGTGAACTCGCGGACGCCGCCGCCACGGTGGGAGCGCGGTTCCTGCTGACCGTCGCCGACCACGACGACGAGGCGCTCACGGTCGACCAGGTCGCCGGACTGGCAGCGCGCCTGCACGGGTCGGCCACGCGCGTCGCGCTCGAACCCATGGTCTTCACCGGGCTGCGCCGGCGCGCGGACGCGGAGCGGATCGCCCGGGCGGCCGGGGTGAGCGTGCTGCTCGACCCGCTGCACCTGCACCGCGCGGGCGACGACCTCGGCACACCGGCCTCGGAGGTGATCGGCTACGCGCAGCTCACCGACGCCCCCGACCCGCCGTCGGGAACGAATCCGGCGCACGAGGCGCGGCACCTCCGGGTCCCGCCCGGCGAGGGCGGGCTCGACCTGGGCCGCTTCCTGACGATGCTGCCGGCGGACCTGCCGCTGGCGGTCGAGGTCCAGTCGGACGCGCTGCTGGACACCGCACCAGCCGAGCGGGCCGCCGCGCTGCTGGCCGCGACGCGGACCGTGCTGACGAGGAGGAGCTGACCGTGGGACGCGCGATCGCGGGGATGTCGGTGCTGGTCACGGGTGGCGGCTCGGGTCTCGGGGAAGGCGTCGTCGAACGCCTGACCGGCCTCGGGGCCCACGTGACCCTCACCGGCCGTCGTCGGGAACGGGTCGAGGCCGTGGCGGCGCGGACCGGCGCCCGGGGTGTCGTCGGGGACGTGACCGTCGAGGTCGACCGCCGCGCGATGGTCGACGCGGCCGTCGCGCACGGCGGCGGGCTCGCCGCCGTGGTGCACGCCGCCGGGAACATGTACCGCGGGCCGCTCGCCGAGCTGACCGCCGAGGGCCTGCACGACGTGTTCGCCTCGAACACCATCGCCCCGATGCTGCTCACCGGCCTCGCGCTGCCGCACCTGGTCGAGGCGGGGGGCGCGGTCGTGTTCTTCGGGTCGGTGCACACGCAGCGCGCGTTCCCCGGGGCCTCCCCGTACGCCGCGACGAAGGGCGCGCTCGAGACGCTGACCGGGGTGCTCGCCGCCGAGCTCGGACCGCAGGGCGTGCGGGTCAGCTGCGTGCGCCCGGGCGGGGTGCTCACCGAGATCAACCAGCGGGCCGGGCTGTTCGACGACGCGACGGCGGCCGAACGGATCGAGTCGCTGGGCCCGGCGCACGCCCTGGGGCGGCCCGGCACGGTCGAGGAGGTCGCCGAGGCCGTGGAGTACCTGCTCACCGCCGAGTGGGTCACCGGGACCGTGCTCACCGTCGACGGCGGGCTCGGCCTCGGGGTGACGCAGGCCTGAGCTACCGGCGGCGCCGCCGGGCGGGCCGCGTCGTCCGGAGCTGGAGCAGCGCCGCCGGGATGCCGTGGTCGTCGCGCAGGCGCCGCAGGGCGGGCTCGTTCTCCCAGAAGTGCTCGAAGTCGTCGGGGGCGAGCTTCTCGGCGACCAGGTGCAGCGCGATGTCGTGGCGGACGTACTCGACGGCGACCAGGACGACCGCGGGGTCGTCGGTGAACACGCCCCACGCGTCGTCGCCGATCACCCCGCCGATCACGGCCTGCTCGCGGTCGGCGGCGACCACCAGCAGGCGGCAGCCGAGGTTCTCCAGCACGACCTCGGGGCTGGAGTAGCGGTGCACCGTGGTGCGACCGACCGGCTCCGGGTCCTCGCCGAAGCTCACCACCGACACGTCGACGCCGTCGTCGTCGGCCCGCCGCGCGGCGGACTTGAGCGGCTCGATCTCGCTCGGCCAGCCGGAGAGGAACAGGTCGTCGCGGGCAGCGCCGACGACGTCCTCGGCGCGCGCGAGCAGCGCCTCCCGGTCGGTGAGGGTGTGGACGATGCGCACCTGCGGCGGCGCGGCGATCTGCGGGAGCGCGTCGGCGAGGGCGTCGATCGAGGCGTCGAAGTCGCGGCGCATCCGGTCGAGCAGCGCCGAGGGCGGCAGCGACAGGTAGCCGACGCCGGACTCGCCGACCCGCACCTCGTACGCGGCGCCCCGGGCGACGAGCTTGCCGAGCGTCTCGTAGACCGTGCTGCGCGGGACGCCCGAGCGCTTGGCCACCTCGTAGCCGTTCAGCGGGGTCCCGGCGGCCACGAGCGCGACGTAGGCCTTCGCCTCGTAGCCCGACATCCCGAGGCGGCCGAGTTCGTCGATGACGCCCTGCTGCGACATGCCGGTCATGATCCCAGGGTCGGGTCCTCGACCTGCGCCCGCGCGCGCGGCATGGCGTTGAGCGCCCCCCGGGTGATGCCGCCGTCGACGGCGAGCGTCTGCCCGGTGACGTAGGCGGCGCGGTCGGAGCCGAGGAAGAGCACCGTGTCGGCCACGTCGTGCGCCGTGCCGAGCCGGCCCAGCGGGACGCGGCCGGAGCGCAGGCGCCGCACCTCGGGGTCGGCGTAGATGGCGTCGGACATCCCGGCGTCGATCAGCCCGGGGGCGACCGTGTTGACCCGGACGCCGTGCGCGCCCCACTCCAGCGCCATGTGCTCGGTCAGCATGACGACGCCCGCCTTCGACGCGGTGTACGCGCCTGCGCCCGGGGCCGCGGCGAGGCCGTTGATCGAGGAGATGTTGACGATCGCGCCGCCGAGCCCCTCGGCGATCATGCGGGCGGCGGCCGCGCGGGCGACGAGGAAGGTGCCGGTGAGGTTGACGTCGAGCGCGGTGCGCCAGTCGGCGGCGCTCAGCTCGAGCAGGGGCCCGAAGCGCACGACGCCGGCGTTGTTGACGACGAGCGCGGGCGCCTCGGGGAGGTCGTCCACGGCGGCACGGACGGCGTCGTCGTCAGTGATGTCCACGCGCGACGGGACGCACGCCTCGCCGATGGCCGCCGCGGTGGCGCGGACGGCCTCCTCGTCGACGTCCCAGGCCGCGACGCGGTACCCGTCCTTGACCGCGTGCCGCGCGAGCACCGCCCCGATCCCGCTGCCCGCCCCGGTGATCACGGCCCAGCTCGTCACTCGCAGTCCCTCCCGGTCGCCGTCGTCGCACCGTCGTGCTCCGGGTAACGACGCTAGTGAGTGTCGGTCCCCGCGTCTATGGTGCGAGGTGGCACACGGACGGCGAATCCGTAGTCGTCAGACGGCGCACGACGCAGGAGGCACCATGTCCGGCATCCTCATCCGGGGCGGCACGCTGATCGACGGGACCGGGTCGCCCGCGCGCCCCGGCGAGGACGTGCTGCTGCGCGACGGCCGGGTGGCGGCCGTGGGGACGTCCCTGGCGGCCGACGCCGACACCGAGATCGTCGAGGCGGCCGGCCGCACCGTGATGCCCGGCCTGATCGACGCGCACACACACCTGACCTTCGGCGAGCCGACCGGCAACGACGAGCTGTTCAACCACCGCACCGAGGCCTACAGCTCCATGCTCTCGGCCTACAACGCGCGGAAGGTGCTGCGGGCCGGCGTCACGAGCGTGCTGGACGCGGACTGCCTCTGGAACATCGGCGTCGAGCTCCGGGAGGCCATCGAGTCGGGCATCGTCGAGGGCCCGCGGATGCGCGCGGGCGGCCAGGCGCTCATGACGATGCTCGGCGGCACCGCGGGCCGGATGATCCGCGACGAGGGGACCACGGGCTACGCCACGGTCGTCACCGGGCGGGACGTGATGGTCAACGAGATCCGGCGCCAGATCAAGTACGGCGTCGACTGGATCAAGATCATGGTCACCGGGCTGATCCCCTCGATGAAGGGGCCGGAGGTCAAGGTCTGGAACCTCGACGAGCTGCGCACCGTGTGCGACACCGCGCACGAGCTGAACACCAAGGTCGTCGCGCACTGCCGCAACTCCGACTCGACGCGCGACGCCGCGCGCGCCGGGGTCGACCTGATCTACCACGCCTCCTACGTCGACGACGAGGCGCTCGAGGCCGTGATGGAGGCGGGCAGTGCGCTGTGCCCGACGTTCACGCTGCTGGGCAACCTCGCCGACTACGGCGCGAAGATCGGCACGGCGCCGGAGCTGCTCGACGTGTTCCGCGCCGAGATCGAGGTGACGGCGAAGCAGCTCGCGAAGGCGCACGCGGCGGGGGTCCCGTTCCTCGCCGGGTCGGAGACGGGGTTCGCCGTGACGCCGGTCGGCGAGTGGCACGCCCGCGAGCTCGAGATGTTCGTCGAGTACATGGGCATGACGCCGATGGAGGCCATCGTCGCCGCCACCCGCAACGGCGCCTTCGCGATGCGCGCGGAGGGCGAGCTCGGGACGCTCGAGGTCGGGCGGATCGCCGACGTGCTCGTGATCGACGGGGACCCGCTGCGCGACGTCCGCGTCCTGCAGGACAAGGAGCGGATCGTCGAGGTGATCAAGGACGGGCGTCGGATCGACATCACGACGCCGATCCCCGAGCGCACGCAGCGCGCCTCCGACCAGGTGCGGTTCCTCGCCGCGTGCCCGCTGACCCGCTCGCTCGCGCTCACCGAGGACGACCTCGAGCGGCTCTCGCATGTCTGACGGCTCGACGTCGGGGGTCCTCGACGTCCACGCCCACGCGGTGCTGGCCGCGTCGGAGGGCGCGGCGGGCGCGGCCGGCCCCGAGCTCGGCGCGCTGGAGGACGGCACGCCGTTCTACCGCGTCGGCGACTACGTGCTGCGCGGCGTGCGCTATGCCGGCAGCCCGTTCATGGACGTCGACGTGCGGCTCGCGGCGATGGACCGGGCCGGCATCGGGCGGCAGCTGCTCTCCCCCAACCCGCTGACCTACTTCGGGGACCTGCCCGTCGCCGACGCGGTGGCCTTCGCGCGGCAGTACAACGACGGACTGGCTGCTGTCGTGGGTTCGCATCCCTCCCGACTCCTGGCTGCCGCCCAGGTGCCGGTGCAGGACGTGACGTCCGCCGTGGCCGAGGCGCGGCGTGCGGTGCGCGACCTCGGGATGGTGGCGGTGTACCTCGACACCGACCCCGCCGGGCGGACCCTCGACGACCCGGCGCTCGACCCGTTCTACTCCGCGCTCGTCGAGCTGGACGTCCCGCTGTTCGTGCACCCGTCGCCGCTCGGCCCGGACGGTCCGCCCGCCGACCCGCGGCTGCGGCGCTTCGACCTGGACCTGCAGTGCGGGTTCGCCTACGACGAGACGCTGGCCGTCGCGGCGCTGGTGTTCGGCGGGGTGCTCGAGCGGCACCCGGAGCTCGACGTGTGCCTGTCGCACGGGGGCGGCGCGGCGGCGTTCGTGGCGGGCCGGTTCGCGCGGGCGGTGCGGAAGCGGCCGTGGGCGTCGGCGGCCCTGCGCGAGCACGGGTTCGACCACTTCTTCCGCCGACTCTGGTTCGACGTGCACGTGCACGACGCGGGCTCGCTCGACCTGCTCTGCGCCCGGACCGACCCGGCCCGCCTGGTGTTCGGCACCAACTTCGCCGGCTGGGACTCCGACGCCGACGACACCCCGTCCGGCCCGTGGGCGGCGCAGCTGACGGCGAACGCGGAGCGGCTGCTGCGGCTCACCCCGTCCGCCTCCTCCCCCGCGAGTGGCACGTGACGCAGGTTCCGGGGCACCCGACCCTGCGTCAGTGACCACTCGCAACGAAGGCGGGGCGGCGGGCGGCCTTCGGCGTGGCACGGTCCGGTGCCCGCTCCCCTCTCCGCGAGTGGCACACCACGCAGCTTCTGAGGCACCAGAACCTGCGTGAGTGACCACTCGCGGGGGCTGAGCGGGGCGGGGGCGGGCGGACCGGCCCCGGCCGCGCCGACCCGCCGTCAGGAACGCAGCGGACGACCCGCCGTCTCGCGCAGGGCGAGGACGGCCGGCAGCGAGACCAGGGCCAGCAGGATCACGTAGAACGCGCCGACCATCGTGCTGCCGGTGACCCCGCCCAGCCAGGTGAGCAGGTAGGGCGCGGAGCCGCCGAACAGCGCGACGGACAGGTTGTAGGTGATGCCGTGGCCGCTGACGCGGACGTTGGTCGGGAACTGCTCGGTCAGCGCCGCGTTGATCACCGCCGCGTAGGCGCCGGCGAGCAGGCCGAACAGCACGAGTCCGCAGGCGATCAGACCGAAGGTGCCCGACGTGATGAGCAGGAAGCTCGGGTAGGCGAGCAGGAGGAGCCCGAGTCCGCTCGTGAGCAGCACCGGCTTGCGGCCGACGCGGTCGGAGATCCACGCCCCCACGACCTCCGCGACCAGGCATGCCGCCAGCGCGATCAGCGAGGGCGCGAAGGCCTGGACGCCGGTGAGGGCGAGGCTCTTCGTCGCGAAGCTCGGGAGGTAGCCGACGATCATGTAGAACGACGACGCGTTGACCGCGACCAGGCAGAACGCGACGACGAGCAGGCGGCGTGCGGGCCGGCCGCTCAGCGCGGCGCGCACCGGGTTCGCGGCCCGGGCGGACTCGCGGCGCAGCGCGACGAAGAACGGCGTCTCGTCGAGCCGGCGCCGGATGAACAGCCCGACGAGGCCCAGCGGCAGCGCGACCAGCAGCGGGATGCGCCAGCCCCACGCCTGCATGTCCTCGGTGGACAGGGTCAGCAGCAGGATGCCGGGCAGGAGACTGCCGAGCAGGGTGCCGACCACCGAGCCGACCGAGATCATCCCGACGAAGAGGCCGCGGCGGTGGTCCGGCGCGTGCTCGGCGACGAACGACACCGCCCCGGAGATCTCGCCGCCCGCCGACACGCCCTGCACGAACCGGAGCAGGACGAGCAGGATCGGCGCGGCCACGCCGATCGCGGCGTAGCCGGGCAGCAGGCCCATCAGCGTCGTCGCCACCGACATCAGCAGCACGGTCAGCGCGAGGGTGCCGCGCCGGCCGATGCGGTCGCCGACCGCGCCCCAGACGAACCCGCCGAGCGGGCGCGCGAAGAAGGCGACGGCGAACACGGCGAGCGCGGAGAGCAGGCCCGTCGTCGGGTCGACCGCCGGGAAGAACACCGCGGCGAGGGTGGTCGCGAGCACCGCGTAGACCGAGAACTCGTAGAACTCGACGAGCGACCCGATCACCCCGCCGAGCAGCAGCCGGCGCAGGGCGCGCTGCGTCTGCGGGTCGTCCGACCTCGTGGGGGTGTCGGGCGTGGGGTCGAGCGCGGACATCGGGCCTCCCGGGGGTCGAGGGGGTGGCCTCCGGCCTCGTGAGCACTATCGGTCGCTATAGCCACCGTTAGTGCTCACGAGCGCGAAGCGCACCGGGTCAGAGCAGAGCGGCATAGGCCCCGCCGTCGACCGGCACGGCCGTACCGGTGACGAAGCCCGCGGCCTCCGAGCAGAGGAAGGCGACGAGCGCGGCGCACTCCTGCGGCGTTCCGAGCCGTCCGGCGGGGACCGTCGCGAGGGCGGACGCGAGGGCGTCGGGGTCGGTGTAGACGCCGCGGACCCGGTCGGTGTCGTGCAGGCCGGGGAGCACGGAGTTCACGGTCACGCCCTGCGCCGCGATCTCCCGGGCCAGCGTGCGCAGGAAGCCGGTCGCGCCGGCCCGGGCGGTGTTCGACGGCGCGAGGTTCGCGTACGGCTGCCGCACCCCCAGCGAGGTGATCGCGACGATGCGTCCCCAGCCCTGCGCGGTCATCGTCGGGACGGCCGCCTGGCACATCGCGACGACGGCGAGCAGGCTGCGGTCGAGCGCGTCGCGGTAGTCGTCGAGGGACGTGTCCGCCACGCGGCCGGGCCGGGGTCCGGGGCCGTTCACGACGAGGACGTCGAGGCCGCCGAGCCGCTCGGTCGCCTCCGCGACGAAGCCCGCCGCGGCGTCCGGGGAGGTGAGGTCGGCGACGGTCCAGTCGGCGCCGAGCTCGTCCGCGGCGGCCCGGGCGCGGCCCTCGTCCGACCCGCAGAGCACCACCCGCGCCCCCTCGGCGACCAGCGCCGCGGCGCACGCGCGCCCCAGCCCCGCCGTCCCGGCCGCCACCGCGACGCGGCGTCCGCGCAGTCCCAGGTCCATGCCGCCTCCTCAGTCGACGTCGATCTCCGCGCCGGTCGCGGGGTCGACGAGGGAGATCGCTCCCGACGGGCATCCTCGCGCCAGGGCGACCGCGGCGTCGTCCGCCGGCTCGGGCGCTCCCGGCACGACCTCGGCGAGCTCGTCGTCGTCGAACCGGAACACGTCGGGGCGCTCCGCGACGCAGCGCCCGGAGCTGATGCACAGCTCGGCGTCGACCCCCACGCGGTAGCTCACGCCGACCTCCCGAGCCGGACGGGGTAGGTGCCCCAGTAGGGCCGGGCGGTCGCACTGTCCGGCTCCGGCGGACGCACCGGGTCGCGGGCGACACCGGCGTCGAAGAGCTGCTGCACGGCCCCCGTCACGAGGCCGGTCAGGTGCGACGACGGGTCGGTGCCGGGACGGGCGACCACCCCGGCCGCGAGGTCCTGGCCGATGCACACGTGCATCCCGGCGGCGAAGCTCAGCCCGAACGGGCCGACGCCGGCGGGGACGACGCGGTCGGGGTCGAACTCGGCGGCGTCCGGACCGAACACCGACGCGTCGCGGTTGACCGCGTGCAGGTCGACGACGACGGTGTCGCCCTCGGCGATCTCGACGCCGGACCGCAGCCGCACCGGCGCGAGCGCGCGGCGCCGTCCCACGGGGCTGGACGGGTTCAGCCGCACCGTCTCGTGGACGCAGCGCTGGACGAAGAGCGGGTCCCGCCACCGCCCGGCGTCGTCGGGACGGCGCTCGAGCCAGGTGAGCAGGTGGTCGACGGTCCGCACGAACGCCGTCGCGCTCGTGTGCCCGCCCGCGAGCAGGAAGAACGCGACCTCGCGGCGCACGACGTGCCGGGGCAGGCCGAGCTCGTCGCCGTGGCGCAGCAGCGTCGTCAGGACGTCCGCCGGGACCTCGACCTCCTCCCCCGCCGTCTCGGCCGTGAGCAGCGCGCGGCGGCGCTCGAGCGACGGCGTCAGGAACTCGGCGTCCCAGTCCTCGAGGGCCTGCGCGACGGCGGCCGCGGTCGCCTCCCGGTCGCCCGTCCCGTGCGCGAGCGTGGCGCCCTGGATGAACCGGAGCATGTACGCGTGCAGCCGGTCGGTCTCCGCCGCGGTGCCCTCCGGCCGGTCCACCCCCGCCGTGAGCGCCGCGAGGTTGAGCATCAGCTCGTGGCCCAGGTGCACGAGGTCGGCTCCGCCCGCCGCGACGTGCGGCGCGAGGGTCCGCGCGACGATGCCGGGGAACAGGTCGCGCTCGTAGTGCTCGACCACGTCGCGCCGGAAGAGCCGGTTCTCCACACGGCGGCGGTCGCGGTGCTCGGTGCCGTGCAGGTTGACCAGCACGTCGGCCATCACGACCTCGCCCTCGTCGTAGAGGGACTGCCGGAGGTCGCGGCTGCGGTAGACGTCCTTCGCGTCGGCGAACGTCTCGACGGTGACGGTCATCGCTCCTCCTCGCTCCGGCCCGCGGGACGCTAGTCGTCAGACGACTGACGCCGCAACGAACCGTTGTCCCTTCCCGCCGGGGCCCGCCGTCGTTAGTGTCGGAACGCCGACGACGCCGGACCCGAGGGAGCGCTCATGTCGACCATCACCCTCGACCGCTACGCCGACGTCCGCGACGCCTTCCGGCGCCACGAGCTCGCGCAGGCGCTCTACGACGCCGGCGGCGTGGTGATGGCCGACTGCCTGCTCGTGCTGCACGGGGCCGAGCACCGGGTCCGGCGGCGGGTCGAGAACCGGCTGTTCCGCCGCGGCACGTTCCGCCACTGGGAGCGGGAGTTCCTGCGCGACGTCGTCGTCGACACGCTGCGCCCCTTCACGACGGCGGGTCGGGCCGACCTCATCGAGCTCGGCTACCGGACGATCATGACCCTGACGGCGATGGTCGCCGGGGTCGACCGGCCGACCGGATCGGTCGCCGAGACCGACGCGCTCTACCGGTTCGCGAAGAAGTTCTCCGAGGGCGCGACGCTCGTGCACACCACCCGCGACCCCGACGAGGTGCGCGCCGAGGTGGCCGCGGCGCTCGACGAGTTCGACCGCGACTTCCTGCAGCCCTCGATCGCCCGCCGCACGGCGCTGCTGGACCGCCTCGCGGCCGGCGAGATCGCCGAGGACGACCTCCCCCGCGACGTCCTCACCGCGCTGCTGCGCCACCGCGACGAGCTCGGCCTGTCCGACGACGCGATCCGGCGCGAGTGCGCGTTCTACCTGCAGGCCGGCTCGCACAGCACCGCCGACGCCTTCAGCCACGCCGCCGACGACTTCTTCGCCTGGTCCGCCCGCGAGCCGGAGGCGGCCGGACGCGCGCGGCACGACCCGGCGCTGCTGCAGGCCTGCGTGTACGAGACGTTGCGGCTGCACCCGGCGAGCCCGGTGGCGCAGCGGCGGGCGGAGTCCGCGATCGCGCTGCGCAACGGCACGGACGTGCCGGAGGGGGCCGTCGTCGTGCTGGACATCGCCGCCGCGAACCGCGACGCGGCCGTCTTCGACCGCCCCGAGGAGTACGACCCGACCCGCGACGTGCCCGCCGAGGTCCCGCGCTGGGGCCACGCCTTCGGCGGCGGCATGCACGCGTGCATCGGGACGGAGCTCGCGGGCGGGGTGCCGATGACGTCCGCCGGCGAGGGCGAGCAGGTCCTCGGCACCGTCACCCTCATGCTCGAGGCACTGCTCGCCGCGGGCGCCCGGCCCGACCCCGAGCACCCGGCGCAGCGCGACCCGCACTCCGCGCGGGACCACTTCGCGTCCTACCCCGTGCTGTTCGACCGATGACCATGCCGCCGGCGCTCGCGCGGTTCCTCGCCGCGGTGGAGGCGCGCGACGCGTCCGCCGCCAGTGCGTGCTTCGCCGACGGCGCCCCGTACGCGAACGTGCCGCACCCACCCGTCGTCGGGCCGGACGGCGTCCGGGACATGCTGGCGCCGGTCCTGGACCGCTCGGAGCACGTGCGGTGGGAGATCGTCACGTCGGCGCTGACCGAGCGCCGGTGCTTCCTCGAGCGCGTCGACCGCTTCGTCATCGACGGCCGCGAGTACGCCGTGGCCTGCACCGCGGTCGTCGAGATCGACCCGGCGGCGGACCGGATCACCGCCTTCCGCGACTACGTCGACCTCGGCGAATGGCGTGCGCGCCTGGCCGAGGCCTGCACGCCCTGAACCACCCGTCACCGAGGAGGACCCGATGCCCGCGATGCTGCGAGGACTCGAGGGGAAGACCGTCCTGATCACCGGCGCCGCGAAGGGGCAGGGCCTGAGCCACGCCCTGGCGTTCGCCGACGCGGGCGCCGACGTCGCCGCGCTCGACATCACCGACCCGATCGACGACATCTATCCCCTGGCCACCGCCGACATGCTCGAGGCCACCGTCCAGGCCGTCGAGGCGAAGGGCCGGCGCTGCCTGCCGCTGCCGTGCGACCTGCGCGACGAGGCCCAGGTCGAGGCCAGCGTGGCCAAGGCGCTCGGCTACTTCGACAACCGCATCGACATCGTGGTGAACAACGCGGGCGTCGCCGCGCTCGACACGATCCAGGGCATGCGCTCGCACGTGCTCGACGCCGTGATCGACACGATCGTCAAGGGCCACATGTACGTCGCGAAGTACGTGGTACCGAGCATGATCGGCCACCGCAGCGGCAAGATCATCAACATCTCGTCGGGCGTGACCGGCTCCGGGCACGCGCAGCTCTCCCACTACGTGGCTGCCAAGCACGCCATCCAGGGCCTGACCTCGGCGTGGGCGTTCGAGCTCGCCGAGTTCGACATCAACGTCAACGCGATCGCCCCGGCGACGATCAAGCCGGGCGAGGGTCAGGGCTCGGGGATGGTGCTCGGGCTCGCCGGCGAGGTCGGCATGACGCCCGACGACGCCTACGAGATGTTCTCCGCCGCGGGCAACATGCCCGGCCCGAAGTGGCGCACCGAGGTCTCCGACATCACCGACGCCGTGCTGTTCCTGGCCTCCGACAACGCCGACCAGATCACCGGTCACGTGCTGCGCGTCGACGCCGGGCAGGGGGCGAAGTAGGTCAGCCCGCGGCGCGGAGCTGGTCGTCGATCCAGGCGTCGTGGGAGCGCTGGTGTCCCTGCGCGTCCGTGTAACCGCAGGCGCGGTTGGTGATGACGTCGGGGTTGGCCGGGTCGCCGAACACGGCCGGGCCGTCGAGGTCGCAGGTCGGCGTGGTGGCTGCAGCGGGCGTGGTGGCCGTGACGGGCGTGGTGGCCGTGACGGGCACGGTCACCGCGGCGGGCGCGGGCGGTGCCTGTGGCGCGGGCGCGGCGAGCGCGTAGGTCGCCGAGCAGGCCAGGCCGGCGAGCGTCGCCGCGCCGAGCGAGAGCTGCGCCCGACGTGGTGCCGTGCGCTGGTGGTGCCGCCCCATGGTGTCCCCCGACCTCGATCCGTCGACCGGTGATTCGGGATGACCACCCTCGGCGTTATCGAACCGTCATCTGCTCCACCCGATCGGGAACCTCCGCGCAGAACCGGTGCCGGCGGCAGCGGTTCGGCGTCGCCCTGAGCCACCGGGCCGTGTCGAATGCGAAGATCTCGTCGCGCCGCGCGATCTGATCGCTGAGCGATCACCTCGCGCGGCGCGATGAGATCTTGCGGTCAGCCCGAGTCCGACCCCGCCAGGGCGTCCGCGACCGGCCGCGGCTCGAGCCCGGACGGAGTCACCACGACGAGCGACCCCGCCCCGGCCGGCTCCACCCGCGGCGGGTCCTCGCCGCACACGGCGTGCACGAGTGCACGTTCCAGCGCCGGCCGCACCAGGTCGGCGAGGTCCTCGCCGCGCGGCTTGGCGAGGCCGTCCACGATCGCCGGCTCGTCCACGAGCGCCGCGGCCGCGCTCGGCGAGCCCAGCGTGCACACGTCCCGTTCCCGACGACGGGTCGCGGTGCTCCGCGACCAGGTCAGCACCACCGTGGCGTGCAGGTCGGTCCAGAACTGCTGCTCGGCGACCGGCGCGGGCAGCGGACCGGCCGCCGTCGCCTCGACGGTCCGCCACCGTCGGACGTCCTCCGCGCTCGTCTCCAGCGCCGCGAGGCGGTCGGTGTCGTCGGGGTCGTCGGCGAGGGCCGCGAGGGCGCGGACCGCGTCGTCGGTCGCGAGGATGGCGGCGAGATCGAGCCGCTCGGCCTCCACGCGGTACTGGTGCACGGCGAGCCGCGGCCCGTCGGTCGTCGCGCCGGGCCGGGTGCTGACGACGGCGAGATCGAGCCGGTCGGGCGGGGTGTCGTCCCCCTCCGACACCTCGTAGGCCCGCGACCGGTCCGGCCAGTGCACCAGCGCGGGAGACCCGTCGTCGGGAACGGCCTTCGTGTCCCGGGTGCGGTCGAGGACGAGCCCGAGCAGGCGGAGCTGGTCGGTCTCGAGGGCGTCGACGTAGTCGCGGACCTCGGTCAGCGCGCGGTCGTGCTCCCCCGCGAGGTCGTCGACGCGGGAGCCGAGTCCGTCGTCGCGGTCCAGCCGTGCCCGCAGGTCGGCCAGGTCGCCGGCCAGCCGCTGCCGCGTCCGCCACCCGACGGACGCGAGCGCGCCCAGCAGTCCGAGCAGCACCACCGCGCCGACGACGAGCCACGGCCACCACACGCCGCGCTGCTCGATCACGGGCGCCGGGGTCACCGTGACCGGCGTGTCGACCGTCGTCGCCTGCACCCCGAGCCGCGTCAGCCCCTCGATCGCGACGGGGTTCCCGACGTCGAGCCGCTGCGCCTCCCGGTAGCGCGCCTCCGCCCCGGTCGGATCACCGGCCGTCTCGGCCGCCGCGCCGGCGGCCACCTCGGAGTACGCGGCGGCGTAGCGCTCGCTCGCGGCCCGGAGACCCGACGTCGCGCAGTCCCCCTCCTGCGCCGTCACGGCCCGCGCCGAGAGCTCGGTCGCGGCCCCGACCCGTCCCGCCTGCAGCTGCGTCGCCGCCGCATCGCAGAGCGGCGTGGGCGCGGCGGAACACCCGGCGGTCGTCGCCACGACCGCGAGCAGGACCGCGGACGCGGCGAGGAGTGATCGCACCACGGGAGTTCCTACAACATCGGCTCCTCGTGGCCGCGTCGGGGCCGTGTCACCGGGTGCCGCGGGTTCGCGACGGCGAGGCGGGTCAGGGTGCTGCTCCGGACCGCGGCCGCCACGGCCGCGTCGTCGGGGTCGAGCGTCCCGTCGCGCACCCCGGCCGCGAGCTCGGCGTCGTCCCGGCACCCCGCCGCCCGCAGCGCCTCGGCGTGGAGCCGGTCCAGCTCCGGGCCGAGCCGCGTCTCCCGCCGCACGATCGACAGCGCCGTGCGGGACACCCGGGCGAGGTAGCGCGAGCGGTCGTCGGCCGGGGCGAGGTCCTCGGCGAGGAACCCGTCGACGGCCTCCAGCAACTCGTCCACCGTCGGACGGTCCCCGCGCGCGGCGGGCGGGTCGACCCCGGGCAGCGGGTCGTCGGGGTCCACCAGCCCGAGCACGAGGAGCGCGTCGTACTCCGCCTCGACGGCGCGCCGGCCGAGCACCGCCAGCTCCACCGATCGTTCGGCGCCGGACAGGTGGCGCTGCGCCTGCCAGCGGCAGATCACCGCCCAGTGCACGCACGCGTACAGCTCCCACCAGCGGACCGCCGCGTCGTCCGGCCGCTCCCCCGCCACCTCCGCGTACCCGTCCAGCAGGTCCTCGCGGTCACCGAAGCCGCCGACCTCCTCGGCCGCCCCGAACCGCCACGTGCGCAGGCAGAGCCACCCGAGGTCCTCGCGCGGGTCGCCGAGGTGCGCGAGCTCCCAGTCGAGGACCGCGCGGAGCCCGTCCTCGCCGATCAGCAGGTTGCCGTTGCGGAAGTCGCCGTGCACCACCCCGGGAGGCCTTCCCGACGGCAGGTGCTGCGCCAGCTGCCGGAGGGCCACCTCCAGCGTGGGTCGGGCCTCGTCGTCGTCCAGGTCGACGCGCAGCCGCGCGAGCGGGTCCGCGACGACCTCCAGCGTCGGGACCTCGTCCGGCGGGATCGCGTGCAGGCGGGCGAGGGTGCGGCCGAGGTCGCGGGCGAGGCGCTCACGGGCGGCCGCGAAGCGGTCGTCGCGCAGCAGGCGCGGCGGCAGGGTCTCCCCCTCGAGCCGCTCCATGATCAGGTAGGGGCTGCCGACCCCGTCGGTCCCGTCGCCCGTCGTGACGAGCCGCGGGATCGGCACCCCCGCCCGCGCGGCGGCCCGGAAGCACTCCGCCTCGCGCCGCACCTCGACCGGGCGCGGCACCTCCGGCGGGTCGCGGCGCAGCACCAGCGGCCGGCCGTCGGCGTCGAACGACCACGTCTCGCGGCTCGCGCCCGCCGTCAGCCGACGCAGCCCGGTGATCACGGCACCGTCGAGCACGGTCGACAGAGCCGACGCGAGATCCGCACTCACCGCGCGCACCCTACCCGCCGGACGCCCGGTCTCCGGGTGCGTCGAGCGGCCGAGCAGCGCGTTCACGCCGGCGACCGGTTGCCCGGTCACGGGCCTCGCTCGGGGCACGCGGGAGGGGCGAGGCGCAGCATCGCGACGGCGTGGTCGAGGTCGAGCCACTCGTGCTCGGTGCCGAACGCGACGATCTCCTCGGTGCGGGCCAGGTACTCCTCGAGGACGACGCGGGGCGCGCGGAACACGGCCCGCTGTCCCGGACACCGCAGCTCGATCTCGACGAGCGTGTCCGGCGAGGGCGTGTCGAGGGGGCGGAGGCGGACGTCGCCCTCGCCGGCCGATTCGATCAGGCCCTGGGCCAGGAGGCCGCGCGAGAACCGCCAGACGACCTCACGGGGGTGGACGGTCGGAAACGCGAGGAGCACCGCGTAGGGCTCGGACCGGGCGTAGCGCAGCTCCACCGGCGCCGGGACCGGATCGCGGTCGGCGAGCACGAGTTCGAGGACGACGGGGCGCACGAGGACGTCGTGTCGCATGGCAGGCCTTTCACAGCACGTCTGGTGGTCGGGAGCGGAGGCGGCGACGATCACGCGTGGGGCACACCCCGCGGCATCCGCGGCAGCGATGGGCCGCCCCCTCGTACGGCCCATCGCCCCGCCGGTGCTCGACGAGGTGGCCCCACGCGTGACCGCCGGGTCGGCCCGCTCCGCGTGGCACAGCACTGCGGAGCCGGTCGACCGGTCGGTGGGGACAGGCGCACTCGGACGCCGTCGCCCGGACCGGCCCGGCCTGTCGCGCGTCGGTCGACGAGGACCGGACGAGCACGACGGCGGGCGTCACGTCCTGGGCAGCGGCCGGTGGGGCCCGTCCCGGACACCTGACGGAGACGTCAGCGCGGGACCGCCACCCGCGCGCAGCGAACGGCGGACGTCAGGGGCTCAGTCCGGCCCGACGGCGACCTCGGGGAACCACCACGTGCCCCGGCGCCCGCAGGCGAGCAGCACCAGTCCGGCCAGGATCGCGGCCACCGCGAGCGGGTCGGGCAGGACACCGCTCGGGCCGCTCGCGCCGCCGGCCGTCGAGCTGCCCGCCGTCCCCGCGGCCGCCGGAGCGGCCGGGCTCGTGGGGTCGGGCGCGCCGAGTGGCCCGCGCCCGGAGTCGGCGCCGATCGCCGCATCGGCCGACGACCGCCACGCGCTCGGCGCCGCCGACGAGATGCCGCCACCGCCCACGGCCGGCGCACGCTCCGAGCCAGCCACGAGGGCCGGCCGGGTGGGTGTCGGCAGACCGGGCGTTCCGCTCGGCACGGGCGAGGCCGTCGACGTTCCGACCCCGGCGACGGCGACCGGACCGGGCGGCGCGGTGGGCCCGCCCAGCGCCTCGCCCGGCATTCCGAGGACGCCCCGGCCGAGGGTCCCGACCGTCCCGGTCAGGGCCGTCGTGGTGCCCGTCAGACCGGACACCGTGCCCGTCAACAGCCCACCGGTCGCACCGGTCAGAGCCGTCGTGGTGCCCGTCAGACCGGACACCGTGCCCGTCAACAGCCCACCGGTCGCGCCCGTCAGAGCCGTCGTCGTGCCCGTCAGACCCGACACCGTGCCCGTCAACAGCCCACCGGTCGCGCCCGTCAGAGCCGTCGTCGTGCCCGTCAGACCCGACACCGTGCCGGTCAACAGGCCGTCGGTGGCATCGACGAGCCCGGTGGACCCGAGGAGCGTGCGTGGCACGGCGGAGACCGGCGCAAGCAGCTGCGGCGCGGCGGGGGCCGTCCGGGCCGCCGTCGTCGTCAGCGTGGCCACCGGCGCGAGGACCGATTGGGCATCCGCCGTGCTCGACGCCGTCGCGAGGAGACGGGTCGGCAGGTCGACCGCGTGGCGGGTGACCGGGTCCGCGGTGGCGGCTGCAGTGGTGGTGGGCCTCGCAATCCTCGAGGTCACCTCGGTCGCGACCGACGTCGCCGTCGCGGGGACCACCTCGGCCACCTTCACCGGAGCCGTCCTAGCCACTTCCGCCGGGAGCACTCCCGCGGTCAGCTTCGTCAGGGCCGCCGTGCCCGAGGTCGCCTTTCCCGCGCTCGTCTTCGCGGCGGTCGCCTTCCCCGCAGTCGCCTTCCCTGCAGCCGACTTTTCGACAGTCGGCTTCTGCGAGGTCGCCTTCTCAGCGGTCGCCTTCCTGGCAGTCGCCTTGACCGACGTCGCCGTACTCGAGATCGCCTTCGCCGAGGCCTTGACCGAGGTCGCCTTCGTCGAGGTCGACTTCTCCCCGGCCGACTTCCCGGCGCTCGCCTTCGCGGCGGTCGGCTTCCCCGACGTCGACTTCGCGGAGGTCGACTTCCCCGACGTCGACTTCCCGGAGGTCGACTTCCCGGAGGTCGGCTTCCCGGAGCTCGACTTCTCGGCCTTGCCCGAGGTCGTGCCGGTGACCGCGTGGATCACGGAACTCACCGGCCCGGTCCCGGAGCCGCCGGAGGACGAGCCTTCGTCGGGAGCCGCCTGGGCGGGACCGGCGAGCAGCAGTGCGGCGAGGAGGAACCCGCCCAACAACCCGGCGAGGAGCACGAGGCGGCGAAGGAGTTCGGGCGCGCGCGGGACCGAGTGGATGGCGTCGTGCACGGCTCACACCCCCTCCACGGGCCCCGCCTCAGTGGCGAGGAGTACCGCGAGGACTCCCGAGAGTGGCGACAAGTGACCTGAATCACACGTCTGCGGCGCGAAGTTCGTGCCTTCGCCGGGCGGCCGTTACTGCCATCGGTGTATCGCGCGTCCGGGCTCGTCGACGGGGTCGGACGACCTCGCTTGGTCCACACGCGACCCGCGCGGTAGAACAACACGGGCCCTGGGAGGTGCTGCGATGATCTCGCCCGACCCCGACGTCGCGACCCTCCTGCGGGAGCTCGACGCCTTCATCGACGCCGAGATCGTCCCGCTGCAGGCGCAGGACGACAACGAGCGCTTCTTCGACCACCGGCGCGAGTTCGCCCGCACCGACGTCGAGGCGGGCGGGCTGCCCCGCCGCGAGTGGGAGGACCTGCTCGCCGAGGCCTGCCGTCGCGCGGACGCGGCCGGCTTCTACCGCTACTCGCTGCCCGAGGACCTGGGCGGCCACGCGGGCACCGAGTCGGCGATGGCCGCGATCCGGGAACACCTCGCCCACCGCGGGCTCGGCCTGCACAACGACCTCCAGAACGAGCACTCCGTCGTCGGGAACCTCGTCTTCGCCCACCTGCTGCACCTCTACGGGACGCCGGAGCAGCGCGCGGAGCTCGTCGAGGACGTCATCACCGGACGACGGGGCCTGGCGTTCGGCCTGACCGAGCCCGAGCACGGCAGCGACGCCACCTGGATGGAGACCACCGCACGGCGCGACGGCGACGACTGGGTCATCGACGGGGCCAAGCGCTGGAGCACGGGCGTGCACCGGGCGAGCCACGAGATGGTGTTCGCGCGGACGTCGGGTGAGCCGGGCAGCACCCGCGGGCTGTCGGCGTTCCTCGTCCCCACCGACACGCCGGGCTTCGAGGTCCCCTACTACTGGTGGACGCTCAACATGCCGACCGACCACGGCGAGGTCGTCCTGCGCGACGTCCGCGTGCCCGGCTCGGCGCTGTTCGGCGAGGAGGGACGGGCCCTGGACGTCGCCCAGACGTTCGTGCACTCCAACCGCATCCGGCAGGCCGCCTCGAGCCTCGGGGCCGCGCAGTACTGCATCGACCGCGCCGTCGCCCACGCGCGGGAGCGGCACACGTTCGGTCGCCCGCTCGCGAGCCGGCAGGCGATCCAGTGGCCCCTGGTCGAGCTGCACACCGAGGCGGCGATGCTCCGCGCGCTCATCCGGGACACGGCCGCCGAGCTCGACGAGTGCCACCGCGAGGGGCGACCCGAGGTGTCGGTCGGCCACCACGTCTCGATGTGCAACTACCGCGCCAACCGGCTCGTGTGCGACGCCGCCGACCGCGCGATGCAGGTGTTCGGCGGGCTCGGCTACTCGCGCCACGAGCCGTTCGAGCACATCTACCGGCACCACCGCCGCTACCGGATCACCGAGGGCGCGGAGGAGGTGCAGATCCGCCGTGTCGCCGGACAGCTCTTCGGATTCCTCTGACCCCGTCCTCTCCTCGACGGTGGACGGCGT
The DNA here is from genome assembly GCF_021026295.1 of Actinomycetospora soli. Taxonomy (GTDB): domain Bacteria; phylum Actinomycetota; class Actinomycetes; order Mycobacteriales; family Pseudonocardiaceae; genus Actinomycetospora; species Actinomycetospora soli. The sequence goes on from NZ_JAJNDA010000006.1 coordinate 250,177, forward strand.
CCGCACCCTGACGATCGACCGCCCCCGCCGCAGGAACGCGCTGGGTGTCGACGGGTGGGAGGCGCTCGCCGGACACCTCACCGCGGCCCGCGACGACGGGTCGCGCGTCCTGGTCCTGCGCGGGACCGGCGGCGACCTGTGCGCTGGGGCCGACCTGTCCGACGTCGGGCCGGGGCACCCGCTGCCCCGGATGCGGCGCATCAACGAGGTCCCGCTGGCCCTGCACGACCTGCCCGTGCCGTCGATCGCGGTCGTCGACGGCGTGGCGGTCGGCGCGGGGTGGAACCTCGCGCTCGGGTGCGACGTCGTGGTGGCCACCCCGCGCTCGCGGTTCTCGCAGATCTTCGCCGCGCGGGGCCTCTCGCTCGACCTCGGCGGCTCCTGGCTGCTCCCCCCGGCTCGTCGGGATGCAGCAGGCCAAGCGCCTGGCCCTGCTCGCCGAGATGATCGACGGCGAGGAGGCCCACCGGCTGGGCCTCGTCACCTACCTCGTGGAGCCCGACGAGGTCGACGCGACGGTGGACTCCCTGGCGGCGCGCCTCGCCGCCGGTCCCCCGGTCGCGCTCGCGCAGACGAAGGAGCTGCTGCACGGCGCCGTGGGCGTGACCCTCGCCGAGGCGCTGACGAACGAGGCCCGGGCGCAGGCCGTGAACCTCGCCGGGGACGACGCCGTCGCGGCGTTCGAGGCGTTCCGCGAGAAGCGCCCGCCGACGTTCACCGGTGGGTGGAGCCCGGACTCCTCGCGAGGCTAGGTCGACGAGTGCCGTGTGTGGTGCACAGGGATCCTGAGCACCGCACACGCCTCTCCGCGACCTAGCCGATCCGGACCGGATCAGCCCGGGTTCGTCCCGACGATCCACGTGACGCCGAAGCGGTCGGTCACCATGCCGTACGGCGCTCCCCACGGCGTCGGTGCGAGCGACTGGATCACCCGACCGCCGTCGGCCAGCCTCGTCCAGAACTCGCGGACCTCGTCCACCGTGTCCCCGTTGAGCAGCACGAACAGCGACTCGGTGTGCCCCAGGGCGTCGGCGCGACCCGGACCCTCCGATCCGGCGAGTGCACCGCCCGTCGCGCCGTACACGTCGTAGGCCGCGATGCGGAACCCGTTCTCCGCCGCCACCATCCCGAACCCGACCAGGTCGGCGTTGGGCGAGTCCGCTGCGACCGGGGCGAACGTGACCTGCTCGGAGTCGGCCGAGTCCTGGGGCACGCCGCCCTCGCCGTAGGTCCCGATCATGAGCTGCCCGCCGAAGACGGAGTGGTAGAACTCGAGCGCCTGCCGGGCGTGGCCCGTGAAGTTGAGGTGCGTGACCGTGCTGATCGCCATGAGCAGGAGTCTCCCGGTCGAGGCGGTCAGGTCCGGTCCTCCTCCCGACGACGGGTCGCCCGCCGTCGGAGGGGTACTCCGTCCCGTGACCGACACGCAGGAGCGCCGTCCGAGCCGCACCCGACTGCTGATCGGCGCCGGGATCGTCCTGGTCGTCCTGGTCGTCCTCGCGCTGGTGACCGTCTCGACCTCCCGCAGCACGCCGACGGCGGCCCCCACCTCCTCGGACCCGGTGGCGCAGGCGCGACTGGACGTGCCCCGTCGTCAGGAGGGCGACCCGCTCGCGCTGGGTCGGGTGGACGCCCCGGTGGTGATCGCGGAGTGGGGCGACTTCCAGTGCCCGTTCTGCCGCCTGTACTCGACGACGACGGAGCCGGCGTTGATCCGGCAGTACGTCGACTCCGGGCAGGTCCGCATCGAGTGGCACGACTTCGCCTACCTCGGGCCCGAGTCCGTGCTCGAGGCGCGCGCCGCGCGGGCGGCCGGTCGGCAGGGACAGTTCTGGCCGTTCCACGGCGCGTTGTACACCGACCAGGCGCCGGAGAACCGCGGCGAGGTCACCGAGGCGTCGCTGACCGCGCTCGCCGCGCGGCTCGGGCTCGACGTGCCGCGGTTCCGGGCCGACCTCGCCGACCCGCGGATCGCCGACGACGTGGCCGCCGACCAGCAGCTGGGGTCGCGGCTCGGCGTCGGCGGGGTGCCGTCCTTCGTCGTCGGCGACCAGCTGATCTTCGGCGCCCAGCCGCTGCCGACGTTCCAGCAGGCGATCGACGCCGCGCTGGCCCGCGCCCGCTGACCGTGCCCGACCTCGGTTACGCCGCCGCCCTCCTCGGCGGGGTCCTCGCCCTGCTCAGCCCGTGCAGCGCGCTGCTGCTGCCGTCGTTCTTCGCGTACGCGTTCAGCGGCCGCACCGAACTCGTGGCGCGGACGGGCGTGTTCCTGCTCGGGCTGGCGGCGGTGCTCGTCCCGCTCGGTGCCGGCTCGGGCGCCCTGGCGGGGGTGCTGACGCAGTACCGGTCCGTCGTCGTGACGGTCGCGGGCGCGGTGATCATCATGCTCGGCGTCGTGCAGGTGCTCGGTGGCGGGTGGGCGTTCGGCGCGGCCGCCCGGTTCCAGTCCCGGATGGCCCGGCGCGGGACGTGGCTCGCGACGCTCGGACTCGGCGCCGCCTACGGTCTCGCGGGCTTCTGCTCCGGGCCGATCCTCGGAGCGGTCCTGACGGTGGCCGCCGCGAGCGGCCAGGCGGTGCGCGGCGCGGCGCTGCTCGCGGTCTACGCGGTCGGGATGGCGCTGCCGCTGTTCGTGCTGGCCCTGCTCTGGCAGCGCTTCGACCTCGGCCGCCGCCGCTGGCTGCGCGGACGCGAATTCTCGATCGGCCCGCTGCGCCTGCACACCACCTCGGTGATCTCGGGCGTGCTCTTCATCGTGATCGGCGTGCTGTTCATCGTGTTCGACGGCACCGCCGGGCTGGTCGGCGCCGACCCGGCGACGGCCGCCGCGGCGGAGAACGGGGCCGTGGCGCTCGGCGGGTCGGTGCCCGACCTCGTGGTGCTCGGCGCGATCGCCGTCGTGACGATCGGGGTCGTCGCGTGGCAGGTCCTGCGCCCGGCGCGGAGCCGCTCGACGTCGAACCGGTAGGCGGGTCCGGTCCCGCTCGTCCGAGTGACGGACCCTCGCGCGCGACCGGCACCGACCCGTCGTCGGGAATTCAGTGCCGCAGGCGCGCGCGGACCTCGGCCTCGGAGCGGGCGATGTCCGAGTTCTCCGCCTCGCGGCGCAGCGCCGCCAGCCGCTCCCCCGCGTCCGCACGCCCCCACTCGCGGGCGAAGGCGCCGGAGAGGATGTCGTCGTGCAGGACGCCCGAGAAGCGTTCGTGCAACGCGGTGACGTCGGTGGAGGCGAGACCGCGGAGCTGGCCGTACTGCGACGTCCGGGAGTGCAGGCCGAGCTGACCGAACAGGCCGTCGCGGGCGATGCGGTCGAACACCTCGGCGGGCTCGCCGGAGAGGTAGAGCTCGGAGAGCACCGCCTCCTCGCTGAAGCCCGCCTCGACAAGGACGGCGTGCGCCGTGCGCAGCATCCCGAGCACGGTCGGCCACACCGCCTGTTCGCTGAACAGGTCCAGCGCGGCCTCCTCCCGCGCCGACGAGACGACCGCGCCGCCGAGCGTTCCGCCGATCGCGCGCGTGATCGCCATCGTCGTGTCCCAGGCGTTCCCGGTGGCGTCGCGCTCGACGGAGACCAGGCACGGGAAGCCGACCCGTGCGACGTACCGGTCGCGCACCGCGGCGCCGATCATCCGCGGCGCGACCATCACGACGTCGACGCCCTCCGGCACCTCCAACAGCCCGAAGTGCCAGTTGTAGCCGCTCGCGACGACGAGCGTGTCGCCCGCGCGCAACCCCGGCGCGACCTCGTCGCGCACCAGGTCGGGCTGCACCTCGTCGGGCACCAGCAGCAGCACCACGTCCGCCGTGGCCGCCGCCTCCGCGATCGGGCGGGGCGCGAAACCGGCCTCGTCCGCGGCGGTCGCGTACTCGTCCACGCGGTTCCCGACGACGGGTGTCACGCCCGAGTCGCGCAGGTTCGCCGCCTGCGCCGCGCCCTGGTTGCCGTACCCGAGCACCGCGACCGTCCGCCCGGCGAGGGCGTCGAGGTCACCGAGGCGTTCCGGGCCTTCCTGGTGGATCTCCGCGTGGGCCATCGTCCGAGCGTGACACCGCGACACCGGGGTCGTCGCCCCCTGGGCGAAATCCCCGGGGTGCACGACGATGGGGCGGTGACCAGCGGCCGCACCGTCCTCGTCGGGACGGGCGCGTGAGCGGGTCCGACCGGCACCAGCCCCGCCGCCACGACCACCCGCTCCTGCGCGCCGCGCTGATCGCGCTCGTGGTCGCCGCGGCGCTGTTCGCCCTGTCCGCGGTCGTCCAGGCCGACGGGCTCGTCCTCCAGGTGCAGATCACGCAGACCTGGTTCGCGGCGCTGCTGGGCGCGCTCGTCCTGGTCGCGCTGGTGGCGCTGCTGCTGTCCCGACGGCGGGTCGCGCGGGTGTCCGCCGGCCTCGGGCTCGTCGTCACGCTGCTGCTCGTCGTCGCGGCGGCGGTCAACGTGCACTTCGACTACTACCGCACCCTCGGGCAGGCCGTCGGCGCCCCGCCCTCCGACCAGGTCACCCTCGAGGCGATGCTGCGCGAGGACGCCGACCCGGGACCGGGCGTGGTCGCCCCGGTCACGATCCCGACGCCGTCCTCCGGCTTCGCCGCCCGCCCCGCGATGATCTACGTCCCGCAGGCGTTCTTCGCGAAGCCCCGACCGCAGCTCCCCGTGATCGTGCTGCTGCACGGCACGCCGGGCACACCGCAGGACTGGATCGACGGGGGCCGGGCCGACCAGACTGCTGACGCCTTCGCCGACGCCCACGGCGGGGTCGCGCCCATCCTCGTGATGCCCGACGTCAACGGGTCGACCACCGCCGACACCGAGTGCGTCGACGGCCCGGCCGGCAACGCCGAGACCTACCTGACCCGGGACGTCCCGGACTTCGTGCTGTCCACCTTCACGCCCCGGCCGCCCGGCAGCGCCTGGGCGGTCGCCGGGCTCTCCGAGGGCGGCTCGTGCGCGGTGATGCTCGCCCTCCGGCACCCGACCATGTTCCACACCTTCGGCGACTACGCGGGGCTCGAGGGACCGCGCAGCGGCGACACCAACGCCGGGGTCGCCGACACCGTCGCCCAGCTCTTCGCCGGCTCGCAGCAGGCGTTCGACGCGCACGAGCCGGCGACGATCCTGCGCTCGACCCGCTTCCCGGCGCTCGGGGGCTGGTTCGAGGTCGGTACCGCCGACGTCGACCCCGCCCAGGCGCAGGCCGGCCTCGTTCCCGCCGCCCGTGCCGCCGGGATCGCGACGTGCTCGGTGCTCGTCCCCGGCGGTGGCCACACCTTCGACGTGTTCGCCGCGGCGTTCGAGGGGTCCCTGCCGTGGATGGCGTCCCGCCTCGGCATCCCGACGACCGCTCCGGCCTGCCCGCAGCAGTGAGCACCGCGCACGACGACGGCGGGACCGGGTCGCCCGGACCCGGTCCCGCCGTCGTCGTGCTGAGTGCTCAGCGGCGGGTCATGACCTCGGTGCGCGGCTCGCGGTAGTCCTGCCGGGCCTGCGCGGCCCGATCCGCCTGACGCCCCCGCCCGAGCGCATACGCCCCACCACCGATCAGCACGATCACGCCCGCTCCGCCGAGCGCCCACGGCAGCACGTCCGAGCCCGCCGTCTCGCTGATCGCCGTGCTGGTGTCGGTGCTCTGCGGTGACGACGAGCCGTGCCCCGAGGAGTGCGTCCCGGCGGCGGTCCCGCTGCCGTGGTGGGCCGGGGCGGGCGCGGTGCCGGTGACGGTGATCCGGGCCGACACGGTGCCCGCCGAGGACGACGCGGTGACCGTGTAGGTGCCGGCCTTCGCGCTCGAGGCGATCGTGGCCGATCCGGAGAACGCGGTCGGGTCGGTGCGGTCCATCGTCGCGGCGCCGGCGAAGGCCGACGAGGTGACACCGACCGGGCCCGTCCCGGTGGTCGGTGTGGCCACCGAGCCGGAGAACGTGATGTGCGCGCCGGGCGTGACCGTGGTGGCCGACAGCATCAGGTCCCCCGGCTCGGCGATCGCGGCCTGGGTGCTGGACGAGGTGTCCGGGGTGACGGTGTCGGCCAGGGCGATGCCGGTGCCGGCGAAGGTGAGCGAGCCGGCGATCAGGGTGGCGGCGGCGATCCGGGTGAGGCGCATGACGTGCTCCCGAGGGTGAGGGATGCGGTGCGGGGAGGAGTCCTGGTGGGCGCTCTCCGTGCTGACACCGAGAACTCTGCCGCCGCGACCGGACCCGTCCCGTCCCCCGAGGAGCCGGTCCCGGGGACGACACCGCTGTCCTCCGACGAGGGGACGGACCCGTCGTCCGGAGCGTGGCCGACGAGTCGACAGGACGCGGGCCGCTCGAGATCGACGCTTCGTGGCGTCGCCGGGAGACACCCGGCCAGCCCGGAAGGGGCCACGTCATGAGCGTCGCCACCCTGCCCGCCCTCCCCGCTGCGACCCCGGCCGCCGCTGTTCCCGCCGCGCCGCGGACCGTCGACCCGGCCCGGCTGGCCACGCGCCCCATGCGGTGGTGGCTGCTCTCGGTCCTCGCGGCCAACCTCGTCGTCGCGGTGGTCCTGCTGCTCACCACCCGGTCGTTCGCCGCCGCGGCGACCGCCGCCGGGACGATGGCGAGCGTCGACGTCGGGCTGGCCGCGCTGATCCGGCAGCAGGACGTCGTCAACGGGCTGTTCGCCCTGGCCACCCGCACCCCGAAGGGCTGGCCCATCCGGGTGCGGGCGGCGATCGCGCAGGTCCACCAGGTCGGCGCCGGCGTCCACGTCGGGGCCGCGATCTCCGCGGTCGGCTGGTTCCTCGCCTTCACCGCGCTGACCGCGCTGGCCCCCGCCACGCCCCTGCGGCCCGCGGTCCTCGGGATCGCCGGCGGCATCCTCGCGGTGCTCGTGACGATGGCCGTGCTCGCCCGGCCCAGCGCCCGCGAGAGCCGGCACGACCGCTTCGAGCACTCGCACCGCTGGGGCGGCTGGGCCGCGCTCGGGCTGTTCACCGCGCTGACGATCGTCCTCGCCGCGGATGCCCCGACCTCGTTCCCGGTGGCCCTCGCGACGTCGCCCGGCGCCTGGATCCTGCTCGCGGTCGCCGTGGCCGCGCTGATCCCGTGGCTGCAGCTGCGCCGGCTCCCGGTGACGATCGAGTGCCCCTCGGACCACGTCGCCCTCGTCACCGCCGACCGCGGCCGCCCGGTCCGGATCGGGTCGGCGACCCGGATCGCCCGGCACCCGCTCGGCCAGTGGCACGCCTTCGCCACCGTCGCCCGCCCCGACCGCACCGACTTCCGCCTCGCCGTCTCCCGCGCCGGGAACTGGACCGGCGACTTCATCGACGACCGTCCGGAGGCCGTCTGGGTCCGCGGGGTCCCGACGACGGGTGTCGGCAGCGTGTCGCGCCTCTTCCACGGCGTCGTCTGGATCGCGACGGGCAGCGGCATCGCCCCGGTGCTCCCGCACCTGCTCGGCGAGGACACCCCGGCCCACCTGCTCTGGGTCACCCGCAACCCGGAGCGCACCTACGGCGCCGACCTCGTGGCCGACATCCGCACCGCCGACCCGAGCGCGCTGTTCTGGGACACCGACGCGAACGGCAAGCCCGACCTGGTCGCGCTCGCCCGCGAGGCCGTGGCACGGACCGGCGCCGAGGCCGTCGTCTGCATCTCGAACCGCCGCACCACGCTCCGGGTCGTGGGCGAGCTCCGCCGCCAGGGCGTCCCGGCCTACGGCCCGATCTGGGACTCGTGAGAGGTGCGCTTCGCGCACCTCACCGCTGCTCGGTCGGCCGGACGAGCATCTCGTCGACCGCGACGCGGGCCGGGCGGGTGACCATCCAGACGACGGCGTCCGCGATGTCGGAGGCCTCCAGGACCCCGAGCTCGCCGAGGGCGTCGAGGTCGGGCGTGTCGCCGTCGCCCTTGTCCGGGAGCTCGGTGCGGGTGATGCCCGGCTCGACCACACCGACCCGCACGTGCACCGGCGCGAGCTCCTGGCGCAGCGAGCCGGAGAAGGCGCCGACCGCGTGCTTCGTGGCGCTGTAGACCGCGCCGACCGCCATGACCCGACGACCCGCGTCGGAGCTGACGTTCACGAGGTCCGCCACGCCGCGCGGGCCGGAGGCCGCCGCGACGAGCGGTTCGAGCGCGGCGTGGCTGGCCGCGAGCAGGCCGTCGAGGTTGATCGCGGTGGTGGCGCGCCAGTCGGCGAGGTCCGACCCGCGCGCCGGGGCGAGCGAGCCGTACCCGGCGTTGTTGACCAGCACGTCCAGCCGGCCGTGGCGCTCGACCACCTCCCCGACCGCGGCGACCGCGGCCTCGGGGTCGGACAGGTCGACCGCGTGGACGCTCGTGTCGCCCCCGAGGTCCGCGGCCAGTGCCTCGAGGCGGTCCACGCGGCGGGCCAGCAGCGCGAGGGTCGCCCCCTCGGCCGCGAGTGCCCGCGCCGTCGCCTCCCCGATGCCGCTCGATGCGCCCGTCACCGCCGCGACCGTGCCGTCCAGTGCTCCCATGCGGGGGGCTACCCCAGGCGAGCGGACGGGGCTACGAGCCCACCTTTCTCCTCACGAGCAGGGAGCGCGTAGTCCGGCAGGTCGACCTGGTCGGCCGGCGGACGGAAGAGCTTGGCCGCGAGACCCCCGAAGCGGTTCTGCAGACCCGCGGCGGCGCGGAAGACCGTCTGGTTCACGGCGAGCGCGGCGCGCGACGACGGGTTGACCAGGCGGATCGTCGAGAGCTTGACCTCCTGGGCCTTCGCGACGAACGGGCGCATGACCTCCTCGTAGCGCCCGAGCGCCACCCGGTGGTCGGCGGTGCGCTCGAGCTCCCCGGCCAGGACGTGGGCGGCCGTGAGCGCGAGGGTGGTCCCCGTGCCGAAGGGCCCGGTCGCCCACGCCGCGTCCCCGAGCAGGACCCGTCGGCCCGTGCTCCAGCGCGGCAGCCGGACCTGGGCGACCGCGTCGAGGTACATCGGCGCGTCGTCGAGGGCGTCGAGGACCCGGGGCGCCGCCCACCCGGCGTCGGCGAAGGTGCGGCGCAGGAGCATCACCTGGTCGTCGCGGTCGAGGCGCTCGAGGCCGCGCACGTCGGTCATGAAGCTCAACATCGCGCGCGTGGTGCCGAGGTTGTCCGGCCGCAGGCTGACCCCGAGCGTGCGCTCGGTGTGGTACCAGTTCCACCACCGGTCGTCCTCCGGCGTGCGCGGGATCGTCAGGTAGGCGATGACCAGGCCCACCTCGGTCATCTCGGCCCCGGGCACGACGAGGTCCCGCGTGCGGGACCGGGTGCCCTCGGCGACGACGACGAGGTCGGCGTCGATCCGCTCCCCGCTCGCGAGCGTCGCCGTCACGTGGTCGCCGTGGTCGTCGAGGTCGCGGATCTGCTCCTCGAAGCGGTAGTCGGTGTGGTCCACGGTCCGCTCGTGGAGCAGCCGCGCCAGCTCGCCGCGCAGGATCTCCAGCTCCGCCGTCGGCCCGTCGATGTCGTTCTCGCCCGCGGGGAACTCGGCGACCGTGCGGCCCTGCTCCCCCACGATCCGCAGGCCCACCTCCGTCGTGCCGGTCACGAGCGCGGCCTCCTCGAGGCCCATCCGACGCAGCACCACCCGCCCCGCACCCCGGACGTCGATGTTCTGCCCCTCGTCGCGCAGCCGCGGAGCGCGCTCGACGAGGGTGGTGCGCCAGCCGCGGGCGTTGAGCTCGTGCGCGAGCGCAGGGCCGCCGATGCTCGCGCCGGAGATGAGTGCGTGGCGTGTCATGTCCGCCGGATACCCTGTCGCTAGATTCTCTCACTACCAAGCACATGAGAGAGTGCCGCCGATGGAGCCGGAGACCGAGATCGCGCGGTTCGACCCGACGACGTTCGCCGTGCGCGACCTCATCGGCGCCTCGCAGGACCTCGTCGTCCGCATGGCCCGCGCGATGGGCATGAACGTCACCGACATGACCGCGGTCCACCTGCTCGGCGAGCACGGCCCGATGGGCGCCGCCGAGCTCGCCGAGCGCCTCGGGATCCGCTCGGCCTCGGCGACCGTCCTCGTGGACCGCCTCGAGGCCGCAGGGCACGTCGCACGCACCCCGCACCCGACCGACCGGCGCCGCGTCACCGTCACCGCCACGGCCGAGGCGCAGGCGTACGCGCTCGACGTGTGGCTGCCCGGCCTCCGGCTGATCGACGAGGTCTGCCGGTCGCTCTCCACGGACGAGGCCGCCGTCGTCCGGGCCTTCCTCGGCCGGCTGGCGGCCGCGATGGACGGCGCGGGCCGGGAGGTCACGCCGACGGATGCAGGTCCTGCGTCCCGATGACGCGCAGCAGGTCGAGCTTCTCCCGCGCGTCGGTGCCCTCGGTCGGGAAGTAGACCAGCAGCACCCGGTCGGACTCGGGGGCGAGCAGCACCTCGCAGGTCAGGTGCACGAGCCCGACCTCGGGGTGGGCGAAGCGCTTCCGCGCGACCCGCCGGACCCCCACCTCGTGGCGCTCCCACAGCGCCCGGAACTCGGCGCTGCGGGCGAGCAGGTCGTCGACGAGTTCCGCCACGTCCGCGTCGCCCGCGCGCCGGGCCGCGGTGGCCCGCAGGTCGCGCACGTGGGCGGCGGACAGGGCGGCGCGGTCCTCCTCCGGGGTCGTGCCGCGCAACGTGGAGTCGGTGAACCACGCCCGCACCGGGTTGAGCGGGCTCGTCCCGAACAGTGTGGCGGCGAGCGGGTTCTGCCAGAGCACGTCGTGCAGGTCGGTGTGGATGCGGGCGGGGACGTCGGTCAGGTGGTCGACGAGCGCGAGCAGACCCGGCGAGACGTGCCGGCCACCGCGCCGCGCCGGCGGGGCGAGCCCGGCGAGGTGGAAGAGGTGGTCGCGCTCGTCGAGGTCGCACCGCAGCGCGCGGGCGAGGGTCGCGACGACGGGTTCGCTCGGGTGCGGCCCGCGGGCCTGCTCCAGGCGCGTGTAGTAGTCGACCGACAACCCGGCCAGCTGCGCCACCTCCTCGCGCCGCAGCCCCGGCGTCCGGCGGCGCGCCCCGGGCGGCAGCCCGACGTCGGCCGGACGCAGCAGCTCCCGTCGTCGTCGGAGGAAGTCCCCGAGGCCCGCGCGGTCGATCACGACCCCAGCATCACCCGCCGTCGGGACGTCCAGCCAGGGTCGGCCGGTCCCTGGTTGAGCCGGGCCTGCCTGTGCGCCGCCGGGAGGCGCACGGTGGTCGGCATGCAGCAACGACAGCTCGGCAGCACCGGTCCCGTCGTCTCCTCCCCCGCCCTCGGGTGCATGGGCCTGTCCGGGGTGTACGGCGCCGTCGACGACGCCGAGGGCGTCCGCGTCGTCCACGCCTACCTCGACGCCGGCGGCACGCTCCTCGACACCGGCGACTTCTACGGCGCCGGCCACAACGAGGCGTTGATCCGCCGGGCGCTCGCCGACCGGTCCCGCGACGACGTCGTCCTCTCGGTCAAGTTCGGGGCGATGCGGGCTCCCGACGGCGGGTTGGTCGGCGTCGACGCCCGGCCTGCAGCCCTGAAGAACTTCCTCACCTACTCCCTGCAGCGCCTCGGCGTCGACCACGTCGACGTCTACCGCCCCGCGCGGCTCGACCCGGCGGTGCCGATCGAGGACACCGTCGGCGCCATCGCCGAGCTCGTCGAGCAGGGCTACGTGCGGCACATCGGGCTCAGCGAGGTCTCGGCGGCGACGGTCCGGCGCGCGGTCGCCGTGGCACCGGTCTGCGACCTGCAGATCGAGTACTCCGTGCTCAGCCGCGAGATCGAGACGGAGATCCTGCCCGCCTGCCGGGAGCTCGGCGTCGGGATCACCGCCTACGGCGTGCTGGGTCGCGGCCTCATCGGCGGCAGCGGCGCCGTGACCGGGGGCCGCGCGATGACCCCGCGCTGGCAGGGCGAGCACCTCGAGCACAACCGGGCGCTCGTCGCGCGGCTGCACGAGACGGCGGCGGCGAAGGGCGTCTCGGTCGCGCAGCTCGCGATCGGCTGGGTGAGTGCGCAGGGGACGGACGTCGTGCCGGTGATCGGGGCGCGGCGGGTCGACCAGGTCGCGTCGTCGCTCGTCGACGTCGAGGTCACGGCGGAGGACCTGGCCCGCATCGACGAGCTGATCCCCGCCGGCTCGGTCTCCGGCGACCGCTATCCCGCTGCGGCGATGGCGCAGCTCGACAGCGAGCGGTGAGCCGTCCCGGGTTCGGGGCCCCGGTGCGCCGCCCCGCGCGCCAAGATCCTGTTCTGCGGAGCGATGTGCTCGCTGAGCGATCACATCGCTCCGCTGGTCTGGATCTTGCGGTCGACGACCGGCGGCCACCCGGCGTCGGGCCGACAGCGCTCGCCCGGCTCCGAGCGCCGGGGCCGGCGACCCCCAGGACCCCGCCCCGCGCGCCAAGATCCTGTTCCGCGGAGCGATGTGCTCGCTGAGCGATCACATCGCTCCGCACAACAGGATCTTGCCGTCGGCGGACCACCGAACCCCACCGGTGCGATGATCGCGGCGTGACTCAGGGCCTGCGGTTCGGTTGGCTGTCCCCCGTGATCGGCAACCGGTGGTCGGACCAGGTGCCGATCGCCGCGTACCAGGACACGGAGATCCTGCCGACGGCGTTGCCGCACTTCGACTCGCTGTGGATCGCCGACCACTTCTACGGCTTCGACGCGAAGACCGACCCGTTCCTCGAGGCGTGGACGACGCTCACGTGGCTGGCGGCGCGGCACACCTCGGTCGAGCTGTGCCACCACGTGCTCGGCGTCGGCTACCGGCACCCGCCGCTGCTGGCGAAGATGGCCGCGACCCTGCAGTACCTCTCGGGCGGGCGGTTCGTGCTCGGGATCGGCGCGGGGTGGCGCGACCACGAGTACGCGGCCTACGGCTACGAGTTCCCGAAGCCGTCGGTGCGGTTCGCCCAGCTCGAGGAGACCATCGAGATCTGCCGGCGGATGTGGACCGAGGAGTTCCCGTCCTACGAGGGTCGGTACTACCGGATCGACGAGGCGTCGGCGCCCCCGCTGACCGACCCGCCGCCGCGCGTGTGCATCGGGGCCGCCGGGGAGAAGGTCGGGCTGCCCCTGGTCGGGCGGCTCGCCGACCGGTGGAACGGGCCCGCCGGGGACGGGTTCACCCGCCGTCGGGACATCGTCCGGTCCGCGGCCGAGGCGGCGGGGCGCGACCCCGCGTCGATCGAGGTGTCGGTGACCCTCGAGCGCGCGCTGCCCGAGAACGACGACGACTCGGCGAAGCTCGTCGAGGAGCTCGCCGGGCACCGCGACCTCGGCGTGGACCACGTCGTCATGGACTTCGGGCACCCGCGCTCGACGGAGCCGGTGCTGCGCTTCGCCGAGCAGGTGATCACACCGCTGCGGGGCTGACCACCGGGACGCCCGGAGCGACGGCGGGTCCTACCGCAGCAGCAGCTGCACCAGCGCCGCGAGGCCGACCACGACGATCACGCCGCGCAGCACGAGCGGCGGGAGGCGCCGGCCGATGCGCGCGCCGAGCAGGCCGCCGACGACCGCGCCGCCCGCGATGAGGCCGACCACCGGCCACGACACGGGCGCGACCAGGGCGAACACGACTCCCGAGACCAGGTTCGCCACGGCCGCCAGGATGTTCTTGACGGCGTTGTGGCGCTGCAGGTCGTCGTCGATCGCGATGCCGAGCACGCCGAGCAGCAGCACGCCCTGGGCGGCCCCGAAGTAACCGCCGTAGAGCCCGGTGCCGAACACGGAGGCCAGCAGCCCCGGCCCGACCCGCGTCCGGGGCTCCCCCGACGGCCGCCGCGCCGCGATGCGCCGGGCCACGGCCGGCTGGACCACCACGAGCACCACGGCGAGCCCGACGAGCACCGGCACCACGGCGTCGAACACCGAGGACGGCAGCGCGAACAGCAGGAGCGCCCCGGCGAGGCCGCCGAGCGCGGTCGGGATCACGAGCCGGACGACGCGGCCCGCGAGGCCGGTCAGCTCGCGGCGGTAGCCGATCGCGCCGGTCACCGACCCCGGCACGAGACCGAGCCCGTTGGAGACGTTGGCCGTCAGCGGCGGGAAGCCCAGTGCGAGCAGGACCGGGAAGGTCACGAGGGTGCCCGACCCGACGATCGTGTTGATCATCCCGGCCCACACGCCGGCGACCGCGATGATCGCCGCCTCGCCGAGGGTCACCGACGCATGATCGCCGTCCCCGGGCGGCGGGGCCAGCCGGTGGGGCGGGATTCGAACTGGTGTGCGAACGTAGGCGGGTGGCACGCACCCCGAACCCCCGCCTCCGGGCCGCGCTCGCACGGCAGGCCGAGCGCACCCGCCGCGCCGCCGAGGCGCTGCGCGAGGGCGACGAGCTCGACGAGGACGCGCGGCGGCGCGTGATCGAGATGCTCGCCGTCTGCGGCCGGCCCGAGATCTACGAGGCGCTCAACGTCCACGTGCAGGACCGGGTCGGCAGCGTCACCGACGCGATCCTGCGCGCCCGGGCGCCCCTCGACGCCCACGTGCGCGAGGCCGCGGCCGAGGCGGGGGTGACGCAGCGCAGCTCGCACGCGGGTCCCCCGCGCCGCTCGTCCTGACCGCGTGCCACGATGCGCGCCGGAGGGGGATGCGGTGCAGCTCGACGCGGTCGACGTGACGATGCCGGACGGGCGTCGCGTCGCGGCACGGATGTCGGTGTCGCACGGGTCCGACCGCGGCACCCTGTTCTGGCACCACGGCACGCTGCGCGACGGCACGCCGCCCCGGCCCGTCGTCGCCGCCGCCCACCGCCTCGGGCTGCGCTGGGTCAGCGTCGCGCGGCCCGGGCACGGCCGGTCGACGAGCCGACCGGGCCGCACCGTCGCCTCGGTGGCGCGCGACGTCGCGGCCGTCGCCGACCACCTCGGCGTCGACCGCTTCGCCGTGGTCGGCCACTCCGCCGGCGCCCCGCACGCCCTGGCGTGCGCGGCGCTGCTGCCCGACCGGGTCCTCGCCGCCGTCGCGATCAGCGCCTTCGCGCCGCGCGACACCCCCGGCCTCGACTGGTACGCCCAGCTCGACCCGGCCGCGACCCTGTCGCTGCGCGCCGCCGAGCAGGGCCGGGAGCACAAGCTCGCCTTCGACCGGGCCCACCCGACGCTGCGGTGGCTGCACTCGCCGACCGACCTCGAGGCGCTCGACCAGGGCTGGTTCCCGGACGAGGACACCACCGGCGACGCCGCCGTCACCGCGCGGGCGGACGACCACGTCGCCCTGGTGACGCCCTGGGGCTTCGATCCCGGCGCCGCCCGCTGCCCCACCCTGCTGCTCCACGGCGACGGCGACACGTTCGTCCCCGCCACCCACGCGCGCGCCCTCGGCGCGGCGATGCCGCAGGCGGAGAAGTGGGTCTCCCCCGTCGACGGGCACTTCTCGATCCTTCGTCGGTGTGACGCCGCTCTCGAATGGCTCCGTCGCCGCCTCTGACCAGCAGGAACGCCTGTGGTCCGCACCTCTTTGTCACGTCGGGGTAACGCCGCCGGGTCCCGTGCCGATAGTCCCCGAAGTGCCCCTGCCCGACGTCGACCCCGACGGGAGGCCCGATGAACGACACGGCCAGCACGACCCCACCCGGCAGTCCGGAGGCCCTGGACCAGGGCTGCCACTGCTCGTTCCTGCTGAACGGCGAGCAGGACTCCGAGTTCGTCAACCCGCTGTGCCCCCTGCACGGGGCGCAACGCGCCGGGGGGTCCTCCTCGTGACCCACTCCCCCGCACGACCCGTCCCCCGCGCCCGGCCGCACGCCGAGCCCCGGGGGCTACGGGCCCAGTTCCGCGAGACCCTGCGCGAGCGGGTCCTCGAGACCGCGTCCGCCGCCGCCACCGAGCAGGGGTGGGGCCAGGTCCGCATGAGCGACCTGGCCCGCCGCTCCGGGGTGTCCCGGTCGGCGATCCACCGCGAGTTCGGGGACAAGGAGGCGGTCGCGGACGCGCTCGTCGCCCACGAGTCCGACCGCGTGATCGCCGAGGTCGGCCAGGCCCTCATCGACGCGCCCGACTGGCGCGCGGGCCTCACCGCCGCCCTGCGCACCACGATGGCCGCCCGCGACAACCACCCGCTGCTCGACACGGTGCTGACGAGCGCGCACGACGACGTCAGCCTGCTCCCGCAGCTCACCACCGGAAGCAGCGCGATCATCGCCCGGGCGCGGGTGATGCTCTCGACGTGGCTGCGCGGACACCACCCGCGGCTGCCCCGGCCCCTGCTCGACGACGCCGCGGACGTCCTCGTCCGCGCCGCCCTGAGCCACCTCACGGCGCCGGACACCGACCGCGAGCTCACGGTCGCGCGGCTGCAGCGCCTGGCGGTGCGCCTGCTCGACCCCCGCTGAGCGCGCTGTGATCGGGACCACCCGACGTCGGGCGTGAGGATCCGCGATCCGATCGCGTCCTACGGGACGAGTTCGACGGCACGCTCCGCCCACCGGGGGCGGGGCTCGCGAACCACCGACGAAGGAGGTTCCCATGAGCACCCCCACGCCCACCGCGCCGAAGACCACGACGCCGAGCCCGGCCGCCCCGACCGGGTCGGCGCTGGAGAGCACCCAGGGCAAGACCACCATCGCCGACGGCGTCGTCGCCAAGGTCGCCGGCCTCGCCGCCCGTGAGGTCAACGGCGTGTACGGCTTCGGCGGCACCGCCGCCCGCGCCTTCGGCGCCATCACCGAGCGCATCCCCGGCAGCCGCTCCTCGGCCTCGCAGGGTGTGTCGGTCGAGGTCGGCGAGCGCCAGGCCGCGGTCGACCTGACCATCGTCGTCGAGTACGGCGTCGCCATCGCGGAGCTCTCGCGGGCCATCCGCCGCAACGTGATCGGCGCGGTCGAGCAGATGACCGGCCTCGAGGTCACCGAGGTCAACGTCGACGTCGTGGACCTCCACCTCGCGGACGAGGAGGACGACGCCCCGGCTCCGGCCCCGGCCCCCGCCCGCGTCCGGTGACCCGCCCGGTGCGTCCCGGCGACGCCTCCGCCCCGGCCCTCGTGGCCGGGGTGGACGTCGACCGGGTCGCCGCCGCGGTCCTCGCCTGCCCACTGGTGTGCGGTCTCGCCACCGGTGAGCACGGCGCCACCGAGACCTACCTCCCCGGACGACGGGTCCGCGGGGTCCGGGTGCACGACGACGGCCCGGGTCCGGCCCGCATCGTCGTCTCGGTCTCCGCCTGCTACGGCGCCCCGATGCGGCGCCTGGTCGAGCAGGTCCGCTCGGCCGTCGCCGTGCGGGCACCCGGCCACCCCGTCGACGTCGTCGTCGCCGACGTGGCCTGATCCGGCCCCGGCCTCACCGCAGGATCTCGACGAGCAGCGCCCACGCGTTGCCCAGCCCGGCGAGCAGGGCGAGCACGACGGCGGGTGCGATCCAGTAGAGGCCGCCGACGGTGCCCGTGGCGAGACCCACCCCGGCGACGACCGGTGCCACGAGCACCGCCGCGGCCGGTGTCCAGCCCAGCAGGACCCACCCGGCGAACGGCTGCTCCGCCGACCGCCGGCCGGGCAGGGCCTGGCGCACCAGCACCGAGCCCGCGACCAACCCGATCACCAGCAGCTCCACCGCGAGCGCCACCTTGCCCTGACCGGGCACGAGCACCACGAGCGCGAGGAAGAGCGGCACGGCGAGCAGCACCAGCGTCTGGGCCGCCCGACCCGGCAGGTGCGCGTCGCCGAGGATCACCCGCAGGTTGAGCGACACCGCCACGAACACGAGGCCCGCCAGCGCCGCCGAGGCGCCGGCCGTCGCCACCGCGAAGTCCGTCCACGGGTCCGCCGAGTACGCGTTCACGCGGACGAGTGTGCTCCGCGCGTCCAGTCCCAATCAGAACCGACCGGTCGGTACTGTGCCGCTGTGACCGGGTCGGGGCGGACCCGACGTCCCGCGGGCGGGACGTCGCTGTTCGTCGTGCTCGTGCTCGACCCCGTGACCGAGGAGCTCGACTCCTACGGTCCGTACGGGTACGACGCCGCCCTCGCGGAGGCCGCGCGGCGGCGCGAGGAGTACGACCGCGAGGACCTCGGCGAGGTCATGATCCTCGTCGTCCCGCTCCACCCCGCCACGCCGCCCACCGGGACCTGACCTCACCCGTCCTCGCGGAACCAGCCCCCGCGGTCGTCGAACCCGTCGAAGGTCGGGGCGGACGGTCGGGGCGGCCGCGCCAGGGTCGACCCGAGCGGGCTCGGCCGCGGCACCCGGGGCTCGTCGTCGTACCCCTCCCGCGGCAGCGGAACGCCCTCGACCGGCCCCCCGACCGGGACGTCCACCGGCACGTCCTCGACCAGACGCACGTGCCGCCCGGCCCGCGCCTCCGCGGCCGGGTCCACCGCCGACGGGACCGGCTCCGGCACCGGAGCATCCCCGGCAGCGTCAGCGTCGTCGGCGTCGGCGGCCTGTTCGGCATCCCCGACCGGGCCGCCCACCGCGACCATGATGTGCCCGCCCGAGGGCGTGCGGCCGGCGTCGACCGGCTCCCCCGACGCCTCGGCGTGCTCGAGCGCGGCCCGCAGGTCGTCGACCGGCAGCGGGCGGCCGCGGGTGGTGGTCGTCGCGACCCGGGCGGTCAGGGGCACCCCCGGGTGACCCTCGGAGGCCAGCGCGAGGCCCTCGCCGATGCGGTCGGCCAGATCGTTCAGGTGCACCGCGGACGCGCCGGGCACGAGGACGACGAACGTTCGCGGGTCGAGGCGCACCGCCACGTCGACGGGCCCGAGCGGCTCGGTGAGCGCGGCCGCGACGCGGTGCCCCGCGTGGTAGGCGGCGCGCGGCGAGGCGAGCGCCTCGTCGTCGAACGCGGGGATGTCGAACAGCGCGACCCCGACCTGCAGGGCGCCGGGCCCGCCGCGCGGTGTCCAGCGGGCGAGGAAGTCGCCGTCGGGCAGCCCGCTCGCCGCGTCGGTCCCCGCGACGGCCCGGGCGCCCGCCGCGGCGTGCGCGTCCGCGATCTGCTCGCGCAGCTCGCGGGTGCCCGCGTGCGCGTCCCGCATGCGGTCGATCATGTGGTAGAGCGAGGTGGTCGCCCACATCTCCCCGGGCGTGCCCGCGGAGCCCGCCGCGTCGCCGCCCGCGGGCATCGTGCTCGCCAGCAGCTCGTCGACGGTGCGCAGCACGTCGGGGGCGAGGCGGGTGCCGAGCGCAAACCGCAGGCGGGCCAGCTCGTTCGCGGCCTGGGCGCGGGAGAAGCCCCACCGGCCGTCGAAGATCCGGCTGGGCTCGACGGCGGGGTCGGACGGGTCGTAGGTGTGCTGGTCGGTGGCCACGAGGAACGCCCCGGCGCGCGGGCCGAGCGCGACCACCGTCCACTCGTCGGCGAGCGCCTCGGCGGGGTCGAGCTCGACCACCGCCACCCCCTCGGGCGCGGGGTGGGCCTCCCCCGCGACGAACCCGACCACCGCGGTGACCCCGGCGGTGGCCATCGCCTCGTAGACCGCGCGCTCCCGGTCGAAGTAGGGCAGCTGCTGGAACAGCGCCACCACCACCGTCGGATGCTCGACGCTGCCCGCCATCACCGCCTTCTCCACGGCGTGCGAGACGTCGACGAGCAGCCGCTTCGACATCCGCTCCGGCCGCGAGCCGCTCGCCCGGTCGCGGGCGACCCGCGTGTGGTCGGACAGGTTGTCGATGAAGGCCCGCTCCACGCGGGTGCGGGTGGCGTGGGCGAGCGGACCTTCCAAGGCATCCCCCTGAGGTGCGACGACACGGGGGAACTACCTCGGTCGGGTGGCGGTGAGGCCTCCGGTCCCGGGCCGCCCGGCGAACGGTGGCGCCGGGTCGACCAGCGGCGCTACAGCTGCGCCGCCCGCACCGCGTCCGCCAGCGACGTGGGGGCGCGCCCGAGGAGGTTCTCCAGGGCAGGGCTGTCGGTCTCGAGCTCGCCGCGGGCCAGCGATCCCTCCAGGGCGGCGACGAACTCGGCGGTGCCCCGGTCGGCGCCGGCGGCCACCATCGCCTCGGTGAGCTCCTCGGGGGTGTGGTCGCGGTAGACCACGGTGGTCCCGGTGACCTCGGTGATCGTCGCCGCGAGGTCGGACATCGTGAACGCCGGGCCGCCGAGCTCCCAGTAGCCCTGCTGGTCGACGACGTCGCCGGTGAGCAGGCTGACCGCGGCCTCGGCGTAGTCCGCCCGGGTCGCGGCGGACACCTTCCCGTCGCCCGCCGCCCCGAGGATCTCCCCGCGCTCGAGGTAGCGGGGCAGCTGGGCCGTGTAGTTCTCGGTGTACCAGCCGTTGCGGGCGACGGCGAACAGCAGGCCGGAGCCCTGCAGCACGTCCTCGGTCGCGGCGTGCTCGGGCGCGAGGACCAGCTCGGTCTCGTCGGCGTGGATCACGCTCGTGTAGACGACGAACTCGACGTCCGCGGCCTTCGCGGCGTCGATCACCGCCGAGTGCTGGCGCACCCGGTCGCCCGGGTCGGGGCTCGAGACCAGCAGCAGCCGCTCGATGCCCTCCAGCGCCGGGCCCAGCGTGTCGGGGCGGTCGTAGTCGGCGACGCGCACGCCGACGCCGAGGTCGGCCAGGTCGCCGGCCCGGTCCAGGTCGCGGACCAGCGCGAACACGTTGCCCGCCGGCACGCCGCGGCGCAGCAGGGCGTCGATCGCGAGGCGACCGAGGTGGCCGGTGGCTCCGGTGACGGCGAACGAGGGGGCGGGCGTGACGGGCGTGCTCATGGTCGGCAGGGTGGCCCGTCGCCGTCGGGTCCACACCCGGGTGCGGGGCCGCGGGCGGAGAAAGGTGGCGGAAAGCCCGGCGGGTCACGCTCGGGTGCGAACTCGCCGACCACGGAGGACGTCATGGCGGTCCGCACGCTCGCACGCCGCCCGACCCGTCGTCGGGAAGGACGGCCGGTGTACTCCGTGGGAATCTGCGCACCCGGCGGCGGGCTCCGGGCCGCCGCGGTCGGGCTCGGCACGCTGCAGGTGCTGCGGGCCACCGGCTGGATCCGCCCGGACGGCTACCTCTGCTACGTCGACGAGCACGTCGGGGTGGCGGCCGCCCTCCGGCACGAGTGCCGGACGACCGTGGTGGTCGACGTCGGCAGCGGGCCGCCGGAGCTCCCCCGCGGCATCGAGGTCGACGACGTGTCGGGGCTCGCGCCGGGCAGCGGGCTGCCCGACGACGCGACCGGGCCGTTCCGCACGCGCCTCGCGAGCGCGGCGGTGGTGGCGGGGTGGATCACCTACGCCTCCGGGCGCCGCGGCCGGCTCGTGCTGGCGATGCCACGGCTGACCGCCGACGCCCCCGAGGCGGTGATCGGGTACGCCGCGACGCACCCGGGCTTCCCGCACGAGTCCGCCCCGCTCGACGACGAGCAGGTCGAGGTCTACCGCCAGCTCGGCCGACATCTCGGGGCGCACGTCGTGGGGACGCTCCTGCGCCTCAGGAGGTGAGCCAGGCCCGCCATCCGCGTCGGCGCGGGACGGGCGGGGGTTCCCGACGCCGGGTCACCTCGGCCAGCAGGTCCGCCGCGTCGGCGGGGTCGCCGACGAGGCGCAGCGCGTCGGCCGTGGGCCGGTCCAGCCGTCGGGCGAGCGCGCGCGGCGTCAGCTCCCCGGTGTGCACCGGGACGCCGTAGCGACGCGCGACGACCGCCCGCTGCTCGGCCGAGACGCCCGGGCCGGTGACGAGGAACCGCGGGTAGGCCTGCGAGGCGCGCCACCCGTGCTCGCCCTCGACGACGTCGCCCCACAGCGCGACGACACCCAGGACCTCGTGGTCCGACGGGCTCCAGCCGAGCGTGCCGGTGTCGGCCACCGCGTAGAGCCCGCACGGGCAGGAGTCACCGGGCGGGGTGTGCCGGGGACTCGCGCAGGTGGCCACCATCGGCCGCCCCGCCGGCCACGGGGTCCCGGTGAGCGGGGAGAAGAGCGTGTGACGGTGCTGGGCCCGCCGGCCGACGCGCCAGGTGCGCCAGCCGAGGACCGCGGCCGGGACGTCCGGCACCGCCACCACGCGGTGCGGTGCGGTCACGGGCGGGCGTCGGCCGTGACGGTGCGGGGCTCGAGGGGCTCGACGGGCCCGAGCCCGTCCACGTTCTCGACGGGGGCCTCGGGGGCGGCCGGGACGGGGCTCTCGAGGGGCTCGGCGGTGAAGCGACGCTGGACGCGTCCGATGTCCATGCATACAAGCCTGTCACGGGGCGCGACCGCTTTCCAGGGTCGGTCCGACTCTCGCATGGGACGATCCACGACGCCGATCTCCCCCGGCGGCCTCAGCCGCAGGACCGGCCGTTGCGGTCGTCCTCGCGCAGGCTCGCGACGTAGCCTCGGTTGCCGCCGTTCGAGGCGTCGGCGCCGGTGTGCGCGTACGTGACCATGAAGTGCCCGTAGTCGTAGCCGAAGGCCAGGTCGACGTGACGCAGCAGCCGCCCGGACGCGTCGCGGTCGATGCCGGGCTCCGCGCGCAGCGTGATCTCGCGGCCGCCGAGCAGCGACTCCGCCATCTGCTTCGCCTCCGCCCCGCCCGGCGTCGACGGGTCGCAGGAGTCGATCCCGAGGACGTGGATCACCTGGTCCCCGGCGCGGACGGTGTCGCCGTCGAGCACGTCGGTCACGGTGACGGTGCTGCGGGCGGGTGCCTCGGTGGAGCTGCTCGACAGCGACACGGTCGTCGCGCTCGACGTCGGGCTCATCGCGCCGATCCCGACGAGGCCGACCAGCGCCACGCCGATCCCCGACCACACCTTCTCCGCCGTGCGCACCGTGCCCTCTCCCCGACGTCGTCCTCCGATGTCGCGGATGTCGGCGCGCGTTGCCCCGGTGTTACCAGCGGGTGGACCGATCGGGTGACTACTGCATTCCGACCACGGCACTACGGCACCGCGTCGTCGAGGGCCCCGCGGTGATCAGGCCGGCACTAGCGTCCCGCGTCACCCGACCCTCCTCGCGTGAGGACACCGTGATGAGCCAGCAGCAGTACCCCTACGCCGCGCCGCAGCCCGGGGGCTTCGGCCCGCCCGTCCCGCCGCCCCGCCCGGCCGGCACGAACACCATGGCGATCCTCGCGATCGTGTTCGCCTTCGTGTTCTCGCCACTGGGCGTCGTGTTCGGCGTCGTCGGGCGCCGGCAGACGGCACGCACCGGTCAGGCCGGACGCGGGCTCGCGACGACGGGTCTGGTGCTGTCGGTGGTGTTCCTGCTGCTCGGCATCGCGGCGACCGTGTACGTCACCGTCCTCGCCGGGCAGCTCCTGCGCTCCGTCCCGACGCCGACCGTGCCCGGGTCCCCCGCCGTCTCCGCGCCCGCCGTCACGGGGCCGGTCGGTCCGGGCACCGTCGGGATCGCCGACGGCGACTACGGCCCCGAACTGCCCGCGGACGCCCTCGCCGCGGAGGTGGGCGCCCGCTCCGGGGCCACCGACGTCATCTGCCCCGGCTACCTCCCGGCCCAGGTCGAGGCGAGCTCGACCTGCGACGGCGCCCTCGACGGCCAGGCCGCCCGGTTCCGGGCGACGGTCACCGCGGTCGACGGGTCGGAGGCGACGATCGACATCGCGCGGGAGCAGTGAGCGGCGCCGCCCCCAGATGACAGCAATGCGTCACCGCTGTCACCGGACGCCGGGATCGCCACACCGTCGCGGGGGTCGACCCTGTTCCCGCCGAGCCTGGGACCGCCACGCCCAGGCTCGGACGACCGGGACGTGCCACGGTGGGTCACGGACCGGATCGGTCCCGTGAACCAGAGGCGGGTATGACCACCACCATCCCCATGTCCATCACGGTCGACGGCGAGCGGCACGACCTCGACGTCGACCCCCGCACCACCCTGCTCGACGCGCTGCGCGAGCGGCTCGGCATCACGACGACGAAGAAGGGCTGCGACCACGGCCAGTGCGGCGCGTGCACCGTGCTGCTCGACGGTCGTCGGGTGCTGTCGTGCCTGACCCTCGCCGTCGCGAAGGACGGCGCCCACGTCGTCACGGCCGACGGGCTCGCCACCGACGGCGAGCTGCACCCCGTCACCGAGGCGTTCCTCGCGAACGACGCCTACCAGTGCGGCTACTGCACGCCGGGCCAGATCTGCTCGGCGGTCGGGGCCATCGACGAGGCGCGCCGCGGCATGCCGAGCGCGGTCACCGCCGACCTGGCCGCCGACGTGACCCTCGACCGCTCCGAGATCGCCGAGCGCATGAGCGGCAACCTCTGCCGGTGCGCCGCCTACGTGAACATCGTCTCCGCGGTCGAGGAGGCGGCGCACCGATGAGGCCCTTCACCTACGCGCGGCCGGACGCCGCGGCCGACGCGGTCGCCACGCTCGCCGCCGACCCCGACGCCCGCTTCCTCGCCGGCGGGACGAACCTGCTCGACCACCTCAAGCTCGGCGTCGTCGAGCCCACGCAGCTGGTCGACGTCACCGGCATCACGAGCACGGAGATCACCGAGCTCGACGACGGCGGACTGCGGATCGGCGCGGGGGTGCCGAACTCCGACCTCGCGGCCGACCCGCGGGTGCGGGAGCGCTACCCGGCGGTCGCCGCGGCGATCCTCGCCGGCGCCTCCGGCCAGCTGCGCAACATGGCCTCGACCGGCGGGAACCTGCTCCAGCGCACCCGCTGCGCGTACTTCGCCGACCCGACGACGCCGTGCACCAAGCGCGACCTCTCCCAGGGCTGCTCGGCGCGCGGGGGCTGGGCGCGCTACCACGCCATCCTGGGCGCCTCGGAGCACTGCATCGCCACGCACCCGTCGGACCTCGCCGTCGCCCTCGTGGCGCTCGACGCGCAGGTGCAGGTACTCGGTGCGGACGGGGCACGGACGATCCCGATCGCCGCGTTCCACCGCCTCCCCGGGGACGACCCGACGCGCGACACGGTGCTCGCCCACGGCGACCTGGTCACCGCGGTCGACCTCCCGGCCCCGACGCCCGCCGTCGCGAACTCGACCTACCGCAAGGTGCGCGACCGGGCGTCGTACGCGTTCGCCCTGGTCAGCGCGGCCGTGGCGCTGGAGGTGCGGGAGGGGACGGTCGTCGACGTGCGGATCGCGCTCGGCGGCGTCGCCCACAAGCCCTGGCGGGCCACGACGGCCGAGGCGGCCCTGCGCGGGCGCCCGGCCACCGACGACGAGTTCCGCGCCGCGATCGCGGCGGAGCTCGAGGCCGCCGAGCCGGTCGAGAGCCCGCTCGGCGGCAACGCGTACAAGATCCCGCTGGTGACCGGCACGGTCGTCAGCACCCTGCGAGGCCTGGCCGGAGGTGTGGCATGACGACGATGGACGCCCGCAGCATGGGCACCTCGGTCCGGCGGATCGAGGGCCCGGACAAGGTCACGGGCACCGCGGCCTACGCCGGGGACACCGTGGCCGCGGGGACGCTCGTGCTCCACCCGGTGCAGGCCACGGTCGCCCGCGGGGAGATCACGGCGATCGACACGAGCGCGGCGGAGGCCGTGCCGGGGGTCGTCGCGGTGCTGACCCACCGCGACGCACCGCGGCTCGGCGACACCGGCGACCCGGAGCACCGGGTCCTGCAGGGCACGACGATCCACCACCGCGGCCAGTTCGTCGCTGCGGTGCTCGCCGAGCACGCGGAGGCCGCGGCGGAGGCCGCGCGGCTCGTCGTCGTGAGCGTGGACGAGGCCCCCTCGACGACCGGCTTCGACCCGGACGCCGAGGCCTACACCCCCGCGGCGCTGGGCAACGGGCAGCAGGCCGACACCCTCGTGGGCGACCCGGACGCGGCCCTGGCCGCGGCACCCGTCGTCGTGCGGGCCTCGTACTCCACGCCGATGGAGCACCACAACCCGATGGAGCCGCACGCGACCACGGCGACGTGGATCGACGGGCGGCTCGAGGTCCGGGAGGCGAGCCAGGGCGCCGAGCTCGCGCGGCAGACGCTCGCGACGCTGTTCGACGCCGAGGTCACCGTGCGCTCCCCGCACGTCGGGGGCGGCTTCGGCACGAAGGGCTTCCTGCACGCCGGGACGGTGCTGACCGTGCTCGCGGCGCGGACGGTGCCGGGCCGACCGGTGCGCTTCGCGCTCGGGCGGCGGCAGATGTTCGAGACCGTCGGGTACCGGCCGGCGACCGTCCAGCACATGGCGCTGGGCGCCGCGGCGGACGGGCGACTGGAGGTCGTCGCGCACGACGTGGTCGGCGCGACCGCGCGGTACAAGGAGTTCGTCGAGCCGGCCGGCGGGTCGACCCGGTCGATGTACGCGGCGCCGCACCGGCGCACGTCGCACCGCGCGGTGCCGCTCGACCTCGACGCCCCGACCTACATGCGCGCCCCCGGCGAGGCCCCGGGCAGCTTCGGGCTGGAGTGCGCGGTGGACGAGCTGGCGGTCGCGCTCGACCTGGACCCGATCGAGCTGCGCGTGCGCAACGAGCCCGACGTCCACCCGGAGAACGGGCTGCCGTTCTCCTCGCGCGGGCTGGTGGAGTGCCTGCGGACGGGGGCCGAGCGGTTCGGCTGGTCGAGCTGGGACCGTGCGCCGCGGCGCCGGCTGGTCGACGGCTGGTGGCACGGCGTCGGGGTCGGCTGCGGGACCTTCCCGGCGTTCCGGATGCCGGGCTCGACGGCGGAGATCACCTTCACCGGGGGCCGGTACGTCGTGGCGATCGGGGCGGCCGACATCGGGCAGGGCGCCCGCACGGTGCTGACCCAGATCGCCGCGGACGCGCTCGGGGTCGACGTGGACTCCATCGCGGTGGAGATCGGGTCGACGCAGGTGCCGGTCGGGTCGATCGCCGGGGGGTCGGCGGGCACCGCGTCGTGGGGCTCGACGGTCGTCGAGGCCGCGGACCGGTTCCGCGACAAGTACGGCGACGCCCCCGACGAGGGCGACCACGCCGACGCCGCGACCCCGGACAACCCGTGGGCCGAGGAGTACGCGATGGCGGCCTACTGCGCCCAGTTCGCCGAGGTCGCGGTGCACGCCGACACCGGCGAGATCCGTGTGCCGCGGCTGCTCGGGATGTTCGGGGTGGGGCGCATCCTCAACCCGACCCTCGGCCGCTCGCAGCTGCAGGGCGGCATGGTGTGGGGACTGTCGATGGCCCTGCACGAGGAGAGCGTGGTCGACCCGCGGTTCGGCGAGGTGATCAACCACGACCTCGCCGGCTACCACGTGGCCGCCAACGCCGACGTGCGCGTCGTCGAGGCCGAGTGGATCGACGAGGACGACGCCTACGTCAACCCGATGGGGGCGAAGGGCATCGGGGAGATCGGCATCGTCGGGGTGGCCGCGGCCATCGCGAACGCCGCGTACCACGCGACGGGCGTCCGGGTGCGGTCGCTGCCGATCACCTGCGACGACTTCCTGACGTCGGGTCTCCTCTAGCCGGTGGTGCCCCGGTCGCGGCGGTGGACGAAGGTCCACCAGTCCGCGTCCCAGTCCCGCATCCGGCCGCGGTCCAGCGCGAACCGGAGGGCGAGCAGGACCGAGCCCAGCACGAGTGCCACCCCGACCAGCGCCCCGACCGCGTCGACGACACCCTCGACGGCCGCGTCGGAGGCGCTGGCGGGCGGCACCACGGGCCGGTCGCCCGGGCCGATCCACAGCCGCATCGTCTCGCCGGTCTCCAACGACGGCGCGGCGGGGACGGAGGCGGTGTGCCGGGTCAGGTCGGGCTCGACCCAGGCGACGTCGACGTCGGAGAGCCCACCGGTGTAGCCGACCGCGGGGCTGCTGGCGGCGGGCGCCGCGAGCACGGTCGCCTCCACGGGATGGGCGGTCGCGCGCGTGGCGTCGGCCGCCTCCTGCGCGTCCTGCGCGCCGCGCTGGCCGAGCACGATCGCGCACGGGAGCGCGAGGAGCAGCACGACGACCGCGAACCGCAGCGCCGCCGTCTCGATCCGGTCCGACCTCCGCCGCAGCGCACTGCGCCGCGGGAGCAGCGCCGTCCGGATCCGGTCGACGGCACGCAGCGTCCCCATGCGCGCTGGATTCCCGGGGCACGCGGCGGCCAGTCCGCGATGTGACGGAACGCAGACGATCGGCCGCCGTCCGGGCCGGGATCGTCACGCTCAGTCGCAGATGTCCTGCGCCTCCGACTCCTCGACGTCCTCGCCGTGCTGCGGGAAGTACCACGTCACGCGGCGGTAGGCCTCGTCGCCGTCACAGTCGCCGAGGTCGAACGCGACGACGGTGACGCGGTCCTGGACCCCGCGCGCGTCGGGCTCGTCGCCGGGCCGGTACAGAGCGGTGCCGCGGCCGGTCGCCCGGTCCTCGCCCCAGTCCTCCCAGGTGATCCCGGTGACGAGGCCGCGGTCGTCGCCGCCGTCGATCTCCGCGGGCCGCACCGCGCCGTAGCCCCGGCGGTCGCCCTCGCTGCGGCCGAGCTCCGGGCCGTCCCCGGCGGCGGCGCTCGTCGCGGGCACGATCGGCGGCCCGGCGACCGGCAGGGGCGGGACGGTGGTGGTCGGGGCGGTCGTCGCGGTCACGACCGGCGCGGGCGCGGTGGCCGCGGCCGCCGTGTCGGTGGCCCCGCGCGCCAGCCATCCGCCCGCCGCCCCGGCCGCGAGCAGCAGCAGCGCCGCGAGCGCCAGGACGGGCCACCGCGGGCCCTTCCGGACGGCGGGTGCGGGTCCGGTGGGCGGGGCGCCCACCGGCGTGGGCTCGGGTGACGTGGGTGTGGGGCCGGCGGTCCGGTCGCCGGGCGTCGACATGACGGTCGGCGTGGGGCCGGTCGGTGGCATGCGGACGGTCATGGGCTCGCCCGCCGGCGGCGTGTCCTCGCGCTGCTCGACCACCGGCGCCCCCTTCCGGTCCCGTGCCGTCCCGACCGTCGGCCCACCCCGGCCGATCGTGCGGCGGAGTATGCCGCCCGCCTGGGCGCACGGTCGAGGACCCCGGCCGGGGACGACCCGTCGTCGGGAACCGGCGTGGCGACCTGCGCACGTCGGACGTCAGCCGTGTGCCACCGCTGACGTCGGCGCGCCCGCTCTCAGCCTGGCGTCCCCGCTCTCAGCCCGGCGCCTCCGCGCGGAGCAGGTCGCCCCGGCTGACCATGCCGACCACCCGGTCGTCGTCGCCGAGCACCGGGAGCGACCGGTACCGGCGGCGCACCATCGCCTTCGCGACCTTGGTCAGCGGCACGTCGTGGCGCACCGCCGTGGGGCTCGTCGTCATCGCCTCGCCGCACGTGCGGGGCGCGGGGCCGCGGCCGGAGAGCCGGTCGGGCAGGAGGTCGGCCTCGCTGACGACCCCGAGCAGGCGGTCGTCGGCGTCGAGGACGGGCAGCGTCGAGAGCCGCTGCGCGGAGAGCCACGCCGCGGCCTCGCCGACCGGGGTCGACCCGTCCGCGACCCAGCAGCGGTCGATCGGCGTCATCACCTCGCCCGCGGTCGTCCCCACGCGCGGACGGTCGGGCGGGGGCACGTCGAGGTCGACGTCGGGGGTGCCGAGCAGCCGGTCGAGCAGGGAGCGACGCTCGGGGGTGCGCAGCAGGTCGCCGCGGGTCACGATCCCGACCAGCAGCCCCCGCTCGACCACCGGCATCGCCCGCACCTCGCCGTAGCGCCGCATGCGGTGGGCGACGATCCCGACGAGCGTGTCGGGGGTGACCGTCATCGGGTTGCGGGTCATGAACTCGACGACCCGGGCCCCGGCGCGGCCGTCCACCTCCGCGCGCAGCAGGTCGAGCGTGGTCACGATCCCCACCAGCCGCCCGCCGCCGTCGGTCACCGGCAGCGCCGAGAAGCGGTTGTTGGTCAGCAGGGCGCGGGCGTCCTCCAGCGGGGTGCCGGGCGCCACCGTGACGACGCCCCGGGTCATCACCGCACTCGCGCGCACCCCGGCAGTTCTACCGGCCGTAGGTGATCGTCGCACCCGTCCGCTCGAGCTCGTCGCCGGAGAACGGCTGCGAGTCGGCGATGCTGCGGCCCACGCCGACGCGGTAGGTCGGGTCACCCGCCCGGACGTCGGTGAACAGCACGTCGAACCGGCACGCGTCGGCGAAGGGGCTGCTCGTCGCCCACCGGTCGACGGCGTAGCCGGTGCGCGGCACGGTCGCGGAGCCCACCACCGTCCCGTCCGCACCGAAGATCGACACGGACCACCCCGACACCGGCTGCGCCGTGCAGGGAGCTCCCGGCAGGGTCGCCCCGGAGACCGCGACGACCACGATCCCCTGCACCGTCATCGTCCGCGGCCCGGTCGTCAGCACCGCGGCGGCGCCGAGGACGCCCAGCAGCGCGACGACCGCCAGGACGAGCCACGCGACCCGCCGTCGGGACGGCCGCGGCGGCGCGGGCGGGGCCGGCGGCTCCGCGTCGAGCCAGCGGATGCCGCTCGGGGGCGTCGGGGTCCAGGGCTCCAGCGGGCGCCGCGGCGCCGGGACGTTCCCGACGTCGGGCGTGGTGCGGTCGAGCTGGGTCACGTCGCCTCCGTGTCGGTCCCGAGGGGCCGGTGTCGGGGTCGACGTTAGGTCATGGTATTGCGCAGGTGCCTGCCGAAATAGACGACGTGCACCGAGCGGGTGCGTTCCACCCAGGTGAAGTAGATGCGCGGCGCGAGTCCGGCCGACGAGATCTTGATGTGCGACTCCACGATCCGGGGCTCGCCGTCGACGTCGAAGGTGCGGGTGTCGGGCCAGCGGTCCATCACCGACTTCGACTCCCGCATCGCGAGCTTGCGGGGGCTCGCGGGCCAGGCCATCGGGTGCCCGGAGTTCCAGCACCACTGGAAGAAGTCGGCCTCGACGCCGTCGCGGGAGCGGGCCCGCGAGTACCAGGCCAGCGCGCGCAGCGCCCGCCACGCCTGCTCGCCCCAGGCGGCCCCCGCGGACTGCCGGTCGAGCAGCTCGAGGTCGACCCCGGCGCTCGTCGGGAACACGAGGTACCCGCCGAGGTGCTTGCGGGCGAGGGCGGCCGCGTCGGTGCAGTCGCGGGCGTGCACGGGGGCGACGTCGAGGTCCTCGAGCCCGGCCTCGGCGCGCTCGCCGCGCAGGCGGGCCAGCTCCCCGGAGAGCGAGCGCAGCTGGTCGCGCAGGCTCGCGACCTCGTGCTCCAGGTCGCCGTACTCCTCCAGCACGCCCTCCGCCGCCGAGCGCTCGGACGCGAGTTCCTGCTCGAGGTCGGCGATCCGGGCGGTCGCCTTCTCCAGCGTCGCGCCCACCTCCGCGGGGGCCTGGGCGTCGTGGGGGGCGCGGGCCCGGTCGTAGGAGTCCGGTGGGCGCCGGCCGGTGGAGAGGGGGGCGACGACGCCCGCGACGATCCGCCCGGCCAGGCCCGGCTTCGTCCAGAACCGGTCGGCGCGGACGTCGAGGCAGCCCTCGGCGGTGCCGTCGTCGTCCCCGGACGCCGGGTCGAACCCCGGCAGGTAGACGCGCAGGCCGCCGGGCCCGATCGGGGTGGGCTCGCCGAGCGCGGCGGCCAGCGCCGATCCGCCGTCGGGATCGACGACCGCGACGGGGGCGAGGCCCGCGACGTCGCGCACCGTGCGGCGGACGACCGCGTCGAGCACGCGCCCGTCGTCGACCCCCACGTCGTCGCCGAGGTCGGCGAGGACGACGACGGGGACGTCGCGGTCGGCGAGCGTCACGAGGTCGGCGAGCTCCTCGGCGCCGTCGACGCCCCGGAAGCGCATCGGGGTCGCCCGCAGCGGGACCCCCTGCCGGGTGGCCTTGGTGGCGGTGAGCAGCTCCCCGACGAAGATCGGCGGGCGCGGGACGATCGGCTCGTTGGGGTGGTGGCTGGACGCGTCGACGTCGACCCACACCCACGCCCGCGCGCCCTCGTGCTCGGCGGTGCCGCCCGACCACGTGCGCAGCGTGGTCGTCCAGCGGATGCCGTCGCGCCGGTTCGCGATGAACACGGCCCGGACGATCGCGGTGATCTTGGTGTCGGTCGGGTCGCGGTGGACGTCGCGGCGCAGCGTGTAGCGGTCCTGCTTGCTCGTGCGGGTGCGGGGCCCCGGCGGGGTGAGCGGGCGGTGGTCGCGTTCGGCGGCCCGCTCGGCCCACCGGGTGAAGGCGTCGTCGGCCAGCTCCACGGCGGCCGGGTCGTCGGAGGCCCAGATCGCGCGGTAGAGCGTGCCCATGCCCCTCCCCTGGTCGGCCTAGTAGGCGCCCCGCGATCCCAGGACCGCGCCGACGGTCTTCCACAGGATCGTGGCATCCAGGGCCGGTGACCAGTTCTCGACGTACCGCAGATCGAGGCGCACCGACTCCTCCCAGCTCAGGTCGCTGCGCCCGCTGACCTGCCACAGCCCCGTCATGCCCGGGCGCACCAGCAGCTTGCGGCGCGCGTCGTCGGCGTAGCGCTCGACCTCACGGGCCAGCGGCGGCCGCGGCCCCACCAGCGACATCGAGCCGCCCAGCACGTTGAACAGCTGCGGCAGCTCGTCGAGCGAGAGCCGGCGCAGCACCGCCCCGACGGGCGTGACCCGCGGGTCGCGGCGCAGCTTGAACAGCGGCCCGGCGCCCTCGTTCGGCAGCGCGTCGACCTGGCGGTCGGCGTCGACGACCATCGACCGGAACTTCACCATGCGGAACGTGCGGCCGTGCACGCCCACGCGCTCCTGCCGGTAGAACACCGGCCCGCCGTCGCGACGGACGGCCACCGCGATCGCGAGCAGGACCGGCGCGAGGACCAGCAGCAGCAGCGCCGCCCCGACCCGGTCGACGACCGCCTTGATCCCGCGGGTGGTGCCGGAGAACCGCGGCTCGGTCAGGCGCAGCATCGGCAGCCCGTCGACCGGGGCCACGTGCAGGCGCGGCCCGCCGATCTCCATGAGGCCGGGGTCGACGACGAGGTCCACCCCGGTGCCCTCGAGGTCCCACGCCAGCCGGTGCAGCCGCTTCGGGCTCCAGCCGGGGGCGGGCGCGACCGCGACGACGTCCACGTCCTGCGCCGCCGCGTGGCGGGCGACGTCGTCGAGGTCCCCGACGACCGGCGCCGCCGCGGGCCCCTCCCCCGCCGGCGTGCACGCCGCGACCACGCGCCAGCCGTGCCACGGCACCCGCTCGGTCCGCGCGACCAGGTCCGCCACGGCCTCGGGGGTCCCGATGACGAGCACGCGGGCCATGCAGGCGCCCTCCCGCCGGGCACGGTGCAGGACCCGCCGGACGAGCCAGCGCCCGACCAGCACGGCCACCCCGACCGCGGGCAGGACGCCCACCACCCACGGCCGCAGCCCGTCGGCCTTGACCACGAACCCGACGAGGGCGAGAAGCAGGGTCGCGCGCACGAAGGCCCGGGCGAGCCGGTTGAACTCCTCGGACCCCTGCCCGAGCACCTGCGGGTCCCAGCAGTGCAGGGCGGCCATGAGGACGCCCGCGGTGACGACGGCGGCGAGCGCCCCGAGCGCGGTGCCCGCGGGGTCCCACTGCCGCCAGGTGACCCCGACGACCGCGACCACCGCCGTCACGGCCAGCACCAGCGTCACGTCGGTCGCGACGACCGCCCGACGCAGCCGTCCCCGCCAGGCCCGGGCCTCCCGCGTCGGCGGCGCCACGCACTCCGCCGGGTGCGTCCCCACGTCGATCCCCATCCGCGACGTCTTCCCCTCGGTCGCGGTCGCGCCCCGTAGCGACCTCCCACAACTGCTCCGTTCTGCGGAGTCGACGTACATCCGAACGGGTCATGACGCGAGAGTGCGAATCGCTCTCAGTCACTGCAGGTCGCCATGGCGCGGGAGGGGTCCGACGAGGAGGCGAGTGGCAGGCTGTGGGGTCGGACCCGTCGTCGGGAAGGGGTACGCGTGGCGCGATCGCCGTTCGGTGAGCTCCCGGAGTCCGACCGGCACGACGCCGGGTCGGGGTACTGGCCGGGCGACCGCACCGCCTGGGGCGGGCGGGGCCGGGTGCCGGTGCTCGTGGTGCTGGGCGTGTTCGGGGCCGTGCTGGTCGTGGTGCTGGCGCTGACGTTCCTGTCCGACTCGGACGCCGGCTCGGGCGCGGCCGCGGTCGGCGGTCCCCCGCCGCCGGTGCTCGCGAGCGAAGGTGTCGCGCCGGGGACCCCGGTGCAGCTCGGCGGGTACTCCTTCGCGCTCGGGGTCGGCCCGTTCGCGGCGAGTGCCCGCGGCTCGACGGCGGGCTCGCACCTGCTGCTGGCACCGTTGATCGTCCGGAACACCTCCGGCGCGCCGGCGCCGAACCCGCTGGCGTCGCTGCGGGTGCGCGTCGCGCTGGCGTCGCTGCCGGAGTCGGTGACGACGGGGCCGTCGGCGGTGCTGTGCGCGAACCGTCCCGCGGTGTCGCCGCTCGGCTCGGGATCGGCGTCCTACCCCGGCCTGCCGGCGGGCGCCTGCGTGCTGGAGGCCCGGACGTCGGGCTCGGGCGGGATCACGACGCTCGGCCCGGAGGAACAGGCGCGCGGCACCGTGCTGTCCACCCCGGTGCCGGACGCCGTCACCGACACGTCCGCGTCGGTGTGGACCGAGACGACCCCCGGGACGTGGCAGCGGATCGGGTGAGCGCCCGCGCGGCCGACCAGATGTCAGTGGCACGGAGCGACCTCTGGGGCGCCCGGTGCCACTGACTCTCGACGCGGCCGTCCCGTCGACGGACCGTGCTGTGCTGTGCGGGCACCGGACTCGTGCGACACGGGACATGCCCGGTGCCGCACGAGTCCGGCTCCATCGGCGGGCCGTCCCCCTCGCGCCGGCCCGCCGGGCTCAGAAGATGCTGTCGGCGATCACGTCCGGCGTCGGGCCGTCGGCCTGCTCCATCGATGCCTCTTCCGACGCGTCCTCGGACGTCTGACCGCCCTCGCCCGTGGTCGGCTCGTCGCCGTCGAGCATCGGGATGGTCTCGGGAGCCTCGTTGTCCTCGGGAGCGTCGTTCTCCTCCGGGCCCGACCCCTCCTCGGCCTCACCGGTGGGCGGGGTGATGGGCGTGGTCTCCGGCGCCTCGACCTCCGGCGTCTCGGCCTCCGGCGTCTCGACCTCCGGCGTCTCGGCCTCCGGCGTCTCGGCCTCCGGCGACTCGGCCTCCGGCGACTCGGCCTCCGGCGACTCGACCTCCGGCGACTCGACCTCCGGCGACTCGACCTCGGGCGACTCGGCCTCCGGCGTCTCGGCCTCCGGCGTCTCGGTCCCCGGCAGCATCTCGCCCAGGTCGGGGAGCGGCAGACCCGGCGCGCCCGTGTCGGGCTCCTCGGCCTTCGGGTGCTCGTGCTTGCCACCGTGCTCGTGCTTACCACCGTGCTCGTGCTTGCTGTGGCCCTCGTGCTTGCCACCGTGCTCGTGCTTGCCACCGTGCCCGTGGCCGCAGCCGCACTCGTGGCCGTCGTGCCCGTGGTCCTGCTTCTGGTCGTGCGTCGACGTGACGTGCTCGGCCGGCATCTCGCCGGCGAGCGCGACACCGCTGCCGCCACCGGCGACCGTGACCGCCGCGACGGCGGCGAAGGCGCCGCGTCCGGCGATGGTGGCGAGCCGGCCGTCACGACGGCGGGGAGCGCTGTGTGCACCCATGAGGTCCTCCTCGATCGTCCGTGGACATCGCACGGCAGGAGGACCCGGTGTCCCCCGAACCGGGAAGCGGCGGTCACCGACCGTCGCTGAATACGGATAACGAGGCGATCACGGACGGGTGACGGAGTAATCGCGGGGAAATGCAGAAATCGCGCAGGACCGGCTCTGAGCAGCACGAACGGGTCCGACACCGCGTTATCCGGGTTCTGACGATCTGTCACCGGCAGGCAGGCCGTCACAAGTACCCGAAGGTCGTCGGACTCATGCGCGAATGCCGCGCTCGATTCCGGCACCCGCCCACGCCGGCCGCCGCACCCGCCGTCGGGAACGGGCGGACCGTCGAGGAAAGGTTCTGGAAAGGCGGACGGGCTTCCATGTGACCGGTGGACGCCGGTCGGGACGGGACGCTCTCAGAGCGCCCGGCGGAGTCCCAGGGGAAGCGGGGGTCCCGGGGTGTCGGAGGGCCGCCCCGGGGCCGTCTCCTCCGCGAAGCCCTCCGCCGCCTGCGCCCAGGGCGTCCAGCCCAGCGCGCGGGCCGTGTCGGCGGCGCCGCGGAAGTGCCGGTGGGCGGTCTCGGGGTCGCCGCGGGCGGCGAGCGCCAGGCCGCGGTAGAGGTCGACCGGGCCGAGGAACGCCGCACCGATCCCCACCACCACGGTGGCGCCCGGGTCCTCGGGCAGGGCCTTGAGCACGAGGTCGGCGGTCGAGCGGTCGTCGAGCGCGAAGGCGGCGCACGCGGCGAGGCAGAGGCCGACGCGGTCGAAGAGGCCCGACTCGCGCCCCTCGCGGCGCCGGTGGAACTCGACGAGGTGGGCGGCGGCCGTCGGAGGGTCGCCGCCCTGCACCGCGTCGACGGCCGCGCACGCCGCCCACGCGGGCACGTTCGGGTAGTCGGCGGCGGTGCGGGCGGGCAGACCGCCGAGGACCGGCAGGCTGCCGGTGAGCAGGTGGCGGATGACGAGGTGGGCCCCGAAGGCGCCGAGGGCGTCGGCGATGCCGAGCTCGAGACCGCGCTGGAACGCCTCCTGCGCCGCCTGGTCGGCCGCGTCGATCTTTCCCTCGGCCAGCATCGCCGACGCCTCGACGAGCCGCACCGCCCACATCGTGCGGGGGCGGTGCCGGCGTTCGGCCTCGGGCGCGAGCACGGCGTGCAGGTCCAGCGCCTCGCCGAGGTCGCCGCTGCCGACGAGGGCCGCGACCAGCAGCTCGTCGGCCTCGAAGCGCAGCGCGGCCCGGTCGGCCGCGCGGGCGAGCCGGGCCGCGCGCCGGGCGGTGACCACCCGCTCGGCCGCAGGCACGGAGACGCCGAGCTGCAGGTAGGCCTCCGTCACCGCCACCTCGGCCGCGAGGACCGGCTCGTCGGCGGCGCCGCCCAGGGCGAGCAGCTCGTCCAGGAGCGAGGCGCTGCTCTCGATGTCGAGCTGCTGCTCCTCGACGACGAGCCCGCGCAGCACCCGGACCCGCTGCACGTCGGTCAGCGGCAGCGCGTGCACGCGCCGGAGCCGGTCGAGCCGACGCGGCCGGCCTGCGATCGACGGCCCCTGCGCGTCGTCGCCCAGGGCGGCCGCGACGGCGTCGCCCACGTCGGCGTCCGGGTCGGCGACGACCGCGTCGAAGTCGTCCGCCGCCTCGTCGACCCGGCCCAGTCCCTCGAGCACCAGGCCGCGGAGCAGGCGCGCGTGGGCGGGCCGCGACGTCGCGGGCGCGGCGGTGTCGAGCAGCTGCAGGGCGCTCGACAGCGCACCGTCCCGGTAGGCGGCGAGCGCGGCCGGCAGGTGGGCGTCGGCGACGTCCGCCGCGGGCAGCAGCGCCGCGGCCCCCACGGTGTGCCGCAGGACGGTGAAGGGCTCGGCGTCCGTGCCCAGCCCGGCGAGGCGCGCGCGGTGCAGCTGGGCGCGCTCGACGGCGGGCACCGTGTCCAGGACGGCCGCCGCGGTGAGGTCGTGGCGGAAGGCGAACCCGTCGGAGGTGGGCTCCACGAGGGTCATCCCGACGGCGGGTCGGAGGTCCCGCGCGAGGGTGCGCTCGTCGGTGCCGACGGCGTCGGCGAGCTCGCTCAGCGGCGACGGGCCGAGGACGGCCATGGCCTCCAGCGCCACCCGGCAGCGTTCGGGCAGACCCCCGAGCTGGTGGGTGAGCAGGGGCCGCAACCGGGCGGGGACCCGGCGGGTCGCGGCCTCGCGCGCCTCGTCGTCGGGAAGGTCGCGCAGCTCGGCCAGCAGGGCCGAGAGGTGCAGCGGGTGTCCGGCGGTCCGCGCCCAGAGGGTGGCGACGAGTCGCTCCCCGGTCGCTCCCCCGCCCACCGAGTCCTCGACCATCGCGCGCGTGGCGGCCTCGTCGAGCTCGCCGAGCGGGAGGCGGAGCACGCCGTCGAGCAGGGCGAGGTCGGCCGCGGTGTCGCTCCAGGCGGGGTGCGCGGTGGTGTCCGGCTCGCGGGCCGCGACGAGCACGACCACGCCGGAGGGCAGGCCCGCCCCGCCCAGCCCGCGCAGGACGTGCAGCGACGCGGGGTCGGCCCGGTGGGCGTCGTCGAGCACGACGAGCACCAGCCCGTCCGCCGAGGCGGCCGCCAGGCGGCGACGCAACGTCCGGCCCGGGGTCGGGTCGCGCAGCGACGGCGGGGCGACGCCGACCGCGTGCAGCGCCTGCACCCACGCGGCGAACGGCGCCTGGTCGTGCTCCCAGAGCCCGCGGCCGACGGTGGCGCCGCGCCGCTCGGCCTCCTCGGCGGCGGCGCGCAGCAGCGTCGACTTCCCGATGCCCGCCTCGCCGGCGACGA
Organism: Actinomycetospora soli; assembly: GCF_021026295.1. Taxonomy (GTDB): domain Bacteria; phylum Actinomycetota; class Actinomycetes; order Mycobacteriales; family Pseudonocardiaceae; genus Actinomycetospora; species Actinomycetospora soli. The sequence continues at coordinate 288,224 of NZ_JAJNDA010000006.1, forward strand.
CCACGATCCGGCCGGCCCGCGTGTCGTCGAGCGCCTCGCGGAGGGTGGCGAGCGGGGCGGAGCGGCCGACGACGTCGCGACGACGCCGCTGCTCGGTGTCCAGGACGGCCCGCTCGGCCTCCCGCAGGACCTCGCCGGGATCGACGCCGTGCTCGACGCGCACCCGACGACGGGTGTCGGCCAGCAGGCGCAGGGCCTCGCCGGTGCGTCCCTCGGCGTGCAGGGCGAGCGCGGCGACGGCGACGATCCCCTCGTGCGTCGGGTCGGCGTCGAGCACCTCCGCGGTCAGCGCCACGACCTCCCGCGCGGACCCCGCCGCGAGCAGCGCGCGGGCGTGCGACTCGACGGCGTCGTCGCGACATCGCAGCACCCGCCGGCGCTCGGCGTCGAGCCGCCGCCCGAGCCGGCAGCCCGGGAAGGGTTCACCGCCGTAGGCGGCGAGGGCCACGGCCGCACGGCTCGGCGCGGCGTCGACGAAGCGCGTGAGGTCGACGTCCGCGCGTCCGACCTCGAGCACGTACCCGCCACGGGTGCTCGTGACGGCCGCGGGGGCCACCCACTTCCGCAGCCGCGTGATCTGGACCTGCAGGGCCGCCGAGGGGTTCTGCGGCAGCGCGTCGTCGTAGAGCTCGTCGATGAGCGTCGTCGTCGCGACGGGCCGTCCCGGGTCGCACGCGAGCTGGGCCAGCAGCGACCGCAGCACGGGGCTCCGCACCGGCGGCGCGCCCTCCACCGCCACCTCGCCCAGCAGACGGATCTCCGTCAACGCTCCCCCAGGAGTGACCGCCAGTGACCTCTTACGCCGACCATACGTCCGAGACGGTCATCGGAGTAGACCACATCCGGGCAGGCGACATACTCCTGGTGACTCCCATCCCGGGCGAACCGCTGGGGGACATGATCACCCGGCTCGACGGGTCCGGCTTCTCGCACTCCGCGATCGCCGTCGCCGACGGCGAGGGCCGCGTCGCCTCCGTGCACATGTCGTTCTGCCGCACCCGCCCGTTCGACCTCGGCGGGATCCGCGGCGACCACGTCTCGCACTTCTGGGACCTCGGCCAGTCGGTGTACCGCCTCGCCGTGCGCCCCGAGGTGCCCCGGGGCCCGGCGCTGGAGCGGCTCGCGTCGTGGCACACCCCGGAGGACGACGGGACCTTCTCGGTGCCGAAGCTCGTCATCGTGGCCATCGCCCTCGCCACGTTCGCCCCCGACCTCGACCCGGTGCAGGCCCGTCGCGTGCGAGCGCTCGCCGTCGAGGCGGCCTCGGCCTGGGAGGGCGTGCCGGAGCGCCGGCAGTTCTACTGCGCCGAACTCGTCACGCGGCTCTACGACCGCCCGTTCTCCCACGAGGTGCTCGCACCGCCCGACCCGCAGCGCCCCGCCTCGGGCCCACCGGTCCAGGAGGGGTTCCTCGACTCGCTGCTCGTCCGGACCCTCGGCTGGCTCACCGACGACGACCTCCAGGCGCCCTACGACCGCCTGCTCGCCGCCGTCGAGGAGGCCATGCCGACCTTCCTCGACCAGGCCGCCGTCGACATCCTGCTGAGCCCGTTCCTGCGCGGCGACGGACCGGCGCTGTCGCAGGGTCGACGCACCCCACGGACCGTTCCCGACGACGACGGGCGCGCGCCGCGCCTGCCGTTCTCCCTGGTCACACCGCGGATGTTGCTCGACGCCCCGTGGACGGCCGACCACGTGGAGTTGATCCGGGGTGCCGGCGCGCCGTTGCCTCCTCCGCCCTGAACGGCGGCACGCGGTGGTCACACATCGAGTTGTCCGGCGACGCTGCGGGGTTGTCCGCCGGACCAGGCCGTTGTCCGGTTCACTTCCGGGGAGATCCGAGGCCCGCGAAGCTGCTCCGCGTGACCACTCCCGCGCTCGAGTCGGGGCCGCCGATCCGGGGTCTCGAGGGGCACCCCGGAGCGTTCGGCCGGGGCGGGAGTGGTCACCCGATCGGGTAACTGCGCGGGCGGTCCGGTCGATGGGATCCGGGAGGACCACCGACGACTCCCGGAGGGACGACCGTGCCCCGACCGCAGCGTGAGCTCGACCCCGCCGGCGGTCCGCTCGTCGAGTTCGCCCGCGACCTGCGCGCCCTGCGCGAACAGGCCGGGAGCCCCAAGTTCGCGACGATGGCCCGGCGCACGGGACGCTCGAAGACCGCCCTCGCCGACGCCTCGGCGGGCCGGCATCTGCCGCGCTGGGAGACCGTCGAGGACTACGTCCGGGCCTGCGACGCCGACCCCGCACCGTGGCGCGCCCGGTGGGACGCCCTCCGCGCGACGCTCGGCGCTCCCCCGGCGTTGCCGGAGCCGGTCGCGCCCGACGAGCCCGCCGAGCCCGCCGAGCCCGCCGAAGCCGCCGAGTCCGCCGAGCGTGGCGACCTGCTGACGTCGAGCGACAGCCGTGTGCCACCGCTGACACCGGGCGCCGACCCGACACCGGGCGCCGACCTGACACCGGGCCCCGACCCCGACTCCGACCCCGTCGAGCGTGGCGACCTGCTCACGTCGAGCGGCAGCCGTGTGCCACCGCTGACGTCCGCCGACCCACCCCGGACCACCCGCACTCCCCGCCGGCCCCTCCTCGTCGCGGCCGGAATCGTGGTCGTGGCGCTCGCGCTGGGGTTCCTGCTGGGTCGGGTCACGGTCCCGGACCCACCGGTCGTACCGCAGACCGTCGAGGCCATCGAGGTGCAGAACAAGGTCGCCCTGGGAGCCGACCGGCTCGTCGAGGACCGCACGCCGGCCTACCTGTCCACCGAGGCCCTGTCGTACTGCGCGTCGCCGAGCCGCTCGTGCAAGGTGCCGGGGACGGAGATGGCCTCGGGCGCCGCGGTCGTCGCGAACTGCTGGACGCAGGGCCAGATGATGTGGAACGTCGACCTCGCCGACCCCGACCAGGGCCGCAACCCGGAGCGCGCCCAGTCCGACCTCTGGTACCGCGTCAGCTTCCCCGACGGCCGCACCGGCTACCTCTCCGAGGTCTACGTGGTGCGCGGCGACCGGGGCGGGCGCGGACTACCGCGCTGCACCCCGTGAAGCCGCTAGTCCCTCGACCCACGCCACGTACGCCGCGTGGGCGCGTCCGGCGCCCAGCGCGTCGGCGGCGTAGGCGCGACCGCGCTCCCCCGCCTCGTCGTCGCCCGCGGTCGCGAGCACGGCGGCGTGCAGTGCCTCGGGGTCGCCGGGGTCGAGGCGCCGCCCCGCGTCCGCGCGGACCAGCTCGGCGGAGGCCGCCGACCGTGCCCAGGACGCCGCGACCACCGGCCGACCGGCCGCGAAGTACGAGGTCAGCTTGGACGGCGCGCTCATCTCGGCCACGGTCTCGGCCTCGTTCACGACGAGGACGTCGGCCGCCGCCAGGGCGTCGGGGAACCGGTCGCCGGGCAGCGGGTCGAGGAAGGTGAGGCGCTCGACGTCCGCCCCCAGCTCGGCCAGGCGCGCCCGCTGGTTGCCGTCGCCGAGGAGGACGAACCGCACCTTGGAGCCCGCCAGGTCCGCGTGCCGCGCGGCCTCGACGACGTTCCCGAGGCCCTGCTTCACGCCCATGTTCCCGGCGTGCAGCGCGATGACCTCGTCCTCGCGCCACCCGAGCTCGCGGCGCACCGCGGTCCGGTCGCGGGTCGGCGGGGCGATGTGCGACCAGTTCGGGATCGTGGTCACGCGCGTGGGGTCGACGCCGAGCCCGGTGAGGGTCGGGACGAACGACGGGTGCACCACCGCCACCCCGTCGGCCCGCGCGAGCAGGCCGCCCTCCAGCCGCGCACCGAGCGACGCCATCCGGGACGACGTCATGCGCGTCTCGGTCAGCGCCCGGGAGTAGAGGTCCTGGGTCACGACGCCCAGCGCGGTCCGGCCCTCCCGGCGCCACCGCAGCCCGGCGAGCACGGTGAGCAGGACGGGGCTGACCGCGACGACGACGTCGGGCCGCGGGCCGCGGACCAGCGCGGCGTGCGCGGTGAACGCGGCGTCCATGACGATGCGGCGGCGCGCGTCGGGCACGGCGGGGACCGGGTGGCGCACCCGGGTGACCGGCACGCCGTCGATGCGTTCACGGCGGCGCAGCCCCGAGTAGCCGGCGGTGACCTCCCACGCCGGGTAGTGCGGGTAGCCCGTGACGACCCGCACCTGGTGCCCGGCCGCGTGCAGCGCCCCGACCATGCCCGTGGTGTACGGCGCGTTGCCCGTGTGCTCGGGCGCGTAGTGCATGCCGATCACGCAGACGTCGAGGCTGCCCGACGAGGACCCGGGCGCGTCGTCCGCCCCGCCCGGCCGAGGGCGGTTGGGCGCCATCACCATCGGTCGGCTCCTCCACGTCGACGAGATCGTCCGACGTTCAATGGTCGACCTGGCGCCCGACGACCACCCTGGAAACAGATCCCAGGTTCGGCGGACCCACGCCACACGGGTGGCGAAACCACCCCCGGTGTCCGATTCGCCCGTTGACGGTGGCCGGGTGCGACGCAGAGGATGGCGCGGTGTCCCCCGAACGCGCGACGAGGCCGGTCTCCACCACACCGGGTGACCGCACCCGGGCGCCGCGGGTGTCGGTGGTCGTACCGCTGTTCCAGAAGGAGCGCTACATCGGCCGCACCGTCGCGAGCGTGCTCGGGCAGACCTTCGACGACTTCGAGCTCGTCGTCCTGGACAACGCGTGCACCGACGCCTCGGCCGAGATCGTCGCGTCCTTCCGCGACCCGCGCGTGCGCCTCGAGCACAACGACGCCACGGTGCCGGCCCCCGAGAACTTCGACCGCGCCGTCCGGCTGGCCCGCGCCCCGCTGGTCAAGGTCCTCATGGCCGACGACCTCCTCGCGCCCACCCTGCTCGCCGAGCAGGTCCCGCTGATGGAGGCCGACCCGTCCCTCGCGCTGGTGTCGTGCCGCCACGACCTCGTCGACGACGACGACCGCGTCATCGTCACGGGCCGCGCGCTGGGCTCACCGGACCTGATCGGACCGCGGGACGGGGCGACCGTGCTGCGCCGCATCGTGCGCCACCGCGGCAACCCCATCGGCGCGCCGGGCAACATGCTGTTCCGCCGCGACGCCTACGACGCCTGCGGCGGCTTCCCCGCCGACACCTACGTGCTCGACGTCGGTCTCGCCGCCCGGCTCGTCACCCAGGGCCGCTTCTACGGCATGCCGGAGAGCCTCTCGCAGTTCCGGCTGGCGACCGGTTCGCTGACGTCGTCGCACCGCCGGGCCAACACCGCCACCCAGCACGCGTTCCTGCGCACCCTGCGCCGCGAGCACCGCGGCGTCGTGCGCCGCCGCGACGTCGCGTACGGGATGGTGCGCGAGCCGCTGACCTGGCTGCGCTCCCAGCTCATCGCCGCCGCGTCGACCGACCCGGCGTCCCGGCGGCACCGGGTGGCGTCGGCCGCGCTCGGCCGCCGCCCGGTGCCCCCCGGTCAGCGCGGGGTGGCGAACACGACGATGTTGTCGCGGTAGTTCAGCGTCGCGTCGTCGAACGGGCCGCCGCAGGTCATGAGGCGCAGCGTCGGCGTCGTCGTCGGGCCGTAGACCCGCTCGGTCGGGACGCCGTCCTTGGCGAACGTCTCCACCGAGTCGACCCCGAACCGGGCGGTGCCGCCGTCGGAGCGTCCGACCTCGATGACGTCGCCGGGCTTCAGGTCGTCCAGCGCGCCGAACACGGCGGGGCCGCGCCGGGTGTCGACGTGGCCGACCATCACCGACGACCCCGGGTCCCCGGGAACGGCCGACGAGCTGAACCAGCCGACCTTGGAGAAGTCGGTCGGCACCTGCAGCGCGCCGCGGTAGTCGACGCGCAGGTCGACCGGGTCGTCGACGTCGAGGTTGATCGCGGGGATCGACAACGACGTCGGGTGCGGGCCGCCGGGCGGCGGCGCGGTCGCGATGGCGAGCGGCATCCTGACCGCCGCCGGAACCCCCTCGGTCGGGTCGTCGCCGAACCAGCCCGAGATCGTGTCCCAGATGCCGCCGGCGGCGAGCCCGGAGTGGCTGAGCCCGCCGAGGCCGGCGCCGATCCCTCCCGACGGCGGGCTCGGGGCCTTCGGCGCGGGCGGTGCGGCCGAGGTGGTCTCGGCGCTCGACGGCTGCGGCGGGGCGGGCGTCCCGGGTGCCACCGGCGGGACCGACGACTCGGCGGTGCGGGGCGCCTGGCTCGGGGCGGGCGCGGGCTGCCCGGGCGCGGGGGTCGGCGCCGCGGCGGCCGACGCGGCGTCGGCGACCACCTGGGTGGCGAGCCCGCCGTCGGCGGCCCGCGTGACGACGAGGGTGGCCACCGAGGTGCTGGTCACCGGCACCTCGACGCTCGAGGACTTCCCGCTGCGGCTCGTCACCTGCAGCTGCCACGGCTTCGCCGGCACCGTCGCGTAGGGCGTGGCGGAGCCGTAGAACAGGCTGCGGGCCAGCGGGACGGGCGGGGAGTCGCCCGACGGGTCGGTGCCGGTGACGTCGACCGGCCCGACCTCGGCGGCCGCCTGCACGATGCGCAGACCACCGGAGCCGGCCGGGGCGGGAGCGGTCTCGTCGTCGAGGACCTGCGCCTGGGTCGCGCCGTCGGGTCCGATGTCCACGAACGTCGCGGTCTGCGCGGAGCCCGCAGGGATGTCGACGGCCACGTCGAACAGTGGCGGCGCGGTCTGCGGCGCACCGGCCGGGCGCCCCTGGATGCGGTAGGTGCCCGCCGGCTCGGTGAGGTACGGGCTCACCGCGCGGTAGGAGACGTCCCCCGCCACCTCGGTCAGCGGCAGGTCGGGTCCCTGGGCGTACATGTCGACCGCCGGCGTGGTCGGCGAGAGGTGCGCCAGGCGGAGCATGCCCGTGCCGGGGTCGGCGACGGCCTCCCGGACACCGACGACGCCGACCGCACCCACCGCGACGACCAGCGCCGCCGCGGCGCCGCCCACGACCCACCACACCCGTCGTCGGGAACGCTCTGCCATGCGGGACCAGTACCCCGGACGGGCGTCACCTATGTGGCGCACCGGGATCAGTCGAAGGTGCGGCCCCAGAGCTGGCGGCGGGAGGTCACGCCGAGCTTCGCGAAGACGTTCCCGAGGTGGTAGCTGATGGCCTTGGGCGTGACGTAGAGGGCGGCGGCCACCTCGCGGCTCGTCAGCCCCTGCGCGACGAGGCGGACCACCTCGCGCTCACGCGGCGTGAGCGAGGCGTGCTCCGCCGAGGACTCGGGGAGCACCGTGGCGGCGGCCGCGGGCAGCGTGTCGGGGACGGCGTCGGGTGCGGTCCGCACCGCCGGTGACCCGTCGTGCACCGCGATCGGGCCGGTCGCCGCCCAGCTGGGCTCGGGCACCGTCGGGGCGGGCGGGGCCGACGACGTCACACCGGGCACGCCGAGGTCGATCTCGGCGTCGACCCGGGCCACCCACGGCGTCGCCCCCAGCCCGGCGAACCCGCGCCGGGCGGTGGCGAGGTCCTCGGCCGCGCTGGCCCAGCCCTGCCGCCGACCCAGACGGCCCGCCGCCGCGTGCAGGGCCGCGACCTCGACGGGGCACTCGGCCGCGTCGGCCGGGCGGGCGGCGACGAGGTCGAGGCCGTCCCGGTAGTGCTGCCGGGCGGCCGGGACGTTCCCGCTGCGGTCGGCGAGCCGGCCCAGCAACCGGTGCCGGGAGAGCTGGAACCACAGCGGGGTCCCGGCCGCCGGGAAGCCCTGCAGCACCGCCCCCGCCATCGCGAGCCGACCCGCGTCGACGGCCACGTCGGCGAGCAGCACCCGCCAGAGCGCCAGGGGCGCGGCCTCGAGGGCGGGCACGGGGCCGTCGGCGAGGTCGCTGAGCACCCGGTAGGCCCGCTCGACGTCGCCGCGGACCTGCGCGACGAACGCCTCGGCGAGGTCGCGGGTGAAGGCCCCGAGGGCGTTCGGCGCGAGGTGCGGGCCGCGGGTCGCGCGGAGGTCCGCCTCGGCGTCGCCCAGCCCGCCGCGCGCGGCCCGGACCACCGACCACATGCCCCGCGCCGCGGGGGCGATCCACGTGCTGCCCGCCTCCGGCGCGGCCGTCGCGCCCACCCGGGCCTCGGTCTCGGCCTCGTCCCACCGCCCCGTGCGGAAGGCGGCCTCGGCGAGGAACAGGTGGACGAGACGTCCCATGGTCGTGGCGGACCCGGCCCGGATGCGGTCGAGGCCGCGGTGCAGGTGGACGTACGCCGACGCCGGGTCGCCCGCGGCGAGGTACAGCCGGCCGCAGACCACGAGCAGGTCGGCGCCGTACACGCCGTCGAGGTGCTCCCCCAGGACGTCGAGCGCGGTGTCGGGTCCCCAGCGCAGGGCACTGCCGACCACCTCGAGGGTGCGCGCCCCCTCCCGGAGCCCGGGGTCGTCGGTCAGCTCGGCGACGTGCGCGGCGACCTCCACCGCGCGGGCGCCCCGCCCGTGCAGCACGTGGTGGGCCCCCAGCTTGAGGGCCGCGAGGGCCCGCACCGTGGCACCGGCCTCCTCGTCGGCGAGCGCGGCGGCGAGGGGGACGTACGCGTCCGGGTCGCCCGACTCGAACGCGAGCGTGCCGAGGGCGAGGTCGCGCGCGCCGCACGCCCGGGCGGTGCGCAGCGGCCCCTCGACCGCGCGCAGCCGCGCGAGGCTGCCGGCGGAGACGAGGTGGACGGCCGCGTCGAGCAGGTACGCCTCGCGGTCGACGCCGGAGACGGCCAGCTCGGCGGCCCACAGGCGCAGGGTGGCGGCCTCGTCGTGGTCGCTCTCGGCCGCCGCCGCGGCCGCGAGGGCGCCCGCGACCTCGGGTGACGGGGTGCCCGCGGCGCTCGCCACGGCGTGCGCGAACCCGGTGCGTCCGCCGGTCGCCGCCGCCGCCGTGCAGTGCAGGGCCGCCGCGGTCTCGGGCGGGAGGCCGCGGTAGACGGCGTCCCGGATCAGGCGGTGGGGGAAGCGGAGCTCGACCCGCGGCCCGCGGGCGTGGACGTCGACCAGGCCGGCCGTCGCCGCCTCGGCCGCGGCGGTGGGCGGGGTGCTCCCCGGCGTCACGGCGGCGACCTGTTCGAGCAGCGCGATCGGCGCCGACCCACCGAGCACGGCCAGCGCCGCGACCAGGTCGCGGGTCCGGGGCGAGAGCACGGCGACGGCGTGCCCGACGCGGGTGGCGAGCGACCGGCGCGCGGCGGGCGACCCGTCCCCGGCGAGGACGTCGTCGGGCACCGTGCGCAGCAGCAGCTCCAGGTGCACCGGGTGGCCCCCGGTGGCCGCGACGAGGCGGGCGGCCGCCGCCGATCCGAGGGCGGGGGCCGCGGGACGCCGGGTCGCGGCGAACGCGGCGACCGACGCCGCGTCGAGCCCGCCGACCAGGACGGTGCGCACCTCGGTCGCCACGCCGGCCAGGGCGGTGCCGTCCGGGCCCGCCCCGGACCCGCCGTCGGCGAACAGCCGCGGCCACCACGCCCGGCCCCGGACGGCGAGGCGCGACGGGTCGGTGGCGGACGCCAGGACCAGCACGCCCCCGCCGTGCAGCCGGCGCAGCAGGTCCGCCAGGACGGTCGCGGAGGCCGGGTCGACGTGGTGCAGGTCGTGCAGGGCGAGGACCACGGGTCGGGGTGCCGCGGTCCGCCGGGCCGCCGCGAGGACGTCGTGCAGCGCGAGTGCGGAGCGGGCGGACGTCGCCTGCTCCGGGGCCACGAGGTCGTCGAGGGCCCGGGCCAGCAGCTCGGTCGTGGCGTACGCGACGGGCGCCCCGACCGGCTCGGGTGCGGCCACGCGCACGACCACCGCCCCGTCGGGACCGTCGACGACCTGCGCGCAGAAGGCGTCCGCGAGGGTCGTCGTCCCGACCCCGGACTCCCCGGTCAGCAGGACCCGTGCGGACCGGCCGCGGCGGACGCGGTCGAGGGTCTCGTGCAGACGGGCGATCTCCACGCCGCGCCCGACCGGGGCCCGCACGCCGAAGACAGACACGCTCGGTGACGACTCGTGATCCTCCGTCGTCCTCGACACCGCAGAACCTCCCAGTACGGTCCGTTCCGTCGCCACCCGTCCGAACGATGCCCCGATTGCATCAGAACCCGGGTACCGAGATCCAGCGACAGCAACGCGTAGCTGAGCCTCACTCTAACGGACGATTCTCACTCGGATGTCTCCCCGAGTGAGTGAGGCACACGGTGGAACCCTGGGAAGAGTTCCCAGGGTCCTGCGCCGATCGATCGCCCACGATTTGTCTCGGCAGTCGCAGTGAGTGATCACGCCAGGGGAGGCACGGTACGAATGGCCGCTGTCCGCGGGACCGTCGGGCCCGCCTGGCCTGCGTCCGAACGCACCAGTGTGAGCAGCACCTCGCCGGAGGTGCTGCGCCGCGACCTGCCCGTACGTCGCTCCCCCGGACGCGAGCGCCCACTGGACCGGCCGCAGGTCCGACCGCTCCTCGGCGTCCGCCGGGCGGGATCGATCCAGGCGTGGATGCTGGTCCTCCCCCTCGACGCGGCGATGACCGCGCTGCCGATGGCCTGGAACCCGCACTACTGGAAGGCGTTCGCCGCCCTCTCGGTGATCACCGTCGCCCTGGTCTGCGGCGGCGGGCGCTACCGGGCCCGCCTGCACCTGTCGGTGCTCGACGAGCTGCCGGCCCTGCTGGGTCGGCTGCTGGTGGCGATCGCGCTGGTCGCCGCCGTGTTCGCCGTGCGCCACGACAACGGGGGCGTGACGGAGTTCGTCCTCACCTCGCTCGCCTCGGTGGGGCTGGTCGTGGCGGGACGCGCGGTCTCGACGGCCGTGGTGCTCACCGCGCGGCGCCGTCGGATCGTCGCCCACCGCACCCTGCTCGTCGGCGGCGGCGAGCTCACCGGCGAGGTCGCGACGCTGCTCGACCGCTACTCCCGCTACGGCCTGGCCGTGGCCGGCTACGTCGACACCCTCCCGGGACCGGCCTCCGCCCGGGTGCCGTGGCTGGGCACGCTGGGCGACCTGGACACGCTCGTCGCCGAGCACGGTGTCGACGTCCTGCTCGTCGGCGACGGCACCTTCCGGGAGGAGGACCTGCTCGACCGCGTGCGCACCCCCGCCACCCGTGGCTGCGACCTGCTGGTCGTCCCCCGCCTGCACGCGTTCGCCACCGCCACCGGGCACACCGACCACATCGGGTCGCTCCCGGTGATGCGGATCCGCACGCCCGCCCTCGACGGTCCGGCCTGGGCCCTCAAGCGCGCGGTGGACGTGGTCGCCTCCTCGCTGGCACTGCTGCTCCTCTCCCCCGTGCTGCTGACCTGCGCGCTCGCCGTCCGCTGGGAGGGCGGGCCGGGCGTCCTGTTCCGCCAGGTGCGGGTCGGCCGCGACGGCCGGCGCTTCGAGTGCCTGAAGTTCCGCTCCATGCGGCCGGCGACGTCGGCCGAGGGCGACACCCGCTGGTCGATCGCGCAGGACGACCGCGTGGGCCCGGTCGGACGGGTGCTGCGGGCGACGTCGCTCGACGAGCTGCCCCAGCTGGTCAACATCCTGCGCGGGGAGATGACGATCGTCGGCCCGCGACCGGAGCGACCGCACTTCGTCGAGCGCTTCTCCGCGGAGCATCCGCGCTACGGTCACCGGCACCGCGTGCCCGCGGGTCTCACCGGGCTCGCGCAGGTGTCCGGCCTGCGCGGCGACACCCCGATCTCCGACCGGGCGCGCTTCGACAACTACTACATCGAGAACTGGTCCCTGTGGCTCGACGCGAAGGTGCTGCTGCGCACGGTCTCCGAGGTCCTGTTCGCCAAGGGACGGTGACTGCGTCCCGACGACGGGTGCTGACGACGGCGGCGGCCGCGGGCGCGGCCGTCGTCGGGACCGCGGCCTGTGCCTCGGTGTTCGGGTCCCGGCGCGCCGGTCCGCCCGCCGCCGATCCCGACCTGCCGCGTCCCGCCGGCCCCCCGCGGCGGCAGGGGACGGTGGTGGACGTCCGGGCCGTCGGCGCGACCGGCGACGGCGTGACCGACGACGCCGCCGCCTTCGCCCGCGCGATGACGCAGGCCCGCGCCGGCGACACCGTGTTCGTCCCGGCCGGCACCTACCACCTCGTGCCGACCCGGCCCCTCGTCGTCCCGCCCGGCGTCCTGTTCGCCGGCGAGCCCGGCCGCTCGGTGCTGCGGATGACGCCCCGGGCGACGGCCGCCATCGAGGTCCGCGGCGCCGACTGCGCGCTCGACGGGCTCGAGCTCGCCCGCGCCGGCGACGTCGAGACGGTGCTGCTGCGCGTGGGGCAGGTCGACCGCCTCACGCTCTCCCGCCTCGTGTTCTCCGGCGCGGCGGACGTGTACGCCTCGTTCTGCCACGGGATCCAGCTCGGCGTCGACGGCGACACCTCGACCGCGCTGACGCTGACCGACTCGCTGTTCCACCGGCTCACCTACGGGCTGTACCAGGCCAACGACTCCCCGGCCGTGACGACGGGGGTGGAGGTCGGCGGGTGCACGTTCGCCCGCAACGCGAACACCGACCTGGAGTTCAACAGCCCGAGCGGTTCCTTCCGCCGGGTCCGGGTGCGCGGGTGCACCTTCCGCGACAACGACTCCCCCGGTTTCGCCGTGGGGGTCGCCTACTGCGCCGACGTCGCCATCTCCGGCTGCACGATGACGAACTACCGGATGGAGGCCGTGCACGTCGAGGACTGGTCCTCCGACGTCGCCGTGACCGACAACCGCATGACGGCCTGCGGGCTCTCCGAGTACGCCTTCGTGCAGATCATCCAGGGCTGCACCCGCGTGGTGGTACGCGGCAACGTCTTCGACGCGACCGCCAACACCGCCGAGATCGCCGTGGTGAACGCGCTCGCCGGCGGCCGCGGCAGCTCCGCGGGCGGCCGCCCCGTCGTCCCGCCGACCGCGGTGACGGTCACCGGCAACGACTTCCGCTGCTCCCCCGACGTCACGGCCGTCGCCTTCCTCGGGGTCGACGGCGGGTCGATCACCGGGAACCGCATCTCCGGTCTCGCCCTCGACGACGCCCTCGACCTCGAGGGCGCGACCCGGGTGGCGGTGGGGTCGAACGCCGCGGTCTGAGTGCGGCCCCTAGCGGGTCGCGCGCGCGGCGGCGGCGAGCACGTCGTCGGCCGAGCGCTTGGGTGAGGCGGCGTCGGCCGGGACGTCCTCGGTCCACCCCGTCCATGCCTCCCGGGCGGCTCGGAGCCCGCCCAGGAGCCCGTCCGTGTCGGGCTCGACGACCCACGCCCCCTCGACGCCGGTCAGGTTCTCGGCGATGCCCGCGCGGGCCGAGACCACCACCTGCAGCCCGGCCACCTGCGCCTCGAGCGCGGTGAACCCGTAGACCTCCTCGGTGGAGGGCAGCACGAGCGTCTGGGCCTGCGCCAGGACCTCGACGACGCCGGGCTCGTCGAGGAAGCCCAGGAACCGCACCCGGTCGAGGACGCCGAGCGCGCGGGCCTGGTCCTCGAGCGCCGCGCGCTCGACCCCGTCCCCGGCGACGTCGAGGGTGGGCTCGCCGTCGAGCCGGGAGAACGCGTCGAGCAGCGTGTGGACGTTCTTGCGCGGGATCAGCTGGCCGATCACCGCGAAGCGGTGCCGCGCGGCCGCCGGGCCCCGGCCGGCACCCGCGGCCCGGCGCAGGGCGCGCGGTCGCGTCCCGAAGGCCTCCAGGTCGATCGAGTTGACCGACTCGACGATGCGGTCGCGGGCCACGCCCGTGTGCAGCGCGGCGTCACGCGCCGAGGGACCGGGCACGACGACGGCCCCGGCCCGGGTGAACAGACGCCGCCGCAACCACGCCACCGGGCCGCGGTCGAACTGGCGCGACTCCAGCGTCGACTCGGAGAAGATCACGTAGGGCACGCCGCGCCGGTGCGCGCGCAGCATCGTCCACGCGCTCGCGACCTGGGCCCACGTGGGGATCACGACGACGTCCGCGGCGTCGAGCACCCGCCGGGTGATCCCCGGACGCAGGGCCGCCTGGTAGGAGTCGAGCCGGCGCGCGAGGGGTCGCGGCAGCGGGATCGGCACGGACGGGAGGACGCCGGAGGAGTAGCCCGGGTGCGGCCGGAACCGGAAGTGGCGCTCGGGCTCCTCGGCGAACAGGAAGTGCACCCGGAAGTCGCAGCGGTCCGCGAGCTCGCAGAACAGCGGTTCGCGGTACGGCGCCTGGGCGTCCGTGAGCCACGCGATCTTCATGCTCATGTCCCCGTCGTCGTGACCTACGGTGTCCGTCACCGGTTGATTATCGTTCAACCGAGGGAGCTGACCATCGGGATGTGGCACAGATGGCTGTAGATCCTCCGAGATCGGACGGAGCGTCACCGACCGGGCGCGAGCGGGTCGCCGTCCTGGAACTCGACCCGCTCGGGCACCGGCTGCGCTACGTGCGTCTGCTGCTGGTGGCCGCCGCGGGCTCCGACGCCCGGCCGCTGCTGCTCGTCCCGCCCGCCGTGCGGACCTCGCCCGAGTTCGCCGAGCACCTCGCCGACGTCCCCGCCGAGGTCGTCGAGGTCCCGGACGAGCGCCGCGCGGCGGTGCGGGTCGCGGTGGAGACCGCGGCCGCCGTCGGGGCCCGCCTCGTGGTGCCGGACGGCGACAAGAACGTCGCCCCGCTCCTGCTCGCCCTCGCCCGGACCCGGCCGCCCGCGGTGTCGGTGCTGCTCATGCGCACGGTGCTGCCCGGCGGGTCGGAACGCACCACCCCGGGCATGGCCCTGAAGCCGCCGCTGGCGTGGCTGCTCGCCCGGCTGCCCGGGGTGCGCGTGCGCTTCCTGACCGACGCGTTCGGCGTCGTCGTGCGCCGACGCGGCTTCCCCGGCATCGAGCCGGTCCGCGATCCCGTCGTCCCGGACGACCGCGGCGCCCCGGCCCGCGAGCCCGACGCCCCGTTCCGCCTCGGCGTGTTCGGGGTGATCAGCGCCCGCAAGAACGTCCCGCTGCTGCTGGCGGCCCTCGAGCAGGTCCCCGACGTGCACCTGGTGCTGGCCGGACGCTGCGACCCCGACGTCACCGCCGCGCTCGCCGCCTCCGGCCTGCACCCCGACCGGCTCCACGTCGACGACCGCCTGCTCACCGAGGCCGAGTTCGACGCCGCCGTCGCCGGGGTCGACGCGGTCGCGGTGCTGCACGACAACGACGCGCCGAGCGGGATCGTCGCGGAGGCCGCCGCCCGGGGCGTCCCGGTGCTCGGCCCCGCGCGCGGGTGGGCCTCGAGCATGATCACCGGTACCGGGATCGGCGAGGTCGCCGAGGTCACGGGGCCCGACGCGGCGGCCGGCGTCGCCGACGCGCTCCGCCGCCTGGTCACGAGCCGTGAACGGCGCGCCGCCGCGGCGCGCCGGGCGCGGACCCGGCTCGGGACGGCCGACTTCGTCCGGGGGCTGCTCGGCGACGTGTTGTGACCGGGCACCCCGAGAAGTGGGCGTTTCTTCACCCGTTCGTTAGTCTGTTCGGCGGAAGATGACCCACCGTGCCCACCAGGGGGAGGTGACGACGGGTGACCACGCTCGCGACGGGACGGGCACCTGTCGTCCGGAATCCCCGGGGCAGCGCGACGACCCCCCGGGTCCCCGCCGCCGTGCCCGCCGGGCTGCTGCTGGCCACGCTGCCGCTCCTGCGTCCCGGCACCCTCGGGGAGTACACGGCCCTGATCGGCGCCGGGGTCGCCCTCGCCGCCGGGGTCGCGGCCATGCTGCGCCGGGAGACCGCCCCGACCCGCCCGGTGCGGGCCGTCTCGGTGTTCCTCGCGCTCCTCGTCGCCGCCTACCTGTGGCTCGTGCTGCACACGGTGTGGGTCGAGGACCTGATCCGCATCCGCAGCCAGTTCCAGGACTTCGCGCTCACCGTCGGCTCGGTCGTGGCCGCGGTGCTCGTGCTCAACGACCCGCGGGCCCGCCTCGCGCTCGGGCGCGGCTTCGTGCTGGTGCTGTGCGCGATCGGTGCGCTGTGGCTGGTCACGGCCCTGTGGTGGGCGGTGGCGGGCGTCGGCACGGGGCAGATCGGGATGATCCCGGTGGGCACCGTCGGACCCCAGCCGGTCTACCTCCCGTTCACCGTCAGCTACTCGACCTCCTCGGTGTTCGGGATGGACGTGCCGCGGCTGACCGGCATCGGGCGCGAGTCGGGCTGGATGGCCATGTACTGCGCCGCGGGCTGGTTCCTCGCCGAGGCCGTCGGCTACCGGTCGTGGCTCGTCCGGGGCCTGATCCTCGCCGGCCTCATCGGCACCCTCTCGACGGCGGGCTTCGGCGTCTTCGTCGTGGTTCTCGCCGTCGAGGGCTTCCTGCGCCCGCGCGGCGGCATCGGGTTGGGCGGGTTCCTCCGCCAGGTGGGCGGGCTGGGGGCCATCGTCGGAGCGGCGTGGATCGCCCTCTACGCCCCGGTGTTCGGGCTGCAGGCCAAGCAGACCTCCAACGAGGCCTCGCTCGACGAGCGCTCGGACGCCACCGAGGCCGGCATCCGCGCGCTCACCACGAAGCCCTGGGGCGGCCAGGGCACCGAGAAGCAGGCCGGCATCAACCTGATCTCCGACATCGCCGTGAACGGCCTGCCCTTCGTCCTGCTCGTGACCGCGGCGCTGCTCGTGCCGCTCCTGCTCGTCCGCCCGGCCCGCGGGACCCGCGGGCGGGCCGCCCCCGTCGCGTTCGTGGTGTTCGCGACGCTCCTGCTCTCGCAGCCCGCGGCCGCGTCGACGTGGGTCTTCGTCCTCGTCGCCCTGGCCCTCGCCTGCGACGACCTGACCGAGGCCGAGCGCCACGCGCCCGGTGACCTCCTGCCCCGCCGGCTCCAGCGCCGGCTCGGGATCCGCGACACCAGTGGAGCCGCATCGTGAATGCCCGCGAGTACTGGACCGTGCTGCGTGAGGACCGCCTGCTCATCGGCGGCATCGTCGTCGTCTGCGTGGCGATCGCCGCCGCCGTGGCGCTGCTGCTGCCGCGCACCTACACGTCGAACGCGGTGTTCTACGTGGCCGCGCAGCAGACGGCGTCGAGCTCGACCGAGTCCTACCAGGGCGCCCAGCTCTCCACCGAGCGCGTCAAGTCCTACACCGAGCTGATCACCGGGCCCCGGGTCGCGGCGGACGCCTCCGCCCTGCTGGGCGGCACTCCCACCGCGGACGAGATCCAGAACTCGGTCAGCGCGGACGCGGTGGCGGAGACCGTCGTGCTCAACGTCGGGATCACCCGGCCCACGCCCGAGGACGCCCAGCTCGTCGGCACCGCCGTGACCACGGCGTTCACGCGCCTGGTCAACAGCATCGAGTCGACCGGCCAGGCCGTGAACCGCCCGGTGGTCTCGACCGAGCTGATCTACCCGCCGACGCTGCCGGTCTACCCGGCGGGCCCGGGCACGACGATGCTGCTGGCCGCCGGCGTGCTCGCGGGGGTGGTGCTGGGGGTCGGCGCGGCCCTCGGGCGCCGCGCGCTGCGGCGGGCCGTCGACTCCGCCGAGGTCCTGGGCGAGGGGCTCGACACCCCGGTGCTCGCCTCGGTGCCCGCGCTCGCCCGTCGTCCGGAACGGCCCGCGCTGCTCGCGGAGCCGGTCGCGGGACGACGGGGGCGGGCCGCTGCCCGGGCCCGCGACCGCGCCGCCGCCGTGCGGCGCCTGCGCACCGCGCTCGTGGCGGGGGCGGGCGACCGGCGCTGCCTCGTCGTCACCGGCGTCCGCTCCGAGCAGGGCACGACGACGGTGGCCGTGGACCTCGCGGTCGCGCTGGCGCTGGCCGGCGAGTCGGTCGTGCTGGTGGACGCCGACCTGCAGCGTCCGGCCGTCGCCGCAGCGCTGGGCCTGCCGGAGGAGCCGGGGCTGTCGGACACGCTGCGTGCGAAGCGGGCCTCGGGCGGGGTGGTCGGCGTGCAGCGCTTCGCCGCCGGGTCCTTCGACGTCATCACCGCCGGGTCCGCCGTCGAGCGCCCGGGCGAGGTGTGGGGCTCCGCCGCCGGTGCCGCGGTGCTGGCCGCACTGCGCTCGACCTACGGCTGGGTCCTCCTCGACGCCTCGCCGCTGAGCGGCAGCCCGGCCACGCTCGACCTGGCCCGTCTCGCCGACGGCGTGGTCGTCGTCGCGCGCCGCGGGTCCGCCCGCCCGGACGACCTCGACGCCGCCGCGGCCGGCCTGCGCACCGTGGAGGCCGAGACCGTGGGCGCGGTGTTCACCTTCGCGGTGGACGTCCCGGAGACCCCGGTCGAGACCCGCAAGGCCCTCCCCGCCGCGGCCGCGAGGACGACGCCGGAGCCGCCGGTCGAGCGCCCGGCCGCCGCGGCGTCGGAGCCCGAGGTGCCGGAGTCGGCGGGGTCGAGGCCGGCAGAGTCCGAGTCGGTCGCCGTCACTGAGCCCGCGACGTCCGAGCCTGCGACGTCCGAGCCCGGGACGTCCGAGCCCGCGACGTCCGAGCCGGTCGCCGCCTCCGGGTCCACCACTGAGACCACCCGGGTCGAGCCTGCCGAGGGCGAACCTGCCGACGCCGCGCCGGTCGCCGAGGAGCCGGCCGTCGACGAGCCGACCCACGAGGAGCCTGCTGCGGCACCTGCCCGCCCGGCGTCGCTCGTCGACCCGTCGGCCGCGGGCTCGGTCACCGGCCGCATCCCGGCGCGCAACGGCGCCCGGGGGACGACGCCTACCGCCTCCGCCGCGCCCACCGAGCCTTCCGTGCCCACCGCGCCTTCGGTCCCCGCCGCCCGCGACGGGTCGGCGCCGATCGCCACCCCCGCCGAGCCCTCCCCCGCCGCGCCCACCTCCGCTGCGCCCACCCCCGCCGAGCGCGAGGCGCCCGAGCCGGCCGCACCCGCCGTCGGGAACGGGTCCCGGCGGCGCGGGCACCGCCGGGTGACCTCGTCCTGGCAGCTGCCGTCGCAGGCTCCGGAGCCCACGGCCGCCGAGGCCGCGCCGGAGCCGCGGACGAACGGCAACGGCAACAACGGCCACAGCACCGGTTCCACCGGCAACGGTTCCGCCGGCACCAACGGGCACACGACCACCGGGCGTCGCCGCCGCCGCGCGGTGCGCCCGACCCCGACCTCCTCGTGAACGCCGACCGCGGGGCCACCCGGCCCCGCGGTCAGGAGGTCTCGGGGGCGTCCCTCGTGGTGGCCGGAGCCGCGGCCATGACCCCGTCCCGCCGGGCGCGGCGGGCGCCCAGCCCGAGCAGCACGAAGATGACGAACTGGCTGATCACGTAGCCGACGGCTGCCCAGACGGCGCCGCCGAGCGTCGAGAGCACGAAGGTCGCCACCAGGCCGACACCGAGACCGACCGCGATGCCGACCGCGACCGTCTGCGGCCGCCCGCGGTTCTGCAGGATCACGGCGAACGGCTGGTTGAGGGTCACGATCACCGCTCCGACGGCCAGGACGGCGAACACCGTGCCGGAGCTGCGGTACTCCTCCCCCAGCAGCAGCGGGATCACCGGCGGGCCGACGACCGCCAGCAGCAGCGGCGCGACGCACAGGGCCAGGCTCACGCGCAGGACCCGCCGTTCCTCGCCCCGCAGCGCCGCCGGGTCGGTCCCCGCGCGCGCGAGCCACGGCCCGGCCACCAGGCCGACCGAGTTGGCCAGGAAGTTCAGCGGACCGATGAGACGTCCGGCCGCGGCGTAGAGACCGCCCTCGTAGGCGCCGCCACCCGCCGTCACCAGGGGGGTGTCGAGCTGCTGCGCCGAGACCGCCAGCGTCGCCATGCCGTACCCGACCGACTCGCGGTGCGCGGTGACCATCTCCCCGGCCGTCCCGCGGTGACGCTCGACCGCCCGGCCCAGGAACACGCGGTCGAGGACGGCCTCGAGGAGGAAGGACAGGGGGATGGCGGTCGCGAGCGCGTAGTCGCCGGCCCCGGCGAGGGCGAGCACGAGGACCGCGACGAGGCCGCCGACGCGACCGACGATCTGCCCCGTCGACGCCTTCGCGAAGAGCTCGCGGGCCCGCAGCAGCCCGTTCGCGTTCTGGGCCTCCCACACCCCCGCGCCGACGAGCGCGAGGATCAGTCCCACGCCGGGCGACGGGGCGAGAAGGAGACTCGACCCGATCCCGACGACGAGCAGCACGGCCAGGGCCCAGGGCCGCTTGGCCGCCGTGAGGGCGCGGGCCCGGTCGCTCGTGATCCGTCCCGAGGCCGTCTCGCGGACCAGGTAGTTGATCAGCCCGAAGTCCACGACGGTCGCCGCCACCTGACCGATGGCGGCGCACGTCGCGATGAGACCGAGGGTCGTCGGGGACATCGAGCGCGCGCCGACCACGAAGGTCAACCCGAGCACGACCTGCCCGACGACGAGCGCGCCCGCCACACCCCCGACGCGCCCCAGGAAGAGCCCCAGCCCACCCTTCATCGGGCGGCGTCGAGATCCTTCAGTTCGGCTTCGACCATGATGCGGGCGAGCTGGTCGGGCATGGTCTGTGCCTTCCAGCCCAGGATCTTCTCGGCCTTGGTGGCGTCCCCGATCAGGGCGTCGACCTCGGTCGGGCGCAGGTAGGTCTCGTCGAAGCGGACGTGCTTGTCCCAGTCGAGGTTGACCGCGCCGAAGCAGTACTCGACCCACTCGCGCACCGTGGTCGCGGTCCCGGTCGCGAGCACGTAGTCATCGCCCTGGTCGGCCTGCAGCATCCGCCACATGCCCTCCACGTACTCCGGGGCGTACCCCCAGTCCCGGACCGCGTCCAGGTTCCCCAGGTAGACGAACTGCTCCTTGCCCTGCGCAATTCGCGCCGCCGCCCGAGCGATCTTGCGGGTCACGAACGTCTCCCCGCGCCGCGGGGACTCGTGGTTGAACAGGATCCCGTTCACCGCGAACATCCCGTGCGCCTCACGGTAGTTCCGCGCCATCCAATAGCCGTAGACCTTCGCCGCCCCATAAGGGCTGCGCGGGTAGAACGGGGTCTCCTCGTTCTGCGGCGGCGGCGTCGCCCCGAACATCTCCGAGCTCGACGCCTGGTAGTAGCGGGTCTCGATCCCCACCATGCGAATGGCTTCCAGGAGGCGGGCGGTGCCGACGCCGGTGGTGTTCCCGGTGTACTCCGGCTCGTCGAACGACACACGCACGTGCGACTGCGCCGCCAGGTGATACACCTCGTCCGGGCGCACCTTCTCGATCAACGTCACCAGACGGCTCGAGTCGGTCAGGTCCCCGTAGTGCAGCACCAGTCGCTGGTCGGGATCGTGCGGGTCCTGGTACAGGTGCTCGATGCGACCCGTGTTGAAGGTGCTCGAACGGCGGATGATGCCGTGCACCTCGTAGCCCTTCGACAGCAGCAACTCGGTCAGATACGACCCGTCCTGCCCCGTGATCCCCGTGATCAGTGCCCGCTTCATCGAGCCCCCTCCACAACGTTGTCCAGGTACCAGCGATAGGTCGAGGCCAGGCCCTCGGTGAGCCCGATCCGCGGCTTCCACCCCGTCGCCGCGATCTTCGAGACGTCCAGCACCTTGCGCGGCGTCCCGTCCGGACGCGACGTGTCGTAGACGATCTCGCCGGTGAAGCCCACGGTCGCCGCGACCAGCGACGCCAGCTCCGCGATCGTCACGTCCTCCCCCGTGCCCACATTGATCGGCGCCGGGTCGTCGTAGGCCTCCAACAGATGCACACACGCCGCCGCCAGATCATCGACGTGCAGGAACTCCCGCCGCGGCGTCCCCGTCCCCCACACCGTCACGCTCGGTTCCCCGGCGACGGTGGCCTCGTGGAACTTCCGGATCAACGCCGGCAGCACATGGCTCGACTCCAGGTCGAAATTGTCGCCCGGCCCGTACAGGTTCGTCGGCATCGCCGAGATCCACCGCCGGTCGTACTCCCGCCGGTACGACTGCACACCCATGATCCCCGCGATCTTCGCGATCGCATACGCATCATTGGTCGGCTCCAACGCCCCGGTCAGCAGCGAATCCTCCCGGATCGGCTGCTCCGCGAACTTCGGATAGATGCACGACGACCCCAGGAACAGCAGACGCTGCGCCCCCGCCGCGTGCGCCGCATCCAACAGGTTCGCCTGAATCCGCAGATTGTCGTGCAGGAACTCCACCGGCCGCGCGTTGTTCGCCGCGATCCCACCCACCCGAGCCGCCGCATCCACCACGACGTCGGGCCGGGTCGCCGTCACGAACTCCCGTGCCGCCTCCGCGTCCCGCAGATCCACCTGCGCCGACCGGGCCCCCACCACATCCGAGAACCCCGCCGCCCCCAGCGCCCGCACCACCGCCGAACCGACCAGGCCACCCGACCCGGCCACCAGCACCCGCGCGGAACGATCCAGCTCGTCCATACCCCAAAAGGTAGCGGAGAGTGGCGACATCGCGAGCGGCTAGTCCATCCGAAGCGCATCACACTTCCGGCGGTCGCGTCCGGTTGCATCTGGCTGCAGACGGTGGATGACGCTGTGGCCGTCAGGAGCACGCGGTTGGTGCGCTCGGTCTATTGGCGCCGATGCCCCGGAGCGGGTGGCCCGGGAGCGACCAGCGGTGCCGGAGTGTGATGACGCGTGTGGTCTGCGTGATCTTCGTGAACCCGGGGTAGCCGCTGCGCGACCAGGAGTGCGCACCGCGGGAGGTCCCCCATGTCGGCCGGTGAGTTCGCCCGCGACGAGTCCGCCGGGAACGACGACGTCCGTCGCCGTCCCCGGTCCCCGCTCGAGCGGGTGCCCCACGACCGATTCGTCGTGGAGGGCACCCGCGGGTTGCGCTGGCGGGCACGGTGGTGGCTCCTCACCTGCAGTCCGACGAGCCGGCCGTGGTCCGCCTTCGCGCTCTGCCTCCTGGGCATCGTCGGGATGTTCCTGCCCGTGGCGCGGGACGAGAACGGGGCGGCCCTGAGCATGCTGACGCTGGTCGACGGGCCGGCGATCCTGCTGCTCGTCGCCTTCGGGGTGCTCTCGTTGCTGCCCGTGGTGGACCTGGTGCTCGGTCGGGAACGGTTGACGCCGTGGCTGGCCTTCCCGGCGGCGCTGGGGATGCAGGTGACGCTCGCGCTCGCGCTGGTGGCCGGGAGCCAGGGCGCGGGCGCGCTCGACCCGCAGCTCTCCGCCGGCGTGAGCGGACCCGGCTCGGGAGTCCTGGTGCTCGGCGGCGTCGAGCTCGGACTGGCCGTGATCGGCGCGCTCGGCTTCGTGCGCCGCTCGACGCAGCGGCGCTACGGGCTGGCCTGACGGTTCCTCGCGGCGCTACCGCGCGGATCGCGCGAGGAGGTCGGCGAGGACCTCGCCCGGGGTCGGCGCGCCGGGCACCGCCGACACGGGTCCGGTGAGCGGAATGCCCAGCGCGGGGCGGGGCTCGGCCGGGATCGACCGCGCGGTGGGGCTCCCACCGAGGACGGCGAGACCCACGAGGACGGTGCACAGTGCGGCGCCCACGACCATCGCTGCGATGAGCACGCCGGGCCGACGCTGCCGGCCCCGGTCCCGCACCCACGGCGGTGCTCCCCAGGAGACCTCGTACGGGTTCGCGCTCATGACTCCGCACGCTAGGCACGCTGCCGAGGTCGCAGGTGACGATTCGGTAGGCCTTCGGACACGAACCGCGCCGAGGTCCTGACCTGCGACGTTGCTCCGTTCGCGATCAAGTTGCTCCGAGTGGAGTCTGGATCTTGTCGAACTGGTGTTCGATGATGGGTGCATGGCGATCGAGGCAGGGTGGGACCCCGACACGGGGCTGCCGCTGCCTGACGATGCGCCGTTCGTGCCGCTCTCGGACGAGGAGCTCGCGGCGTGGGCGGTCGAGGACGCCCTCGCGCCGATCTCGGAGTACTCCTTCCATGACGAGGAGGAGCCGCCACTCGCCACCGAGCCAATCGAGCCGGTGGAGCCTGGGTGGGCGGTGCCGGGAGTCTCGGACGCCGAGGCGTCCTCCGAGGAGGGTGTGTCGGCGGAGTCGCTGACACTGCTGGCTGAGGGCGCGGCCGCGGTCCGGGCCCGACGGGTGGCGGGGGCCCGGTTGTACCGGGCGATCAACGCCATCCGTGACAGCGATGTCCTCGACGAGACCGGCTACCGGCGGATGTCACGGCTGCTCGAGGACCACCTGCGCCTGGACCCCACCACGGTGCGCCTGCTCGAGCGGCAGGCGGACGCGCTGCGCGAGACCGTCACCCCCACCGGAGCCACCACCCCCGCGGATCTGCCGGCGACCGCGGCGGTGGTCGAGGACGGGCTGGTCGACGAGCACCACGTCGAGATCATCCGCAAGACCATGCAGCGCCTCGGCACGGTCCCCGGCTTGGAGCCGGCGGTGCTGGCGACGGCCGAGGAGCAGCTCGCCGCGCTGGCCACCACCCACAGCCCGAAAGCACTGTTCTCGGCCGCCAGAGTGATCGCGGACCGGCTCGACCCCGACGGGGCGGCCCCGAAGGACGACGACGCCTCGGGCAACGAATTGCGCTACACCAAGCGCCGCAACGGGGACCTGCACGCCAAACTCGTACTCCGCGAACGGGCCGCCGCGGCGTTGTTCGACGACGCGATCCGGGCCGCCACGCCTGCTCCGGCGTCCTCGGTGGTCGCCGACCCCGACACCGGGGAAGCCCCGGAATCCGCCGACGGGAACCGTGGGCACGACCCGCGCGACGAGGCCGACCGCTCCCTCCCGGCCCGGCAAGCCTCGGGGTTGTTGGACCTGATCTCCGCCAGCCACCACGCCGGCCTCAACGAACCCGACCCCGAGCCCGGCCCCGGGCAGGCGGCCATGTCGTTCCCCGACGGCGACGGCGACGGCGACAACACCGCGCCCGCAGCGTCCGCCACGGACGAGCCTGCGGCCGAGGCCGACGAGCCGTCGATGTTCGGCCCCGGCGCCTCCGAGCAGGACGCCGGAACCGGTGCCGCCGGCAGCGGCTCCGGCGCCACCCCCGAACCCGAGCCCGAGTCCGAGTCCTGGTCCGAGGCTGAGGCCGATCCGGGAGAGTCGCCACCACAGCGGCCGTGGACCCCGCCGGACGTCGACACCATGGCGCTACCCGGCCGGGAACGCATCACCCTCACCGTCACCCTCGACTACGAGACGCTGCGCCAACAACTCGCCGACACCAGCACCGCACTCGCGCTGCTCGGCGACTCCACCTGGATCCGCCCCGACACCGCGCGGCGGTTGGCCTGCGACGCCGACATCATCCCCATGCTGCTCGGCTCCAAAGGCGAAGTCCTCGACGTCGGCCGCAAAACCCGCTCGATCCCCACCGCCACCGCCCGCGCCATCACCCGCCGCGACCGACACTGCGCCTTCCCCGGCTGCCGCCGACGCGCCCGGCACTCCGAGATCCACCACATCATCCACTGGGCCAACGGCGGACACACCGAACCCGACAACCTCGTCTGCCTCTGCCGGTATCACCACGACCTCGTCCACCACAGCGGCTGGGACGTCCACATGACCGACCACATGCCCTGGTTCCGACCCCCCACATGGCTCGACCCCACCCGACAACCCCGACACAACCGGCCCTGGCTTCACGTGTAGGCCATGTTCATCGCGCGGCGGACCTGCTCCAGCTTCTGGTCGGCGATGAGGTTGGCGTGGTCGTTCCCTCGGGCCAGCACGTCGTCGAGACCGCCGAAGGCGGCGTCGATGGCGAGCTCGAGCAGGTTGGCGACCTCCGGCCGTCCGACGGGGTCGTACGCGATCCGCCGGTCGCCGTCGGTCCTCGCCCGACGGATCAGGGTGCGCGTCTCGTCGGCGGTGGCGCGGAGTTCGATCGCGTTGCCGCGCGAGGTGCTCATCTTGCGACCGTCGGTGCCGAGCAGGGTCGGGACCCGACCGACGAGGGGCTCCGGGAGGACGAAGACGGGCGCGGTCGGGCCGTACCGGTCGTTGAAGCGCCGCGCGAGGGTGCGGGTGATCTCGAGGTGGGCGAGCTGGTCCTGACCGACCGGCACGAGGTTCGCGCCGCAGAACAGGATGTCGGCCGCCTGGTGGACGGGATAGGTGAGCATGAGCCCACTCATGGCGCGGTCGCCCGTCGCCGCGGTCTCGGCCTTCACGGTGGGGTTCCGCAGCAGTTCGGCGACCGAGACGAGCGAGAGCAGCGGCAGGAGCAGCTGGTTGAGGGCCGGGACGGCGCTGTGTGTGAAGAGGGTCGTCCGGGACGGGTCGATCCCGGCGGCGAACTGGTCGAGCAGCATCTCGCGCACGTGGCCCGGGATGTCGCCGGCGACGTCGCGATCGGTGACCACCTGGTAGTCGGCGATGACGATGTAGCTCTCGACGCCCAGGTCCTGGAGACGGACCCGGTGCGCCAGGGTGCCGAAGAAGTGACCGAGGTGGAGCGGCCCGGTCGGTCGGTCACCGGTGAGCACCCGGTAGCGGTGCGGGGCGGCCTCGACCAGCGCCATCAGATCGGTGCGGTCGCGGGCGGCGACGGGCTGGACGGTCATGGGAGGTCCTCTCGGGGGGAGAGGCCACCTCGACCAGTCGTCGTCCGCGTCGTGGAGGTCGCGCGTCGGCCGCCGGTGAGGCGGCCGCGTGCAGGGGTCAGGGCCGCCGGGAGGGCGACGACCACCAGCACGAGACGGACGGGAACACGGCGCGGAGCATCCCACGCCGCACACCGCCCGGCCCAGCCCCCGGACGGCGGGCCGGACCGGGCGGGTGACTCAGCGGGTCGGGCAGGTCGACCGCTGCGCCGACAGGGCCGCGGCGTGCGCACGGATCGCGTCGGCGAGGGCCCGCCCGTCCGCGGCGATCGTGGCCGGCGGTGCACCACGTCGGATGTCGGCCGCGAGACGCGCCCGGGCCGCGTCGACCGCCGCGGCGGTCCGCACCACCTCCGCGTTCCCGACGACGGCGGCGGTCCCGGGCCGCGGGCACGGCACGACGACGGGCGGGATCACCGGCGAGGTCGGCCGCGGCGCCGGGACGGCCGGCGAGGTCGGGCGCGGCGCCGGCGACGTGGAGGACGGCAGCACAGACGGCAGCACGGACGACGGGGTCTCCGACGACGACGGCGGAGTCGACGACGGCGGAGTCGACGACGGCGAGGTCGACGGGGTTCCCGACGACGGCGGGTTCGACGGCTCCGACGACCCCGGCGTGGTCGTCAGCGGGAGCAGCACCTGCCCCGTGACGGGATCGAGGTCGCCCGGGAGCAGGCCGAGCGCGCCGGTCGTCGACCCGTTCGCGCCCCGGCAGGTGTCACCGTCGAGCGTGTAGCCCGACGGGCAGCCCCACACGATGTCGTCGGCGTGAGCCGTCCCGATCCCCACCGTCGCGCCCGCGAGCACCAGCCCCGCGAGCACTCCCGCCGAG
Source organism: Actinomycetospora soli (assembly GCF_021026295.1). Classification (GTDB taxonomy): domain Bacteria; phylum Actinomycetota; class Actinomycetes; order Mycobacteriales; family Pseudonocardiaceae; genus Actinomycetospora; species Actinomycetospora soli. Next base: position 315,336 of record NZ_JAJNDA010000006.1, read on the forward strand.
CGCCTGACCATCCGCTGCCCCGTCGTCATGACCGTCCCCTCTCGTCGCACGGGCTGCTCTCGGGGGCGGTGCGGAGCGTCGTTACCCCGACGCGCGGGGGAGGTCGAGGGTCCACTCGATGCGTGGACCGGGCTGGACATCGACGATCGACCCGTGCTCGTCGGCGCGCCCGCGGGTAGACCGGGGGGCGTGAACAGCACCGACGTCCTCGTGGACGCCTTCGGCCGGGTCCGCTCCGACGTGCACCGCGCGGTGGAGGGTCTGGACGAGCGCGCCCTGAACCTGCGGCTCGACGACGAGGCCAATCCGATCGGCTGGCTCGTCTGGCACCTGACCCGCGTGCAGGACGACCACATCGCCGACCTCGCCGGCCACCAGCAGGCCTACACCTCGCAGGGCTGGGCGGACGCCTTCGGCTTCGACCTCGACCCCGCGTCGATCGGCTACGGCCACACGACCGAGCAGGTCGCGGCCGTCCACGTGACCGACGGGCAGATGCTCCTCAACTACTACGACGCCGTGCACGACCGCACGGTCGACTACCTGCGCACGCTCACCGACGACGATCTCGACGAGGTCATCGACGACGCCTGGGACCCGCCGGTGACGCGCGGGGTCCGGATCATCAGCGTCGTGGACGACGACATCCAGCACGCGGGACAGGCGGCCTACGTCGCGGGGATCGCCCGACGCCGTTGATCACGCTCGGGAGGTTGATCCGCTTCGTCCGTACCCGCACGATTTCTCGATCAAGCGTCGACCGATGTGATTGAGATTGCACGCAGGGTGGAACTCGGAGGCGATTCATCACGCCGACGGGGAGGACCACCATGTCCACGACCAGTGAGAGCCGTGCCGCCGTGCACGCATCCACGATGGACGAGCACGCCGCCGATCCGACCCGGGCCTTCGCCGACCCGGGCCCGCTCGGTCTCGCGGCGTTCGCGCTGACGACGTTCCTCCTGAGCCTGTTCAACGCGGGCCTCGCCCCCGAGGCGCTGGAGCCGACGGTGCTCCCGCTCGCGCTGTTCTACGGTGGGCTGGCGCAGCTGATCGCCGGGCTGTTCGAGTTCCGCAAGGCCAACACGTTCGGTGCGACCGCCTTCGTGTCCTACGGCTCGTTCTGGCTCGCCTTCGCGGCGTTCGTCGAGTTCGTCGAGCCGGGCCTCCCCGAGGCACAGCAGACCACGGCCGCGGGCCTGTTCCTGCTCGGCTGGGCGATCTTCACCGGCTACATGCTCATCGCCTCGCTGCGCACCACCGGCGCGCTGATCGCCGTGTTCGCGCTGCTGTTCCTGACGTTCCTGCTGCTCGCCGTCGGTGACCTCACCGGCCTCGACGGGGTCGCCACGGTCGGCGGCTTCGTCGGCATCCTCACCGCGCTCGCGGCCTGGTACGCCTCGTTCGCGGTCGTCACGAATGCCACGTGGGGCCGCCAGGTCCTGCCCACCGCGCCGCGCTAACCCACAGGTGTCACCGGGCGGGTCGCTGTCCGCCCGGTGACACCGGCGGTGCCAGACTCCGCCGCCATGGGGGTCCTGCCACGTCTCGCACTGTTCCTGACGACGGGTCTGGTCGGCCTGGGAGGGACGGCCTGCGCGGCCGAGCCCGCACCCGCCGTCGGGAACGAGGCACGCACCGTCGAGTGCCCCGACGCGCAGTGCACCGTGACGGCCACGCCCGGCACCGTGGTCGACCTCGGTGACGCGGGCACGATGACCGTCACCGACGTCGGGTCGCGCACCGTGACCGTGAGCTCCGAGGGCTCGCGGATCACCTCCACGGCCGGCGGGTCGAACACCCTGGACGACGTGACCTACCGCGTCACCTCGGTGCGCGACGGGCAGGCGACCCTGGTGTTCGGCGACAGCGAGACCGACGAGACCTAGCGGCGCGCCGGCCCCACCACGTCCCGGCGATGGGGGTGGGTGGGCGAGGACAGGTCGTGGGCGACGCCGCGGCGCCACACCGTGCGCAGCGAGCGGGTCGCGGTGACGTCGGTGAGCGGGTCGCCGTCGACGAGCAGCAGGTCGGCCCGCCGTCCGGGGGCGACCCGGCCGCGGTCGGTCAGGGCGAAGACGTCCGCCGCGCGCGAGGTCGCGGCGGCGAGGGCGTCAGCCGGCGACATCCCCGCCCGCACCAGCAGCTCGAGCTCGAGGTGCATCGACGCACCGTGCAGCACGGCGGCCGGGCGCCCGGGGACGTCGTTGGCGTCGGTGCCCGCCACGATCGTCGCGCCGGCCTCCAGGAGCCGGGCGAGGTTGTCCTGCGCGTGCGCGTAGGAGGCGCCCGTGGCCGACGACGTCGGGAGCCCGCCCCGGTCGCCCGCCTCGAGCCCGGCCACCACCTCGTCGGGCAGCCGCGCGGTGAGCCGCGGGTCGGCGAGCAGGTCGCGCACCGACTCGTGCGAGGTGAGCGCGGCCATCATCGTCATCGTCGGGACCACCGTCAGCTCGCCCGCCGCCTCCACCGGACCGTCGAGCGGCAGGTGGGTCAGGACGTCGACCCCGGCGGCGCGGGCGGTGTCGAAGGCCCACCGCGTCGGGGCGTGGGCCACCGTCATGAGCCTGCGCCGGCGCGCCGCCCCGCACACCGCCGCGACCGTCTCCGGGGCGAGCGTGGGCCGCGTGACGTCCGCGGCGTTCTCCACGAACACCTTGAGGTAGTCCGAGCCCTCCCGCTCCCGGTCGGCGACGAAGCGCTCGGCGTCGTCCGGGCCGGACAGCCCGGGCATGCGCCACCCGGTCGGGTCGGGCGGCAGCATGACGGCGGGCCAGCCGTCGACCGCGCCCGCCATGAGCCCGGAGCTGCGGACGTCGGCCTCGTCGTCCCGGGACGCCGCCCGGCGCCGCAGCATGGCCGTGAACTGCGGCGGGGCCGAGAACATGTCGAGCACGGTGGTCACCCCGTGCCGCAGGTCCTGGCCCAGGTTGCCGGCGCCGCGCAGGTGCACGTGCGCGTCGATGAGGCCCGGCAGCAGCGTCGCCCCGCGGGCGTCGACCTCCCCCTCGGCGGGCTCCCGCTCCCCCGGCTCGACGGCCCCGATCGTCCCGGCGTCGTCGACGACCACCGTCGCCGGTCCGAGCGACCGCTCGCCGTCGAACACCCGCGCGCCCACGATGGTCGTCCCCATCGGGCCGAGTCTGCCGCTGGTGCCGCGTCGCCGGAACCCTTCCCGACGACGGGTCGGGGCGGTCAGGACGCGTCGGCCGCCAGGCGCTCGCGCAGGCTGCGGGGACGCAGGTCGGTCCAGTGCTCCTCGACGTAGGCGAGGCACTCGGAGCGCGCCGCACCCTCGGGGCCGTCGCCGAACACGGTGGTCCAGCCGCTCGGGATCTCGGCGAACACCGGCCACAGGCTGTGCTGGTCCTCGTCGTTCACCAGCACGCGGAAGCGGCCGTCCTCGTCGTCGAACGGATTGGTCATGGCGCGTCGACCTCCAGCAGAGTCGGCAAGGTAAGGCGACCCTAACCCACGCGGCGGGCGGCGAGCAGCAGGAAGGCCGGCCGGGCGGTGAGCCGTGCGTACGCCTCGGGGTCGCGCTCGGCCATCACCGCCTGCGGCCGCGGCTCCACGAGGTCGGTCAGGGCGAGCCCCGCCCCCGCGATCCAGGCGGTCATCGCGCCGAGCGGGTGGTGGAAGAACCGGACGACGACGTCCTCGTCGCCCAGGCGCCACGTGTCCGCCACCCGATAGCTCTCCAGGTAGGTGCCGTGCGGTTCGAGGCTCGGGATGTCGACGTCGGTGAGCGGGTGGTGGACGCTCGCCACGAGCCGCCCGCCCGGGCGCAGGACCCGGGCCACCTCGCCGAGCACCGCCGACCAGTCCGGCAGGTAGTGCAGCACCAGGCCCGACACGACGAGGTCGAAGGTCGTGGGAGGGAACGGCAGCGGCGCGGCCAGGTCGTGCACCACGAAGGCGGCGTCGGAGAGCCCCTGGGCGTGCGCCACCAGCGGGGCGCTCCCGTCGACGCCGGTGACGCGCGCACCCCGCCCGACCAGCGCCGCCGTCGTGACCCCCGGCCCGCACCCGAGGTCGAGGACGTCGAGCCCGGCCACGTCGCCGGCGAGTTCGAGCAGCGCCGGGCGCTCGTAGAGCGCGTTGTACGGCGCGACGGCGTTGTGCGCCGCGTAGGCCGCGCCATGCTCGACGTAGGGGTCGCTCACGGGGCCGGCGGGATCTCCGGGGCGGGCACCTCGAAGGCGTTGAGCAGCGCCGACGTCGCGAGGTACATGCCGATGAGGTGGACCATGTCGAGCACCCCGTCCCGCCCGAACGCGGCCGCGGCCGCGGCGTAGGTCGCGTCGGCCACCCGGTGCTCGCGCACGAGTTCGGCGGTGAAGCGGTGGGCGGCGAGCTCGGCGCCGGTGAAGCCCTCCACCGACCCGGTGCGCAGCCCCTTGATCACGGTCTCGGAGAGCCCGACCGACCGGGCGACCGCCACGTGCGCGTAGATCTCGTACGCCGCGTTCCAGGCGACGCCGACGGTGAGGATCACGACCTCCCGGATCGGCGCGGGCAGCGAGGAGTTCCGCTGGTCGTTCGCGACCCACTGGTTGAACCCGGCGCCCTGCCCCGGACGCAGCACGAAGGCGTTGAACGGGCCGATGAGCCCGCCCTGGTCGTCGGTGGCCGCGAACCCGGACCGCTCGGCCCAGACCTTCTGGCGTTGCCGGACCCGCTCGGCGGCGGCCTGCTGGTCGTCGTCCAGGTCGATCGACTCGTTGCGGGGCAGTCGCCCGCCCCAGTCCTGCGCGTCCGCCGCGGGGAGATCGTTCACGACGACGGACTACCCCGCCTCGGGCGGCGTCCACCGGAAGAGGGTGGAGTCACGCCGCACGAACCCGCACCGCTCGTAGAGCCGGATCGCGGCCTCACGCGACGGGCGTGACGTGAGGTCGACGGTGCGCGCGCCGACCTCGACGGCCCGGTCGAGCGCCGCCCGCACCAGCGTCTCGCCGACCCCGCGCCCCCGCGCCGCGTCGTCGACGACCACGTCGTCCACGTGCGCCCGCAGCCCGGTCGGCAGCGGGTAGGTCACGAGCGTCAGCGCCCCGACCACCGTCCCGTCGACGGACGCCGTGAACAGCGTGCACGCCTCGTGCTGCACCACCCAGGCGATCGTCTGCTCGTCGAAGGCCGCCGAGCGCGACAGCTGCGGCAGCAGGCGCCGGACCGCCTCCAGCAGGGCGTCGTCGACACGCTCGACGATCTCGATGGTGACGGTGTTCGGGTCGCTCACGCCCGCGACGGTAGACCCGGGCCCCACGCCTGCCGCTCGGCGCGGCCCGACGACCCCCCGGCGCGACGGACGGAACCGGACAGACGGGGCAGGAGCGACGCGACCCGGCGAAGCACGACGGGGCCGTTCGCCGGATTCCTGCTCCACGCGGCCCAGTTAACCCCCACTTCCCGACGACGGGTGTCGGCGGGTCGGCGCCGGACGGTCACCTCCTGCGGCGACCGGGCGACGAACGGGAGCCCCGCGACCGGGATCGCGCGGGCTGCAGGTCACGGAAAGGTCTCGGTACGGTCTCGACCGGCTCGCCACCCGGTGGGCCACCGCGCTCCTCGCCCGGGTCACCGACCCGTCCCGGTGACCCGCTCCCCGGGCGACGAGCGAGGGACGACCGCGTGCGGTCCCCCGAGCCGATCCCCAGCGGCCCGAGGTCCGCCCGAGCGGCCGCAGGACGGGAGCGGTGGACCCCGAACCACCGTGTCCGGCCAGGAGTTCTCCCCATGGGACGTCACGCCGCCGTCGCCGGCAGTCCGGTCACCGCCCCGCTCGGTGCGGTCGCCCTCGAGGCCACCCCGGCCCGTCGCCGCGCTCCCCGCACCGCGCCGGGGCACGACACCGTCGATCCGTCGCTGCGCCCGCTGCGCACCACCACCGGCTCGCTCACCCGGGCCGGTATCGCCGCCGCGCTGGTCACGGCGAGCGCCGCGGCCGTCGCCGGCTCGACGGGCACCTTCCCGTCGCTGTCCGACACCGACGTCGCGAGCACGGGCACCAACCTGCTCTCCGTCTCCTCCCCCGACGCCGCGGCGGTCCCGGCGCCCCGCGCCGCCACCGTCGCGCCGGTGTCGCTGGCCGCCGCCCCGGCGGCCGCGCCCGCCGTCAAGTCGGTGTCCCCGGCGCAGAAGGCCGCGGCCGCGCAGGAGAAGGCCGCACAGGACAAGGCCACGCAGGAGAAGGCCGCCACCACGAAGAAGCAGGCCGCCGAGAAGAAGAGTGCCGCGGCCGCCCCGGCGAGCCTCGGCTCGCTCGGCGAGCGCATCGTCGCGCAGGCCTCGGAGTTCAAGGGCGTGCCCTACGAGTGGGGCGGCACCACGCCGAGCGGCTTCGACTGCTCCGGGCTCACCAAGTACGTGTTCGGGAAGATGGGCATCAGCCTGCCCCGCACGGCCCAGCAGCAGTACGACAAGGCCCAGCACATCTCGCAGAGCCAGGCCCAGCCCGGCGACCTCGTGTTCATGGGCGGGGAGAACAGCATCTACCACGTCGCGATCTACGCGGGCGGCGGCAAGATGTGGACCGCGCCCGAGACGGGACAGTCCGTGAAGCTGGGCAACCTGTTCGGGGACTACTCGTTCGGCCGCATCCGGTGATGTAGCTCTCGGCGATACTTGCTGACACTCACTGCCACATTCGCGATGGAGCGGGTACCACGAACAGTGGCCCCCGACCGAGATCGCTGACGCAGGAGGCGGCATGTCGACCGACACCGGCCTCGACGCCCGGACCGCGACCGTCGAGGACGCCCCGCGCGCGACGGCGACGGCGACCACCACATCGGCGCCGGCGCGGCCCGCGGCCTCCCCGGAGCCGGCCTCCCCGACCCGCCCCGACCCGTCGTCGGGAACGGGCACGGGGACCGGCGGCGGGAACCCGTGGATCATCCCGCTCCTGGTGCTCGTCGCCGGGATGTTCATGTCGGTGCTCGACATCAGCATCGTCAACGTCGCGATCACGACGATGCAGAACGACTTCGGCGCGACCACCGACGAGATGCAGTGGGTGTCGACGGCGTACTCGCTCGCCGAGGGCGTCGTCGTCCCCGCGAGCGCCTGGCTGGGCATCCGCTACGGGCTCGGCCGCGTCTACACGATCGCGATGATCTTCTTCGCGATCTTCTCCACGCTGTGCGGGTTCGCGTGGGACATCAACTCGATCATCGCGTTCCGCATCCTGCAGGCGATCCCCGGCGGCGTGATCCCGGTGGTCGCCCTCGCCGCGCTCTACAAGATCGTGCCGAAGGACAAGCTGGGTGCCGCGATGGGCATCTACGGCCTGGGCATCATCTTCGCGCCCGCGATCGGCCCGACCCTCGGCGGCTACCTCGTCGAGTACGTCAACTGGCGGCTGATCTTCTTCATCAATGTGCCGATCGGCGTGGTCGGCGTGCTCGCGGCGATCTTCTTCCTGCCGACCTTCTCCCGGACGCAGGGCAAGAAGCTCGACGTCCCCGGGTTCGCGGCGGTCGCGGTCGGCCTCTTCTCCATGCTGCTCGCCCTGCACGAGGGCCCGAAGTGGGGCTGGACGTCCTACCCGACGCTGATCCTGCTGACCGTCGGCGTGCTGGCCCTCGCGCTGTTCGTGGTGATCGAGCTCGAGGTCGACGAGCCGCTGCTCGACCTGCGGGTGTTCGCGCACTGGCCGTTCACCAACTCGCTGCTGCTCATCGCGATCATCTCGATGGGCCTGTTCGGGGTGCTCTTCTACATCCCGGTCTTCCTGCAGCAGTACCAGGGCCTGGGGGCCTTCGAGACCGGCCTGCTCCTGCTGCCGCAGGCGCTGGTGATGGCCTTCGTGATGCCGGCCGCGGGCTTCATCTACGACAAGATCGGCGCCCGCGTCCCCGCCGCGCTCGGCCTCGCGATCGTCGCGTGGACGACGTGGGAGCTCGCGGGCATGACGATCGACGTCTCGCACGGCCACCTGGAGCTGCTGCTCGCCGCCCGCGCCGCCGGGATCGGGCTCGCGATGATGCCGATCATGACGGGCGGGCTGGGCTCGCTGCCCTCGTTCCTCTCCGAGAACGGCAGCGCGGTGAACACGCTGGTCCAGCGCGCCTCGTCGGCGATCGGCCTCGCCGCCATGACCGCGATGATGACGATCCAGCAGGCGCAGGCCTCCGCCGACCGCACCGGGCTGGCCTCGATGCCGGACGGGAGCGCGGGCGCCGGCGGGATGATGATGGAGTACCAGATGTACTCCCGGCTGCAGAGCCTGTCGTTCGTCACCGCCATGAACGACCTGCTCTACGTCACCGCGATCCTGACGGCGCTCGGCGTCCCGCTCGCCCTGATGCTGCGACACGGGAAGCCGGCGCCGTCGGACGGACCGACGATGGCCCACTAGGTGCTCCGCAGGTGAGCACTAAGGGTCGCTATAGCGACCCTTAGTGCTCACATGCGCCCCGCGCACCCGGCACGTCGAGCGCGGGGTTGGCGTCGAAGAACCCCACCGGCTTGAGGGTGAAGCCGGTGTACTCGACCGGCATCACCGGCCAGTCCTCCGGGCGCGGGAAGTGCGTCGTGCCGAACGTGTGCCAGACGACGATGTCGCCGCCGTCCACGTCCCGGTCGGCCTGCGTCCAGCGCGGCAGCCCGTCCCCGCCCGGGTTCTGGTTGACGAAGTCCCCGGCGGGATAGCGCTCGTCGGCCGCGTAGGGCGTCACCCAGAGGTTGTGGGTGGAGAACCCGGCACGGGCGTGGATCGAGGAGCGCTCGTCGGCGAGCAGCGTCGCCTTGTTCTCCGGGTGCAGCGCGTAGCCCACCGGCCGCCCGACGGCGTTGCGCTTCTCCGGGTTGACGATGTGCCAGGTCCGCACCACCGACCCGTCGTTGTCCCGCTGCGCGCCCTGCTCGGTGGACAGGCGCGTGACCTTGCGCCGGAAGGCGTTGCCGTACGGGTTGCCCTCCCCCATCGGCACCCGCTCGGCCTCGACCTCGTCGACCGCGTTGTGCACGCCGTCGACGGTCATGTCGAGCCGGGCGCAGAACAGGTGCTGGTGGAACGGCGCGCCGAGACCGGGGGCGACCTCGGCCGCGTAGTCCCCCGGCGTCGCCGAGGCGAACACCATGCCGGTCGCCTTCACCTCGAGCTGGATCGTGCCGTCGAGGTAGAGGTACCAGTAGAACCCGTAGTCGTAGTTGCCGATCGGCACGAAGAACGAGATGACGAGCCGGCGCTGCCGACGGACCTCGGAGGCCTGCGTGAAGAACAGGTCGGAATGCTTCCACAGCACCCCGTAGTCCTCCTCGTGCATGCAGATCGCATTCGTGATCGTGCGGGGATTCCCGTCGTCGCCCGCGATCACGGCGTCGGTGTAGTGGATGTCGCCGAGGCAGTCGCACCCGAGCCGCAGCGAATCCGCGTACCGCGCGAACATGTACTCGCCGCAGTCGAAGTAGTTCTGCCAGAACCGCACGGGGGCGGGATCGGCGTAGGGCACCACCATCTCGGCGACGCTCGCCCGGTAGACGATCGGGCGGCCGTCGAACGCGACCTGGTGCAGGGTCAGGCCCTCGCGCTCGTTGAACCCGTAGCGCAGGTCCCACTTGCCCCAGCGCACGTGGTTGCCCTCGACGGTGAAGCTGCGCCCCTCGGGCTGGGTGATCTCGATCGGCTTCAGCGAGTCCAGCGGCGGGCCCTGCACGGCGGGGTCCTGGAAGTTGCCCGACACGTCCGGCACGGCGACGTGCTGCTGGTCGATGACGCGGTCGACGGTGCGGCTGGTGAGGTCGACGTAGGCGACGAGCCCGTCGATCGGGTGGGCCCACGGGTGGTCGTCCGGACCGTCCTGCCGGAAGCCGAACGCGCGCGCCATCCGGCGCCCGACCTCGTCGGGATAGTCGTAGACCCCGGCCGAGAGCGGCACGGCCCGCACCGTCATCGGGTCGATGCCGCGGGCCGCGAGCGCGTCGGTCCAGCGGGCGTCGGCGCGCAGGATGTCGTCCATCGGCTCGAACTCGGAGTCGATGATCGGCGGCTGGCCGTCGCGCGCCGGGTCCAGCTCGCGGCCGGAGACGACCTCGCGGCGGGTCGCGGAGACGACGGTGTCCCAGGACCGGCCGGAGTCGAGGTCGAGCAGCACCACGCGGAACCGTCGCTCGACGACGTCGCCCGCGGTGAAGGCGAGGACATCGGCCTTGGCGGGCTCCTCGAGGTCAGCGAAGCAGTAGCGGACGCGGTCGGTGAGCAGGCCGGCCTCGACGAGCACCTCCCGCACGGCCGCGTACTCGGCCTCGGTCGGCATCTCCAGCGGGTGGGTCACCGTGGCGACGGTGGCGGTCATGCGAGCTCCTTCTCGGACGTCGGGTCGGGGGTCACGACGGCGGGTGCGGGGGCCGGGGCGGGGTCGCGGCGGACCAGCGCCACGACGATCCCGACCGCGGTGACCAGCGCGAGCACGCCGCCGAGGGCGAGGGCGAGGCCGGTGGACCCGCCGATGAGGGTCGGGAAGTTCGCGATCGTCAGCACCAGGCAGACCGCGAGCCCGACGAGGCCCAGGGTCGGCGCGACCCGGGTGTGCCAGAGCCGGCGGTCGGCCCGGGTGCGGGCGAAGAAGACGAGGACCGCCACGCAGGTGACGACCATGAGCACGAGCAGCCCGAGCGTCGCGACGCCGGCCGCCCACGCGAACACCTGGGCCACCGGGTCGAGACCGGCGACCACGCAGACCGCGATGATCACGAAGGACAGGCCGGACTGCGCGAGCGAGGCGACGTGCGGCGAGCCGTGGCGGGCGTGGGTCCGCCCGCAGGCCTCCGGCAGCGCGCGGTGGCCGCCGAGGGCGTACCAGTACCGGGCGGCGACGTTGTGGAAGGACAGGATCGCCGCGAAGATGCTGGTCACGAGCAGGACGGCGACGACGTGGCCCGCGACCGGGCCGAGCCAGGCGTCCACCGTGGAGACGAGGATCGTGCCCGGGTTCGTGGCGGCCTCGGTGACCACCGCGGTGTCGCCCCACGCCGAGACCAGCGCCCAGCTCGACAGCGCGTAGAACACGCCGACCACGGCGAGCGCGAGGTAGGTGGCGCGCGGGATGGTGCGGTCGGGGTCGCGGGCCTCGTCGCGGAACACCGCGGTCGCCTCGAAGCCGATGAAGCTCGCGATCGCGAACATCACCGCGATGCCCACGGCGCCCGAGCCGATCTGCGCGGGCTGCAGGAAGGCCGTCGAGAGGCCCTCGGGGCCGCCGCCGGAGGCCGCGACGACGACGTCGAGGACCAGCACCACGGCGATCTCGGCGACCAGCAGCACCCCCAGCACCCGGCTCGAGAGCTCGATGTGGCGGTAGCCGAGGACCGCGACGAGGGCCATCAGCAGGAAGGTCCACCCCCACCACGGCACGCTCGGGCCGCCGAAGCCGGTGACCAGCTCGTCCAGCGCCGCGCCGACGTACCCGAACACGGCGGCCTGCACCGCGGCGTAGGTGGCGAGCGCGAGGAACGCGGCGCCGAGCCCGAGCGGACGGCCGAGCCCGGCGCGGATGTAGGTGAAGAAGGCGCCGGCGTCGGGGACGTGCGGGCTCATCGCGCAGAAGCCGACCGCGAAGAACGCGAGCACCACCGCGCAGAGCACGAACATCGCGGGGAACGCCGCGCCGTTGCCCGCCCCGATCCCGAGCGGGACGGCTCCCGCGATGACGGTGAGCGGGGCCGCCGCGGCGACGACCATGAACACGATCGACCCGGCCCCGAGGGTTCCGGACAACCGACCTGCCGGTGCGCCCATCGCGCGCTCCTGTTCCGACGACGGATATGTCGCGGGTCACGCTGGCGAGACCGCGGGCGCGCGGTCAAGGACGGGTACGGAACTGCGGGAGCACGCCCCGGCGCATTCCCGCGGACATCGCGCGGCGGAACTCCGCATTCTCCGAACGGGGAACGGGAGGCCGCCCCGGCGTCCCGAACGAGAATCGTCGGGAACGGATTCTCGTTCGCGACCGTTCCCCCGGTCCCGTGCTGGGCCTACGGTACGGCCGTGCGATCGACGCGAGGCGTGCCCGGGGTGCGGGCCCGGTCGCCCGTGGCCGGTCTGCGGCGGCGCGAGCTGGGGCCGCTCGGGGTGCTCGCGCAGTCCGTCGCCACCACCGCGCCGGCCGGGGCGATGGCCGCGGTGCCGCTGCTCGTGACGGCGGCGGCCGGGCGCGACGCGCCGTGGTCGGTGGCGATCGCCGCGGTGCTGGTCGGGCTCGTCGTCGCCTCGATCGCGGTGTTCGCCCGCCGGATGGCCGCCGCGGGCGGGCTCTACAGCTTCACCGCCAAGGGCCTCGGACCGGGCGGCGCGTACGCCTGCGCGGTGTCCATGGTGCTCGGCTACGCCCTGCTCGTGGCGGCGGCGCTGGTCGGCGCGTCCTGGTACGCCCGGGCGCTGGTCGAACGCCTGTGGCCGGTGGACACGACCGCGGTGGGCGTGGCGGTCGTCGTCGTGCTCAGCGCCGCGATCGCCGCCCTGGCGGTGCGCGGGGTCCGGCTCGCGGGACGGGTCATGCTCGTCGTCGAGGGCGCGTCGATCGCGCTGATCCTGGTCGTGCTCGTGACGCTCGCGGTCCGGGCCCCGGCCGGTCCCCCGCCGCCCCCGCTGCCGCCCGGCGGGCTCACGGGCGTCGCCGCCGGGGTCCTGCCGGCCGTCGCGGCGTTCATCGGCTTCGACTCGGCCACCGCGCTCGGGGTCGAGGCCCGGCGCCCGTTCGCCAGCGTGCCCCGCGCGGTCGCCGTGACGGCGGGCGGCGCGGCGCTGCTCTACCTGGTCGCGATGGTCGTCCACCTCGCGGCGCCGGCCGTGCTCCCGGCACTGACGGTGGTCGGCCCCGACGGCGGGCCCGGCGCGGCCGTGATCGGCACGTGGGCGCCGGTGCTGCTCGACGCGGGCATCATCGCCTCGTTCGGCGCGTGCACGCTCGCCGCGCTGAACACGCTGGTGCGGGTGCTGTTCTCCCTGGCCCGCGAGGGCGTCGCCCCGGCCGTGCTGGGCCGCACGCACCGCCGCCACCTCACGCCGGCGGCCGCCGTGGGACTGAGCGTGCCGCTCCTGGCGCTGCCACCGGTCGTCGGGACGCTGGCCGGCGTGGCGCCGCAGGACCTGCTCGGGGGCCTGCTCGCCGTCGCGACGGTCGGCTTCCTGGCCGCCTACCTGCTGGTCTGCCTCGCCGCCCCGCGCTTCCTGCGCCGGATCGGCGAGCTCACGCCCGCGGTCGTCGTGACGTCCTGGTGCGCGGTGCCGGTGCTCGCCGTCGTGATCGTCGTGGCCCTGTGGCGGTCGGCCGGGCCGCTGCTGCCGGTGACCGTCGGGATCGTCGTGCTCGCGGCCGGGGCGGGGTGGGTGGCGCTGCGCCGCACGCACGCCGCGCAGCTGGACGGGATGGGCGTCTACGACGAGACGACCGCGGCCGACCTGCACCCCGCGGACCGCGCGCGATGAGCCCCACGGAGGCGGCGCGGACGATCACCGGACGCCAGCCCCAGGCCGTGCGCAGCGCGCTGGCGATCCTCGAGGCGGTCGCGGCGGCCGGGATCGGCACCACCGCGAAGGACATCTCCGCCGAGCTGCGCATCCCGCCCGCGACGACCTACCGGCTGCTCAACCTCCTCGTCGCCGAGGAGTACCTCGTGCGGCTGCCCGACCTGCGCGGCTTCGCGCTCGGGCGCCGCGCGGCGAACCTCGCGCCGACCCCCGTGACCACGCCGACCGCGGCCCGCGCGGTGATGGAGCGGCTGCGTTCCCGGGTCCGCTGGGGCGCGCACCTCGCGGGCTACCTCGGGCACCGGCTGGTGTTCCTCGACCCGGACCCCGACCACCCGCCCGTCGACGCCGGCGAGCTCTCCCGCCACCTGCACGCGAGCTCCCTCGGGCGCCTGCTGCTCGCCGAGCACGACGACGAGCCCGCGACCGGGGCCGCGCGGCTCACCCCGCACACCGTCGTGGACCCGCGGGAGCTGGCCGGACGGCTCGCGGAGGTCCGGGCGACCGGGCTGGCCCGGCAGTGCGGGGAGTTCCGCGCCGAGCACGGGTGCCTGGCCGTCGGGGTGCGTGCACCCGGGGACGGCCGGCTCGTGGCGGGCCTCGCGCTCACCGGTCCCGCGGCGCGGGTGGCCGCACCGAACGACGACCTCGTCGAGGTCCTGCGGGCGCATGCGGCGGAGCTGGGTCCCCTGTTGGCCTGAGACCGATCCGGGGCACCCCCGGTCATGGGCATCAAGGACGCGATCTCGAAGGCCGCCGACAAGGTCAAGGGCGAGGACGGCCCGCTGGGGCCGCCCGCCGCGGGCGAGCCGTCGGAGCAGGACGTGCCGCAGGACCCGCGGGTGGCGAGCAGCCGCGCCACCGGTGGCGAGCACCCGGACGCCGAGAGCCGCCGGGACGAGATGTCGACCACCGGGACGGGGGACTCGGACGAGTTCGTCGGGCGGGTGGCCGGTGACGACCCCGCGTACGCGGAGGAGACCGGAGCCGAGGCTCGACGCACCCGCGAGTAGACCGAAAGGGTTAACCACATTAGCCCGTTCATCGCAGTGTTGCCGTATCCTCGGGGCCGTGAGCAGTGATCCGACCCTCGGGTACTTCGAGTCGCTGCACGTGGACGCGCTCGGGGTGGTGCGACTGGAGTGGGTCGGGGGCCTGCGGATCACCGGCGACATCGCCGAGCAGGCCATGGCGGCGGTGGACGAGCTCAACGGCCCCGCGCGGCGCCCCATGATCGTCATGGGCTCGGCGCCCACCACCCGCGCGGCGCGCGAGGTCTTCGGCCGCGAGTGCTCGGTCACCCGGATCGCCATGGTGGGCCGCTCCGCGGTCGACCGCACGATCGCGAACTTCTCGCTGTTCGTCGACCCGCCCGCGGTCCCGACCCGGTTCTTCACCGACGAGGCCGCCGCCCTCGACTGGTTGCTCGATGACCGCGCACGCGGGTGAGGACCTGGCCCGTCGGCTCGACGAGCTGGCGGGCTTCGTCGTCGAACTCGCGGCGGGCCGGCTCGACGCCCGCCTCGAGCCGTCGCACCAGTCCGACGAGATCGACGCGATCGTCGTCGGCCTCAACATGCTCGCCGAGGAGCTGCAGGGCCTCACCCACGACCTCGAGGGCCGCGTCGTCGAGCGCACCCGGGAGCTCGCCGACGCGCACGCGGCACTGGAACGGCTCGCGCACTCCGACCCCCTGACGGGCCTCGCCAACCGCACGCTGCTGCACGAGCGGCTGCGCGAGGTCGAGCGGGCGTCCGCCGTCCCGGCCGTGCTGGTGCTCGACCTGGACGGGTTCAAGGCGGTCAACGACAGCTTCGGCCACGAGGTCGGCGACGCGCTGCTCGTCGCCGTGGCCGAGCGGCTGCGCGCGGTGGTGCGCGAGACCGACACCGTGGCCCGTCTCGGCGGGGACGAGTTCGCCATCCTCGTCCACGACGCCACGCCCGAGCAGGCCCTCGACATCGCCGAGCGCATCCGCACCGTCCTGGCCGCACCCGTCGTCGTGCAGGGGCGGACCTGCTGGGTGAGCGCGAGCGTCGGGGTCCGGCTCGGCACCCGCCCCGGCGGGGCCACCGACGACTTCCTGCGCGACGCCGACACCGCGATGTACCACGCGAAGGCGCGCTCGCGCGGCGGGGTCAGCGTGTTCGCGCCCGCCATGCGTCGCGAGGCCCAGGCCCGCACCCGGCTCGCCGACGAGCTGCGCTCGGCCCTGTTCACCGGCCAGCTGGTGGTGCTCTACCAGCCGATCGTCGACCTGGAGACCGACCACGTCGTCGCGGTCGAGGCGCTCACCCGCTGGCGGCACCCCGAGCGCGGGTTCCTCACGCCGGACACGTTCCTCTCGGTCGCCGAGGACACCGGCCTCATCACCGCCCTCGACCTCTGGGTGCTCGAGACGGCGGCCGCGCAGGTCGCGCGCTGGCGGGCGGACGTGCTCGGCGACGCCCCGTTCACCGTCCACGTGAACGTCTCCCCGGTCGAGCTGCGGGCACCGCGCTTCGTCGAGGACGTCGTGGACTGCACCCGCCGGCACGGGCTCGCGCCGCAGGACGTGACCGTGGAGATCACCGAGCACCGGCTGCTCGGGGACGACGCCCTCACCCGCGAGGCGCTCGAGGGGCTGCGGGCCGCGGGCGTCGGGGTCGCGATCGACGACTTCGGCACCGGGAGCTCCTCGCTCGGCTACGCCCGGCGGGCCTTCGTCGACGAGGTGAAGATCGACCGCTCGCTGGTCAGCGACCTCGACGTCGACGAGCAGCAGATGCGGATCACCACCGCGATCCTCGTCATGGCCCACGCGTTCGACCTCGTGCCGATCGCCGAGGGGGTCCAGACGGCGGGTGAGGCCGACGCGCTGCGGCGGATCGGGTGCCGCTTCGGGCAGGGCTACTACTGGAGCCCGCCGGTCACGGCGACCGATCTGGAACTGCGGCTGCGACGGCAGCGCGCCTGACCTTGCCGGTGTCGTCCCGCAGCGGGTGGTCGACGAACGTGTAGCCGGTCGGTCGCTTGTGCCGGCTCAGCCGCTCCGCGACGTGGGCGCGCAGCGCGGTCTCGGTCGACGGATCGGCGCGGACCACGGCGTGCACGACGCGGCCCAGATCCTCGTCGGGCACCCCGACCACCACCGCGTCGTCGACCGCCCGGTGGCCGAGCAGGACGGCCTCCACCTCCGCGGGGTACACGTTCGCGCCGCCGACGACGACCATGTCCGCCCGCCGGTCGGCGAGGTACAGGTAGCCCTCCTCGTCGAACGAGCCGAGGTCGCCGAGGGACTCCCAGCCGTCGCGGGCGCGGGGCTCGGCGCCGAGGTAGCGGTAGGTCGGGGCGTCCTCGGGCCGCATCCAGATCTCGCCGACGACGCCCGGCGGGACCTCGCGACCCTCGTCGTCGGTGATCCGCATCCGCCCGCGGGTCACGCGCCCGACCGAGCCCGGGTGCGCGAGCCAGTCGCGCCCGTCGATCATCGCGCTCGCCTGCGACTCGGTGCCGGAGTACAGCTCGAGCAGGATCTCCGGGCGCGGCAGCCGCGCGAGCCAGGCGCGTTTGACCTCCGGCGGGCACGGCGCCCCCACGTGCAGGGCCGTGCGCAGGCTCCCCAGCCCGCCCCAGGCGTCGTCGGGAACGGCCTTGAGGATCCGCGACATCATCGTGGGGACGAGGTAGAGCCAGGTGACGCCGTGCTCGGCGACCAGCTCGAGCGTCCGCGCGGCGTCGAAGCGCTGCATCAGCAGGACGTGGTGGCCCTGCAGGAGCGCCATGAGGCTGAACATGTAGGGCGCGTTGTGGTGCAGCGGGGCGGTCGTGAGGAAGGTCCCGTCCCGGTCGATCCGCAGGCCGTCGGCGCGGGCCAGCACGTGCTCGGTGCACGCGGCCTGGCCGGCCACGATGACCTTCGGGGTCCCGGTCGACCCGCCGGAGGTCGGGGCCTTCCAGGACGGACCGACGACGTCGGGCAGCGGGGTGTCGTCGGTCGTCGACGGCTCGAGGGGCTCCTCGATCACGACGGCGGGTCGCGCGACCGCGAGGACCGCCTCCCGTTCCGCGGCGGGCAGGCGGGCCGAGAGCGGCAACGGCACCGCCCCGAGCTTCCACGCGGCGACGCTGGTCGCGACGTGGTGCACGGTGTTCGGCAGGGCGATCGCCACGAGGTCGCCGCGGGCGACCCCGCGCGCGGCGAGGATGCGGGCGAGCCGGTCGGTCCGCCGGTCGAGCTCGTCGCGGGTGAGCCGGGTGTCGCCGTCGGAGACCGCCGGCGCCTCGGGGGCCTCCGCGACGAGCTCCCGGAGGCGGGCTGCCAGCGGGGTCGGACGCGCGGGGAGGGCGGGCTCGGGGATCACACCCCCGGAGCCTGCCCCCTCGTGTCAGGCGGCGCAGGTGGGGCAGGCGCGGCGCTGCGCGTCGAGGTCGCCCCCCGCGGCCCAGACGCGCACGACGGCGACGACGGGCGTCGTGCCGTGGTGGTGGACGCTCCCGTCGGCGAGGGCGCGCCTGAGCGCGGCGACCGCACCGGGGACGCCCGGCGTCACGGCCGGGAACGAGCCGGACGCGGGCTCGCGGCTGCTCGGGACGGCGAGGTGGTCGATGGAGACGGTCATGCCCTCCTCGACGGCCGTCCGGGCCGGGACCTTGATCCGCGTCGACCCCGGATCACCACGGCGGCGGTCCCTCATGATTCCCCCGATCTTCGTATTGTCTCGTTCTCGGATGTGATCCTGCGTAAGAATCGGAGCGGGACGCAAGCCGACGTCACTCCGGTGGACCAGCATTCCGAGGGCATCGGCGCAGACCGCAACGGGTCCGGGACGAGACCGTGACCACCCGAACGTGTGGCGCGTCGGTCCGCCTCCGAGGCTGCTCCGTCCGGGTGACCCGACGTCGGGACCCGCCGCGTCCGCGTCGACCGGCGCGGGCCGGGCGGCCCGTCCCCGGTCGCCCGATAGGGTGCTCGACGCGGTCGCGTGCTGCGGGTCTCCCGGGCGGATCGCACGGGGGCAGTAGCTCAGCTGGTCAGAGCAGCGGACTCATAATCCGTCAGGTCGTCGGTTCGAGCCCGACCTGCCCCACCGCGACGCCGTGGAACGCATGACCGGGACGTTTCCCCGCGGTCAGGCGGAGATCACCGGGCACCCGCTCCCCCGTACCGCCGCCGAGCTGGCACGACGTGGTCGTGACGGCAGTTTCGACACGTTTCCCGATGATCTTCGTGTTACGACTGCCCCGATCGCCGTGTTCGTGCCGGGAGGGCCTCGTTGCGCCGATCGACACCCACCGCCGCGTGTCGGTCAGAGCAGTGCACCGTCCTCGAAGGGACTCCCCCATGCCTTCCTCCCGCTCCCTGCGCCTCGGCCTCGCCGCCCTCGTCGGGCCGGCCCTCGCCCTCGGCGTGGCCGCGCCGGCCGCGAACGCCGCCGAGCTCACGCCGGTCGCGCAGTACCTGGACCACACCGTCGCCGACACCGAGGCCGAGGTCGGCGCCGTCCTGGACGACCTCGGTCTCGCCGCCGAGTAGCGCACGGCTCCGGCCCGGACCTGCTCCCCGGGTCCGGGCCGGGCTCCGGCTCGGTTGCGATCGCGGGTCCGCGCTTTACATCGGCACACCGTCGGCCGACCATCGGTGGCACCCGAGCAGTGGAGGCAGACATGCGCCTGGGACGTCGACTCTCCGCCGGCATCGCCGAGGACCCGCCCGCGCCCGCACCCTCCGAGGTCGAGACGCCGGAGCCGGTCGCGGTGGCGGCCGAACCCGTCGTCGAGACGGCCCCGGACCCGATCGCCACCGGGGGCTGAGCTGCGCCCGCTCGCGCGGCGCGGGCGCACCGAGCCCGCCGACGGGACCGGGCCGGGCACCCGCCCCGCCCTGCCCGGCTGGAAGATCGCGTACCCGATGCTGTCCGCGGACGGGACCGCGGTCGGGTTCAACGGGGTCGCGCTGGGCCGCAGCCAGGTCTACGGGACGGTGGCCGAGGCGGTGTGCGTGCAGTCGCCCCGCCACCGGTGCCCGTCGACGTGGTGCGACTGCGGCTTCTACTGCTTCCACGACGCCGAGCAGGCCCGTGCCCTCGCCTGCGACGAGCAGTACGAGCGGAGCGTGCTGCTCGAGGTCCTCGCCTCCGGCCGCTACGTCTCCTACGAACTGGGTCTGCGCTACCAGCGGCAGACGGTGCGCTCGATCCGTCTCGGGCGGTGCCGTTGCGGGCGGTCCGCCGCGGCGCTCGACGACGTCGGGGGCGGGATCGTCGGGTGGCGCCGGCTGGAGGCCGTGTGCCGGGAGTGCGCCGGCCGGCGCGCCGTGCTCTCCCTCGACCGCCTGACCCGCCTCGCGGGCGTCCCCGTGACCGTCGACGAGGGGACGGAGCGTTCGGTCCTCGCGCCGCTGGCGCCCCTGCCCGACGACGGGTCCCCCGACCTCCCGCCGGAGGCCGAGCTCCCGCTGCTCTCCGCCGAGGTCACCCTCCTGCAGGCGCGCCTCGACGAGGTCCAGCGGCGGTTGGAGCGGCTCACCGACCCGTCGTGAGGCAGGCTGTCGGGGTGACCGACAGCACGCCACTCGTCCTGGGACCGCTCCTGCGCCACGTCGGGAGCACGACGGCGACGGTGTGGGTGGAGGTGGACCACCCGGGCACGGTGGAGGTCCTCGGCGTCGGCGCGCCGACCTTCACGGTGTGCGGCGAGCACTACGCGCTCGTGGTGGTCCGCGACCTCGAGCCGGGTCGCGTGTACTCCTACGAGGTGCGCCTCGACGGCGAGCGCATCTGGCCGGTGGACGGCTTCCCGCCCTCGCGGATCCGGACGCGCTCGGTGGACCCCGAGCGCACCCAGCGCGTCGTGTTCGGCTCCTGCCGGTACCCCCCGACCGGGGACCCCGAGCTCGAGGCCACGCTCGGGGTCGACGCCCTCGACGCCTACGCCGCGCGTCTGCTCCGGCGCGTCGTGGCCGCCCCGGACGACGACGCCGCGGCCGCCGAACTGCCCGACGTCATCGCGCTGCTCGGCGACCAGGTCTACGCCGACGAGACGACGCCCCGCACGCAGCAGTGGATCCGCGAGCGCCGCGGCGACGGGAACGACGCAGTGGGAGACGGGTCCGAGATCCTGGACTATCCCGAGTACGCCCACCTCTACGCCGAGACGTGGCGCGACCCGGAGGTCCGCTGGCTGCTGTCCACCGCCCCCGTCGCGATGATCTTCGACGACCACGACGTCCGCGACGACTGGAACACCTCCCAGGCGTGGCGCGAGCAGATGGCGCAGCTCGACTGGTGGCCGACCCGCATCCGCGCGGGCCTCGCCTCGTACTGGGTCTACCAGCACCTGGGCAACATGGACCCCGCGACGCTCGAGTCCGACGACGTGTACCGCAAGGTCATGGCGTGCGAGGGCGACGCCTACCCGGTGCTCGAGGAGTTCGCCGCCCGCGCCGACGCCGCCGTCGGGCAGCCCGCGGGCATCCGCTGGAGCTACCGCTGGGACCTCGGCTCCACCCGGCTGCTCATGGTCGACTCCCGCTGCGGCCGGGTGCTCAACGACGACGAGCGCCTCATGATCAACGACGACACCTTCACGTGGCTCGAGGAGGAGGCGGCCTCGCCCGACCTCGACCACGTGCTGATCGGCTCGTCGATCCCCTGGCTGATGCCGCCCGCGATCAGCCAGGTCCAGTCGATGGACGAACGCTCCGCCACGCGGGGCAGCCGGGTGGCGGAGTGGCTCCGGCAGGCGGTCGACCTCGAGCACTGGCCCGCGTTCCGGGCGTCGTTCGACCGGCTCGCCCGCCTCGTCGAGCGCGCCGCGGCGTCCTCGGCCGGCCCGGCCACGGTGTGCGTGCTCTCCGGCGACGTCCACCACTGCTACGCGGCCCGGGCGACGTTCCCGACGCCCACCCGGTCGCACGTCTACCAGCTCACCGCGTCCCCGGTGCGCAACGCCGTGCCCTGGTTCATGGAGTACGTGTTCGCGGCGGGCTGGACGCGGACGGCGACCCGTGTCGCCCGGCGGATCGGGCGGCGCTGGGGCGTGCCGCCCGAGCCGGTCGAGTGGGACGCGATCGGCGGGCCGTACTTCGGCAACGCGATCGCGACGCTCGAGCTGACCGGGCGCAGCGCCCGCGTCCGGTTCGAGCGCTCCACCCGGGAGGGGAACCTCGAGCCGATCAGCGTGCTGCCGCTGACCTAGAGGTGCGCTGCGCGCCGTCAGGCTCCCCGGAAGGTGGCCTTCCCGTGGCCCCGCTCGACGAAGGAGTCCATCGCGCCGCGCAGGTCCTCGGTGGCGAAGAGCTTCCCCGCGATCCCTGCGGTGCGGGCGTTCGCGGTGTCGAGTCCGCCGTCGGCGAGCGACGCGAGGATCTCCTTGGTCGCCGCGTGGGCCACGGTCGGGCCGGCCGCGAGCTCCCGGGCGAGCGTGCGCGCGGAGCCGTCGAGCTCGTCGTCGGGAACCACCCGG
Source organism: Actinomycetospora soli (assembly GCF_021026295.1). Taxonomy (GTDB): domain Bacteria; phylum Actinomycetota; class Actinomycetes; order Mycobacteriales; family Pseudonocardiaceae; genus Actinomycetospora; species Actinomycetospora soli. The sequence continues at coordinate 337,255 of NZ_JAJNDA010000006.1, forward strand.
TCGACCCCGCCCCAGCGCTCCATCTCCGCGGCGCCGAAGCGACCCGCCGTCATGACGAAGTACTTCGCGCGGCCCTGGCCGCAGCGCTGCGCGAGCCGTTGGGTGCCGCCCATGGCCGGGGTGAGGCCGACCGTGGCCTCGATGAGGCCGAAGCTCGCCGACTCGGCGGCGACGATCAGGTCGCACGCGAGGGCGAGCTCGAAGGCCCAGGTGAGGGTGAGGCCGTGGGCGGCGAAGACGGTCGGGAACGGCAGCCGGTGGACGCGCTCGCCCAGCTCGACGAGCTCGGCGAAGTAGCGGGTCCCGCCCTCGACGTCGGCGTCCTGCGCGAGCGGCAGGAAGGAGTCACGGACGTCCACCCCGCCGCTGACGACCTTGCCCTCGGCGCGGAACAGCGCGGCCCGGGGGCGCTCGGCCTCGAGCTGGGTGACGGCCTCGGCGAGCGCGGTGTGCATCGCGCCGTCGTAGAGGTTCAGCGGTGGGTGGTCGATCGTCACCACCGCGAGGGCGGGGTCGGTGCCGGTCTCGACGCGGATCGGGGAGGTCACGACGACGAGCCTGGTCGGCTCCGTCGGCCACCGCCACCGGAGTGGAACCGTTCCACGCTCGGTGGAGCTGACGGAGTCCTCCCTCGTGGAGGGTGAGTACCGGTAGGTCGCGGTGCACCGCGGGAGTGCGGCGCTGCAGCTCGGCGCCACCCTGGATCTCGACGCCCCGGCGTGACTGTCGGACCCCTGTGCTCTGCTGATCATGGGTGGGCGCGGGGTGTCGGTGGGAGGGCCACCGGCGGCGCGGCCTACGGTGCTCCTGCGGGGAGGTGAGCATGCGCTTCGTCCACACCGCCGACTGGCAGCTGGGGATGACCCGGCGGTTCCTCGGCGCGGGTCGGGTCGGGCAGGCGGTCGGTGAGGCGCAGGCCCGGTTCGCGCAGGCCCGGCTCGACGCGGTGGCCGCCCTCGGGCGGGTCGCGGGCGACGAGGGGGCCGCCTTCGTCGTGGTGTGCGGGGACGTCTTCGAGTCGAACCTCGTCGGGCCGGACGTGGTCGGGCGGGCGTGCGAGGCGCTGCGCTCGGTCCCCGTGCCGGTGCTGCTCCTGCCCGGGAACCACGATCCGGCCGACGCCTCCCTCGTGACGCGTCGGGCCGACTTCGTCCGGCGCTGCCCGCCGCACGTCACGGTGCTGGACACCCCTGGGGTGCACCCGGTGGCGCCGGGGGTGGAGGTCGTCGCCGCTCCGTGGGCCACCAAGCGTCCGCTGTCCGACCTGGTGGGTGACCGCCTGCGGGCCCTGGAGCCGGCACCCGAGGGCGTGGTCCGGGTCCTCGCCGGGCACGGCGCGGTCGACGTGCTGAGCCCCGACGAGCGGAACCCGGCCGTGATCGGCACGGCCGAGTGCCGCGCGGCGCTGGCCGACGGGCGCGTGCACTACGTCGCGCTCGGCGACCGGCACTCGACCTGGCAGCTGCACGGCGAGCCGCGGATCGCCTACTCGGGCGCCCCGGAGGTGACCTCCCACGAGGAGACCGACCCGGGCAACGTCCTGGTGGTGGACGTGGGCCCCGACGGCGCGGCGTCGGTGCGGCCGGTGCGTGTCGGGCGCTGGGCCTTCACCCGCGAGCACGCCCTGGCCGACTCCGACGACGACCTCGCGGCGCTCGACGCCCGGCTCGACGCGCTGGACGCCCCGGAGCGCACCGCGCTGCGCCTCGCGGTCGAGGGCACCCTCACGCTGCGCCAGCGCGCTCGGCTCGACGAGATCACCGAGGCCCACGCGCCGGTCCTCGCGGCGCTGGAGGTCGACCTGTCGGGCGTGGTCACCCGGCCCGACGACGCGGACGTCGAGGCGCTCGGTCTCAGCGGCTTCGCGGCCGACGCGGCGCAGGAACTCGCCGCGGCGGCCCGGGACGACGCCGACCCCGCGGCGCTCGACGCCCTCGCCCTGCTGCACCGCCTGGCGGTGACGCGGTGAGGCTGCTCCGGATCCGCCTGCGCGACTTCCGCGGGGTGCACGACCGCGAGGTCCACCTGGCCGAGTCCGGTGTGACGGTGCTCGAGGGCGAGAACGAGGTGGGCAAGACGTCCACGGTCGTCGCGCTCGACCTGCTCATCGACTTCCGCGACGACTCGAAGGCCGCGCCGGTGCGCGGCGCCGCGCCGGCCGGTCGCGACGCCGGGCCCGAGGTGGAGGCCGAGTTCGTCACCGGGCCCTACCACGTGGTCTACCGCAAGCGGTGGCTGCGGCGACGGCTGACCGAGCTGCACGTCACCGGCCCGACGACCGAACAGCTCGCCGGTCGCGAGGCGCACGACCGGCTGCTGGCGATCCTCGACGAGACCATGGACCGGGACCTGTGGCTCGCGCTGCGGGTCGAGCAGCACACCCCGCTCGGGCAGGTCGACCTCGGCGGGCACGACGCGCTCACCCGGGCGCTCGACCGCGCCGCCGGCGGGGAGACCGTCGGCCCGGCGGTCGACGCGGCCGCGGAGGGCCTCGTCGAGCGCGCCCTCGCGGAGGTGCGGCGCTACCACGGCGGGCACGGTCGGCCGGTCGGCCCGCTGCGCGAGGCCGGGGACCGGGTCGCCGCCGCGCGGACGGAGGCGGACGCGGCGGCCGCAGCCGTGTCCGAGGTGGAACGCGACGTCGACCTGCGTGCGGAGCTCGACCGCGAGGCCACTGGGCTGGCGGAGGAACGGCGTGCGCAGAACGCCCGCGTGCGGGAGCTGGAGGACCGGTGGTCGGCCCTCCAGGCCCGGCAGCAGGAGGTCACCACCAGCGCGGAGCGGGCCGAGGCCGCGCGCGAGCGGGCGGGCCGCGCCACCGAGCGGCAGGACGCGCGGGCGGCGCTCGTGGCCGCCGCGGCGACGGCGGAGCAGCGCGCCGCGAGGGCCCGCGAGACGCTGGAGGGCCTGGAGGCGGGCGACCAGGCGCGGCGGGAGGACCTCGCGGAGCGGCGGACCGAGGCCGACCGTGCCCTCGCGGCGTCCGACGCGGCGACCGCGGCCGCCCGCACCGCGGCCGCGGAGCTCGCCGCCGCCCGCGACCGGGCGGAGCTGGCCGACCTGCGGGGACGGCTGCGACGGGCCGAGACCGCCGAGGAGGCGCGCCGGGAGGCCGCGCGGGAGGCGGGCGGGCCGTGCGCCGACGCCGCCGCGGTCGAGCGTCTGGAGGGCCTGGATCGCGCGGTGGTCCAGGCCGAGGCCGAGCTCGCGGCGGGCGCCGCGACGGTCGAGGTGACCGGACTCGGCGACCGGACCGCCGTGGCCGTCGACGGGACCACGCGGGAGGTCGCCGACGGGGAGAGCACCACCCTGCCGGTGGCCGACGCGGTGACGATCGACGTACCGGGCGCGGTCCGCATGACGGTGCGTCCGGGCCTCGACGGCGAGGCCGCCCGGCGCCGGGTCGCCGACGCCCGCACGGCCCGCGAGCAGGCGTGCGCCGCCCTCGGCGTGGCCGACGTCGCCGCCGCCCGTGCCGCGTCGCGAGCGGCCGGCGAGGCGGCGTCGCGGGTACGCGAGCTCGCGGCCGTGGTCGAGCGGGAGCTCGGCGGCCGGCCGCTCGACGACGTCCGGGGCGCGATCGCGACCCTCGCCGAACGCATCCCGGCCGAGGCCGCCGAGCCCGCGCCCACCCGCCGGCGGGGTGCGAGACGGCCCGCCCCGGACGAGCCCGGCCTGTTCGAGGAGGCCGGGCTGCTCGACGACGCGTCCGGCGACCCGGAGCCGGAGGACCTCGAACCGCTGCGTCTCGAGGCGGTGCGCACCCTCGACGCCGCGGACGAGGCCCATCGGGTGGCGCGCGGCGCCGAGGAGGCGTGGCGACGGCTCGACGCGTCGGTGACGACGGCAGGAGCGGACGTCGTGGCGGCCCGGACCGCCCTCGCGGTCGCCCGCAGCGAGGCCGACCGACGCACGGGCGAGCTCCGTGAGGCCCGCGCGGAGTACCCCGACGACGCCCTGGCCGCGGCGGCCACCGACGCACTCGCGCGCGCCCGCCGCTACGAGGCCGACCACGAGCAGCGGGCCGCCGCGCTGGAGGCCGACGACCCGACCACCGTCGAGGCGCTCTACGCGACGGCCAAGCGGGCGGTGGACTCGTTGACGCAGCGGACCGCGGACGTGGAACGGCGGCGGGCCGAGGTCACCGGCCGACTGCAGGTCGCGGGCGGTGAGGGGCGGCACGACCGGCACGCCGCGGCGCGCACGGAGCTGGCCGCCGCCGAGCGCGAGCACGCCTCCGTGTCGCGGCGGGCCGCGGCCGCCGTGCGCCTGCACGACACGCTCGCGCGCCGGCGCGACGAGGTGCGGCGGGCGTACGTCGCGCCGTTCCGCCGGGAGGTCGAGCGGCTCGCGCGGATCGTGTTCGGCCCGTCGCTGGCCCTCGAGGTCGACCCGGCGCTCCGGATCGTCTCCCGGACCCTGAACGGGGTCACCGTGCCGTTCGACGCGCTGTCGACCGGCGCGAAGGAGCAGCTCGGGCTGTGCGCGCGGCTGGCCGTCGCCGCCCTGGTCGACGCCGAGGACGGGGTGCCGGTCCTCATCGACGACGCCCTCGGGCACTCCGACCCCGGTCGCCTGGAGCGGCTCGCGGCGGTGTTCGGGGCGGCCGCCGCGGGGTCGTCCCATCAGGTCGTGGTGCTCACCTGCACCCCCGCGCGCTACCGGGGCATCGGGGCGAACCGCACCGTCACGCTGAACCCCTCCTACCCGCCGCCGCAGGCCGTGCCCGCGGCCGACGAGGAGCCCCCGGACACCGACGCGTCCGACCCGACCTCGACCGGCTCCGCGGAGTTCCGCGCGGGCTGACGACCGCTCGCCCGCTCGTCTCACTGCGGACACGGAACGATCACGAACAGGTTACGAGTCCCCGCGATCGAGGGAAGCCCCCGCGCGTTCGGAGCACAGGACGTGCTCGAACCCGATCTCGAAGGAGGGGCACGACCATGGGTAAGCACCACAGCACGGCCCACGCGATCCAGCTCGACGGGCACGGTGCCGTCGCGCGCGACCGCTCCGACCGACTGGCGTACGCCGGCCGTGCGGCGGCGGTCGCGGGGATCGCCGGGATCGGCCTGGTCGCCGCGACGGGCTCCGCGCTGGCCTCGACCGGGGAGCAGCAGGGCCATCCCGACCGCGGGCACGTGGACTGCGACGCCGGGCAGCACTCCGGTGCCTCGGACCGCGGGCACGGCTCGTCGCACGAGCGCGGTGCGTCGCACGCGAGCGGCTCCAAGCACGAGGGCAGCTCCAAGCACGAGGGCGGCTCCAAGCACGAGGGCAGCTCCAAGCACGAGGGCAGCTCCAAGCACGAGAGCGGCTCCAAGCACGACGGTGGTCACCGCGGGTCGGCCATCACCGACGTCACCACCTCGGTGACCAACCTGGTCGGCGGCAACGGCGGAGCCGGTGGCGCGGGCACGGGCGGAGCCGGCGGCAACGGCGGCTCGGCCGTCGGGGGCCAGGGCGGGATCAACGTCCTGTCCGGGAGCAACCTGGCGCTGCTGGGCGACTCCGCGCCGAGCAAGAACTCCTCGTCGGGCGGCGACGCCCAGGCGAACGGCGGCTCCGGCGGGCACGGGACCGGCGGTTCCGGCGGGAGCGGGAAGCTCGTCGCCGCCGACGGCTGATCACGCTCCAGGTCACTCGCGCCGCCCGGGCCGACGCCCGGGCGGCGCGGGTCGTCCGTCAGGCGGGTCCCCGAGTCGCCTCGGGTGCCCCTGCCGTCTCCAGGGCGATCGCCGTCACCACGTGCGTCCCGTACACCGTCCAGCGTCCGTGGAACTCCGACACCGTGCCGCCGTCGACGACCGGGCCGGGCACGAGTAGTTCCGCGCGGAAGGTGCCGTCGGGGCTCGGCGTCAGGACGGCCTCCTCGAAGCCCAGCCAGCGGCCGGTCAGCGGGAACCAGGTCTTGTAGACCGATTCCTTGGCCGAGAACAGCAGCCGGTCCCAGTGCACGTCCGGGTGCTCGGCCGCGAGGGCGGCGAGGACCTCCCGCTCCCCCGGCGACGACACCGCGCCGAGCACGCCGTCGGGCAACGGCCCGTGCTGCTCGGCGTCCACCCCCAGCGACCGGACGTCCGCCGTTCGCGCCACGGCCGCCCCGCGGAAGCCGGCCGTGTGCGTGATCGACCCGACCACGCCGTCCGGCCACACGGGCGACCGCTTCTCCCCCACCGGCACCGCCTCGGCGGGCGCGCCGAGCGCCGCCAGGGCCTCGCGGGCGCAGGACCGGGCGGTGGTGAACTCCGCGCGGCGTGTGGCCACGGCCTTCGCGACGGCGGGTTCCTCGTCCGGGTGCAGCGGGCCGGCGCCCTCGTCGTCGAACCGCACGGCCGTGACGACGGTCGCCGGCAGGACGTCCGCGAGCGGGTTCACCGCGCCGACTCCCACCGGGCGCCGTGGTCGAGGGCCCAGGCGGTGAACGGGTCGGGGACCTCGGGCTCGGGGGCGGGGAGGATCTGCCGCAGCGGGCCGCGCACCAGGTCGTGGCGCTGCCACTCGCGCGGGTAGCCGACCGACACCTCCTCGAAGCGGACCCCGTCCTCCCAGGTGGTCCGCGGGAGGTGCAGGTGGCCGTAGACGACGGCCGCGGCGTCGTACTCGACGTGCCAGCGGGCGGTCTCGGTGGTGCCGCACCACAGGGAGAACTCGGGGTGGCGCAGCACGCGCAGCGGCAGCTCGGTCAACGGCCAGTGGTTGATCAGGACCGTCGGCATCCCGGCCGGGCGCTCCGCGAGGCGGCGCCGGGTCTCGACGAGGCGTTCGGCGCACCACGCCGCGGGGCCGGGGTGCGGCCGGGAGGCCATGAGGAACTCGTCGGTGCAGACCACGCCGGCCTCGCGGGCCGCGTCGAGGGCGTCCGCGGTGGACATGGCGGCCATATCGGGGCGGACCCGCCACGAGTAGTCGTAGAGCAGGAACATCGGGCAGACCAGGTGGCCGTCGAACACCGGCCACTCGTCCTCCGGCGTCAGCACCCCGAGGGACCGGCACAGCTCGACGAGGTGGTCGTAGCGCTCCGGCCCGACGAGCTGGACGTCGTCGCCCGGCGGGGTCCACAGGTCGTGGTTGCCGGGGACCCAGAGCACCAACGCGAACCGCTCGGCGAGCAGCGACAGCGCCCACCGCACGTCGGACACCTTGTCGGCGACGTCGCCCGCGACGATCAGCCAGTCGCCCGGGTCGGTCGGGTGCAGTTCCCGCACGACCGCTTCGTTTCCCGAGCGGTTCACGTGGAGGTCGCTCGTGGCGAGCAGACGGGGGGTCATCGGACGATCACTCTAGCCGCGCCGCGTCGCCCGGAGTTCGCCATGATGAGCCCGTGCCCCCGCGCCACCTGACCAGCCTGCCGATCCCGCAACGCCTGCGGTCGGCGATGGCGGAGACGGACTACGACCGCGCCGGCCTGCTCGAGGGACTCACCGGGGACCAGCGTCGCATCCGGGTCGAGGTGCTGTCGGCCCTCGCGGCCGACGGCGTCGGGGTCGAGACGATGCGGGAGGCCATCGAGCGCGACCGGCTCGGGCTGCTGCTGATCGAGCGGACCCTCTCCCCCGAGGACGGCTGGTCGATGGCGGGGATCTGTGCGCACACCGGGCAGGACCCGGAGATCGTGTCGAAGTGGTTCCGGGCGTTGGGCCGTCCCGTCTCCACGGACCCCGACGAGGAGATGTACACCGACGAGGACGCCGAGATCGCGGCACGCATCGAGCGCTACCGGGCCCTCGGGTTCGGTGACGAGGAGATGCTGCCGGTCGTCCGGGCGATCGGGCGTGGCGTCTTGAACATGGCCGACGCGCTCGGCGGACTGCTCGGCGAGGCGCTGCTGGCCGCGGGTGAGCCGGAGCCGGAGATGGCCCTGCGCTACGCCATCGAGGCCCGCCGCCTCGCCGAGGAGGACATGCTCCACCTCACCCACCTCGTCTCCGTGGCCCTCGCCGACAAGATCCGCTCGCACGCGCTCGCCATCGAGGAGTCCACCGCCGGTCGGCTGCAGGGCGCCCAGGAGGTGTCGGTCTGCTTTGCCGACCTCGTCGGGTTCACCGACCTCGGGGAGAACGTGTCGGCGGCGGAGCTCTCCGAGGTGGCCGAGCAGCTCTCGGCCTGCGCCACCGACATCGCCCAGCGCCCGGTCCGCCTCGCGAAGACCATCGGCGACGCGGTGATGCTCGTGTCCTCCGACCCGACGGCACTCGTCCGGGCCGCGGTGGAGCTCGCGCGCCGCTGGTCGGACGCCGACGACGGCCGCCCGGACGTGCGGGTGGGGGTCGCGAGCGGGATCGGGGTGCCGCACGCCGGCGACTGGTACGGCCCGCCGGTCAACCTCGCCTCGCGGGTCACGACGACCGCCCGGCCGGGACAGGTGGTGGTGACGGCCGCGGTGCACGACGCGGTGGTGGCCCGCGGCGCCGACGAGACCGAGTTCCGCTGGCGGGTCGCCGCACCACGGCGGTTCAAGGGCATCCGGGGGGCGCAGCGCCTCTACCGGGTCAGCGCGGCGTCCTGAGCGGGAGGGCCGACACGGAGGCCGACGAGGTGCCGGGGTCGGCGGCGGTCCGCTCCCCAGCGACCGCCGCCGACCCGGGCAGTCGGCGTTCCCCGAACACCGACACCAACCGTCCGTCGGTGAGGAAAGAGTGAGGCACGGACCACGCGTTCGTCCAGCACGAACCCTCGATCACCACATGAGTTCACCCGGTGGAGTGCTACGTCGAGGGCTTGCGGGCGTGCTCCCCGGCCCGCAGCCGGAGCAGGTTCACCGTGACGCCCATCGTGAGGACCACGCCGACGATGAACAGCACGAAGCCCACGGCGGGCGCGGAGCCGGTGAGGACGAGCACGAGACCCGCGATCAGGAGCACGGCGGCGAGCACCCAGCCGCCGACGAGCAGCCGCATCGGCGTCGTCCGCAAGCGTGCCGCGAGGCGTTCCACCATGGCCGGAGTCTATCGACGCGCTCAGGCCGCGAGACGGAGATCGTCGAGCCAGGAGACGACCGTGCGCGCGGCGAGCGCCCGCACGGGGCCGAGCAGGGCGCGCAGCTGCTCGGCGACGCCGAGCGTCCCGGCCCGGTCGAGGTGCCCCCGCTGGAGCTGCTCCGCGAGGGCGACGACCTGCGCACGACGGTCCGCGGCGAGGTCGTCGAGCGACTCCACGTTGGCCAGCACCGAGCGCGCGGCGACCCGCGCCTGCTCGCTCGTCCGGTGCTGATCGTGCACAACCGGGACGTTACGTAAAGTACATCGATGTCACTCTGTGCGTCCGCGTCGAGCGGTCGATCGGCGCGCCCGACGGTCGTCCGCCCTGGTCAGGAGCACACGTTCGCCCGAGTCCGGACCCTCCTGGTAACCACGACGTCGTGACCCGTCCAGATCTCGACGACGCCCGGGCCGCCGTCGCCGACCACGCCCGCCGCCTCGTCGCCGACCGTCTCGTGGCCGGGACCGCCGGCAACCTGTCCGTGCGGGTGGGCGACCTGGTCGCGGTGACCCCGTCCGGCGTCGCCTACGACTCCATGACCGCCGAGGACGTCGTCGTGGTCGACCTGGGCGGGACACCCGTCGTCGGGACCCTCGAGCCGACGAGCGAGCTGCCGCTGCACCTGCTCTGCTACACCCGCCATGGTGCCTCGGCCGTGGTGCACACGCACTCCGCCGCGGCCGTCGCGCTCTCCCTGCTGCGCGACGACGTCCCCCTCGTGCACTACCAGACCGCGACCTTCGGCGGTGCCGTCTCCGTCGCCGAGTACGCCCCGTACGGCACCGACGAGCTGGCCGCGAACACCTCGGCCGCGCTCACCGACCGCACCGCCGCGGTGATGCGCCATCACGGCACGATCGTGCTCGGCGGCACGCTCCGCGCGGCCTACGACGGGGCGGCGCACCTCGAGTGGCTGTGCGACGTGTGGTTGCGGGCGTCCGCGGTCGGGACCCCGCGGCTGCTGTCCACCGAGCAGGTCGCGGACGTCGTGGAGCGGCTGCGGGGCTACGGGCAGCGCTAGGGTCGCCGCTGTGCGGACGGCCCTCCGGTACGCCGCGCCGGGCCTGCTGGCCGCGGTGATGCTGCTCGCCGCCACCCTGCTCGACGACCGCGCGGTGCTCTTCCCCGAGGCCGTCGCCCTCGGCTACGGGCTCTGGACGCTGCGCCGCGGGGCGTGGGCGGCGCCCGTGGGCCTGGTCGGGGTCCCGACGGCGGGTGCGGTGCTGGGCGTCGTCGCGGCCGCGTTGCCGGGGCCGTGGTGGTGGCGGGCCGCGGCGGCGCTCGGGGCGATGGTCCTCGTCCTGCACCTGGCGCGCAGCCCGCTGATCCCGGCGGTCTCGGCCGCCGTCCTGCCCGTGGTGTTCGACCTGCGCGGGTTCGGCTACGTGCTCGCCGTCGCGGTGTGGTGCGCGGTGCTGGCCGTCAGCGTGTGCCGGGTGCGTGCTCCGCGGACGCCCGCGTGGCCGGGCGGCCGGCTGGCCGCGTTCGTCGCCGCCGCGGCGGTCTGGATCGCCGCCGTCGGCCTGGCCGGGCTGCCGCCGCTGCTCAGCGCTCCTCCACTGCTGGTGGCGGGACTGGAGTTCGCGGCACGGGGCGGCCCGCCGGTCTCGTGGTCGGCCGCCCGGCGGATCGCACTCATGGGCGTGGCGGGGTGGTCGGCGCGGTCGCCGCGGGCCTTCCCGGCCCGACGTGGCTCGCGGGCGGCCTCGGCGTGGTGCTCGTCGTCGGGCTGGCGGCCCTGGTGCGCGAGCCGTTGACCCCCGCCGCGGCGCTGGTCCTCGTGCCCTTCGTGGCGGGACGCCCGACCCGCTGCTCGTCGCCGGTGCGTTCACGGCGGGCGGGCTCGTGCTGACCGTGGTGCCCGCGGCGCTGGTCAGAGCAGGAGGACGGCGGCGAGGAAGGCGAGCAGCAGGATGACCGCCACGACGAGGACGGCGGTGGAGCCGACGCCCCCGCGCGGCCGGCTCGGCGACCGGCCGGCGTCGTGCGCCGACGAGCCCGGGGTTCCGGCGGCGCCGGTGCTGTAGTTGGTGAAGCTCTCGCCACCCGTGCCTGGTGCGCCGGTCATCGCTGCGACACTACGTGGAGATCCGTCTGCGTGTCCGGACGAGCGCGGCGGGTGACGTGACCCGATCGTGTCCGGATGATTGCCACGCAAGGCCCGTTGCCTGCGATGACGAGACGTGACCGCACGCGGATCGCACGTCCCCTTCTGGCCCGGTATGCCGACGGCCCGGGCGATCGCGGCCGACGCGGGCGCGCACGGCGTCGGCACGCAGCACGTCCTCCTCGCGTTGCTCCGGCGGCGCGCGGCCGACGCGGTCGCGGTCCTCGACGCGGGCGGGGTCGACGAGGGCGCCGTCGCCGCGGCACTGGGCGCCGTCGCGGGGACCGGGTGCCGCACCGGGGCGGTGCCCACGGAGCGGGTGACGGTGTCGCCACGCGTGCTGGCCCTCGTCCGTGCGGCGGGCCGTCCGGACGGCGGGACCGGGCCGGTGAGCGACCTGCAGCTCCTGCGCGCCCTGCTCGCCGACAACGAGCCCTCCCTCGCCCGGCTGCTCCTCTCCTCGCTCGGCGCGCTGCGGCGGATCGACCGGGCACTGCAGGACGCCACCGTCCGGGTCGACGACACGAGCGGAGGTCTGGTCGACGCCTGAGCGGCCGCCAAGTGAGCCGACAAGGGAGCGCCTGCAGCAGCGCGGGCCGGGCCCCTCGGCCGGTTCGGCGTCGACCCCGGAGGCGATGGACGGGGAGGCGGCGCGACTGGCCGGGACCGCCGGCCTCGCCGGTGCCGTGCTCGGATGGTTCGACCTGCCGCACGGGGGCCCGTCCTGGACGGCCTTCCGTCCCGAGCAGCGGCAGGGCTTCCGCGACCGGGTGGCCGCGGCCCAGGCGACGCTGCGTTCGACGGCGACCTCCTGGACCGATCGGGCCGCGTCGGCACGCGCGCAGATCGAGGCGGCCAGGGTGGCCGAGGAGAACCGGGTCAGGGCCGAGGCGGAGGCCCGCGCCCGGGCCGAGGCCGAGGCGCGGCGGGCGGAGGCCGCGGCCCGGGAGGAGCAGCGTCGGGTCGCCGCGGCCGAACGCGCGGAGCAGCGGCGCCTCGACGCCGCCGCCGAGCCCCGTCGGGCGTCGTCGAGCTCGGGATCGACCTCGGGTTCGGGGTCGAGCTCGGGATCGTCGTCGGGCGGCTCGGGGGCCTACCCGGGCTACACCGGACCGCGCTGCTACGCCCCGGGCGGCAAGACCTGGCGTCCCTGCTAGGTCCGTGACCGGCGTGTGTGGTGCACGGAACCCGTGCACCACACACGGCGGTCGGCGACCTACGCCGGCCGGAGCGCCACCATGTTCATCGCCACGCCGCGCAACACCGCCCGGTCGTCGTCGGTGAGCACCTCGACCGCGGTCCGCACGATCCCGCGGTCGGGCTTGGACCGCGAGACGCGGGACTCGACCACCGTGGTCCGCAGCCGCACCGGCTCGTCGGGACGCAGTGGCGCGGGCCAGCGCAGCTCGTCGACCCCCGGCGAGGCGAGGCTCGCCACCGCCGAGATGTAGTGCGAGCAGTACATCCGCATCATCAGACCGGCGGTCTGCCACCCGCTCGCGATGAGCCCGCCGAAGGGGCCGGTCGCGGCCCACTCGGGGTCGGTGTGGAGGCGCTGCGGGTCGTACTGGCGGCCGAACGCGACGATCTCGTCGCTGCTCACCGCGAGCTTCCCGTACTCGTAGGTCTCGCCGACGACGTAGTCGGCGAACCACCGGTCGTCGATCGGCGCGCGGAAGTCCGTCGGGCTCAGCACCTCGGTCACGCGGCGATCATGGCACCGACCGGTACTCCGGGCCGTCCTCGCCGGCGCGCCAGATCACGAGGCGCCGCGCCACGATCTTCAGCGCCACGGAGAACGTCTCCCGCCAGGCCGCGAACGACTGCTCACCGAGCCGGTCCGCGTACTTCGCCGCGAACGCGTCCTCGCCGACCGGGCGGTCGTCGAACTCCGCGACCCCCTCGAGCAGCACGACGTCGGTGCCGTCCGCCGCCGTGTCCAGGTGCAGCGCGACCGCGGGGTCGCGGCGCAGCTGCCCGAGCTTCACCGTGTCCGGCCGGCTGAACACGGTGACGGCCGGATCGGACCAGCGGAACCACACCGGCACCGCGTGCGGTCGGCTCGTCGCGAGCCAGATGACCGGCTCGGTGTGCAGGCGTTCGTGGGCGTGGGCGAGCAGCGGGTCACCCGGGTCGAGCAGCATCGCCGGTCCTCCCCGTCGTCGTGGGTGGAGGCGCTGTATGCCCGATCCGGGTCGGTCGGCTCACCACTCCGGGGTCCCGGAACCCGCGGGGTCGACCAGCTCGACCAGCGACGCGACCTGCCGGGCGACCGGCAGCGTCGCCGCCGACACCCCGATCACCCGGCAGCCCGCCGTCGCGGCCGCGAGCACACCCGGTGCCGAGTCGTCGAGTGCCACGCACTCCCCCGGCAGCAGCCCGAGGCGCCGCGCCGCCGCCTCGTAGACGTCGGGCGCGGGCTTGGGCGCCATGCCCGCCTCGAGCCCGACGACGGCGACGAACGCGTCGCCCAGCCCGAGCGCGATGAGCTGCTCGCCGACGAGGTCGGTCGGGCTGTTCGACGCGACGGCCAGCGGGACCGCGAGCGAGCGCACCAGCGTGGCCGCCCCGGGCATCAGCCGGACCTGGTCGATCCGCGCGCGGTAGGCCTCCAGGATCTCCTCGCGCGTCACCTCCCGCCCGGCCCGCTCCCCGAGCCGCCCCAGCGTCGCGTCGGTGTCGAGGCCGTGCAGCGCGCGGTCGTCGTCCTCGGTCCACCCGGGCGCGACCGCGGCCGCGGCGGCCCGCCAGACCGGCGCGGTGTCGGCGAGCAGGCCGTCGAAGTCGAACAGGACGCCCCTCACGGGGCGACCACGATCAGCGCGATCAGCGAGTGGCCGACCCCGAGGCCGGGGGCCGCCCCGTGCTCGAGCGAGCAGAGGTCCGCCGCCAGCACCCGCCGTCCGGACGACGTCCGCCCGAGGGCCGCCTCCTGCTCGACGGCGCGGTCGAGCCGCGCGTTCCACAGCGCGGCGAAGGCGGCGAAGAAGGTGAGGACCTCGTCCGGGGCGGGGCCCGACGGCGGGTCGAGGCGGAGGTCGGTGAGGTCGACCGCCGTGTCGCCGTCGTAGAGGGCGTTGACGAGGCCGCGGTAGTCGGGCAGGCCCGGGCGGAAGGCGCCGGTGGAGGTATGGCGGCCGACGGTGACGGCGCGGTCGTGGAACTCCAGCGCGGCCAGCGGGACGTCGGCCTCGAGGACGGCCGCGTCGATCGACCACCGGCTGTGGGTGCTCATCGGCGCGGCGACCGGGTCGTCCCCCGCGCCCTGGAAGAAGGACATGCGGTAGTCCCAGCGCTCGTCGTCCCAGTGCGTCGGCCACTCCGGGGACCAGCGTCCGAGGGTGTCGACGACGACGGCGGTGGGCCGGTCCTGGCGTGCGGCGGCGCGGAGGAGGCGGACGAGGGTGGTGCGGAAGTCGTCGTGGTCCAGGTGCGACCAGGGGGCGCCGGCCGAGAGCCAGAGGTCGGGCGCGAGGTCGAGGTCGTCCCGGACGTCGGCCTGCACGAAGCGGACGCCCGCGCGGTCGGCGTGGGTGCTGCTCGCGGTCGTGACCATCTCCGGGTCGGGGTCGATGCCCGTGTAGTCGAGCGGGCGGTCGGTGGCGGCCTGCAGCAGCGCGAGGCCGTCGCCGGTGCCCGACCCGACGTCGACCACCCGCACCGGGTCGCCCTCGACGAACCCGAGGGCGCGGGCCAGGATGCGGTGGTTGACCGGCTCCTCCCAGAACCGCTTCACCGGGTCGCGGCGGCGCGGCGAGAGGTAGTGGGCGGACGCTCCCGCGTAGGAGGTGGTCATGATCCACATGGTGCCCCCGATCGACGCGACAAGGATGTCTCCGTGACCGACGACCCGTACGCCTTCGCCGACTCGACCTGGATCGACGCGAGCCCGCACCACGTCTACGACGTGGTCTCGGACGTGACCCGCCACGGCGAGTGGAGCGAGTTCACCCGCTCGTGCGAGTGGGAGGACGCTGCCGGGCCCGTGGTCGGGGCGCACTTCACCGGCCACAACTCGCGTCCGGGGCGCGACTGGTCGACCCGCAGCGAGGTCATCGCGGCCACCCCGGGTGAGGAGTTCGCCTGGGAGGTCCGCGACGGCTTCGTCCGGTGGGGCTTCACGATGGCGTCCGAGCGGGGCGGCACGCGCCTGACCGAGAGCTGGGAGTTCCGGCCGGCGGGCCGGGCCTGGGTACGGGAGACCTTCGGCGAGGACGGGATCACGCTGCGCGTGAACGACGCGCGCACGTCGATCCCGGCGACCCTCGAGCGGATCAGGAAGGTCATCGAGGGCTGATCCGACCGCCGACGCCGAACTCGTTGCCGTCCGGGTCGCGGAAGATCGCCTTGCGGACGCCGTTCTCGTAGGTCTCGACCGTGGTCGGGGCCGTCCCGGCCGTCGTCAGGAACGCGTCGAGGTCGTCGAGGAAGACCGTCGCGTGCGAGTGCCCGGCCCGGTCCGGCGCGCGCTCGACGTAGACGAACCGGTCCTCGGCGATCTCCCAGACCGCCTCCTCGTCGTTCGGGCGCATCACCGGGTCCGCCCCGAGCAGGCGCGAGTACCAGGCGACCGCGGCGTCGAGGTCGGAGACCCAGAAGCCGGCGAAGAGAGCGGGCGGCACGCCGCCATCCTGCCCCGACCCGGCGTCAGGAGGGCTCCAGATCCAGTCCCTTGACGAGCCACGCCGTCGCGAACGCGAACACCGCGACCGACTCGAGCCAGAGCAGGAAGCGGATGGCGTCGCGGGTCGCGTCGTCCAGCACGAACCCGCCGACCAGGGCGACGACCAGCGCCACCACGATGATCACGCCGCACACCCGGAACAGCACGCGGCGCCCGCGGGGGACGGTGTTGGCCGCGGCGCCCGGGTCGCGCGGGAACAGGAACAGACAGAAGACGGCCATGCCGACGAAGAAGACGGCGGCGGCCGTGAGGTGCAGGCCGCCGACGAGGCGCTGGAGCGTCGTGGGGTCGACCGGGGTGGTCGGGCACAGCCCGACGACCGCCGCCGCCACCCCGGCGACGATGCCGACCCGGCGTTCCCACACCCCGTAGCGGTAGGTCACGAGGAACACCGCGAAGGCGATCTGGGCGCCGACGAAGATGTTCGCCGAGTAGGTGAAGTAGTACGCGCTGATCGAGCTCTGGACCGAGTCCCGGAACGCCGGCGCCACGCGCGTGCCGTTCGCCGCGTCGACGACGAGCGCCCACGTCCAGTTGAAGAGCACGACCAGCACCGGCAGGGCGAACCCGACCGTGCCGACGAGCCGCCGTTGCAGCAGGTGCGAGCGGATGAACCAGCGGTCCTCGAGCCAGTCCGACACCGCGAAACCCGCCACGGACGATCATCGTGCCAGGGCGGCCACCAGATCGGGGTGATGGGCGGCCGCGACGTCGGGGTGGGCCCGCAGACGCGCCTTCAGCAGGTTGTCGCCGAAGGTGCCGGAGATGACGTTGTCGGGGTCGGCCGTGACGCCCCGGGCGCGCGCCGCGAGCTCCGGCGGCAGCTCGACGCGCGGCACCGTGGAGTCCAGCGCGGGGTTGAAGAAGAACGGGATCGACAGCCGCGTCTCGCCCGGCGGCGGGGACTCCACGCGGTGCACGGTCGCCTTGAGGTAGCCGTCGGTGGCGAACTCCAGCAGCTCGCCGATGTTGACGACGAACGCGCCGGGCACGGCGGGCGCGTCGACCCACGCCCCGTCGCGCTCCACCTGCAGGCCACCCTTGCCCGGCTCGATCATGAGGAGCGTGAGCACGCCCGGGTCCTGGTGGGCGCCGACGCCCTGGCCCCGCTCCTCCCGGCCCGGGTAGCGGATCAGCTTGATCAGGGTCGACGGGCGGTCGCCGAACAGACCGTCGAACCGGTCGGCCGGGCCGCCGAGCGAGAGCGCCCAGGCCGCCATCAGCCGCTGCGCGACGACGGTGCAGCGCCGCTCCCAGTCGGTGAACACCTCCCGGAGCTCGGGCTGGGCCTCCGGCCACAGGTTGGGGCCCTCGAGGCGCATGTAGGCGGGCGCGTCGGGGTCGTCCCAGGTCGACCGCTCGGCGCCGAGGTCGATCTGCTCGCGCCAGTCGACCTGCCCGCGGGTCAGCTCGCCGCCGGTGCGCGTGTAGCCGCGGAAGTGCGGGCTGCGCAGCATCTCGACGGACCGCTTGGCCTCGTCGGGCAGTGCGAAGAACCGCTCCGCGGCGGCGAAGGCGCCGGCGACGACGTCGTCGGGGATGCCGTGGCCGGTGAGGTAGCAGAACCCGACGTCGTGGGTCGCCTCGCGCAGGTCGGTGCGGAAGGCCTCCGCCGCGGGGCCGCCCCGGTCGAGCTGCGCCAGGTCGAGGATCGGCAACGCGCTCATGGCCGACAGTATCCGTGACCGGGAGGAGGGCGTCTGCTCCACTGGGCCCGTGACCGACCACGCGGGTGCCGCGCACCCCTTCCTGCGCGGGCCCGACGTCGCCGACCGCGTCGCGCGGCTGCTGCAGGGCATCTCCTCGCGCGCCTCGGAGATCGAGGCGGACATCGCGTGGGCCACGCAGACCGCGGGCGACGAGGACACCGCGCGCCGTCTCGGTGCGCTGCTCGCGCGCTGGTCGGCGACCGTCGGGGCCTACGAGCAGGCGAGCATGAGCCTGCAGCTGTGGGCCTCGGCCAGCGCTCCCGGTCCGGACGCGGCCGGCTCCCGGGTGCCCGACGACACGGCGCGCACCGCGCTGGCCGCCGTCGAGCGGCTCGAGGCGACGACGCTGACGCCGCGCGTGGTCGGGATGCGCGAGGACGCGGTGGCGGCCGCACCCCTGCTCGACGCCTCGACCGGGACGGCCGGGCCGCGGACGGTCGCGCTCGGGCCGGGCGACCGCGTCTTCACCCTCCGCGCCGCGGGCCCCTACCCCGGGCACGTCCAGGACGACGTCCACCGGCTCGCCGACGAGCTCGTCTCCCAGTCGCGCGGGGCGCTGAGCCTCGGCCTTCCCGACGGCGGGTCGGTGCCGGTCACGGTGTCCGTGCGTCCCGGAGCGCCCGCCGACGAGCTCGATCCCGTCGCCGACCACGTCGTCGAGGGCAGCATCACCGCCCCCGAGGGCCTGCTCGTCCTCGAACGTGTCGGGGCGCCGGCCCTGCGGGTGCAGGTGCCGATCGGGGTCTGGCGCGTGCGGGCAGCGATCGCGCGCACCGACGACGCGACGTCCTGGGACCTCGTCCTGTGGCGCGGCCGGAGCCTGCCCGACGCCGTGGTGCTGCGGCAGGCGTCGGGCGCAGGGGTCCGGGAGACCGCTCAGGCCACGATGAGGACCAGCCCGTAGAGCACGATCAGCGCCGCGACGCCGAGGCAGATCACCCCGACCGCGGTCCCGGCCGCCGGCGACAGGGCGGGCGCCGGGCCGTCGGCGCGCGGCGCCCGGGCGGCGAGCCCGACGATGCCGAACGAGACCAGCGCCGTCACGGCGATCGCGGCCGCGAACGACACCACGGCCACGAGCCCGAGGGACCCCCACGCGATCGTCATGCCTGCGCCACCTCACGCTGCTCGCCCGGGGCCGCCGGCGCCGGGACGTCGTTGACGTTGTCCGCCGTCACCGGCGTGCGGCGCGACGCCGCGTAGATGCCGATCGCCACGGCGATCGCGACGACCGCCACGAGGACCGTCCCGACGACGCCCTGGGACGCCGCGAACGCCGCCACCGCCCCGACCAGCGCCGCGGCGGGCAGCGTCAGGATCCAGGCGACCGCCATCTGGCCGGCGACGCCCCACTGCACGCCGGCGATGCGGCGTCCCGCGCCCGCGCCGAAGATCGCGCCCGTGGCGACCTGCGTCGTCGAGAGCGCGAAGCCGAGGTGGGCCGAGGCGAGGATGACCGCGGTCGTCGAGGTCTCGGCGGCGAAGCCCTGCGGTGTCCGGATGTCCGACACCCGCGTGCCGAGCGTGCGGATGATGCGCCAGCCGCCGAGATAGGTTCCCAGGCCGATCGCCAGACCGGCCGAGAGGATGACCCAGAGCGGCGGGCCGGAGTTCGGCGCGAGCACGCCGGCCGCGATGAGGGTCAGCGTGATGACGCCCATCGTCTTCTGGGCGTCGCTGGTGCCGTGCGCGAGCGCGACGAGCGACGCCGACACGATCTGGCCGCCCCGGAAGCCCTTCGTCACGGCCTCCTCGTCGGCCCGCTGCGTGCTCCGGTAGGCGATGACCGTGCCGACCAGGGCGATGACGCCCGCGAGCACCGGGGAGATCACCGCCGGCAGGAGGATCTTCGAGAGCAGCGTCGAGAAGTGGACCGCCCCGGTGCCCGCCGCCACGAGCACGGCGCCGATGAGGCCGCCGAACAGCGCGTGCGAGGAGCTCGACGGCAGCCCGAGCAGCCACGTGAGCAGGTTCCACAGGATGGCGCCGACGAGGCCGGCGAAGATGACGTACGGGTTGATCTTCGTCTCGTCGACGAGCCCGCTGGAGATCGTCCTCGCGACCTCCACCGACAGGAACGCGCCGACGACGTTCAGCACGCCCGCGATGAGCACCGCGACCTTGGGCCGCAGGGCCCCGGTCGCGATCGAGGTCGCCATGGCGTTCGCGGTGTCGTGGAAGCCGTTGGTGAAGTCGAACGCCAACGCCGTCACCACGACGACGACGACGATCAGGGACCACTGCATGCCATCGACGCTAGGCAGCGTCGGCCGCCCGGTGCCGCACACGAGGTTGAACGGCGGATGAACAACGATCATCCGCCCCGTGAACGCCGCCGGAAACCTCCCGGTTCGTGCCTCAGCGACCGTTTCCGGTGCCGCTGCCGGCCGAGCGTCCCGGGGCCGCGGGCTGGTGACCGGGGGTCGGGGAGCCCGACGAGGGGGCGACCTTCTCCTTCGCGACGTTGACCGCCGCGTGCACGGCCTCCCCCGCCTTCGCCTGCGCGACCCCGGCCGCCGCCTGCACCTGGGGGTTGTCGGCGACCCGGCGGTAGGCGCGCGAGAGCTGCTCGTAGCGCTCCCGCCCCGCACGGGTTCCCAGCACGTAGCCCACGCCCACACCCAGCGCGAACGGCAGCAACTTCATGTCCGGATCCTCCCGACGACGGCGTTGACCCATCCTGCCTGACGGCCCCGGATCCCCGTCAGGTACGGTCTACGACGAGAGCGGAACGGACGCCGAGCCGGGCCGCAGACGGTCCTCCTTAGCTCAATCGGCAGAGCATGCGACTGTTAATCGCAGGGTTACTGGTTCGAGTCCAGTAGGAGGAGCACTTCCCCCGGTCAGGGCCTTCACGGCCCGGCCAGGATCACGCGGCGGACGGTCGGCGCGAGGCCGCTCAGGCCCGGCCGAGCTTCTCCGCGATCCCCTCCGCGAGGGTGCGGACCTCGTCCGCGTCGGTGCCGGGATCGGGGCGCACGTGCACCTCGATCCCCTCGGGCGTGCGGCGCTGGACGAACCAGGCGCCGCCGCTGGGGAGGTCGTGGTGCTGGCGGGTGGTGATGACGCCCGTGACCCGCCGGTGCACGGTCTCGGGCAGGCGCCCCGGGTCGGGCAGCGCCAGGCGCACGGGGGCGGCGTCGGCGAGGACGACCACGGAACCGTGTCGCCCCGACACGGTCGCCTCGACGACCGAGAGCGCCCCGTTGGCCCACGTCGCCTTCGAGATCAGGTGCCAGGGGACGCGGCGGCCGCCGAACCACAGGCCCAGGTCGGTCGCGAGCACGACGTCCCCCGCGCGGGTGCGGGCGTCCGCGAGCACCCGCTCCTCGTCCTCGAGCGTGCCGGTGAAGCCGTCGGGAATGATCTCGCGGCCCAGCAGGACCGAGGCCAGGCGTTCGCGCAACCTCACGCCGACCACTGCCCGCCGATCGCCTGGTCGCGCAGCGCCTTCTTGTACTGCTCCAGCGCGACCAGGTCACCGAACAGCTCGTGGTACTCGTCGGCGTCGGTGACCGGCGAGATGCGCTGCAGCCGGGACTTGATCTCCGCGACCTGACGCTCCACGAGCGCGCCCTGCAGGGCGGTGAGCATCGACGACACGTAGCGGTGGTCGTCGGCCTCGCGGGACTGCATCGGCTCGACGGCGAGCTCGGCCACCAGCCGCCCGTACGACGGCGGGGTCATCGCCTCGGTCACCGCGGCCACCCACGACGCCCCGGAGTACCCGCTCGACGTGCCCCCGGCCGCGAGGATCGCGCGGTGCACGGCGAGGTAGCCCTCGTGGGAGAACGCGTCCTCGGGCAGCGTGTCGAACACCGGGCCGGCGAGCGCCGGCACCTGCAGCGCGGATTTCAGCACCTCGCGCTGCACCCGCAGCCGCGGGTCGTCGCGCGGCGGCAGCGCAGGACCCTCGGGAGCGGCCTGCTCGACCGGCCGCACCCGCCGTCGGGAAGAGCCCTGGCGCTGGTCCGCGGGCTGGCCCGCGGTCTCGCGCACCCGGCGGACGACCTGCGCCTCGTCGGCCCAGCCGGTCCAGCCCGCGAGGCGGCGCGCGTACCCGTCGCGCAGCTCGACCTGGCGGATCTGGGCGACCAGCGGGACGCAGCGCTTCAGCGCGGCGGTCTGCCCCTCGACGGTGCCGAGGTCGTACTCGTCGAGGATCGAGCGGATGGCGAAGGTGAACAGCGGCGCACGGCGGGCGACGAGGTCGCGCACCGCGGTGTCCCCCTTGGCCTGGCGCAGCTCGCAGGGGTCCATGCCGTCGGGCGCGGTGGCGATGAAGGTCTGGGCGGAGAACTGCTGGTCGCCGTCGAACGCCTTGAGCGCGGCGGCCTGGCCCGCGGCGTCGCCGTCGAAGACGTAGATGACCTCGCCGCGGTCGAACGAGTCGTCGAGCAGCAGCCGGCGCAGCACGGCGACGTGGTCCTCGCCGAAGGCGGTGCCGCAGCTCGCGACGGCCGTCGGCACGCCGGCGAGGTGCATCGCCATGACGTCGGTGTAGCCCTCGACGATCACGGCCTGGCGGGACTTCGCGATGTCGCGCTTGGCCTTGTCGAGCCCGAACAGCACCTTCGACTTGTGGTAGACGGGCGTCTCGGGGGTGTTGAGGTACTTGGCCTCGATGCGGTCGTCGTCGAAGAGCCGCCGGGCGCCGAACCCGACGACGTCCCCGCCGAGATCGCGGATCGGCCAGAGCAGGCGGCGCTGGAACCGGTCGCGGTGGCCGCGCTGGCCGGGCACCGACAGACCGGCCTTCTCGAGCTCGTCGAGCGTGTAGCCGAGCCCGAGCAGGTGCTTGGTCAGCTTCTCCCAGCCGCCCGGGGCGAACCCGCAGCCGAACTGCTCGGCCGCGGCCTGGTCGAAGCCGCGCTCGGCGAGGAACTCCCGCGCCCGCTGGGCCTCCCCCGGCGCGCGCAGCTGCTCGGCGTAGAACTCGGCCGCGGCCTTGTTGGCGGCCAGCAGCCGGGAGCGCGTCCCGCGGTCGCGCTGGACGCTGGATCCGCCGCCCTCGTAGGTCAGCCGGTAGCCGACCCGGTCGGCGAGCTTCTCGACCGCCTCGACGAACCCCAGCTGGTCGATCTGCATGAGGAAGTCGATGGCGCTGCCGTGCGCCCCGCAGCCGAAGCAGTGGTAGGTGTTGTGGCTGGTCCGCACCTGGAACGACGGCGACTTCTCGTCGTGGAACGGGCAGAGACCCTTGAGCGACCCCGGCCCCGCGGGCCGCAGCGCCACGTAGTCGCCGACCAGCTCGTCGATGCGGTTCCGGTCGCGCACCTCCGCGATGTCGGAGTCCCGGATCCGTCCTGCCACGCCCGGCAGTTTACGACGACGGGTGGGGTGGCCGGGGGCGGCTCGGATCAGTCGCCCGAGGACGCCGCGGCCACCCCTCGCAGCGCGAGCCGGTCGAGCACCAGCAGGGCACCGCGCGGACCGAGCTCCCGCGGCACCGTCCAGCGCCGCACCTCGCCCGGCTGGGCGAAGACGAGCGTGGACAGGGGCCACCGGGTCCCGCGGGAGTCGACCAGCTCGCGCTCGAGCAGCAGGAAGCGACGGCCGCCCACCTCGACGTGGTCGCGCTCGGCGAGGAGCGCACCACGCCGGAGCGACATCGGCTCGGCCGTCGTCGCGAGCCCGCCCTGCACGGGCTTCAGGCGTGGCGTGTCGCTGGGACCGTCGCAGTTCGGGCGCCAGGTGCCGACGTCCCGGCCGTCCCACACCACCCCGGCCTCCCGGCCCGCCCACCACACCTCGAGCGTCACGGGCTCCCCGTCCCCGGCCGCGGACCCGGCGAGCCACGCCGCCTCCTCCGCGCGTCGCTCCCGCCGTCCCGCGCGGACGCCGAGGACCGTGAGGACGGTCAGAGCGACGACCGCGGCCGCGACGACCACGACGGACAGGACGACCTGGAGCACGATGTCACTCTAGGTAGCATCGAGCAGGTCGACGATGGGCCGTTCGAGCGACCCGTCGTCGGGGGCTACGAGCCGAACGCGCCCATGCGCTCGACGATGACCCGGTCGATCTCGCCGTCGGCCACCGTGGCGCCGTCGCCGTCGACCGCCGAGACCGAGAAGGAGAGGCGGCCCTTCTCGTCGGGGCCGCCGGTGAGCTTCGCGGTGGTGGTGATGGTGCCGCCGACGCGGGTGGGACGACGGTGCTTGACCCGGACCGCCGTCCCGACGGTGGTCTGGCTCTCCGCGAGCTTCGGGCGGGCCGCCTCGACGGTGGCCGCCTCGAGCCAGGCGATGAGTCGAGGGGTGCCGAGCACGGGAACGTCGCCGCTCCCGAGGGCCTGCGCGGTGTCGTCCTGGGTCACCTCGTACGTCACCGGACCGACCCTACGGGCCGGAGGTGCCTGGCGGCCCGTGAGCACTTCCGACGGTCATCGCCGTCGGAAGTGCTCACGGGTGCTCACATGTCCGGCGCGTCCGCGTTCGACGGCGTCGTCTTCTGCGTCGTGATGTGGTCGTAGTTGCGCTTGATGTACTCACCGGCCCGGACCGCGAGGGCGCCGATGGTCGAGGTCGGGTTGACCGCGCCGCCGGTGGTGAGCGTCGACCCGTCCACGACGAACAGGTTCGGCAGGTCCCACGTCTGGCACCACTTGTTGAGCACCGAGTCCTGCGGATTGTTGCCCATCCGGCAGGTGCCCATGAGGTGCCAGGCCGGCGGCGGGTAGAGCACGCCGGTGTCGTTGGTCTCCACCGCGCCGACCGCCCGCGTGGCCTCGAAGATCTTCTCGATGCCGTACTTCGCGAGCGCGATGTCGTTCGGGTGCAGTTCGTAGTTCACGTGCGCTGCCGGGATGCCGTCGGAGTCGGTGACGGTCGGGTCGAGCGTCACCGCGTTCGTCTCCACCGGCAGGTCCTCGCCGAACATGAACACCATGAGGTGGTTGGCGAAGTGGTTGGAGAAGAAGTCGCGGTGCTCGTTCCCCCACGGCGCCGTGTACCCGGTGTGCGTGCCCATCGCGGCGTAGGACGGACCGAACGAGCGCGCCACCTGCATGCCGAATCCGTTGACGAATCCGCGGTCCATGTCGGTGTGGTAGAACTCGTGCGAGTACATCGGCGAGCCGAACGAGCCCTTGAATCCCTCGACGGGCTCGTCGAACCACGAGTCGCAGAAGGCGAAGACGTGGTGCATCAGGTACTTGCCCACCAGGCCGTTCGAATTGGCCAGGCCGTTCTCGTGGCCCTTCTGCGCACTCGCGAGCAGCATGCGGGGCGAGCCGATCCCGTTGGCCGCGAGCACCACGATCTTCGCGCGGATCTCGTGGCGGTTCCCCGTGTTGCGGTCGATGTAGACCGCGCCGGTGGCCTTGCCGCCCTCGGCGGTGATCGTCTCGACGCGCGCCATGGTCCGCAGGTCGACGCCGGCGCGGACGTTGTAGGGCCAGTGCGCGTGCGCCGGGGTGGACAGCGAGCCGGTCGGGCTGCCGGAGAGCTCGTTGCCCATGCCCACGTCGGCCTCGCGGTTCTCGCGCGGCCGGGTGATCACGGCGTTGTCGCTCGGCCACCAGTGCCAGCCGAGGTCGCGGGAGGCCTTCGCGTACTTCAGACCGAGCTTGCCCGGCAGCACCATCGGGTCGCGCTGGGCGTTCTTGCGGTCCGGGTACGAGGGGTCGCCGATGAGGCCGGAGATGCCGTAGATCTCGTCGTTGCGGTCGTAGAACGGCGCCAGGTCCTCGTAGGAGATCGGCCAGTCGATCGTGCCCTCGAGGCCGTGCTCGGTGCCCTTGCGGAAGTCGACCGGCTTGTAGCGCGGCCAGTGGCCGGCGTAGTGCACCGTCGAGCCACCGACGTTGTTCATCATGTACGGCGTCGTGGTCCCGGTGACCGGATAGTCCTCGGGCAGCTGGCGCACGTTCGGGTCGTAGGCCCACCCGCGCTGCTTCTCGATCTCCCACTCGTCGTGGTAGTGGGGATGCTCCGGAGCGGTGACCCACGGGCCCTGTTCGAGGCAGACGATCTTCGCGCCCGTGTCCTTGAGCTCGTAGGCGACGCCGGCCCCACCCGGTCCGGCGCCGATGATCAGGACGTCGACTTCTTCGTAGCTGGCCATGGGTGCCTCACTTCGTCCAGGTGAGCTTCGACAGGTCGACGCGCTCGACCTGGTCGGTCTCGAGGTAGGAACCGTTCTCGTTCGCCTGCGCGAGGGTCGTGTCGTCCCACGGCTCCAGGGACTGGATGTAGCCGTAGGGCAGCGGCGGGCCGTGGTAGTCCTTGCCGGCCGGCACGTTCCTCCGGATCGCGAGGACGACCTCGGGCCGCGAGTAGTAGCCGTAGTAGACGAGGGCGCGGATCTGCTCGAAGAACGGGTCCTCGGCCTTCTCCAACGCCTCGACCGCCGTCGCCCGGTCGCTCGGGGAGGCGTCGACGAACGCCTGCCCCAGCTTGTCCAGCGCCGCGACGAAGGAGTCCTCGTCGGCCCAGGGGAAGTGCTTGTTCCTGTACCCGGTCGGCGTGATGTACCGGCCGCAGAAGGCGACGATGTCGGTCTCGCTCGCGTCCGGCCAGTCCGGGTGCGGCGGGATGATGGTGTCGGCCAGGGCCTTGATCACGGCCTGCCGCGGCTCGCTGAACTGCACCGGCTTCTCGAGTCCGCCGAGCCGGGGGCGGCCGGTCTCGAAGTAACCACCACCCTTCCCGGGCTCGACGGTGGCCTCGGGGGCACCCCAGGGCGCGGGGGCCTCCCCCACCGGGGCGCCGCTCTCGGTGTGGACGGCGTTCATGGCATCTCCTCCTCGGGACGTGCTCGTGTGGCTGCGCGGGCACCTGGCGCTCGGTGGCTCGTATCGATGGCACGCTTCGCTGCGCTCAGCGGTGCGTGCGCTCGTCGACCACGCGGCGCGACTTGTGCTCGGCGCGCTCGAGGGTGTTGGCGTCGACGGACTCGAAGGTCACGCGGACGCCGAGGAAGGACTGCAGGCCGGAGCCGGTGGTCGACTCGAACTCCGACCGCTGCCCGTCGGGCAGGGTGCACTCGGCGCGGACGATCATCTCGTCCATCGAGCCGGTGCGGCGGACGACGATCTGGTGCTCGCCGCCGTAGTGCTCGACGGTGCGCAGGTAGTTGTCGACCTCCGTCGGGTACACGTTCTCCCCGCGGATGTGGATCATGTCGTCGATCCGGCCGTAGACGCCGTCGGGCAGCTTCGGGTACGTCCGGCCGCAGGGGTTGTCCTCCATCACCCAGCGGGTGAGGTCGTTGGAGGCGAGCCGGATCATCGGCTGCGACGTCCGCTCGAGGTGCGTGTAGACCGGCGTGCCCTCGCCGCCGTAGGGCACCGTCCGGAACGTCTCCGGGTCGCACACCTCGTGCCAGACGATGTCCTGCCAGAGCAGCATCCCGTCCGGGGTCCCGGCCGTCGCCGACGCCGACATGAACGGCGTCATCTCGGCCATCGTCCCGCAGTCGATCACCGTGGCGCCGAAGCTGTCCTCGATCGCCTTGCGCACCGAGGGCACGGACGCCCCGGGCTCGCCGGAGAAGAACATGACCTTGAGCCCGAACTCGCGGGGGTCGATCTTCTCCTTCTCGGCCACCTCCGCCAGGCGCAGCGCGTAGGACGGCGTCGCGTAGAAGGCCGCGGGCTTGATGCGGGCGAGCCAGGTCACCGCCCGGGACGTCATGCCCTGGGCGCCGGCGCCGAACGGGAGGACGTTGCAGCGCAGCCGCTCGGCGGCGGTCATCGCGCCCCAGGAGCCGAGGTAGAGCGAGAAGAGCGCCGCGACGAACACCGTGTCGCCGGGCCGCACGCCCATCCCCCACAGGATCCGGGCCTGGTTGTCGGCGATGACCTCCCAGTCCCGGCGGCCGAGGGCGAACGCCGTCGGGGCCCCCGTCGTGCCGGAGGTCCCGTGGATGTGGTGGATCTCGGATCGGTCGACGCAGGTGTAGTCGCCGAACGGCGGGTGGTTCGCCTGCGACTCGCGCATCTCCGCCTTGGTGACGACGGGGACCTGCTCGAAGGTGTCGAACGACGTGATGTCGGCCGGCTTCAGGCCCGCCGCGTCCCACTTCGTGCGGTAGAAGTTCGAGTTCGCGTAGGCGTACTCCATGACCTCGCGCAGGCGCACGAGGACCGCGGCGTCGCGCTCGGCCGGGTCCATCGTCTCGCGGACCGGGAACCAGTACGGCGAGTCCGGGTCCGGCAGGTAGTCCTGGTCGTACCGGGCGGGGAACGCCCACTCCTCCATCTGTGCCACGTCAGATCCCTTCCTGACGACGAGCGACCTCGGCGTCGTTCCACGGGGTCAGTGCCTGGTAGTCGGGGACGAAGCCGAGGCCCTTGCCGGAGTCCGGGGACGGCGCGTCCTGTGTGGTGACCACGTCGACCACGGCGGGCGCGTGCTCCAGCGCCCGGCGGATCGCGCCCTCCAGCTCGGCCGGGTCGGTGACCCGCTCGCCGTGCGCCCCGAACGCGCGGGCCATGCCGGCGTAGTCGGAGTCGGCGAGGTCGGTCCCGACGACGAGGCCGTAGTTCTCGGCCTGGTCGTAGCGCTCGATGTTCCAGGCCCGGTTGTTCGAGACGATCACGACGATCCTCGCGCCGTGCCGCACCGCGGTGTCGATCTCGGTGGCGGTGATGCCGAAGGCGCCGTCGCCGGTCACCGCGACGACGGGCCGGTCGGGGTACGCGAGCGAGGCCGCGATCGCGAACGGGGTCGCGACGCCGAGGCAGCCGAACGCCCCGGCGTCGAGGTAGCGCGCGCACCGCGTGATGCCGAGGCGGGCGAACGAGAGCAGGTCCCCGCCGTCGGCGATCATGACGGCGTCGCCGAGGTCCAACGCCTGCCCGTCCAGGGCGTCGAGGGCGCCGAAGATGCGGTTGGGGTGGATGTGCCCGTCGGCGCCGTTCTCCGTCGTGTGCAGGGCCTGCCGGTAGTCCTCGGAGCGCTTCCGGTGCTTGGCCTTCAGCTCGTCGCGCCACGTGGTGTCGGGCGTGTGGTCCTTGAGCGCGTCGGCGAGGGCGGCGAGGGCGGCGCCCGGCTCGGCGAGGATCTCGACCTCGCCCCGCCGGTTGTCGATCAGCTCGCTCGCGGTGTCGGCGATCCGCACGACCGTCGCGTGCGGGAAGACCGCCGGTGAGCCCATGCCGAGCTGGTAGTCGAGCTGGCGGCCGACGGTGATCAGCAGGTCGGTGTCGCGCATGACCGCCGACCGGGCACTCCCGACGGCGGCCGGGTGCGTGTCCGGCACGAGTCCGCGGCTCTCCTGCGTGTCCAGGTAGGCGGCGCCGGAGGCGTCGAGCAGGCGGATCAGGTCGGTGCCGTCGGTGGTCCGGGCGCCGCGCCCGGAGATGATCGCCGGCTTCGTCGCCCCGCGGATCAGGTCGGCGACCGCGGTCACGTCGTCGGGGTGCGGCTGCGGGCGGCGCTTCGGCTTCGCCCGCAGGTGCTCGCGCATCTGCAGGGCCGGCGGCACGTCGCGGCGCAGCACGTCGGTGGGGATCTCGAGGTAGACCGGGCCGGGCTCGCCGCGGTCGCCGGAGGCGCGCGCCCAGGCCTCGTCGAACTCCCGCAGGACCTGGTCGGCGCTGCGCAGGGTGCGGGAGAGGCGCGTGATCGGCTCGAGGATCGCGGTGTGCGGGATGTCCTGCAGCGGGCCCATGTTCGACTGCGGGATGGGCGGGCAGCCGCCGATCACCAGCAGCGGGATGCGCGAGACGGACGCGTTCGCGACGGCCGTGACGGTGTTCGTGACGCCGGGCCCGGCCGTCACCATCGCGACCGCGGTCTGCCCCGTCAGCTCGGTGTGCGCGTGGGCCATGTGCACGGCCGAGCCCTCGTCGCGGACGTCGACGATGCGGACGCCGCGGCGCGCGAGCTGGTCCCAGATGGGCTGGATGTGCCCGCCCTGGAGGCCGAACACGCGGTCGACCCCGTGCTCCTGCAGGAACTCCGCCACGAGGCTCGCGACCTGCACCGACCGACGGGCCGTGCCGGCTCCGCTGCGCTCCGCGTCCTGCCGGTCCGCCATGGACCCTCCTCGTCGAGGTGATGTCCAACACGATCTCGACGTGTTGTGCGTCACCCAACGGTGCAACATTCTGAATTCAGAAGTCAAGGATGAGTTCGCGATCACGGACGGCTACGATCGCAGCGCACGTGACATCCGTTGATCCAGCAGCGGGGACGGAGGAGCACGGGGAGGACGGTCGATGGCGGAGCTGCCGCAGCGGCCCTCGCGGACCGAGCAGGTCTTCGAGGCCATCGTCGACGACATCTGCACCGGTCGGCTGGCGCCGGGGGTCCCCCTGCGCCAGGAACAGCTGGCCGAACGCTTCAACGTGTCCCGGCAGCCGATCCAGCAGGCCCTGCTGCTCCTGCGCAACCAGGGCCTGGTGCGCGAGTTCGGCCGGCGCGGCCTCGAGGTGACGCCGCTCGAGCGCGACTTCGTCAGCCACCTCTACGAGCTGCGCGCGATCCTCGACGGCCAGGCCGCACGGCTCGCGGCCGGCCGCCACACCGACGACTGGCTCCGGCACGCGACCCGCATCGTGGTCGCCGGGCGGCAGGCGTTCGACGACCGCTCGTTCGCGCTCATGGTGCGCAACGACGTCGAGTTCCACCGGACCGTCGTCGAGGCCACCGCGAACCCGCTGCTCGCCGAGAGCGCCGGCGTGATGTGGCGCAACGTCCAGCGCGTGATGGGCGAGGTGCTCCTGCAGGGCGGCGGTCCGGCCTGGGTGTGGGAGGACCACGCGGCGATCCTCGACGCCATCCGCGACCGGGACGGCGACCGGGCCGAGGAGCTCGCGCGCCGCCACGCCGAGCACGGCGAGCAGCTCATCCTGGCGTCCATGCCGACCGGATCGGCCGACTCGACCGATGCTCCGGCACCGGACGACACCATCGGTCCGGCGCCGGACGACACCGCCCCGCTGGCCGAGTAGGCCCTCAGTCGGTGGTGGCCGACCGGTGCACCCCGAGCAGATGGCGGTAGGCCGCGGCACTGAGGCCGTTGAAGGACTGCTCGTCCCCCGTGGTCTCGCGGCGGACCTTGCCGGGCACGCCCGCGACGAGGGAGCCCGGCGGCACGGTCACGCCCTGGGAGATCACCGCACCGGCGGCGACGACGGAACCGCGCCCGACCGTCGCGCCGTTCATGATCACGGCGCCCATCCCGATCAGGACGTCGTCCTCGACGGTGCACCCGTGCACCACCGCGCGGTGCCCGACCGTCACGTTCTCCCCCACCGTGCACGGGAAGCCGGGGTCGGCGTGCAGGACCGAGCCGTCCTGGACGTTGGAGCCCGCGCCGATGGTGATCGCGTCGTTGTCGGCCCGTACCACGGCCGCGTACCAGATGCCGACCTCGGGCCCGAGCGTCGCGCGACCCGCCACGACGGCGCCGGGCGCGATCCACGCCGTCGGGTCGATCTGCGGGGCGTGGCCGTCGACGGTGACGATCAGGTGGTCCATGCCGGGCATCGAATCAGGTCCGACCATGATCACGTCGGGTGGACCACCACGGCTGATGTCGATCACCGTGACGGCCGTGACCGTCCCCTCGACGTGATCACGGCCGGGTGAGGGCCTCCGAGGGCGGTCGTCCCGACGACGGGTCGGTGTCGGGATCCGGATCGTGCGGCCCGGGCGGATCGGCGGCCGGCGGCGTCATGGCCGTCGCCCAGGGCGCCGGCTCGGCCTTCGGGGCCCAGGCCGCGCCGTCACCCGTCGTCGCGACGGGGTCGAGCCCCGGGAGGCCCTCCGGTGGAACCGTCGGGACGGCGGGGGCGGCCGGGGTGAGGTCCCAGCGGCCGTCGACGGGACGGCGCTGGAGGGTGGGGCCGGCGGTGAGCGCCTCGACCGGGACCTCGGCCAGGCGCTGCCGCACCCGCGCCACGACCCGGGCCGGGCCGCGGACCACCGCGGTCAGGACGATCCGGTCGCCGTGCGGGTCGGGGACCTCGCGCAGGACGTGCACACGGCCGTCCCCGGTCTCGACGACGAGGCCCCCGCCGGCCCCGCCGCCCGGTGCGAGAACCGCACCGGCGCGCGCGAGGTCGGCGTGGGCCGCCCCGAGGAGCTCGAGGTCGGCGAGACCGTCGTCCCGGGTGCAGGCGTCGAGCAGGAACCCGCTCCCGATGTCGACGAGCGTCGCGGCGACCACCCGACGGTCGGCGAGCAGGGACTCGAGGACCGTCGACAGGCCGTCCGACCGCACGCACGTCACATGGCGATGACGCGCCACGGCCGGCGGGTCAGCGTCGCCCGGCCTGCTGCGGGAAGTACCCGGGGTCGGCGGGCGCGGCGGTCGGGTCGTCCATGGCGAAGCGCGAGCAGATCATCCGCAGGTCGCGGCGCGCCATCGCGAGGTTGGCCTGCTGCCGGTTGAGCACGAGGTAGAGGAACAGCTTGTCGTCGTCCGTGCGCGAGTAGATCGGCCGGATGATGTGGTACTGGGTGTCGAGGGTGATGAGGATGTCCTCGATCGTCTCGCGCAGGCCCAGCTTCGCCATCACGTCGAACTTCGCGCGGACGACCTCGGAGTTGCCCGGGGCCGCGACGTCGAGGTCGAACTCGGCGCTGCCGCCACGCGAGCCGAGGGTCATGCCGCTCTCGTAGTCGACGAGGGCCACCGCGAAGGCGCCCTTGATGTTCGTCGCGGCGTTGAGGATGTAGTCGATGTCGGCCATCTGGAGAGGCTCCGGTTCTGTGGTGTCTCGGGTCGGGGTGGTCGCCGCGGTCT
>NZ_JAJNDA010000070.1 GCF_021026295.1 Actinomycetospora soli
CGCGGCAGTGTAATGGGCTTCCCATTCAACCGGCGGCAGGTATCCGACCGACGAATGAAGGCGTTCGTAGTTGTACCAGCGCACCCACTCGGCGGTTTCGCGTTCGACTTCCCGCAGTCCACTCCAATTGCGTGGACAGTCTCGCACGATGACTTCGGTCTTGTACAGCCCGATCGTCGACTCCATCAACGCGTTGTCCAAGGCGTCCCCGACGGTGCCGATCGACCCCGCGATCCCGGCCTCGTGAAGTTCCTCGGTGAACGCCAGAGCCGTGTATTGCGAGCCTGCGTCCGAATGATGAATCAAACCTTCGGCCGTGAACTCGGCGTCCTCTCGTCGACGAGTGGCCAGCGCCTGAGCCAAGGCGGCGGTGACCAGGTCCACCGACTTCGACATCGAGACCCGCCACCCCAGAATTCTGCGCGAATAGACGTCGGTGATGAACGAGGTGTAGACGAACCCGCACGCGGTCCACACGTAGGTGAAGTCCGCGACCCACACCGCGTCCGGCCGGTTCGGGGTCTTCCAACCGCGTTTGATCAGGTCCGGATGCCGCACGGTGCCCTGCTCGCGGGTCGTGGTGCGGGTGCGGTGCTCCCCGCGGCGCACGCCCTGCAGGCCGGCGATCCGCATGAGCCGGGCGACCTGCTCGCGGCCCACCCCCAGCCCGGCGCGCTGGGCGGCCCGCCAGAGCTTGCGGACCCCGTACACCGACCGGTTCGCCCGGTACAGGTCCACAATCTGGTTGACCAGATAGGCCTCGGACAGGGCGGCTTCGCTCACCGGGCAGCGCAGCCACGAATAGTAGGTGTTCGGGGCGATCTTCATGCCGTGCTCGGCGAGCACCGCACAGATCGGCTCGACCCCGAACCGGTCCCGGAACTGGTCAACGTAGAGCAATTTCACCTGAGTCGACGGTCGAGCTCCGCCTGGGCGAAAAACGCCGAGGCAGTCTTCAGGATCTCATTGGCCCGGCGCAGCTCGGCAACTTCCTTCTGCAGCCGCCGGTATTCTTCGAGGTCGACTTGATCACCCTCACCGATCGGCGCTCCGTCCCCGGTGCGGGGACGCTCGCCCTCGATCCAA
>NZ_JAJNDA010000007.1 GCF_021026295.1 Actinomycetospora soli
CTCGCCCGAGCCTGGCTACGGGTGATCTGGCGCTGCTGGAACGACCAGACCACCTACCAGCCCGAGCGCCACGGCGGCCTCCAGACCCTGCTCCCAGCCGCCCCGGCTTGACACAGGGCTCTCAGGCGTCCCCGCGGCCCGCCATGGCCGCTGCGGCGAGGGCCTTGACGCCCGGCACGTCGGCGGCCGGCTCGATCTCCGCCCACACCGCCGACCGGGTCAGCGCGCGGGAGCAGTGCACGAAGCAGTCGGTGACCTCGACGACGAGCGCCAGCGGCGGCGGCTCGTCCCACAGCCCCAGCACGGCGGGGTCGTCGACGACGCGCGCGTGGCCGGAGACCCGCAGCACGTGCGTCACGCCGGGCACGAGGAACAGCAGGCCCGTCCCCGGGCGCTCCACGACGTTGCGCAGGGTGTCGATGCGTCGGTTGCCGGGCCGTTCGGGCAGCGCGAGCCGCCGCCCGTCGTCGAGCACGCGGACGAAGCCCGCCCGGTCGCCGCGCGGTGAGACGTCGAGTCCGCCGTCCGCCCGCCCCGAGGCGAGCACGACGAGGGGCGCGGCGGCCACGAACTCCGCGGCGGTCGCGTCGACCCGGTCCCCGACCTTCGCGACGGCGAGCGGGTGCGGCTCGTCCACCACCGCGCGCAGGTCGGCCTCCGAGGCGAACCCGCACCCGGCGTCGGGAAGGGCGTCGCCCGCGTCGGGCACGGGCGCGGGCGGCGTGACCCGGTGCCGGCCGACCGGGACGACGAGCGGGGTGCCCGACACCGGGTCGGGGACGACGCGCGCCGGGATGCCGAAGACCCGCTCGACCGTGGTCTCGGTGACGACCTCGGCCGGGGTGCCCTCGGCGACGACGGCGCCGTCGCGCATCGCGACGAGGTGGTCGGCGTAGCGGGCGGCGAGGTCGAGGTCGTGCAGCACCACGGCCACCGTCGTGCCCTCGCCGAGGTTCCGGTCGACGAGCAGGTCGAGGACCTCGACGGCGTGGGCCATGTCGAGGTACGTGGTGGGCTCGTCGAGCAGGAGGGTCGGGGTGTCCTGGGCGAGGACCATCGCGATCCAGACCCGCTGGCGCTGCCCGCCGGAGAGCTCGTCGACGGGGCGGTCGGCGAGCTCCGCGACCCCGGTCGCCGTCATGGCGCGGGCGACCGCCGCGTCGTCGGCGGCGGTCCGACCGCCGAACCAGCCCTGGTGCGGGGAGCGGCCGCGCTCGACGAGGTCCGCGACCGTGATGCCCTCGGGCGCGACCGGGGACTGCGGCAGCAGCCCGAGCCGGCGGGCCAGCTCGCGGGCGGGCAGCTCGCGGACGTCGGTCTCGTCGAGCAGCACCCGCCCGGCCGCGGGGGCGATGAGCCGGCCCAGGCCGCGGAGCAGCGTCGACTTGCCGCACGCGTTGGGGCCGACGATCGCCGTGATGCGGCCGGTGGGGAGGCGCACCGACAGCCCGTCGACGACGACGCGGTCGTCGTAGCGCAGGGTGAGACGCTCGGCGCTCAGGCTCATGTCGCTCCTCGTGTACGGGACCGGGCGAGCAGCCACAGCAGGTACGGGGCCCCGACGACCCCCGTGACCACGCCGACCGGCAGCGGGACGTCACCGAGCAGGTGGCGGGCGATCAGGTCGGCGGCCAGCACGAGCAGGGCCCCGACCAGGGCGGCGTGGGGCAGCGAGCCCCGGCCCGGTCCGGCGAGGCGGGCGGCGACCGGCCCGGAGACCAGGGCGACGAACGAGACCGGTCCGGCGACGGCGACCGCGGCGGCCACCAGGAGCACCCCGACCGCGAGCAGGGCGAGGCGGGCGCGCTCGACCGGGAGGCCGAGGGCCGCCGCGGCCTCGTCCCCGAGTTCGAGGCGCGGCAGGGCGCGGGCGGCCACGAGCGCGAGCGGGACGAGGACGGCGACCGCGACGAGCAGCGGGGTGGTGGCGGCCCAGGTCACGCCGTTGAGGCTGCCGGTGAGCCACAGCAGGGTCTGCTGGGCGGTGGTGAGGGAGGCCGTCGTCATCAGCCAGGAGACGACGGCGAGCAGCGCGGACCCGATCCCGACGCCGATGAGCACGAACCGGACGCCCTGCAGACCGCCTCCGGGGCCGCCGCGCCGGGCGAGGACGACGATCAGCGTCGCGGTGCCGGCCGCCCCGATGACCGCGGCGGCGGAGACCCCGGCCCCGGAGAGGCCGAACAGGGTGAACGCCGTGACGGCGGCGGCGCTCGCCCCGGCCCCGACGCCGATGACGTCCGGGCTGGCCAGGGGATTGCGCAGCAGCCGCTGGAAGAGCGCCCCCGCGAGGCCGAGCGCGGCACCGACGGCCAGCCCGGCGAGGGCGCGGGGGAGCCGGAGGCGGGTGACGACGAACTCGACACGGGCCGGGCCGGCGCCCACCAGCGAGGTCAGCAGGTCGCCCGGGGGGATCGGGTAGTCGCCGAGCGACACCGTGGCCAGGAACGCGAGGACCACCGCCGCGGCGAGGACGGCCCCGACCAGCCCGACCCGTCGTCGGGAGCGGGAGCGGGCGGACCGCAGGGCCGCGAGCGCGGAGCCGGGCGCGATCGTGGGCGCGGTCGAGCCCGGCCGGGCTCCGCTCCGCTGCGTCTGCGTCACCGGACGAACCGTTTCCGGCGCACGAACCAGACGAAGACCGGCGCGCCGAGCACGGCGGTCACGATGCCGACCTGGACCTCCCGGGGTGCGGCGACGAGCCGGCCGACGACGTCGGCGACCAGCAGCAGCGTGGGGGCGGCGAGGGCGGCGAGCGGGAGGAGCCGGCGGTGGTCCGGGCCCGCGAGGGCACGGACGACGTGCGGGACGGTCAGCCCGACGAAGGCGATGGGCCCGGCGACGGCCGTGGCCGCCCCGGCGAGCACGACGAGGGCGACGCCGCAGACCGCGCGGTCGCGCCGGACGTGCCGGCCGAAGGACCGGGCGACGTCGTCGCCCAGGGCGAGGGCGTTGAGCGTCGGACCGCAGAGCAGGGCCAGGGCGAGGCCCGCCGCGACGAAGGGTGCGGCCTGCGCGGCGATGCCGAGGTCGCGGCCGGCGAGCGAGCCGACCTGCCAGAAGCGGTAGTCCTCGAAGGCGTTCGGGTCGGTGAGCAGGATCGCCGTGGTCACCGACCCGAGCCCGGCGGTCAGGGCGGCGCCGGCGAGCGCGAGGGTGGCGGGGGAGGTGGCCGAGCGCCCGCCCACCCCGGCGACCCCGGCCACGACGACCGCCGCGAGCCCGGCGCCGACGAAGCCGAACCAGACGTAGGCGGTCAGCGAGCGGATGCCGAGCAGCCCGATCGCGAGCACGACGGCGAGTGCGGCGCCGGTGTTGAGGCCGAGGATGCCCGGCTCGGCGATGGGGTTGCGCGTCAGTCCCTGGGCGAGCACCCCGGCCGGGCCGAGGGCGAGCCCGGCGAGCAGGCCGATCACGGTGCGCGGGAGGCGGACCTCGGTGACGATCAGGTGGTCGGCGTTCGTCGGGTCGAACGCGGCCAGCGCGTCGAGCACCACCGACGGCGGCAGCGCCCGCGGGCCGATCGCGAGGCTCGCCACCACGGCGGCGAGCAGGGCGGCCGCCACGAGCAGCGTCGTGGCCGTGCCCGAGCCGCGGCGGGTGCGGGGCGGCCCGGGGGCGACGACGGTGCTCGCGGTCACGGCAGCAGGCTCACGGCGATCGGGCTCACGGCTTCGCGACCGCCGCCGCGATCGGCGCGACGATCCGGTCGAGGGCGTACAGCTGCCCCGGCACCGAGGAGCTCGCGAAGGCGTTGGACAGGGCCTCGTCGTCGAGCACGATCCCGCGGCCGGCGGCGACGGAGGGCACCGTGCCCCAGAGCGGGTCGCCGGTGATGTCGGCGGCGTTGCCGCTGATGGCCTGCATGATCGTGACCCGCGCGTCCAGCAGGGTCATCTGCTCGCGGCTGACGGGCACCGAGAAGTTCTCCGTCGGGATCGCCTCGACCGCCGGGGAGTTGACCAGCCCGAGCTCGCGGAGGAACTCGACGCGGCCGGTCCGGCCGACGTAGGCCGCGTACTCACCGAGGGTGTTCTTGGCGCCGGAGACCACGGTCGCGCCGTTCAGGGCCGGGTTCTGCTCGCGGGCCTGGGCGAACCTCGCCTCGAGCTGCGACTGCAGGCCGGCGGCCTCCTGCGACTTCCCGAGCGCCGCGCCGACCATCCGGAGCTGGTCGCGCCACGGCGTCAGGTAGTTCTCACCGCCGGCCGGGATCCCGACGACCGGCACGCCGAGCTGCGCGAGCTGGTCGTGGCGCTCGCGCGTGCCCGAGGCGCGGGTGTCGAGAACGAGGTCCGGCTGCAGGGCGGCGACCTGCTCGAGGTCCACCTCGAGAGTGCCGAGCTTCTGCGGCGGCGTGGTGTAGCGCTGGGTCACCCACGGGCCGAGGCCGTCGCCGCCGACGGCGAGCCAGTCCGACGCGCCGACCGGCTGCACGCCCAGGGCCAGCGCGGTCTCGGCGTCGCTCCAGCCGAGCGCGACCACCCGCTGCGGGGCCTGCGGCACGGTGACGTCGCCGAAGGCGGTCGGGATCGTGACCGGGAACGTCCCGTCACCGGCCGGTGCGGCCGGGGCCTGCTCCGAGGAGCCCGACGAGCACCCGGCGAGCAGGGCGACGAGCACGGCGACGACGGCGACGAGCGATCTACGCACCGGGGACCTTTCGGACAGGACGAGTGAGGTGCGCCTAACCTAACTGCTGCGCCCGCCGCGTGGGGCACGCGGGTGACGTGGCAGGTCGCACGCCGGTTCGGTCCCGGGCCTTCTCATCGCCCCGCCGCACCGCCAGGCTGCAGGGGTGGACACGCGACGTTGGACCGAGGCGGTCGAGGCCGACGGCCGCGAGCTGGGCCGGCTCTGCCGCGCGCGACCCGACGCGGTGGTCGAGAGCTGCCCGGACTGGACGGGCGCCGACCTCCTCGCGCACGCCGCCGGGTTCTGCCGCACCCTCGGCGAGCTGTTCGCGGGCGGGCGCGACGCGCGCGAGCCCGCCGTCGAGGTCCGGCGCGACGACGCCCTGGCCTCCTACGACGACGACCTCGCCGCCCTCCTGCGCCTCCTCGCCACGACCGACCCGGCCGCACCCGTCGTGAACTGGAGCGTGCGCGCCGACGACGCGGCCTACTGGTACCGGCGGGCCGCCCACGAGTTCGCGATCCACCGCTGGGACGCCGCCACCACCGCCGACGGCGAGCCCGCCCCGGTCCCCGCCGACCTCGCCCGCGACGGCGTCGCCGAGTTCTTCGAGGCCTTCGTCGCGACCGCCTTCGGCTACGGCCGGATGCCGTCGAAGGACGCGACGGTGGTCCTCGAGCTCACCGACCTCGACGAGACCCTGCGGTACGACCTCCCGAACCCGGGCGAGGAGACGGTCCTGCGGGGGACCGCGTCGGACGTCGTCCTGGCCCTCTGGCACCGTCGCGACCCGCTGGCCCTGCACACGGGCGGCGACGCCACGCTGCTGCGGTCCTGGCCGCACATCTGAGGGGGAGGACCATCGACGTCGAACGGGCCAACGCCGCGCGGATCTACGACTACTTCCTCGGCGGGGCGCACCACTTCGAGGCCGACCGGGTGCAGGCCGAGCGCATCCTCGCCGGCAACCCCGACATGGCCCACACCTGCCGCGCGAACCGCTCCTACCTGGGCCGCGTGGTCCGCTGGTGCACCGCGCACGGGTACGACCAGTTCCTCGACCTCGGGTCCGGCATCCCGACGGTCGGCAACGTGCACGAGATCGCGCCCGCCGCGCGCGTGGCCTACGTCGACGTCGAGGCGGTCGCGGTCGAGTACGCCCGCGAGCTGACCGCCGACCTGGACGCCGTCACGGTGGTCCAGGCCGACCTCACGGTGCCCTACCGGGTCCTGGAGGCCGCCGGGGCGCACCTCGACCTGCGCCGACCCGTCGTCGTGCTGGCGATCGCGGTGCTGCACTTCGTGGACGACGACATCGCGGCGGTGCTCGGCGCCTACCGCGACGCCACGGTGCCCGGCAGCGTCCTCGCGATCAGCCACGGGAGCGCCGACCACGACGACCCGGCGCTCGCGGCCCGCACGCGCGCCATCCAGGAGGGGTACCGGACGAGCGCGTCGCCGGTCCACCTGCGCGACCGGTCCGTCCTGGCCCGGGCGGTCGCGGGCTACGACCTCGTCGAGCCGTCGATGGTCGACATCGTGGCGTGGCCGGAGTCGACCGGCGAGGAGGCGGTCGGCGCCTACGCGCTGGTCGGACGCAAGGTCTAGGCCCCCGGGGTCGGCAGTCCGCCCGCCTCCTGCACGGCGTGCACGCGCGCGGTGTCGGCGGGGGTCCAGCCCGGCGGCGGGACGATGTCCATCCACGCGTCGAGCGACTCCGGCCCGTAGTTGTGGCCGTGCCCGAACGGCACCTCCTGCGCGCGGATCATGTCCATCGTGACCTGCCAGAACGTGACGAGCGGGTACCACCGCACGGTCGGCAGCACGTCGTCGCCGCGCGGTTCGGCCAGCCAGTCCGGGCGCTGGAACAGCAGCCGCGGCGACCACCAGACCACCGGGTCGCTGGGGTGCTGCAGGTAGACCGTCCGCGGCGCGGGCCAGGGCGCGGGCGGGGTCGACGCCAGGCCCGGCGTGGCCGAGCCGCCCCCGAACCGCACCTGCCGCCCGTTCCCGACGACGGGTCGGGTCTCCGGGGTGCCGGGGTCCCGGCCCGCGACGAGGGAGCGCCACAGCGGCGAGGCGTTCGGCGGGCCGTTCCACAGGGCGCCGTCGCGGACCCGGTCGACGGAGTCGAACGCGGCCTGCGACCCGAGCGCGCCGAGCGACTCCCCGAACACCACCACCTGCGGGCGCGGCCGACCGGGCGGCAGCGCGTCGACGGCGGCGCGCACCGCGTCGTACATCGTGGTGCCGGCGGCGGCGACCCGGTCGCCGTCGAGCAGCAGCGACAGCGCACTCGGCATGAGCGAGTACTGGCTGGTGACGACGGCGGTGTCCCCGCCCCAGGCGAGCTCCAGCGCGTCCACGGCCTCGGCGTCGACGAAGCCGGTGCCGGTCGTCGTCAGGACCGCGATCACCGGCCGGTCGAAGGCGCCGGTGCGGCGCAGCTCCTCGACGGCCAGGCGCGCCCGCTCGGCGGCGTCCGAGGAGCTGCCGAGCCCGACGTACACCC
Source organism: Actinomycetospora soli (assembly GCF_021026295.1). Lineage (GTDB taxonomy): Bacteria > Actinomycetota > Actinomycetes > Mycobacteriales > Pseudonocardiaceae > Actinomycetospora > Actinomycetospora soli. The sequence goes on from NZ_JAJNDA010000007.1 coordinate 7,148, forward strand.
GGATCGGCGTCACGGCGGGACGGCCGGAGGCCTCGGCCAGCGCGGCCGACGTCGGCCCCGACGAGACGAACGTCCGCCCGCCCCGGCCGAGGGACGGCCAGCTCAGCAGGGAGGCGGGGGAGCCGGAGCGCAGCGGCGAGGTGGGCTGCGTGGCGCCACCGAAGGTGCCCTCGTCCTGCTTCGCGAAGGCCGGGTCGAGCGCGGCGCGGGCCGGGTTGACCCCGGGGATGCCGGCCACGGAGACGAGGGCGAGCGCGAGGACCACGACCGCGAGGCCCACCACGACCCGCCGGGGCCACCGCGGGAGCGCCCGGACGCCCCGCACGATCGCCACCAGCACCGCGAGCACACCCACCGCGACCGGGACCGCGAGCAGCCAGTCCGCGACCGTGGGCGCCCGGACCCCGAGCAGCGCCGCCTGCGCGACCTGCGCGCGGTGGCCGGCGACCAGCGCCAGCACGACGACGGGGACGAGCACCATGGCGAGGAGCACCCAGCCCAGCGCCCGGGCGACGGGGGAGGGGGACGCACGCCACCACCGCCGGCCGAGCCGCGCGAGCGCGACGCCGAGCAGGTAGCCCGCCGCGAGCATCACCCCGCTCACCAGCCCCTGGAAGAACCCGGTGCGGGGGATGAGCGTCGGGGTGCACGCCAGGGACGCGAGGGCGACGCCGAGCGTCAGGCCGAGCGGATGCAGCGACCAGCGGCGTCGGACGGGGTGCGGGGGCACGGCCCGCAGTCTGCCCGCCCGACGATCACCGGCCCGCGTGACCGGCCGCCGCCGCGCCGGTCGCGACGACGGCGAGCCGCACGGCCCGGGCGGTGACCACGGCGTGGCGGGCGGCGGCGGGGACCCCGTCGACGGTCGCGATCTCGGTGGCCCGCCGCCGCAGCGCGCGGCGCGGCCCGCCGACGATCCCGGGGAGGGCGCCGCCGGCGTCGAGCAGGGCGGCGAGGGCGGCGTCCCGGTCGGTCGGGGCGGCCCCGTCGAGCAGCGTCGCGCGGAGCCGGGCGACGAGGGCCGCGCGTCGGGCGGGGTCGGCGGAGGGCCAGTGCGGGTCACGGACCGGGAGCGCGACCCGGCGTCGGGCCGCGGTCACGGCCCCGGCGGCGACCAGGTGCGTCATCACCCGCTCCACCGACCCGGGTCGCAGCGCGGCGAGCGCGGCAGGGACGGTAGCCGCGTCGGGCATCCGGTCGAGGGCCACGTCGAGCACGGGCTCACCCGTGCTGATGCGGTGCAGGACCTGCACGTGCGACCGACCCGGCGCGAGGGCCACCCGGCCGGCGAGCACGAGGTCGACGAGCTGCGCGCCGCCGAGCAGCCGGGGCAGCGTCGAGCGCGTCACCAGCCGTCGTCCGGACGGGGCGTGGAGCAGCAGCGCCAGCTCGTCGGTGACGGTCACGACGACGATGCTCCCGGCCGGGGAGGTCGCCCCGGCACCGACGAAGGTCCACCCGTGTCCGACGAAAGTCGGTCGAGCACGGCCGCGACCACCGCCTCCGGGCCGTCCTCCTGCACCAGGTGCCCCGCGTCGGGCACGAGCTGCAGCCGCGCCCCGGGCATCCGGGCGACGAGCTCGTGGGCCCGCTCCACCGGGATCCAGGCGTCCCGCTCGCCCCAGAGGATCGTCGGCGCCACCCGCAGCTCCGCGTACCGGTCCTGGATCTCGTCGGTGTACCGGTCCGACATCTGCGCGATCTGGCGGTAGAACGCCGGCTGCCCGACCGGTCCGGTCCACGGCGCCAGGTAGGCGTCCATCTCCGCGGCCGACAGGGTGCGGTGCACCGCCCCGGCGACGTAGGCGCGCAGCACGGCCTCGTGGACGTAGCCGGGGAGCTCGGCGTACGCGTCGGCGTGCCGGCGTGCGGCCTGCACGAGGTCCGACCCGTGCGGCGAGAGCGCCACCGGGTCGATCAACGTCAGCGACCGGTAGTCCCGCCCGTGCAGCAGGTGGGCCCGCAGCGCGCTCGCCCCGCCGAAGTCGTGCGCCACCACGTCCGGGCGGTCGAGGCCCCAGTGGTCGAGCAGGGCGCCCAGCAGCTCGGGCTGCACCCCGAGCGACACGTCCTGGCCCGGTCGCTGCGCGGAGCGGCCGTAGCCGAGCAGGTCGAACGCGTACACCCGCCGGTGCCGGGCGAGGTGCGGCGCAATCCGGCGCCACACCACCGAGGAGAACGGGGTCCCGTGGAGGAGCACGAGCGGGTCGCCCGTCCCGATCGCTCCCCACGCGACCGCGTCGCCCCGGAAGTCGAACCGCTCCGTAACCGGAAACATGAGATGTAAGGTTAGTCCGGTGGACCGGTTCGTGGGAGGGCACCCGGCGCTCGACTTCGTGAACACCGCCGACGGCACCGGTCCCGTCCGCGCGTCCGAGCACCTCCCCACCTGGGACGCCGTGCTCGCCTGGTGCCGCGACGCGGGCCTCGTCGACCCCGCCGAGGACGTCCCCGCGCCCGCCGACCCGGCGTCGGCGCTCGCCGCGCTCCGGGCGTTCCGCGAGGACCTCCACGCCTTCCTGACGGCGGGTGGCCGGGCCGGGGCGGTCCGCGCGGCGGTGGTCGCGGCGCACGCCCGCAGCCGGCTCGACCCGTCGTCGGGCTGGACGGTCCCCGTCGCCGAGCACGGGGCCGACGTGCCGGCCCTGCGGATCACGCTCGCCGTCGGGGCCCTGCTCGCCGGGCCGGACCTCGCGCGCGTGTCGCGGTGCGGGCGCTGCTCGTGGGTGTTCCTCGACCCCTCGCCGAGCCGGCGGCGCCGGTGGTGCTCGATGGCGACCTGCGGCAACCGGTCGAAGCAGGACCGGCTACGGCAGCGGCAGTGACGCGACCCAGTACTCGGCGAAACGGCCGTCGGCGACGCGCAGCAGGTCGTTGCCGACGAACGTGACCGGGTTCCCGTCCTGCGCCCCGCGGCCCCGCCAGCGGCCCGCCACCAGGTCGCCGTCGACGAGCGGGCCGACCTCGATCACGAAGCTCAGGACGTCGAGCATCCCGTGCGTCTCGTCGATGATCGCGGCGAGCTCGGCCGGGCCGTGGACGTCCCGGTCGGGCCAGTGGCCGACGAAGTCGGGCGTCACGAGCTCGGCGGCCACCTCGACCGAGCCGTTCCACAGCTCGTCGATCCAGCGGCGGTAGAGCTCCCGCGCGTCCATGGTGCGCACCCTGCCAGCTACCGGGGCCGCTCGGCGAACCAGCCGACCCAGCGGCGCTGTCCCGGCGTCTCCACGGCGCGCCGGTGGTGGTGCGCCCGGACCCAGGCCACGGCCTCGTCGGGACCGAGCCCGTCGAGCGTCGCCAGGCACGCGAGCACGGTGCCCGTGCGCCCGATCCCGCCGCCGCAGGCGACCTCGACGAGCTCCGTGGCCGACCGCTCGTGCAGCGCCTCGATCGCCGTGGCGGCCTCGTCGGGATGGCGCGGGCTGCGGAAGTCGGGCCAGACGAGCCAGCGGCGCGGCCAGGTCATCCCGGCGTCGTGCCGGCGGGCCGCGCGGCGCGACCCGAGGTAGAGGCCGAAGGCGGGCGGCTCCGCCGGCGGGACCCGCAACGACCGCGCCTGCACGGTGCGGCCGCCGGGCAACGTGACCATCGACGGTGCCGCCTCTCCTGTCACCGGGGTTCGGGGAAGGGGAGCACGCCGAGAGGGCACTGCTCGCACCGGGAGGTGTCTCAGATCAGGTCGCGCCCGCCGGGGTCGCCCGAGGTGAGCACCGAGTGGATCTCCTCCTCGACGCCCTCGCCGGCCACGAACAGCATCTCGTCGCCGGGCTCGAGCGGGTCGTCGGACTGCGGCACGATCACCCGGCCGCCGCGCAGGATCGCGACCAGCGCGGCGTCGGCGGGCAGCGGGACGTCGCGGACCGGCCGGCCCGCCAGGGCGGTGTCCGCGGGCAGCGTGACCTCGACGAGGTTCGCCTTGCCCTGGCGCAGCGTCAGCAGCCGGACCAGGTCGCCGACCGAGACCGCCTCCTCGACCATGGCGGCGAGCATGCGCGGGGTCGACACCGCGACGTCGACGCCCCAGGACTCGGTGAACAGCCACTCGTTGCGCGGGTTGTTCACCCGCGCCACCACGCGGCGCACCGCGAACTCGGTCTTCGCGAGCAGCGAGACGACGAGGTTGACCTTGTCGTCGCCGGTCGCCGCGATGACGACGTCGCAGTTCTGCACCTGCGCGTCCTCGAGCGAGGCGACCTCGCAGGCGTCCGCGTGCACCCACTCGGCCTGCGGCACCGCCTCGGGCGCCACCTCCGCGAGGTCGCGCTCGATGAGCATCACCTCGTGGCCGTTCTCGATCAGCTCGGCGGCGATGGAGGTGCCCACCGCGCCGGCCCCGGCGATCGTCACGCGCATCGGTCTACCCCCGCTCCGCCGGTGCCGTCAGGGCGGCGGTGGTCACCGCGGCGACGGTGCCGCTGACCGCGGCCGCGTACACCACGTCGTCGGCCTGGATGACCGTGTCCGGGCGCGTCAGCACCCCGGTGCCGAACCGCACGATGAACGCGACCCGGGACCCGGTGGCCTCCTCGAGCGCGGTCACCGGGTGGCCGGACCAGTCCTCGTGGAACGGCAGCTGCATGATCGCGACCGTGCCGGACGGGTCCCGCCAGGCCGTCGCGACCCCGTCGGGCAGCAGCATCCGCAGGAAGCGGTCGGTGGTCCAGGGCACCGTCGCGACCGTGGGGATGCCCAGCCGCTCGTAGACCGCGGCGCGCTTGGCGTCGTAGATGCGGGCGACGACGGTCTCGACGCCGAAGGTCTCGCGCGCGACCCGCGCGGAGATGATGTTGGAGTTGTCCCCCGAGGACACCGCGGCGAACGCCTGCGCGCGGTGGATGCCGGCCGCCGTCAGCACCTCGCGGTCGAACCCGACCCCGACGATCTCCTGGCCGTGGAAGTCGCTGCCCAGCCGGCGGAAGGCCTGCGGGTCCCGGTCGACGACGGCGACCTCGTGGCCGAGGCGCTCCAGCGACAGGGCCAGCGCGGACCCCACGCGGCCGCAGCCCATGACGACGACGTGCACACGACCTCCGGTCGGCTCACCAGCACATGACGCGCGCACGGTATCCCGTGCACCCACCGATCCCACGGCACCACCCGCTCGGCCTACGCTCTGCGGGTGCCCAGGCTCGCGACCGCGGCGAAACGTCTCGTGCTCGGACTGCCCTTCCGCAGCGACGAGCTCTCGGGCACGTTGCTGCGCAAACGCATCGCGCTGCCCGTGTTCGCCTCGGACGCCCTCTCCTCCGTGGCCTACGCGCCGCAGGAGGTGCTGATCACCCTCTCGCTGGCCGGCCTGGGGGCCTACGTCTTCTCCCCGTGGGTCGGGTTCGCGGTCGTGGTGGTGCTGACCACGGTCGTGGTCAGCTACCGGCAGAACGTCCACGCCTACCCCTCGGGCGGCGGCGACTACGAGATCGCGACGACGAACCTCGGCAGGTACGCGGGGCTGACCGTGGGGTCGGCGCTGCTGGTCGACTACACGCTGACCGTCGCGGTCTCGGTCTCGTCGGCCGCGGACAACCTCGGCGCCCTCATCCCGTTCGTCGGCGAGCACAAGGTGCTCTTCGCGGTCCTCGCGATCGGGGCGCTCACCGCGGTCAACCTGCGGGGCGTGCGGGAGTCGGGCATCGCCTTCGCGATCCCGACCTACTGCTTCATCGTCGCGCTGGCCGGCATGATCGTCGTCGGGGTGGTCCGGCTCCTGCTCGGCCACGACCTGGTGGCCCCCAGCGCGGGCTTCGACGTCCGCGCCGACGCCGACCACCAGCTCTCGTCGCTCGCGCTGATGTTCATCGTGCTGCGCTCGTTCACCCAGGGCTGCGCGGCCCTGACCGGCGTCGAGGCCATCTCGAACGGCGTCCCGGCCTTCCGCAAGCCGAAGTCCCGCAACGCCGCCACCACGCTCGCGCTGCTCGGCCTGATCGCCGTCGTCATGTTCGGCGGGATGCTCGCCCTCGCGCGCGCCACCGGCGTGAAGATGGCGGAGTCCACCGACCAGCTCGTCGGCGCCCCGCCCGGCTACAAGCAGGAGACGCTGATCGCGCAGCTCGCCGAGACGATCTTCTCGGGCTTCCCGCCCGGGTTCTGGGCGGTCACGATCTTCACCGCGCTGATCCTCGTGCTGGCCGCGAACACCGCCTTCAACGGCTTCCCCGTGCTCGGCTCGATCCTCGCGCAGGACCGCTACCTGCCCCGCCAGCTGCACACCCGCGGCGACCGGCTGGCCTTCTCCAACGGCATCCTGTTCCTCGCGTTCTTCGCCATCGTGCTCGTCGTCGGCTTCTCCGCCGAGGTCACGGCGCTGATCCCGCTCTACACCGTCGGCGTGTTCGTCTCCTTCACGCTCTCCCAGCTCGGGATGGTGCGGCACTGGAACCGCCTGCTCGGCACCGAGACCGAGGACGAGTCGCGCAGCCGGCTGCGGCGCTCGCGGCTGATCTCCGGCTTCGGCGCGGGCATGACCGGCGTCGTGCTCGTCGTGGTGCTGGTAACGAAGTTCCTCGTCGGCGCCTGGATCGCGATCGTCGCGGGCGGGCTCGCGTTCCTGCTCATGCTCTCCATCCGCCGCCACTACGACCGCGTCGCCGAGGAGATCGCCGCCCCCGACGTGATCGACGCCGTGCTGCCCAGCCGCAACCACGCGATCGTGCTGGTCTCGACGGTGCACAAGCCGACGCTGCGGGCGGTGGCCTACGCCCGGGCCACCCGCCCCGACGTCCTCGAGGCGGTGACGGTCAACGTCGACGACGCCGACACCCGCCGGGTGACCTCGGACTGGGAGCGCCGGAACCTCCCGGTGCCGCTCAAGGTCCTCGAGTCGCCCTACCGGGAGATCACCCGGCCGATCCTGCAGTACGTCAAGCGCATCCGGACCGACAACCCGCGCGACGTCGTCACCGTCTTCATCCCCGAGTACGTGCTCGGGCACTGGTGGGAGCAGCTGCTGCACAACCAGAGTGCGCTACGCCTCAAGGGACGGCTGCTGTTCCAGAAGGGTGTCATGGTCGTGTCCGTGCCCTGGCAGCTCGAGTCGTCCCACCGGCTCGCCGCCCCGCGCCCGCAGGGCGCCCCCGGGCTCGCCCGCCGCGGCTACGAGGCGCCGCCGGGCAACGGCGTCCGTCCCGGCTCCACGTCCGCGCCGCCCAGCGGCGCCGAGCGGGCGGACGCCCGATGACCGGGGGAGACGCAGCGTCGCGGAGCGCGACGCGGGAGGCCGACGTCCCGACGGCGGGTGGCACGTCCGAGCGGCCCGACTGGACCGACCGCATGCTCGACGTCGAGGTGGGCGCGGTCGCCCACGGCGGCCACTGCGTGGCCCGGCACGAGGGCCGGGTCGTCTTCGTCCGGCACGCACTGCCCGGCGAGCGGGTGCACGCGGTGGTCACCGAGGACCACGGCGGGTCGTTCTGCCGCGCCGACGCGGTGACGGTGCTCGAGGCGGCGCCCGGCCGGGTCACCCCGGCCTGCCCCTGGGCCGGCCCCGGCGGGTGCGGCGGCTGCGACTGGCAGCACGCCGACCACGACACGCAGCGCGCGCTCAAGGCGGCCGTGGTCGCCGAGCAGCTGTCCCGGCTCGCGGGCATCGAGCGCGACGTGGAGTGCGAGGCCCTGCCCGGCGGCCCGCTCGGCTGGCGGACGCGGATGCGGATGGCGGTCACCGACGACGGCCGGCCCGGCCTGCGGGCGCACCGCAGCCACGAGGTGCTGCCGGTCGGCGACTGCCCGATCGCGGTGCGCGGCGCCCTCGACCCCGTCCTGGCCCACACCTGGACCCCGACGGCGGAGATCGAGATCGTCGCCGACGCCGCGGGGCAGACCCACGCGACCGAGCTGTTCGAGGGCGCCCGGCAGCTCGAGATCGGCTCCGGCACCGCCCACGAGCACGCCGCGGGCCGGGACTGGACGCTGCCCGCGCCCGCGTTCTGGCAGGTCCACCCCGGGGCGGCGGACGCCGTGGTCGCGGCCGCTGTCGAGGGCGTCGGGGAGCTCACGTCCGACGACGTGGTGTGGGACCTCTACGGCGGGGCCGGCCTGATCGCGGCCGCCCTCGCGGGGCGCGCCGGCACCGTGGTCGACGTGGAGTCCGACCCCGACGCCACCGCGGCGGCGGGCGAGAACCTCGCCGACCTGCCCGCCGCCCGCGTCGTGCGCGGCCGCGTGGAGAAGGTGCTCGACCCGCTCGCCCGCACCACCCCGCCCGACGTCATCGTGGCCGACCCGCCCCGCAAGGGCCTCGGGCGCGAGCTCGCCGCCCGGATCGGTGCCGTGGGGGCCCGCCGGATCGTGCACGTCGCCTGCGACCCGGCCGCGCTCGCCCGGGACGTCGCCGCCCTCGGCGAGGCCGGCTACACCCTCACCGACCTGCGGGTGTTCGACGCCTTCCCGATGACCCACCACGTGGAGTGCGTGGCGACACTCGTCGCGGCCGGGTGACGGGCGTGGTCCCCGACGGCGGCTCGCTCGTGTCGCTCGGGCTGGTGCCCGCGGGGCCGGTCAGCTTCCTCGACGGCGTCGCGCTGGTCGACCACCACTGCCACTCGGTGATGGCCGACGACCTCGACCGGCCGGGCTTCGAGTCGCTGCTCACCGAGGGGACGGGTCCGGCGCCGGGCCTGTCCGCGTTCGACTCCCGGCTCGGCTTCTCGGTGCGCCGCTGGTGCTCGCCGGTCCTGGGCCTGCCGCCGCACGCGCCGGCCGAGGACTACGTCGCCCGCCGCGCGGAGCTGGGCGCGGAGGCGGTGTCCCGCGCGATGCTGCGCGCCGCGGGCTCGGGGGTGCTGCTGGTCGACCACGGCTTCGCCGCCGACGGGCTGCTCGACCTCGACGCGCTCTCCGAGGCGGCGGGCCTGCCGGTCGGCGAGGTGGTGCGCCTGGAGGCCGTGGCCGAGCAGGTCGCCGACGCCGGGGTGGACGCCGCCGGGTTCGGTGACGCGGTCGCGGCCGAGGTCGCCCGCCGCACCGACCCGGCCCGCCGTCCCCTGCCGGTGGCCTGCAAGACCGTGCTGGCCTACCGCGCCGGGCTCGACGTCGACCCGCGTCGCCCCGACCCCGCCGCCGTCGCCGCCGCGGCGGACACGTGGCTGGCCCGGCGGGCCCGCGACCGCGCGCCGCTGCGCGACCCGGTGCTGCTGCGCCACGGCCTCTGGGCGGGCCTGGACACCGGCCTGCCGCTGCAGCTGCACACCGGGTTCGGCGACGCCGACGAGGACCTCCACCGGGCCGACCCCGCCCTGCTCGTGGGCCTCGCCCGCCTCGTCGAACCCCTCGGCGTGCCGCTCATGCTCCTGCACACCTACCCGTACCACCGCCAGGCCGCGTGGCTCGCGCAGGTGTTCTCGTGCGTCTACACCGACGTCAGCCTGGCGGTCCCGTACGTGGGGTCCCGGGCCCCCGAGGTGATCGCCGAGATGCTGGAGCTGGCACCCTTCGGCAAGGTGCTCTACGCCTCGGACGCCTACGGGCTGCCCGAGCTGCACCTGCTCGGCGCGCTGCGTTTCCGGGCAGCCCTCGGCGGCCTGCTCGAGCACCTCTGCGCGACCGACGAGTTCTCTCCCGCCGACGCCGAACGGGTGGCCACCATGATCGCGCGCGACAACGCCCTGCGGATCTACCCGCGGATCCCCGCGTGACGGTCGAGGTGCCGATCTCCGGTGGACCGCACGTCCCGGACGGCGGGCCCGCGCGCGGCCCCGGGCCCGTCCCGGTCCCGGCGGCGCTGACGCAGGCGCTGGAGGCGGAGCTGCCCGCCGCGGTCGCCCTGCGCCGGGCCCTGCACCGCGAGCCGCGCGTCTCCGGCGACGAGACCGACTCGCGCGACGCCGTGGCGGAGGCCCTCGGCCGCACCCTGGAGCCCGTCGCGGGCACCGGCGGGCTGCTGCGGCTCGGCGGCCCCGGACCCGCCGTCGCCGTCCGCGGCGAGCTCGACGCCCTCCCCGTGCACGAGGACACCGGCCTGCCGTTCGCCTCCCGGCGCGACGGGGTGGCCCACGTCTGCGGCCACGACGTCCACACCGCCGCCCTCGTCGCGCTCACCCGCGCGGTGGCCGCGACCCCGGACCTGCTCGCCGCGCCGCTGCTCGCCGTGTTCCAGCCGCGCGAGGAGGCCGCGCCCAGCGGTGCCGCCGACGTCGTCGTCGACGCGGCGTTCACCGCCCACGACCCGGCCGTGATGCTCGGCGTGCACGTCCAGCCCGAGCTGCCGCGCGGCGTGGTCTCCGCCCGCCCGGGCCCGGTGAACGCCTCGGCCGACGAGATCGAGATCACGGTCACCGGCCGAGCCGGCCACGGCGGCTACCCGCACCGCACCCGGGACCCCGTCCTCGCGGTCGCCGCGGTCGTCGTCGCGCTGCAGCAGATCGTCGCCCGCCGGGTGAACCCGCTCGAGGCGGCCGTCGTGACGATCGGGCAGATCACGGCCGGGAGCGCCCCCAACGTCGTGCCGGGCGGGGCCACCGCCCGCGGCACGGTGCGTGCCCTCGACGCCGACCGCGACGCCGTCCTCGCGGCGGTCACCGAGGTCGTGGAGCACACCGCGGCCGCCCACGGCTGCACCGGTGAGGTCGCCGTGGTGCCGAACGAACCCGCCGTCGTGAACGACGACGCCCTGACCGCGGCGATCGCGGCGACGCTGGGCGGCCGGCGCGGCGCGGAACGGGCGGCGCCGACGGGGCTGCGGCTGGACACCGGCTTCCGCTCGTGTGGCGCGGACGACTTCTCGCACTACTCGGCGGCGGGCATCCCCTCCACCATGCTGTTCGTCGGCACCGCCGAGCCCGACGCGGTCCCCGGGCACGCCCCCGGCCTGCACCACCCGGCGTTCTCGCCCGACGACGCGATGGTGGGCGAGGTCGCACGCGCCCTGCTCGCCGCCGTCGTGGCGGCGGGCCAGACTCTGCCTGCCAGCCACGCTCCCCAGCGCCCGAGCCCCGACGGAGGGACCTCGTGACCGAGATCCGGCACTTCTCGACCGCCTTCCTGCGTGACCCCCTGCACGTCGCCGCGCTCTTCCCGAGCTTCCCCCCGCTGTGCCGGCAGGCCATCGCCCCGCTGCCCGAGACCGGCGACCCCGTCGTGCTCGACCTCGGGGCGGGCACCGGCTCGGTCACCGACGAGATCCAGAAGCGGCTGCGGGGCCGCGGGCGGCACATCGCCGTCGAGATGGACGAGGACATGGCGGAGGTGCTGGCGCGCCGGCACCCCGACGTCGAGGTGATGTGCACCGACGCCCACACCGCGGTGGAGAAGCTGCTGGCCGAGGGCGTCCGCGTCGACCTCTCGGTGTCCGGTCTCCCGTGGCTCGCCACGGCCCCGAAGGACCGCTCGATCTTCCCGCTGCTCGCCCGCGCGGCCGCCCCGGGCGGGGCCGTGACGCAGCTCGCGCACGCCTGGATCCGCTTCTTCCCGACGGCCAAGCAGGTGCAACGCAACCTCGAGGCCACCTTCGAGGAGGTCGTGGTCAGCCGGACGGTGTGGCTGAACGCGCCGCCGGCCGTGGTCTACGTCGCGCGGCGGCCCCGGACCAGCTGAACGGGCCTGCGGACCACGGCGGTCTCCGTAGACTGGCCGCCGTGAGTCTGCTCCAGCGCGTCCGAACCCCGGCCGACCTGCGGTCCCTGGACGCCGGCGAGGTGGACGCCCTCGCGGCGGAGATCCGGGGTTTCCTGATCGACAAGGTGTGCCGCACCGGCGGACACCTCGGCCCGAACCTCGGGGTCGTCGAACTCACGCTCGCCCTGCACCGGGTGTTCGACTCGCCGCGCGACGCCCTGCTGTTCGACACCGGGCACCAGAGCTACGTCCACAAGATCGTCACCGGCCGCGCCGGGGAGTTCGACGGCCTGCGCCAGGGTGGCGGGCTCTCGGGCTACCCGAGCCGCGCGGAGTCCGAGCACGACCTCGTGGAGAACTCGCACGCCTCCACCGCCCTGTCCTGGGCGGACGGCCTCGCGAAGGCCGACCAGCTGCTCGGGCGCGACCGCGCGGTCGTCGCGGTCGTCGGCGACGGCGCGCTGACCGGCGGCATGAGCTGGGAGGCGCTCAACAACATCGCGGGCTCGGACCGGCCCGTCGTCATCGTGGTGAACGACAACGGCCGCTCGTACGCCCCGACCATCGGCGGGCTCTCCGAGCGGCTCTCGACACTGCGCCTCGCGCCGCGCTACGAGGACGTCCTCGAGCACGGCCGCCGGGCCCTGCAGCGGATCCCCCTGGTCGGGAACACCCTGTACTCGGCGATGCACGCCGCCAAGGCGGGCGTGAAGGACGCGTTCACACCGCAGGCCCTGTTCTCCGACCTCGGCCTGAAGTACGTCGGCCCGGTCGACGGGCACGACACCGAGGCGCTCGAGGTGGCCCTGCGGGCCGCGCGCGACTTCGGCGGGCCCGTGATCGTGCACGCGGTGACCGGCAAGGGCCGCGGGTTCGCCTCGGCCGAGCAGGACCTCGCCGAGCAGATGCACGCCGTCGGCGTGATCGACCCGGAGACCGGGCTGCCCGTGGGGCCGAAGCCGCGCAGCTGGACCGCCGAGTTCACCGACACCATGCTCGAGCTCGGCCGCGAGCGCTCGGACGTCGTCGCGATCACCGCGGCCATGCCCGGCCCGACGGGGCTCGCCGCGTTCGGCGAGGTCTACCCCGAGCGCCTGTTCGACGTCGGGATCGCCGAGCAGCACGCCCTGACCTCCGCCGCGGGCCTCGCGCACGGCGGCCTGCACCCCGTCGTGGCGGTGTACTCGACGTTCCTCAACCGCGCGTTCGACCAGCTGCTCATGGACGTCGCCCTGCACCGCGAGCCGGTCACCGTGGTGCTGGACCGCGCCGGGGTCACCGGCGACGACGGCGCCTCGCACAACGGCATGTGGGACCTGTCGGTCATGGGCATCGTGCCCGGCCTGCGGGTCGCGGCCCCCCGCGACGCCGTGAGCCTGCGCGAGGAGCTCCACGAGGCGGTCGACGTCGCCGACGGCCCCACCGCGCTGCGCTGGTCCAAGGGCGCCGTGCCCAGCGAGGTCCCCGCGCTGCGCCGGCTCGGGCCGGCGACCGGCCCCGGCGGGGTCGACGTGCTCGCCGAGCCCGGCCGCCTCTCGCGGGCGGCCCCGCGCCCCACCGCCGTCGAGCGCCTCGAGCGGGACCCCGACGACGCCCCGCCGCAGGTGCCCGACGTGCTGCTCGTGTGCGTCGGCGCGTTCGGCCAGCTCGGCGTCGAGGCCGCCGACCGGCTCACCGCGCAGGGCATCGGCGTCACCGTCGTCGACCCGCGCTGGCTCCAGCCCGTCCCGGCCGCGCTGCTCGACCTCGCCGCGTCGCACCGCCTCGTCGTCACCGTCGAGGACGGCGGGCGCCACGGCGGCTTCGGCTCGTCGTTCGCCGACGCGCTCTCCGAGGCCGAGATCGACGTGCCGGTGCGCCGGATCGCGCTCGCGCAGGAGTTCCTCACCCACGACAGCCGGGGTGCGCTGCTCGCGGCGGCCGGGCTCACCGACCAGGACGTCGCGCGGCGGGTCACCGAGTGGGTCGCCGCGGCGCGCGGCGGCGACGAGGCGGCGCTCACCCGGGACGAGAAGTCGGCCTCCTGAGTCCGACGGGTTGCCCCCAGCTGATTCTCAGCGTCCGTTCAGGGGTGCGGTGGCAAGGTGGATGACGTGCGCATTCTGATCGTGGAGGACGAGCAGGCCCTGGCCGACGCGCTGGCGCGCGGGCTGCGGCGCGAGGGGATGGCCGTCGACGTCGCCTACGACGGCGACAGCGGGTCGGAGAAGGCGTCGGTCACGCGGTACGACGTCGTCGTGCTCGACCGCGACCTGCCCGGGAGGTCCGGCGACGACCTGTGTGCCGAGATCGCGGGCGGCGTCACGCGGGTGATCATGCTGACCGCCAGCGGCACCCTGCGCGACAAGGTCGCCGGGCTCGCGCTCGGCGCGGACGACTACCTCGCGAAGCCGTTCGACTTCCCGGAGCTGGTCGCCCGCATCCGCGCCCTGGGCCGCCGTGCCGTCCCGGCCACGCCGCCGATCCTCGAGGCCGCGGGCGTGGTCCTCGACCCGGCGAAGCGGACCGTCGTGCGCGAGGGCAGCACGGTCGACCTCACCCGCAAGGAGTTCGGAGTCCTCGAGGTGCTCATGGCCGCCGGTGGCGCGGTCGTGTCCTCGGAGGAGCTGCTCGAGCGGGTGTGGGACGAGAACGCCGACCCCTTCACCACCACCGTGCGGGTCACCGTGATGACCCTGCGCAAGAAGCTCGGCGAGCCCGGCATCATCGACACCGTCGTGGGCTCGGGCTACCGCGTCCGCAGCGACGCCCACGCGGGCGTGTAGACCCTCGGCGTGCTGCGCCGTCGGGTCCCGGTCGCCCCGCCCGCCGTCCTGCGGCGCGGGGCGGGGCCGCCGACGGTGGTGGCGGTCCCCGGCAACGGCCTCTCGGTCGACGGCTGGCGGGCCCCGACGCGCCTGCTCGGTCCGGACGCCGCCGTGGTCGCGCTGCCGGCCCACGGGCTGCCCGCCCGCCGCGACGACCGGCTCGACCCGGGGACGAACGCCGAACGCCTGCTGGCCCGGCTGGACGACCTCGGGGTCCGGCGCACGGTCCTGCTCGGGCACTCCGCGAGCTGCCAGGTGGTCGCCGAGGCGGCGCGGCGCGCGCCCGAGCGCGTCACGGGCCTGGTCCTCGTCGGCCCGACGACCGACCCCCGCGCGCCGACCTGGCCCCGGCTCGCGGGCCGCTGGCTCGCCACGGCCGTGCACGAGCGGGCGGGGCAGGTGCCGCTGCTCGCCCGCGACTACACCCACTGCGGGCTGATCACCTTCGCCCGGGCGATGGAGCGCGCCCGGCAGCACGCGATCGGCGATGCCCTGGCGGCGACCACCCACCCGGTCCTGCTCGTGCGTGGCCCGGACGACCACATCGCCCCGGCCGACTGGCTCGACCGCCTCGCCGCCCTCCGCCCCGGGATCACCGCCACGACCCTCTCCGCGGGGGCGCACATGGTGCCGATCACGCACCCGCACGACCTCGTCGCGGCGACGGGCCCGTTCGTGGCCCGCCTCAGGACACGGTGATCTCGGCGCGGCGGCTCGCGGCCGTGCTGGGCAGCGGGTTGCTCGCGCCCGCCCCGCGGGACTGCAGCCGGTCCGCCGCGACCCCGGCGGCCCCGAGCCGCGCGGCCACCACCGCCGCCCGTCGGTCGGAGAGCTCCTGGGCGGCCGGGCCGACACCCCGGCTCACGGGCGCGGCGTAGCCCGTGACCGTGACGCGCGCCGCCGGCACCGCGACCAGCTCGCGGGCGACCCGGTCGACGGTCTGCGTGTCCGTGTCGGTCAGGTCGGCGCTGTCGCCCCGGAAGGTGATCGGCGACGCCGCGAGGGTCTGCGCGACGCGGTCGGCGACCCCGGCGACGTCCCCGGTCCCGGCCGGTGCGGGGGCCGGTGCGGGGGCCGGTGCGGGCGTCGGTGCGGGGGCGGCCGCCGACCCGGGTGCCGTCGGACCGCCCGGGGCGGGGGAGGACCCGCTCCCGCAGCGTGCGGTGAGCAGCAGGATCCCGACGAGGACCACGAGGGCGACCAGGACCGGCAGCAGCCACGCCCACCGCGGTCGGCGGCGCCGGTGCGTCGTCGTGGCCGCACCGATCGTGCCCGGAGGGGCACCCGCCGGCCGACGGTCGTGCTCCGGACCGCTCATGGCTCGTCCCTCCCGCGCGTCGACGCCGCTCCGGCCGCGCCGGGGGGCGCCGTGCCGCCCGCCCCGCCGGGGCACGACACCCTACGACGTGGCGGTGGCCCCGATGCCGAGCGTCGCCCGCGCCTCGGCGCACGTGGCAGGTCGCCGCCCGGACGCCGCGAGCAGCTCCAGCAGCTCGTCGAGCAGCTCGGCGTTCGACGGCGTCCGCGGGCCGGCGTAGTCCTCGAGGCCGACCCGCACGTGTCCGCCGCGCTCCAGCGCGAGTGCGGCCAGCCCGCACCCGACGACGTCGCCGCCGAGCACCGCGACCGACCAGGGCAGACCCGAGTCCTCGAGCAGCTCGACGTACGCGTCGAGCGCCCGCTCGGTCGGGGGCAGCCCGAACTGCAGGTCGCCCCCGAAGTACAGCTTGACCATCGCGCCGCGCGGCACCCGGCCGTGGCGCTGCAGGGTCAGGGTGGTGCGCAGGAAGCCCGGTTCGAAGATCGAGATCGACGGTGCCGCGCCCAGCTCGCCGGTGCGCCGGAACATGTACTCGGTGTCGGCGATGCTGTTCTGGTAGGGCTCCGCGGCCGCCGCGGGGGCGCACTCGCCCGAGGCGAGCAGCCCGACGTTCACCGAGCCGGGGTCGACCAGCGTCATCCCGCCGAGCCCCCGCCGGGCGAGCTCCTCGACGTGCGCCCACTTCTGCTCGACCGGGATCCCGCGCGCCCCGGCACCCATCGTGGGGTAGAGCAGGGCGTCCGGGTGCGCCTCGACGACGGGCGTCCAGGCCTGCACGTAGGGGTCGGGGGAGTGCACGGCGTCCGCGGTGAACATCGGCTCGTCGTTGTGGTTGTGCGCGATCGCGGCGCCGCGGCCGAGGCAGGCCAGCATGTCGTCGGTGATCTCCGCGGGCGTCCGCGGGACGTGCGGGTTGGCCTCGCGGGTGGTGGAGCCGTTGACGGCCACCTCGACGATCACGGCCTCGGGCGGCGTCGCGGAACTCATGACGCCGAGCATGCCGCACCCGTCTGACCAGGCAGAAGACGACACGTTAGCCGGGCATGATCACCCGTTCGGCGGAACGGGTGTCGCAAACCGTGTCCCACGGATCTTCGGGCTCGTTCACCACACGTATTCGGACGGTCACTCCTCGTGGACGTCCGGAAGCTCCCCACGTGAGAGGAACCCCACATCATGTCGATGATGCGCAAGGCCGTCCTGGCGTCCGCCCTCATCAGCTCGGGCCTCGTCTCCACCGCCGGCATGGCGATGGCGCACGAGCACGGCGGCGACACGGTCCAGAAGGGCCTGGTCAACTCCTCCGACTTCGCCCCCAACACCCCCGTCAACGTCTGCAACAACGACGTGCCGGTCAACGCCCTCGGCGTCCAGGTCCCGGTCCAGGACAACGCCGCGAGCGTCCCGGTCGGCTCGGACGCGAAGCACGGCAACTCGGCCGGCATCGCCAAGAGCTGCAAGGCCCCGATCCACGCGATCAACTAGTCGCGTCGTCACCCGGGCCCGGGCCGCGTCCCCACGAGGGGCACGGCGCCGGGCCCGTGGTGTCTGTGCCGTCCGACGCTGCTCGTGGGGAGGGGGAGGCGTGCGCGACGAGGTGACCGCGCTGTTCGCTGCGGCGCTCGAGGGCGACGAGCACGCGGAGCTCGAGCTCGGTCGGCGCTGGCTCGACGAGGACGACCCGACGGCCGCGCGGGCCGCGCTCGCCGTCACCACCGTGGTGCTCGCGGAGCTGGAGCGCGACCCGCTGTACCGGGCGTGGGCGCGCTGACGCGGCGACCTTCACGTCCCCGCTGCCCCCGCGGTCGTAGGCTCCGTGACCGTGTTGCGTCGCGATGACCGGAGCGCCGCGCGCCCCGCGCGGGCCCGCCGCCGTCGGGGACCCGGGCTGCGGGTCCGGCTGACACTGCTCGCGACCGGGCTCGTCGCCGCCGTGAGCGCCCTGCTCCTCTGGCTGGGCTGGATGCTCGTCGGCGAGGTCGCCGCCAGCCTCCCGACCCTGGCCCCCGGGACGCCCGTGCTCGTCGACGGCGTCTCCGTCCCGGCGGGGGAGATCGCCGCCGCGCTCGGACACAGTGCCCGGTCGGAGGTGCTGCAGGTCGGCTCGATCGCGTTCGCGCTCGTGGTGCTGGCCGCGGCCGTGGTGTCGTGGGTGCTGACCGGCCACGTGCTGCAGCCGGTGCACGACGTGACCGCCACCGCCCGCCGGCTCTCCGCCGAGTCGCTCGACGCGCGGATCGATCTCGAGGGCCCGCGCGACGAGGTCGCCGAGCTCGCCGACACCTTCGACGAGATGCTCGACCGGCTGCAGGCCGCGTTCGACGCGCAGCGCCGCTTCGTCGCCAACGCCAGCCACGAGCTGCGCACCCCGCTGGCGGTGCTGCGCACCGAGATCGACGTGACGCTGGCCGATCCCGACGCCGACGTCGACGAGCTGCGCCGCATGGCCGCCGTGCTGCGCGACGCCACGAAGCGCGCCGAGGGGCTCGTCGACGGCCTGCTCCTGCTCGCGCGCACCGAGGCCGCGCCGCGGCGGGCGTCCGACGGCGACGAGCCGGTCGACCTCGACCTCGCCGCGCGCGGCGCGCTCGACGCGGTGCGCGCGGAGGTGGAGGGTCGCGGGCTGCGGGTCGAGGTCCGTCCCGGCGCCGACGCGGTGGTGGTCGGCGACGCGGCCCTGCTCGAGCGGGTCGTCGGGAACCTCGTCGAGAACGCGGTCCGGCACAACGTCGACGGCGGCTGGATCACCGTCACCACCGACAGCGTGGACGGGCGGGTCGACCTCGTCGTGAGCTCCTCGGGCCCGGTGCTCGAGCCGGCCCGGGTCCCCGACCTCTTCGAGCCCTTCCGCCGCGGCGCCGACCGGGTCGGTCCCGGCTCCGGGCTCGGGCTGTCGATCGTGCGCGCGGTGGTCCGGGCCCACGGGGGCACCGTGTCCGCCGAACCGGTCGACGGCGGCGGTCTCTCCGTGCGGGTCGGGCTCCCCGGTCAGGTCTCGGGGTCGCTGAACACCGGCGTGACCGTCCCGACCTGAGCCGGCGTCCCGCCCGCGCTCGTGCTGCGCCGCCGGCGCCGCCGCGGTGACCGACGGGTCCCCTCGGGGTCCTCGTCCGACCCGTTCCCCGGGGTCCCGTTCCGGACGGCGGGTGGGTCCGCGGGTGCCGGGGCGGTCTCGGCCAGGGCGGCGACCAGCCCGTCCAGGGCGAGCTCGCGCTGCCAGGGCCGGGCACCGCCCGTCGTCAGGAAGGCGTCGACGGCCTCCGCGTCCGCCGGGGCGGGCGGGGTCCAGCAGAGCCGGCGCACGAGGTCGGGCTGGAGCAGGTTCTCCACCGGTGTGTCCCACTGCTCGGCCAGCGCCGCCAGGTGGGCGCGGGCGGCCGTGAGCCGCGCCGCGGCGTCCGGGTCCTTGTCCGCCCAGCGGTTGACCGGGGGCGGGCCGTCGCCGGCGGGGGAGGGGTCGGGCAGCTCGTCGGCCGGCAGGCCGCGGCCGGTCCGCACCGCGCGCCACCAGCGGTCGGCCAGCCGGCGCTGGCGGCTGCCCCGGAAGACCGGCAGCTCGGTCAGCGCGTCCTTGTCGGCCGGCTCGCGCAGGGCGGCGTCGACGATCGCGGCGTCGGGCAGCAGACGACCCGGGGCGACGTCGCGGGACTCGGCGAGCTCGTCGCGGGACTCCCACAGCGCGCGGACCACCGCGAGCTGCCGCGGGCGGCGGACCTTGTGCATCCCGGAGGTGCGGCGCCAGGGTTCCGCGCGTCGTGGCGGTGGCCCGGCGAGGCGGACGGCCTCGAACTCCTGGCGGGCCCACTCGGCCTTGCCCTGCCGCTCGAGGTCGACGGCGAGCAGGTCGCGCATCGCGACGAGGAGCTCGACGTCGAGCGCGGCGTAGACCAGCCAGTCGTCGGGGAAGGGTCGCGTCGACCAGTCCGCGGCGCCGTAGCCCTTGCGCAGGCGCACGCCGAGCAGCCGTTCGGCGAGGGGGCCGAGCCCGACGCGCGGGTAGCCCGCGAGGCGGCCGGCCAGTTCGGTGTCGAAGAGCGCGTCGGGCCGCATGCCGACCTCGGCGAGGCACGGCAGGTCCTGCGACGCGGCGTGGAGCACCCACTCGACGCCGCGCAGGGCGTCGCCGAGCACGGCGAGGTCGCCGTCGAGGGCGATGGGGTCGACGAGCGCGCTCCCGGCGCCCTCCCGGCGCAGCTGCACCAGGTAGGCCCGGGCGGAGTAGCGGAAGCCGGAGGCCCGCTCGGCGTCGACGGCGACCGGACCGCTGCCCGCGGCCAGGTCGTCGGCGAGCGCCGAGAGACGGTCCCGATCGGTGATCAGCTCGGGAACGCCCTCGGCGGGGGCGAGGAGTTCGGTGATGTCCTCACCGGGCTCCTCGCCCCCGCCGAGCGGCTCCGGGGTCGGTGCGGTGCTCAGCGGATGACGCCGGCTCGCATCGCCAGCGCGACCATCTGGGCCCGGTCGCCCGTGCCGAGCTTGCGACCGATGCGGGAGAGGTGGCTCTTGACCGTGAGGGCCGAGAGGCTCAACGCCTCCCCGATCTCCTTGTTCGAGCGGCCGTCGGCCACCAGCTGCAGCACCTCGACCTCGCGGGCCGAGAGCTCCCGCGGGGTGTTGTCGGTCGCCGGCACCCGGGTGCCCGCGGCGAGCAGCGGGGCGACCGAGGGGTCGGCGTAGAGGCCGCCCTCCAGCACGCGCCGCACGCCGTCGGTGACGATGCCCGGCGAGGCGGACTTGAGCAGATAGGCCTGCGCCCCCGCCTGGAACGCCGCCCGCACCGCGGACGGGTCGTCCGATGCGGCCAGCACCACCACGCGGTTCCAGCCCTGCGCCCGCAGCTCCGCGATCAGGTCGAGCCCGGAACCGTCCGGGAGACCGAGGTCGAGGATCGCGAGGTCACACGGGCCGGAGGCGAGTGCTCGGGTCCTGGCCTCGGAGATCGAGGCCGCCTCGTGGACGGTGCCCGCGCCCATCGAGGTGAGTCGTTGCGCGATCGCCTCGCGCAACAGCGGGTGGTCGTCGACCACCAGCACCGAGAACATCTCCTCCCGCGGATGCGGGACCATGGCCGGTGGCAGCAGGCCACTCGCGACGCCGCGAAGTGCCATGCCTGGGCCCACGGTAGCCACGTCAACTACCTCCCTGAAGTCGGTCTTGCCCCCCGACGGACACACCAGGAACCCCGGTCGCCGACCGCGCCGCCGAACGGCCGAGGAAGTGCGTCGCGAGAGAACATATCCCCCCTGGCGAGTTAACGAGAGCATTAGGGCCAACTTCGCTCGGTGGAGTTTCGCCCGTTACGGCTCCGCGGTCACTCCTTGGTGTGACCCTCGTACTCTCCGTGTGCTGTCAGTGACACTCTGTGTAGTCGATGTGACGCAGCGTCGCCAAAGGCTCCGATCGCCGCAGCGTTCTTGCGCTCATCGGTCCAATCTCATCCGAGTAACGGACGCAACACGACGACCGCGTTCGGAGTCCGGCCCGTGACCCGCTCGCTGCTGGGCGTTCACCCGCCCTCCGCAGTGCCCGCACGCGCGGGCCGACCTGCGGAAATGCTCGAATCGGCACCAGTGGTACCGGGAAACTGCTGAGAGTTCGCTGAATGGTGAACCGCATCGGGTCCCGACTTGAGACGTCAGAACCGTCGTCGTCTCGAACGCGCACACCCGCGCGCGCCACTCCCCGAACGCACCGGCCGATGCACGTGCCGATGACGGGTGAGGCCGGTGGGGCGGGTGGGGTCGGTCAGCCGAGGCGGCGGGCGCCGAGGGTCGCGACCCCGACCGGGGGCAGCCCCGCCGCGGTGGCGAGCACCGTGGTGAAGGCGCCGCCGTGGTCGGTGAGGTCGGCCGCGTCCGCCGCGTCGTCGGGGAGCACCGGGGTCCACGACGCCCGCAGTTCGAGGTCGCAGACCTGCGCGGGGCCGGAGATGTCGCCGAAGCGCACCGACGAGGTCTGCGTGACGGTGCCGCCGACGGCGGTCGCCGCGGCGCCGGACTCCTCCAGCGCGCCGGTCAGCCAGGACCACGCCACCTCGGGGAGCATCGGGTCGTTCGCGTGCTCGGGGTCGAGCTCGGCGCGGACGAAGGTGACCAGGCGCAGCGTGCCGTCCCAGGCCTCCTGGCCCTCCGGGTCGTGCAGCAGCACCAGCCGCCCCGTGACGAGGACCTCGGGCTCCGGGTCGCCCGGGGCGGTGGGGGAGACGACCTCGGCGCTCCAGGCGGCCGACCACGGCGCCAGGCGCTGCGGCGGGCGCATCTCGGCCAGCTCGATCTCGGGGCGGGGGCGCAGAGCGGCGAGCGACTCCACGGCCCGGCGGAACGTCTCGGGGGCGGTCGCGGGTGCCGTCACCTGCGGGAGCGTAGGTCGCCCGCGCTCCGGGCGGGAGGCCGACGCGCCGGGCGGCCGCCACGCCGACCGGACGGGCGTCGCCGCAGGCTGGCAGACTGGAGCCACCATGAGCGCGCCGACGCAGCCCGACCCGAACCCCGTCGCCCCGGGCGCCCCGACGGGCCCGGCCGGCCGCCGGCGCGACCTGCCCGGATCGGCCTTCCTGACGGCGGCGCGGGGCGGGACGCCGGAGCACGTGCCGGTCTGGTTCCAGCGCCAGGCGGGCCGCTCGCTGCCGGAGTACCGGCGCGTCCGGCAGGGCACCGGCATGCTCGAGTCCTGCCTGACGCCCGACCTCGCCTGCGAGATCACGCTGCAGCCGGTGCGCCGCTACGGGGTGGACGCCGCGATCCTGTTCTCCGACATCGTGGTGCCGCTCAAGGTCGCCGGGATCGGGGTGGACATCGTGGCCGGCACCGGCCCGGTGATCGACGCCCCGGTGCGCACCGCGGCCGACGTGGCGGCGCTGCCGACGCTCGACGCGGCCCAGGCGGAGCCGGTGGCCGAGACGGTGCGGCTGCTCACCGGCGAGCTCGGCGCGACGCCGCTCATCGGCTTCGCGGGCGCCCCCTTCACGCTCGCCTCCTACCTCGTCGAGGGCGGCCCCAGCCGCAACCACGAGCGGACGAAGGCGCTCATGCACGCCGAGCCCGACACGTGGCACGCGCTGCTCGACCACCTCGCCGACCTCACGCTGACGTTCCTGCGGGTGCAGGTCGAGGCGGGGGTGGACGCGGTGCAGCTCTTCGACTCCTGGGCCGGCGCCCTCTCCGAGCGCGACTACCGCCGGCTCGTCCTGCCGCACTCGACGAAGGTCCTGGAGGGCCTCGCCGACGCGGGCGTGCCGCGCACCCACTTCGGGGTGGGCACCGGGGAACTGCTCGGCGCCATGGGCGAGGCGGGCGCCGACGTCGTCGGCGTCGACTGGCGGGTCCCGCTGGACGCCGCCGCCCGTCGCGCGCCGGGGAAGGTCCTGCAGGGCAACCTCGACCCGGCGGTGCTGTTCGCGGGCCCGGAGGTCGTCGAGGCCGAGGTCCGCCGGATCGTCGCGGAGGGCCACGCGGCGCCCGCGCACGTGTTCAACCTGGGCCACGGGGTGCTGCCCGAGACCGACCCGGACGCGCTGCTGCGCGTCGTCGAGACGGTGCACTCCCTGCCCGTGCGCGCGTGAGCCCCGCGGCGGCCGCGCCGCACGTCGTCGTGGTGGGCGGCGGGGTGAGCGGTCTCGCGGCCGCGCACCGGCTGCGCACCACGGTGGGCGACGCCGCGACGATCACGGTTCTCGAGTCCGCGCGGGTGCTGGGTGGCAAGCTCGCCGCCGTCGACCTCGGCGGGCTGCGGGTGGACGTCGGGGCCGAGGCGTTCCTCGCCCGGCGTCCGGAGGCGTCCGACCGGCTCGTCGAGCTCGGGCTCGCCGACGACCTCGTGCACCCCTCCGGCGCCTCCTCGGGGCTGCGGGCGGGTGGCGCCACCCACGCCCTGCCCCCGCGGACCGTGATGGGCGTGCCGGCCGATCCGCCCGCCGTCGGCGCGCTGCTGTCCGACGCGGGGCGCGCCGCGCTGGCGGCCGACGCGGAGCTCGGGCCGGTCGCCTGGTCCGGGGACGACAGCGTCGGCGGGCTCGTCCGGGCCCGGCTCGGCGACGAGGTGGCCGACCGGCTCGTCGACCCGCTGCTCGGCGGGGTGTACTCCGGGCGCGCGGACGCGCTCGGCGTGCGCGCCACCGTGCCCGCGCTGGCCGCGGCGCTCGACCGCGACCCGTCGTCGCTGGTGGCGGCCGCCCGCAGCGCGCTGCCCGCCGGCACCACGCCGCCCGCGCCGGTCTTCGGGACGCTGCGCACCTCCCTCGCCGACCTCCCGCCCGCCCTCGCCGTCGCCGCCCGCGCGGACGTGCGGCTCGCCCGCACCGCGACGGCCCTGGAACGCCGCGGGGCCGGGTGGCGGGTCGTCGTGGCGGGCCCGGCGGGGATCGAGACCCTCGACGCCGATGGGGTGGTGCTCGCCGTGCCCGCGCCCGCGCTGCGCCGGCTGCTCGCCGACGTCGTGCCGGACGCGTCGGCCGCGGCCGGGGGGATCGAGCTGGCGTCGTCCGCCGTCGTCGCGCTCGCCCTCCCCGCGGACACCGACCTCGGCACGCGCTCGGGAGTGCTGATCGGCTCGGGGGAGCGGCGCCCGGACGGGACGCCGTGGACGATCAAGGCGGTCACGGTGTCGTCGGTGAAGTGGCCGCACCTCGTGGGTTCCGAGGCGGTCGTGGTCCGGGCGTCGATCGGGCGGTACGGGGAGCCCGAGGCGCTGCAGCGCGACGACGCCGAACTGGTCGCCGCCGCCCGCTCCGACCTCGCCGAGCTGCTCGGCCTCACCGCCGAGCCGCTCGAGACGGTGGTCGCGCGCTGGGGCGGCGGCCTGCCGCAGTACGCCGTCGACCACGCGGGGCGGGTGGCCCGCCTCGAGGCGCTGCCGGCGGGGCTCGCGGTGGCCGGCGCGACGCTGCACGGGGTCGGGGTGCCGGCCTGTCTCGCGACCGGGGATGCTGCCGCTGCGCGGATCGTCGAGCACCTGTCTTCCGGCGCGAGGGGAACCCTCGCACCATAAGAGCGCTCGGATCCTCCCCTCGCGGCTGCGTGGCACGATGGGACCGTGGCCAGGCTGAACTACGACGAGCTGAACTCGACGATCCGCTACGCCATGTGGTCGGTGTTCCGCACCGACCAGGCGAAGCTCCCCGACGACCGGCGCACCGCCGCCGAGGAGTTCGCCGCGGCGATCGACGAGCAGGAGTCCAAGGGCGTCGTCGTGCGCGGGGTGTACGACCTCGCGGGCATGCGCGCCGATGCCGACTGGATGGTCTGGACGCACGCGCAGGACGTCGAGGCGCTGCAGGCCACCTACACCGCGCTGCGCCGCACCACGCTCGGGCGGGCCTCGGAGCCGGTGTGGTCGAACACCGCGCTGCACCGCCCGGCGGAGTTCAACAAGAGCCACGTCCCGGCGTTCATCGCGGGGGAGGAGCCGAAGGGCTACCTCTGCCTCTACCCGTTCGTCCGCTCGCTCGACTGGTACCTGCTGCCCGACGCCGAGCGCCGCCAGATGCTGGCCGACCACGGCAAGGCCGCCCGCGGCTACGCCGAAGTCCGCGCCAACACCGTGCCCGCCTTCGCGCTCGGCGACTACGAGTGGATCCTGGCCTTCGAGGCCGACCAGCTCGACCGGATCGTCGACCTGATGCGCGACCTGCGGGCCACCGAGGCCCGCCGGCACGTGCGGGAGGAGATCCCGTTCTTCACCGGCCCCCGGGTGGAGCCGGGCGCGCTGCTCGCCCTCTCGTGAGCGGGCTCGTCGCCGGCACCCGGGCCGTCGTCACCGGGGCGAGCCGCGGCATCGGCCGCGCCGAGGCGCTCGCGCTCGCCGCGGAGGGCGCCCGCGTGGTCGTCGGCTACGGCCGCAACGCCGAGGCCGCCGACGCGGTCGTCGCCGAGATCACCGACGCGGGTGGGGAGGCCCACGCCGTGGGGGCCGACATGGCCGACCCGGCCGCAATCACCGCGCTCATGGACCGCGCGGCCGAGCTGCTCGGCGGGATCGACGTGCTGGTGTCCAACGCCGGCATCGAGCACTTCGGCGCGCTCGGCACGATCACGCCCGAGGAGTTCGACCACGTCTTCGCGGTCAACACCCGCGGTCAGCTGCTCGCGGTCCAGGCCGCCGCCGCGCACATGGGACCGGGCGGGCGCATCGTGTGCACCTCCTCGATCGCCGCCTCCACCCCGGTCCCGGGGCACGCGCTCTACGCCGGGTCGAAGGCCGCCGTCGAGGCGATGGTCAAGGTCCTCGCGCTCGACCTCGTGCCGCGGGGCATCACGATCAACGCGATCGCCCCCGGTGGCACCACGAGCGACATGTCGGCCGAGAACGGCAGGCACTACGACAACGACCTCGCGCCGATCTCGTGGCCGATGGGCCGCTACGGCGAGCCGGAGGACATCACGCCCCTGGTCCGCTTCCTCGCCTCGCCGGAGAGCGGCTGGATGACGGGCCAGACCCTGCGGATCTCCGGCGGACAATAGGGAGTACCCGGGACCGATCGGGCGCGACAGGATGGCGCGGTGACCCAGCACGCCGAGACCGCGCCTGCCGAGACCGAGCACGCCGACCTGTCCGCCCTCGGGACCGACGACGACGAGGCCCGCACCGGCTTCATCGTCGACACCCTCACCGACGCGTTCGCCGACCTCATGGCGGCGAGCCCGGCCGCCTTCCGGTCGAAGTTCCGCAAGATGGCGGCCGACCCGTTCGCGTTCTACCGGGGCAGCGCCTGCCTGTTCTACGCCGACGTCGTCCGGCTCGACGACCCGTGGGCCGACGAGCGGACCTCGCGGGTGTGGATCCAGGGCGACCTGCACGCCGAGAACTTCGGCACCTACATGGACGGCGACGGGGCGCTCGTGTTCGCGCTCAACGACTTCGACGAGGCCTACCTCGGCGCCTTCACCTGGGACCTGCGCCGGCTCGTGGCGAGCGTGGCGCTGCTGGGCTGGTCGAAGGCGTTCTCCGACGAGACGGTGTCGGCGCTGGTCACGACGTACGTGCGGGCCTACCTGGCCGCGCTGCGGTCGTTCCACGGCAACGCCGGCGAGCTCTCCCACGCGCTGCGGCGCTCCGGCGTCGACGGCGCCGTCCGGGACGCCCTGCAGCGCTCGCGGGAGTCGAGCCGCGAGGCGCTGCTCGCGCGGGTCACCGAGATCGAGGGCGACGACCGCGTCTTCCGCTCCGGCCCCGGCGTCCGGCGCCTCGACGACGGCGAGCGCGCCGAGGTGGTCGAGGCGTTCGGGCGCTACCTCGACACCATCCCGGCCGACAAGCGGCTCTCCGACGTGGCCTACGAGGTCGTCGACGTCGTCGGGCGCAGCGGCTTCGGGATCGGCAGCGCCGGGCTGCCCGCCTACAACGTGCTCATCGAGGGGTTCAACGAGGCCCTCGACAACGACGTCGTCATCAGCATGAAGCAG
This sequence comes from Actinomycetospora soli, assembly GCF_021026295.1. Classification (GTDB taxonomy): domain Bacteria; phylum Actinomycetota; class Actinomycetes; order Mycobacteriales; family Pseudonocardiaceae; genus Actinomycetospora; species Actinomycetospora soli. The sequence goes on from NZ_JAJNDA010000007.1 coordinate 34,225, forward strand.
GCCGTGGTGGCGGCGCCGAGCCGCGTGGTCACCGACGAGCGCATCGCCTCGGCGTTCGTGCACCACGGGCAGCGGACCGCGGTGTCCCAGCGGGCGCTGCAGGCCCACGCCGACCGGCTGCTGGGGTGGACCGAGCTGCGCGGCGTCGGCTACGTCGTCTCCGAGCTCTCGCCCTACGAGGCGGACCTGGAGTGGGACGACGTCACCGAGCCCGACGACGTGGAGCAGGTCCTCGGGTACCTCGGCCACGCCACGGCGCGGGCGCACGCCGTGGCCGACCGGGACGCCGAGGACGCCGACCTCGTCGGGTTCCAGGTCGAGGACGCCGTGCTGGAGGTGGTGGCGGGCCGCGAGGACGAGTTCGTCGCCGACCTCGTCGGGTTCGCGCACGCCTACGCGCAGGTGGTCCGGGACGACCACCGGCGCTTCGTCGAGGCGTTCCGCTCCGACCGGATCCCCGGCGTCAGCGGGACGGAGTGACTCAGGCCTTCGGCTCGAGGCGCAGCGACACCGAGTTCATGCAGTAGCGGTCGTCGGTGGGGGTGCCGTAGCCCTCGCCGTGGAAGACGTGGCCGAGGTGCGAGTGGCAGGTCCCGCACAGCACCTCGACGCGCCGCATCCCCATCGACGAGTCCTCGCGCAGGATGACGTTGTCGTCGCCCGACGGCGCGTAGAACGACGGCCACCCGCAGTGGCTGGCGAACTTGGTCTCGGAGCGGAACAGCTCCGCGTCACAGGCCCGGCAGTGGTAGACGCCCTCGGTGAACGTCTCGTCGTACTCCCCGGTGAAGGGGCGCTCGGTACCGGCCTGGCGCAGGACGTGGTACTCCTCGGGCGAGAGCTGCTCCCGCCACTCGGCGTCGGACTTCTCGACCTTCGGCTTGCCGATCGCACTGCTCATGCGTCCAGGCTAGTACGGCTCATCCACCGAGGTAGGTGCTCAGCACGAACTCCAGGACGCCGTAGATGACGTAGCCCGCGCCGAGCAGGACCAGCACCACGAGCAGCCACGCGGCCCAGCGCTGCAGGCCGCCGCTGCGGTTGGCCGACTCCGCGAAGTCGCGCACGCCGTTGAGTTCGCCCTCGACGGTGAACATGGGGCGCACCCGCTCCATGCGGTCGAGGTGCTCGGCGAAGGCGCGCGCCTCCGGGTCCTCGGGGTCGAGGCCGACGAGGTCGTCGTGGAACCGGCGGGCCGGATCCGGACGAGCAGCCCAGGTCATGCCCGTCGCTCCGCTCGCCCAGCCGTCATGCCGGTCACGGTAACCTGCGCGGCCGTGGCGCGGTCGGCGGCGGTGGAGCTCGAGGTCGGTGGGCGCGAGGTGCGCGTCTCGAACCCCGACAAGGTCTACTTCCCGGAGCCGGGGATCACCAAGCGGCAGGTCGTCGAGTACTACGTCGCGGTCGCCGGGCCCCTGCTCGGGGTCCTCCGGGACCGGCCGACCCACCTCAAGCGGTTCGTCGACGGCGTGACCGGCGAGTTCTTCTACCAGAAGCGGCTGGCCAAGGGCGCGCCCGACTACGTGGAGACCGTGCAGGTCCGCTTCCCCTCCGGCCGCGCCGCCGACGTGCTCTGCCCGACCGAGCCCGCCGTCCTGGCCTGGGCCGCGAACCTCGGCACGTTCGACTTCCACCCCTGGCCGGTCCGCCGCCCGCAGGTCGATGCCCCGGACGAGCTGCGGATCGACCTCGACCCCCAGCCGGGCACCGACTTCGCCGACGCCGCGGTCGTCGCGGCCACGTTGCGGGAGGTCCTCACCGACGCCGGGCTCGTGGGCTGGCCGAAGACCTCCGGCGGCCGCGGCATCCACGTGACGGTCCCGATCCGGGCCGAGTGGGACTTCGTCGCGGTCCGCCGCTGCGTCATCGCGATCGGCCGCGAGGTCTGTCGGCGGCTGCCGGACGCGGCCACCGTCGACTGGTGGAAGGAGGAGCGCGGCGAGCGCGTGTTCCTCGACTTCAACCAGGCCGCCCGCGACCGCACGATCGCGTCCGCGTGGTCGGTGCGCGGCACGCCGCGGGCGACGGTCTCGTTCCCGTTGACCTGGGCGGACCTCCCCGACGCCGAGCCCGACGACTTCACCGTGCTCACTGCGCCCGGCCTGTACGCGGAGCGCGGCGACGTCCACACCGGTCTGCACGACGAGCCCGCCGGCCTGGAGACGGTGCTGGAGTGGGTGGAGCGCGACCAGCGTGACCACGGCGTCGGCGACCTGCCCTACCCGCCCGAGTACCCCAAGATGCCCGGCGAGCCGAAGCGGGTGCAGCCCTCGAAGGCGCGCGCGGACACCACCGGCAAGCAGGTCTGATCCGTCCGATTCGTCTGCTTTATCCTGGCGGGCGTGGCGCGTATCGCATTCGTGGGGGAGGAGGCCGCCGGGGCCCGGGCGGTCGGGCGGGTGGTCGCGAGTGACCACGAGCTGGTCTGCGCCCTGACCGACTCGTCGCCGACGACGCGCGGCTCGGTGGCGGCGGTCGCGACCGGAGCGGGCGCCCCGGTGCTCCCGGCCCGGCGGGTGCGGGACGCGGCGCTGGCCGGCGAGCTGCGCGCGCTGGGCGTCGACGTCCTGCTCAACGTGCACTCCCTGGCGATCGTCCGCCGCGAGGTGCTGGCGGCCCCGCGGATCGGCGCGTTCAACCTCCACCCGGGGCCGCTGCCGGCCTACGCCGGCCTGAACGTCCCGAGCTGGGCGGTGCTGCACCGCGCGCCCCGGCACGGCGTCACGCTGCACTGGATGGAGCCGGGCATCGACACCGGCGACGTCGTCGCCCGGGCCGACTTCGACCTCACCCCGTACGACACCGGCCTGTCCGTCGCGACCCGCTGCGCGCAGGAGGGCGTCGAGCTCGTCGGCGCCCTGCTCGACCGGCTCGACGACGACCCCGCCGCCGTCCCGCGCGCCCCGCAGGACCTCGCCGACCGGCACTACTACGGCCGCGAGGTCCCGCAGGACGGGTGGATCCCCTGGAGCCTCCCGACGGCGGACGTCCTCGCCTTCGTCCGCGCCTTCGACTACCGGCCCTTCCCGTCGCCCTGGGGCCCGGCCCGCGCCGCGGCACCGCGGGTGGGCGAGATCGGGATTCCGCGGCTTACGGCCGCCCCCGGTGCCGCGTGCGCGGAGCCGGGCCGGGTGCGGGTCGACGACGAGCACGTCGACGTCGCCACCGGGGACGGCTGGGTCCGCGTGCTCGGGCTGACCCTCGGCGGCCGGTCGACGTCGCCACGCGAGGTGTTGCGGGACGGGGCGGTGCTCACCGCGCCGGTCCCGGTCGGCCGCTGACCGCTCCTACTCCTCCAGCGCCGCCTGCAGCGCGTCCCCGGTCGGGAGGCTCGTCCGGCCCCCGGCCGCTCCCGCCGCCAGCCCGGCCGCCACCACGGCGACCCCGAGGGCGTCCTCGAGGTCCTCACCGGCGGCGAGCAGGGTCGCGAGCGCCCCGAGCAGGGCGCTCTTCGCCCCGGTGGGGTCGACCACCTCGACGGGGTGCGCCGACAGTCGCCGGACCCGGCCGTCCGCGGCGAGCAGCACCCCGTCCGCCCCGAGGGTCACGACGACGGGTGCGGTGCTCCACGAGTGCAGGGTCGCGGCCGCCTCCGCGGGCGGGCGCTGCGCCGCCTCCGGGCTGGCGCCCCGCCGGACCAGGTCGGCGAGCTCGCCCTCGTCGGGGGTGAGGACCGCCCCGAGGTCGAGCAGGCCGAGCACCGTCGGGATCACCGGGTCGGGGTCGAGCACGCAGGGGACGCGGCGCTGCGCGGCCGTGCCCACGGCGGCCGCCACGACCGCCGCCGACTGGTCGGTCCCCACCAGGACCGCGCCCAGCCCCCCGATCGCCTCCAGGGTGTGCCGGACCGGGTCGGCGTCGAGGTGGTCGTCGGTGGTCACCGCGCCCACGTCCGCGCCCTCGGCGGCGAGGTCGTCGCGGGCGCGGGAGTCGGTCGCCGTCCCGACGACCCGGACCTCGGCCCCCAGCCGGACGGCGGCGACGGCGGCGTCGGCGACCGTGCCGGGCACGGCGCCGACCACGGCGACGACGGGAGCACCAGCGGGTTCGCTCACGAGCGGCATCCTGGCCCGCGGTGGACCCGCTTGTCATGATCGTCGAGCATCTGCCGCCCCGAGCGGTCGTCGGGACGGGGGCCGGGGAACGTGACCTGCGTCGCGTCCCGCGGCGTCTTTACGCCGGTCAGCGGCGTGCGCTGCCCTGACGGGGGCCGACAGGGACGGGGGACGCGCCTAGGGTGCTCCGGGTGAAGGTGCTCCTGCTCGAGAACATCCACCCCACCGCCGCCGAGGCGTTCCGTCGCGCCGGCCTCGAGGTCGACGCCCGGCCCGGGTCGCTGTCCGGCCCGGAGCTCGTCGAGGCGCTCGAGGGGGTGTCGCTGCTCGGGATCCGCTCGAACACCACCATCACCGCCGAGGTGCTCGACGCCGGCAAGGACCTCCTCGCCGTCGGCTGCTTCTGCATCGGCACCAACCAGGTGGACCTCGCCGCCGCCGCCGAGCGCGGGATCGCGGTGTTCAACGCGCCGTTCTCCAACACGCGCAGCGTCGTCGAGCTCGTCCTCGGCGAGATCATCGCGCTCGCGCGTCGGCTCACCGAGAAGACGCAGCGGATGCACGAGGGCATCTGGGACAAGTCGGCGAAGGGCAGCCACGAGATCCGCGGGCGCACGCTCGGCATCGTCGGCTACGGCAACATCGGTACCCAGCTGTCGAACGTCGCCGAGGCCGTCGGGCTGCGCGTCATCTTCTTCGACACCGCCGACCGGCTCGCGCACGGCAACGCCGCGCGCAAGGGCTCGCTCGAGGAGCTGCTGGCCGAGGCCGACGTCGTCAGCCTCCACGTCGACGGCCGCCCCGGGAACGCCGGCCTGTTCGGCGCCGAGCAGTTCGCCGCCATGAAGCCGCGCGCGATCTTCATCAACGCCTCGCGCGGCATGGTCGTCGACTACGACGCGCTGCGGGCCAACATCGAGTCCGGCCACATCGCGGGCGCGGCGATCGACGTGTTCCCGGTCGAGCCGAAGGCCCAGGGCGACGCCTTCGAGTCCCCGCTGCGCGGCCTCGACAACGTCATCCTCACCCCGCACGTCGGCGGCTCCACCGCCGAGGCGCAGGAGGAGATCGGGCACTTCGTGTCGACGAAGCTGCTGGGCTTCGTCGGGGGCGGGTCGACCGCGCTGTCGGTGAACCTGCCCGAGGTCATGCCTCCGAACCCGCCCGGCGCCTACCGGATGGGCTACCTGCACTCCAGCGAGCCCGGCGTGCTCGCCGGCCTCAACCGGCTCCTCGCCGACAGCGGGGCCAACGTCATCGGGCAGGCCCTGTCCACCCGGGGCGAGCAGGGCTACGTCGTCACCGACACCGACAAGCCGCTGGCCGAGCACGTGCTCACCGAGCTCAACCGGGCCCCGCAGACGCTGTGGCTGCGGTTCTGGGAGCCCCAGGTCTAGTCGCGCTGCCGCGCCGCGGCCTCCATCGCCTCCAGTTCGGCGATGAGGGTCGCGGCGTCGTGCGGACCCTCCAGGCGCCGCGGCGTCCGTCCGGTGACCCCGAGGAAGAACGTCGGGGTGCCGGGCAGCTCGCTGACCCGCGCGTCGATCTCGTCGTCGGCGACCCGGTTGCCCGTGTCGCCGTCGCGGAGGTCGTCCTCGAGGCGTTCCTGGTCGAGCCCCAGCGCGGCGGCGTGCTCGTAGAGGCTGTCGCGGTCGAGGGCGTCGGCGTGGGCGAAGAAGTGGTCGTGCGCCTCCCAGAAGCGGCCCTGCTCGGCCGCGGCCTCGGCGAACTCGGCGGCCTGCCGGGCGTCGGGGTGGTACTCGTCGAGCGGGAAGTGCCGGAAGACGTAGCGCAGCCGGTCGCCGAAGTGCTCGCGGACCTGTCGCATGCTGCCCGTCGCCTTGCCGCAGAAGGGGCACTCGAAGTCGGCGTACTCGACGATCGTCAGCGGCGCGTCGACCGGGCCGCGGACGTGGTCGCGGCGCGGGTCGACCGGGCGGAGCAGGTCGAGCGACGGGCCCTCCGGCTGCGGAGCCGCCTTGAACACGACGGCGCCGAGGACCAGCGCGAGCGCCGATGCGGCCAGCACGCCGATCCGCGCCTGGTCGGCGAGCTCGGGCTGGTCGTCGAGCGCGAGGTCGACGATGAACAGCGAGATCGTGAAGCCGATGCCCGAGAGCGCCGCGCCGCCCGCGACCTGCGGCATCGTCAGGCCGGGCGGGAGCTTCCGTCGCAGGAGCGCCGTCGCGCCGCTGATCCCGAGGAACTTCCCGACGACGAGGCCGAGGACGATGCCCCAGGTCAGCGGCGAGGTGGCCGCAGCGAGCAGGGTCGGGCCGTCGAGCGCGACGCCGGCGTTCGCGAGGGCGAACAGCGGCACGATGATGAACGCGGTGTAGGGCTGGTAGAGCCGCATGAGGCGCTCGTTGACGCTCACCGCGCGGTCGAGCCCCAGCCGTGCCGTGCGCGCGTACTCGGGGTTCGGCGACTGCCGGAAGCGCCGCGTCAGCTCGGCCGCCCGCTCCACCTCGCGGCGCTTCGGCGGGTAGACCGGCAGGAGCAGTGCGATGAGCACCCCGGCGAGCGTGGCGTGCACGCCCGACTCGTGCAGCGCCACCCACGTCACCAGGGAGACCACCAGGTAGGCGCCGCCGCGCCAGACCTGCAGCCGGCGCAGCTGCCAGACCGCGGCGAGCCCCACGATCGCGACCGCGAGCGGGATCCAGTGCAGCTCGTCGGTGTAGACGAGCGCGATGATCGCCAGCGCCCCGACGTCGTCGGCGACCGCGAGCGTCAGCAGGAAGATGCGCAGCCGCTCCGCCCGGCCCGGGCCGACCACCGCGAGCGCGCCCAGCAGGAACGCCGTGTCGGTGGAGATGACGACGCCCCAGGCCCCCGCGGCCGGGCCGGAGGGGTTGAGCAGCAGGAACAGCACCGCGGGCAGGGCGAGCCCGGCGATCGACGCCGCCAGCGGGATCATCGCCTGCGACCGGTCGCGCAGCTCGCCGATCGCGAGCTCGCGCTTGACCTCGAGGCCGATGACGAAGAAGAACAGCGCCATCAGGCCGTCGTTGACCCAGTGCTGCAGGTCCAGGTCGATGCCGACCCCGCCGATCGAGATGGCGATGCGGCCGTGCCAGAACACGTCGTAGGTCCAGGCCCACGGCGAGTTCGCCCAGATCAGCGCGAGCAGGGTCGCGACCAGCAGGAACACCGCGGCCAGGGTCTCCGACGAGTCGCCGCGTCGGGCCTCGGCGATGCGCTCGAGGACGCCGTGGAGCCGGCCGGGCCCACGGACGGTGGTATCGGTCATCGGGGATGATTCTTCCCGACGACGGGTCGTGCGCGGGAGTCGCTCGGGCGTGATTGTCGTACCAGCGGGGCTCGGGGCCGCGAGGGTGACGTGGGGCAGGGTCCGGGCCTCGGATTCCTGCCTCGTGTGCCTCTCGTGGACGTGGTGCCGCTGGTGTTGCTGCGAAGGCGACCGTGACCCTTCTAGGCGCCGTCAGGTGAAGACGCCCCAGCACAGGTCGTTGCGTCGTCGCTGGTCGGACAGCACGAGCTCGCGCACCGGCGCCGGGAGCTGCGACCGCTGCCACGCGCACTCCGCGCGGCCGGCGTCGTCGCCCTCGGCGGCCCGGACCGCCTTGATCGCGTACGCGGCCGCGCCCAGGTCGTGCTCGGCGACGTGCGCGACCGCTCCCGCCTGGCCCGCCGCATAGGCCGCGAAGCGGGGAGCGCCGCGCAGGTTCCGGGCGGCGCCCATCGCGTGGCCACCCGAGGCCCGGGACTCCATCATCCGGAGCTCGCCCCGGACCCAGGCGCGGATCGCCTCGATCGCCTCGCGCGGGCGGCGGTCGTCGGGACGGACGTCCTCGAAGAGGCCCAGGACGTGCTCGGCGCAGACCGCGGCCCACAGCGCCAGGAGACGGTGGTCCTCGTCGGTGAGCGTGCCGCCGCGCCGCATCGTCACGAGCCGCGGGTCGCGCTCGGTCGAGAGGATCACGAATTCCTCCGATCGACTGTCGAAGACCGTCGCCCCCGTTCGACGCACTGGTGGACCACGATCTCCGAGGAGCACATCATGCACATCGTCGTCACCGCCTTCACCAGCCTCGACGGCGTCGTCCAGGCGCCCGGCGGCCCCGACGAGGACCGCGACGGCGGGTTCGCCCACGGCGGCTGGTCGATGCGGTACTTCGACCCGGAGGTCATGGGCGCGGCCTGGAACGACGCCCTGGCCTCGGCCGACGCGATGCTCTTCGGTCGCCGGACCTGGGAGGTGTCGGGTCCGGCGTGGTCGGCCCAGGCGGGCGACCCCTTCGCCGACCGGATGAACGCGATCCCGAAGTACGTCGTGAGCCGCACCCTGACCGATGCGAGCGCCTGGGCGAACTCCACCGTGATCGACGACCCCCGGTCGGTCCCCACCGGCGAGGGTCGCCTCCTCGTCATGGGCAGCCCGTCGGTCGTCCGTGAGCTGGTCGACGCCGACCTGGTCGACGAGTACCGCCTCATGATCGAGCCGGTCCTGCTCGGCGGCGGCAAGTCGATCTTCCCGCGCGGCGGGAACAGTCGGGGTCTCGAGCTCGTCCAGGCCGTCACCGCCGCGACCGGCACCCTCGTCTGCACCTACCGCAGGGGCTGAAGCGCTCCCGCGTGGACGGCGTGGTCGTTGAAGGCGAGCAGCCGCGGGGTGGAGCCGGAGGTGTCGATCCGGCACACCGCCGCGTCCTCGACCCACATCCGCCACGCCACCTCGTCCCCGACCCCGAGCGCCCACGCGATGGCCGCCTTGATCGGGGACACGTGGCTGACCACCATCACGTCCGCCGTCGCCGCGTCGGCCGCGAGGTCGGCGCACGCGGCGCGCACCCGCGCGCCCACGGCGGCGAGCGACTCGCCGCCGGCGGGAACGTGGTGGGGGTCGTCGCGCCAGGCCTGCCACCCGGCCGGGTCGAGGGCGGAGGCGGGCTCGCCGTCGAGGGCGCCGTAGTCCATCTCGATCCACCGGTCGTCGATCTCCACCGGCACCCCGACCATCGCCGCCGTCTGCCGGGCCCGCGTCAACGGACTGCAGACGAGCCGCGCGGGCCGCGGGAGCCCCCGGGCGAGGACCGCGGCCTGCTCGATCCCCGCCTCGCACAACGGCGGGTCGGCGCGCCCGAGCAGGAGCCCGTGCCGGTTCGCCTGCGTCTGGCCGTGGCGCACGAGGATGAGCATCGCGCTCACGCTACTGACGCGGGGCGTGTCCGAAACGTGAGGCGAGTGGAGTTCCGCGTGCCGGTCGCCTCCCGCTGCACCGGACGGGCCAACGCCGTTCGCCCGAGCAGGAGCACCCCGAGACCCGGCGCACACGAGACGAGCGCCAGCACGCCGTAGGTCACGGCCGCCGTCAGACCGGTCGCCGCGCCGAGGCCGGCCGCCCCGAAGGCGGCGGCCGTCACGGCCTCCCGCGGCCCCCACCCGCCGACGTTGACCGGCAGGCCCATCGACAGCAGCGCCAACGCCAGCAGCGGGAGCAGCACCCCGAGCGGTGCGACGGGCCCGGCCGCGACCGCGAGCAGCGCCAGGTGCCCCGCCGTCGCGACCAGGGACAGCACGACGACGCCCGGCCCGGTCCGCCGCGCGAACAGGCCCGCCCGGAGGTCCCGACCGAGGGCCGCCAGAGCACCGTGGGCCCGCGATCCGTCCGCCGAGCCGGTCCGCTGCGCCGGGACCACCACCGAGGACCGGCGACGGAGCGCGGGCACCACACCGAGCGCCACGGCCGCCACGACGGCGAGCACCCCGAGCACGGCGGCGGGGTCGACCACGTCCCGGACCGGCCCGGGCAGCACCAGCAGCAGAGCCGCGCACGCCGCGATCACCACCACCTGCCCCGCGACCCGCTCGATCACCACCGCCCGCACCCCCCGTGCGACGTCCGCGTTGCGGCGACCGTGGTCGACCGCCCGGTGCACGTCGCCCAGCACCCCCGCGGGGAGCACCGAGTTGAGGAACTGCGCCCGGTAGCAGTCGGCGAGGGCCCGGCCGAACCCGAGCCGCAGACCCACCCCGCGCGCGACGAGACACCACCGCGCGGCCGACGCGGCCGTCGTCACCAATCCCAGCCCGAGAGCCGCGACGACCGCCTCCACCGACACCGCCCGGAGCCCGTCGAGCACCGGCCCCGTCCCGAGGTGCACGACGACGGCGCCCACCAGCAGCGCCCCGACCAGCAGCTTCACCACCTTCACCGCGGCAGCCCCAGCACGTCGACGTGACCGACCTCGACCGTGAACGGGGCCGCGAGGCGCCGGGCGAGGTACGCGTCGACGTCCAGGTCGGGGTCCTGCTCGGCCGCCGCGTCCAGCCAGCCGCGCAGCCACTCCTCCGCGAGCGGCCGACCCGCCGCGCTCCCGCCGGCGAGGCGCCAGGGCGACGGCTCCCGCCGGACGACGAATCCCGCGCGGGCGAGCGCGTCGGCGATCAGGTCGGGCGCGTCGGGGCCCGCGAGGCCGTCCCGCCGCTGGTGGGCGTCGAACGCGGCGGCGATCCGGGCGTCGTCGGGATCGGCCGGGTCGAAGCGCACCCGCCCCGACACCGACAGCGTGCACAGCACCGCCGCGCCGGCCGTCGCGCAGGCCTCCGCGAGCGCCCCGATCTCGGCCGCCGTGAGCAGGTCGAGCAGGGCCGAGCAGACCACCACGTCCGTGCCGGTCAGGTCGACGTCCGCCACGTTCCCGACGACGGCGGTGGCCGGGACCGGCAGGGAGGCGAGGGAGAGGGCGGCCCGCCGTGCGAGGTCGGCGTCGCGGTCGTGGACGAACCACTGCTGCCGCGCCCGCAGCCGCGGCGCGAGCCACCGGCCCATCGACCCGAGCCCGCACCCCAGGTCGCGCACCACGAGCAGGTCGTGCCCGGCGAGCCGGTCGTCGAGGGCCGCGGCGAGCGTCTCGGAGCGGGCCGCGTGGTCCGCGGGCTCGCGCAGCGCCAGCCAGTCCGGGGTGCAGACGGGGGAGCCGGGTTCGCTCAGTCGAGCGCGAGGCGCAGTCGGTCCACGGTCGAGGTCCACGGCAGCAGCGTGCCTCGCCGTCCGTGGGCTGAGAGTCTCCACCCGCTCCGCCGCACCGGATCCACCAGCCAGTCCTGCAGGGCTCCGGCGAGCGCACCAACGTTCTCAGCGGGCACTAAGGCGGTCGGCCCCGCCTCGCGGATCCCGCCCACGTCGGCCGCCAGCACCGGCACCCCGCGCGCGAGCGCCTCGGTGACGACCATGCCGAACGTCTCCGTCCGCGACGGCACGACGAGCAGGTCGGTCGTCGCCCACAGCGCGTGGAGGGCCGCGCCCGTCCGCGGGCCGAGCACGGACACCCGGTCCGTGAGCCCGTGCGCGACGACCGCCGCCCGCAGCCGCACCACGAACCCGGGGTCGCGCGACAGCGGCCCGACGAGCGCGCAGGTCCACTCCCGGTCGCGCAGCCGGGCGAGCGCGGCGACGAGGAGGTCCTGGCCCTTGGTCGGCGTCAGCGCCCCGAGGCAGAGCAGGCGCGGGCGCCCACCGGCCACCATTGAACCGGGGGCGGTGCACGCCGGGTCGTTGCCGGGAGGAGCGACGACGACCCGCTCGGCCTCGACCCCGAACGCGGCCAGCTGCCGCGCCGTCCACCGGCTCGTCGCCGCCACCGCGCTCGCGTGGCGCAGGGTCGCGGTCTCGAGGTCGCGCAGCCGCCGCACGCGGGCGGGGGAGAGCCCGCGCTCGTCGGCGAGGGGCAGGTGCACGAGCGGGACGAGCCGCACCCGCTCGCCGTGCGCCGCGGCGACGGCCGGGAGCGAGCCGCCGACGAGGCCGTCCACCAGCACCGACGCGTCGTCGGGAACGGCATCGAGCGCCGCGTCGAGCGCGGCGGCGTCCCCGACCGGCACGCGGTGCTCGCGCCACCCGGAGAGCGCGAGGACCCGGCGGTCGTAGACGTTGCCGCCGCTGGGCACCGCGTCGAGGTCGTCGGGGACGACCATGTGCACGCTCACACCGAGCGCTCGTACCCCGCCCGCGCGACGTGGGACTCGTGCAGCTCCACCGCGACCGTCCCGATCGCCCGGGCGCCCTCACCGAGCTCGCCCGCGTGGATCGCGGCGACGAGCCGGTCGGCGATCACCCGCGCCAGGAACTCCGTCGTGGTGTTCTCGCCGGCGAACTCGTCGACCTCGTCGAGGTTGCGGTAGCGCAGGTCCGCCAGCGCGGCGCCGAGGGCGGTGGTGGCGAGCCCGATGTCGACGACGATGTTGTCCGCGTCGAGCTCCCGGCGCCGGAAGGTGGCGTCGACGACGAAGGTCGCGCCGTGCAGCGCCTGCGCGGGACCGAAGACCTCGCCGCGGAAGCTGTGGGCGACCATGACGTGGTCGCGGACGGTGACCGAGAACATCAGCTGCCTCCGTACTGCACGCGCACCGCGAGCCCGGGTGCTCCGGCGGCCAGGTCGGCCATCGTGTCGGGCAGCGACTCGAACGGCACGGTGCGGGTGATCAGCGCCTCGAACCGCTCGTCGGCGAGCAGCCGCAGCGCCAGCGTCATCCGGTCCGCGTACGTGCGCCGCGCCCGGCGGGCGCCCGAGACCATCCCGACCTGGCTGGACCGCACTGCGAGCCGCCCCGCGTGGAACCCCTCGCCGAGCGGCACCGAGACCGGCCGGTCGCCGTACCAGGACATCTCGATCACCTCGCCCTCGACGCCGAGCAGCTCCAACGAGCGGGCGAGGCCGGCCTGGGTGGCGCTCGTGTGGACCACGAGGTCGCACCCGCCGCGCGCGTCCTCCGGAGCCGCGAACCCGACCCCGAGCGCCGCCGCGACCTCGGCCCGCGTGGGGTCGACGTCGACCAGCTGCACCTCCACGCCCGGGATCGGGGCGAGCAGCGCCGCGACCGAGCACCCGACCATGCCCGCCCCGACGACGGCGATCCGGTCACCGACCCGCGGGCCCGCGTCCCACAGCGCGTTCACCGCGGTCTCCACGGTGCCCGCGAGCACCGCCCGGCCGGCGGGCACGTCGTCGGGCACCACGCTGACTGCGGAGGCCGGCACGACGAACCGCGTCTGGTGCGGGTGCAGGCAGAACACGTCGCGGCCGAGGAGCTCCGCCGGCCCCGATTCGACCACGCCGACCGCGAGATAGCCGTAGGTCACCGGGCCGGGGAAGTCCCCGACCTGGAACGGCGCACGCATCCGTTCCGCCTGCCCGGCCGGCACCCCGCCCCGGTACACGAGCAGCTCGGTGCCCCGCGAGATCGCCGACCAGCGGGTCCGCACCACCACGTCGTCGGGTCCGGGCGGCGGGAGGTCGACGTCGACGATCGCGCTCTCCCCAGGACGGAGCACGCGGAACGAGCGGGCGGAGTACAGGGTTCCTCCAACGCGATTCGGACACGGGTTCCGGGAGGATGGTCATCCATGTCCGGAACAGACGCGACCCCTGCAGCGACCCCCGGACCGCTGCCGGGCCCCCCGCTCGCGGTCCAGCTGACGACGGCGGGTGCGCTCGGTCTGGGCCTGCTCGCGGTCCTCCGGACGACGACGGGCCTGGGCGGTGTGGGCCTGCTCGGCGGGCTCCTCGTGCTGGTCCTGGGCACCGCCCTGCTGGCGCGCAGCGGCGTCCGCTCGCTCGGCCCGGCGGGCAGCGTGACGCTGCTGCGACTCGTCCTCGTCGCCGGCGTCGCGGCCCTCGCGGTCCAGCACCTCGCAGGTCGGCCCATCCCGACCGCCGTCCTCGTCGGGCTCGCCGTTTCCGCCCTCGCGCTGGACGCCGTCGACGGGTGGGTCGCGCGGCGCACGGACACCTGCACCGACCTCGGCGCACGCTTCGACATGGAGACCGACGCGTTCCTGCTGCTCCTGCTCGCGGTGCACGTGGCGGCCGACCTCGGGCCGTGGGTGCTGCTGGTCGGCGGGATGCGCTACCTGTTCGTCGCCGCCGGCTGGGTGTGGCCGTGGTTGCGCGGGGAGCTCCCGACCCGGTACTCGGCCAAGGTCGTCGCCGCCCTCCAGGGCGTCGCGCTCGTCGTCGCGAGCACCCGGCTCCTGCCGGGGTGGGCGGAGGCGGCGCTGGTCGGGGCCGCGCTGGCCGCGCTCGTGTGGTCGTTCGGGGTGTCCGTGGAGTACCTGGCGCGCCACGCCCGCAGCCGGCCCGAGGAGCCGGCCACCCCCGTCGTCGGGAAGGACTTCTCGTGGTGGCGGGGGCTGGCGACCGGGCTGGCGGTACTGGTCCTCGCCGTCACGCTCGTGGCCCCGCGGGACCCGTCGGCGCTGGTGTGGGGCTCCTACCTGCGGCTGCCGATCGAGGGGATCGCCGGGCTCGCGCTGCTGCTGCTCCTGCCCGACCGGTGGCGTCGGCCGCTCGCGTTGGTGGCGGGGGCCGCGATCGGGCTCGGGGCGGTGCTCACGGCCTTCGACGTCGGGTTCGTCTCGGTGCTCGCCCGCCCCTTCGACCCGTTCCTGGACAGCTCCCTGATCGAGGACGGGGTCGGCTTCGTCGGCTCGACCTACGGCCCGGCGGCCGAGGTCGCGGCCCTGGTGGGGGCGGTGGTCCTCGCCGTGGTACTCGTCGGGGGCGTCGGGCTCGCCGCTCGGCGGGTCGCGGTGGCGGCGGCCCGGCACCGGCGGGGCTCGCTGCGGGTGCTCGCGGCGCTCGCCGGGGTGTGGCTCGTCGGGGCGGTCGCGGGGCTCACCGCGGCCCCGGGCGTCCCGGTTGCGGCGGCGACCGCGGCGTCCGCGGCCGTCGACCGCGTCGACCGGACCCGGACCGCGCTCGCCGACGCCGAGCGGTTCCGGGTCGAGGCGGGCTCCGACGCCTGGGCCGCCACGCCCGGCCCGGACCTGCTCGGCGCGCTGCGCGGCAAGGACGTCGTCGTCGCGGTGGTCGAGAGCTACGGGCGCTCGGCGCTCACCGACCCGGGCCTGGCGGGCACCGTCGACCCGGCCCTCGACACCGGCCAGGCGCGCCTCGACGGGGCGGGCTACGGCGCCCGGAGCGGCTTCCTGACGTCGAGCGTGGTCGGGTCGGGCAGCTGGCTCGCGCACGCCACCCTGCTCTCCGGCCTGCGGGTGGACAACCAGCAGCGCTACCTCACGCTGACGTCGTCGGACCGGTTCACGCTGTCGGCCGCGTTCGCCCGGGCGGGGTGGGAGACGGTCGCGATGCAGCCGGGCACCACCCGCGCCTGGCCGGAGGGCCGGTTCTACGGCTACCAGCGGGCGTACTCCGTGCACGACCTCGGCTACCGCGGGCCGGCGTTCGGCTGGGCGTCGATGCCGGACCAGGTCGTGCTGGACCGGCTCTCGCGTCTCGAGCTGGACCGCGCGGACCGGGGGCCGGTGATGGCCGAGGTCGACCTGGTCTCGAGCCACGCGCCGTGGACGCCGTTGCCGCGGATGGTCGACTGGGACGCGATCGGCGACGGCTCCGGCTTCCACGCGCAGGCGGCCCCCGGCGCGGTGGGGCGCACGGACGCGCAGGTCCGCGCCGACTACGCCCGCTCGGTGGCCTACACGATGGACGCGTTGACCTCGTGGGTGCAGCGCTCGGCCGATCCGAACCTGGTCGTGGTGGTCGTCGGCGACCACCAGCCGGCGCTCACCGTGACCGGGCCGGGTGCGGGACGCGACGTGCCGGTGTCGATCCTCAGCCGCGACCCCGCGGTGCTCGACCGTGTGGGTACGTGGGGCTTCACCCCCGGGCTGCGTCCGACACCGGAGGCACCGACCTGGCCGATGGAGGCGTTCCGCGACCGGTTCCTCGGGGCGTACTCGGGTGCGCCTGCACAGTGACCGTCGTCACAGTACGGCTCGATAACATCAGGGCCGCCGCGAGCGAATCCATCTGCGAGCCCGGCGCCGTCAGACCCCCGACCTGACGGCCCGGGCTCGTTCACGTTCCGGGCCCGATCCGGGCGGGACGCGCGACGGGCACCGGCCCGGCCGTCCCCCGACGGCGGCCGGTGCCGACGCCCGTCGCTCGATCAGCGTAACCCGTCCGTGGAACCGACCGGACGGTTTCTCCCGCTCGACGTCACCAACCGTGCGCAACCGCCGTATCTGCCCAGTTGGGGCGGCGCGCCTCCCCAACCGGGCCATTCGCTGCTGAGACGCTGCTCAGATGACCGCCACGGAACTGCCCGAGGAGGCGTTCGTCGTCCTTCCCGACGACGAGACCGGTGCGGTCCTCGAGCACCGCGACGAACTCACCGCCCGGGCCGAGTCCTACGCCCGCGGGGCGCGGGCAGAGAAGACGTGGGCGGCCTACGAGCGGCAGTGGGCCCGCTTCGAGGCTTGGTGCGCCGTGGTGGGGGAGCGGGCGCTGCCCGCGGACCCGCTGACGGTGGCGCGGTTCCTCGCTGACCTCGCGCCGCGGTGGCGCCCCGCGACGCCGGCTGATTCGCCGATGTCCGTGGTGGCGGGGCAGGTCCGGGAGCGTGGCGGGATGCGGCCCGGGACGCTGCGCGGCTACCTGGCGGCGATCTCGGTGGTCCACCAGACCGCCCAGCAGGAGAACCCGAGCCGGTCCGAGGCGGTGCGCCGCACCCTGGCCGGGATCGGCCGCCACCCCGCCGTCGCCCCACCCCGCCGGCGCGCAGCGGCCCGACGCGACCCGCTGCTCGAACTCCTCCGGGCGCTGCGGCCGGAGAAGTCCCTGGCCGACGCCCGTGACCACGCCCTGCTGCTCGTCGGGTGGAAGGCCGCGCTGCGCTCCGACGACCTCGCCCGACTGCGGATGGAGGACCTGCACGCCTCCGAGCAGGGCCTGTCAGTGTTCATCGCCCGCTCCAAGACCGACCAGACCGGCCACGGCACCACCCTCGGCATCGCCGCCCCCGACGCAGCGATGGGGGAGGGGAGTGGGGAGTCGACGCTGCTCGACGCCGGTGCCGCGTGGATTCGCTGGCGCGACCTGCTGGGCTCTCACGGCATTACGGGCGGCCCCGCCTGGCGCGGCGTCGACCGCTACGGCCGCCGCCCCCGCGCCGGCGGGCTGCACCGCAACTCCATCGCCGAGATCATCAAACGCCGCGCCGCCGCGGCCGGTCTTGAGGACGCCCAGCTGTGGGGCGGGCACAGCCTCCGGCGTGGGTTCGCCACCGAGGCCATCGCCGCCGGCGTCCCCGAACGCGACGTCCAACGCCACGGCCGCTGGCGCTCCCGCGCCTCCATGGACCCCTACATCGACGCCGCCCGCACCTTCGACCCCACCAACCCCACACGCTGGCTCACCTGACGCAACGCCCCATTTCTCGGATTTTTTTCTCTAGGAATTCATGCAGGGTGCCGGAGCCCGCGCGGAGAATGGTTGCGTCATAGCTCGCGTAGACGCACCGCCGCCGAATCGGAACATAGGCGTCGGACCGGGATTCCAGAAACCGGGCGGGCGCTGCTCATGGCGACGAGTGGTCGACGGGGCGCCGGCGCCAGGTCAACCGAAGCGGGCATCCACCCCGCTTGAACCTCTACTGCCGCGCACGTTACAGAGTGAGCGGGTCAGGCGAGCAGGTGAACTGCTCCGGGCGACGCCGCCGGCTGTTCGCGCCCCTCTCGACGCCCCGTCCTCATGAGAGGGCCGCTGCCCCCTCCGATCTGGTCAGCACGGCTGTGTTGCCGGACGTACGAACTGCTTCCGAGCCCGATGGCTCGGCGGCCTGAGCCGGATCAAGCTGGTGGGTCCACTGGTCGGGCGCTGATCGGGGTTGCACACGCTCCGGCCCGAGAACCTGGGCCGATGGACCCGTGCCGTGCACCGTCTCGAGCTCGTGGAGTGCGACCTCGAGATCCGCGACCAACTCGTGCGCGTCGATTCCCGAGCCCTCGCAGGCAGTGACGCCGACCGCGATGCGGCCGTCGTGGGTCACCACGGTCAGGTTCAGGCCCTGGCCCCGCGTGACGACCGATGCCGGGAAGTTCTCGATCAGGCGACACCCGTGCCAGTAGAGCGGCGTGGTGTTGCCCGGCACTGTCGAGATGGTGAGATTGAAAGGAGGACGCGACGGTAGGGGCAGTCGTTCGAAGGCGCCTACGACCGCGCCACCCATGGTTGCTGCTAGGAGGCAGGCTGCGCTGATGGGGTCCAGCGCCGCCGCGATCGCCTTGTTGCGCGCCATCGACGCATGGACCCGCTGCAGGCGGCGGGCCGGGTCGGGCTCGTCGGTCGACAGCCCGCAGATCACAGAGGTGATGGCGTTGCCTCGAACCATCGCGGAGTCTCGACTGTCTCGCCGCGACACGGGGACCAGAGCCGTGAGTTCCACGGCGGGCAAGGTGCCGGCCCGTTCGAGATGCCGACGCAACCCGCCGGAACAGACGGTCAGGACGACGTCGTTGGTGGACACTCCCGCAACGCGGGCGATCGCCCGCAGTCGATCCAGCGACGCCGACGCGCCATCGAACGTCCGGTCCTGGTCGACCTCGCCGTTGAAGGTGGTCGCAGGCGCGGCGAACGGAGTCGCCACCGAGCCGGTGAGAGCGGAAGCGCCTGCAGAGGCTATCGCCCCCGCGGAACGCGCGGCGGCGAGCGGGACCGTGATCGGGCTTTGCGCGACCTGGCACACGGTTCCCCACCAGGAGCCCTGTGGTTTCCGGTCGAGCGGCTCGGCGGGCGACAACCACGGAGCGGTCCCCTCCCCGTCCGGCTCGACGGCCAGACCGCGGGTGAAGTGCTTGCTCGCCGCCACACCGTCGAAGAGGGCGTGGTGAATCTTGCTGACGAGGGCGAAGCCGCCCCCCTCGAGGTTCTCGATGAGCCGGGATTCCCAGAGCGGTCGATTCCGATCGAGCGGTTCGGTGTGGAATCGGCCCACGTGATCGTGCAGTTCCCGAGGTCCCGCGTGCCCTGCCAGGCGGACCCGGAGGACGTGCTGCGTGAGATCCGGGTCCGGCACCGACTGCCAGGTGTACTGACCAGCGGTCCACCAGGAGCGCACAGGACGCAGACGGAACTCCGACTTGAGCCTGCTCGGGTCGGTCAGTTCCGCGTACAGCCGGTCGATGAAGTCCTCGCCCGCCTGATGCTCCGGCGGGGGCCCGAACACCTGCACTCCAGTGACGTGTGTGAGACCTGCGGGACCCTCCACCCAGAGCCAGGCGGCGTCGAGGGGGCTGACGAAGGGCATGAAATCTCCTCGTACGAGTCGCGCGAGCACATGTCCACCACGCCGGTCGCCCGCCGGACGGTCCCGGTCGGGGGAGAGCGGGCCTCGTGGGATGCCTCTTCAAGAGTGGACAGCAGTGGAGGCAACGTCAAGACATAGAACGCTTTGATGTCTACTACTGCGAGAGGCTGACGCCGGACGTCGCCCGCCGAGACCGAGAGCTCGGGGCATGCGCGCGCGAAGGGTGAGTGCCGGACCCGGCCACCGGAAGTCGGAGGATTCGGTCCTTGTCGGATGAACTACCGACTAGTAGGACAGTGGCCGGTCGTGTGTCCACGTCGCCGCGTGAGCACGACCTCGAGCCGAGGGAGAGTGGCCATGGCAATGCGGGTCCGTACGGCGGCCGTCCGGCGGGCGACGAGGATGATGGCCCCGCTCCTGGCGCGGCGCACACCCGTGCCGCTCCAGCGCTTCGGCATGACCGCGGCGCTCGCTGCCATCGGGAAGCCGGGGGACGCGCGTGTCTCCCCGATCACGCTCGGCGGCGTCCGGGGCGAGCGAGTGCGCCCGGCAGACGCCGATCCGGCGACGGTGGTTCTCTACCTCCACGGAGGGGGATACGTAACCGGCGCGGCGCGTGATTTCCGGGCCCCGGCCGCCGTGCTCGCGGATCGGCTCGGCGCGGTCGTCATCACCCTCGACTACCGCAAGGCTCCGCAGAGCCGACACCCCGGCGCCCTCGACGACGCGGAGGCCGCCTATCACGCGCTGCTCTCCTCCGGGTTCTCGGCGGAGCGGGTCGCGCTCGTCGGCGACTCCGCGGGCGGCGGCCTGGCGCTGTCGTTGGCGATGCGCGTCCGTGATGCCGGTGATCCGCCCCCGGCCGTGGTCGGGCTCATCTGTCCCTGGGTTGACCTGAGGCCCGACATCGCCGGAAACCGGCCCGACAGCCCCGCCGACCCGTTGCTGCGCAGTTCCTCCCTCGCTCGCTGGGCGGCCATGTACGCCTCGGGGAACGCTCATGATCCGTCGCTCTCACCGGTGCTCGGCGACCTCTCCGGGCTACCGCCCCTGGTCGTGCACTCCGCCTCTGACGACCCCCTGGCGAGTGACGCGGACCAGCTGGTCGCCCGGGCGCACGAGTGCGGGGCGCCGATCGTCCACCAGCGCTACGCAGGGCTCTGGCACGACTTCCACCTGATGCCGGGTCTGCATCCCGCAGCGTCCAGCGCGCTCGGGGACCTGGCCGCCTCCCTCGCCCGCCACCTGCCCCCGGAGGCGTCGGCGAGGCCACGGGTGGCCGTCATCGGCGCGGGGATGTCCGGGCTGTGCATGGGTGCCAAGCTCCGCGGCGCCGGGCTCCACGACTTCACGATCTACGAGAAGGCCGACGAGGTCGGCGGCACCTGGCGCGACAACACCTATCCCGGCCTCAGCTGTGACGTCCCGTCGCGCTTCTACTCCTACTCGTTCGCGCCGAACCCCGGCTGGAGCCATGTGTTCCCCGAGGGAGCGGAGGTGCAGAGCTACTTCCGACGCAGCGCGGACCACCTCGGTCTCCGTCCGCACGTCCGCTTCGGCGCCGAGGTCGTCGAGGCCTCCTGGGTCGACGGCCGCTGGCACCTGCGCGTCGCGGACGGGACGACCGACGTCGTCGACGTCCTCGTCACCGCCACCGGCGTCCTCCATCACCCGAGCGTCCCGGACATCGAGGGGTTGGACAGCTTTCGGGGGGCGAGCTTCCACTCGGCGCGCTGGGACCACTCGGTGCCCCTCGACGGCCGCCGCGTCGGACTGATCGGCACCGGCTCGACCGGGACCCAGATCCTCTCGGCTCTCAGTACTCGGGTCGATCGACTCACCGTCTTCCAGCGCACCGCCCAGTGGGTGCTCCCGATCCCCAACCCGGCGTACAGCGCACTGTCCCGCGGTCTTCTGCGTCGGGTACCGGCCCTGAGTCGGCTCAGCCACCGCACCTATCAGCGACTGATGGAGGCGACCTTCGGTCGCGCGGTGACCACTCCGGGGTTGGTCCGGTCCGCCGTCAACGCGGCGTGTCGGCTCTCGCTCCGGTGGGGCATCCGTGACGCGGTCCTCCGGGAGAAGCTGACCCCGCCCGACGAGCCGATGTGCAAGCGTCTCGTCATGTCTCCGTCGTTCCATCGCGCCGTCCAGCGGGGGGCCGTCGACGTCGTGACGGATCAGATCAAGCGCGTGGTGCCGGACGGGGTGGTGACCGAGGACGGCACCGTCCACGAACTCGACGTCCTCGTCCTCGCCACCGGCTTCGACGCCCGCGCCTATGTCCGACCCATGGCGGTCCACGGTTGCGGCGGCGTGACGCTGGACCAGCAGTGGGAAGACGGCCCGAGCGCCTACCGGACCGTGGCCGTGCCCGAATTCCCGAACTTCTTCATGATCATGGGTCCGCACAGTCCGATCGGAAACCATTCTCTGATCGCGGTCGCCGAGGAACAGGCCGAGTACGTCCTGTCGTGGATCGACACGCTGAGGCGGGAGGGGATCGCGGCCGTGTCCCCGACCGAGCGGGCCACCCGCGACTACAACCGCAGCATCCGGGAGGAGATGCCGCGCACGGTGTGGTCGACGGGCTGTGCGAGCTGGTATCTCGGGCCGGACGGGGTTCCCGAGTTGTGGCCGTGGTCGCCGGCCGCGCACCGGTCGATGATGCGCACGCCGGTGCCTGAGGACTTCGTGGTCGTGGACGAGGCCGGCCGGTCGCAGAGCCCGACGATCTGAGACGGTGCCGGTAGACGGTCTGGAGCGGCTGGTTAGTGAGTGCTAACGTCGGCCCATGGCGATGCCGCCGGTCACCTTCGCGGGATTTGGCGATGTCGTTTCCCGGGGCGCGGCGGCCCGACCGCTCGATGAGGAGCACCCGTGACCGAACTCGACGCCCTCGCTGCGAACTCCGTCCGCCGGGTCAACGTGGGGGACATGTTGACCCGCACTGCATGGCGACTACCGGACAAGGAGGCGGTGGTCGACGGCCCGCGTCGCCTCACCTACGCCCAGCTCGACGTCACGGTCAACCGGCTTGCCCACGGCCTGCTCCGCGCCGGCTTCGGTCGCGGCGACGTGCTCGCTCTCGCCAGCGGGAACAGCCTGGAGTTCCTGCTCGTGTACTACGCCTGCGCGAAGACCGGCGTGGTGTGTGTGCCCGTCAACCTCGCGTGGGGCCCGGACGAGGTCGCGTACGTGCTCGAGCACTCCCGAGCCCGGGCCGTCGTCGTCGAGAGCCAGCTGGCGCCACTGGTGGAGCGCGCGCTCGAGCGCGCCGTGGCGCACGAGGTGGCCGAGGTGTTCGTTGCGCCGGGCACCGGAGTGGCGTGGGCGCCAGGGCCGGTCGGGACGTGGCAGGACCTCGAGGTGCTCGGTGCGCATCCCGACGCCAGCGAGCCGCGGTGCCTGGTCGAGGACCGCGACCCACTGAGCTACCTCTACACGAGCGGGACGACCTCAGCACCGAAGGGAGTCGTCAGCAGCCACGTGGCGGTGTACATCGAGTCGCTCAACGCCCCGCTCGTCCTCGGGTTCTCCGCGAGCGATCGCTCGGTGGTGATGATGCCGCTGTTCCACACCGCGCAGTTGAACGGCTTCACCACGGGGCTGCTCTACGTCGGTGGTACGGCCGTACTGATGCGGGCCTTCCAACCGGGAGAGCTGTTGCGACTCATCGAGGCGGAGCGCATCACGCAGATTTTCGGTCTGCCGATGATGTACCGAGCCCTGCTCGATCACCCGGACATGGGTCTCTACGACCTGTCCTCGCTGCGCCTCGCGTTGTACGCCATGGCGCCGATGCCCGACACCGATCTGCGGCGTGCGATCGAGGCGTTCGGATGCGACTTCGCCCTCGGTTTCGGCCAGACCGAGATGAACCCCCTGACCACCGTCTTCCCGCCGGAGTACCAGTTGACCCACCCCGGGTCGGTCGGTCTCTCGGTCCCCAACGTGCAGGTCGCCATCATGGACGATGCCGGGGACCTCCTGCCAGTGGGCTCCGAGGGAGAGATCGTTTATCGGGGGCCGCACGCGATGGAGGGCTACCTGAGGAATCCCGAGGCCACCCAGGAGGCCTTCCGAGGCGGTTGGTTTCATTCCGGCGACGTCGGCCGCTTCGATGCGGACGGGTTGCTCTGGTTCGCCGACCGCAAGAAGGACGTGATCAAGACCGGAGGGGAGAACGTGGCCTCGATCGAGGTCGAGAAGGCGTTGTACGAGACCGAGCCACGCATTCAGGAGGCGGTGGTGATCGGGTTGCCGCATGCGCGCTGGTCCGAGGCGATCACCGCGGTGGTCACCGCCCGGGAAGGCGCCGACCTCGACGCTGCGCAGGTTCTGGCCTCGGCGGGGGAACGGTTGGCCGGCTTCAAGTTGCCCAAGGACGTGATCTTCGTGGCGGAGATGCCTCGCACCGCCACGGGGAAGATTCAGAAGAACGTCCTGCGCGAGCAGTTCCGGAACCACTACGACGGAGCGTGACGAGGTCCCGGCCCGTCCGCGGGCCGGGACCCACGCGGGCTCAGAGGCCCATCAGCTTGGCGACGATCTCCTTCATGATCTCGGTGGTGCCGCCCCCGATCGAGAGGATGCGGGCGTCGCGGTAGTGCCGCTCCACCTCGGACTCGCGCAGGTATCCCATGCCGCCGTGCAGTTGCACCGCCGTGTCGACCGCGAGGTCGCAGGCGTCGCAGGCGACGTTCTTCGCCATCGAGATCTTCGTGACGTCGGTGTCCCCGGCCAGCGCTGCGTCGATGGCGGCGCGCGAGTACGTGCGTGCCACGTCCACCGCCGTCGCCACGTCGACGATCTTGTGGCGCACCACCTGTCGGGTCGACAGCGGACGGCCGAACGTCTCCCGCGCTCGTACCCAGTCCAACGTGAGGGCCAGGCACCGTGCTGCGGTGGCGTACGCCTGTACTGCGAGGAACGCGCGTTCGGTCTGGAACTGCCGCATGATCTGCACGAAGCCCGTTCCCTCCGCGCCCACCAGGTTCGAGACGGGCACGCGGACGTCGTCGAAGCCCAGTTCGGCCGTGTCGGAGCAGAGCCACCCCATCTTGTGCAGGCTCCGGGAGACCGAGAAGCCCGGCATGCCCTTCTCCACGACGAGCAGCGAGATCCCGTGAGCGCCCGGCCCGCCGGTCCGCACCGCCGTGGTGACGAAGTCGGCCCGGACCGCCGAGGTGATGAACAGTTTCGCGCCGTTCACCACGAAGTGATCGCCATCACGGCGGGCGGTGGTGCGGATCGCGGCGACATCGGAGCCGGTGTCGGGCTCGGTGATTCCCAGGCTGCCGATCTTCTCGCCGGCCAGGGTGGGTCGCGCCCACCGCCGGATCTGGTCGTCGTCGGCGTGCTCGACGATGTGCGGCAACGCGATGTTGTGGGTGAACAAGCTCGCGAGCACCCCGGTGGAGGCGCCCGCCTCCATCATCGCCTCGGTGGTGACGGCCATGTCGCGCAGGTCGCCGCCGGAACCGCCCACGTGCTCCGGGAAGCCGATGCCGAGCAGACCTGCCTCGGCCGCGGCGCGGTGCAGGGCGAGGGGCAGCTCGCCGGATTCCTCCCACGCCGGGAGGTTCGGCACGATCTCCCGACGCGTGAAGGTGGTCGCCAGTTCGCGGAGGGCCGACCTCTCCGGGGTGTTCCAGGGATCCTCCGGCGTACGTCCCTCGCCGAGGGCCGAGTCCCGTCGCTCGTCGAGCTGTGTCACGGTCTGCACCTTCCAGATCGGAGTCGGACCGGCGTCCGAGCGTTGTGGCGCCGGTTAGTCGCGACTAACATCGCATGCCTGAGTCCCGTCGTCGAGGCCGAGCCGGAGGTGGTGATCGGGGTGGACGTCCTGCCTGATCGCGTGGATGTCGAGTCGCCGACGTTCCGAGACAACCGACAGGGCCTGCTCGCCCAGATCGAGGAGATTCGGGGCGAGCTGGCGAAGACGAACGCCGGCGGGGGCGAGAAGTACGTCGCCCGGCACCGCAAGCGTGGCAAGCTGCTGGTGCGCGAGCGGATCGAGATGCTGCTCGACCCGGACTCGGCGTTTCTCGAGCTCAGCCCGTTCGCCGCGTGGGGAACCCAGTACCCGGTCGGAGCCAGCGTCGTGACCGGGCTCGGCGTCGTCGAGGGCGTCGAGTGTGTGCTGATCGGTCACGATCCGACCGTTCGAGGCGGGGCGTCGAACCCCTACACCTTCAAGAAGGTGTTCCGAGCGATGTCGATCGCGCGCGAGAACGAGCTGCCCATCGTCAACCTCGTCGAGTCGGGCGGGGCGGACCTCCCCACGCAGTCGGAGATCTTCATCCCGGGAGGCCAGCTCTTCCACGACCTCACCACGCACAGCGCGGCGGGGATGCCCACGGTCGCCCTGGTGTTCGGCAACTCCACCGCAGGCGGGGCCTACGTCCCCGGGATGTGCGACTACGTGGTCATGGTGCGCGAGCGCGCCAAGGTGTTCCTCGGCGGACCGCCGCTGGTCAAGATGGCCACGGGCGAAGTCTCCGACGACGAGTCCCTCGGTGGCGGCGAGATGCACGCCCGGGTCTCGGGGTTGGCGGATTACCTGGCCGAGGACGAGCAGGACGCGATCCGCATCGGCCGTCGCGTGATGGCTCGGCTGAACTGGCGTAAAAAGGGGCCCGGTCCGAGCCTGCGGGCGGATCCGCCCCGCCGCGACCCGGGCCAGTTGATCGGCGTGGCCTCGGCCGACCCGAAGGTCCCGTTCGATCCCCGCGACGTGATCGCACGGGTGGTGGACGGGTCCCGCTTCGACGAGTTCAAGCCGCTGTACGGCCAGTCACTCGTGACCGGCTGGGCCTCGATCCACGGCTACCCGGTCGGCGTCCTGGCGAACGCGCAGGGAATCCTCTTCAGCGAGGAGGCGGAGAAGGCCGCGCAGTTCATCCAGCTCGCCAACCAGATCGACACGCCGCTGGTGTTCCTGCAGAACACCACGGGCTACATGGTCGGGGCCGCGTACGAGCAGGGTGGGATCATCAAGGACGGCGCGAAGATGATCAACGCCGTCTCCAACAGCGCGGTCCCGCACCTCACGATCACGATGGGCGCGTCCTACGGCGCGGGCAACTACGGGATGTGCGGGCGCTCCTACGCCCCGCGCTTCCTGTTCAGCTGGCCGAACGCGCGCTCGGCCGTCATGGGGCCGGCCCAGCTCGCGGGGGTCATGTCCATCGTGGCCCGGGAGTCCGCCGCGAACCGGGGACTGGACTTCGACGAGGAGGCGGACACCCGGCTGCGGGCCGCCGTCGAGGAGCAGATCGAGCGGGAACAGGTGGCGCTCGCGAACAGCGGGCGCCTGTACGACGACGGGATCATCGATCCGCGCGACACCCGCACCGTGCTCGGTATCTGTCTGTCCGCCGTGCACTCCACCGAGGTCCGTGGCCGCCGTGGCTACGGCGTGTTCCGGATGTG
Source organism: Actinomycetospora soli (assembly GCF_021026295.1). Taxonomy (GTDB): domain Bacteria; phylum Actinomycetota; class Actinomycetes; order Mycobacteriales; family Pseudonocardiaceae; genus Actinomycetospora; species Actinomycetospora soli. Next base: position 60,789 of record NZ_JAJNDA010000007.1, read on the forward strand.
AGGTCCGTGCCCCCGATCACCAAGCTCCTCGTCGCGAACCGCGGCGAGATCGCCCGTCGTGTCTTCCGGACCTGTCGCGAGCTCGGCATCGCCACCGTCGCGGTGTTCTCCGACGCCGACGCCGACGCCTGGCACACGGCTGATGCCGACGAAGCTGTCCGGCTCCCCGGCGCGGCGCCGTCGGAGACCTATCTCGACGTCGAGGCCGTCGTGGCGGCTGCTCGACGTGCCGGGGCGGACGCCGTCCACCCCGGGTACGGCTTCCTCTCCGAGAACGCCGGCTTCGCCCGAGCCTGCGAGGCCGCGGGCCTGACCTGGATCGGCCCTCCGCCCTCTGCCATCGAGTCCATGGGTTCCAAGCTGGCGGCCAAGGCGATGATGGCGGATGCAGGAGTACCGATCCTGCGCGGCGGGGATGCCACCGGGCTGGACGCCGACAGGCTGTCGCGCCTGGGCGCAGAGATCGGTTACCCGCTGCTGGTGAAGGCCAGCGCCGGCGGTGGTGGGCGTGGGATGCGCATCGTGGACGGGCCCGGTCGGTTGACGGACGCAGTGGCGTCGGCCGGGCGAGAGGCGGCCGCCGCCTTCGGCGACGGAACCGTGTTCCTCGAGCGGTACGTGACCCGCCCGCGCCACGTCGAGGTCCAGGTCATGGCCGACGTGCACGGCACGGTCGTGTCGCTCTTCGAGCGCGAGTGCTCGGTGCAACGGCGGCACCAGAAGGTCGTCGAGGAGGCGCCGTCGCCCGCCGTGTCCGGGACTCTGCGCGCTCGGATGGGCGAAGCCGCGGTGCGCGCGGCCGCCGCCGTCGGCTACGTCGGAGCCGGCACGGTGGAGTTCGTCCTGGACGAGGACGGCACCTTCGCGTTCCTGGAGATGAACACCCGGCTGCAGGTCGAGCACCCGGTCACCGAGCTGATCACGGGTCTGGACCTCGTCCGCCTCCAGATCCTCGTCGCCCAGGGTGCGCCGCTGCCGCCCGAGGCGTGCTCGCCGAGCATCGACGGGCACGCCGTCGAGGTCCGTCTGTACGCCGAGGACCCGACCCAGGACTACCTGCCCCAGACCGGCCGCCTCGTAACGTTCGAGGTGCCCCGGGCCGGAGGGATCCGGGTCGACACCGGCGTGCGCAGCGGGTCGGAGGTCACCCACCACTACGACCCGATGCTCGCGAAGGTCGTGGCGTGGGCCCCGACGCGTGACGAGGCGCTGGGGAAGCTCGCAGCAGCCCTCGCAGCGTCGAAGGTGCACGGCGTGGTCACCAACCGCGACCTGCTCGTGCGCACCCTGCGCCATCCCGAGTTCATCGACGGCGGCACCGACACCGGCTTCCTGGAGCGCCACGATCCGGGCGAGCTCGGCGCCTCGTTACTCAACGACCCGGAGCTGGCGTGGCACGTGGTCGCCGCGACCCTGGCCCTCGTCGCCCGCCGCCGCAGCGACGCGAGGACCCAGCCCACCATCCCGGCCGGGTGGCGGAACAATCCGTCGCAACGCCAGCGCACGGTGTGGGCCACGGCCGCGGGCGTCGAGCTGGACGTGCGCTACGACCTCGACGAGGGGTTGGTCGCCGTCGCCGTGGACGCCGTCGAACTGGAGCCGACCCGGGTCGTGGTGATGACGCCGACCCTCGTGGTCCTGGAGGCCGGAGGTCTGCGCCGGCCTTACGACGTGGTGCTCGACGGCGAGGTCGCCCACGTTGACAGCAGCGTCGGAGGGATCTCGTTGACCGAGGTCCCCCGTTTCGTCGACCCCTCCGCCGTCGTCGCCCCCGGCTCGCTGACGGCACCGATGCCGTCCTCCGTGGTTCGGGTCGACGGCGAGGTCGGAGCCGCGGTCCGGTCCGGCCAGCCGCTGGTCGTGCTCGAGGCGATGAAGATGGAGCACACGGTCTTCGCGCCCGCGGACGGAGTCCTGCGCAGCCTCGCCGTGAAACCCGGGGACCAGGTCGGTTCCGGTGACGTGCTGGCCGTGGTCGAGCTCGAGCAGGAGGCCGCCGACCAGTCGGCTACGAACCACTGAAGGACCGGGCCGGCCGGCCCGGCGAGGAGAGGAACGGTGAGCATGAGCCTGCACGAGACCGAGGAGATCCGGGATCTGCGCGCGGCGGTCCGCTCGATCGCGAGCACCTTCGGGCACGAGTACTACCTGGAGAAGTCGAAGTCCGGGGAGAAGAGCACCGAGCTCTGGACCGCGGTGGGCAAGCAGGGCTTTCTCGGCGTCAACATCGCCGAGGAGTACGGCGGTGGGGGAGGCGGGATCTACGACCTCCACGCCGTCGGGGAGGAACTCGCGGCGGCCGGATGCCCCCTGCTGATGACGGTGGTGTCCCCTGCGATCTGCGGCACGATCATCCAGGCCTTCGGTACGCCGGAGCAGAAGCAGCGCTGGCTGCCCGGCATCGCGAGCGGCGAGATCATCATGTCGTTCGGGATCACCGAGCCGGATGCCGGGTCGAACTCCCACAACATCTCGACCACGGCCGAGCGGGTGGGTGACGAGTACGTCCTGCGCGGGACGAAGTACTACATCTCCGGCGTCGACGAGGCCGAGGCCATCCTCGTCGTCGTCCGGACCGGCACGGACGAGAAGGGGCGGGGCCGCTTGAGCCTCGTGATCGTCCCGGCCGACGCCGCCGGCCTCCAGAGAACGATCATCCCCGTCGAGGCCGTCACGCCGGAGAAGCAGTTCACGCTCTTCTTCGACGAGGTCCGGGTCCCGGCCGAGAACCTCATCGGGCAACCGAACGACGGTCTGCGCCAGGTGTTCCTGGGGCTGAACCCGGAGCGGATCATGGGAGCCGCGCTCGGTAACGGGATCGGCCGCTACGCGCTGGACAAGGCGTCGGCCTATGCGCGGGAGCGCACGGTCTGGAACACGCCGATCGGGGCTCACCAGGGGGTGTCCCACCCCCTCGCCCACGCCAAGATCCAGGTCGAGTTGGCCCGCCTGATGACGCAGCGGGCCGCCAGCCTGCACGACGCCGCGGACCCCGCTTCAGGCGAGGCCGCGAACATGGCGAAGTACGCCGCAGCCGAGGCCGGCATCCTGGCGCTGGATCAGGCCATCCAGACCCATGGCGGTAACGGGATGGCCACCGAGTACGGGCTCGCGACCCTCTGGGGACCTGCCCGGCTCATGCGCACCGCGCCGATCAGCCGCGAGATGATCCTCAACTTCGTGGCGCAGCACAGCCTGGGTCTTCCCCGGTCCTACTAGGCCGGGGGAATCGACGGGAGGGGACGGCGATGTCCGGCGGAATCGGTGGGTGGGTGACGAAGCGCGCCTTCCTCCACGGGGAGAAGGTCGCGCTGGTCGCGGGCGAGCGACGACTCACCTACGCCGAACTCGATCTCCGGACCGACCGGGTCGCGGCCGGCCTCGCGGATCACGGCGTCCGGCGTGGCGATCGCGTGGCGGTCCTTCTGCTCAACTCGATCGAGTTCCTCGAGCTGTTGCTGGGATGCGCGAAACTGGGTGCGATCCTCGTTCCGGTCAACGTGCGGCTCTCCGCGCGGGAGATCGGGTTCATCCTCTCCGACTCCGGCGCCGACGTGTTCGTCTTCCACGCACCGCTCGGCGGGGCCGCCCGGGCAGCGCTCGGTGAGCCCGGCGTCCGAGTCCGGCACACGCTGCTCGTCGGGGGGGAGCCGGCCGACGAGGAGCAGGAGTTCGAGGCGTTCGTCGCCGCCGGCGAAGCGGGACGACCGGCCGGGGAGATCGCCGGCGCCGAGGTCGCTTTCATCATGTACACCTCGGGCACCACGGGGAGCCCGAAGGGCGCCATGTTGACCCACGACAACATCTGGTGGAACGCGATCAACGTCCTCGGCACGGAGCAGGGACTCCGCCACCAGGACGTGACCGTGACCGTGGCGCCGATGTTCCACATCGGCGGGCTCGGGGTGCACAGCCTGCCGCTGCTCTACGTGGGGGCGACGAACGTGGTGCTCCCGACGTTCGACCCCAGAACGACCCTCGCCGCCATGGTCGAGCATCGCGCGACCGTGCAGTTCATGGTGCCTGCGATGTGGACCGCTCTGACCCAGGTCCCCGACTTCGACTCCTACGACCTCTCGGCGCTCACCTTCGGTATGGGAGGTGGTTCCCCGTGCCCGCTGCCCCTCCTGAGCTTCTTCCAGCAGCGCGGCCTGCCGTTCACCGAGGGGTTCGGTATGACGGAGACCGCGCCACTGGTGTCCGTGCTGGACGCCGCGCACGTCACGTCGCACGCCGGGTCCATCGGCCGGGCGGCGATGCACGTCGAGGCCAGGATCGTGGACGACGACGACCGGGACGTCCCGCCGGACCACGTGGGGGAACTCGTCGTCCGTGGCCCCAACGTGTTCGTCGGGTACTGGATGCGCCCTGCGGAGACCGCCGAGGCGTTCCGGAACGGCTGGTTCCACACCGGGGACCTCGGGCGGATGGACCGTGAAGGATTCATCACCCTGGTCGACCGGAAGAAGGACATGATCATCTCGGGTGGGGAGAACGTCTACCCGATCGAGGTGGAGCAGGTTCTGTTCGGCCACCCGGACGTCCTCGACGTCGCCGTGGTCGGAGCACCCGACCCACGGTGGGGAGAAGCCGTGGTCGCGGTCGTGGTTCCTCGCCGGGACGGATCCTCGGGTCCGAGACTCGACCGCGACGCACTCATCGCGTGGAGCCGGGACAGGCTGGCCCACTTCAAGTGTCCTCGAGAGGTGCACGTGACCGAGGAGCTGCCGCGCAACGCGACCGGAAAACTGCTCAAGACCGCACTCCGCGCGCGCTACACGGGCGTCGAGGGTGGGGTGGTGCGCCGCTGAGGCGTGGATCGTGCCTCAGCCGCGCTGCCGTCGTCCCGGGACCGACGTCACGAGTCCTGCCTCGGCGCGGGTGCGCTGAACTCATCGGCGCCGGAGGACGTGACCGAGGTGATGCCGGACCCGTAAGTCCGGTGCAGAGCCGTCAGGATGTCCCCGAGCGGCAGGTCGTCGTACGTTCCACGGTCGGCGAGATACTCCATGTACGTGCTCCCGCCCGGGCCGTACGGGTGGAGCAGGGCGTCGTGCTCGCCGTCGAAGGTGATCGGGTCGACCCCGAAGCGCGCGCACAGCTCCGCGTTGAACGCGGGTGTGGCCTTCACCCACCGGTCGTCGAGGAACAGCTCCGCGTACCCGTGGTAGACGAACACGTCGAGGCCGCCCATCTGCTCGCGTAGTCGTGGCGTCTGGAAGTGGTTGCGGACGTCGGCGAAGCCGAGGCGGGCAGGGATCCCGACTGCGCGGGCGCCCGCGGCGAGCAACACCGCCTTCGGGACACACCAGTTCCGCGTGGACCTCGCTACGGCGCTCGCTCGGTACTCCGCCGGGTCCGTCGAGCAGGTGAACGGGTCGTACCAGATGTGATCGCGCACGGAGTCGAAGAGCGCGATGGCACGCCCTGTCGGTGAGGACTCGGAGCCGACCGCCGCCATGGCGAAGTCGCGGACCACGGGCGAGTCCGAGTCGACGAAGTGCCCCGGGCTCAGATGTTCCTCCTGCGGCATGCTCACAACGATCCCTCTCAGGTCGACGCGGGCGCCCTCGACGGAGCGCCCCATGGACACGATGCCATGAGTCGTCAAGTCTTGACGGTGCGAGCCGTCGTGTCCATTCTGGGGGCATGCGCCCGCAGAGTGGTTGGCGACAGGTCTCCTGGCAGGCCAGGGTCTGTGCGCACGTGGTGCGGTGGACGGTGCGCCCGTTGATCGAGCTGGTGCCCGATACCGACATCGTCATCCGGTCGACGCGTCGAGCGCTCCGCGCGTTCACCGACGTCTGGAGCCGGCCCCACCCGGCGGTGACGATCCGGGCGGTCCGAGCCGTGGCGTCGGCCGACATCGAGGTGCGTGGGGAGTGGGTCCTCCCGCCGGCCTCGGTCGACGGGCGTCCGGACCTCTCGCGTGGTGTCGTCTTCTACGTCCACGGCAGCGGGTACGCCGTCGCTTCGGCACAGACCCACCGGGCCATCACCAGCCGACTGGCCGTCCGCAGCGGACGGCCCGTGTTCGCCTGCGACTACCGGCTCGCGCCGTCCCACCGTCATCCCGCAGCGGCCGAGGACGTGGCCGGCGCCTTCGAGTGGCTCCGGATGCAGGGTGCGGAGCCGTCGTCGACCGTGCTCGCCGGGGACTCCGCAGGTGGGCAGTTGGCCCTCGCGCTGGCATGCGAGTTGACCCGGACCGGCGCAGGACCTGCCGGTCTGCTGCTGTTCTCGCCCCTGATCGATCTGACGCTCGCCGAGGCCCGGCGATGGGAGGGTGAACGGCGCAGCGATCCCCTCGTGTCGGTGCGGCGCGTCGAACGCCTGCTCGCGCTCTACCTCGACGGAGCGGACCCGGCGTCGGCCGGTCTGGAGGTCACGCCCGAGAGCCTCGTGGGTCTGCCCACGGTGCAGATCCACGTCAGCGGCTCGGAGTTCCTGTGCGGCGACGCGCGTTACCTGGCGACATCCATCGCGTCCGCAGGAGGCGACGTCTGCCTCCTCGAATGGCCCGGACAGCTCCACGTGTTCCAGGCGCTCGCCGGCTTCGTCCCGGAAGCCACCCGCTCGCTGCGCGAGGCCGCGTCCTTCGTGCGCGGGCGACTCGATCCCGTAGGCCCCGACCCAGTACTTGGGAGTTCCGCATGACCCTCCTCACCGACCACGCCCGTCGCGCAGTCCGAGAACGACTGTCCTCGGCGCTGCTCGCGCCGCTGCCGGCGGAGGTCGATCGTCGCCTCCTCGACGGGGCGCGAAGGGCTGCGGGGACGCCGTTGGCGCCGCCGCCGGCCGCGTCCGGGCTCGAACCCGTGCTGGGCGACCAGGGTCTGCCGGGTCTGGGGCGGACGTTGGAGTACATCCGTTTCGGCTCTGATTTCACGCGGGCACGGTTCGAGCGGTTCGGTCCGGTCTCCTGGACCGGGTTCCTGGGTGAGCGGGTGGTGCAGGTCGCCGGACCGGAGGCGACGCACGCGGTGCTCACGAACGCGGACAAGGCCTTCTCCCAGGACGGCTGGCGCTTCCTGATCGACAACTTCTTCCGTCGCGGGCTGATGCTGCTCGACTTCGACGAGCACCGCTTCCACCGTCGGGTGATGCAGGAAGCGTTCACCGCCGACCGGCTGGCCGGGTACACCGACGAGACAGTGGCATGCGTGCGGGAGACCGTGCCGAGCTGGCGCCAGGACGGGCCGCTCCGGCTCTACCCGGCGCTGAAGACCCTGACGCTCGACGTCGCCACGAGGGTGTTCATGGACGACCGGCCCGGACCGGAGACCGAACAGGTCAACAAGGCCTTCGTGGACTGCGTCCGCGCGGCGAGCAGCATCGTGAAGTGGGACGTGCCGGGGACCCGCTGGCACGCCGGGTTGCGGGGGAGGCAGGTGCTCGAGCGCTACTTCCGGGCGAACCTGGCCGCCAAGCGAGCGGGCGAGGGGTCGGACCTGTTCTCGGCGCTGTGCCACGCCCGGACCGACGACGGGGAGACCTTCTCCGACGACGACGTCGTCAACCACATGATCTTCCTGATGATGGCCGCCCACGACACCTCGACCATCACCACCTCGGCCGTCGCCTACTACCTCGGCGCCCATCCCGAGTGGCAGGAGCGGGTGCGCGCCGAGACGCTCGCCCTCGGTGACACGGCCCCGGACCGAGCCGCACTGGAGTCCCTCACCACGCTGAACCACGTCGTCAAGGAGTCGCTGCGGCTGCTTGCTCCGGTCCCGGTGGTCATGCGACGCACGGTGGCCGACACCGCGGTCTGCGGGCGCTTCATCCCGGCCGGGTCGCTGGTCATGGTCGCGGCGGCGGTGAACCACTTCGATCCCGGCTGCTGGAGCGACCCGGACACCTTCGACCCGGGCCGCTTCGCCGAGGACCGACGCGAGGACAAGAGCCACCGTGCCGCGTGGACACCCTTCGGCGGCGGTGTCCACAAGTGCATCGGCATGGTCTTCGGCAGCCTCGAGGTCACCGCGATCGTGCACGAGATGCTGCGCCACCACCGCTGGACCGTCGACCCCGCGTACAAGCCTCGCTGGGACAACACCTCGCTGCCCGTCCCCTCAGACGGCCTGCCCCTGCACCTGCACCCGCTGCGCTGAACACCTCGTCCCCCCACACCATCCAGGAGGAACACCATGGTCAGATCGCCGTGGATGAACACCGACCTCGACGACTTCCGCGCGATGGCTCGGACGTTCTGCGAGAAGGAGCTCGCCCCGCACCAGGAGCGGTGGGCCGAGCAGAAGCAGGTCGACCGCGACCTGTGGAACCGGGCCGGCGAGGTCGGCCTGCTGTGTCTGTCGATCCCGGAGGAGTACGGCGGGGGAGGGGGCACGTTCGCCCACGAGGCCGTGCTGCTCGAGGAGCAGACGGCCGCCGGCGACAGCTGCTGGGGCGTCGCTCTGCACAACGCGATCGTGGCGCACTATGTCCTGGCCTACGGGACCGAGCAGCAGAAGCACGCCTGGTTACCCCGACTCGCCTCCGGCGAGTGGGTGGGCGCCATCGCCATGACCGAGCCGGGAACCGGCTCGGACCTGCAGAACATCGCCACTCGGGCTCGTCGGGAGGGCGCGGAGTACGTGGTCTCCGGCTCGAAGACCTTCATCACCAACGGCGCCCAGGCCGACTTCGTCCTCGTCGCGGCGAAGACCGACGCCGAGGCCGGCGCCCAGGGTGTGTCGCTGGTCGCGGTGGAGACGGCCCGCGAGGGCTTCTCGCGCGGTCGGGTGTTGGAGAAGGTCGGGATGAAGGGCCAGGACACCGCCGAGCTGAACTTCTCCGAGGTCCGCGTGCCGGCGACCAACCTGCTCGGCGAGGTCGAGGGCCAGGGCTTCGTCCAATTAATGCAGCAACTGCCGCAGGAGCGTCTCCTGATCGGTATCACCTCGGTGGCGGTGATGGAGAAGGCCCTGGAGGAGACACTGGCCTACACCAAGGAGCGCACGGCGTTCGGGCGTCCGGTGTTCAACTTCCAGAACACCCGGTTCACCCTCGCCGAGGCCGCGACCGAAGCCCGGGTCTGCCGGGTATTCCTCGACGACTGCATCGCCAAGCATCTCGAGGGTGCCCTCGACGTCCAGACCGTCGCGATGCTCAAGTGGTGGACCAGTGACCGCGCCATGCGCGTGGTCGACCAGTGCGTCCAGATGCACGGCGGCTACGGGTACATGGCCGAGTACCCCATCGCGCGTATGTGGACCGACCAACGGGTCCAGCGCATCTACGGCGGCACCAACGAGATCATGAAGGAGATCATCTCGCGGACGATCTGACGGCTGAGCTCCCTCGCGTCGACCGGGCGATCGAGCGTCCGCGAGGATGGGGCGGTGCGAGGGAGCGGATCGGCCGGAATTTACGGCGGGCAGAGTGCCGCGTCGCGGCGGGCGGACCGTCGAGCCCGACTGCTGGTCGCGGCACGCGAGATGTGGCGCGACGAAGGATGGACGGCGGTGACGATGCGCGGGGTCTGCGCCCGCGCCGGACTCGTCGACCGGTACTTCTACGAGAGCTTCCCGGACCGGGACGCTCTGCTGGTCGAGGTGTGGGAGGAGGAGCGGACCGCTCTCGTCGGACGCGCTCTGGAGGCCCTCGCGGGCCACGGTGGGGACACGCTCGCCGTCCAGCTCCGCGCCGTCATCGACGCCGTGGTGGACCACCTGCACGGGAGTCGGCACGCCGCGCGCATCGTCCTCGGCGAGCACACGGGCAGTCCCGTGCTCGAGCCACGACGTCGGGCGATGTTGCGGACCTTCGCCGATCTCCTCGTCGACTGGGCGGGCCCGCGGCTGCCTCGGAGTACCGATCCGACTTCCTTGCGCATGAGCGCCATGCTCGGCGTCGGTGGCTTCGCCGAAGTGATTTCGGCGTGGAACGCCGGCGAGCTCGACGTGGACGCCGCGCAGATCGCGGAGCACACCGCCACAGTGGCCGCTCTCCTCGTAGGAGGACACCTCGTCCGGTGAGGTCGGTCGGGGTCGGACGCCGGGCGGCGCCTGTCTCGCCGATCATCGTGAGCCGACCCCGACATGCACCTCGCGCACGGCCGATGGGCGGGGGACACCGCACGGGGTCACCCCGGGAGGAGCGCCTCGGGGATGTCCACGACCCTGGAACGCAGGTATTCGCCCAGCCCCTTGGCCTGGGCGTCCGGTCGGGTGGTCGATGCGACCCCCTCGCCCAACAGGCCGTGCACCACGACGTTCAGGGCACGCAGGTTGGGGAGTTCGAAGCGCTCGATGTCGAGCTCGGCAGCTTCCGGACCCAGGAGGATCCGGAGACGTTCCACCGTGAGGTGGTCGGCCGCCCATGCGTAGGCGGCGTCGTCACGGGCCCACAGTCCGACGTTGGCGTCCCCGCCCTTGTCGCCGGAGCGGGCACCGAGGATCGTGCCCAGAGGTAGGGGGAGCGACGGGCCGCCCCCGTCGTGTCGCGGTGCTGGCGGGACCGGGCGCCGGACCACCTGGTCCGACGTCGGCGGATCGGAGACGACCAGACGTTCGTCGTCGGGGAGGACGACGGTCTGCTCGACGGCGCTCCGGGGAATGCGGGCGGGTCGGTAGATCCCGTACGCGGACTCGGCGGTCGGGGGGCTGGTCGTGTGGAATCCCGCGTATCCGGCCAGAGCCATCTCCATGATGGTGTTCGAGAAGGCTCGGCCGACCCGACGCCGATCGGGGTCCTTCACCGTCACCCGCAGGTGGGCGGTCGCGCGGTCGTTGCCCGGGGCATCAGGGGTGTCGAAACGCAGCAGCCGGAAGTCGAGCTCGGCGACCGTGTCGCGACCACCGAGGAGGTCGACCAACTGCTGCTCGGCGTAGGCGGCCTTCGCCTCGATGTCCAGACCGGTGAGCACCATGGTCATGGAGTTGCGATAGCCACCCGCCTCGTTCAGGGCCACCTTGAGTGTCGTCGGCGGTGGACTCCCCACGGTGCCCGAGAGCTCGACCCGGTCGGGGCCGACCTGGCGGAGCTCCACCGCGTCGAAGTGCGCGGTGACGTCGGGACCGACGTACGCCGGCCCGGCGATCTCGTACAACAGTTGAGCCGTCACCGTTCCGATCGACACGAGCCCCCCGGTCCCGGGGTGCTTCGTGATGACCGAGGAACCGTCCTGGGCGACCTCCGCGATCGGGAAGCCCGGGTAACGGCGGTCGGTGATCTCGGTGAGGAAGGGGTAGTTGCCGCCCGTGGCCTGCGCGCCGCACTCGATGACGTGGCCGGCGGCCACTGCACCGGCCAGGCGGTCCCAGTCCTCCCGATGCCATCCGTGCCACCAGGCCGCAGGACCGACCACGAGCGAGGCGTCCGTGACGCGACCGGTCACGACGACGTCGGCGCCCGCAGCGAGCGCCTCGGCGATTCCCCAGCCCCCCAGGTAGGCGTTGGCCGACACCGTCCGGTCGTCGTCGGCGGCCGGCTCGACGGAGGCCAGGTTCCCGCGGAGATCGTCACCCTCGACATGGGCGATCATGGCGGGGATGCCGCGGGAGTCCGCGAGCTCGCGGAGGGCGTGGGCGAGCCCGGCAGGATTCAGGCCGCCAGCGTTGGCGACCACCCGGATGCCGCGTTCCACACATGTCCCGAGTACCTGTTCCATCTGGGTCAGGAACGTGCGGGCGTACCCCGCCGAGGGGTCCTTGGCCTGGGCCTTCGCGAGGATGAGCATCGTGAGCTCGGCCAGGTAGTCCCCACAGAGGACGTCGATCGGGCCGCCGTCGACCATCTCCCGGGCGGCGTGGAGCCGGTCGCCGTAGAAGCCGGAACAATTGCCGATCCGCACCGGGCGAGTCACGGGGCCTCCTTCGAGAACTGACCGGGGGCGCGGCCCGCACCCGGAGGACCCGCGAACGACTGGGCGATCGAGAGCCATTCGTCGGCGACCGCACCCCGTGCCACCAGCGTCGTGTCGTCCCGGTGGCGCCTCTGCGTCACGAGCAGAGCGAAGTCCAGTGCCGAACCGGTGACGCTGTCCGACGCGTCCGCCGGCCCCCACGTCCACGCGCTGCCGTCCGGCGCGGTCAGCTCCACACGGACCGGGTGGGTATTGACCTCGCGGTCGTGCGCGAGATAGCTGAAGGCCCGTGCCCCGACCCCGATGTGCACGACGTGGCGCAACCGCGCTGTCGGTGTGCGCGTCGTGAGGAGCGCGTCGGCGACGTCCTGTCCGTGGGCCCAGGTCTCCATGAGGCGGGCGGTCAAGGAGGAGGCCGCACTCATGGACGGGCCGAACCACGGCACTCTCCGCGCCGGATCGAGGACGGCGAACGTGTCCGACAAGGTGTTACGCGCACGGTCGAACCAGGCGAGCACCGCAGTTCCAGGGAGATGCTGATGATCGCGGGCGACGCTGTCGGGCGTGACATGGCCGGACAGGAGATCGGCCACCAGCTCGGACGTGAACCGCTCCGGGGCCGCGGCCGAGAGCAGGGCGGCGTCGTCGAAGAAGGCCAGGTGGGTGATCTGATCCCGGATGGACCAGCTGTCGGCGGGTGAGGGGAGATCCCAACCGCCGGGCCCTTCCGGCAGGTCGACGAGGAGCCTGCGGAGCTCGGCCGTCTCGGCCCGGAGGTCCTGCACGAGGTCGGCCATGCCTACGGCCACGTCATCGTCCTTTCCAGACGGGGGTTCGTTTCTGGCGGAATGCCAGCGGCCCCTCCTGCGCGTCCTCGCTGCGATAAACGGGTTCCCACAATCGTTCGGCCGCGTCGTAGGCCTGTTCGAGCGGGAGGTGCGCGGAGAGGTAGGCAGTACGTTTCGAGGCGAGCACCGAGAGCGGTGCGTTCGCGGCGATGCGCATCGCCAACGCCTGCGTGTGACGGCGAAGGTCGGCAGCAGGCACCACGTCGTTCACGAGGCCGACCTCCCGCGCTCGCTCCGCGTCCAGCGGATCGCCCGTGAGCAGGATCTGGAGGGCGACGCGCGGTGGGACGAGCCACGACAACGGCGCGGCCCAGGGCGACCCGCGGCCGACCCGCACCTCGCTCACGGCGAAAGTCGCGTGTTCGGCGGCCACCACGAGGTCGCACTGCTGGGCCAGGAGGAAGCCTCCCGCGTAGGCGATCCCGTTGACCGCGGCGATCGTGGGCTTGGCGACCTCGATGTTGCGACCGAACTGCGGCGCGAAGTCCGGTGGCGGCACCGTGAGGCCGGTCTCGGACATCTCCTTGAGGTCACCTCCTGCGCAAAAGGCCTTGTCGCCGGCGCCCGTGAGCACCAGCACTCGCGCCTCGTCGTCGGCATTGAAGCGATGCACGGCGTCGAAGAGACCGTCCCGCGCCGCGCGATTCAGCGCATTTCTCGCTTCCGGACGGTCGATGGTGACCCAGGCGACGCCGTCCGCGCGCTCGTAGTGCACCGCTTCGTCCGTCGTGGACCGGGCGTCGTCGGCTCGATCGCTCATCAGAACAACCGTCGCAGCAGTCGTTCCACCCGCGGGGTGTACGGAGGGTAGACGAAACGTGGATCGGGCCTCTCCGGCTTGGACAGCACGGCCTTGCGATGGCTCAGGGCCGCGAACCCCCACTTGCCGTGGTAGGCACCCATACCGCTGCGCCCGACCCCACCGAAGGGCAGGTGCGGGACGAGACAGTGCATCGCGGCGTGGTTCACCACCACACCGCCCGAACTGGTCTCCGCGAGGACCCGTTCCCGTTCCCTCGCCGATCCGGAGAACAGGTAGAGGCCGAGGGGCTTGGGGCGGGCCGTGACGAAGGCGATCGCTACGTCCAGGGACGGCACACCGAGCACGGGCAGGATGGGACCGAAGATCTCCTCCTGCATGAGCGCGGACGAGGGGTCCGGGTCAGCCACGATGGTCGGTGCGATCGAGGGTGGGTCGTCGAGCACCGACCCGCCGAGGACGACCCGTCCGCCGTGTCCGTCGAGAAGTCGCTCGAGGCGTCCCAGGTGGCGGGAGTCGATCACCCGCTGCATCGACGTCTCCTCGGACCGGAACTCGGTGACCACGGAGACGAGACGGTCGAGGAGGGGCTCCCGGAGGTCCTCCTGCACCAGGACGTAGTCGGGGGCGATACAGGTCTGTCCCGAGTTGAGCAGCTTGACCCACGCCAGTCGTCGGGCGGCGACGTCGAGATCGGCCTCGCCGGTCACGATCGCCGGACTCTTGCCGCCCAGCTCCAGCGTCACCGGCGTCAGCGATTCTGCCGCAGCCCGCATCACGTGGGTGGCGATCTCGGGACCACTGGTGAAGAAGACGTGATCGACACCCTGCGCGATGACCGCCTGCGTCACCGAGGCCGCACCCTCGACGACGGCGATGGCGTCCGGGTCGAGGTAGCGGGGCAACAGTTCCGCCATCGTGGCCGCGCTCGACGGTGCGTGCTCGGAAGGTTTGAGGATCACGGTGTTGCCGGCGGCAAGGGCTGCGATCATCGGACCGAGCGAGAGGTAGAACGGGTAGTTCCACGGGGCGATGACGAGAACGGTCCCGAGTGGCTCGTACTGGTAGAACGCGCGACCCGGCATCATGCTCAGCGGAAGTCCGGTGTGCCGTCGCCGCATCCAGGACCGCAGCCGTCTCCGCGCGTACTCGGCTTCGCCGCGGGTGGAGGCGATGTCTCCCAACCACGACTCGTGGCGACCTCGTCCGAGGTCAGCCGCGAGCGCCGAGACGATTCGCTCTGTTTCCTCGTCCAGCAGCCGGATCAGAGCGGCCAGCTGAGCCAGGCGCCAGGCCAGGCCGCGCGTACGACCGCCGTCGAAGGTCCGGCGTAGGCGTGCGAGTTCGCTCTCCACGATCGTTGGATCGCCGACGGTGCGAGACATCTCGGTCCTCGCTCCCGTGCTCAGCGGCTCTGCTCGACGGCGAGTTCACCGTCGGCGAATCGGCGCCGCAGCACCTTCTTGTCGTACTTCCCGGTGCCCGTCAGCGGAACCTCCTCGACGAAGGTCCACGAGTCGGGCAGCCACCACTTGGCCACCCGCCCGGTGAGGTATCGGCGCAGGTCACCGGCCGACACCGTGGACCCCGGCCGTCGGACGACGGCGGCCAGCGGCCGCTCCTGCCACTTCTCGTCCGGGATCGCGACGACCGCGGCCTGGTGCACCTCGGGATGCCCGACGATCTCGTTCTCCAGGGCCACCGACGAGATCCATTCGCCTCCGGACTTGATGACGTCCTTCGCCCGGTCGGTGAGCGTGACGAACTGCTCCTGGTTCACGACACCGACGTCTCCGGTGCGGAGCCACCCGTCGTCGAACTTCTCCGCATCCTCGTCGCCGTAGTAGGAGGCCGTCACCCACGGGCCCCGCACCTGGATCTCGCCGACGGATGTGCCGTCGTGCGGCTGCGGGCGGCCGTCGTCGTCGACCAGGCGTACTTCGACGCCCGCGACCGGTCGACCCTGGGTGCAGCGCAGGTCCATCTGGCCCGAGGCGTCGACCGACGACGGCGGGAGTGCGACGGTGGCGAGCGGTGACGTCTCGGTCATCCCCCAGGCCTGGACGATCGTCACCCCACGCTCGTCGAAGGCTTCCATCAACGATCGAGGAACGGCCGACCCACCGCATGCCACGAATCGGATCGAGCTGATGTCCCGGTCGGGATGGTCCTCGAGGTGACCGAGGATGTCGTGCCAGATCGTCGGAACGGCTCCAGACATGGTCGGCCGCTCGTGCTCGATCATCTCCACCAGCGGTGCGGCCTGGAGGAACGGGCCCGGCAGCAGCAGCCCGGCACCACTCATCATGCAGGCGTAGGGAATCCCCCATGCGTTGGCGTGGAACATGGGCACGATCGCGAGGACGGTGTCGTCGAACCCGATGCCGAGCGCATTGCTGGTGCACGCGGCCTGCGAGTGGAGCCAGATCGACCGGTGGCTGTAGACGACACCCTTCGGTGCCGCCGTGGTGCCGCTGGTGTAGCACATCGCGGCGGCCGCACGTTCGTCGAGGTCGGGCCAGTCGAAGGACGGCGAGGAGCCGGCCAGGACGTCGTCGTAGCGCAGAATCTGCTTCCCGGCCCCGTCGAGGACCGAGGTGTCGCCCTCGCCCGCCACCAGCACGGTGTGCACGGTCGGCATCGCCGGCAGGGCGGGGGCCAACAGACGTAGCAGCGAGCCGTCGACGATGAGGACGCTGTCCTCGGCGTGGGTCGCGACGTAAGACAGTTGGGCCGGGGGCAGCCGGAGGTTCAACGTGTGGAGCACCGCACCCATCGACGGGATGCCCGCATACGCGTCGAGGTGCTCCTGGTTGCTCCACTGCAGGGTGCCGACCCGCTGATCCCCGGTCACCCCGAGTTCGCGCAGACCGTTCGCCAACCGGGCTGCACGCTCTGCGGTCTGGCGATAGGACACCCGGCGGAAGTCCGTCGGCGAGACGGCGGTGACGACCTCGCGGTCCGGATGGACCCGGGCGGCGTGGGTGACGATCTCGCCGACGGTCAGGGGGCGGTCCTGCATCGTGCTGCGCATCGGCGTCCTCGGCGGTGCTCGGTCGGCGGAACGGCGGATCAGTACCGGATCAGGCCGCGGATGTTGCGCCCCTCGCGCATGTCCTCGTAGCCCTGGTTGATGTCCTCGAGGCGGTACTCGCGGGTGATGAGTTCGTCGATCTTGAGGAGGCCCGCGTTGTAGAGCTCGAGCAGCCGAGGCACGTCGTGCTGCGCATTGGACGAGCCGTAGAGCGCGCCGCGAATCTGCTTCTCGTACAGGGTGATGTCGAGCAGGGAGGCCGTGATGGTCTCCTCCTCCGGGTGCCCGATGGCCGTGATGATGACCCGCCCGCGCTTCCCCACCAGCGCGAGCGCCGGGGCGGTGTACGACCCCTCCGCGACGTCGGTGGCGATGATGCACGCCTCCGCCATCTGACCGCGGGTCAGCCTGCTGACGAGTTCCCAGGCGGCATCGGCCGACTCGGCCACGTGGGTCGCACCGAACTCGAGGGCGCGCTCCCGCTTGAAGGCCACCGGGTCGACGGCGATGACGTACCGGGCCCCTGCGATCCGGGCGCCCTGCACGGCGTTGACGCCGATGCCTCCGACGCCGAGCACGACCACCGTGTCCCCGGCCTTCACCTCCGCGGTCCGGACCGCGCTGCCGTAGCCGGTGGGAATGCCACAACCGACGAGAGCCGCCTTGTCGAGCGCGGTCCCGTCGTCCACCTTCACGACCGAGGCGGTGGGTACCACGGTGTACTCGGAGAAGGTGCCCAGGAGACACATCTGTCCGAGGTCCTCGCCGCGAGCGTGGAAACGGTGGGTGCCGTCGAGCTGGGGGCCCATCATGAGCGCAGCGCCGAGGTCGCAGACGTTGGTCATCCCGCGCACGCAGTAGGAGCAGTGCCCGCAGGAGGGGAGAAAGGTGAGGACGACCGAGTCGCCCACCTCGATGTCGGTCACCCCCTCGCCGACCTCGACGACCTTGCCGGCGCCCTCGTGTCCGCCGACGACCGGGAGTGGGAACGGCAGGTCTCCGGTGACGAGGTGCTCGTCGGAATGGCAGAGCCCGCTGGCCGTCAGCTTGACCAGGACCTCGCCGGACTCCGGCGGGTCCAGTTCGACCTCCTCGACCTCCCACTTCCCACCCAGTTCCCACAGGACGGCTGCACGGGTCTTCACGGTCGTCTGCTCCCTCGTCCGATGTCGATGGTGGTCGTGCTATGCGTTGAGCAGGTCGGTACGGCCGCGCTCCTCGAGCAGGCGGCGGTATTCCGGAAAGAGTTCCTTGGACATCGGGATCAACTTCAATAATCTCGGCGTCGACCCCTTGGCCCTGACCGTGCCCTTCGCCAGGGCCATGGCCAGGTTGACCTTGCCCAGCCAGAACCGGTTCCCGGTGTCGGCGGACATGTGGAGTTCGACCGTCGGTGTCGCGACGGAGGCGCGCCCGGTCTCGACGGTCTCCGCCGGCATGTCGACGGTGACCACTGCGTCCGGATCGGTGTAGTGGATGCGGAGAACGACGCCGGAGGCCGCGAGCTTCTCCGAGAGCCCGTCCTTCTTCGTGCCGATCCGGAAGATCTCGCCCAGATACTCGTAGACCTCGGATTCGTCCGCGAAGACACCCATCGATCGTGCTCCTCCTCGTGTGACAGGCAGTGTTCTGACAGAGGGTGGCGGCCCCTCCCCGCCCCCTTCGCCTCGGGGAGGGGCCGCCCGGGCAGGTCAACTCGGGCGCTGCGCTCCCTGACGCACGCTCTACCTCACGGGCCGCCCGCTACCCGGGACCGTGCTAGTTCGGCGGTGAGACGGGAGCGGCGGGTCCCGCCCATCGCCTGCTCCCGCCGTCACCCGGTGTGGCGGTCGCTCGCGGGCCTCGGCTCAGCTTGGACAGGACACGCGGACGTGTCAAGACGCAATACGCTTCGATGTCCATTTATGCGGCGGGGTCGGGGTTGACCACCCGCATGCTCCGCGGTTGGGAGTCGGCATCCCGCTCCACGACGTCACCAACGGGAGGGGGCGGTGGTCAGGGGTTCGCGGTAGAGGTCCGCTCAGCGTGCGCGACGTACCGGGAGATGAGGACGGCGATGTGCGTCGCGACATGGTCGTTCTCGTGCAGAGGAAGGACCACGTGACTGATGGCGAGTCGCGTCGCGGTCTCGGCAGCATCGCGTGCCACAGTCGCGGGGAGGTCGGGATGGGCGCGCACCACGACCTCGGCCAGGCGCTCGCGCGCGATGTGCACGATCGGTCCCGCGTCGATGGTGAGCAGGGGGAGGAGGTCATCCCGTCCGTCGGCTGTGAGGATGGACTTGAGCAGCGGGTCGCCGGCTGCGGTGTCGAGCGTGTAGGCGATAGCGGCCCGCCACTGTTCGAAGACGTCGTTGCTCCCGGCAAGGGCTGTCTCGACGCCGTCGAGGAAGCGTTCGGTCAGCCTGAGGACAAGCGCCTGGGCGAGCCCGTGCTTGTTGGTGAAGGCGTTGTACAAGGTCTGTCGGCTCACCCCGAGGCGTACTGCCACCGTCTGGACCTGCAAGCCCTCCCAGCCGTGGGTTGCAACCTCGTCCGCCGCCACGTCGAGCGCAGCTTCCATCATCTTCAACCGACCGCGGTCGTCCGGTGCGCGCACAGCAACACGATAGGCGGCGCGGACCACGCAAGGGGCGGAGAGCGAGGGCCTCGGTACCCGTGGGGGGTCTCCGTCGCCTGCGCGTCAGCTCGGTCGCAACTAACCTGTGCGCAGCTGGATCGGGCCAGGCGCGGTGTCCGGGCAGATCGAACGACGGGGAGCGGATGTGACTGACGACGTCGATCGTCAGCGGCGGCTCCCCCGTAAGGCGATGCTCCTCCGGACATCGGCCCATCTGTTCGCGGCGCGCGGCTTCCGAGCGGTCAGCATCGATGACATCGGCCACGCTGCAGGAATCTCGGGACCGGCCGTCTACCGGCACTTCGCAACCAAGTCGGACATCCTCCTGAGGCTCTGTGACGATGCGATGGACCATCTTCTCGAGGGGAGCAGGCGACTGTCCGAGGACAGTCCGTCCGGGCCATTGCGCGTGGCTGCCCTCGTCGACATGCACGTGGAGTTCGCGGTTCGGGAACGGGTCAGCCTCGCCGTGTACGTGCGAGAGCAGATGGAACTCGCTCCGAGGGACCTCCGCGCTCTGCGTGCTCGCCAGCGGGAGTACGAGACGGCGTGGGTAGCCGCCATCCGCGACTTCGTCGACGTGTCGGTCGCGGAAGCCAGAGTCGTCGTCAAGCTCATGCTGTCGATGCTGAACGGCACCGCGCACGTCCGGGAACCGATTCCTCGGACCGAACTCGTTGCTGCTCTGTCGAAGATGGCATACGGCGCCCTGCGGGAACTGGGAATTCCGCTGGACGAGACCTCGGCCGAGGTCCTCTAGAACTGATCCACGAGAAATGGACAAATTCGGTACCAATGTCTTGACGCCGTCGTTGGCGTGCTCGACGCTGTACCGGTGGGTGACACGAGACCAGGAAGCTCCGTTCGGGGTGTTCGCTGATGGTGACGCCGGGGCTGGTGCAGGCTGATCCGGAGCTGGAGCGGGGCCTGCTGGAGCTGCTGCTGACCGATCATGGCGCCGCAGGCCCGTACGAGGGGTACCGGTGGTTGCAGTCGCGGGCACCGCGGCTGCGGACCGGCGCGGGACTGGTGGTGCTCTCGGGCTACCGCGACTGCGAGGCGGCGCTGCGTGATCGGGCGTTGGGCAAGGCCGACGAGTCGTTGGGGTTCGCGCTGGCCGCGGTCCCGGAGGAACTGCGCCGGCGGGCGATGCGCCGCTTCCGACGCACGATGTTGTTCCGCAACCCCCCGGATCACGGGCGCCTGCGGCGCCTGGTCTCCCAGGTGTTCACCCCTCGCCACGTGGAGGAGCTGCGCGCCTCGGTAGTGCTGCGGGTGGAGGAGCTGCTCGATGGCTGGGTGGGCCGCGAGAGCGTGGACGCGATCAGCGAGCTCGCGCTGCCGTTGCCGGTCGGGGTGATCGGGGACCTGCTCGGGGTCCCGGAGTCCGACCGGGCGATGGCTGCGCCGTGGGTGCGGGAGCTGGTGGCGCCGCTGGAGCCAGGTGCGGACGCGACCGCCGTCGCCGCGGCGGCCGCCGCGGAGGATCAGCTCGCGGACTACTTCACCGCGCTGCTCGCCGACAAACGCGCCCGCCCGGGCGAGGACCTCCTCAGCCGGCTGGCTCACGCCCGCGGCGCCGACGTCCTCGATGACGACGAGACGGTCGGCACCGCGATCCTGCTCTTCGCCGCCGGATTCGAGACCACCACCAACCTGGTCGGCAACGGTCTTTCGGCCCTGCTCGCCGCCCCGGCGCAACGCGCCCGACTCGCCGCCGAGACCGACCCCGCGAAGCTGGGTCTCGCGGTGGAGGAGTTGTTGCGCTTCGACGCCCCGGTGCAGACCAACGGGCGCACCGCGCTGGCCGACACCCGCATCGGGGACCTCGAGATTCACGCGGGGCAGGTGGTGCTGATGCTGCTCGGCGCCGGCAACCGCGACCCGGCGGTGTTCAGCGACCCCGATCGGCTCGACCTGACGCGCCGGGAAGGTCCGCCCCTGTCCTTCGGCGGCGGCCTGCACTTCTGCCTCGGCGCACCGCTGGCCCGCCTGGAAGCCGCGGAGGTCTTCCCCCGCCTGCTGACCCGCTTCCCCGAGCTCGCCCCCGCCGGCGACGCGAACTGGCGACGCGGGCTGTCCTTCCGGGGCCTCGCCACCTTGCCTCTGCATCCCGGCCCAGTGAGAACCCAGAACAGGAAAGATTCCCGCTATCTGTCTTGACGAACTGCAGGTTTGTGTCCAGTCTTGCGGCATCCGGCGTGGAGCCACCACCACGACGGAGCCCCCGACCTCGGGATCGGAGCATCCGGCGATGACGCAGCATGTGACCCGCTCGGCCAGCGGGAACCCAGACCGGCCCTACGACGAGCTCGACATCTCCTCGCGGGCGTTCTGGTCGACCTCGGCCGACGTGCGGGAGAAGACGTTCGCGCTGCTGCGCGAGCGCGGCACCGTGACCTGGCACCCGCCGTTCCAGGACCAGCTGCTCGAGGACCCCGAGGACTACGGGTTCTGGGCGGTCACCCGCTACGACGACCTCGTCGAGGTCACCAAGCGGCACGAGGACTTCCTGTCCGGGCCCGGGATCCTGATGGAGAACCTGCCCGCGGAGTTCGTCGAGGCCGGACAGTCGATCATCGGGATGGACCCGCCCCGACACACCAAGCTGCGGCGCCTGGTCGCCTCGGCGTTCACGCCCAAGCAGATGCGGCGGATCAACGACCGCATCCAGGCCAACGCCGCCATGGTGGTCGACAACCTTATCGAGGCCCTCGAACGCGACGGCGGACAGACCGACTTCGTCGCCGAGTGCGCCGAGCTGCTGCCGATGCACAACATCAACGACATCATGGGCGTCCCCGACGGGGAACGGCAGAAGGCCGCGCACCAGATGAAGGTCGGCACCAGCTGGAACGACCCCGAGCTCGTCGGGGAGACCCGCGAAGAGGTCTTCACCAGCCTGCTCGGCGCGATGGGCTACATGCACCAGCTCGCGTCCGGGCTGGCCGCCGAGCGCCGCGAAAACCCCACCGACGACCTGATCACCGCTCTCGCGCTGGCCGAGGTCGACGGGGAGGTCCTCACCGACCACGAGATCGGCGCGTTCTTCGTGCTGCTCACCATCGCCGGCAACGACACCACCCGCCAGTCCACCAGCCACGGGCTGCGCGGCCTGACCGACTTCCCCGAGCAGCGCGCCTGGCTGCTCGGCGACCTCGAGGCCCGCCTGCCCGACGCGGTCGAGGAACTGGTCCGCTGGGCCACCCCCATCATGACCTTCCGCCGCACCGCCTCCCGGGACTGCGAGCTCGCCGGCCAACAGATCACCGAGGGCGACAAAGTCGTCATGTTCTACTCCTCGGCCAACCGCGACGAAGCCCGCATCGAGCGGCCCCACGAACTCGACCTCTCGCGTCACCCCAACCCGCACATCAGCTTCGGCGGGGGCGGAATCCACCACTGCCTGGGCAACCAGCTCGCCCGCTTCCAGCTCAAGGCCCTGTTCACCGAGCTGCTCACCCGCCTACCCGACCTCGAGGCCGGCGAACCCGAGCTGACCCCCGGCAACTTCTTCAACGTCGTCAAGCGCATGCCCGCCTGGCGCGCCCAGAACGCCACCTGAACCCACCCCGCAGGTACACCGCCACCGCCGAGGGATACCTCGAAGGAGGTATCCCTCGGCAGGTGTCGGCCCGGCGACCGCCGATCAGCGGCCAGCTCCGGGTCGTTCCACCGAGACAGGAAGGCCATCACCGACGTGCGAGTGCACATCGACACCACCCGCTGCACCGGGCACGGCATGTGCGAGGCCGCGGCCGAGGACGTGTTCGAAGTCGGCCCCGACGGCATCACCCACCTGCTCATCGACCCCGATCCCTCCCAGCGCCGCGAGGTCGAAGCCGCCGTCGCCGAATGCCCCACCCGCGCCCTGAGCGTGGAGCCGTGACCGAGACGGGCCACCCCGCCCCACCACCGCCCGAGCGGCCCAGGGTGCCGCCCGACCGCACCGGACTGCCGACGCCCGGAGAGCACCACAGTGGCCTCGCGGTCGCCCTGCCGCCCCACAGCACCCACTGCCTGGGCTGCGGACCCGACAACGCGGCAGGCCTGAACATGCAGGTCCGCCGCGAGGGCGACACGGTGGTCTGCGATCAGGTCTTCGACCGCCGCCAGGTCGGAGCTCCCGGCCTGGCCCACGGCGGCGCGGTCGCCGCCGCCTGCGACGACCTGTTCGGGTTCGTGCTCTACCTCATCGCCGAACCTGCCGTCACCCGCACCCTCGAGGTCGGCTACCGCCGCCCGGTGCAGCTCGGCACCACCTACCGCATCCGCGCCCGCCTCGTGCACCGCGAGGGCCGCAAGCTGCACATGAGCGCCGAAGGCACCGACCCCGAGGGCACCCTGAGCTTCGACGCCAACGCCGTGTTCGTCGTCGTCGACCTCGCACACTTCACCCGCTACGGACCCGCCCACTTCGACCACGTCTTCGGCCCCCGCCCCGATGCCGTCCGTCCCGATGTCACCGACGGCGATCCCGAATACACCTGCAGAGAAGACCGATGACCAGCACGCAGAACAGCGACGCGGGCACCCGGACGGACAAGGCCGCAGACACCACGATGGTGGGGGTCGCCGACTACCCCCACCGCCGAGCCGGGCACTGCGGCTCCGGCGCGCTACGCGACCTGCTCGAATGGGCCGGCCTGTCCTGGAGCGACAGCCCGCTCGACGAAGGCACCGTGTTCGGCCTCGGCGGGGAACTGGCCTTCAGCTACCTCCGCGGCCCCGCTCTCGGGGCTCCGTTCTACCTCGTCGGACGCGGCCCCGACCTCACCGGGAAACTCGCCCGCCGCCTCGGGATCGACCTCACCGTGCGCAGCACCGACGACCCCGACCAGGGCCGCGACTGGCTGCGCCACGAACTAGACGCCGGGCGTCCGCTGCTGTGCTGGGCCGACATGCGCGAACTTCCCTACCTGCGGGTCCGCATGCACATGAGCCGCCACGACATCGTCGTCACCGGCTACGACCCCACCACTGAGCAGGTCCGCGTCGTCGACAACGACCGCGACGCCCCCCAACTCATCCCCGCCGCCCAACTCGCCGTCGCCCGCGCCTCCACCGGCTTCCCCGAACCCACCCGCCACACCTGCTACCCGATGCGCTTCCCCGCCGCGCTGCCCGACCAACGCGCCACCAGCCTCGCCGCCGCCGCCGACACCGCCCAGGCGCTCCGCGCCGGAACGCCCGTCGCCACCCACCCCGACGGTCTGAGCGCCAGCGGCATCGCCGGGGTCGCCACCTTCGCCGACGACCTCGCCCACTGGCCCGAGCACTTCCCCGAAGACGGGCCGCCCGGCGCCGACCTCCACACCGCCCTCGTCACCCTCGCGGTGTTCATCGAGAAAGCCGGCACCGGCGGCGCACTCTTCCGCCGCCTCCAAGCCGACTTCCTCACCGAACTCGCCGACGTCGAACCCGCCGCCGCGCCCGCCGCCGCCGCCTACCGCGACCTCGCCGCCCACTGGACACACGTCGCCGCTTCAGCGGCAGGCAGCGGAGGTGACGACCCCGTCGAGCACCGGTGGGAAGTCGTCGCAGAACTGGTGGGTGAACTCCCTCGGCTCGAGAGCAACGCCTGCGTTGAGCTGGAGAACCTGTCTCACGCCCGCTGACCCTGTGCCATGACGGGTCGGACAGTACAACCGAGTCGCGCGAGACGGCTTCCCTGCTCGGGCGCCGAACCGGCGTCGAGCGCCGGGGCATGGGCAACTCTGGTCCATGCCCTGCGATGGATCGAGCCCGGTCACCCTGCCGCGGCTCGTGCGCCTACATCTCGACGACCCGCGGTGAACCCGTGCTCGGTCGGCCGTGCGGGAGAGTGAGCGCACACAGCGCTGCGAGCGCTGAGAGTCCTGCCACCGCGAGCATCATGTTCGAGAAGGCTGTGTCGAAGACGTGCGCATTCAATTGTTCGGACATGTTCATATTCACGGTCAGTGACGCAGGTGCATCGGGCGCGGTCATCAGTCCTTGGCGGTCCGCGTAGTTCTGGGCCTGAGTGCTCGTGAAGAAGGCCGTCAGCGCAGCGAGTCCAATGGCCGAGGCGGTGCGTTGCACGACGGTGGGACCGGTGGTCAGGCCTCATCCGTGTCACGGCTCGTGCGCTGGGAGGCACGCAGGCGTTCGTGGGAACCGCCCGATGGCTTCTCATGACCGACCCGTGAGGGAGATACTGCCGCTGAACCGATGTCGGGGCGGCCCCGCCGCTGGCAACAGTGGCCCAGAACCGCCGGGAGCGTCGTTCACCATGACGCGGAGGCCCGCGAAGAATGCGGCGTTCTCGCTGAGGGTGGGCAACTACGCGAAAACGCTCACGACCGACGAGCCCGGTAGGGAGCATCCGCCCGGCTTCCGTAGGAACTCGAACCCCGAGCTCGGCGATCACGTGGCACGTGCTCGAGCCCTCGAGCCAACGGCTCGTCTTCGAAAGGCTGGGACTGCTGACCTTCCGATCGGACAGCGACCGACGACGCCCGAACCTCCTCGGCTGCCCCGAGCGCGCGTACATCTCGACGACGACCTCGAGCATCTTCTCGAGGTGGTCGTCGGAAGCGCGAGTCCCCACGTCTCGCAATCGATCCGCACCCACCGTCCAGCACGCCACGAGCTTGCTGGCCCGCGTCGCCGGACGCGGGCGATGGGCGGGCGATGGGCGGGCGCCGACCGGTCGCCCACCAATGGCACCGCCCGGGTCACGGCCGTTGCTGCCGAGCCGCACCCTGCGATAAGCGACTCGCCCCGGTCGTTACCTCGAGCTTCCTACGCGAGAATCGGTGCGCTCGAGCTCGGCCCGGTCCACCTCCTTGCCGGACGAGATCGTCTGCTTGGAGAAGATGAAGTCGCGCGGCCGGTTGATGCAGTCAGCGGCAATGAGCTGACCCTCGCGCAGGTAGTAGCATGTGAAGGCCCGGTCACGAGTCGGATCGCCGCTGACGACGATCTCGTCGTAGCCGTGGTTGAGACCGGCGATCTGCAGTTTCAGGTCGTACTGGTCCGACCAGAACCACGGCAGCGCAGCGATCTCCTTCGTCTTTCCGCACATGGTCGCAGCAGCCGCCTTCGCCTGCTCACCCGCGCTCGGCACCGACTCGAGCCGGATCCGGCGGCCGTAACGTGCCATGTCGTGGCTCGCGCAGTCTCCGGCCGCCGTGATCAGCGGATCGGAGGTCCGAGCCCGGTCGTCGATGACCACACCGTCGTCGACGACGATCCCGGCCGTCGTCGCGAGGTCGGTGTTCGGCAGGACCCCGATCCCGATGATGACGAAGTCAGCCGCGATCCGCTCGCCACCCGCGAGCACGACCTCCTGTACCCGGCGGTCGCCCGCGAAGGCCTCCACCGCGGCACCGGTCCGGATCTCGACGCCCTCCTCCGCGTGGACGCGCGTGTAGAACGCCGAGACTTGCGGCGCTGTCACGCGCCCCAGGACGCGCTCGGCGGCCTCGAGGACGATCACCTCGAGGCCCAACTTGCGTAGGGACGCCGCAGTCTCCAGGCCGACGTAACCGCCACCAACGATGACCGCCCGACCTCCGGTCCGTGCTGCCACCCGGATGGCTTCGACGTCCGCCGAAGTACGGAGATAGAACACGCCCTCGAGGTCCTCACCGGGGGCGTTCAACCGTCGGGGACGTGCACCCGTACAGAGGGCGATCCGGTCGTACCGCAGACGCGCACCATCGGCGAGCTCGACCTGCTGTGCGGCGCGGTCGATGGACTCGACCGCGCCGTCGCGCCGGGTGATCTCCTGCTTCGCGTAGAAGTCCGCGCCGCGAATGGCCAGGGCGTCCACCGCCATGTCGCCCGCCAGGTAGGCCTTGGACAGCGGTGGCCGTTGGTACGGCAATGCCGCCTCGTCGCCGATGAGCACGATGTCGCCGTCCCACTTGTGCTGCCGCAGGCCGGCCGCGACCTGGGCCCCTGCGTGGCTCGCACCGACGACGAGCGCCCTCGGTGTCACGACACCTCGGCCTTCGGGGTGAGGCGGACCATCAGCTTGCTGATGCCGCGGACGAAGTTCGACTGTACGTACTCCGGCTCGTCCACCACCTCGATGTTCTCGAAGCGGGGGAGGAGCTCCTCCCAGAGGATGCGGAGCTGGAGCTCGGCCAGTCGGTTGCCCATGCACCGGTGGACACCGAACCCGAACGCGATGTGGTTGCGCGCGTTCTTCCGGTCGATGATCAGCTCCTCGGGCCGGTCGAAAACGCGTTCGTCGCGATTGCCCGAGGCGTACCACATCACCAGCTTGTCGCCCTTTCGGATGAACTGGCCGTTCAAGATGGTGTCGCACGTCGCCACCCGCCGCATGTACGCCAGGGGGGTCTGCCAACGGATGATCTCGGAGACCATGTTCGGGATGAGGTCGGGGTTCGCCTTCAGCTTCTCGAACTGGTCCGGGAACCGGTTCAGCGCCAGCACGCCGCCACTCATGGAGTTCCGGGTCGTGTCGTTTCCGCCGATGATGAGCAGGATCAGGTTTCCGAGGAACTCCATCGGGCGGTCGATCAGGTCCTTGGTGTCCTCGTTGCTCTGCAGCATCGTGATGAGGTCGAAGCCCGGCTCCTCGCCCGCTGCGCGACGAGCCGCCTTGTCGTGCCACAACGCGCTGAGGCCCTTGGCGGCGTCGAGCATGCCGCGGAACACCTCGTCGTTGTCCGACTGACCACCGTTCGCCTGCTCCATAGAACCTGCGAGGTCGGACCACTCGACCAGCTTGCGGCGCTGGTCGTAGGGGAAGTCGAGCAGAGTCGCGAGCATGCGGGCAGTCAGCTCGATCGAGACGTCCTGCACCCAGTTGAAGGGTCGGTCGGTCGGGAGGTCGTCGAGGACCTCCCGCACCCGGGATCGGATGAGGCCCTCCATCTCGCGGAGGTTCTTGGGCGCGACGACGCCTTGGACCGCTGCCCGCTGCTGGTCGTGACGCGGCGGGTCCATCGCGATGAACATCGCGACGTCCATGAAGCGCGGTGGCTCCCCGATGATGATGAAGGGTTCGGCCGAGAAGACCTCGTGATTTTTGTCGACGGTGATGATGTCGGCGTGGCGCGTGACCGACCAGAACGGCCCGAACGGACTCTCGGGTCGGAAGTGCACCGGCGCCTCGTTGCGGACGCGCTCCGCATACTCGGCCCACCGGCCCTGCCGGTAGAGGAACGGGTTGCTGAGGTCGATGTCGGCGAGGGCGACGTCGGCGGCGGGCGGGATCGGCGTCTCGGTGAAGATCTTGTCGTCACCGGTCACCATGCGACGTGTCTTGTCGTAGAGTTGAGCGCCCCGGAGCAGGACATTCATGGGGAGGGCTGACTGGGCTGCCTCGGCAGCGGACTGCACGGAGTCGCCGGCTGACCTCATCGTGCTGATGATCGTCTGCGAGAGCGTCTTCATGGTCATGTCTCCTCCACCCGTCACATCTGGAATTCGGGGACCTGGACGACGAGTCCGTCCCATTTCTCTGCCGCCGTCATCTGGCACGCGAGTCGCGAGGTGGGGTGACGCTCGGGGTTCATCGCCAGCATCTCCTCCTCGACCTCGGTGGACATGCCCACGGTGTCGGTCCAGGCGGGATCGACGACGATGTGGCACGTGCCGCAGGCCGCCTCCCCGCCGCAGTCGCCGTCGATGCCAGGCACTCCGTTGTCGACCGCGATCTGCATCAGAGAGCGGTCGTCGTCGAGCGGAACCTCGTGGCTCTCACCCTCATGGGTGACAAAGGTGACACTGGACATGAGCGGCTCCTTCTGGGACTGCGACATCGGTAGTCGCCAGTGTCGATCGGAAGGGTCCTCGCCACCAGAGGAGAGCGGTGCCACAATGTTGTGAATACAGCTCATGGGGGACACGGCACGATGAACCCGACGGACACCGGGATGCCTCCGATCGCGTTGCTCCAGCTGCTCGAGCACGGCTCGCTCGGCCCGACCGTGACAAGCGAGCTCCTCGACATCATGACTCGGGAGGGAGTCGACCTCGAGTTATTGATCAGGCGCGGTGAGCAGATTCCGCTGCGGTGGTTCCGTGAGGTCTACCCCGGCCTCGATGTGGACCGGGCGACCATCGTGGGACTCTCGGTGGCAGGTGAAGCCCAGCTGACCACCTTCGGTGCGTTGACCCTCCCGCTCATCAGTGCCGGCTCGGTCGCCGACGTGGTGGAGCTCCTCGCCTACCTGCCGATCATCTCGACGGCTCTTCACCCGCAGGTCCAACCCAGTGATGGCGGCTTGACCATCGGACTCTCCGGACACACGAACGACGCCGCCCTGGACTCCCTGGTGGTCGCTTACGGCGGGTACGCGCTCCTACGGCTCCTCGACATGCTGACCGGGCCGGTCCCGGACCTCGCCCTCAGACTCAATTGGCCCGCGCCGGCGTCGCTTCCGCCGGAGCAGATCCCGGACGGCCGCATCGGCTTCGGTGCGCCTGCCTCGTACGTGCACATCCCAGCGGGAAGACTGGATGAAGTCTGTCGCTTCTCCGACCCCGTCGCGTACCGAGTCTCTGTCGACAACCTCGGACGAGCACTCGCGGCGCGATCCGGTCGGGCGTCGACGACCGAGCAGGTGACCCGGCTCGTCGAGCGGGACCCCGCCAGCGCCGGCATCCAGGCCGTAGCACTCGACTTGGCCCTCTCGGTCAGCACACTCAAGCGGCGGCTCGCGCACGAGGGCACGACCTTCCGTCAACTTCAGCAATCCGTGTTGCAGGCCCGGGCGACGCTACGTCTGCTCGACACTTCCTTGCCGGTGAGCGAGATCGCCGCCGAACTCGGCTACAGCGACGTCGCGAACTTCTCCCACGCATTCAAGCGTTGGACCGGCCGTTCGCCGAGGGAGTTCCAAGCTCGTTCATGAGACGTCGACGGTCGGCGAGCGCCATCTACTAGCCGACAACTCCGTCGGACGGATCATCGACCGGTGGGACCGGCTCCTTGCTCGAACACACCACCTCGCGGTCAGCCTGCTCGACCGGCTCCTGCGCTTCGCCCACGTCGTCGACACCGGCGGCGAGTCCTACCACATGCGCCAAGCCCGAACGAAAGGAGCCAAGCCGACCCAACAGCAGCTGTACTCCTTCCGATCGGGGCCTTCACCTGGCCACCAGGGGGCACCACCAACTGGCTGTCTACAGTCGCGGGCAGGTCAGCGCGAGGAAGTGCCGCCCGTCGACCTTCGACATCGAGCGTGGTGGGTCCGTGCCTCGCACGCCAGACCGGCACCACGTGATCGGATTGCGGTCAAACCTCGACGAGGACCGACCTCGTCCGATGCGCCAGCGAAGCAACGAGGCGGGCGATGTTCGCATCACAGCGGGACCCTGGGGTCGTGTTCGTCGAGTTGGCTTAGGGCTGCGCCTTCCAATCTCGCCGATGTCGGCATCGCCGGGGCGACCGAACACTCGACGAGGTATGTGGACCTCAGCGCGGACACCCTGTAGCAGGACTACAGCAAGGCCTGCGCGAGCGCCGGCCTCAATGTATTATGTCAGCACAGTGCGGTTGGCGTAAACAAAGCCGGTCTGATAACTTAGATTGTGCCATTGAGCGATACGTCGGCGGACTTCCCTTTGCGAGCAATACTGCGATAACGCGGAATATCACAGTACCGGCTCGGCTGACTCCCCTTCAGAGAAGCTGACATAACGTGCGAGCTCGGACGGGGACGGAAGCTCCATTTCGCGGAGCCTCCAGTTTCACTTTACGAAGTTGACACGGTGCTTCCGGTTGCAGGCTCGAGGGGCAGGCCGACTGCTGGGGCTAGAACAGGAGGCGCTCGGCGATGAGCAGCACCCCGACGATGGTCATGATGGCTCCGGAGGTTCGGCTGACGGCCCGGGCGAGACGGGGTCGGGTGGTGAGCCAGCGTGCGGCGAGGGTGCCCAGAGCGAGGGAGACCACGAGGCAGGTGGCCACGTAGGTCAGGCCGAGGACGCCGAGCTGACCGGCGACCGGCCAGGCGCGGCCGGGGTCGGCGAACTGCGGCATGAGGGACACGAACAGCAGCAGCGACTTCGGGTTCAGCCCGCTGACCCCGATGCCCCGGGCGAAGGTCGACCGGTTCGCGGGCGGCGACTCGACCTGCGCGCCAGGAACGGGGGAGAGGACCGGGGCGGCGGGGCGGGCGAACGTTCTCGCGCCGGCCCAGATCAGGTAGGCGCGACTCCATGCTGCGGCTACGGCCATCCGCGGTCGACCGGCTCCAACTGCAGGAGACCTTCACCCGCGACCTCGTTGCCGTCGCGCGCACCCGCACCGCCTCGCGCCCCTCCATCGCCGCACTTCTGCAGTTGCTCAGCGAGCCATGAGTACAGGGTCTTCGGGTGCACCAGGACGCTGGCGTTCACCGCCGCAGGCAACAACGTCGAGCTGGCCCTCGTCGTCGTCGTCGCCACCTCGGGCCGCCTTCAGCAGCCAGCCGTGGCTGGGGTCGTCGGCCCGCTGATCGAGGTCCCTGTCCTTGTCGGGCTGGTCTATGTCTCGCAGTAGCCGCGCCGCGCCTGCCCGGGCCCCGTGACGTCCTGCTCGCAGTCGCCCTCCTCACATTAGTTCGACTAGGCTTACCGTTCGTGTCGACGAACGAAGATGGTGGATTGGGGCTGTTGGGAGACCCCAGTCGACGCGCGATCTTCGAGCTGCTGGCACGCCAGCCCTGCTCGGTGCAGGAACTCGCCAACCGACTCCCGATCAGCCGACCCGCGGTATCCCAGCACCTCAAACTGCTCCACGACGGCGGGCTGGTCACGCGCACGGCCCAGGGCACCCGACGCATCTATCGACTCAACCCCGACGGCGTGGCCGCGCTGCGCGCGTGGTTCGACGGGGTGTGGAGCGACGCCCTGATCGCCTTCGCGAAGACCGCCGACGCCGCCCCGTACGGCCCCCGACCCGACCCCGACGCCCATCCGGAGGACTCATGACCAGCGGGCCCGCCATCCCTCCACTGAGCGGCTCCGTCACCGTGGCGGTTCCGCTGAAGCAGGCGTTCGAAGTGTTCACCAGCCGGTTCGACACCTGGTGGCCGCACCAGTTCCACATCGGGGCCGCCGAGGTCGACCGGATCGTCTTGGAGCCACGGGTCGGTGGGCGCTGGTACGAGCGCGGAGTGGACGGCAGGGAGTGCGACTGAGGCCGGGTGCTCGTCTGGGAGCCGCCGCACCGGGTGCTGTTCACCTGGCAGATCAACGGCTCCTTCCAGTTCGACCTCGACCCCGCCCATGCCAGCGAGATCGAGGTCCGTTTTCGGTCCGAGGGCCCTGACGAGACCGTCGTGGACGTCGAGCACCGCCACCTCGACCGCCTCGTCGGGGGCGGGACCGTCCGCGCCACCATCGAGGGCGGCGGCGGATGGGCCCTCCTGATCGACGGCTACGCCAACTCCGTGGGAGAGCAGCGATGACTGGCCCGAACACCATGAGCCTCGCCCGAAACGAGCGCACGGAGCTAGCTGAGCTGCTCGCTGACCTCACCCCGGACCAGTGGAACGCCCCGACGCTCTGCGAGCAGTGGCGGGTCCGCGAGCTGGTCGCCCACGTCTACAGCTACGAGGACCTCGGATGGGTTCGACTAGCGGTCCGCATGCTGACGGCCGGCGGCAGCGTCGACCGCGCCAACGCGGCCGGGGTCGCCGATCATGCCGACAAGAGCCCTGACGAGCTCCTGGCCCGCGCCCGCAAACACATCCAGCCCGCGGGGTTGACGTCGATGATGGCGGCCGGATCGCCCTGACCGACGGCATGATCCACCAGCAGGACATCCGGCGACCCCTCGGCCTACCCCGCGAGATTCCCGGCGAACGGCTCGTGGCGGCCCTCGACACCGCCCGCACCGCACCCACACTCAGCGCCACCAAGCTAATCAAGGGGCTCACGCTGCAAGCCACCGATCTCGACTGGAGCACCGGAACCGGTCCCCTGGTCGAAGGCACCGGCGAGGCGCTGCTCATGGCGATGGCCGGGCGACGCGGAATCGCCGCCGAGTTCACCGGACCTGGCGCGACGACCCTGGCCGCACGCCTGACCGTCTGATGCCTACCGCGGCGCCGGCCCCGGCGATCCAGTGAGCGGCAGCGAGCCTGGTTCTGAGCTGTTTCGGACGCTGTTCGTCCGGTTCATCGATGTCGACATCGACGCCGGCCATACGGTGGTCATTCCCGACGTCGGGTCGCGAGGCGCACGAGGTCGGCCGCCGGGCCCGTGAGCGGGCGGCCGCGCGGCCAGACCGCGACCAGTCGGCGGTCGAGGTCCACGCCCGCCACGGGCACCGCGACGAGGGTGCCGGTGGCGAGCTCCCCCGTCACGGCGAGGGAGCTCAGCACGGCGGGCGCCATGCCGTCGACCGCGGCGGCCTTGATCGCGGTGGTCGACGAGAGCTCCAGGACCGGGTCCGCGAGCTCGCCGACCGCGTGCTCGAGGAACGACCGGGTGCCGGACCCCGCCTCGCGCGCGACCAGCGGGGTCGCGGCGAGGCGGGCCGCGTCGACCCCGCGACGACGGCCCGCCCACGGGTGGATCGGCGCGACGACCAGCGTGAGCCGGTCGCGGGCGACGACCTGGTGCTCGAGGTCGTCGGAGACCTCCGGGCCCTCGACGAACCCGATCTCGACGTCCCCGGCGAGGACCGCGGCGACGACGTCGGCGGAGTTGCGCGACGCGAGCGACACCGACGTCCCCGGGTGCTCGCCCCGGAACGCCACCAGCCAGCGCGGCATGAGGTACTCCGCGACGGTGAGGCTGGCCGCGACCCGCAGCCGCGCGGCCTGTTCGGTGCGCAGCGACGCGACCCCGACCTCGAGGGCCTCGGCGGCGTCGACCGCGACCCGGGCCCAGTCCGCGACCAGCGCTCCCGTCGCGGTGAGGCGGGTGCCCCGCGGCGAGCGCTCCAGCAGGGTCACGCCGAGGGCGCCCTCGAGCGCCCGGATGCGAGCACTGACGGCGGCCTGGGAGACGCCGTGGCGAACCGCGGCGCGGCCCATGCTGCCGAGCTCGGCCACGGACAGGAGGACGTCGTAGGGGCCGAGGTCGACCACTCGCGGGCTCAGGGGCACAAACGCAGCTTATGACCCCACGAGGTCCGACCGCCTACTCGATCACCGCGTGGCGGGGCATCGTCATCCCCATGACGACGACGATGGAGCGCCCGGACAGCACCGGCCGCCACGAGGTCCCGGAGCCGCACGGGCTCGCTCGCTTCGGCCTGCTGCGGGACCTCGAGCGGCCGGGCGACATGTTCGCGAACCTGGGTCCGAACTGGTACTCGTCGATCATGGGCACCGGCATCGTCGGCGGTGCCGCCGCGACGCTGCCGATCCAGTTCCCGGGTCTGCGGGTCTTCGGCACCGTCGTCTGGGGCCTCGCCGCCGTCCTGCTGGTGCTGCTCACCGGCGCGTGGGCCGTGCACTGGACCCGCCACACCGCGACCGCCCGCGGGCACGCCTCGAACCCGGTGATGGGCCAGTTCTGGGGCGCGGTCGCGATGGGCGTCATGACCGTCGGCGCCGGGGCCGGGTCGCTCGGTGGCGCCGTCCTCGGGACCTCGACGGCGATCACGGTCGACTGGGTGCTCTGGAGCGTCGGCACCGTGATCGGTCTGATCACCACCGCGTGGATCCCCCACCGGATGATCACCCAGCACGAGATCGCGCCGGACGCGGCGTTCGGGGGCTGGCTCATGCCGGTCGTCCCGCCGATGGTCTCGGCCGCGAACGGTGCGCTGCTGGTCGGGCACCTGCCGGCCGGCACGGGGAAGGAGACGATGCTGCTGGCCTGCTACGCGATGTTCGGGGTCAGCCTGTTCGCCACCCTCGCGATCCTGCCGCAGATCTGGAACAGGCTCGTCGTCCACGGCACCGGCCCGGCCGCGACCGTGCCGACGATGTGGATCGTCCTCGGCCCGCTCGGGCAGTCGGTGACGGCCGCCAACCTGCTCGGCAACCAGGCCCGGGGCGTCCTGCCCGAGCCCTACGCGACCGGCGCCGAGGTGTTCGGCCTGCTCTACGGCGTGCCGACCTGGGGGTTCGCCATGGTCTGGATGGCCCTTGCGGCCGCGGTGACCATCCGGACGGCCCGCCGGAAGCTGCCGTTCGCCCTGACCTGGTGGAGCTTCACCTTCCCCGTCGGCACCGTGGTGACCGGCACCAGCGCCCTCGCCGCCCGCATGCACCTGCCCGCCTTCGCCTGGGGCGCCCTCGCGCTCTACGTCCTGCTCGTCGCCGCCTGGGCTACCGTCGCCGCCCGCACCGCCCACGGCAGCGTGATCCGGGGGCACCTGTTCGCCTGACCCGTCTGCGTACCGGTTCCGGACCCCAAGGTGCCGCCTTGGGGTCCAGAACCGTGACCGAGGCTCGTCATCGAGCAGGAAAGGGAACACGGCGGACATGACCGACATCCGCGAGGCGCCGGCCGACCGATCACGATTGCTGCTGCGCGAGCTGGAGCAACCCCGCGACATCTTCGCCAACATCGGTCCGAACTGGTACGCGTCGGTGATGGGTACCGGCATCGTCGGGGGTGCCGCCGCCACGCTGCCGATCCAGTTCCCGGGTCTCCGGGGATGGGGCACCGTCATCTGGGGCCTCGCGACCGTCTGGCTGGTCGTGCTCACGGTCGCCTGGGCGGTCCACTGGACCCTGCACACCGAGCAGGCGAGAGGCCACGCGACGAACCCGACGATGGCCCAGTTCTGGGGTGCGCCGGCGATGGGGTTGATGACGATCGGGCTCGGCTTCGCCCAGTTCGGCCCCTCGTTGATCGGGACGACCCCGGCGCTCTCCACGAGCTGGGTGCTGTGGAGTCTGGGGACCGCGCTCGGTCTGTTCACCACGGCGTGGATCCCCTACATGATGATCACCCGGCACGAGATCGGCCCGGACTCCGCCTTCGGCGGCTGGCTGATGCCGGTCGTCCCGCCCATGGTCTCCGCCGCCAACGGCTCGCTGCTGATCGGCCACATGGCGCCGGGCTTCGGCCGGGAGACGATGCTGCTGGCCTGCTACGCGATGTTCGGCATCAGCCTGTTCGCGACGCTCGCGATCCTGCCCCAGATCTGGAACCGGCTCGTGGTCCACGGCGCAGGGGCCGCGTCCGCCGTGCCGACGCTGTGGATCGTGCTCGGCCCGCTCGGTCAGTCGGTGGCGGCGACGAACCTTCTCGCCAACCAGGCCCGGGGGGTGCTCGGCGAACCGTACGCGAGCGGTGCCGAGGTCTTCGGCCTGTTCTACGGCTTCGCCACCTGGGGGTTCGCGATGATCTGGATCGCCCTCGCCGGCGCCGTGACGATCCGGACCCTCCGACGGAAGATGCCGTTCGCCCTGACCTGGTGGAGCTTCACCTTCCCCGTCGGCACCTGCGTCACCGGCACCAGCGCCCTGGCGTCCCGCACCCACGTCCCTGCGCTCGCGTGGTGGGCCATGGGTCTCTACGCCCTCCTCGTCGTCGCCTGGCTCGTCGTCGCCGTGCGCACCGCCCATCATTCCGTCGTCCGTGGCGACATCCTCGCCCCCGCCTGAAGGAGAGCCCGTGTCACCCGTCACCGTCACGATCACCGGCGCCGCCGGTCAGATCGCCTACTCCCTGATCTTCCGGGTCGCCTCCGGTCAGCTGCTCGGCCCCGACGTCCCCGTCCGCCTGCGCCTGCTCGAGATCCCTGCGGCGACGGCCGCTGCCGAGGGGGTCGCGATGGAGCTCGACGACTGCGCCTTCTCCCTGCTGCGCGCCATCGAGGTCACCGACGACCCGAAGGTCGCCTTCGACGGGTGCACCGTGGGCCTGCTGGTCGGCGCGCGTCCCCGCGGCAAGGGGATGGAGCGGTCCGATCTGCTCGAGGCCAACGGCGGCATCTTCGGGCCGCAGGGCGAGGCGATCAACGCCCACGCGGCGGACGACGTCCGCGTCCTCGTCGTCGGGAACCCCGCCAACACGAACGCACTCATCACGCGCGCGCACGCCCCCGACGTCCCGGCAGAGCGGTTCACCTCGATGATGCGGCTCGACCACAACCGCGCGATCGCGCAGCTCGCGAAGCGTGTCGGGGTGGAGAACGACGACGTTCGGCGCATGGTGGTGTGGGGCAACCATTCCTCGACCCAGTACCCGGACCTCACCCACGCCGAGGTCGCGGGCCGCCCCGCGCCCGAGATGGTCGACGAAGCCTGGGTACGCGAGGACTTCATCCCGACGGTGGCGAAGCGGGGCGCCGCGATCATCGACGCCCGCGGCGCGTCGTCGGCCGCGTCGGCCGCGCACGCCGCGATCGACCAGGTGCGCGACTGGATGGGCGGCCCCCCCGAGGGGGACTACACGTCGGCCGGTGTCGTGTCCGACGGGTCGTACGGAGTCCCCGAGGGCCTGGTCTGCTCGGTGCCGTTGCGGGCGACGGGCGGCCGGTACGAGGTCGTGGAGGGGCTCGAGGTGGATGCCTTCTCCCGCGAGCGGATCGACGCGACGGTCGCGGAGCTCACGGCCGAACGGGACACCGTCGCGGGGCTCGGGCTGATCTGAGTGGGTACCTGGTCGCGGCGGACGACGCGGCGCCTGCCCCTCACGTCCTGCATGAGGACACAGAGCCGGCCGACGGGGACCGGGGCGCCCTCGTCGGCCCACAGGGCGAGATCGCCTGCATTTGCCGTCCTGCTCGAGTGCGCGGCCACCCTCCCTCCGATCGAGGCGGGGTGACCGGCTCCGGCACGACTCGCCTCGACCTCTCCCGCCGATTGTTGCTCGGGGTGCGGTTGGCGCTCCTCGCCGGTGCGCTCGTGGCTGCCGTCGGCCTCGCCGGCTGGTTCGCGCGCGACACCGCCCTCGGCGGGACGTGGCTCACGACGACGCTCGGACCCACCGCCTACGTCGTCATCGCCCACCCGCGCAGCGCGATGAGCCGGCTGCGCAACGGTGTCATCGGGCACGCGACCGCGATCGTGGTCGGCCTCGGGTCATTCGGGGCGTTCGGACTGTGGCACGCGCCCTCGGTGGCCGAGATCCATGTCGAGTCGCCCACCCGGGTGGGCGCGCAGGCCGTCGCGCTCGCCCTGACCCTGCTGGTACTCACCCTGGCGCGAGCCCACCACGCGCCCGCCGGAGCCACGGCGCTGCTGATCTCCAGTGGCATCGCGGCCCCGGGCGCCCCGCTGTTCGGTCTCGTCGTCGGGCTCGCGATCGTGCTCGCCGCCGCCCCGGTGCTCGCCCGGCTCCCGGTAGAACGGGACGACACCGCGGACCTCGTGGGTCCCGAGACCCCGATGGGATGAAGGTCGGGTCAGGTGGCGGCGGGGTCCGAACCCGGCTCGCCGGGTTCGAGGATTCCGGCTGCGAGGACGTAGGCGCCGATGAAGCCCAGCAGGAACAGGATGCCGTGCATGAGGCTGTCGAGGACGTTGAGTCCCAGGGGCGTCGGGACGGCGAGCCCGAACGCCGCGACCAGGAGGTAGACGACGGTCTGGACCAGCAGGACCCGACGGAGGGCCCGGTTCGAGGCGAACACGGCGGCGCCGACGACCACTGCGGTGACCAGCAGCAGGATCGAGTGTGGGAGGTGCAGACGGAGGCCGAGGAACGTCCCTCCCTGCACCACGAGGCCGGCGATGCCGACGACGAGCAGGACGACCGACTGGACTCCGAAGACCACTCGCCCCATCCGCGCCATCGGTGCCTCGTACGGGACGTCCTGAGCGGGGGTGCGATCGAACAACTCGTCGTCGTCCCACCCACCGCGTGTCGATGCGGTCTGCCGATGCTCACCGCTCATCGCCGAGCGCCTCCACTCTCCCGGGAACGCCCTGACGGTAGGGACGGTGCGCGCTCGGCAGGACCCGGCTCCGCCTTGGGTGGCCCGAAGTCGGGCTTACGGATACACGGGTGTCGCCCGGCTCGACGACGGGAACGAGATCCCCATGGCAGGGGTCGTGATCGTCCGCGGCGGTTTCACGGGTGCGACGATCGGGCCGGGCCGGGTGGTCGGCGCACATCCTGACGAAGCCGAACCCCCGTTCGTCGTCGACCTCGCGCTGATCGGTCCACACGTGACGTGGGGCGAGGGTGATCAGGCCCCGGCGGGCCTCCGGTGCGTTGGGCTGCTGCATCCCGGCCCTCTGCCGAGCCATCGGCTCACCGGGCCGCGCAGCGCCGACCTCCTTCGTCGCGCGGGTGTGGATCGTGTCGCCGGACGGGCGACCCATGATCGCGTATGACGACTACGGCCAGGCGCGGACGCTGGTCCGTGAGGTGATGAGCGACGAGGAGCGCGACCGTCTCGTCGACAACGTCGTCGGGCACCTCCTCAACGGTGTCGTCGAGCCGGTCCTCTCCCGGGCCTTCTCCTTCATGTCCGCCATCGACGGGGAGATCGGCAAGCAGATCGAGGACCGCTACCACCGACAGGCGGAGCAGGTCGGTCCGACGACGGGACAGACCGCCCGCCCCGTCGGCGACGTGGCGACGCGGACGTGAGTGTGGCGGGGCGGGATCGCTACGGTCGACTGCCATGAGCGAGGACGTCGAGACCATCGACCGTGGTGCACGTCAGGTGGCGCGGAGATCGACGGTGGATGCACCACCGGAGGAGGTCTTCGCGCTGCTCGCCGACCCCCACCGCCACGGCGAACTGGACGGCTCGGGCACCGTCGGCGACGCGATCACGGGCCCGCACCGGGTGTCGCTCGGCGATCGCTTCTCGCTGAACATGCGCCAACTCGGCATCCCGTACCGGATCACCAGCACCGTCGTCGAGTGCGAGGAGGACCGCCACCTCGCCTGGCGGCACCCCCTCGGCCACGTCTGGCGGTGGGAGTTGGAGCCCGCCGGCGAGGGGACCACCGTCACCGAGACCTTCGACTATTCGACGACCTGGGCCGCGCTGATGTTCGAGCTGTCCGGACGTCCGGCGCGGAACGCCCGCGGCATCGAGGAGACCCTGCGACGGCTACGGGGCCGCTTCGCACCGGTCTGATCGTCAGTCGTCCCGTCGCCACCGGGACTACGTTCGGAGGCCACCGCCAGGACGTCCCGCAGGACCGGGGAGTGGCGTCGACCGGCGGGCCACACCGCGCGCAGGTCGCGGCGGATGTGGGGGCCGTCGACGGCGACCCGGTAGAGACGTCCGAGTGCGACGTCGCCCGCCACCGCCAGGGAGCTGAGCACCGCCGGACCGACACCGTCCTCGACGGCGGCCTTGATGGCCGTCATCGAGGACAGCTCGACCAACGGCTCCGCCATCGGCCCACGGTCCACGAGCGCGGCCTCCAGCGCGAGACGCGTCCCCGACCCGGGCTCACGCACGATCAGCCGCGTCGCCAGCAGTTCGTCGGCGGTCATCGGCCGACGCCGGCGTGCCCAGGGGGAATCGGGGCCGACGACGAGCACGAGCTCGTCCCGGGCGATGACGCGGGCCTCGAGCCCGTCGGGGAGTTCGGGCCCCTCCAGGAAGCCGAGGTCCACGTCTCCCTCCAACACCAGCCGGGCGACCTCGGCGGAGTTCACCGCCTGCAGCGAGAGCGCGGCCTCCGGTCGGCGGGAGCGCAGGGCGATGAGCCAGTGCGGAGCGAGGTACTCCGAGATCGTCAGACTCGCCGCGAGACGGATCCGACCCTCCGACCGGGTGCGCAGCGCGTCGAGGCCCGCGTCGAGCGAGTTCGCCGCCCCGATGACGTCCCGGGCCCAGTCGGCGACGAGCGATCCTTCGGTCGTCAGGCGCGACCCGAGAGCGGAACGCTCGATGAGAGGTTGACCGACCAGGTTCTCCAGGTGCCGGATGCGCGATCCGGCGGCCGGCTGGGTGATGCCGTGCTCGGCGGCCGCGCGTCCGAGGCTGCCGAGCCGCGCGACGCTCAGCAGCAGGTCCAGGGCCCGCAGATCGGGAACACGGGGCGACAGGGGCATGGCGGCGCACGATAGCGGTCGGGTCGAGCCCATCACGCGGCGAAGGAGTGCCGAACCCAGGATGTCGTACCGGTCGCCGACCTGTGGCGGCAGTGTCCGACCGCGATGAACGACCACGACCACCGACTGGACGCGTTGGCCGCGCGGATCGGCGAGTGCACGGCGTGCCCCCGTCTGGTCGCCGCCCGCCGGGACGTCGCGGGGGAGGACTACTGGGCCCGCCCCGTGCCGGGCTTCGGTGACCCGAGGGCACGTGTCCATGTCCTGGGTCTGGCCACTGCGCCGCACGGCGGCAACCGGTACGGGCGGGCCTTCACCGGCAACCGGTCGGCCGACACCCTGGTGGCCGCGCTCCACCGCACCGGGTTCGCCAACCAGGCGAGGTCGGATCACGCCGGTGACGGGCTCCGTCTGGCCGGAGCGTGGATGGCCTCGGCGGTGCGCTGTCCGCCGCCGCAGCACCGACCGACCCGCGCCGAACGCGACACCTGCCTGCGCTGGCTCACCGAGGAGGTCGCGGCGCTTCCCGACCTCCGGGTGATCGTCTGCCTCGGGCGGACGGCCTGGGAGGCCGCCTGCGACTGGGCCGGGCTCCGCCCTCGCCCGGCCTTCGGTCACGGAGCCGTCCGGGAGACGAAGTCGTTGACGCTGCTCGGTTGCTACCACCCCAGCCCGCAGAACACGCAGAGCGGCCGACTCACCCCGGCGATGCTCGACGATGTCCTCCGACGCGCTCGACACCTCGCGGCGCGCGGCCTCCCCCTCGACCACGAGGAGTCCGCATGACCGCCGTGTCGCCGAAGCCGATCGTCATGTCGCCCTACCCGGCGCGGGAGACCAAGGGTGGGTCGTTCATCGGCCGGATCCTCAGGACCACGGATCCCAAGGACATCGGGATCCTCTACCTGATGACGTCCTTCGCGTTCTTCCTCGTCGGGGGGCTGATGGCCCTGCTGATGCGGGCCGAGCTCGCGCAGCCGGGTCTGTAGATCCTGTCGGTCGAGCAGTACAACCAGCTGTTCACCATGCACGGCACGATCATGCTGCTGCTGTACGCGACGCCGATCCTCTTCGGTTTCGCGAACTACATCGTGCCGCTCCAGATCGGCGCACCCGACGTGGCGTTCCCGCGCCTGAACGCCTTCTCCTACTGGCTGTTCCTCTTCGGCGGCACGATGGTGCTCTCCGGCTTCGTCACCCCGGGCGGAGCGGCCTCGGCCGGGTGGTTCGCCTACACCCCGCTGTCGGACTCGCTGTACACCCCGGGCTACGGGCAGGACCTCTGGATCATGGGTCTGGTGGTGTCGGGGCTGGGAACCATCCTCGGCGCCGTGAACTTCGTGACGACCATCGTCTGTATGCGCGCCCCCGGCATGACGATGTTCCGGATGTCGATCTTCACCTGGAACATCCTGGTCACCGCCGTGCTGATCCTCATCGCGTTCCCGGTCCTGACCGCGGGTCTGTTCGGACAGCTCGCCGACCGTCACCTCGGCGCCCACATCTTCGATCCGGCCAACGGCGGGACCATCCTGTGGCAGCACCTGTTCTGGTTCTTCGGGCACCCCGAGGTCTACATCGTCGCGTTGCCGTTCTTCGGGATCGTCACCGAGATCTTCCCGGTCTTCAGTCGCAAGCCCGTGTTCGGCTACAAGACGCTGGTCTTCGCGACACTGTCGATCGGGGCTCTCTCGATCGCGGTGTGGGCGCACCACATGTACGCCACCGGCGCCGTGCTGCTGCCGTTCTTCGCCTTCACGAGCTTCCTCATCGCCGTGCCGACCGGAATCAAGTTCTTCAACTGGATCGGCACGATGTGGAAGGGGCAGCTCACGTTCGAATCGCCGA
This sequence comes from Actinomycetospora soli, assembly GCF_021026295.1. Classification (GTDB taxonomy): domain Bacteria; phylum Actinomycetota; class Actinomycetes; order Mycobacteriales; family Pseudonocardiaceae; genus Actinomycetospora; species Actinomycetospora soli. The sequence goes on from NZ_JAJNDA010000007.1 coordinate 103,574, forward strand.
TGCTGTTCTCGATCGGCTTCCTGGTGACGTTCCTCTTCGGTGGCCTGACCGGTGTGCTGCTCGCCGGTCCGCCCATCGACTTCCACGTCTCGGACTCGTACTTCGTCGTGGCGCACTTCCACTATGTGCTGTTCGGGACGATCGTGTTCGCCACCTACGCCGGTATCTACTTCTGGTTCCCGAAGATGACCGGCCGGATGATGAACGAGCGGCTCGGCAAGTTCCACTTCTGGACCACGTTCGTCGGGTTCCACACGACGTTCCTCGTGCAGCACTGGCTGGGCAACGAGGGAATGCCGCGGCGCTACGCGGACTACCTGCCCACGGACGGTTTCACCACGCTGAATACCATCTCCTCGATCGGGTCCTTCATCCTCGGTGCGTCGACGCTGCCGTTCATCTGGAACGTCTTCAGGTCTTACCGGTACGGCCGGCCGGTCGACGTGGACGACCCGTGGGGCCACGGCAACTCGCTCGAGTGGGCCACCTCGTGTCCGCCGCCGCGGCACAACTTCACCGAGCTGCCCCGGATCCGGTCCGAGCGGCCGGCGTTCGAGTTGCACTACCCGCACATGTCCGATCGGATTCGCACGGAAGCCCACGTGGGCAGCGCGCACGGGGCTCCGGGTGAGATCGCCGCCGGGGCGGCGGGTGGCGAGGGCCTCCCGGGCTCCGATTCCCGGAACCGGTGATGGACGACCGACGCCACCGGCGGGCCGTCTCACCGTCGGCGGGTCACGAGACGGCTCCGCTCACGTCCGGAGAGATGCGCTCCCTGCGCCTCATCGCCCAGGAGCTCACGCGCTCCGATCCCGGCCTGCTGAGCGGCCACGGACGGGCTCCCGCCCCCCGACGGCTCCGCGCCGGTCCGTTCGGGCTGGCCGTGGCGTCCTGGTGCGCGGCGATCGGGGCGTCGGCGCTGCTGTTCGGTCCGCTCCCCGCGCTGGTCATCGGTGTCGTGCTGGCCGTGACGGCGCTCGTCGTCGGCTCGTCCGGGGTGGGTCACCGTACAGCCGACGGGTGATGACTCAGTCGGAGCAGCAGGCCGCCGCCGTCCTCTCGGCGCCGTAGACCGGCGAGTCGCCGGTCACCGTGTAGACCTCCCAGGGCTCGTGGCCCGGTCAGTGGACCCACACCTCGTCCTGGCGGGCGGACAGCGGTTCGGTGGCCGCCTCGACCTCGCCGGTCGTGTCGACCTCGACGCCGAGGTGGTCCATGGCCATCGGCCGGTCCGCCCTGCCCTCGAGGAGGACCAGCTTGAGCGGCGGGTCCGTGACCGCGAAGTTGGCGTACCCGGGGCGGCGCTTGGCCGGCGCGACGCCGAACAGGGTCGAGTAGAAGCGGATCGAGGCCTCGAGGTCGGGGACCCGCAGGGCGAGCTGCACGCGTGACACGGTCCGAGGTTGCGCCCGTGATTCAACGAGCGTCAAAGACAGAGGAGTGTCGAATCAACGGTGCTCGCCCCTCGTGCGGGAGCCGCTCCCGGCTGTGCACGGGGCCGAGCTGGCGCGGACGTTCAAGGCGCTGGGCGATCGGGTCCGGCTGCAGCTGCTCTCGCTGATCGCCTCGCACGCCGGCGGCGAGGCCTGCGTCTGCGACCTCACCGGCGCGTTCGACCTCGCGGGCCCGACGATCTCGCACCATCTCAAGGTGCTGCGCGAGGCCGGGCTGACCGCGGGGGAACGTCGCGGCACGTGGATTCACTACCGGGTGTAGCCGGACGTGCTGGCAGGAGCAGGCGGGGCAGCGAGAACCGGGCTGGCGGTGATCACAGGCAGTGGGGCGCTTGCTGCTGCAGGTGCCGCTGCGGTGGTGGTGCCGCAAGCGGTGATCACGATGGCAGTGGACGCGCCGAACAGGCTCGCACTAAGAATCCCCCGAACGTTCTTCACGCCGCTGGTATCGCGGCGAACTCGCACGTGTTACGCGGCGGCTCGCAGTTACGCCCGAAGCGGAGAAGCGATTTTGTAACGATCCCGGTGCCGCCAGCGACTCCATGACGGTAGGCCTGTCTCACCGGACCCCCGACCTGGTGAGGCAGGCCTACACGCTTATGCGAACGCAGCGCTGCACCGGCCAGCTGACTATCCCGCCGGCGTGCGGGCGTCGTCGCCGGGAACGCAAGGTCGCGACAGCGAACGTCTCACTCCGGCCGGCAACACCATCGGCCAGCGCCACGCGGGCAGTCGGCGCTCGTCTATCGGCACGACCGGCACGCGGGTCAGCGTTATGTCATGCTGGAGCTCTGAGCTGCAACGACAGCCATCCGATAACTTAGATTATGACGGTGAAGGTTCATTGAGAATCATTCGGCGAGCGTCGTGTCGATATAGGGAATTGTTGCGATAGCGGTTCGGCGCGCCGGAGGCCTGACATAACGGGCCGATCCAGTACGTGAGTTCGGATCAGTTGTCGCAGCCCGGCGCCACGTTCTCGGGGGTCGTGGCTGTGCCGGAGGGGCGTCGCTGATGGAGGGCGTCGGCGGTGGACCGCGTCGCCGGGGTCACCGTGACGAGGAGGACGGCGGGTCGATCTGGTTGGCGTAGACGACGGTGTTGTCGCGGTAGGACCGCGCGCTGTCGTCGAACGGACCGCCGCAGGTGATCAGACGCATCTCCGGGCGCGTGGTGGGGCCGTAGACGTCCTGGCTCGGGAAGGCGTCCTTGGGGTACTGGCGGACGGAGTTGACCTTGTAGGTGATGACGCGCCCGTCGTCGCGGGTGACGGTGAACTCGTCGAGGGGTTCGAGCCGGGAGAGGGCGTAGAACACCGAGGGACCGTCGGCGGCCGAGTCGATGTGCCCGAGGATGACCGAAGGTCCGTTGCGTCCCGGGGAGGCCGACCCGGTGTACCAGGCGGCCTGGTCGTAGAGCGGGCCAGGGGCGGGGACCTGGACGGTCCGGTCGGGGTTGAGGCCGACGGGGTTGATCGCCGAGTGCACGTCGATGGCGGGGATGTCGATGCGGCGGGGCGGTGAGGCCGGGAGCTCGACGCCCGCCGCGCCGGCAGCGCTGGTGGTGGTCGGGCCGGTCACGGCCACAGGGGCCCGCGCGTCGGCCGGGACGATCGGCGCGGCCGAGCGGGACGTGCCGGCTCCCTGGAGGCCGAGGACGACCAGCACGACCCCGACGACCGCCAGGACGACGATCCCGACGACGACCGCGCTGCGGCGGCCCGGACCACGCCGACCCGGCGGCGTTTTCGTGGTCCGATCCGCGCCGGGCTGATCGCTGGTCGTGGTCATCGCCGTCCTCGCGGGCGTCGTCGGGGAGTGGTCCAGCGGGTGACCGTGGGCGATCCGGCCGGGTCGCCCACGGTCACCGTGCCCGGGCTCGCCGTCCCGGAGGTCTTCGCGGCCACCACCGACCTGGCTGGCGACGACGCGTCAGGTCTGTCGCTGGAGGTCCGGACGCCCGCCTGGTTCGACAACGCCCCGACGGCGCAGAAGTCCGGCGGGACCGACGGGAAGCCGGACACCCGCGACGGTCGCTTCACCTGGGGGAGCCGCGCCGCGGGAGACGGTTCGGTCGGGTCCCTGACGACGGGGTGGTTCGGGCTCCCGGCGCTGCGCCCCGGACAGGAGCTGGCCACCTCGGTCGCCGGCCGGACCTCCGACGGGACATCCCTGACCTGGCAGTTCGGTGACGGCGACCGCGTGGTCGGTTCCCGCCCCCTCCGTCGAGACCCCCGAACCGGACCGGGGCTACCGGGGCTATGCCGCCGACCCCGACCAGGCACGGTTGCAGGACCGGGCGAACCCGCAGGTCGGCTGGCGCACCCTCACCCTCGAACCGTCCGCGGTGCCCGACGGCGCCGACCGGGTGCGCCTCGTGGCCGTCGACGACCGCACGGACGAGAACGGCTGGATCGCGCTCACCGGACCACGGGTCGTCGACGTCGTCCCGCTCGGGCGATGGCTCGCGGTGCGGGGCCCGGTGCTCGTCGACTGGGCGATCGCCTTCGCGTGGCCGTGCACCCGCGGGTGGACGGTGGGGTCGCACAGACGCCGGGGGCGTTCATCACCGCGCCGACCGGGCCCGCCGACCCGATCCCCGGGGAACGGACGGCCGCCGTGGGGCCGATCGGCGACCTGCTCCCGCAGCGGTGGACCCAGGGCGCCGACGGACTCACGCTCGGCCAGGACTCCGGCGGCAGCTTCGCCGGACTGTCGGCCGACGGGGATCTACGGGAACTCGACACGCGCCTGTCCTCCGAGCCCGGTCGGAGATGGGGACGCGTCCTCGTGCCCGAGCTCGACGACCTCGCGGCCGACCGGTACGCCGTCGCCCGGACGACGGCGACGGTGCCCGGCACCGCGGGTGATCCGCCGCCGGATGTCGGAGGGCTCGTCAGCGCGCCGTGAGATCCACGGTGTGCCAGCCGGTGGCGCCGTCGGGGATCGTCAGGCTGAACGCCTCGGGTTGCGTCGCGCCCGTGGCGTCGGTCGCGCGGACCTGGAGGGAGTGCGGCCCGGGGGCGAGGTCGAGCTCGGTGCGCCACATCCGCCAGGTGTCGATCGAGACCTCGGCGGCGAGGGCGGCGGTCTGCCACGGCCCGGAGTCCGCCCGGACCTCCACGCGGGCGACGCCGCGGTGCTGGGCCCAGGCGGTCCCGGCCACCGTGACCCGCCCGGCGGGGACGGTCGCGCCGTCGCGCGGCGCGTCGATGCGGGACTGGGTCTTGACCGGTGCTTGCGCGGCCCATCCGCGTTGCTGCCAGTAGGACTGGAACGCGTCGAAGGTGGTGAGTTCGATGTCGGTGATCCACTTGCAACCGGATACGAACCCGTAGAGCCCGGGGACGACCATGCGGACCGGGAAACCGTGCTCCACCGGGAGGGGCTGCCCGTTCATGCCCAGGGCGAGCATCGCGTTGCGGCCGTCGGTGCAGGCGGCCACCGGCGTGCCGGTGGTGAAGCCGTCGACGCTGGTGGAGGCGATCTGGTCGGCGCCCGGCCGCACGCCGGCCTCGGCGAGCAGGTCGCGCAGCGGGACGCCGAGGAAGACCGCGTTCGAGATCAGGTTCCCGCCGATGTCGTTGGAGACGCAGCACATCGTGATCGGCGCTTCGAGCTGCGCTCGGGCCCGCAGCTGGTCGTAGGTCAGGGTCACCTCCCGGTCGACCATTCCGTGGATGCGCAGTTGGTAGGAGGAGGCGGAGACCTGCGGGACCTGCAGGGCGGTGTCGATGCGGTAGAAGTCGGCGTTCGGGGTGATGAAGGTCGGGGTGCCCGATGCGGCGAAGTCCGCGTCGGGAGGAGGGACGGCCGGCTGTCCCGCCGGCGACGGCAGCGGACCGACGGCGTTCCGGGAGGCCTCGGCCCCTCCGGCGGCCGCGAGGATGCGACCGAGGAGCCCGGTGACGGCCGCTCCGGCCAGGGCCGCCCCGAGCCCGAGAGCGAGCCGCCGTCGCGGATTCCGGGCGTGATCGGCCTCGGCGCCCGGCTCGGCCCCTGTTCTCCCGGCGGACGTCAAAGCCAGGCGGTGCAGTCCCACGAAGGTGGCGACACCGCCGACGAGTGCCACGAGCGGGGCGATCAGGTAGGCCGCGGTGAAGGTGGGGGAGGCGAGGGTCGACGACAACCCGGCGAGCCCCAGGACGACGACGAGCACGGTCCCCGGCAGGGCGCTGCGCCGCGAGAGGAGCCCGCCGATCACGGCGACCAGGGCGATCACCACGGCCATGCTCGCCAGCAGCACCTGCTTGTCGTGGACGCCGAAGGTGCTGGTCGCGAACTCCTTGAGCGCCTCCGGGGTCAGCCGGATGAACTGGTCGCCCACCGCGAGGAACGGTGAGGACGGCGGCGCGGTGAGCGCGGCGACGAGGTCGCCGAGCCCGAGCGCCATCCCGACGGCGAGCACGCCGATCGCCGCGGCGACCGGACTCGGGATCGTGGTCCGACGGGACAGCGACGTTCCCGCCGGAGGATCGGTGTCGGTCGACATACCGCTGCTTCGCCGCCCGGGCGGCTCGAGTTCGAACCCGGCGCCGGCGGAAGCGGGTTTCCCCAGGAGCCGACGGCGTGCAGCCGGTCCTCCTCGTGCCTCGTCGGCCGCTCCGTCCTGCTGCACGTGATCGTCGGTGTCGGTGCGACGCTGCACGGCACGCATCGTCCGATCCCGGCGCGTTGCTGTGGCTCCGGCCCGAGGGGGAATCTGCGGTGGTGGTGTCCGTGCGATACCGGTTCGACCCTGCCGGGTCCTGGTCGGCCACCCTGATCACCGAGGGCATGGTCGTGGCCCGCACCGCGCCCGGTGCCACCGGTCGAGAGACCGCGACCCGGGTCGCGAGCTTGCTCAGCGAGCTGGCCCGGGCGTGGGCTCGACCGGTGGAGGTCGTGCACGACCTCGAGGGCGATCGCAGGGCGTTCCTGGTCGTGGCTCGGGTGGAGGGCTTCCTCGACGTGGTTCGCGAGCAGTTCGAGCCTCCGTTGAGTGCGTGACCGTGGTGGCCGCCACCGCTCGCCGACACTCACGTGGTGCGGCCCGCCGCCCCGGACGAGGCGAACCCCCGGTCACGACGTCACCGTCGCCGCCTGCAGACGTTGCACCCGACAGGCCCGTCGGAAGGAGTTCGGTGATGCACCTGCATCTGCGCACGCTGGGCGTCCTCGCCGCGCTGTTGCTCGGCGTCCTGGTCGTCGGTTGGGGAATCGCCGCAAGCCTTCGACCGATGCTGTGGACCAGGCGCGGGGTGCGGTGGTGTGTCGGATGGACTCCCGACCCGGTCGGCCGGGCGTTCGGGGTCGCGGTCGCCACCTTCGGTGCCGGTATCGCGGTCTCGGCCGTCGCCGGCGCGATGATGCCCCTCGGGGCGGCGATCCCGCCCCTCGCCCGGCTCATCCAGCTGATCGGGCTCGGGATCGTGGTCCTCGGCGGCGTGGCGCTCATGGTCACCCACCCGGCGCCGGTCCCCGAGGACGGGCTCCACGGCCTCGCCGTCCCGCGCGCGAGCTCGACCCGGGACACCCCCGTCCCACCGTCGGTCGCTTCGTCGAGCGAGACCGACGGGACCCCCGCCGCCCTCACACCGGAGCGGGGCGCCCTTACGCCGTGACTCGCTAGCATCCGCAGCGAGACTCTCAGGCGAGGTGTCCCCCGGTTGCGTGCGCTGCCCGGACGACGATGTGGTCGATGTCGACGTCGTGGCCCGTCGCCACGGCGTCCTGCAGCATCTCGATGGCGCGATCCGCGGTCGCCTCGTCGACCAGCCAGGTCGACGGCAGACTCCTCGGCTCGAAGCCGTCCTCGACCTGACGATCGTCGGCGGCAGCGAGCACCACGAGACCCGAGCATCCGACCGGCTCCGACGCCCACAACTGCACGCCGCCAGTCTGCGCGATGAGCAGGTGGACGGCGGTGAACGCGAACACCTCCGCTGTCGCCGCCCCATGTGTCGGGACCGCGGGCCACAGCGCGTCACCCCGTGCGTCCGCGCGCACGACGAGGTGGGGCGGACACCTGTTCCGGCCACCGGGCCACGGAGAACCCGGACGTCGTCCGCGCCGAACGTGGACCATGGCCGTCACCCGGGATCGTCCCCACCCCTCCGCCACGGGAACCGGCGGTCGACGGCGGAGGACGGGCGTTGCCGCGGCGGCGCTCCTGGTCACCGCCGGTCTGCTCGCCGGCTGCGGCTCGCCGGGTGCCTCCGCTCCGACGCCCACATCTGCTCCCACGGCCGACGCTCCGCCGACCCCGCTGGCCGAAGCCCCCGAGCCGGCGATGTCCCCGCCCGCGCAGGCCTCGTTGCCGGGCACGGTGATCCCGTTGGCAGGTGGGCCGGAGGGGATCGCGGTGACGGCGGCGGGCACGGTGGCGGTCAACGTCCGCAACCCCGACGGCCTCGACATCCTGCCGATCCCGGCCGGTAGCGCGGCCGCGACGACGACGACCCCGAGGTTCGTCTCCCTGCGCAGCGAGGGGCGGCACCTGACCCTGGCCGGCCCGGACGGCCCGGCGTTGTCGGCCGGGGAGAAGGACGGCACCCTGTCGGTGATCGATCTGCCCAGCGGGCAGATCGCCTACACGGTGCCCACGACCGGGCCGGCGCCCCACGAGGCCTTCGCCGTCGGGCAGAGCACGATCTTCGTGGCCAACGAGTTCGGCAACTCCTTCTCGATCATCCGTGACCGCAGGGTCGTCCGCACCGTGTCGACCCCCTTGCAGCCCGGTGGGGGCGCCGCGACCTCCGACGGCCGCTATGCGGTCGGAGTGGGCGTGCGGGGTCGACAGATCACCGAGTACACCGCGACCGGTGACATCGTCGGCACCGCAGACTGCGGCGCCGGTCCCACCCACACCGTGGCCGGCGAGGACGGCCTGTTCTGGGTCAACGACACCGACGGCGATGCCGTTCTGGGCTTCGAGGCGACCCCCACCGGGCCGCGCCAGGTGGCGTCCATCCCCACCGGGGCGGGCTCCAGGCCCTACGGCGACGCCTACGACACCGTCCGCCACACGCTGTGGGTCACGCTCACCGGCAGCAACCAACTCCTCGGGCTCACGCTCTCGGGAACCCAGGTCGCGCACCAGGTCTCGATCCCGACGGTGCGCCAACCGAACAGCGTCGCCGTCGACCCCACCACCGGCGAGACCGTGACCACCGGATCCACCACGAACGGCCAACTCCAATTCGTGCCCTACCCGGAGGCGCTGCGCTGACTGCAGTCTCCATTGCTCTGGGTGTCACCCGGTGCGCGTGGTCACCGAGTGCGCGGCGACCGAAGCGCTACGTTTGCGTCGTCGGACGGGTCGGGCACCATCGGATCTCACGCTCCCCAGCGTCCGGTTCTCGAGATGAGCCGGTAGTCGGTTGCACGCCCGAGCCGATGCGGGGCCCACCCCGGCCGCCTCGCGCAGCGACCCCCGACCCGCGCACCGACCTCGTGTCGCGGTCCGGGCTCGCTGTGGCCCCCTGCGGCACGCCGGCTTCCCGTTGGCGTCCTGCCCCCTCCTACCTCGCGGTCGTGCGCCGCGGCAGGAGCGATCGTGCCTCCAGATGTCTCACTGTCCGACCTCTTCGACGACCGATCGCCCGACGGACCTCTGCTGTCGGAATGGGTCCGGGCCCAGCACGCCAGCCACCTCGCCGACCTGGCTCGTGCTGCGCGGCGTTCCCGACGTCCGATGTTGTCCTCGGTGCGCCGCGATGCCTAGCCCGCACCTTCGCGGCGCCCGCCCTCGGTGCTCTCGGTGAGCGCTGCGACCGGCGAGGACCTGCTGTGCGCTGCCGCCCGCGCAGTGCTGCGCGACGTCGATGGGCCCATCTTCGAGGGGCTCTGTCGCGCGGCGGCCGACCAGGTCACCACCCACGCCCTCGCGCTCACCGCCCGAGCGGCTCACCTCGCAGCGTTCCCCGAGCGCCGACGCGCGTGCACGGTCTGGGCCTGTGGGACCTCATCGCGGTCCTCTCCGGCCCGATGGCGATCGCCCTTCTGCGCCAACTCGACGAGGCCCTCGGCTCCGCTCCTTGACCAGCGGTCCGACCGATGCCGGGCGGCGCTGTCGATCCGGACGCCGGCGCCGCAACGAAGGACAACTGTGGCTCCACACCAGGGGGCGAGCACGCACTCATCGCTTCTCGGCCCCGTGGAGGTTCCCCATGTGTAGGACGTGCACCAGACTCGCTCTCTTCGACTGCCCGCCGACCCCCGTGGAACGCCCGGCGGGCTTCGACGAGGACCTCGGCCGGGAGATCGACATCGACGCTCGGGTGCGTCGGATGCCGGGGCACGACCCGTCGCTCAGCGGCTGCGTCGTCCTCGCGTTGCGTCGCTTCTTCGGTCCACCGCCGACGCTCGACGTCCGGGCGAACTAGTGCGCCCGGACGGGGGTTCCACCCCGCACGCACGAGGGCCGGGGCCGGACGGCACGGGTGTGGAGGCGACGCCGAAGGCCCGTGGGGCTGCTCGACGAGCTGAGCGGTCCGGAGTCGGTGACCGTGCCGGGTCGGCTCGAGGAGACTCCGAGGACTCGACCGTGACGCGCGCTTGCGCCGGTCGCGTCGCTCCACCGGCCACTGATGAAGATCCGTACGGTGGCGGGGGTGGCCGTCGGATTGCGCAGCAGAGACAAGCCGGTCTACCGGGTCTTGGTGGTGGTGTCGCTGGTGGTGTTGGTGGCCACGTTGGTGACGCTGCCGTGGGAGCCGGTGTGGGCGGGCGTGGTGGTCGGGGTCCTCGCGCTGGTTGGGTTCCTGCTCGGCGGCGCCGGTTGGTGGGGCGTGCGGTGGCGGGAGGAGCGGCGACTGCTCAACGGGATGGACCTCGAGGACATGCGGTGAACGCCGGGAGCCGGTACCCACCCCGTTCCGACAGATCCTTGCCACGGCGGCTGCCTAGAGCCGCCGCGACGACCACGACCACGACGAGGAGGTCGACGTCGGGCACCTCCTGCCGGCGATCATCGAGGAAGACCGGCGGCTGGCGGAGCCGGAGCCGTGCTCGGCCGGAGTCCGCGATCAGGTCTTGAGACACTGCCGAACCTGATGAACCGCTCCCGCCCCGGCGATCGTCGCTCCGCCGGGAATGACCACCGGCCACCGCGCCACGGCGGCGGCGGCATCGACGCTGCTCGCGGGCTGATGGATCTGTACGGTCGACGGATCGGTCGAGGACAACGGCCGGACCAGCCCGGCCCTCGGGGTCGGTTTCCGACCCCGACCTCTGGTGGGTCTCATGGCGTCCTGCGCCGATGACACGACTGGTCCTTCGACCGCCCCCGACCATCGCGAGCGCAATCGCGGCTCCGAGGCCGACCGATTGGTGGCCGCGTTGCGCCGTGCCGCCGTCGATATCACCGCCGGGCGCGGGATCCGCGACGTCGACGCGACGTTGTCCGGCCTGCTCGCCGCGGCGGTGGCCACGGTCCCCGGCGCCGACGGGGGCGGCATCTCCCGCACCGAACGGGGCGTCGTCAGCTCCAGCCATCCGACCGACATCACGATCGCCGAGCTCGATCATCTGCAGTCGCTGTTGGCCGAGGGGCCGTGCGTCACCGCAGCCGACGATCCGCCCGATTCCGGTGTCGTCGTGGCGCACGACCTCGCCGGTGATGACGCCGTTCGCTGGCCGCGGTTCGCGCCCGCGGCGGTCGCCGCCGGGTATCGGTCGTTGCTGTCGATCGGACTTTCGATCCGCGGTCCGCGGCACTCCGCGCTGAACCTCTACGCCCGCGAACCCCGTGTGTTCGGCCCCGCCGCACGGGGTGATGCCGCGATCTTCGGGCTGCAGGCCGCCGCTCTGCTGCACGGCGCCCAGAGCTCCGCACACTTCCAGGTGGCGCGGCGTCTCAGCGTTGTCTCAGCGTTGTCTCAGCGTCGTCCTCTCCCTCGACGTGGCGGTCGCGGCCGGGGTCGAGCGGTGCCCGGTGACGGCGGCCGGGCCGACGGGGAAAGCCGGTCGCGACCTCGTTCCCGCGGTACGGGGACACGGCGGTCGTCGGGCTGGTCGACGTGTGGCGGGCTCGTCAGGCTGCCCGGCGGGGTGCTCGAGCCGTACGCGTCCTCGACCTTCGGTCTGGGCGAGGTGGTGCGGACCGCCCTCGACGCCGGGGCGGGGTGGATCGTCCTCGGCCTCGGCCTCAGTTCGTGCGCCGACGGCGGCCGGTGCCGACGCCCGTCGCTCGATCAGCGTGACCCGTCCGTGAAACCGACCGGATGGTTGTCATGCGGCGGTCAGTTCGCCCGGTCGCGTGCCTCGTCCACGGCCGCCCGGAGCGACCCGCGGTGCGCCGGCCCGTGCCCGGGCAGCACCAGGTCGGCGTCCAGGCCCTGCAGGACCGTCAACGCCTCGTCCATCTGCGCGTCGGTGCCGTGGTCGAACCACGGCGCGATCAGCTGCGGCCCGCTCGTCGGGGAGAGGGCGTGTCCGGTGACGAGGCTGTCGCCGGTGAGCACGACGCCCGCCGTCGGGAGGTGGAAGGCGGTGTGGCCGGACGTGTGGCCGCCGGTCAGCACCGGGACCGGCGCCCCCGGGAGATCGAGCGCCCCTGAGGTGGGGAAGGGCTCCGCGTGCGGCGCGGCGACGTCCCGGCCCGCTCCCGCACGGGCGACCCGCAGCGCCCACGGCAGGACCCGCGGACGCCACAGGTTCGCGACCACGCGGGCGGGCGTCAGCTGCTCGAGGCGCTCGCGGCGCGCGTGGGCGACCTCGATCGGATGCAGGAGGACCGGGGTGCCGTAGCGGGCACGGAAGGTGTTCACCGCGCCGAGGTGGTCGACGTGGGCGTGGGTCACGAGGATCGCCACCACGTCCTCGGGGCGGCGCCCGAGGGCCCGGACGGAGGACTCGACCGCCGGCAGGTCCCCGGGGTAGCCGCCGTCGACCAGGGTCAGGTCGTCGCCCTCGCGCAGCAGCACCCAGTTGACGTCGGTGCCCGTGACGAGGAAGACGTCGCGCTCGACCTCCTCCACCGCTGGAGCTCTCACGACGAGCGACCTCAGTCCCCGCCGCTGGCCCGGGGACCGGTGAGGGCGGCGATCCCGACCGCGATCCCGACCGCGTTGAGCCCAGCGCCGAACCAGTCGCTCCCGCTGCGCGGTGCGCGCCAGACCGCCACCAGGTGGTTGATCTCGAACAGGGTGGACAGCACCGCGTAGCCCCGGACCTGGGCGCGGTCCGCCTCCGGCCCCAGGGTCGCCAGTCCGGCCGCCGTCACGAGGGTCCCGACGTTCCAGACCGCGATCTCGCGCTGCCACCCGGCGTTGTAGTCCCACGCGCTGCCCCGGCCGAAGGGTCGCCGGAACACCCCTTGGAGCACCGCGGCCGACGAGAACCCGGCGAGCCACACGTTCCGTGCGTCGCGGACCGACGGTCTCCGCACCGCTGCACCGCCTTCCGTCGAACCGACCCGCGAGAACGTACCGGGCCGACGATCACCGGACGAGGCGGAAGCCCAGGATCTCCTCGACGAGCGACTCGGGCTGCTCGAGGGCGACGACGCGACGGAGGGTTCGGGCACGCCGACCATTCCCATCGGTCGCGGGATCGGCGTGGAATTCGCCATCGAACGGTTCTCGCCGGAATGCGTCGCCGCCGTGTCGGACGCGTCCCGAGCAGGCGTCGGGCCGCCTGTCAACCGTGGCGGCACATTCGACGACGAATCGCAGAGCAGGTCGGACGACGCCTGTCCCGTCGCGATGCGGTGAAAAGGATCGCAGCGATTCCCGGGGCTGGATCGAGGATGTCCCGGGGTACGGCTGGAGCAGCGCCGACTCGCGCGGACGGGTCGGCGAGGAGACAGCGAGGTGAACCAGATGTCAGTCACGCACCCGGTCCTCACGACGACGCCCGCCGACGTCCTGGTGGTCGGCGCGGGCCCCGTCGGGTTGGTGCTCGCCGCGGCCCTCGCCCACTACGGCGTCCGCGCCGACGTCGTCGACCGGCGCACGGCTCCACGGGACTCGTCGCGAGCCAACAACCTGTGGGCCCGCCCGCAGGAGTTGCTCGCCGCCGTCGGGCTGCGGGACCTGCTCGCCCGAGGCGCCCACGAGGTCGTGCGCGCCGAGTTCGTGATCGAGGGCCGTCCGGTGGACACGGTCCGGTTCACCGACGCCGCGAGCCCGTACCCGGCGGTCCTCTACGGCAGCCAGGCGGGGATCGAACGGCGGGTCCGCGAGGTCCTGGCCGACCAGGGGCGCCCGGTGCAGGGCGGCACGCGTCTCGAGTCCCTCGAGCAGGACGACGACGGCGTCGACGTGGTGCTCCGAGGCGACGACGGCACCGTCGCGCGGCGGCGGTACCGCTACGTCGTCGGGGCCGACGGCGCCGACAGCGCCGTCCGCACAGCGGTCGGTCTCGACGTCCGGCCCGACGGCCACATCGCGTTCCGCGCCGGCCACGACGACGCCGCCCGGCTCACGGCCTACTGGCGCCGCATCGTCGGGCCCGCCCCCGCGCCGGGGGAGCGGGGGTCGGGCCTGCGGGAGGTCGAGCCCGAGCCGGGGCTCGCCCACACCTGACGCCGGGTGCGGCGGCGCAGCAGGACGGCGGCCGCGGCGCTGGTCAGGGCGAGGAGGGCGACGAGGCCGCCGTACGCCGCGGTCGAGCCGAGCAGGCCCCACGCGGGCACGGTCAGCCCGACGAGGTAGCTGGGCACGGCGGAGCCGAGGTAGCTGACGAGGTAGACGGCGGCGAGGAGCCCGGTCCGCTCGGCCGCCGACCGACCGGCCAGCACCCACCGCATGGCCCCGGTGAACGAGGCGCCGAACCCGGCTCCGGCCACGACGGTGGCCGCGAAGAAGCCCGCGGTGAGTCCGGCGGCCAGCGAGCCGACGACGCCGAGGACCCCGAGCAGGAGGGCGGCGAGGCCACCGAGCATGGCCCGGTCGTGACCGACCCCGGACACGGCCAGCCCGGTGACGCCGGACGTGCCGGTGAGGGCGGCGAGGACGAGTCCGCCGGCCAGCGGGCTCGTCGCGCCCAGGACGCCGGCGGCCACGGACGGGCCCAGGGCCTGGTAATACCCCGCGAGCGCCCAGCTCGCGATGAAGCAGAGGCAGGCGGTCGCGAACAGCGGGTACGCCCCGTCCGGCACCCGGACCGACGGTCGGAGCGACCGCAGGGCGCCGGGGGTGCGGCTCGCCCTCTCCGGAGCGAGGACGACCGCGACGGCGGCGAGACCGAGCAGAGCGGCGAACACCACGTACACCAGGACGAGGGGTGCCGGGCCGTGGGCGACGAGGGCGCCCGAGACCAGGGCGCCGGCCGCGAGTCCGCCCGGAGCGGCGGCGCCGGTCACGGCTCCTGCGAGCCCGGGGCGTCGCGCAGGACCCAGGTCGATGACGAACGCGGCGATCGCGGTCAGCCCGAGCCCGGTGGCGAGCCCCTGGATGCTCCGAGCGAGCAGGAGCACCCCGGTCGAGTCCACCTGGGTGAAGACCCCGCACGCGACCGAGTCGAGGAGCAGGGCCACCACGGCGACCGGGCGTCGGCCCAGGTGGTCGGAGAGTCGGCCGCAGACCAGCAGCGCGCCGGCCAACGGGAGGATGTAGATGGCGAAGGCCCCGGTCAGCCCGGACGGCAGGATCCCGTACTCGTGCTGGTAGACGACGTAGAGCGGGGCCGGGACGCCGGCGGCGGCGCCCAGGACGAGCAGCGACAGCGACAGGGCGCCGAACGCCCAGCGCGGGACGGGGTCGACCCGGGCGTCGGTCACCGGGGCGTCGCGGCGGAGACGGTGCGCACGGCGCCGGACGCTAGGAGTTCGAGCGCGGTCGAAGTCAAGGCATCGGACGCCGGCGCCCTCGCGTCCCGCCCGCGTCCACGGGATGCTCTGGCGCGTGCACGTCCTCGTCGCGCCGGACAAGTTCAAGGGCTCGCTGAACGCCGTCGGGGTCGCCGAGGCGATCGCCCGCGCCCTGACCGCCCACGGCCACACCGTCGAGCTCTGCCCGATCGCTGACGGCGGGGACGGCACGGTCGACGCGGCGGTCGCGGCCGGGTTCGAGCGGCGTCCGCTGACGGCGGCCGGGCCGACGGGCGAACCGGTCGAGACCTCGTTCGCGCGGTCCGGGGACACGGCCGTCGTCGAGCTGGCCGACGTGTGCGGGCTGGTGCGGCTGCCCGGTGGCGTGCTCGAGCCGTACGCGTCCTCGACGTTCGGCCTCGGCGAGGTCGTGCGCGCCGCGCTCGACGCCGGGGCGACCCGGATCGTCCTCGGTCTCGGCGGCAGCGCGTCGACCGACGGCGGCGCCGGGCTCGCGCAGGCGCTCGGCGTGGTGCTGCGGGACGCCGACGGGCGGGAGCTCCCGGGCGGGATCGGCGGCGGGGGACTACCGGCCGTGGTGCGGGTCGACCCGCCGCCCGCGCTCGCCGCGACGATCGAGGTGGCCTGCGACGTCGACAACCCGCTCCTCGGCCCGCACGGCGCCGCCGCCGTCTACGGCCCGCAGAAGGGCGCCGGGCCCCAGGACGTCGAGGTGCTCGACGCCGCCCTCGCGCACTGGGCCGACGTGGTCGGGCGGGAGGTCGCCGAGGTGCCCGGGGCCGGCGCCGCCGGGGGAGCGGGCTTCGGGCTGATGGCCCTGCTCGGCGCCCGGCTGCGCCCCGGCTTCGACCTCGTCGCCGACCTGCTCGGGTTCGACGAGCGCCTGGCGCGCGCCGACCTCGTCGTCACGGGCGAAGGCCGGCTGGACGCCCAGACGCTGCGCGGGAAGGGCCCCGCCGGGGTGGCCGCCCGGGCCCGCGCGGCGGGGGTCCCGGTGCTGGCCGTGGCCGGGCGGGTCGACCTCGACCCGACCGAGCTGGCCGGCGCGGGCATCGTCGGGAGTGCGGCGCTCGCGGACCTGGAGCCCGACCTCGCCCGCTCGCAGGCGGACGCGGCCGGGCTGATCACACGCAGCGTCGATCAGTTGCTGCGCGCGACCCGGTAGATCGCCCCGGCCCCGTCGTCGGAGACGTAGAGCGCGCCGTCCGGCCCCGGGACCGCCGCGACCGGTCGGCCCCACCGCGACCCGTCGGGGGCCTGGAAGCCGCCGACGAGCGTGCGCTGGTCGCCCATCCGGCCGCCGTTCCACGGGAAGAAGGACACCTCGGGCGCCCGCGGCGCCGTCCGGTTCCACGACCCGTGCACTCCGGCGACCGCGCCCTCGCCGAGCCCCGGGAGGTCGGCGAACGCGAGACCGAGCGGCGCCGAGTGCGCCCCGAAGGTCTGCTCGAGCGGCGGCAGCGACGCGCAGTCGAGCTTCGACCCGTCGGCGTTGGTCTCGACGTCGCGGGTGAACGGGAGGTCGGCGGAGCGCATCGGCGAGTCGGCCTGCCCGGGACGCACGTCGGGCTCGGGGTTGCAGTACGGCCAGCCGAGGTCACGGCCGGGCGTCAGCGCGGCCAGCTCCTCCGGCGGGTGGTCGTTGACGTACTCCGGCAGCACCTGGCCGTACTGCGGCCCGGGCCAGGGGTAGGCGATGTTGTCGCGGTTGTTCACCGCGGTCCAGAGCCGTCCGTCGGGCGCGAAGGCCAGCCCGGTGCCGTTGCGCACGCCGCGGGCGAAGACCTCGGGCGTGCTCGACCCGGCCGGGACACGCAGGATCGCCGCCCGCTGCGGGTTCGCGTCCCGATCCTCGGGCGACACGTTCGCGGTGGAGCCGACCGAGACGTAGAGCGCCTTGTCCGGCCCGACGACCACGGTCTTCAGCGCGTGCGCGTAGGCGCCGCGCAGGTCGGGGCTCTTGGCGTCGGGCAGCCCGGGCACGACGACGCGCTTCCCGGTGGCTGTCCCGTTCGCATACTCGAAGGCCGAGATCTGGTCGCTCTCGGCCACGTAGAGCGTGCTGCCGTCGAAGGCCATGCCGTGCGGCTGGGTGAGGCCCGAGATCAGCGTGGACTGCTGCGGCGCCGCGCCGTTCGCGCCGGGGACGAGCCGGATCACCTCGCCGCTGCCCGGCAGCGACACCAGCATCGACCCGTCCGGCGCCCACGTCTCGAGGCGCGCCTTCGGCACGCGCGCCCACACCGAGACCGTCCACCCCGGCGGGGTCAGCACCGAGCGCGGGGTGTCGAAGGGCGCGTCACCCATCCCGGACGGCACGGTGACGGATGTCTGCACGAGCCCGTCCGGGGTGGCGGCGACCGGCGCGGTCGCGGCCACCGGCGAGGGCGGGCTGCCGGGGGAGGAGCCGCCGCCGTCGGACGAGCAGGCGGACACGAGCAGGAGCAGGGCGGCGGCACCGGCCAGGCCGAGACGGCGGGCGCGCGCGTGACGGGGTGCGGTCATGGCACCCGCCAGCGTGACCCGTGCCGGCCGCGATCACCACTCGGGGCGGGCCAGCCCACCGGCCGGAACTCCGCCCACAGCGCGTCGGGCTCCTCGACCGCACGCACGAGGAGCGCGTAGCCGTACCGGTCCGCCACCGCCTCCACGGCGTCCCGGTCGCTCGCGCGGATCGTGCACCCCAGCGGGCGGTCGGGCACCGCGCGGGCGCGCAACCAGCCGTCCAGCCGTGCGACCTCGTCGCGGACCTCCTGCTGCGTCCCGGTCGTCATGGGGACTCCTCCTCGCGTCGTCGGGCGCTCACTGCGAGACGAGTGTTGACCCTCGTCGACACGCGTGTCTACAGTCCTCGGCAGTTGATATATCAGTCGGCGATCTGGAGCGGCGATGAGCACGACGACGGCGCGGGAGGCCACCCGCCCGGTCCTCGACGGGTCCCTGGCCGAGGTCGATCCCGAGGTGCACGCCGCGGTGACGCGCGAGCTCGACCGCCAGCACCGCACCCTCGAGATGATCGCCAGCGAGAACTTCGCGCCGGTCGCGGTGATGGAGGCGCAGGGCTCGGTCCTCACCAACAAGTACGCGGAGGGCTACCCGGGCCGGCGCTACTACGGCGGGTGCGAGCACGTCGACGTCGTCGAGACCCTCGCGATCGAGCGGCTCAAGGACCTGTTCGGCGCCGAGTACGCCAACGTCCAGCCGCACTCCGGGGCCCAGGCGAACGCCGCGGCCATGGCCGCGCTGCTCACGCCCGGCGACACGATCCTCGGCCTCGACCTCGCCCACGGCGGCCACCTCACCCACGGCATGCGGCTGAACTTCTCCGGCCGGCTCTACGAGGTCGCCGCCTACCACGTGCGCGCCGACGACCACCGGGTCGACATGGACGAGGTCGAGCGCCTCGCCCGGGAGCACCGGCCGAAGCTGATCATCGCGGGCTGGTCGGCGTACCCGCGGCAGCAGGACTTCGCGGCGTTCCGACGGATCGCCGACGAGGTGGGCGCCTACCTCATGGTCGACATGGCGCACTTCGCGGGCCTCGTCGCCGCCGGGCTGCACCCCTCGCCCGTGCCGCACGCCCACGTCGTCACCTCGACCACCCACAAGACCCTCGGCGGCCCCCGCGGCGGCGTGATCCTCGCGGCGGACCGCACGCTCGCCAAGCAGCTGAACTCGAGCGTCTTCCCCGGGCAGCAGGGCGGGCCGCTGGAGCACGTGATCGCCGCGAAGGCCGTGGCCTTCAAGCTCGCGGGCACGCCGGAGTTCCGGGAGCGGTGCGAGCGGACCCTCGCGGGCGCCCGCGTCCTCGCCGAGCGCCTGGTGGTCGAACCCGACGTCGGGGTCGTCTCCGGCGGCACCGACGTGCACCTCGTGCTCGTCGACCTCCGGGACCACACGCTCGACGGCAGGCAGGCCGAGGACCGGCTGCACCGCGTCGGCATCACGGTCAACCGCAACGCCGTCCCGTTCGACCCCCGCCCGCCGATGGTCAGCTCTGGGGTCCGGATCGGCACCGCCGCCCTCGCCACCCGCGGGTTCACCACCGAGGACTTCCGCGACGTCGCCGAGGTGATCGCCCGCGCCCTGCGCCCCGAGGTCACCGAGATCGAGCTCGACGCCCTGGCCTACCGCGTGGCCGCGCTGGCCGACCGCCACCCCCTCTACCCGGAGCTGCAGCCATGAGCACTCCCGAGCACCCGGACTTCCTCTGGCGCACGCCCGAGCCGAAGCGGCACTACGACGTCGTCATCGTCGGCGGCGGCGGGCACGGCCTCGCCACTGCGCACTACCTGGCCCGCAACCACGGCATCACGAACGTCGCGGTCCTCGAGCGGGGCTGGCTCGCCGGCGGGAACATGGCCCGCAACACGACGCTGATCCGCTCGAACTACCTGTGGGACGAGTCGGCCGCGATCTACGAGCACTCCCTCAAGCTCTGGGAGGGCCTCGAGGAGGACCTCGACTACCCGATCCTGTTCAGCCAGCGCGGCGTGCTCAACCTCGCGCACACCGAGCAGGACGTCCGCGACTCGGTGCGCCGCGTCGAGGCCAACCGGCTCAACGGGATCGACGCGGAGTGGCTCGGCCCCGACGAGGTCGCGAAGATCTGCCCGATCGTCAACGTCTCGGACGGCATCCGCTATCCCGTCCAGGGCGCGACCTACCAGCCGCGGGCCGGCATCGCGAAGCACGACTACGTGGCCTGGGGCTTCGCCCGCCGCGCCGACGAGGCCGGCATCGACATCATCCAGAACTGCGAGGTCACCGACTTCGTCGTCGACGGTGACCGGGTCACCTCGGTGCGCACCTCCCGCGGCGACATCGCCTGCGGCACCGTCGCCCTCTGCGCGGCCGGGCACACCTCGGTGCTGCTCGACCGGCTCGGCGTCCGCACCCCGCTGCAGTCCCACCCGCTGCAGGCGCTGGTCTCGGAGCTGCTCGAGCCCGTGCACCCCACGATCGTCATGTCGAACGCGGTGCACGTGTACGTCTCCCAGGCCCACAAGGGCGAGCTGGTGATGGGCGCCGGCGTCGACGGCTACAACGGCTACGGCCGCCGTGGTGCCTTCCACGTCATCGAGCGCCAGATGGCCGCCGCGGTCGAGCTCTTCCCCGTCTTCGCCCGCGCGCACCTGCTGCGCAGCTGGGCCGGGATCGTCGACGTCACCCCGGACGCCAGCCCGGTCGTCGGGCACACCCCCTACGAGAACGTGCTGGTCAACGCGGGCTGGGGCACCGGCGGGTTCAAGGCGACACCCGGGATCGGGTGGGCCTTCGCCGACACCGTCGCCCACGGCCGCCCGCACCCGCTGGTCGCCCCGTTCGCCCTCGACCGGTTCGTCACCGGCGCCCTCGTCGACGAGCACGGCGCCGCCGGCGTCGCGCACTGAGCCCACCACCCGCACCGACCCCGGAGACCCCCGTGCAACTCATCACCTGCCCCTGGTGCGGGCCCCGCGAGGAGACCGAGTTCCGCTACGGCGGCCAGGCCGACCTCGCCTACCCGGCCGACCCGTCCGCCCTCGACGACGAGCAGTGGGCCCGGTTCGTGTTCTTCCGCGACAACCCCGAGGGCGCCTTCGCGGAGCGCTGGTGCCACGACGCCGGGTGCCGCCGCTGGCTGCGCGCCGTCCGCGACACCCGCACCTACGTCTTCGCCGAGACGCGTCCGTACGGGAGGACCGCATGACCCGCGTGGACGGCTACGGCCGCATCGACCGCACCCGGACCCTGTCCTTCACCTTCGACGGGATCGTCCGCACCGCCCACCCCGGCGACACGCTCGCCTCGGCGCTGCTCGCCCAGGGCGTCACCACGCTCGGCACGAGCGTCCGGCTCGGCCGTCCCCGCGGCGTCCTGGGCTCGTGGACCGAGGACCCCTGCGGCCTCGTCCAGATCGAGGAGCCGTTCCCCGAGCCGATGCTGCTCGCCACGACCGTCGACGTCGTCGACGGTCTCGTCGCCCGCGGGGTGCCCGGGCGGGGTCGCCTGGCCGAGGTCGCCGACACCGCCCGCTACGACCACCGCCACCTCCACTGTGACGTGCTTGTCGTCGGGGCGGGCCCGGCCGGTCTCGTCGCCGCCCGCGAGGCGGCCCGCGCCGGGCAGGACGTCGTGCTCGTCGATGACCGTCCCACCCCGGGCGGCACCCTCACCGGCACCGAGATGATCGACGGGCGCCCGGCGCTCGAGTTCGTCGACGCCGTCGCCGCCGAGCTCGCGGCGGCCCCGCACGTCACCCACCTGCAGGCCACCACGGCCTTCGGGCACTACGACGACGGCTTCGTGCTCGCCCTCGAGCGGTGCGGGGAGGGGAGCGACCCGCGGCAGCGGGTGCACCGCATCCGGGCCGGCCGGGTCGTCGTCGCGGCGGGCGCCTTCGAGCGCCCGATCGTGTTCGAGGACGCCGACCGCCCCGGCGTGATGCTCGCGTCCGCGGCCCGCGACCTGCTGCACCGCCACGGCGTGCTCGCCGGCCGCGTGGTCGTCGTGTTCACCGTCGACGACTCCGCGTACGCGGCGGCGCTGGACCTGCACCGGGCGGGCGCCGCGGTCCGGGTGGTCGACGCCCGCGCCGAGGCCCCGGCGGGCTGGGCGCGGCGCTGCGCCGACGCCGGCATCGTCGTCGAGCCCGGCACCGACGTCCGCGGCACGCTCGGCGACGACCGGGTCCGTGCCGCGCTCGTCGGGGAGGCCCGGCGCGAGGTGCCCTGCGACCTCCTGCTCGTCAGCGGTGGGTGGAACCCCACCGCGCACCTGTTCAGCCACGTCGGCGGGCGCCTCGCGTTCGACGACGAGCTGGTCGGCTTCCGGCCCGCCGGCGACCTGCCGGGCACCGCCGTCGTCGGCGCCGCCCACGGCACCTACGCCCTCGCCGACGTCCTGCGCGAGGGCGCCGCGGCCACCGGGTCGGCCACCGACGCCCCGCACGCCGAGCCGGAGGAGATCACGCCGCGCGGCACGCTCTGGCGCACGCCGGGCGACCCGGCCCGCCAGTTCGTCGACATCGCCCGCGACGCGACCGTCGCCGACATCGCCCGCGCCGTGGGCGCCGGGATGACCTCGGTCGAGCACGTCAAGCGGTACACCACGATCGGCACCGCGCACGACCAGGGCAAGACCTCCGGCATCCTGGCCTCCGGCATCACCGCCGAGCTGCTGGGCCGCCCCGTCGGCGCCCTCGGCACGACGACGTTCCGCCCGCCGTACACGCCGGTCCCGTTCGCCGCCCTGGCCGGGCGCGACCGCGGCGACCTGTACGACCCGGTCCGCACCACCCCGGTGCACGACCGGCACGTCGCCCTCGGCGCCGAGTTCGAGGACGTCGGGCAGTGGAAGCGCGCCCGGCACTACCCGCGGCCCGGCGAGGACATGGCCGCCGCCGTGCTCCGCGAGTGCGCGGCGGTGCGGGGGGCGGTCGGCATGATGGACGGCTCGACGCTGGGCAAGATCGACGTCCGCGGTCCGGACGCCGGGGTGCTGCTCGACCACCTCTACACGAACCTGATGAGCACCCTGAAGGTCGGCCGCGTGCGCTACGGCGTGATGTGCGGCAACGACGGCATGGTGTTCGACGACGGCACCGTGCTCCGGCTCGCCGAGGACCGCTTCCTCGTCACGACGACGACCGGCAACGCCGCCCACGTCCTCGACTGGATGGAGGAGTGGGTTCAGACCGAGTGGCCCGACCTGCGCGTGCGGCTGACCTCGGTCACCGAGCAGTGGTCGATCCTCGCGGTCGCCGGCCCCCGGTCCCGGGACGTGATCGGGCGCGTGTTCGCCGACGTCGACGTCTCGAACGAGGCCTTCGGCTTCATGACCTGGCAGGACACCGAGCTCGACGGGGTGCCGGTGCGCCTGGCGCGCATCTCGTTCTCCGGCGAGCTCGCCGTCGAGGTCACCGTCGCCTCCTGGTACGCCGCCGACCTCTGGGACCGGCTCCTGGCCGCCGGCGAGCCGTGGGGGATCACGCCCTACGGCACCGAGACGATGCACGTGCTCCGGGCCGAGAAGGGCTACCCGATCATCGGGCAGGACACCGACGGCACCGTCACCCCGCACGACCTCGGCATGGCGTGGGCGGTATCGAAGAAGAAGACCGACTTCGTCGGGAAGCGGTCCTTCGCCCGCCCCCTCAACGCCGACCCGCAGCGCAAGCACCTGGTGTCCCTGCTGCCCACCGACGCGGCGACGATGCTGCCGGAGGGCTCGCAGATCGTCGATCTTCCCGACGACGGCCTCCTACCGCCGCCGCCCGTGGCGATGCTCGGCCACGTCACCTCGAGCTACCGCAGCGCCGAGCTCGGCCGCCCGTTCGCGCTCGCCCTCGTCCGCGGCGGACGCGACCGCGTCGGCGAGGTCGTGGCCGTCCCCGTCGGCGACCAGCTCGTGGCCGTGGAGATCGGCGACACCGTCCTGGTCGACCCCGAAGGAGCCCGCCGTGATGGCTGACACCAGCGTCCTCACCCGACGCCACCCGCTGGAGAGCCGGCGGGCCGCGCTCGAGGCCCTCGTCGGCGACCCGGCGATCACCCTCGAACCGCTGGTCAGCGCCGTCGACCTGCGCGTCGACCCGGACGGCGGGGCGCTCGACGCCCTCGCCGCGGCGCTCGGCGGCCCACTGCCGACCGCCGTGGACACCTGGACCGGGATCGGCGACGGCGAGGCCCTGCGCCTCGGCCCCGACGAGTGGCTGCTCACCAGCGCGGGCACGGACCCGCACCGCTGGGAGGACCGGGTCGACTCCCTGGCCGCCCCGTTCGGCGGCATGGCCGTGGACGTCTCGGCCCAGCGCGTCGCGCTGCGGCTGCACGGCGCGCACGCCCGCGAGCTGCTCGCCTCGGGCTGCTCGATCGACCTGCGCCCGGGCCGGTTCGGCCGCGGCCGGTGCGCGCAGACCCTGTTCGGCCAGGCGCCCGTCCTGCTCGTCGCCCACGCCGACGACGACCTGCACCTGTTCGTCCGCAGCTCCTTCTCCGGCTACGTCGCCGACCGCCTCGTCGACGCCGCCGCGCTCCGCTGATCCGCCCGACCTGAAGAGGGACGCCATGAGCACCACCCCCCGCGTCGTCGTCATCGGCGCCGGCATCGTCGGCGCCAACCTCGCCGACGAGCTGACCGAGCGCGGCTGGACCGACGTCACCGTCCTCGACCAGGGACCGCTGCCCCTGGCCGGCGGGTCCACCTCGCACGCCCCCGGCCTGGTCTTCGCCACCAACGCGTCGAAGACCATGACCGAGTTCGCCACCTACACCAAGCAGAAGCTCTCGACGCTGGACGTCGACGGGGCCTGGTGCTTCAACCCGGTCGGCGGCCTCGAGCTCGCGACGACCCCCGAGCGGCTCGCCGACCTGCACCGTAAGCAGGGGTGGGCCACCTCCTGGGGGGTGCAGGCCGAGGTCGTCGACACCGCGCGCTGCCTCGAGCTGCACCCGCTGATCGACCCCGAGCTCGTCCTCGGCGGCCTGCACACCCCCACCGACGGGTTGGCGAAGGCCTCGCGCACGGTCACCGCCCTCATCCGGCGCGCGCAGGCGCGGGGCGCGGTCTTCCGCGGGTCCACCCGGGTCACGGGCGTCTCGCAGCAGGGCGGGCGGGTGACGGGGGTGCAGACCGACGCCGGCGAGGTGCCGGCGGACGTCGTGGTGTCCTGCGGCGGGTTCTGGGGCCGGGCGCTCGGCGAGCTCGTCGGGATGCGGGTGCCGCTGCTCCCGCTCGCCCACCAGTACGTCTACACCGGCCAGGTCCCCGCGCTCGTCGGGCGCAACGACGCCGACGTCGAGGCGCGGCTGCCGATCCTGCGCCACCAGGACCAGGACCTCTACTTCCGCGAGCACGACGACCGCCTGGGCATCGGCTCCTACGCCCACCGGCCGATGCCGGTGTCGCTGGACGAGCTGCCCGACGTCGGGGTCGACGTCAGCGAGTCCCGGCAGCCGTCGATGCTGCCGTTCACCGAGGAGGACTTCGCCCCGCAGTGGGAGCACAGCCAGGCGCTGCTGCCCTCGCTGCGCGACTCGAAGGTCGACCAGGGCTTCAACGGCATCTTCTCCTTCACCCCCGACGGCGGGCCGCTGATCGGGGAGTCCCGCGACGTCGCCGGCTTCTGGATCGCCGAGGCGGTGTGGGTGACGCACTCCGCGGGCGTCGCGCGCAGCGTCGCGCAGCTGCTCGTCGACGGGCGCAGCGAGACCGAGCTGCACGGCTGCTCGGTGCACCGCTTCGAGGAGTTCGAGACGACCGACGAGTTCGTCTCCGAGACCGCCCAGCAGAACTTCGTCGAGATCTACGACATCGTGCACCCGCTGCAGCCGCGGCTCTCGCCGCGTGACGTCAGGGTCAGCCCCTTCCACACGCGCCAGAAGGAACTCGGCGCGGTGTTCCTCCAGGCCCACGGCTGGGAACGGCCGCACTGGTACGAGGCCAACGCGCCGCTGGTCGCCGAGCTGCCGGCCGAGTGGGCACCGCCGCAGCGCGACCCGTGGGCAGCGCGCTTCCACTCGCCGATCGCCGCGGTCGAGGCGTGGAGGACGCGCACCGCCGTCGCGATGTACGACATGACGCCGCTGACCCGCGTCGAGGTCAGCGGACCCGGCGCCGTGGCGATGCTCGACCACGTCACCACCGGGAAGATGGACAAGTCGGTCGGGTCGGTGACCTACACGCTCGCCCTCGACGCGGCGGGCGGGGTCCGCAGCGACCTCACCGTCGCCCGGCTCGGGGCCGAGGAGTTCCAGGTCGGCGCGAACGGCCCGCTCGACGTCGAGTACCTGCAGCGCGTCGCGGCCGACCACCCGGGCGTCCGGGTCCGCGACGTCACCGGCGGGACCTGCTGCATCGGCGTCTGGGGCCCGCTGGCCCGCGACCTCGTCCAGCCGCTGACGTCGGCCGACCTCTCGCACGAGGGCCTGAAGTACTTCCGGTCGGTCCGCGCGACGATCGCCGGGGTGCCCGTCGTCGCCATGCGCCTGTCCTACGTCGGCGAGCTCGGGTGGGAGATCTACACGAGCGCCGAGTACGGGCAGCGGCTCTGGGACGCGCTCTGGGCGGCCGGGCAGCCGCTCGGTGTGATCGCGGCCGGCCGCGCCGCCTTCAACAGCCTGCGCCTGGAGAAGGGCTACCGCAGCTGGGGCACGGACATGACCACGGAGCACGACCCGTACGAGGCCGGGGTCGGTTTCGCGGTCCGGCCGCAGACCAAGGGCGACTTCGTCGGCCGCGCAGCGCTCGAGGGACGCGGGCCGGACACCGTGCGGCGCCGGCTCACCTGCCTCACCGTCGACGACGGCCGCAGCGTCGTCCTCGGCCACGAGCCGGTGTACGTCGACGGCGAGCCCGCCGGCTACGTGACCTCGGCGGCCTTCGGGCACACGATCGGCCGACCGATCGCCTACGCCTGGCTGCCCGCGGGGCTCGTGTCGGGCGACGCGGTCGACATCCGGTACTTCGGGGCGCCCGTGCGGGCCACCGTCGCCGCCGAGCCGCTCGTCGACCCCGAGATGACCCGCATCCGGCGCTGACCCGGACCCGCCGTCGAGAGGCCATCCGTGCGCAACCGGACCGTCGAGGGGTTCCTGGAGGACCTGGCGACGCGCGCCCCCGCCGCCGGCGGGGGCGCCGCCGCCGCGCTGCACGCCGCCCACGGGGCGGCGCTCGTCGCGCTGGCGGCGCGGCTGGGCGCGGGGGAGGGGCCCGACGAGGTCGCGGCGACGGTCCGGCGGCGCGCCGACGAGCTCCGGGGTTCGGCGCTGGAGCTGGTCGACGCGGCCGACCCGGTCCGCGTGGTCACCCTCGTCGGGCAGGTCCTCGCCCTGGCGGAGACGCTGCGTCCGGTGGCCCGGCGGGCGGTGCTCGGCGATGTCGCGGCCGCCGCCGAGGTGCTGCGCGCGGCGGCCGGCACCGCGCGCGTGCGGATCGAGGCGGCCCTGCCGGGCGTCACCGACGCGGCGGAGCGTGCGGACCTGCTCGAGGTCGCCGACCACGTCGACGACCTCGTGCTGCGGGCGGCCAAGGTGACGGCCGCCGTGCGGGAGCAGCTGGTCAGATGACCGCCCGGACCGCCTTCTCGAAGCCCTGCACGTGTTGGCGGGCGCGGCGGGCGGCACCGTCGCCGTCCCCGTCGGCGATGGTGCGCAGGAGGCCGGCGTGCTCCTCGACGTGCGAGACGAAGTCCGGCATGCGGTCGAGGAACAGGCAGAAGATGCGGGTCGCGAGGTTGTCGTAGCGCACGAGGGTGTCCTCGAGGTGCGGGTTCCCCGCCGCGCGGTAGATCGCGCGGTGCACCCGCAGGTCCCACCGCATCAGCTCGTCGCGGGTCAGGGTCGGCACGTCGAGGCGCTCGGTCGCGTCGGCGAGCTCGCGCAGCTCGTCCCGGAGGTCCGCGCTGCTGCCGTCCGCGGCCCGACGGGCGGCCAGGGGCTCGAGCTGGACCCGGATCTCGGAGATGTAGGCGAGGTCGGTGATGTCGACGGCCGTGGCGAAGGTGCCCCGGCGGGCGTAGGAGACGACGAGCCGGTCCACCTCGAGCCGCTTCAACGCCTCGCGCACCGGAGTGCGGCCGACCCCGAGGGAGGCGACGAGGCCGACCTCGTCGATCGGGGACATCGGGGGGATGTCCAGCATGATCAGCTTGTCCTGGATGGCGGCGTAGGCCTGCTCGGACAGCGACAGCGGGCCACGCGTGGTCGGCGCTTCCGGGAGAGCGGTCACCCGCTGATCATACCCCGTCGTCGCGAAGTCTTCACCTCGTTGCCGAAGACTAATATACTAGTTGGGTACGAAGTCGCCCGGCGGGTGGGAGCCCCTGATGAGCATCTCGGTGTTCGACCTGTTCACGGTGGGGATCGGGCCGTCCTCCTCGCACACCGTCGGGCCGATGCGCGCGGCGTTCCTGTTCGCCACCCGGCTCCGCGAGTCCGGGGCGCTGGCGCGGGTCGGGCGCGTGCGGTGCGAGCTGTACGGCTCCCTCGGGGCCACCGGCCACGGGCACGGCAGCGTGCCCGCCGTCGTCCTCGGTCTGCTCGGGGAGCAGCCGCACCTGGCCGACCCGGCCGCGACCGGTCCGCTCGTCGAGGCGGTGCGGGCCGACGCCTCCCTCCTGCTCGCGGGCAAGCACCCGATCGCCTTCGACGTCGACGACGACGTCGTCCTGCACCGCCGGGCGACGCTGCCGTTCCACAGCAACGGCATGGTGTTCACCGCCCACGACGACGACGGTGCGCTCGTCGAGCGCCGCGAGTACTACTCGGTCGGCGGCGGCTTCGTCGTCGACGAGGACGAGACCGGCCGGCCGGTGCTGCGCGAGGCGCAGGTCCCCGTGCCGCACCCCTTCGCGAGCGGCGACGAACTCGTGGCCCGCGCGAGTGCGGCCGGGCTGCGGATCAGCGACGTGATGCTCGCGAACGAGGCCGCGTACCGCCCGGAGGCGGAGACCCGGGCCCGCCTGCTGCACCTCTGGGCCGTGATGCGGGAGTGCGTCGAGCGCGGCAGCACCGCCGAGGGCGTGCTGCCCGGCAGCCTGCGGGTGCGGCGCCGCGCCGCGGCGATGCGCCGACGCCTCGAGCAGGACGCGGCCGCGGGCGCGGACACCCAGCCGACGGACCACGTCGCGCTGTGGGCGCTCGCGGTGAACGAGGAGAACGCCGCGGGCGGTCGGGTGGTCACCGCCCCGACCAACGGCGCGGCCGGCATCGTGCCCGCCGTCCTGCACCACGCCGCGGCGGTCCTGCCGGGGTTCTCCGACGACCACGTCGTGCGCTTCCTGCTCACCGCGGGCGCGATCGGCATGCTGTTCAAGCGCAACGCCTCGATCTCCGGCGCGGAGGTCGGCTGCCAGGGAGAGGTCGGGTCGGCCTGCTCGATGGCCGCGGCCGCCCTCGCGGAGCTGCTCGGGGGCACACCGGAGCAGGTGGAGAACGCCGCCGAGATCGGGATCGAGCACAACCTCGGGCTCACCTGCGACCCGGTGGGCGGCCTCGTCCAGATCCCGTGCATCGAGCGCAACGCGGTGGCGTCGGTCAAGGCCATCACCGCGGCCCGGATGGCCGTCCGCGGGGACGGCGCGCACCACGTGTCGCTCGACAAGGCCATCCGGACGATGCGCGAGACCGGGGCCGACATGAAGGTCAAGTACAAGGAGACGGCCCGCGGGGGTCTCGCCCTCACCGTGGTCGAGTGCTGAGGAGGCGAACGTGAGCGAGACCCTGACCCTCACCCTGAGCTGCCCGAACCGCAGCGGCATCGTGCACGCCGTGTCGCGGCACCTCGCCGCGCGGGGCTGCGACATCGTGGAGCACCAGCAGTTCGACGACGCGGTGCGTCGGCGGCTCTTCCTGCGCACGGCGATCGCGGTGCCCGACGGCACCGGGGTGGACGAGGTCGCCGACGGCTTCGCCGAGGTCGCCACGGAGTTCGGGATGGAGTACGAGTTCCACCCGGCGCGGGACGTCCGCGTGCTCGTCATGGTGTCGAAGCTCGGGCACTGCCTGAACGACCTGATCTTCCGGTGGCGCTCCGGCGGGCTGTCGGCGAAGCTCGTCGGGGTGGTGTCCAACCACGAGGACCTGCGCCCGATGGCCGAGGCGGCGGGGCTGCCGTTCGTGCACCTGCCGGTGACGCCCGCGACGAAGGCCGACGCGGAGGCCGAGCTGCTCGCCGTGGTCGACCGGTTCGACGCGGAGCTCGTGGTGCTCGCGCGCTACATGCAGATCCTCTCCGACGCGACGTGCACCGCGCTGCGCGGCCGGGCGATCAACATCCACCACTCGTTCCTGCCCGGCTTCAAGGGCGCGAAGCCCTACCACCAGGCCTACGACCGCGGCGTGAAGCTCGTCGGCGCCACCGCGCACTACGTGACCGCCGACCTCGACGAGGGCCCGATCATCGAGCAGGAGGTGATCCGGATCGACCACTCCTACGACCCGCACGCCCTGCAGCTGGTGGGCCGGGACGCCGAGGCGCTCGCGCTCTCGCGCGCCGTGCGCTGGCACTGCCAGCACCGGGTCCTGCTCGACGGGCACAGCACCGTCGTCCTGCGCTGACTCGGGGCGTCGGTCGAGCTCCCGGGTCGGGCTCGGCCGGCGCTCGTGCCGGGGCGCGAGAGGGACACCAGGCATCCCGACGAGGCCCGCGGCCTGCTTCACGTACACCTCGCGGCATGGGCGGGAGTGGTGCGGGCGCGCCGATGCGGGGCCCGGCCGGTGGCCGGACCCCGCGAACGTGCGCTGCTCAGGCCCGGGCGTCGTCCTCGGCGTCGAGGGCGCGCGCGAGGTCGCGCAGCAGGAACGGCAGCCGGCCCGCGCAGCGCGGGCAGACGCAGTCGCTGCCGTGCACGGCGAGCTGGTCGGCGACCGCGAAGGCGTCGGCCAGCGGCTCGGGGGCGACCGGGTGCGGGGCGGGGTCAGGGTGGTGGGGCATGGCGGCTCGTCTCGGCGGAGGGGTGGGGGACGGGGGAACGGTCAGCCGATGCGCTCGCGCACCCAGTCGTGGAACTCGCCGATGTGGTGCTCGCTGGGCACCAGCACCCCGCCGCGGGCGTAGGAGCGCGAGTCCATCGACACCTGGCAGCGCTCGCAGGCGTCGAAGTCCTGCTGGTTGACGCGGTGGAAGAGCTCCACCGAGCGGTCCAGGTCGGCGCCCGAGTCGACGACCTCGGGGAGGTAGAGCCAGTCGCAGAGGACCAGGGTCCGGTCCGGCGCCAGCGGGAACATGCGGTGGAAGACCACGTGGTCGGGCACGAGGTTGACGAACACCTGCGGCCGGACGGTGATGGCGTAGTACCGACGGTCCTGCTCGGCGCCGACGCCGGGCAGCGGGGCGAGCCCGGCCGAACCGTCGACGGTGAAGCCCTGGACGTCCTCGCCGAACTCCGCGCCGTGGCCGACGAAGTACTGCGCGGCGAGGCCGTCGGCGAACTCGGGGAGCACCTCGGTGAGCTCGGGATGGATCGTCCCGCAGTGGTAGCACTCCATGAAGTTCTCGACGATCTGCTTCCAGTTCGCCCGCACGTCGTAGGAGATGCGGCGGCCGAGCTTCAGTCCGGCGACGTCGTAGCCGACGATCGCGTCCGGGGAGCCGAGCCGGGCGGTGACGTCGCCGATCACGGTGTCGGCGAACGACGGCGGCTCGTCGGCGAGGCAGACCCAGACGTAGCCGAGCCACTCGCGGACCGCGACGCGGTTCAGCCCGTAGGCCCGGCGGTCGATGTCCGGCATCGACGCGATGTTCGGCGCGGAGATCAGCTTGCCGTCGAGCCCGTAGGTCCACGCGTGATACGGGCACTGGAAGGACCGCCGGACGGAGCCCTTCTCCTCGGTACACAGCCGGGCACCGCGGTGGCGGCACACGTTGAGGTAGGCGTGCACGTCGCCGGTGCGCCCGCGCGCGACGATCACGCTCTCCCGGCCGACCTGCACGGTCTCGAAGTCCCCGGCGGTGGGGATGTCCGCCGCGAGGACCGCGCAGAACCAGCCCTCCTCGAGGATGAGGGCCTGTTCGGCGGCGAAGATCGTGGGGTCGGTGTAGTACCGCCCCGGCAGGGTCTCCCGCAGGCTCGCCGGGAGCTGGGGGTCGGCGATCGCGCCGACGTACTCGCCAGTGGTCATCGTACTGCTCCTCGACGTGGTGCCCGGCCGTGGCGAGCGGACCGTCGACGCCCGACACTTCGGACATCGACTCCCGCGTGTTGCGCTATGTTGAACACCATTGCTCATCGCGCAACGAAAACGGTCCACGGTCCGAACGACCCGTGTCAAGGGCCGGGCGGGTCCGGTCGCCGATCTCGCAATCCGAATCGCCGCTTGACAACGCCGAGGGCGTCTCCCACGGTCTGAGTTGCGCATGAAGGATCACGTGCGCGGAGAACGCAACAAGGGAACGGACCCGCGAGGGCCACGACGCCCGGCGGTCCTCTCGCGTACCGAGGAGCGCGCAT
The DNA here is from genome assembly GCF_021026295.1 of Actinomycetospora soli. Taxonomy (GTDB): domain Bacteria; phylum Actinomycetota; class Actinomycetes; order Mycobacteriales; family Pseudonocardiaceae; genus Actinomycetospora; species Actinomycetospora soli. The sequence goes on from NZ_JAJNDA010000007.1 coordinate 135,716, forward strand.
GCAGACGATCGCCATCGTGGGGGCCTCCGTGGCCGGGGTGCGGTCCGCCCACGCCCTGCGGTCGGCCGGGTTCGACGGCCGGCTCACGCTGCTCGGGGACGATCCGCACGCCCCCTACGACCGGCCGCCGCTGTCCAAGGCGTTCCTCGCCGGGACCACCGACGAGGCCGGGATCGCGCTCCTCGACGCCGAGGACCTCGCCGACCTCGACCTCGACCTGCGTCCCGGGGTCCGGGCCACGGCCCTCGACACCGCGGCGGGCGCGCTGCGCCTCGCCGACGGCACGGACCTCGCCGCGGACGGCGTCGTGCTCGCCACCGGCGGGTCCGCGCGGCGCCTTCCCGGGACCGCGGAGCTGGCGGGCGTGCACACCCTGCGCACCCTCGACGACGCCCGGGCGCTGCGGGCCGAGCTGGTGCCGGGCGCCCGGGTCGTCGTCGTGGGCGGCGGGTTCATCGGGGCCGAGGTGGCCTCCACCTGCCGGGCCCTCGGGCTCGACGTCACGGTGCTCGACGGGCTCGCGACGCCGCTGGCCCCGGTGCTCGGTCCCACCCTCGCCGCGTCCTGCGTCGCGCTGCACGCCGAGCACGGCACGACGCTGCACACCGGCGCCGCCGTCGACGGGTTCGCCGCCGCCGCGACGGGCGACGGGAGCAGGCGGGTCACCGGCGTGCGGCTGCGCGACGGGCGGGAGGTCCCGGCCGAGGTCGTCGTCGTGGGCGTCGGGATCACCCCGAACACCGCGTGGCTGCAGGGGTCGGGGGTCAAGGTGGACGACGGCGCCCGCACCGACGACGGCCTGGTCACCGACGTGCCCACCGTCGTGGCGGTCGGCGACGTCGCCCGCTGGAGCCGCGGAACGTCCTCGCACCGCCACGAGCACTGGACGAGCGCGGGGGAGCAGGCGGAGGTCGCCGCGGCCAACCTGCTGGCCGGCACCACGGTGCGGCGGGTCGCGCCCTCGGGCTACGTCTGGTCCGAGCAGTACGGCCGGATGCTCCAGCTCGCCGGGCACCCCGACCCCGGTGACGCGGTCGAGGTGCTGCACGGCGAGCTGGACGCCGGACGGTTCGTGGCCCGCTACCGCGGCGCCGACGGCACGACGACGGGTCTGTGCGGCCTGGGCGAGCCGCGGGCGTTCGGGCGGCTGCGGCGCTCCGAGCTGCCCCGCACGCGCTGAGCGGGCCCGCCGGGGTCAGTCCCGGGGGTGCTCGAGGAAGACGCCGTCCGGGGAGCGCTCGGGCGGCGGCAGCTCCGCGCTCGAGGCGAGCGGGCGGGCGCCCGCGAGGGGGCGCCCGGCGCTCTCCTCGAGGAACGCCACGCTGACGATGCCGACCACCCCGGCCCCGACGAGGAACCAGCCGGCCCAGTCCAGGTTCCCGGTCCACGTCGTGAGCGCCGCGATGGCGGTGGGGGAGGTGCCGGCGAAGACCGACACCGCGACGTTGAAGGTCAGCGCGAGGCCGCCGTAGCGCACCAGCGTCGGGAACACGGCGGGCAGCGTCGAGGGGGCGACGGCGGCGAAGCAGAGCAGGCACGTCCCCATCAGCAGCAGGCCGCCGACCTGGCCGGCGAGGCCCTGGCGGAGCAGCCAGACCGAGGGCAGCCCGGTGACCACCAGGGCGATGCTGCCCGCGAACAGGAGGGGCCGGCGACCGATGCGGTCGCTGAGCCGACCGACGCCGGTGATCGCCAGGAGCATGAACAGCATGACGGCCACCTGCAGCCCGGTGGCCCCGGCGGTGCCCGTCCCCGCCTCGCCGTACTCGACGAGCGTGCTGGTGAGGTAGGTCGGCACCCAGCTCGTCATCACGTAGTTCGCCACGTTCCAGGCGACGACGAGCCCGCCCGCGACCAGCACCCCGCGCCGGTAGCGCACCAGCACGATCGTCAGGGCCCGGCGCAGCGGCATCCCGGAGACGGCGGGGGAGCGGTCGAGGAGCTGGCGGAAGGCCGGGGTGTCCTCCAGGCGCAGGCGCAGGTAGATACCGGTGATCCCGAGCGGCAGCGCGAGCATGAACGGGATGCGCCAGCCCCAGGCGAGCAGGGCGTCGTCGGGAAGGAGGGCGATGACCAGGGCGCTCGCCCCCGCCCCGAGCGTGTAGCCGGTCAGCGTGCCGAACTCCAGCCAGCTGCCGAAGAAGCCCCGCCGGCGGTCCGGGGCGTACTCGGCGATGAGGGTGAGGGCCCCGACGTACTCCCCGCCCGCCGAGAAGCCCTGCAGCATGCGGATGGCCAGGACGAGGATCGGTGCGGCGACGCCGATCGTCCCGTGGCCCGGCACGAGCCCGAGCAGCAGCGTGGCGGCCGCCATGAGCACGACGGTCGCGGAGAGGACCCTGGTGCGTCCGATCCGGTCGCCCAGCGGGCCGAAGACGAGGCCGCCCAGCGGGCGCATGACGAAGGCCGCGGCGAACGCCCCCAGGGTGTAGACGGACGCCCAGGGCCCCGCGTCGGGGAAGAACACCCGGCTCAGCACCGTGCCCGCGAGGTAGGAGTAGAGGCCGAAGTCGTACCACTCCGCGACGTTGCCGACGGCGGCGGCGGCCGCGGCCCGACGCAGCACGTGCTCGCCCTCGACGGCAGGGGCGTGGGCCCCGCCCCGGTGCCACGGGGGCGGTGGGTCGATCATGCGGCTCCCCCGACGGGCACGAGACGGACACGGCCGTGCGCGGGCAGTGTGTCACCCGGATTGCGCACGGGTGTCCGGCGCACTGACATATCAGTCGAGTACCAGCCGTGTCATCCAATGGCAACAGACGAGCCGCGAATCGTTGCGCGGGCCTCTTGACGGCGGTTTCGCGAATCGTCACTCTCATGTTGCGGATAGCAGGACGCAGTGCGTAATACGCAACAGGAGACATCATGATCTACGTGGGTGAGCTCGCGGACATCCCCGACGGCGAGTCGGTGCGGGTCGAGGGGACGGTGGCGATCGCCGTCTTCCACGTCGAGGGCGAGTTCTTCGCCATCGACGACACCTGCACCCATCAGGACGCGTCGCTCTCCGACGGGTTCCTCGAGGGGTGCGCGGTCGAGTGCCCGCTGCACGCGGCGTGCTTCGACCTGCGCACCGGGCGCCCGGACGGGCCGCCGGCGAAGAAGCCGGTCCGCACGCACGCCGTGTCCGTCGCCGACGGCCAGGTGTGGGTGCAGGAGACGGTGGGGGTCCCCGCCGCGGAGATGGCGCCCGCCGTCTGAGGTCGGGCCGCGCCCGCCGCGGTCCTACCATCACGGGGTGACGACGAAGGTCGTGGTGCCCCGTCCGCCCGGCACGGTCCCCCCGGCGCGGTTCCGACCGCGCTTCCACTACGAGCTCATCACCTGCGGGCTCCGGGGGCACGCCCTGCTCGGGACCGACGCGGCCACCCTCGCCTCCGACGACGACGGGTTCGACGTCGCCCTGGTCGTCCGGGCGGGCGACGGGTGCCGCTGGCACCGCTGCCTGCGGTGCGACTCCTGGGTGCCCCTGCCCCCGCCGGAGGCCCCCACGACCGACCGGCTGCCCGCGCGTCGCGAGGTCGACCTCCCGCTGCGCGGCCGGGCCCTGCGCGACCGCTTCGTCCTGCGCCTGATCGCGATCGACCGCCTGCTGCACTTCCTCGGTCTCGCCCTCGCCGCCGTGGCGGTGTTCGTCTTCCTCGCCGACCGCGAGGCCCTGCGCACGCCGTTCTTCGCCGTGCTCGACACGCTGCGGACCACCCTCGGGTTCGGCGACTCGCTGCGCGACGGCATCCTCGGCGAGCTGACCAGCGCCTTCACCGCCCAGGACCGGACCATCGTCCTCGTCGGGACCGCCCTGGCCGCGTACGCCCTGCTGGAGGGCGTCGAGGCGATCGGGCTGTGGCGCGGCCGGCGGTGGGCGGAGTACCTCACGCTCGTCGCGACCTCGGTGCTGCTGATCCCCGAGATCTACGAACTGACGGTGCGGGTGACCCCGACGAAAGTGGTGGCCCTCGTCGTCAACGTCGCGGTCGTGATCTACCTGCTCGTCGCGAAGCGCCTGTTCGGCCTGCGTGGCGGGGCGAGGGCCGAACAGGACGCCCGCGCGGCCGACCAGGGCTGGGACGCCCTCGCCCGGACCGCGCCCGCCTGACCACCGCGCCCGCCTGGCCACCCCACCCGCCTGACTGCTCCGACCCGGTCGCCGGTCGGGCGGATCAGGGTTCGCGGGAGGCCCGGTAGCGCTCGGCGTCCGGACGCGGCCGGTCCTGCCAGCCCGACGCCCGCCAGGCCGCGGCCCAGGCCGGCGCGGTCATGATCGGGACGAGGCCCTCCCACGACTCGGACATGCGCGTCCACAGGTCGTCCGGGCCGTCGGCGACGCTGTAGTTGCCCGAGGCCACGGCCACGACCGCGCGGGCCGCCCGTACCGGGTCGACGCCGGCGGCGAGCAGCCCCGCGGCCTCGGCCCCGCGCAGCCGGTCGGCCGTCGCGTGCTCCCACCCGGCGAGCCACGCCAGACGGTGCTCCCGCAGGTCGGGCTCGGAGATGGCGCGGCTGATGCCGCGGACCAGCGGGTCGTACATCCACCGGGCCACGTACGCGTCGGTCTCGAGCAGCAACTGCCACATCGGGTCGACCCCGAGGCGGCCGATCTCCTCCACGAGCAGCAGCCACGAGTCGCAGACCTCGACGAGCAGTGCCTCCGCCAGCGCCTGCTTCGACCGGAAGTGGAAGTACAGCGCGCCCTTGGTGAGGCCGGCGACGGCGAGGATGTCGCTCAGCGCGGCACCGCTGTAGCCGTGGGTGTCGAACACCGTCGCGGCCGCGAGCAGCAGCCGGCGGCGGGTCCGACGGGTCCGTTCACCGATCTCCCCGTCGGCCCACGCCGAGACGGGGACGGGCAGGTCCGGGACCGGCGGCGCGGGCTCGGACGGCGTCACGCGCGCATCGTACGACCACGGACGATCATGACCGTCGCAGGGCGTGACGCGGCGTGTGCTCCTCCCGCGCGGCCGCGAGCAGGGCGAGCACGGTCCGAGCCGTCCCGGGCGTCGCCCGCGCGCGGTCGAACGACAGCATCGTCGGACCCGCCCCGGCCGGGCCGTGGGCCCAGCGGTCGACCTCGTCGAAGATCGGGGTGGTCCGGAACGTGCCGACGTCGGAGGACATGTCCGACGACGCTGCCACCGTCGCGCGCCGGCACCCAGCGCCGTCATCACAACGGGGCGTGGCGGTCCGCCCGTCGGGGGACACCCGGGGCGTGCGCGCCATCGGAGTGACCGAGTTCGGAGGGCCGGAGGCCCTGCACGTCGTCGAGCTGCCCGACCCGCAACCGGGGCCGGGCGAGGTCGTCGTGGAGGTGGCCGCGGCCGCCGTCAGCCCCACCGACACCCTCCTGCGCAACGGGGCCCGGGCCGAGGCGCTGCGGAAGGACCCGCCGCCCTACGTGCCGGGGATGGACGTCGCCGGGACGGTGGCGGCGCTCGGGGAGGGGACCGGGGACGCCGGGCTCGCGGTCGGCGACCGCGTCATGGGCATCGTCGTGCCGTCCGGGTCGCACGGCGGGTACTCCTCGCGGATCGCGCTCCCGGCCGACTCGGTGGCGCCGGCCCCCGCCGGGACCGACCACGCCGCGGCCGCCACGCTGCCGATGAACGGGCTCACCGCCCGGCTCGCGCTCGACCTCCTGGCGCTGCCCGCGGGTGCGACGATCGCGGTGACCGGCGCGGCCGGGGCGTTCGGGGGCTACGTGGTCCAGCTCGCCCGGGCGGACGGGCTGCGGGTGGTGGCCGACGCCTCGGAGACGGACGAGCAGCTGGTCCGGGACCTCGGGGCGGACCTCGTGGTGCGGCGCGGCGACGGCGTGGCCGAGCGGATGCGTGCGGCCGCGGGCGGGGGCGTCGCCGGGATCGCGGACGGGTCGCTGCAGACCGACGAGCTCGTGCCCGCGCTCGCCGACGGGGGCCGCATCGCGACCGTGCGCGGCTACGGCGGACCCGAGGGCGGCAGCGGGCGCGGCATCACCTGGCACCCGGTGTGGGTGCGGGACTACGCCCGCAACCGGGCCGCGCTCGACCGCCTGCGCGAGCAGGTGGAGGCCGGGCAGGTGACGCTGCGCGTCGCGGGCACGGTGCCCGCCGACGAGGCCGCCGAGACCCACCGCCGGCTCGAGGCGGGCGGCGTGCGCGGGCGGCTCGTCATCACCTTCTGACGCGCTAGAGGGTCGGGAGCACCGCCACCACGAGCAGCGCGAGGACGGCCAGCACCATCCCGACGACCGCGACCGGGCGCCGGACCGGGGTGCGCAGCCCGATCGCGCCGGCGAGGACGCCGACGAGCGCGACCGCGATCCCGGCGACGCCGTCCCACGCGAGCGCCATGCTGCCGAAGGCGAGCGGCCGGAGGCTCACGAGCAGGGCCAGCACGCCGAGGACCGCGGAGAGGGCGGCCGCCGGGTTACCGGGACCGCGGGGGTCCTCGACGTCGTAGGGGTCCTCGGCGATCGGTGCCCACCCGCCGGTCGGCGGCGGCCAGCCGCCGTAGCCGGGCGGGGCCTGCCGGGGCAGCCCGGACGGCGGGAACGGCGGGGCCGGATGCGGGGCGTACCGCGGTCCGCCGCCCGTCGGGCGCGGGCCGGGCTGCGGCGGGCGACGGTCGAGCACCGCGCCGTCCCGCTCGTCCGGTCCCGGCTGCTGCGGTGTCCCCTGACTCATGCCTCGCCCCCGATGGCGCCGGCGGCCCCGCTCCGTCACGGGGCCCTCGACCGGCGCATCGTCGGTGGGGCCGTCGGCGTTAACGCGGGACGCCGGATCGGGTGAACGGACCCTCGGCGAGAGCGGTTCAGCGGGCCTCGGCGTCGTGCGTCGCGTCGACGCACAGCGCCCACAGCGCCGCGCGCTGCGCGGCGGTCTCCTCGCCGAAGAGGTAGTGCGTGGGGCGCGGGGCGCGGTCGTGCCAGAACAGGCCGCTGCAGTGCCCGGGCTCGACGGCCGTCTGCAGCCACACCGCCGTGTCGGCGCCCTGCTCGGCGGTGCGCAGCAGCGGGCCGGTGACGCGGTGGAAGCCGGGCAGCGAGTCGGCGACGCCGGGGGTGTCCGCCCACCCCGGGTGCATGCTGTGGACGATTACCCCGGCGGCGGCGAGGTCGTCGGCCAGCAGTTCGGCCAGCACGACCTGCATGCGCTTGGTCCGGGCGTAGGCCGCGCCCCCGGAGTACCGCCCCTCGGCGTACTCCGGGTCGTCGGTGTGCAGCGAGGCCGTGTACATCCCGCCGGAGGACACGAACACCACCCGTGCGGGAGCGCCGGGGCGGTCCGGCGGGGACCCGGCGCGCAGCAGCGGGAGCAGCTCGCGGGTGAGCAGGAACGGTGCCAGGACGTGCGTGGCGAGGCAGAGCTCGTGGCCCTGCGCGGTCTCGGTCCGCGCGGCCGGGAGCACCCCGGCGTTGTGGACGAGGCCGTGCAGGGCCAGCAGGCGGTCGCGGGCGTCCAGGGCGTAGCGGCGCACGTCGGCGAGGTCGGACAGGTCGCAGCGCGCCACGGTCACCTGCGCGCCGGGGTGCGCCGCGAGCACGGTGTCGCGGGCGGCCTCCCCACGGCCCCGGTCCCGGACGACGAGCTCCACGGCGGCCCCGAGCCCGGCGAGCCCGACCGCGGTGGCGGTCCCCAGGCCCGAGCTGGCCCCGGTGACGGCGATCGTCCGGCCCGCGAGCGCGTCGGCGGGGAGGTCGGGCCACCCGGCGGAGCGCGCGAGGTAGCCCAGCCGGGAGTACCCGGGGACGACGAGGCGGTCGAGGACGGCGTCGACGAGGCGCGGGAGTCGCGGGAGCGGCACGGCGCCGACCCTACGGGCGTGACCGCGCCCCGGCAGGCCGTGATCATCTACGGCGGGCAGACGGTGCCCTCCCGGGGGACGTCCTCGCGCAGCAGGTAGTCGTCCACCACCCCGCTGATGCACGGCGTCGCCGGGTAGGCGCCGTGCCCGGCACCCAGCCAGGCGACGAGCGCCGAGCCCTGCATCCCCGCGGCCACGCGCTGGCTCTCGGCCAGCGGCACGAGCGGGTCCGCGGAGGTGCCGAGCAGCAGCGTGGGGACCGCGGTGCCCGCGAGCGGTGCCGGCGGGTCGGTCGGGACCGGCCAGGAGGAGCACACCAGCGCCCGCTGGGCGAACCAGCCGCCGAAGACGGGGTCGACCCCGCGGGCGCGGGCGGCGGCCTGCGCGACCTGGTCGACCGTCGGTCGCTCGGCCTGGTCGTTGCAGGCGGAGACCAGGCCGAGGTCGAACCCGCCGTCGTTCTCGGACTCCTCGGCGAGCCCCAGCACCCCGGCCGGGTCCCCGGACCGCGCCGCCGCGAGCGCCGCGGCGAGGCCGGGCCACGTGTCGGGGTCGGCCAGGCGCGGCACGAGGACGCTGACCACGGTGCCCGCGGTGACCTCCCGGCCGGGCACCGAGCCGGTCGCGCTCGGGGAGGCGGGCAGGGGCGCCGTCCGCAGCCGCGTCACGAGGTCGGTCACCGCGCCCCGCGGGTCCGCCCCGAGCGCGCACCCGGTCGCGACGCAGTTCTGCGCGAACGCGTCGAGCGCGCGGCGGGCGGCGTCGGCGCGCTGGTCGGCGGTGAGGCCGACCGCGGCGGTCGGGTCGGGGAGGGCGTCGAGGACGAGCCGACCCTGCTGGTCGGGGTGACCCTGGGCCCAGCGGGCGAGGGTGGCGGCCCCGCCGCCGAGGCCGACGGCGTGCAGTCGGACGGCCCCGAGCGCCCGCCGGACCTCGTCGAGGTCGTCGGCGTCGGTGGCCGTGCCGTACTCGGTGAGGGAGTCCTCGAGCAGCTGGGAGCAGGTCCGGGCGGCCGTCGCCGCCGCGGTGGCCAGCGGCGCGAGCGCGGCCGGGTCGGCGGCCGTGGGGTCGGCGTCGTCCAGGGCGGCTCGGGTGGTGGGGGTGATGCAGTCGACGCCCCCCGCGGCCGCGCCGCGGACGTCGACGCCGTAGAGCGTCCGCCCGTCGAGGAGGTCGGCCGGGGCGCGCGCCGCGAGCCGCACGGCCTGGTCGGTCCCGGTACGCCGGCCCGGGTCGCCGAGCACCGCGATCGGCACGGTCGGGGCCGCCGGGGCGGGCCCGAGCGTCACGCGCGTGACGTCGACCTCGGCCGCGCTCGTGGCGGACCCGCTCGCGTAGCCGCCGCCGACCGGCACCGTCGCGCAACCCAGCCGCAGGTCCCGGCCGCCGAGCACCGCGGCGCCGCCGAGCCGGGCGACCTGTCCGGCGGTGCACTCGGTGAAGTCGAGCTGCGGGGTGGACGCGATCAGCGGGGGCAGCAGGGACGGCGGCGGGGGCGGCGGCGCCACGCTGCTCGGGGCCGGGGCGGCCGGCTCGTCGCTGTTGACGGTGGCGACCGGCGGGCGGCGGCTCGGGCCGACCGCACAGCCGGCGAGGAGCACCGCGAGCAGCACGAGGAGCAACCACCTGGGACGACGGATGGCGTGACCTCTCGACGGGGCGGGGGGACGGGCGCGCCCATGATGCCCGGGGCCGGGTCGACCCGCGGTGAGGGCCCGGGGCGCGCCCGGCGCGGGGTCGGGGCGGGCCGGGGCGGCGTCAGGCGGGCGGCAGGATGTCGGCGAGGTCGAAGCTGGTGGGCCGCTCGAGCTGGTCGTAGGTGCACGACGACGGGTCGCGGTCCGGGCGCCAGCGGACGAACTGCGTGGTGTGCCGGAAACGGTCGCCCTCGAGGTAGTCGTAGCGCACCTCGACCACCCGCTCGGGGCGCAGCGGGACGAACGACAGGTCCTTGCCGGCGTTCCACCGGCTGGTCTCGTTCTTGCGCGGCGTCCGTTCGCCCTGCTCGTGGGCGGCCCAGTTCCAGGGGTGCTCGTCGAAGGTGGTGACGAGCGGCTGCAGCTCGGCCATCAGCTCGCGACGACGGGCCATGGTGAAGGCCCCGACGACGCCGACGCTCGCGAGCGTCCCGTCGGCGGTGTGCAGTCCGAGCAACAGCGACCCGAGCGCGTCGGGCCCCGACTTGTGCACGCGGTAGCCCGCGACGACGCAGTCGGCGGTGCGCTCGTGCTTGATCTTGCTCATGACGCGCTTGTCGGGCTGGTAGGTCAGGTCGGGCTTCTTCGCGATGAGCCCGTCCAGGCCGGCGCCCTCGAACCGGACGAACCAGTCCTGCGCCTGGTCGTGGTCGGTGGTCATCGGGGTGACGTGCACCGGGGCGCGGTCGTCGACCACCTCGACGAGCCGGGCGCGGCGCTCGGCGAAGGGCCGCCGGGTGAGGTCCTCGTCGTCGACGGCGAGCAGGTCGAAGGCCACGAACGACGCCGGGGTCTGCCCGGAGAGCAGGGTGACCCGCGAGACGGCGGGGTGGATGCGCTGCTGGAGCGCCTCGAAGTCCAGGCCGTGCCCGTCGGCGGTGGCGACGATGATCTCGCCGTCGACCACGCACCGCGGGGGCAGGTGCTCCTTGAGGGCCGCCACGACCTCGGGGAAGTACCGCGTCATCGGCTTGGTGTTCCGGCTGCCGATCTCCACCTCGTCGCCGTCGCGGAAGACCACGGCCCGGAAGCCGTCCCACTTGGGCTCGAAGCACTGGCCGTCCGGGATCGACTTCACGGGCTTGGCCAGCATCGGGAGCACCGGCGGCATCACGGGCAGGTCCACCGCGACAGTCTCCCGAACGCCGGCCCGCTACTGCACGCGCGGGCTGCGCGAGGCCGCGGCGTCGAGCTCGAGGCGGACCGCGGTGGGCAGCGCGTCCACCGAGAACGCCTGCCGGGCACGGGCGAGGACCCGGCCGTCGATGTCGGCCCAGACGTCGCGGACGTCGGTGCCCTCGACCAGCCACAGCGACATGCGCAGCGCGGGCCTGCGCTCGGTGCCGACCATCCGCACGCGCGCCCGGCTCACCCCGTCGATGGCCTCGGCGTCGTGGCGGACGGCGTCGGCGATGGCCGAGTGGTCCACCGTCAGGCGCTCGCCCGGGGTCTCGGAGAGCACGACGTCGGGTCGCGGCTCGGGGCGCAGCGAGCGCACCGCCCAGGTCAGCCCGACGACGAGCAGGACGACCCCGGCCGCGATCGCGATCCAGCGGGACAGGTCGGCGTTCTGGGTCACCCAGCCCGTGACGACCGGGTCGAACAGCGGGCGCTGGGCCCGGTTGGACCCGAACACCCCGGTGCCGAGCAGCACCACCAGGACGCCGAGGGCGAGCAGGACGAGCCCGGAGAGGACGACGAGCGTGCGGTCGCCCGCGGCGGAGCGGGCGACGGCGGCCCGGGAGCGGCGGCTCACTTGACCCCCTTGGTGGCGGCGACGGTGACGGAGACGCGCGGGCGGCGGGCGAGGGGCAGGCGGCCGAGGACCTCGTCGACCCGTTCCCGCACGGCGGTGCGCACCTCCTCCGGGGTGTCGAGGGTCCCGGCGCGCACGACGACCTTCTTCTGCGAGGCCACCACCGAGGCGGAGACGACCTCGGCGTGCGAGCGGACCTCGTGGCCGACGGCGCGGGCGAGCGAGCGCGGCGAGGTGGTGACGGTGACCTCGGGGACGGGCTCGGTGAGCGTGACGTCGTGGCGGCGGGCCACCAGGCCGACGAGCAGCACGAGCAGCCCGACGACCGCGACGCCGATCGCGATGCCGCGCACGGTCCCCGAGGACCAGGTCAGGCCCGCGACGGCGGCCTGCCACGTGGGCCACGGCACCACCAGCGGCGAGGACGTCGGCGCCACCCAGGCGACGATCACCTCGAGGGCGGTGAGCACGCCGACGCCGGCGACGAGCAGGCCGAGCAGCGGCGAGAGCAGCCGCAGGAGGACACGCATCACTGCACCCGGGAGGTGGGGGCCGCGGGACCGGCCGGGACGGACAGGGCGGACACGGAGACGTCGAGCGAGCGCACCGCGTACCCGGTGAGGGTCTGCACGCGCTCGCGGACGTTGCCGCGGACCGCGTCGACGGTGAGCGCGATCGGCGCGGGGTAGGCCAGCGGGACCTCGAGGCGCAGGTCGACCTGGTCGCCGTAGCCGGAGACCTTCGCCGACGCCCCGGCCTCGCCGAAGCCCAGCCCGGCGACGCGGCGCTCGGTGCGCACCGTGCCCTCCGTCGAGTCGGCGGCGTGCTCGGCGATGCGGCGCACCACCCCGAAGGAGATGTCGAGGCTGCCGCGGCCGCCGGGCTCGTCGTCGGCCGCGGGCGTGGACCCGACGACCGGGACGGGCGTGGTGGCGTCCGAGGACGGCGTGCTCATCGGTCGCGACCGCGGCCGGTGAACTGCGTGATGTCGAGCTCGCCGTCGAGCACGCGGCCGACGACGAGGCCCAGGATGCCGAGCACGAGGGCGATGAAGAATCCGACGAGACCGCCGGCGGCGGCGGCGACGCCGAGCAGGAGGCCGACGAACAGGCCGGCCGTGGTGGCGCTCATGAGATGGAGCTCCCGAGATCGAGGGTGGGGCGGGGTCAGACGACCCGGCGGGTACGGACCGGGTTGAGGGGGGCGCGGCCCAGCCAACGACGGCCGGCCCGCAGGGTGCGGGGGACGACGTGGCCGGAGACCGCGACGATCGGGGCGTCGAGCCGCGGGTCGTCGTCGGCGATCCGCCAGCGGGGCGGGGCGTCGGTGCGGGCCCCGGGGCCGCCGGCGGCGGTGCCGGTGCCGTCGGGTGCGGTCCCGACGGCCTCGAACGGGGAGCGCCCGGCGCGGAACGCCGCCAGACCCCGCCGGAAGACCTCCGGGTCGCCGCCCACGTCGGGGTGGTGCCGGCGGACGAAGGCCCGGAACTCGCCGGCCGGGGTCGGGGCGGCGCTCACGGTGCGGGCGCCCCGGCGGGATCGGTCGGGTCGGTCGGGTCGGCGAGGTCGGTGACGACGACGTCGACCCGGCGGGCGCCGGTCTCGGCCGCCACCAGCGCCCGGAGGGCCTCGGCGGTCGGCCGCACCCGTGCGCCGAGCCGGAGCACCACGCTGACCCGGGCGGGCTCGTCACCGTCGCCGAGGGCGACGCCGACGAGCCGACGCCCCGGCAGGTAGGTGGCGACGGCCCCGAAGGTGCCGCCGGAGAGCCGGACCACGTCGGGGTGGGCGAGCAACGCCCCCGCGACCCGCTCGGAGAGCGAGCCGCGTCCGGGGGCGTCGGCCGATCCGGGCGACACGGCGCGCACGCCGGCGGCCGCGGCCGTGTCCAGCTGCGGTCCGCGGGGCGGCACGGCGCCGGCGGCCGGGCCCGGCCCGGCGGGCCCGCTCACTCGACCCGCGAGGTCGGGGCCGGCGCGGGCTGCGAGTCGTCCTCGTCGCCGGGCATGTGGATGTCGTTGACGGCGATGTTGACCTCGATGACCTCGAGGCCGGTCATCTGCTCGACGGCACCGATGACGTTGCGGCGGACCGCGCGGGCCAGCTCGACGATGCCGGCGCCGTACTCGACGACGATGTCGAGGTCGATCGCGGCCTGCTTCTCGCCGACCTCCACCTGCACGCCCGCGGCCTGCGAGGTGCCGGTGCCGCCGGGGATGCGCTCCCGGATGGCGCCGAAGGCCCGCGAGACGCCGCCGCCCATCGAGTAGACGCCCGAGACCTCGCGCGCGGCGATGCCGGCGATCTTCTGCACCACGCCGGAGGCGATCGTGGTCTTGCCCTGCCCCGAGTCGTCCGCGAGGCGGGAGGGGGTGGCGCCGCCGGTCCGCGGCGCGGCCGGCGTGGTCGTGGCCGAGTCGGAAGGGGTCGTCATGAGGGGCGCTCCTCTGCGCGGGGGGGGGGCGGGGACGGTCCGTGTCCTGCCGGACGGTGCGGCCGCGTGTTCGCGGCCGACTACCCGTCGGACGGCGGGCGCCGGGGAACCGTCACGGATTGTCACCCGAACGGACGAACGTGTACCGGAGCAGGAGCCCGTCGTCGTGCGCGAGGGCCGCGGCGAGGCGCAGGGGGAGCGGCGTCGGCAGCCCGGGGCCGGCCAGGATGCGCCCCGGTCCGCCCCCGACCAGCGACGGCGCCACCGAGAGACAGAGCTCGTCGACCAGCCCGGCCGCGGCGAACGAGCCGAACAGCACGGGCCCGCCCTCGCACAGCACGCGCGCCAGGCCGCGGGCGGCGAGGGCGTCGAGCACCGCCGCGGGGGAGAGGTCGCCCGCGTCGAGGACGTCGGCCACCGACCCGTAGCGGCGCGCGGCCGCCGGGGCCGCCGCGGTGGTCGTCACGATCAGCGGGGGGACCCTGGTGTCGGTGAACAACGCCGCCCCCGGGTCGAGGGCGGGCGAGGCGGTGACCACCGCGACGGGCGGGACCGCGGCCTGGCCGCGCCCACGACGGCGTGCCCGCATCGCCTCCGACGTCCGGGCCCCGCGGTAGTCCTCCGCGCGCACCGTGCCCGACCCGGCCACGATCACGTCGGCGAGCTCCCGGAGCAGGCCGAACACCGTGCGGTCGCCGGGCGCGTCCAGGCCCGCGGAGCGCCCGTCGACGCTGACCGCGCCGTCGGCGCTGGCGGCGAAGTTCACCCGGACGAACGGGCGGCCCGTCGGCGCCGGATGCGCGTAGAGGGCCGCGAGGGCGTCCCGGTCGAGCTCGCCGTCGGGCCCGCCGGGCGGCCAGACGTGCCTCACCCCCGCCTCACTGCTGCGTGCGCTTCTGCAGGTCGTCGATCGCGCGGGAGGCCTGCGACTTCGTCAGGTCGGCCGGCGGCTCCTCCCCGGCCCGCTGGGCGAGCGTCTCCAGGTAGCTCGCCTGCGGGCCGGTCATCGGCTCGTCGCCGGTGACCCACTCGCCCGTGGGCCGCTCCTGGCGGTCCGAGTCGGCCGAGCCCTGCAGGCGCTCGATCTCGTCGGAGGCCTGCGCCTTGGTCAGCTCGGTGGGCGGCTCCTCGCCCGCCTGCTGGGCGAGTGTCTCCAGGTAGCTGGCCTGCGGGCCGGTCATCGGCTCGTCGCCGGTGACCCAGTTCGCCGGGTCCTTCTCCGCGGCGGACCCCTCGCCCTGCTGCTTCACCTCGTGCGGATCCGGAGGTGTGACGCCCGCGTGACGGGAGGGGTCTTGGCCGGACGGCGTGTCGCCCGGCAGACTGTCCCGCGTGTCGGTCTCGCTCATGATGGCTCCCGAGGTCTCGGCCGTCGTGCGGCGTGGTCGGCTGGTGACGGGCGACGATCGCACCGCGGGTCGGCACAGACCCGCCGCACGGTCGAACACCCGTTCGACACGGTAGCGGCATACCCCGACACCGGGGCCCCGATACCCGACGGACCCCGCAGATCGGGCTGCGGCAGGCACCGTCGGACGACCGGGACCGGCCGCCCGCCGCGGTGACCCCGCGCGGCGCGCCGGCAGCCGCCCTCCACCAGGCACCACCGTCCCGCGTGACAGCGTCGTCACGGCCGGGGGACCACCGGGCGACGGGACCGTTGCCGGAACGTGGCGATCAGCACGATTCGAATCAGCGACGCATGCGTGCGCCGGGCGATCACCACCGTTAACGTCAGGTTGCTTCGGCCACCACACGGCCACGACGTCCGGCGCGGGCCGCACGGACGCGTCCCGGCCGCCGGAGCCGGCCCGAACCCCACCCGGACCTGCTGACCACCGCCCGCCGCCGGGCGGCACACGCGTGCCGCCCACCGACCCACCCCGGGGACACCCCGGCGCCGCATCCTCCGTGCCCGGACCGGGCCGGGACCACCACACGACGACGACGGGAGGGCACGAGGCCGTGACCATCACCTCCGGGGCTGCCGCCGACGGCACCGCCGCCACCACGACCCCTGCGACCCCTGCCACCGGCCCCACCAGCGGCGCCACCGCCCAGGGCCTCTACGACCCGGCCCACGAGCACGACGCGTGCGGGGTCTCCTTCGTCGCGGACATCGCCGGCCGCCGGGACCACGGGATCGTCGCGAAGGGCCTGACCGCCCTGATCAACCTCGAGCACCGCGGCGCCCGCGGCGCCGAGCACGCGACCGGTGACGGCGCGGGCATCCTCATCCAGCTCCCGGACGGGCTCTACCGTCCGGTGCTCGCCGAGCAGGGCGTCACCCTGCCCGAGGTCGGCCGCTACGCCGCGGGCGTCGCGTTCCTGCCCGGCGACCCGGAGCAGGCCGCCGCGGCGACGGCGATCGTCGAGCGGCTCGCCGCCGAGGAGGGCGTCGACGTCCTCGCCTGGCGCGACCTGCCGGTCGACCCGGACGGTGCGGGGATCGGACCGACCGCCCGGAAGGTCATGCCGACCTTCCGCCAGCTGTTCGTCGGGCTCCCGGCCGACGTGGACAGCGTCGTCGACACCCCGAACGCGGGTGACGACGAGGCCGGGATCGAGCTCACGATGGAGCGCCGTGCCTTCGCGCTGCGCAAGCGCGCCGAGCACGAGACCCGCGCCGCGGGCTGCGAGACCTACTTCCCCTCGCTGTCGAGCCGCACCGTGGTCTACAAGGGCATGCTCGCCGAGGAGCAGCTCGGCCCGTTCTACGCCGACCTGACCGACGAGCGGACCACCAGCTCGATCGCCCTGGTCCACAGCCGGTTCTCCACGAACACGTTCCCGGCGTGGGGCCTCGCGCACCCGTACCGGTACCTCGCCCACAACGGCGAGATCAACACGCTGCGCGGCAACCGCAACTGGATGCGGGCCCGCGAGTCGATGCTCGCCACCGGCGCGTTCTCCAAGTACGACATGGACCGGCTCTTCCCGATCGTCACGCCCGGCGCGAGCGACTCGGCGAGCTTCGACGAGGTCCTGGAGCTGCTGCACCTCGGCGGGCGCTCGCTGCCGCACGCGGTGCTCATGATGATCCCGGAGGCGTGGGAGAACCACACCGAGATGGACCCGGCCCGCCGGGCCTTCTACCGGTACCACTCCACGCTCATGGAGGCCTGGGACGGCCCCGCGCTCGCGGCCTTCACCGACGGCTCCGTGATCGGCGCGGTGCTCGACCGCAACGGCCTGCGCCCCGCGCGGTACTGGGTCACCGAGGACGGCCTGGTCGTGCTCGGCTCCGAGGTCGGCGTCCTCGACATCGAGCCCTCGGCGATCGTCCGGAAGGGTCGGCTGGAGCCGGGTCGCATGTTCCTCGTCGACACCGTCGGGCGGCGCATCGTCGACGACGACGAGATCAAGGGCGAGCTGGCCGCCGAGCACCCGTACGGCGAGTGGCTGCACGCCGGGATGATCGAGCTGGCCGACCTGCCGGCGCGTCACCGCGTGCCGTTCGACCACGACGTCCTGGTCCGCCGCCAGCAGACCTTCGGCTACACCGGCGAGGAGCTCACCCTGCTCCTGCGCCCGATGGCCACCGGCGGCGCCGAGGCCACCGGCTCCATGGGCAACGACGCGCCGCTCGCGGCCTTCTCCAGCCGCAGCCGGTCGCTGTTCGACTACTTCACCCAGCTCTTCGCGCAGGTGACCAACCCGCCGCTGGACGCCTACCGCGAGGAGCTCGTCACCTCGCTGCAGGTCCAGCTCGGCTCCGAGACCAACCTGCTCGAGGTCTCGCCCGCGTCCTGTCGCCGGGTGGTGCTGCCGCTGCCGGTGATCGACGACGACGAGCTCGCGCAGCTGGTCGGGATCAACGACGACGGCAACCTGCCCGGATTCGCGCCGCACGTGGTCTCCGGGCTCTACGAGGTCGCCGGCGACGGCGACGCCCTGCGCGCCCGGCTGGCCGAGATCCGCGCCGAGGTGTCGTCCGCGATCGCCGAGGGCGCCCGCGTGATCATCCTGTCGGACCGCAACTCCGACGCCCGGTTCGCGCCGATCCCGTCGCTGCTGCTGACCGGCGCGGTGCACCAGCACCTCGTCCGGGAGAAGACCCGCACCCGGGTCGACCTCGTCGTCGAGGCCGGCGACGTGCGCGAGACCCACCACGTCTCGCTGCTGCTGGGCTACGGCGCCTCCGCGGTGAACCCCTACCTCGCGCTCGACTCGGTCGCCGACCTCATCGACCGCGGCGTCATCACCGGCGTCGGCGTCCCCACCGCCACCCGCAACGTGGTCGAGGCGCTGGCCAAGGGCGTCCGCAAGATCATGAGCAAGATGGGTGTCTCGACGGTCGCGTCCTACATCGGCGCGCAGATCTTCGAGGCGATCGGTCTCGGCGACGAGGTCGTCGAGGACTGCTTCGCGGGCACCACCTCGCGGCTGGGCGGGATCTCCTACGAGGTCCTCGCCGAGGAGGTCGCGCAGCGGCACCGGGTGGCGTGGCCGGCCGACGGCGTGCACGCCGCGCACCGCGAGCTCGTGGTCGGCGGCGAGTACCAGTGGCGCCGCGAGGGCGAGCTGCACGTGTTCAACCCGCACACGGTGTTCAAGCTGCAGCACTCCACCCGCACCCAGAACTACGACACGTTCAAGGAGTACACCCGCGCCGTCGACGAGCAGTCGAGCTCGCTGCTGACGCTGCGCGGCCTGTTCGGGTTCAAGGACGGCGAGCGGACCCCGGTGCCGATCGAGGAGGTCGAGCCGGTCTCCGCGATCGTCAAGCGGTTCAACACCGGCGCCATCTCCTACGGGTCGATCTCGCAGGAGATGCACGAGGTCCTCGCGATCGCGATGAACCGCCTCGGCGGCCGCTCGAACACCGGGGAGGGCGGGGAGGACCCGTCGCGCTTCACCCGCGACCCGAGCGGGGACTCGCGCCGGTCCGCCGTCAAGCAGGTGGCCTCCGGGCGCTTCGGCGTGACGAGCGAGTACCTCGTCAACGCCGACGACATCCAGATCAAGATCGCGCAGGGCGCGAAGCCCGGCGAGGGCGGGCAGCTGCCCGGCCACAAGGTCTACCCCTGGATCGCGAAGACCCGGTTCTCGACGCCGGGTGTGGGCCTGATCAGCCCGCCGCCGCACCACGACATCTACTCGATCGAGGACATCGCCCAGCTGATCCACGACCTGAAGAACGCCAACCCGGCGGCGCGGGTCCACGTGAAGCTCGTCAGCCAGGTCGGGGTCGGGACGGTCGCGGCCGGCGTGTCCAAGGCCAAGGCCGACGTCGTGCTCATCTCCGGGCACGACGGCGGGACCGGCGCCTCGCCGCTGTCCTCGATCAAGCACGCGGGCGGTCCGTGGGAGCTCGGCCTCGCCGAGACCCAGCAGACGCTGCTGCTCAACGGGCTGCGCGACCGGATCGTCGTGCAGACCGACGGCCAGCTGAAGACCGGCCGCGACGTCATGATCGCCGCGCTGCTCGGGGCCGAGGAGTACGGCTTCGCGACGGCGCCGCTGGTGGTCTCGGGCTGCATCATGATGCGCGTCTGCCACCTCGACACCTGCCCGGTCGGCGTCGCGACGCAGAACCCCAAGCTGCGCGCGAAGTTCGACGGCAAGGCCGACTACGTGGTCGCCTTCATGGAGTTCGTCGCGCAGGAGGTGCGCGAGCACCTCGCGGCGCTGGGCTTCCGGTCGCTCGAGGAGGCCATCGGGCACACCGAGGTGCTCGACACCCGGGCGGCCGAGTCGCACTGGAAGGCCGAGGGCCTCGACCTGGCGCCGGTCCTGCACCGCCCCGAGCTGACCGGGTCCTACGCCGAGCAGACGCTGTACTGCTCGAAGTCCCAGGACCACGGCCTCGAGAAGGCGCTCGACCACACCCTGATCCAGCTCGCCGAGGGCGCGCTGGCCGACGGGTCGCCGGTGCGCCTCGAGCTGCCGGTGCGCAACGTGAACCGCACCGTCGGCACGATGCTCGGCAGCGAGGTGACGAAGCGCTGGGGTGGCGCGGGCCTGCCCGACGACACCATCGACGTCACCTTCACCGGCTCCGGCGGACAGTCGTTCGGCGCCTTCCTGCCACGCGGGGTGACGCTGCGTCTGGTGGGCGACACGAACGACTTCTGCGGCAAGGGCCTCTCCGGCGGGCGCATCAGCGTGCGGCCGCACCCGGACGCCCCGCTGGTCGCCGAGGAGAACATCGTCGCGGGCAACGTCATCGCCTACGGCGCCACCGAGGGCGAGATCTTCCTGCGCGGCAAGGTCGGCGAGCGCTTCTGCGTCCGCAACTCCGGGGCGCACGCGGTCGTCGAGGGCGTGGGCGACCACGGCTGCGAGTACATGACCGGCGGCCGCGCGGTGATCCTCGGGCCGATCGGGCGGAACTTCGCGGCCGGCATGTCCGGCGGCGTGGCCTACGTGCTCGACCTGCCCGAGCAGCGGGTGAACCACCAGATGGTGGAGCTGGAGGTGCCGGGCGCCGCCGACCTCGACGAGCTGCGCGCCCTGGTGGAGAAGCACTACGCGGCGACCGACTCCGCCGTCGCGCACGGGCTGCTCACCGACTGGGCGACCGCGGCGATGCGGTTCACCAAGGTGATGCCCGTGGACTTCAAGCGGGTCCTGGAAGCGACCGCCGACGCCGAGCGCGACGGCCGGGACGTCAACGACGCGATCATGGAGGCGGCTCGTGGCTGACCCCCGCGGATTCATGACCACCGGGCGCGAACTCCCGCGCCGCCGGCCCGTCGACCTGCGCCTGAAGGACTGGCACGAGGTCTACGAGGAGCTCAACGAGACGACGCTGAAGAAGCAGGCGGGGCGCTGCATGGACTGCGGCATCCCGTTCTGCCACCAGGGCTGTCCGCTCGGGAACATGATCCCGGAGTGGAACGACCTGGTCTGGCGCGACGACTGGTCGGAGGCCATCGAGCGCCTGCACGCCACCAACAACTTCCCGGAGTTCACCGGGACGCTGTGCCCCGCCCCGTGCGAGGCGGCGTGCGTGCTCGGGATCAACAACGACCCGGTCACCATCAAGCAGGTCGAGATCGAGATCATCGACCGTGCCTGGGAGGAGGGCTGGGTCCGCCCGCAGCCCGCCGAGACGAAGACCGGGTTCTCGGTCGCCGTCATCGGCTCCGGGCCCTCGGGCCTCGCCACCGCCCAGCAGCTGACCCGCGCCGGGCACGACGTCACCGTCTACGAGAAGGCCGACCGCATCGGCGGCCTCCTCCGCTACGGCATCCCCGAGTTCAAGATGGAGAAGCGGCGGCTCGACCGGCGCCTCGGGCAGATGGCCGCCGAGGGCACCCGGTTCGTCGCGGGCGTCGAGGTCGGCGGCTCGGGGGAGCACGACATCTCCGTCGCCGAGCTGCAGGAGCGCTTCGACGCGATCGTGCTCGCCGTCGGGGCGACCGCCTGGCGCGACCTGCCCATCCCGGGCCGGGAGAACCACGGCGTGCACCAGGCCATGGAGTACCTGCCCCCGTCGAACCGGGTGCAGCAGGGCGACTACGCGCGCTCGGACATCGACGCGGCGGGCAAGCACGTCGTCGTGATCGGCGGCGGGGACACCGGCGCGGACTGCGTCGGCACCGCCCACCGCCAGGGCGCCGCGTCGGTGACGCAGCTCGAGATCATGCCGATCCCGCCGTCCGAGCGGCCCGCCACCAACCCGTGGCCGACCTACCCGGCGATCTTCCGGGTGTCCTCGGCGCACGAGGAGGGCGGCGAGCGGCTGTTCTCGGTCAACACCGAGGAGTTCCTCGGCGACGGGCAGGGGAACCTGCGGGCGCTCAAGCTCGTCGACGTGCAACGGGTCGGCGGGCGGTTCGAGCCCGTCGAGGGCAGCGAGCGCGAGATCCCGGCCGACCTGGTGTTCCTCGCGATGGGCTTCCTCGGCCCGCAGCGCGAGGGCCTGGTCGAGGCGCTCGGCGTCGAGCTGGACGAGCGCGGCAACGTGCGCCGCGACGCGTCCTACGAGACCTCGGTGCCGGACGTGTTCGTGGCCGGCGACGCCGGGCGCGGGCAGTCGCTCATCGTGTGGGCCATCGCGGAGGGCCGCTCGGCCGCCCGCGGGGTCGACGAGAAGCTGACCGGCCGCACCGTGCTGCCGCGCCCGATCAACCCGGGGGACCGGGCGTTCGCCTGATCTCCTCACCCGGCCGCCACGAACGGGCCGTCCCTCACGGTGGACCGTGACGGACGGCCCGTTCGTCCGTTCCGGGGCTACGCGGTCCGGCTGACCAGCGGCTCGGTGTTGATCGCCGGCACCGTGACCTGCAGCCGGTGCGAGGTGACCTGCCAGAACCGGCGCTCCGGGTCGACGGTGCGCCACGCCTCGGCGGCGGAGTGCACCTCCTCCTGCGCGAGCCCGTCGCTCGGCACGACCGCCACGGCCGGACGGAAGCCGAACCGGCGCCGCGGGGGCGCGGCCGGGGCCACCCCGACGGCGGCCGCGAGGGCCGCCCAGGCGTCCACGGCGCTGCCGTGCACGCTCACCGTGGTCGGGCCGACCCCGTCCCCGAGCAGCACGGTGTAGGCGCTGACCGCGTCGTACGTCACGGATTCCTCCTCCTGCCCCCGGGGTGGGAGCGGCCTGTCCAGCACAACGGCCGGACGCCCCCGCAGGCCAGCCGACACGCAGGTACCCGCGCCGGGCTGAACCGATTCCGCGTCCGACGGTCCACTCCAGCGGCGGTCACTCGACCGGCCGTACCGCCGGGCGGGAGGCGGCCCTCACTCCGCCGAGC
The DNA here is from genome assembly GCF_021026295.1 of Actinomycetospora soli. Taxonomy (GTDB): domain Bacteria; phylum Actinomycetota; class Actinomycetes; order Mycobacteriales; family Pseudonocardiaceae; genus Actinomycetospora; species Actinomycetospora soli. The sequence goes on from NZ_JAJNDA010000007.1 coordinate 158,086, forward strand.
AGCGCAGCAGGACGATGACGACGTCGCGGGAGTCCAGGAGCCCCCCGAGCACGGCCGTCTGCTCCTGCGCCTGGTGCCAGGCCGGGTCGTCGGCGTGCCGGTCGGCCAGGAAGCGCTCCACGGTGTCGGCGCGCTCGGTCCACGGCGACGGGGCGTCGGGCAGCGTCGAGGCCTCCACCCGGTCGTGCACCCGGAAGCCGGTGGCGGCGAGATCGCGGTGCAGGTCGACGTCGGTGGGGAAGGTGTTCGACTCCAGCTCGGCGGCGCGCTCCCCACGGGCCACGGGCACGAGGAGCCCCAGCCGCCCGCCGGGGCGCAGCACGCGACGCAGCTCGGTGAGCACCGCCCGCCGGTCCGGGACCGTGTCGAGCACACCGAGGGCCCACGCGGCGTCCACGCCGTCGTCGGGCAGGGGCAGCTGTTCGGTCCACGCCGCCACGGCGGGGTGCCCGAAGAGCTGCACCGAGGCCGTCGCGGCGTGCACCATCGGCTCGGCGAGCAGCACCGGGCCCCGCCAGCGCCAGGAGTACTCGGTGACCAGCCACGCCGTCGGGCCGCCGAGGCCGGCGCCGGCGTCCAGGAAGCGGTCGCCGTCGGTCAGCTCGAGGCCGTCCGCGAGCCACGCGAGGTCCGCGGGCCGCCCGGACCCCCGGCACGCGGCCGGGATCGCGTAGTCGGACCCGAGCTCGGCGACCGCCTCCTCGGTCCACGCCGCGACGGTGTCGAACTCGACCTCCAGCGCCTCCTGCACCCCACGCTCCCTCACCCGGGGCGGAGGGCCGCGCTCTCCGCCTGGTGGGCCGCGCGCACGCGGCGCCCCACCTCGGCCTTCAGTTCGGCGGCTGGTACCCAGCCCGCGCTCGAGCCGACACCGGAGAGATTCACCCCGACCACCCCGTCGAGCGCGAGCAGCGCCCGGGCCTCGGCGACCGCCACCGCGATACCGGCCTCGACGGGGTCGTCGGCGTCGAGCACGGTCGCGACCGCCGCCGGGTCCAGGTCCAGCCCGGGCAGGTCGGCCAGCCCGCGGGCGGTGCGGGCGTCGGTGAACACGGCGACCCCCGCGATCACCGGGATGTCCACCCCGGCCGCGCGACCCGCCGTCAGGAAGTCGGCGAGCGCCGCCGGGGAGGCGACGTGGTTCGTGACGACGAGCCGGGCCCCGGCGGCCTGCTTGGCCGCGAGACCCGCGGCCCGTCCGGCGTGGGGCGGGGCGGCCGGGGCGGCGGTGACGGTCGCGACCAGCCCGGCGGACGCCGCGAGGTGCGCGAGCCGGGTCGCGTCGAGGTCGAACACCTGGGTGGCGCCCGCGCCGACCGTGGTGCCCGCGCCGCTGCCGGGCCGGCTGTCCCCGGTCACGCACAGCACGCCACCCACGCCGAGCGCCGCGAGCCCGACGACCTCCTGCTCGAGCACCACCCGGTTGCGGTCCCGGCAGGTGAGCGTCACCCACGGCCGGACGTCGGCCTCGAGCAGCTGCGCGGCGAGCATCGTCGGCGGGAAGTCGGCGCGGTCGTGCAGGTCGGCCACGAGCACGGCGTCCGAGCCGGTGGCGAGACGGTCGGCCACCGCCCGCAGGGTCGCGGGGTCGCGGGCCGGCACCGAGAGGTCGGAGAGCACGAGCGGCGGGTCGGCGACGGCCGGGGCGTCCGGCTCCGGACCGTCCCAGGCGAGCACCGGCGACCCGGCGGTCCACGGGCAGGGGAGCGCCTCGTCGAGCTCGCAGGCGCCGGAGGGACGGACCCCGCCGCACGGCCCGAACCGCATCCGCTTCGGACAGCTGATCACCGCGCGGGGGTGCCCCGTCCCGGCACGTCGCACCCCTGCGCGACAGGGGGCGGTCCCTACCTCGGATCCGGGGGCCCGCCCCGGCCGCCCGGGGGTCGACCCGATCGGCCCGCAGGCCGCTGACCAGCAGAGTTCTCCTCGTCACCGCCGGATCGCGACGACCACCGAGGAGGCCCGACACCATGCTCACCGCGACCGCACCGCACCCCGCCACCCCCGCCGTCGGCCACCCGGTCGTGTCCGTCGTCGTCCCCACCTTCGACGAGGCGGGCAACGTCGACGAGCTGATGGACCGGCTCGCCGCGGCCCTGCCCGCCGGCGCCGAGGTGATCGTCGTCGACGACTCCCGCGACGACACCGCCGCCCGGGCCCGCGCCGCCGCCGCCCGGGTCCCGTTCCGCCTCACGGTGATCCACCGGGAGGCCCCGACCGGCGGCCTCGGCGGCGCCGTCGTGGTCGGCCTGCGCGCCGCGCGGGCCGACTGGGCGGTCGTCATGGACGGCGACCTCCAGCACCCGCCGGCGACGATCGGCCGGCTGCTCGCCGCGGCCCCCGGCCACGACGTCGTCGTCGCGACCCGCTACGCCGGGGACGGCGACGGGTCGGGCCTGGGCTCGACGTACCGGCACGCGGTGTCGCGGGCGTCGAAGGCGCTCGCCGCGCGGCTGCTCGGCGGGGCCGTCGGCGCGATGAGCGACCCGCTCTCGGGCTTCTTCGCGGTGCGCCGGGCCGCGCTGGACCTCGACGCCGTCGACCCCATCGGCTACAAGATCCTGCTCGAGCTGGTCGTTCGCTCCGGGCTCACCCGCATCGCCGAGGTGCCGTTCACCTTCGCGCCGCGCCACGCCGAGGCCTCGAAGTCGACCGCCCGCGAGGGGCTGCGCTTCCTGCGCCACCTCGCCGCCCTGCGCCGCGCCCCGGCCGTCGGGGCCCCGGTCGACGGCCCCCTGCGGATCCTCGTGATCACCAGCGAGGCACCGCCGATCGTCTCCGGCATCTCGCGGTGCGTGGAGCGGCTCACCGTCGGCCTGCGCGGGCGCGGGCACACCGTCGACGTCCTGTCCTCGGTGCAGATGCCCCGCCTGATGCTCGGCGAGTACCGCTTCAGCCCGCTGCTGGCGCACTGGCGCCGGGTGTCCCGCACGATCGCGCGGTACGACGTGGTCAACCTGCACGGGCCGGTCCCCACGATGAGCGACGTCGTCCTGCTCCTCGCCGGCGCCCGGCGCGGCGTCCCGGTGGTCTACACCCACCACAGCGCCCTGGCCGTCCGCGGCGCGGAGACCCTGTCCGACGTCTACAACCGCCTGCACCGGGTCCTGTCCGGCCGCGCCGACCGCATCCTCACCACCTCGCAGTACTACGCGGACGCCGAGCGCCGGCCCGGCGGACCGCCGGTGGAGGTCGTGCCGTGGGGGGTCGACCTGCGCCCGCTGCCGGCGCGTCCCCGCACCGAGGGCCCGCTCAAGGTCCTGTTCGTCGGCCAGATGCGCCCGTACAAGGGCCTGGAGTGGCTCATCCCGGCCGTGGTCGGCCGCCCCGAGCTGCAGCTCACCCTCATCGGTGACGGAGCGCATCGGGCCGACTACGAGCGACTCGCCGATCCGAGTGACAACGTGCTGTTCCTCGGGCGGGTCAGCGACGACGATCTGCACCGTGCCTACGACACCCACGACGTGGTCGTCCTGCCCTCGGTCACCCGGGCGGAGGCGTTCGGCCTCGTCGTGCTCGAGGGGATGGCGGCCGGCTGCGTCCCGGTGGTGTCCGACCTGCCCGGGGTCCGCGACCTCGTCGACCACGCCGGAGAGGTGGTCCCGGCCCGCGACGCCGACGCCCTCGGCGCCGCCCTGCTCGCCCTCGCCGGGGACCGCGCCCGGCTCGCGGTGCTCTCCCGCCGCGCCCGCCGCCGCGCCGAGGGCCTGGGCTGGGACGCCTGCGTTGAGCGCTACGAGGCCGCCGTGACGGCCACCCTCCGGGCCCGCGGCCGCCGCAGCCGCACCGCCGCCCCGACGCTGAGCCGGGCCGGGTGAGACGGCGATGTCCACCACGACCACGACCACGACCACGACCACGACCCCGACCGCGCTCCGCCTGCTCCGTACGGAGCGCGGGGCGGGCGGCGGCAGCGTCGTCCTGCTCGGCGCCGTCGCCGCCACCGCGGCGCTGAACTACGGGCTCGGGCTCGCCCTGGCGTGGCTCCTGCCGACCGAGGGCTTCGGCGCCGTCGGGGTCCTGCTCAACCTGCTCCTGCTCGCCACCTCGGTACTCGCCGCCGGCTTCCCGTGGGCCCTGGCCCGCGCGACGGCCCGCGGCGCGGACACGGGCCCCGACCCCGCCGCCGTCCGCGCCGCCCTGACCGGCAACGTCGTCCTCGGCACCGTGCTCGCCGGCGCGTTCGCCGCCGTCCAGCTGACCACCGGCGTCGTCCTGCCGGGCGTCGGACCGGTGCCCACGCTGCTCGCCGCGGCCACGATCGTGGTCCTCGCCGTGGTCGCCGTACTGGTCGGCGCCCTCCAGGGCGCCCGCCGCTTCGACGCCGTCGGGGCGACGCGGGTCACCGAGATCGTGGTCAAGGTCCTCGCCGCCCTCGGTGCGGTCGGGCTCGCCGGGTACGGCGTCGGCGGGGTCGCCGCCGCGCTGCTCGCCGCGGCCGTCGCCGCCGCGCTGGTCGCGACCGTCGCCGGCGCGGACCGGCTGCGCCGTCCCGCCGGGTACGCCTCGCCCCGCCGCCGGCCCGGGGTGGTCGCGGCCGCCGTGCCGATGGCGGTCAGCACCACCGGCTTTGGCCTGCTGGGCACCCTCGACGTGCTCGCGCTCGGCGCCGCCGGCGTCCCGCTGGCGGTCGTCGGGGTCTACCAGGCCGCGGCCGTGCTGGCGCGCGCCCCGTTCTTCGTCGGCTCCGCCCTCTCCGACGCCGCCTTCCCGTTCATCGCCGCGGCCCCCAGCGCCGCGGCCGCCCGGAGCGCCCTGCTCGGCGCCCTGCGCTGGGTGCCGCTGGTGCTCGTCCCGGCGCAGCTCGTGCTGCTCGTGGCCCCGGGCCCGGTGCTCGGCGTCGTCCTCCCCGGCGCCTACGCGGCCGCCGCCGGCCCCGTCCGCGTGCTGACCCTCGGCACCACCGGCCTGCTGCTCGCCGACATGCTGCTCAAGGCGCTGTTCGCCCGCGGCCACGCGGTCGCGGTGGCGCGGCGCGTGCCCGTCGCGGTCGCCGCCCAGGTCGCCGCGCTGCTCCTGCTCGTCCCCGCGCACGGCGCCCTCGGCGCCGCGTGGGCCTTCACGGTCGGCACCTGGAGCACGGTCGCGCTGCTCGGCGCGGTCGGGGTCCGGGAGCTGCGCCCCACGGTCCCGACAGCGGGTTCGGCGCGGTGGGGCGGAGCGGTGGCGGTCCTCGTCGTCGTCCTCCTGCTCGCCGCCGGCCTGCCCACCCCGGCCGCCCTCGCCGTCGTCGTGGCGGGCCTGCTCGCCTACGCCCTGCTCGTCCTCCCGCTCCTGCTCGCCCGCCCGACCCGCCCGACCAGCAGCCCGACCCGCCCGACCGAGGTGACCCGATGACCGTCCCCCGCACCGTCCGCCAGGAGGTGTACGACGCCGACCCGGACGCCGTCGTCACGCAGTCCCCGGCCTGGTCCGACGCCCTGGCCGGCCGCGGCCACCGCGACGTCTCACGGCTCTACACGCTGCCCGACGGCCGCCGCCTCGTGCTGCCGCTGGTCGGCCGCGCCGGGCTGAGCGAGGAGTCGTGGCCCTACGCGTGGGGCTACGGCGGCGCGGTCGTCGAGGGCGGGGAGCTCACCGTCGCCGACGCCCGGCTCGTCCTCGACGACCTCCGCCGCCGCCCCGCCCTGCTCCGCTCGGTGGTCCCCATGCCGCTGCGCGGCGCCGTGTGGGCGGAGGCCGCCGGCGCCGACGCCCGGCGCGTCCCGTACACCGCGCAGGTCGTCGACCTCGCGCCCGGCTGGGACGAGCTCTGGGCCCGCGGCTTCCGCCGGCAGGCCCGCAACTCGGTGCGCAAGGCCGAGCGGTTCGACCTCGACGTGCGCCGCGAGACCGGTGCCGACCCCGACGCCCGCGGCCTCGACGTCTTCCGCACGCTCTACGCGCAGTCGGTCGACCGCTGGGCCGCCGACCGCGGCCAGCCCCTCCCGCTCGCGCGCGCCCTGGCCGCCCGCCGCGACCGGCCCGGCCAGGTCGCCGCCGCGGCCCGCGCGCTCGGCGAGCGGTGCGTCGTCTGGTCGGTGCTGCGCGACGGCGAGCCGGTCGCGGCCAACGTCGTGCTCCACGAGCCCGGCACCCGCCACGCGCTCGGCTGGATGTGCGCGATGGACACGACCGGCATCGCGCGCGAGACCCTGGCGACCTACCTCCTGCACTCGCTCGCCATCCGGGACGCCTGCGCGGCGGGCGCCCGCTGGTTCCACATGGGCGAGTCCGACGCCGGGTCGGGCCCCGAGCACTTCAAGCGCTACTTCGGCGCCGTGGCCGTCCCCTACGCGGCGCTGCGCTTCGAGCGGCTGCCGTTCTCCCGCGCCGAGCAGGCCGCCCGCTCGGCCCTCGGCGCGGTGTCGCGGTGGCGGAGGGCGTCGTGAACCGTGCGGGGCGGGTGGTGCTGTCGATCTACGACGACGTCGGCAACCCGCACTACGGCGGGGGCGGGGCCGTGGTCGTCGCCCGGATCGCGGCGCGCCTGCACGCCGACGGGCACGACGTCACCGTGTACTGCGGCTCCTACCGCGGCGCGCGCTCCGGGCGCCGCGACGGTGTGCGCTACGTCCACCTGCCCGTCGGCTGGGCGGGCCCGCGCGGCGGTCAGCTGGTGTTCTCGCTGCTCGTCCCGCTGGTCGCGCTCGTGGTGCGCCCGGACGTGTGGATCGAGAGCCTCACCCCGCCGGTGTCGGCGAGCCTGCTGCCGCTGACGGCGCGCTGCCCGGTGGTGGGCCTGGTGCAGATGCTGTGCGGCGCGGACATGGCGCGCCGCTACCACCTGCCGTTCGAGGCCGTCGAGCGCCGCGGCCTCGCGCTCTACCGCCACCTCGTGGTGCTCAACGACGTCGACGCCGCGCTGGTCGGGGCCGCCGCGCCCCGCGCGTCCGTGACCGTGCTGCCCAACGGCATCGACCTGCCGGACGCGACCACGCCCGCCGTCGGGACCGGCCTGCTCTTCCTCGGCCGGATCGACGTGCGGCAGAAGGGCCTCGACCTGCTGCTCGAGGCCCTTCCCGACGACGGGTGGCTCGAGATCGCGGGCACCGGCACCCCGGCCGAGGAGGCCCGGCTGGCCGCGCTCGTCGCCGACGACCCGCGCGTGCGGCGGCTGGGCCGGGTGGACGGGCCGGCGAAGGAGGCGGCGCTGCGCCGGTGCGCGGTGATGGTGGTGCCCTCGCGGTACGAGACGTTCTGCCTCACCGCGCTCGAGGCGATGGCGCACGGCCGCCCGGTGGTGCACTTCGACCTCGACCGGCTCGGGTGGATCGGCGACGAGGCCGGGGTCGCGGTGCCGGCGTTCTCGGTGCCGGCGCTGCGGACCGCGATCACCGACCTGCTCGCGGACCCGGAGCGCCGGGTCGCGGCGGGGCGGGCGGCGCGGGAGCGCAGCCTCGCCTACGACCGGCGGTTCACCGAGGAACGCTGGTCGGCGCTGGCGGGGGAGCTCGTGGACCGCACCGCGGCCGAGCGGAGCCGGTTGCGGGCGGTCGAGAGCCGGTCGCGGGTCTCCGGCGTCAGCCGCGCGACGATCCCGGTGCGGGCCCGGGCGGCCGTGGCCAGGGCGGTGCGGTGGGCCGGGCCGGTGAGGCGGTGACCGAAGAGCTGCAGCCGGACCTGCGCGCGGACCCCGCTCGCGAGGTCGGCCTTGTAGGACTCGGCGTCGCCGAGCAGGTCGAGGTCGTCGAGCTCCGGGTCGGTGCAGCAGTGGTCGACCAGGTGGTGGGTGAGGACCACTCCCGGCCCGAGCCGCGCGGCGTCGTCGGCCATGCCGAGCTTGAGGAAGTGCAGGGTGCGGTGGGCGCGCAGGCAGTAGCCGAAGGCCACCGCCCGCCCGTCGATGCGCAGGAACGCGAGTCGCAGCAGGCCCGCTCCGGCGGCCCAGCGGGCGCCCTCGGAGTAGAACCGCACGGTCTCGGGGGAGGACAGGATCGCCGACCCGGCGGCGAGCTTCCACGCGCGGGCCTCGAGGCGGAACCCCTCGTCGAGCCGCGCCGCCAGGTCCCCCGACCCGTCGTCGAGATCGAGCGTGACCGTGCCGGCGTCGGCCATCCGGTGGCGCAGGCGCCGCAGCCCGTGGCGCCGGTTCTTCGAGAGTCGGCGCAGGAACGCCTCGGCCGTGCCGGTGGTGTCGATCCAGGGCGACCGGCAGACCGGTCGTTCGAGGGTCGGCAGCCCGGTGGCGCGCAGCGCCGCGGTGCCGGCGTCGTCGGCCGGGAGGGCGGACAGGTCGACCGGCCTGCCGAGCCGGGCGAGCCGGTCGGCCAGCTCGGCGGCGGCGTCCGCGTCGGCGACGACCGGGGCGAACCGCGCGGTCTCGTGGTTCGTGGGGGAGCGCCACCCCCAGGGGCGGGCGGTCAGGGGCAGCACCGCGACCAGCTCACCGTCGCGCTCGACGGTCAGCAGCCGCAACGCGTCCGCGCGGCCGAAGGCGTGCGTCCAGGCGTCGAGCCAGCCCGGCCGGACGAAGGGCGGCGCCCCGGTCGCGACGGCGAGGGCGTCCCAGCGCGCGGTGAGGTCCGGGTCCGGGACACGCACCGCACGGCTCACCCGCCGGGACGCTAGCGGCCGTGCAGGCCCCTGACCAGCGGCGTTGCCGTGCGTGGTGGGACGGACGAGGAGCGTGACCGCGCCGCGGGGGTAGGGCCGTCCCCACCTCGGTCGGAGGGTCCGCACCATCGGCCGGCAGGGCGCGCGGCGCGACGCTTCAGGGGCCGCACCGCCCGAGGAGCCTGGAGCCCGCCGTGACCGTCATCGCCCCCCGACCCTCCGCCCTCGACGCGCCCACCGTGTCGGTGCCGGTCCGGGATCCCGAGGCCACGGTGCCGCTCCCGGTCCGCCGCCCGGTGCCGTTCGCTCCGCCCCTGCCGTTCCCTCCGCTCCCTCCAGGTGGCCCGCGACCGCTCGGCTATCCCGGTCCTCGCGCCTATCCGGTCCCACCGCTCGCCGCGCCGCACGGCCCCGCGGGGCTCGCGGGCGCACCGGTGCCGTGGGGCCCGCCGTCGGGACCGCTCCCGGTCGCCCCGCCGGCGCGCCCCCGCCGTCCCGCGACTGCGGTCCTGGTCGTCCTCCTCGTGGCCGTCCTGCTCGTCGGCGGCGGGATCGCCGCCTGGGTCGGCTTCAGCGTCGGCCCCGCGTACTCCACGGGCGCCGTCGTGGACGGTGCCCGGTGACCGCGCGTACCGCCCTGCGTCCGGTTCCGTCACAGGGGGGTGCGCCCCCTCCCGGCACCGGCCGGATGCCGTCGAGGCTGACCGCCGTGCGCGCCAGCCTCGGACGCCGCGGGCCCGCGCCCGAGTGGCTCGTCGCGCTCGTGGTCGCCGTGGTGTCGGCCGTGCCGGTCCTGTGGAACATCGGCTCCGCGCCGGACACGATGTTCGACGAGGTCTCCTACGTCATGGCGATGCGGAACATCGCCCTCGGCGGGGACTACACCTGGTCGAACCAGCCGGTGTTCGTCCACCCGCCCCTGTCGTTCGTGCTCCAGGCGGGCTGGCAGTGGCTGTGGGGCCTCGCCGACGCCGACCTCGAGACCTCCGTGCGCGGCGCCCGGGTGTTCGCGGGGCTCGCGACCGTCGCCGTCGTCGTGCTCACGGTCCTGATCGCCCGGCGCCTCATGACCGCCGCCACCCCGCGTCGTCGCGCGGTGCTCACCGTGGTGATCGTCGCGCTGGCGGCCACCGACCCGATCCTGCTGCGCTACCTGCGGATGGCGATCATCGAGCCGTTCGCGGTGGCCCTCTCGCTGTTCGTGCTCCTCGTCGCGATGCGCCTCGACGCCCACCGGCCCGCCGTGTACGTCCCGCTGATCGGCACCTCGACCGGCCTCGCGCTGCTCACGAAGGAGATGTCGGTCTTCCTCGTGGCGACCCCGCTCGTGGCGGCCGTCCTCGCCCGGGACGTCCCGCGCGTGAAGCGGTCGCTCGGCGCGCTCGCGGTGGGCGGCGTGGTGTGGCTCGCCTTCCCGGCCTGGGCGATCGGCCTCGGCCTCGGGAAGGAGTTCGCCGACGAGAAGCTGCTGCTGTTCTACCGGCTGCTCGGCATCGTCCAGACCACGGGCTGGAACCGCCCCGGCTTCTCCTCGCGCTCGCTGCTCGAGGCGACCGCGATCGCCGGCCGGGACTACGGCACCTCCTACCTCGTGCTGCTCGGCGGCGGCCTCGCGCTGGTCCGGCTGCTCCTGTGCGTTCCCGACGGCGGGGCGCGGTGGCTGCTGGCCTGGCTGCTCACCAGCTACGGCTTCGGCGGCTACATGGTGGCGTTCGGCAGCCTCAACGAGCACCTCTTCGTCTACCTCGTGCCCGCCGCGGTCGTCGGGACTGTCCTCGTCGGCGACGCGCTCGTCGCCCGGGCCCGCCCGGCCCGCGCGGTCGCCCTGGGGCTCGTCGTGGTCGCGGTCGGCTTCTCGCTCGGCGGCTGGGTCCGCAACGACGCCGTCGACGGCGACGGCGTGTTCCGCTCGGCCGCCCACCTGCGCGACACCCGTCCCGCCTGCGACGTCGTCAACGGCATCGGCGACTCCGGCAAGTGGGCGCCCCTGCTGCCCGGCCGCGAGCTCACCGACTTCGGCACCGGGCAGGCCGCGGCCAGCCACGGGGTGCACCTGTTCTTCGTCTCCGGCAAGGACCCCGCCGTCGGGAACGCGCTGCCGGAGCTGCCCGCGTGGATCACCGCGCACGGCACCCGCCTCGCGAGCTTCCCGAGCGCGACCTACGGCGGCCTCGAGCTCTGGGAGGTCCCCGCGGACCCGTTCGACCCGCTCGCCGACGTCGAACCGACCCGCGACGGGGTGTTCGTGACGACCGTCGGGTCGCGCTGCGGCGGCTACCCGGTCCTCGGTGCCCTCGCCGCCCGGTGGGAGGAGCGCGGCGGCAAGGGCGTGCTCGGCCCGCCCCGCGGCTCCGCGTCAGGGACGACCCAGGTGTTCGCCGGGGCCGTCCTCACCGACGCCGGCGCCCGCCCCGTCGTCCGCGAGCTCGCCGCCACCGACCCCGCCGCGTACGCCGCCGCGGGCCTGCCCCCGGTCACCGCCCCGGGCGGTCTCGACGACGGCGCCCTCACCGACCCCGCGATCCGCGCCGCCTACCTCCGGGCCCCGGAGGGCACACCCGGGGCGTTCACCTCGGCCGCGAACCGCCTCGGTGCCCCGCTCGGGCCCCCGACGACGGGTCCGGACGGGTCGGTGTCCCAGCCCTTCGCCGCCGTCGTCCTCACCCGGGCGGCCGGCTCCGACGTCGTCCGCGCGGCCCCGGTCGGCGACCTCGCCGTGCGTGCGGGCCTCGTGGCGCTGCCGCCGGAGTCGACCGTCCCCGTCGCCCCGCCGCCGCTGGCGGGGGAGACGGCCCCCGACCAGCCGTCGAGCCTGCGCGGCTTCGCCGGGGCGCTGCTGGTCCTGCTCGTGGGCGTGGCCGGGGTGCCCGCCGTCGTCGTCCTCGCCCGCCGGCGCCCGTCCGGCGCCGCACCGCACCGCCAGGAGGAGCAGCCGTGAGTCCGCCCGCCCTCGGGGTCGTCGCCCGCCCGCCCCGCCGCACGGTGCTGCTGCGCGGGGCGCTGCTCGCGGCCCTGGCCGTCCTGGTCGTCGTCGTGAAGGCCGGCGGCCTGCTGTCCTCGCCCCCGCCCGAGGCGCCCCCGATGCCCGGCGGCGCGGTCGTCGTACCCGGCCTGCTGCGGGCGACGGCCCCGGGGGAGTCCGACCTGGTGCTGCTGCGCGACACGTTCGGGGTCCGGACGGTCGTCGCGGTCACCCGGGCGGGCGTCGAGGAGCGGGCGACCGCCCGCGCCCTCGGCCTGCGTCTCGTGGAGCTCGGGGTCGGGGCCGACGGGGTGCCCACCCCGGCGCAGGTCGCGACCGTCCTCGGGCTGCCCGGCCCGGTGTTCCTGCACGACGACACCGGCGACGGCCCGGTGGCCGTCCTGGCCGGCATGGTGCAGCTCGTGCGCGGGATCCCCGCGACCGACGTCGCCGCCGGGCTGACGCCGGCGGAGGCGGCTCGCCTCACCCCCGAACAGCGCCGCGCGCTCGCCGAGGTGGCCGGCGCCGTCGACGGGTCGCGGCCCGCGAGCCCCTACGCCGGGCTGCGGGGGCGGTGATGCGCCCGCTGCTCGCCGGGCTGCTCGCGGGCTGCCTGCTCGTGGGGTGCGGGGCGTCGGTGACGCCCAGCGCGGCCGTCGCCGGCGTCCCGACCGCGGGGACGCTGCTCTCGGCCGTGGAGCACTCCCCGGCCGAGGCGGCCGCGGGGGTCCGGGCCGCGATGGTCGAGCTGTCCTGGGCGCGCGTCGAACCCGAGCCGGGCCGGATCGACGTCGCGGCCCTGCGCGCGCTGCGCGCGGACGTCGACGCCCTGCGCCGCGACGGGCGGTCGGTGTCGCTCGGGCTCGGCCTGCACGACACCCCGGACTGGGTCCTGGCCCTCCCCGACGCCCGCCTGGTCGACGCCTCCGGCCGGACCTCGCCGTACGCCGCGATCGTGTTCGACCGGCGGCTGCGCGCGCTCGCCGAGGCCTACCTCGCCCGCGTCGCCGCGGTGGTCGACCTGCGCGCGGTCGACTCGATCCGGCTCGGCGCCGGCGGGCTCGGCGAGGTCCTCTACCCCGACGGCGGGTGGTGGGCCTTCGACCGCAACGCGCGGAACGGCCCGGACCTGCCGTCCTCGATGCCGCGCAACCCCGCCCCGGGCTGGGTGCCGGGCTCCGGCGGGCTGCCCGCCGACGGCGTCCGCGCCTGGGCCGACTGGTACGTCGGGGCCCTCGTGGACGTGGTGCGCTGGCAGATGACGACGCTGTCGGACCTGGGGTTCGGCGGGTCGTTCGAGGTGCTGACGCCCGGCGTGGGCGTGGTGCCCGCGGCGTACGACGCGGCGGTCGCGCGCGGGCTGTCCGACGACCGCCTCGGGACGGGCGCGGCGTGGGCCGCGCTGTACGCGGCCCTCCCGCACGACGGCCGGGTGGTCGCCTCGGTGACGTCGGTGGCCGACGGCTCCGGCGGGGACGACCCCTGCACGCCCGACGACCGCGCCGTGGCGCTGGACGACCCGGTGGTCGGGGAGTGGTCGGCGACGCGGTGGATCACGCGGGTGGCCGGTGAGCACGGCCTGGCCGTGACCGGGGAGAACCCCGGCTACGGCGCCTCGGCCGACCTCGACGCCGCCTACCGCGACCCGTCGGAGCAGGGCATGGCCGCGGTGGCCTGGCGGCAGGCACGTGCGTGCGGGTTGCGCACGCTCTCCTGGGCGCACGACCGGCAGCTCTGGGACGGCACGCTGCCCCTCGCGGCGTTCGCCGACCGGGCGCGGGGCTGAATCAGGACGACCAGTACGTCTCGGCGGTCCGCGGGATCACGCCGGACGGGAAGAGCGCGTCGACCTGGGTGCGGTAGCCGCGGACCAGGGCGTCCTTCCGGTCCAGGACGGTGTCGGGGTGTTCGTCGACGGAGTGGGGCCGCAGGCCCTCGCGGCGGACGAAGGCCGCGTCGGGAGCGTGCGAGAGGGCGTAGGGGAGGTCGGCGTAGTAGACGACGCGGCCGGGCCAGGTCGGGCCGAGGTCCCGGGTGACGAGATGGTCGACGTGGCGGCCGACGCCGAGCGGGGCGAGCAGCAGGTCGACGTCGCGGACGCGGCGGGCGAGGTCGGTGGCCAGAGCGGCACGCAGGGCCCGGTCGCCGCGGGAGACGCGGCCGCGGGCGATGTCGAACCGGTAGGTCGGGTAGCGGTGCGCGAGCTCGGGCAGCACCCGGCCGACGGCGCCCGGGACCGCACGGCGCCGGAACAGGGCGTCGACGTGGCCGGCGTGCTCGGCGCGTGCGTCGAGCCGGCCCACCACCTCCCGGTCCTCGGCGCGGCGCGCGGCGAACAGGGAGGCGGCGTCCGGGTGGGCGCACTGGCGCAGGAAGGAGCGGGCGGCCCGGGTGTGGGGCCCGGGCGAGCACGCGGTGAACAGGGTGAGCACGGTGATCTCGCTGCGGGTCAGCGTGGACAGCAGGGCGCCGCAGGAGAGGACGCCGTCGTCGAGGTGGGGGGACAGGACGAGGATGCGGGCGCCGCCGCGGCGGGCGTCGTCGAGCGGCGCGGGGAGCATCAGGCGGCCCGGTCGGGGGCGTCCAGCAGCCCGGCCGCGCGGAGGCGGGCGGCGACGAACTGGTCGGCCAGCGGGAGGCCGTCGACGAGGATGCGGCCGGCCACGACGGTCCCGCGTCCGGCGGCGATCGCCGCGAGGACGGCGCGGTCCCGGGCGGAGAGGGCGGCGGCGGGGGCGAGGGTGGTGGTCATGGCGGGCTCCTCGGGTCGTCGGTGATGAGGAGAAGCGTGGCGGCCGTCGGGGTTGCGCCGCGGTGGTGCGGACCCTCCGACCAGGTGGGGTCAACCCCCCAGCAGGAGGACCACCCCCGTGGCGAGCGCGGCCACGACGAGCAGGACCACGAGCACGAGCAGCACCGTGCGGCGGCGTCGGCCCGGGGTCGCGGCCGGAGCCGCGGGTCCGGGCTGTCCGGGCTGCCCGGGTGGGCCGGACCGGGCAGGGGCACCGGGTGGGAACGGACCGGGAGGACGGCCCGGCCCGGGCGGCCGGGGGCCGGGCGGGCCGGGGCGGAACGGTCCGGTGGGCGGGCCCGGGCGCCCGGGGCCGGTGGGCGTCGGTCCGGGCGTCAGCCCGGGGAGCGGTCCGGGGAACGGCCCGGTGTGCGTCCCGGGCGGATGTCCGGGCGCGCGGACCGGGCCCGTGCCCGTGCCCGCGGGCGGCCGGGGACGGGTCGGGGCGCCGGGCGTGGCCCGGACGGTCGTCGTCCGCGCGTCCTCCGCGGCCGGACGCAGCGGGGTGAGCGTGGTGCGTCCGTCCTCGCCGCCGGCCGCCGCGGCGGGGACCCCGGCGGCGGGTGGGGCCGCGCCGAGCCGGACGGCACCGAGGGCGACGACGTGGTCGGGCCGGGCCTCGACCACCACGGGCGCGGTCATCGCGGTCCGGACCGATCGGACGAGCAGCGGCACGCGTGCCGACCCGCCGACCAGCACCACGGCGACCGGAGCGGCGTCGCCGCCGGCGGCCTCGACGGCCTGCCGCAGCGTCGCGACCGCCCGCTCCACCACCGGCGCGATCCGCTCCTCGAACGCGGCGCGACGTACCGGCACGTCGACGTGTCGGCCGGGCAGGAGCAGGGGCACCGCGACCTCGTCGTCGACCGAGAGGGCCTCCTTCGCCGCCGCGCAGTCGGCGCGGAAGCGGGCGAGGGTCGGGCCCGACGACGGGTCCTCCGGGTCGAGATCGGCGAGCAGGCCCCCGGCCGTCTCGTCGACCAGCGCGGCGAGGGCCTCGTCCAGGTCGTCGCCGCCGAGCCGCTCGACGGCGACGGGGACGCCGCGCACCGCGCCGTCGGCGACGACGGCCGCCTCGCACGAGGTGCCCCCCAGGTCGAGTACCGCCACCGGCCCGGGCGGGAGTCCGCGGACGGCGTCGACCTGGCGGACCGCGGCCTCGGGGTCGGTCACGGTGTGGACGGCCTCGATCCCGGCGGCCGCCGCGACGTCCTCGACGAGCCCGCGGCGGTAGGGCCCCCACGACGCGGGGTGGGTGAGCACGACCCGGTCGGGCCGCCCGCCGCGGGCGGCGACGGCCCGGTCGACGGCGCCGCGCAGCACGGCGGCCAGCAGGTCCGTCGGCGAGGCGCCCTCCCCGCCGAGCAGGACCGGCGTCGGGTCCCCGAGGCGGCGGCGGACCGCGCGGGCGACCCGGTCCGGGTCGGCCACGGCGCGCCGCAACGCCGCGTCGCCCGTGACGAGTGCGCCGTCGGGGCGGCGGGCGACCACGGCCGGGGCGAGCAGCGCGGCGTCGCCGAGGGCCACCGCGTCCGCCCGGTCGGCGTCCCCGGCGGCGGCCGCGACCGTCGTCGTCCCGAGGTCGACACCCAGGACGTAGAACACGACCCCTCCCCGCTGGCCACCGACTCGGGCACGGATCGTAACCAGGGATGGTGCGGACGGGCGAGTGTTTCGGGCACGATGCGCGGATGCGCCACGCATGGTCACGCGCCGGCCGCGTCAAGGGGGTCAGCCCTCCGAGCTACGGGGATCCGCCCCCTGCCGCGGTCCACCGCTTGCGCCCCAGACTCGCGACCATGACGACGGCGGACGGCCCCACCCGCCGTCGGGACGTGCGGCGGGAGCACTGGACACGCCGCCGGCAGCTCGAGCGACGCCTCCACGACGGCGCGGCGGTGCGCATCTCCTCCCTCGCCCTGCGCCTGGGGGTGCTCGACGCCCCGCGCGAGCAGATCGAGGCGCTGCAGGACGAGGTGGCCGCGGCCCTCGACGAGCTGCGCGCCGTGGCCGCCGGGATCTACCCGCCCCTGCTGCACGAGGCCGGGCTCGGACCGGCCCTGGCCGAGCGCGCCCGGGCCACCGGCGTCGACGTGGCGCTCGACGTCGCCGACGACCGCTGCGGCCCGGCCGCCGAGGGCGCCGCGTACTTCGCGCTCGTCGAGGTCCTCGCCGCCGCCCGCGGCCCGCTGGCCGTCACCGTCCGCCGGGACGGCGCCACCCTCGTCGTCGCGGTCGCGGGCGCCGACCCGGGGCTGGCCGCCGTGCTCGCCGACGAGGCCGGCCCGCTCGGCGGGGACGTCGCGGTCACGGCGGCGGAGATCGTCGGGAGGTTCCCGTGCGGGTAGCGCTGGCCGAGGACGGAGCCCTGTTCCGGCAGGGCCTGGTCATGCTGCTGGAGGCGGCCGGGCACGAGGTCGTCGCCGTCGAGCCCGGGGGCGACGAGCTGCTCCGCGCACTCGCGGGCCGCCCCGTCGACGTGGCGGTGCTCGACATCCGCATGCCCCCCGAGCCCGACGGCGGGCTCGTCACCGCCGAGCGGCTCCGCGCGAGCCACCCGGACACCGGCCTGCTGTTCCTCTCGCACTACGCCGAGTCGCACTACCTCGTGCGCATCCTGGAGATCGGCACCGAGCGGATCGGCTACCGGCTCAAGGAGAAGGTCGGCAGCGTCGACGTCCTGTCCGACACGCTGACCCGCATCGCCGAGGGCGAGATCGTCATCGAGCCGGTGCTGGCCCGACGGCTCGTCGAGAAGCCCCGCACCGACCGCGCGAACGTCGTGGCGGCGCTCTCCGAGCGGGAGCGCGACGTGGTCCGGCTGATGGCCGAGGGGCGCTCCAACGGCGCCATCGCCGGGGAGCTCTTCGTCAGCGGCAAGGCCGTGGAGAAGCACATCGCGAGCATCTTCGACAAGTTCGGGCTGCACGCCGACGCGACCGAGAGCAACCGGCGGGTGCTGGCGGTGCTCACCTACCTGCGGTCGCAGCAGGGCGAGCGGTCGTGACGCCGGGCGCGCTGCGCGCCCTCGCCGTCGCCGGGGTCGTCGCGATCTGCCTGCTGCTCGCGGTGGTGGCCGGGGAGCTCGCGCTCGGCCCGGCGGGTCCGGTGCTCGCGCCGTTCGCCGGGGTCGCGCTCGCGGCCGTCGTCCTCGCCGCCACCGGTCTCGCCGGACCGGGCACGGGTCGGTCGTCCGACGTCGGACGGTCGGCGGTGCTCGCCGCGGCGACCGGGGACGTCGGGTCGCTCCCGGCGCTCGCCCGGGTGCTCGGGGAGGGCACCCGCGCCCTCCACGCCGACGTCTGGCTGGCGGGCGTCGACGGCCTCGTCGGGCGGACCGGCGAGCGGGTCGGGGACCTCGCGACGCTGCTCGCGCGCCCCGACGTCGACCACGCCCACCCCGTCCTCGACCGGCCGACGGGGGCGACGGGACCGGAGCTGCGCGCGGTGCTCACCGTCGGGAAGCCGGGCCGTCCGGTGACGGCGGCCGACCGGGCGCTGGTGGCCGACGTCGCCGACGCCACCACCCTGCTCGTCCGCGGCCTGGCCCGCGGCGAGGAGCTCCGCGGCCGGGTCGCCCGGGTCGCCGAGCTCGCCCGCCAGACCGAGGAGTCCCGGCGCCGGCTGGGCCACGCGCGGGAGGCGGAGCGGCGGCGGCTCGCGGCCGAGCTGGCGGAGGCCACCGGCGGGCGGCTCGCCGCGCTGCGGCGCGCCGTCGACGATGCCGGGGAGGTGCTCGACGACGGCCTGGCCCCGGACGCCGACGACGCCGACCGCGACGAGGCCGCCGGCCTGGCCCGCCACCACCTGGACGCCGCCCGGTCCCGGCTCGAGGAGCTGCTCGACCGCTTCCGCGTCATCGCTCGCGGGGTGCACCCGGCGGTGCTGCGTGACGAGGGCCTGCGCGCCGCGCTGGAGGAGGTGGTGGCCGACCTCCCGCGCCCGGTCCACCTCGCCGGCCGCTGGCCCGACCGGTTGCCGTGGGAGGTGGAGTCCGGGCTGTACTACGCCGCCGTCGCGGTGCTCGCCGCCGTGCCCGGGGACGCCCCGCTCGAGGTGACGCTGGGCCGGGCGGGCGACCGTGCGACCGTCGAGGTCACGTTCCCGCCGGGGGAGGGCGCGCCGGAGCCCGCGAGGGTGGCCGCCGGGCTCGCCGCAGAGGCCGACCGGCTCGTGGCGCTCGGCGGGGCGCTCGACGTCGACGCCGGCGGCCTGCGCGCCCGGCTCCCGGTCGAGCTGGCGCCGGAGGCCCGGTGAGCACGGCCGCGCCGGTCCGCCGGTCGCCGGCGCGGGTGGCGTACTGGATCGTGTTCGGCGTCGTCACGGCCATGACGCTGGTGTGGCTGGCCGTGGGTGCGCTCGTCGCGGTGTCGGGCGCGACCGGTCCGGGCGCGTTGAACGAGCCCCCGGGGCAGGCGGTCGTCGACTACCTCGCGAGCGGGGTGGCGCTCGTCGTCGCCGGGGTCCTGCTGCGCTTCGGCGGCACCGCGTGGCCGACCCGGCTGCTCGCCCTCGCGATGGTGGGCACGGCGGGCGCGTTCAACCTGCAGGCGCACGCCGCCACCTCCGCGGTCCGCGCGGTGACCGGGGTGGAGATCGGGGAGCTGCACCAGGTGCTGCTCCACGGCATCGCGGGGGCAGCGTACGCCGGCGCGCTGCTGACCGTCGTCGACGGGCCCGCAGGGCGACGGTCCCGGGTGCTGGTGCCGGTGGTGGCCGCCGTGCTCTTCCTCGCGGGGCTCGGGACGGCCCTGCTCCCGCACACCGTGAGCTGTGTCGTGTTCTTCGGGTTCGGGGTGCCGCTGCTCGGGCTCGCCGCGGTGGGGCCCGCCGTGCGCCGCGGCCCGGACCCGGAGGCCCGCGCCCGGGCCCGGCTGCTCACGAGCGTGCTGGTCGCCGCGCTCGGCGCCGCCCTCGTGCTCGCGGTGCTGACGCTCGTGCTCGCCCTGCTCGACCGGCCGGGGCTGACGATCGACGACCCCACCGCCCGGCACGGCGGACCGGGCGCCGGTCTGCCGCTCGCCCTGCTGTTCTGGTTCGCGCGGCTCACCGCGGCCGTGGTCGCGCTCGCGGTGCTGGCGGCCCGGCGGGCCCGCTCGGCGGAGCGGCTGCTGCACCGCGGTCTCGCGGGCCTGCTCACGGTCGTCGCGCTCGGCGGGCTCGCCGTGCTGCTCGCGACCCTGGTGTCCGCGGGGCTGGGCCGGGCGACCGGCGGGACGGTCACCGGCTGGGTGGTGGCCACCGCCGCCGTCGCGGCGTCGTGGCTGCCCGCCGCCCGGGCGGCCGACCGGCTCGCCGAGCGCCTCCTCTACGGCGACCGGGCCACCCCGGCCGGGGTCCTCGCGCGCCTCGGTGCCTCCACCCGCGGCGACGCGCCGCTCGACGCGGTGCCCGAGGCCGTGGGACGGGCCCTCGGCGCCCGGGCGGTGCGGTTGACGGTGCAGCGCGACGGCCTGCGCGACCGGGTGCTGACCTGGCGGGAACCCGGCGCCGGCGACGAGGAGGTCCGGTTCGGCGTCCACCACGGCGGCCGCGAGGTCGGCGCGCTCGCCGTCGACGCCGAGGCCCTCGCCGGGGGCGGGGACCGCACGCGGCTCGTGGCCGAGGTCGCCGACGGCCTCGGCGGGGTCCTCGCGGCGCACCGGCTGGAGATCGAGCTCGAGCGCCAGCTCCGCGCCGGGGTCGCGCACGCCGAGCGGATCGCGGCGGCCCGGCGGCGGCTCGTCGCCGAGACCGACGCCGAGCGGCGCGGCCTCGAGCGCGACCTCCACGACGGTGCCCAGCACCACCTGGTCTCGCTGCGGCTCACCCTCGGCCTGGTGGAGCACCTCGTCGGCGCGGGCCGGCTCGCCGAGGCCCGGACCCGCCTCGACGTGCTCGTCGACCAGCTCGACACCGCCGCGGCGGTGCTCGACGAGACCGCGAGCGGCGTCTCCTCGGCGGCGGTGGCCCGGCTCGGCCTCGTCGCCGCCCTCGAGGCCGACCTCGCGGGCGATCCCGCGGTCACCCTCGCCGCCGACGGCGTCGGCCGGTACGACCCGGAGGTGGAGGAGGCCGCGTACTTCGTCTGCCTGGAGGCGGTGAACAACGCCCGCAAGCACGCGGGCGGCGCGCTGGTGCGCGTCCGGCTCACCGGGCGGCCCGAGGTCCTGCGCCTCGAGGTCGCCGACGAGGGCCCGGGGTTCACCGTGCGCCACGACGGCCCGGGCCGGGGCCTGCGCAACCTCGACGCCCGCCTGACCCGGGTCGGCGGGCACGTCTCCGTCGCCTCGGCACCGGGGGAGGGGACGACGGTCCGCGCCGAGCTCCCCGTGCGCACCGCGGACGAGCCGGAGGCCCCCGCCGCCGCCCGGACCGGCCTGGTGGCGGCGCTGGTCGACGGGACCGGCCCGGGGGAGCGGGACGCCGCCCGGGAGCGGGTCGCGGCCGGGGCCCGGGCCCTCGTCGCCTCGGTCGCCCCGCCGCGTGCGGCGGGTCCCGCTGAGGTCGCCGACACCCGACTGCTCGCCGTGGTGCCCGGCCTCGCCGCGGGCCCCCGCACCTCCGGCGCCGCCGTCGGGCCCCCGCTGCCCGACGCCGGGTCGGGACTCTTCGACGCCACCCAGACCCTCCTGCGCCGGGCCGTCGAGCAGGTCCCGGTCGGCGACCCCGCCGCGGGTGCCGTGGCCGACCTCGCGGCCGCGGCCGTCGCCCCGTGGCGGTACGGCGTCACCGGGCCGACCCCGGCGGACGCCGCCGCCGTCGCGGCCGCGGTCGCCGGGGTCGTCGAGCGCCCCGCCGTCGTCGTGGACCTCGCCGCCCGGGCCGCCCTCGGCCCGCTGACCGCCGACGAGCTCGTCGACGCCCTGGTGCTGCTCGCCGAGGACGACACGGGGACGCGGGTGCCGGACTGGCTGGCCGACGTCCCGTCGGTCGCGGCCCGGGTCGTGCCCGCGGTGTCGGTGTCGGTCGAGGACCCGCTCACCGGCGTCGTCCGGGTGGCCCTGCCGGGGCCGGGCGCGCTCGGGGGCCGCAACGTGGGCCGGCTCGCGACGGTGCTCGTGGCCCGCTGCCGACCGCGGGCGGCGCGCCGCCGGGCGGCGACGGCCCTCGACGCGGCCGACCGGCTCGTCGCGGCGGCGCCCGGCCGCCCGTGGACCCGGTGGCTCGCCGTCGAGCTCGACCGGGTGCGGTCGGCCGGCGCCCGCGAGCTCGCCGAGGCCGCGCTCGCCGACGCCCTCGACACCGGCCGGGTCGTGCTGCCGGCGGGACGGCGGGACGCGGCGGTCCGCCTGCTCGCCGGCGGCGACCCCGCGCTGCGGCTCGGGGCGGATGCCGGCACCGACCCGGTCGAGCTCGCCCGGCTGGCCCGCGAGCAGCGGGCGGCGTGGGCGCGGCTCGCCGGGCACCCCGGGACCGGTCGCGACGTGCGCGAGGCCGCCACGGTGCTCGCGGCCTCGTGCGAGGGGGTGCTGGGGACCCTCGCCGACGGCGGCTAGTTCGTCCGGTCCGCGAGCTCGGCGCGCCACTCGGCGGTGCGGGGCCGGTAGGCGGCCGCGCACACCACCGAGCGCTCGTCGAGCATCCGCTCGAAGGCGGGCACGGTGTCCGCGACCTCGTGCGGCACGCAGTGCGTGGAGAGCTCGACCCGCTCCCGCCCGCTCGGGAAGCGGAAGTGCTCCAGGTCGGCGCGGCGCAGTCCCCAGCGCGAGGCGGCGACCTTGACGCGGCTGACCACGAGCGGACCGTGCACCCGCAGGTCGCGCAGGCACCGCTCGTCGACGGCTCCCTCCCCGCCCCGGCAGGCCCACGCCCGCTGCGCAGGGGAGAGCAGGTCGGCGCCCGCCCCCGCCCCCTCGATCACCCGGGTGGCGACCCGCGGGTCGACCTCGCTGCGCACCTCGACGTCGAGCCACAGGCCCCCGGGCACGACGTCGAGCTCCACCCGGCCCCCGCGCGGCGTGCCGCAGCGCGCCGACGAGCCCGCCCGGCGGGCGGACACGGCCAGGTCGTAGCGGCCGCGGGCGCGGCGGCGCAGCCGCACCTCGATCCCGACGCGCAGCAGGTCGAGCGCCGGGGTGTCGACGAGGTAGCTGCGCCGGGTGCTCCACGTGGGCGCGGCGCGCCCGGTGAGCACCTCGGCCACGGGGCCGGCCGGGCCGGCGAGGAGCGTCTTCAGCTCGACCGAGTCGGCGAGGCCGTGCTCGGCCGTCAGCCGTGACAGTGCTTCGGGCATCCCGAACCTGGGCACCGCGGCCCTCCCGACGGCAGGGGTGTCGACGG
Source organism: Actinomycetospora soli (assembly GCF_021026295.1). Taxonomy (GTDB): domain Bacteria; phylum Actinomycetota; class Actinomycetes; order Mycobacteriales; family Pseudonocardiaceae; genus Actinomycetospora; species Actinomycetospora soli. Next base: position 180,636 of record NZ_JAJNDA010000007.1, read on the forward strand.
TCCGCGTCGATCCGTCGCGGGTGACTCTAGGGCCTGTCCGCGGCGGCGATAAGAGGCTCGCCGTGATCGAGATCCGACGCGCCGTCCACGATCCACTTGCCGTCGACCGGCGCGGTATCTATGGTCGGAAGTGGCTCAGCACACACCGCTCGGCGACTGATCATGTGCAGTCGTCGCCGTCCGTGGCGTGTCCTGCCGCCCAGCGGCCGACGTCGTCGGCCGAACGGTCGATCAGACCGTGGCGGCATCGTGTGCGCACTTCCCGGGACCCTGCGCAGGCACACGGCCGGGCGGGCCGTTTCCTCGGCCCGTCCCCCGCTCGACGCCGCCCACCCCGTCGTGCCCCACCGGCGCGGGGGATCCATGCAGTCGTGACGAGGAGGGGACGGCCGATGACGGCCACGGCAGACGATCGAGCGGACGAGCTCCACGCTGCGGGACTGGACGGACAGAACCGCACCACGTTGGGCCGGATGCTCGGCACCGGCAACGTGGGGTACGCCGAGGAGGGCGAGGACGGCGTCATGCGCGCCACCGTCCGCATCCCCGAGGACCAGCTGATCTTCGACCCGAGCATCATCGTGTTCCCGCACGGCGGGGACATCGAGCTCACGTTGATCAACGACGACAAGAACACCCACTGCGCCCTCCTGCCGCACAACGGTGACCCCAAGATCATCTGGCTGGTCAACCACTCGAAGGGCACGGCGCGGCTGAACCTCGACGGTCCGGGGGCCTACTGGTACGGCTCCACCACCGGCAACGACGAGGGCCGCGGGCTGACCGCCGCCCTGGTCATGGGTGGCGAGGTGCCGGACTCGGCCAAGCTCGACCGTCCGGCGCAGCCCCGTCCCTGAGACCCGAGAGGAGCACACGATGACCGACTACGTCGACGCCGGCGAGGCCGTCGCCCACCGCACACTGTCCAACGTCAAGGGCGAGGCGCCCGCGACGCGCAACGTCGACTACGAGCGCATCCAGGGTGCCCGGTCGGAGCCGGAGAACTGGCTCACGTACTACGGCACCTACGACGGACAGCGCTACTCGACGCTGAACCAGATCACCAAGGACAACGTCCGCAAGCTGGTGCCGGCCTGGGTCTTCCAGGCGGGGTCGACCGGCATGCACTCCGGCGCGTCCACCTACTCCTTCGAGGCCACCCCGCTCGTCGTCGACGGCGTCATGTACGTCTCCGGCCCCGACGGCAAGGTGTGGGCCATCGACCCGAAGACCGGCGAGGAGCTGTGGCGCTACAAGCACGCGTCGCCGTTCGACACCTCGCTGTGCTGCGGCAACGTGAACCGCGGCGTCGCCGTGGGCCACGGCAAGGTGTACATGTACACCCTGAACGCCCACCTCATCGCGCTCGACGCGACGACGGGCGAGAAGGTCTGGGACACCACCAACGGTGACGTCCGGGCCGGCGAGAGCGGCTCGGCCGCCCCGCTGATCGTCAAGGACATGGTCGTCGTGGGCAGCGCCGGCGGCGAGTTCGGCGTCCGCGGCCACCTCGACGCGTTCGACGCCCAGACCGGCGAGCGGCGCTGGCGCTGCTACACCGTGCCGAAGCCGGGCGAGCCCGGCTCGGAGACCTGGCCGGAGGACGGCGAGGCCTGGCAGCGCGGTGGCGCGAACTGCTGGATCACCCCGACCTACGACCCCGAGCTCGAGCTGCTCTTCCAGGGCACGGGCAACCCGGCGCCGGACTTCGACGGCGGCGTGCGCCCGGGGGACAACCTCTACACCGACTCGGTCGTGGCGATCGACGTGAACTCCGGCGAGATCCGGTGGCACTACCAGTTCACGCCGCACGACCTGTGGGACTACGACTCGACGATGGAGAACCTGCTCTTCGACGCACCGGACGGGCGCAAGCTGCTCGCCCACGCGGACAAGAACGGCTACTTCTTCGTCATCGACCGCACCAACGGCGAGCTCGTCCGGGTCTTCCCCTTCGTCGACCGCATCACCTGGGGCGAGATCAGCCCCGACGGCAAGGTGACGCCGAAGATCTACCCCGACGAGGAGGGCGTCCCCGTCCACTTCTGGCCCGGCCCGGCCGGTGGCAAGGAGTGGACGCACATGTCGTACAACCCCGAGACCGGGCTGATCTACATCCCGGTCCAGGAGGTCGGCGCGACCGCCACCCGCCGTCGTCGGGAGTTCAAGGAGTCGATCCCCTACTGGGGCGCCGGCGTGGCCGTCGACCTCGACGACCACTACGGCTTCGTCAGCGCGGTCGACCCGCTGACCGGCGAGGAGAAGTGGCGCTGGAACCACGAGTACCCGATGTGCGCGTCGAACGTGTCGACCGCGGGCGGGCTCGTCTTCCAGGGCACGCCGAGCGGCGAGTTCGTGGCCCTCGACGCGCAGACCGGCGAGAAGCTCTGGCAGTTCCAGTGCGGCAGCGGCCACCACTCGAGCCCGATCACCTTCGAGGTCGACGGGCGCCAGTACGTGGCCGTGCCGACCGGCTGGGGCGGCTGGGTCGAGGGCTTCCTGCCCGGCCTGCTCGGCGCCGCCGCGGGTGACGCGCTGTTCTGTTTCGCACTGCCCGAGGACTGAGTCCGAGGGACAATGGACGGACCGAATTCGAGGAAGGGAGGTCTGACATGGAGTGGGAGACCCCGGAGTTCACCGAAATCGGTGTCGCCCCTGAGGTGACGATGTACGTCGCCCAGATGGACGACTGATCTGGTAATGCCGCCAGGGGCGTCGGAGAAATCCGGCGCCCCTGCTCGGCGTGTGGAGCGAGAAACGGGGAACCCGATGAGTGCGCCGCCCGTGGCCAGCAAGTGGATCTGCGAGATGTGCGGGCTCATCTATGATCCGGAGGAGGGTGACCCCGACAGCGGCATCCCGCCCGGGACGCCCTTCGAGGACATTCCCGACGACTGGATGTGCCCGATCTGCGGCGCCGAGAAGGCGGATTTCCGTGAGGTGCAACCGGGAGAGGATCTCGACCTATGATCACCGGGTACGGCCACTTCGTCCAACTCGCCGAGTCGCTGCAGTGGGACGAGAAGGCCATCGACCTCACCGGCGACGTCGAGGCGTGGCCGGAGCTCGAGGCCTCCGAGCGCGAGCGGGTGCTCGGCCTGATCGCCGGTTTCTGCGTGGGGGAGATGGCGGTCGCGACCCACCTCGGCTCGTTCGAGGACCGGGCGAGCACCGACGACCAGATGGCCGGCTGCTTCCGGGCCCAGGCGCGCGACGAGGCCCGGCACGCCCGCTTCTTCGACCGCGTCGCCGGCGAGGTGGTCGGCATCCCCGGCGAGAGCCTCGCCGACCGGCTGGACACCCTGCGCGACCGCGTGAGCCCCGAGCTGCTGGAGCTGTTCGAGGAGCGCCTGCCCACCCTCGCCGCCGACCTCGCCGCCGGGGAGAAGGACCTCACCGCGGCGGTCAGCCTCTACCACATGATCCTCGAGGGCGTGGTGCTCACGGCGGGCCAGCACGCCCTGCTCGCCGCCCTCGACCGGTGCTCGGTGAGCCTGCCCGGCGTGCACAAGGGCATGGAGCTGGTGCTGCGCGACGAGCGCTGGCACATCGGCTTCGGCTCGCGGGTGATCCAGAGCGCCGACGTCGTCTCCGACGAGATGGAGGAGCTCCTCCAGCAGGGGATGAAGGCCGCGCACGCCTGGGGCGAGCTCATCGACCGCAAGGACATCGAGAAGGTGGAGCAGCTGCACAAGCGCCGCCTGAAGTCCGTCGGCATCAAGTTCTGGTGACCGCCCCGTGAAGGTCCGCGTCCTCGGGTCGTCCGCCGGTGGCGGGCTCCCGCAGTGGAACTGCTCCTGCGCCGGCTGCGCGGCCGCCCGCGCGGGCACGGTCGAACCCCGCACGCAGTCGTCCGTCGCGGTCATCGACGACGGACCCGCTGGTGCTCGTGCATTTCTCGTCAACGCCTCGCCCGACGTCCGCCAGCAGCTCACGGCGGCTGCCGACCTGCACCCGGGCAGCACGCGACGGAGCCCGGTCGAGGCGATCCTGCTGACCGACGCGGAGATCGACCACACGCTGGGCCTGCTCATCCTGCGCGAGGGTTCCGGGGTGACCGTGCACGCCACCGCCGCCTCCGAGGCGGTGCTGCGCGAGGGGACCGGCTTCCTGACGACGCTCGAGGCCTACTGCCCGGTCACGGTGGTCGGGGTGGGGATCGGGGTCGAGCACGCCCTCACCGACGACCTGACCTACACGGCGTTCGACCTGCCGACGGGCAAGACCCCGCGGTTCCCGACGTCGGGTCCGGAGGAGGGCCGCGTCGTCGGCTACCGGTTCCACGACCGCCGGACCGGCGGCGTCGTGGTGTACGCGCCGGGCGTGGCCGACCTCGCGCCGCTGCGCGCGGCGTGCACGGGCGCGGACGTGCTGCTCGTCGACGGGACCTGCTTCCACGACGACGAGCTCGTCCGGCTCGGGCTGGGCCGCAAGACCGCCGCCGACATGGGCCACGTCGCGCTCGAGCGCTCGCTGGACGCGTTCGCCGACCTCGGCGTGCCCCGGATCGTGCTGGTGCACGTCAACAACTCGAACCCGATCCTCCTGCCCGGGGCCGCGGAGGGCCTCGTCGTCGGGAAGGCCGGGGTGGAGATCGGGACCGACGGGACGGAGATCGTGGCATGACGGCGGTGGCGGAGACGACGTTGACCGAGCGGCTGCGCTCGCAGGCCTCGCGCTACCACGCGGCGCACCCGTTCCACGTGCGCATGAACGACGGCGAGCTGTCCCCGGCCCAGATCCGCGGGTGGGTGGCGAACCGCTTCGCCTACCAGGAGGCCATCCCGATCAAGGACGCCGCGATCCTGTCGAACTGCCCGGACGTGACCGTGCGCCGGCGGTGGATCCGGCGGATCACCGACCACGACGGCGTCGGGGACGACCCGGGCGGGATCGAGGCCTGGCTGCGGCTCGGCGAGGCGTGCGGCGTGCCGCGCGACGAGATGACCTCGCACGTGCACCTGCGCCCCGGCGTGCGCTTCGCGGTCGACGCCTACATCACCTTCGCGCGGACGAAGCCGTGGCCGATCGCCGTGGCGTCGTCGCTCACCGAGCTGTTCGCGCCCGACCTCATGGCGACCCGGCTCGCGGCGTTCGAGAAGTACTACACCTGGATCGACCCGACCGGCCTGCAGTACTTCCGCAACCGGCTGCACCAGGCCCCGCGCGACTCCGAGCACGCCCTGGAGGTGGTGCTCGAGCACTGCCGGACCCCGGAGCTCGAGCAGGCCGCCTACGACGCGCTGGCGTTCAAGAACGACGTGCTGTGGTCGATGATGGACGCGATCGACGCGGCGTACCCGGGATGAGCGGGGACGCGCGCAGCGGAGCCGGACCGTCGACCCTGCCGGTCCCGACGACGGGTGTCCCGCGTCTCGGGCGCGGGGTGAAGTTCCGCTACGACCGGGCCCGCGACCGGCACGTGCTCCTGCTGCCCGAGACCGTGGTGGAGCTCAACGGCTCCGGCGCCGCGATCCTCGAGCTCTGCGACGGGGTGCGGACGGTCGCCGAGATCGAGGCCGCCCTGCGGGAGCGCTACACCGACGTGCCCGAGGGGCAGGTCGTCGCCTATCTGACCAAGCTCGCCGAGCGTCGACACGTGGAGATCCATGACTGACGTCGAAGGGGCAGCGCAGCGGAGCGCGACCGCGGTGGAGGGGCCTCTCGGCCTGCTCGCGGAGCTGACCTACCGGTGCCCGCTGGCCTGCGCCTACTGCTCGAACCCGACCGAGCTCGCCGCCTACCGCGACGAGCTCACCACGGCCGAGTGGCAGCGGGTGATCACCGAGGCCGCGGACCTCGGGGCGCTGCAGTGCCACCTCTCCGGCGGGGAGCCGCTGCTGCGCCGCGACCTCGTCGACCTCGTGCGCACCGCCTCCGAGCAGGGGCTCTACACCAACCTCGTCACGAGTGCGCTCGGCTTCACCCCCGAGCGGGCGGCCGAGCTGCACGACGCCGGGCTCGACCACGTGCAGGTGTCGCTGCAGGCCGACGAGCCGACGCTGTCCGACCGGATCGCGGGCTCGCCGTCGTTCGCGCGCAAGATCGACGCCGCCCGGCGGGTGCGGGAGCTGGGCTGGCCGCTCACGCTCAACGTCGTCCTGCACCGGCAGAACATCGACCGGGTGGCCGAGGTCCTGGCCGCCGCCGAGGAGCTCGAGGCCGACCGCATCGAGCTCGCGAACACCCAGTACTACGGCTGGGCCGCGGTGAACCGCGCCTCGCTGCTGCCCTCGCGCGACCAGCTGGCGGCGGCCGAGGTGGTGGTCCGCGAGGCGAAGGAGCGCCTGCGCGGGCGCATGGAGATCATCTACGTGATCCCGGACTACTACGCGACCTACCCGAAGCCGTGCATGGGTGGCTGGGGCGCGCGCCAGCTCGTCGTCGTGCCGAACGGGAACGCCCTGCCCTGCCTCGCGGCGCACGACCTGCCGCTGCCGGCCGCGAACGTGCGGGAGCACCCGCTGGCCTGGATCTGGCGGGACTCGCCGATGTTCTCGGCCTACCGCGGCACCGACTGGATGCAGGACCCGTGCCGGTCGTGCTCGCGTCGGGAGATCGACCTCGGCGGCTGCCGCTGCCAGGCGTTCGCCCTCACCGGCGACGCCACCCGCACCGACCCGGTCTGCCACCTCGCGCCCGACCACGGCATCGTCGAGGCCGCCGTGGCCGAGGCGAACGAGGAGTCGCGTCCGGTCGAGCTCCCGCTGGTGGCGCGGCCGCACGCCTGAGGGGGCTTCGCCTCGTGAGTACTTGTGACGGCTATCGCCGTCACAAGTACTCACACGCTCGGCACCTCTAGTCGTCCATCGGCACGCCGCCGAAGGCCACCAGGCTGACGACGAAGTAGGCGACGTACAGGGCGAGCAGGACGATCCCGTGCCAGCGGCGCAGCCGGCCGGTGGCGAGGAAGCCCGCCGCGATCGCCGTCATGACGATGAGCACGGGCAGGTGCCAGGCCACCACGTCCTCGTCGACCGCGATGGCGCCGCCCGTGAGCAGGATGATCCCGAGCTTGCCGGTGACCGAGAAGACGACGCTGCCGATGACGTTGGCGACCGCGATCTCCGGCGCCCCCCGGCGCTGCGGCTCGGCGGTGAGGAAGATGTCCTCGAGCGACAGGGCCAGCGTCGCGATCGTGACGCCGAAGACGGTCCCCTCGATCCCGAGGGTCTCGATCACGCCCTCGGTGGCCTGACCGGCCGCGACGGCGCCGATCACGAGCCCGACCAGGGCGAGGACGGCGAGCCCGAGCCCCACCGCGGGGGAGTGCGCGCGGGCCTTGAGGAAGCCCTGGTCGACCCGCAGGTCGGCCGGCAGCGTGAAGTGGTGGCCCGGGGTGGCCGGCGGCTCGTCGCGCAGCGCGGTCGACCCGCCCCCGCCCCCGACCCCCGCGCCGACCTTTTCCAGCTGCTCGTAGACCTCGGCGTTGCGGAACACGGGCTTGCGGGCCGCGTACTCGCGCCACGCGACGAAGCCGACGAAGGCCACGAACGCGGCCAGCAGCACGATCCCGGACGCCAGGGTGAAGAACCCGGTGAGGGCGAAGGCGAGCATCACGATCGGCGCCAGCACGAACAGGACGAGATAGCTGCGCGGCACCTCGACCTCGCAGGGCGCGACGATGGCGGAGATCGCGAGCACGATCCCCGTCATCGCCACGGTCGTCCCGATGACGGTGCCGAGCGCGACGTTGCTCAGGTCCTCGAGATTCAGCACGATCCCGAACGCGAGGTCGTCGAACTCGATCCCGGTGAAGATCACGGCGATCAGGAACAGCGAGATCGTCCACCGGCTCGCCACGCCGACGAGATAGCCGATCAACTTCTCCGCACTGAAGACCAGCACCGCGATGCCGATCACGAACAACAAGATCGATTCCATACCGGTGCTCCCGCCGAATGATCGCCACGATGTCGAGTGCCACGATGTGATCGCGGTCGATGGTGATCGGCATCACCGGCGAAATCAACGGGTCGAAAGTCGGGGATCCGATCATCGGTGATCGGCGCGGAAGGTCGTGCGCTATCCGGTGTTGCGCATTCCGGCGGAGATGCCGTTGACCGTGAGCAGCAGGGCCCGCTGCAGGTCGGGGTCCGGTTCGTCGACCGTGCGGCGTTCGGCGAGCGCGTGCACCTGCAGGTGGTGCAGGGGCTCGAGATAGCTCTCGCGCACCTCGAGCGTCTGACGCAGCAGCGGGTTGTTCGCGACCAGGGCGTCGCCGGAGGAGAGGGCGAGGACCTCGCGCAGCGTGAGCGCGTGCTCGGTCTTGATGATCTCGAAGACGTCCTGCAGCTCGGGGTCGACCAGCTCGGCGACGTAGAAGCCGGCGATCCGCATGTCCGTCTTGGCCAGCGTCATCTCGACGTTGGAGAGCAGGTTCGCGAAGAACGCCCAGTCCCGCATCTCGTCGATGACCTCGCCGTAGCCCGCCTCCCGGGCGGCTCTCAGCCCCGAGCCCAGCCCGAACCAGCCGGGGACGATCATGCGGGTCTGGGTCCAGCCGAAGACCCACGGGATGGCGCGGAGGTCGTCGAGCGAGGCGTCGCCACCGGCCCCGGGCCGCTTGCCGGGGCGGGACCCGACGTTGAGCATCGACAGCTCGTCGACGGGCGTCGCCTGGGTGAAGAAGTTCGGCAGGCCCTCGTGGCCGACCAGCGCGCCGTAGGCCTCCTGCGCGGCGTCGCTGATGACGTCCATCGCCTCGTCCCAGCGCTCCAGCTGGTCGGCGGGCACGCGGCTCGTCTGGTGCAGCAGCGTCGCCTCCAGCACCGCCGAGAGCATGATCTCGAGGTTGTCCTCGGCGAGGGAGGGCAGCGAGTACTTGTCGGAGATGACCTCGCCCTGCTCGGTCACCTTCATCACCGCGTCGACGACGCCGTGCGGCTGGGCCGCGATCGCCTCGCCCGCCGGGCCGCCGCCGCGCCCGACCGAGCCGCCGCGACCGTGGAAGAGCCGCAGCCGCACGCCGTGCTTGGCCGCGACGTCCCGCAGCTGGCGCTGCGCGGTGTGGATGGACCACTGGCTCGTCGTGATGCCGGCGCCCTTGTTGGAGTCCGAGTAGCCCAGCATCATCTCCTGCACGTCGCCGCGGGCCGCCACGATCGCGCGGTACGACGGGTCGGAGAGCATCCCGTCGAGCAGGTCGCCGGAGATCTTCAGCTCGGTCGCGGTCTCGAACAGCGGCACGATGTCGAGCGACGAGCGGGCGCCGTCGACGTCGAGCTCGATCAGCCCCGCCTCGCGGGCGAGCACCGCCACCGCGAGGACGTCGTCGACGTTCTGGGCCATCGACATGACGTAGGTGTGCAGGGCCTCCTCGCCGTAGGTCTCCTGCACCTCGCGGATCGTGTCGAAGACGTCGAGGGTCTCCCGGAAGCTGTCGTCGCCGATGTCCTGCCGGTTGCGCCGCGGGGTCAGCGCCCGGCGCCCGGCGAGCTCGCGGGACAGCACCTCGATCCGGCCGTCGTGGTCGAGCTCGCCGTACGGCGTCTCCAGCTCCCCGAGCCGGTCGAACAGTGCGGCGAGCGCGGTGTGGTGGAGCTTGGTGTGCTCGCGGACGTCGACCGAGGCGAGGTGCAGACCCACCGCGTTGGCCGTGCGCATGACGTCGCGCAGCATCCCGTCGGCGATGCGGTCGCCCTGGTGGGAGCGCAGCGAGCGGTCCATCACCTCCAGGTCGGCGAGGTACTCCGCGGAGCCCAGGTAGTCCCGGCCGGGCACGTGCGGGGAGCCGTCGAGGTAGCGGGCCCGGGTGTTCTCCAGCCGCGCGTACACGTACGAGCACTTGAGGCGGTAGGGCTCCTCGGCGTTGAGCCGGACGAAGCGGTCGTGGATCTCGGGCAGGTGGCGGCGGTCGCGGGCCAGGCTGCGCCGCAGGTCCTCGCTCACGCCCACCAGCCGCGTCGACACCGAGAGCTCCTGCACGAGCTCCTCGATCAGCCCGATCTGGATGCGCACCCCGCGGTCGGCGTAGACCGCCATGGCGTCGCGGGTGAGGTCGGCGGTGACGTTCGGGTTGCCGTCCCGGTCGCCGCCGACCCAGCAGCCGAGCACGAGCGGGCGGGCACCCTCGGGCAGGTGCAGCCCGACGCGGTCGAGCTCCTCGTCGAGCACGGTGAGCACCTCGGGCACAGCGTGCCGCCCCAGCTGCTCCAGGTAGTAGGAGACCGAGCGGGCCTCGTCGAGCACCGTCGGCCGCTCGGGGCGGATCTCGTCGGTCTGCCACATGAGGTCGACGAGCCGCGCGAGCTTCGTCTCGGCCACGTCCTCGGACAGCCCGTCGCCGAGGATGCCCGCGATCGCCCGCAGCTTGCCGAGCACCGACTGCCGCTGCGCCTCGGTGGGGTGGGCGGTGAAGGTCGGCTTGAGCTGCAGGCGGGAGAGCGCGGTCGCGACCTCGTCGGGGTCGGCCTCGGTGACCAGCCGCTCGGCGAGCAGGTGGATCGGGCCCTCGCCGCCCTCGTGCACCGCCTGCCGCTCCGACGCCCGGTGCGTCTGCTCGGCGACGTTGGCCAGGTGGAAGTACGTGGCGAAGGCCCGCGCGAGGACGGCGGCGGTGCCGGGGTCGAGCGACGCGAGCAGGTCCCGGATCCCGGTGTCGCCGCGCTCGGGCACCTCGCGGACGAGGTGCCGGACCTTCTCGACGAGGTCGAGCATGTCCTCGCCGTTCTGCCGCGCCAGGGTCTTCCCGAGCAGGGTCGAGAGGCGCCGGATGTCGGTCCGCAGCGCGGAGTGCTCGGACTCGGAGGACACGCTGGTCTCGGTCGACACGGAGTCGGAACGGCGGCCGGTGCTCATGTACGGCGTCTCCTCGCGGGCGGGGTCACGGGACGCCCACGGCAGCGGGGGACGTCGGGCATCGTTCCCCGGAAGCCGGTTCCCGTACACCTTCCCGGCGGGATGTCCGGTATGACCGGGCACCCGTGGCCGACCGTGCTCGTGGTCCTCGAGAACAACGCGATGTGCCGGCCCGGGTGGTGACGCAGGCCGGGGGCCTAGGCAGATGATCATGCCGAGCGCGACACGGACGTCTGTCGCGCTCGACATGATCATCTGTCTACGGGGCGCCGAGCCGACCGCGCCGTCGTCGGGAATGCCAGGCGCGCGCGTCGCGGACGGCCACGCCGGGAATGTCCCCACCGTGAGCACCACTGCCGGCAACACGAAGGCCTACGCCGACTCCAGCGGCTCGTTCAAGCGCCGCGGACCGCGCTTCACCGACCGGATCGTCGCGAACCCCTCCGGGCCGGGGGAGTGGCCCGCGGAGCCGGGGCGCTACCGCCTCGTCGTCTCGCTGGCCTGCCCGTGGGCGCACCGCTCCGTGATCGTGCGGCGGCTGATGGGGCTGGAGGACGCGATCTCGCTGGCCATCACCGATCCGCTGCAGGACGACCGGTCGTGGCGGTTCTCGCTCGACGAGGGCGGCGTCGACCCCGTGCTCGGCTACACCCACCTCGAGCAGGCCTACCTCGCGCGCGACCCGGAGGACGGCACCGAGAACGGCGTCTCCGTGCCGGCGGTCGTCGACGTCGCCTCCGGGGCGCTCGTCACCAACGACTACCCGCAGATCACGATCGACCTGGGGCAGCAGTGGCGGGCCCACCAGCGGGCCGGCGCGCCCGACCTCTACCCCGAGGCGCTGCGCGAGGAGATCGACGAGGTCAACGAGGGCGTCTTCCACGACGTGAACAACGGGGTCTACAAGGCGGGCTTCGCCACGAAGCAGACCCGGTACGAGGAGGCCTACGCCGCGCTCTTCGCCCGGCTCGACGAGCTCGACGAGCGCCTCGAGAACCAGCGCTACCTCGTGGGCGAGAGCATCACCGAGGCCGACATCCGGCTGTTCACCACGCTCGCCCGGTTCGACGCGGTCTACCAGGCCCACTTCAAGTGCAACCGGCAGAAGCTCGCCGAGTTCGGCGCGCTCTGGGCCTACGCCCGCGACCTCTACCAGACCCCCGGCTTCGGGGACACGGTCGACTTCGACCACATCAAGCGGCACTACTACATGGTCCAGACGACGATCAACCCGACGCAGGTCGTCCCGCTCGGGCCGGAGCCGTCGGTCTGGCTCACTCCGCACCACCGCGAGGAGCTCGGCGGGTCGCCGTTCGGGCCGGAGGGCACCGCCCCCGCGCCGCTGGAGCACCCGTTGCGCCCGCTGGGCCCGATCGACATGTGAGGGCGGGTCGGCCCCGGGTAGCCGTGTGCCGTGAGTGCACCGAAGAACGTCGCCGAGCACGTCCTCGACCGCCTCGCGGCCTGGGGCGTCCACCGCTTCTACGGCTACCCGGGCGACGGCATCGGCGGGATCTTCACCGCCCTGCCCGGACGGGACGACGCCGAGTTCGTCCAGGTCCGGCACGAGGAGACCGCCGCGTTCGCGGCGTGCGCCGACGTCAAGTACGGCGGGTCGCCCATCGGCTGCTGCGTGGTCACCAGCGGGCCCGGGGCGATCCACGCGCTCAACGGGCTCTACGACGCCAAGCTCGACCACCAGCCCGTCGTCGCGCTGCTCGGGCACACCGCGCAGACCGCGCAGGCGGGCGGCTACTACCAGGAGATCGACCTCGGCACGTTGTTCTCCGACGTCGGGGGCTACGTGGCCGAGGTGAAGGACCCCTCGCAGGTGCGCCACGTCGTCGACCGCGCGTGCCGCACCGCCCTGGCCGACCGCACCGTCGCCGTCGTCATCCTGCCCAGCGACGTGCTGGAGGAGGGCGCCGTCCCGGAGCCGCCGGACGCGCACGGCTACTACCAGACCTCCGCCGTCCCCTCCTCCGACCCGGGCGCCCCGGCCCCGGCCGCGCTCGAGGCGGCGGCCGCGGTGCTGAACGCGGGGGAGAAGGTCGCGATCCTCGCGGGCGCCGGTGCGCTCGGGGCGTCGACCGAGCTGACCGAGGTCGCGAACCGCCTGGGCGCCGGGCTCTCCACCGCGCTGCTCGGCAAGGGCGTGATCGACGAGCGCTCACCCTGGAACTGCGGCGCGATCGGCCTGCTCGGCACCACGGCCTCGTGGCACCTCATGCGCGAGTGCGACACCCTGCTCATCGTCGGTTCGACGATGCCCTACACCGAGTACTACCCGGCGCCCGGCCAGGCGCGCGCGGTGCAGATCGACGTCGACGGGTCCCGCTGCGGCATCCGCTACGACACCGACGTCAACCTCACCGGCGACGCGGCGCCGACCCTCGAGGCCCTCCTGCCGCTGCTCGAGGACAAGACCGACCCGTCGTGGCGGGCGCACGTCGAGCGGTGGACCGCCTCGTGGGACGACTACTCCGAGCAGCGCGCCCACCAGCGGACCTCGAAGCTCAACCCGGAGCTCGTCGTCCGGGAGCTCTCCGACCGCCTGCCCGACGACGCGCAGATCGCGGTGGACTGCGGCACCGCCACCTCCTGGTACGCCCGCGACCTCACCCTGAAGCCGACCCAGCGGGGGTCGCTGTCGGGCACGTTGCTGTCGATGGGCGGGGCGCTGCCGTACGCGATCGCGGCCAAGACCGCCCACCCGGACCGACCCGTCGTCGGGCTGGTGGGCGACGGCGCCATGCAGATGAACGGGGTCAACGAGCTGATCACGGTGCAGCGCTACTGGCGGACCTGGGCCGACCCACGGTTCGTCCTGCTGGTGCTGTCCAACGACGACCTCTCCTACGTCTCGTGGGAGACCCGCGGGATGCTCGGGGAGGCGCCGGACCCGCAGTCGCAGGCCGTCCCGGACGTCCCCTACGCGGAGTGGGCGAGGCTGCTCGGGCTGGGCGGGGCCACCCTGACCGACCGCGACGACATCGGGTCGGTCTGGGACGCCGCCCTCGCCGCGGACCGGCCGTTCGTCGTCGACGCGAAGGTCGACAAGGACATCCCGCTGGTCCCGCCGCACGTCACGCTGCAGCAGGCGTTCAACACCGCGCGCTCGCAGGTCGCCGGCGACCCCGACGCGCTCTCGATCATCGCCAACGGCGTGAAGGAGACCGTCGGCGCGAAGGCCCGGTCGCTGCTGGGCCTCGCGCCGAAGGACTGACCGGCGACCCCTACGGTGGGGCCATGGCAGTCACCGTGGAGAACGCCGACGACCTGACCCGTGCGCCGGGCGCGTCGGTCACCCCCGACACCCTCCCGAACGACCTGGACATCACCGACCTCGTCGTCGGTGGCGGCGCCGAGGCGTCGCACCGCGACACCGTGCAGGTGCAGTACGAGGGCCGGCTCGTGTCGAACTCGAGCGAGTTCGACTCGTCGTGGAGCCGCGGCGGGGCCCCGGTCGAGTTCCCGCTCGGGCAGGTCATCGACGGGTTCAAGCTGGGCATCTCCGGCATGCGCGAGGGCGGGCGCCGCGTCCTCGTCGTGCCGCCGCACCAGGGCTACGGCCCGCAGGGCGCGGGCGGGGTCATCCCGCCGAACGCCCACCTGGTGTTCGTCGTGGACCTCGTCAAGGTCAACTGATCCTCTAGGGTGCGCGGTGTTACCGACCGGTACCACCGCGCATCCAGGAGGTCGATCGTGCCGGAGAAGGCGCCAGACGTCGTCGTCAGCGAGTTCGTGGCGGCCCCGCCGGAGAAGGTGTGGGAGCTCGTCGGCGACCCCGCCCGTATCGGCGAGATCTCGCCCGAGTGCTACTCGATCACGTGGCTCGGCGGCGCCACCGGTCCGAGGCCCGGTGCCCGGTTCATCGGCTGGAACCGCAAGGGCCTCCTGCGCTGGCCGACCACCAGCACGGTCGCCGAGTACGACCCCGCGCACCACATCAGCTGGGACGTCGACGTCGTCGGCCAGTCCGTCGCCCGCTGGAGCTTCACCCTCGAGCCCGAGGGCTCCGGCACCAAGGTCACCCAGCGTTGGATCGACAAGCGCACCGCGATCGCCTCGCTCGTCGGCAAGGGCCGCACCTCGGACAGCCCGTCGCACAACCGCGAGGGCATGGCGCGCACGCTCGCGACGGTGAAGGCGCGCGCCGAGGGCCGCGCGGCCTGACCGTCCGGGTTCCCTCCGACGGGTGACCCCATTGGCGGATTCCTCCCCGCTCGTCAGGATCGGGGGGTGCTTCCCGACGACGGGTCCTCCCGGACCGGCGTGCGCGGGCTCGACGGCCCGGCGGCGGACCTGATCGCGACGTTGGCGGTCTGGGGCGGCGCCGCGAGCGTCGAGCACCTCGCCGCGGTGTCGGGGCTGCCCGCCGGGTCGATGCTGCGCGCGGTCCGCGAGGCCGTCGACGCGGACGTGCTGATCTGGCGCGACGACGAGCGGCTCGAGTTCGTCCGCACCGAGGACCGGGAGACGGCGTACGCGGCGATCCCGCGGCCGCTGCGCACGCTCCTGCACTCGGCGCACGCGGCCGCACTGGAGAGCGCCGACGCCGTGTCCCGGGCCGGCACGCTCGCCGCGGCGGGTCGGGTCGACGAGGCGGTCCGGGTCGCGCGCGGGGAGCTCGCCGCGTCCGAGGACCCGGCCGTGCGGGCCCGCATCCGCTCGTTCCTGATCTTCACCCTGATCAGCGCGGCGCGGGTGGACGACGCGCGGGCCGAGATCGACGCGGTCCTCGCCCTCCCGCTGCCCCGCGAGCAGCAGGACCGGTTGACCCACCTGCGCACGTGGGTCGACCTGCTGGCGGGCGACGGCCCGGTGCCCACCGCCGACCCGGTGGAGGGGGACCCGACCGCGCTGCTCAACGCCGCGAGCGCGTCGTTCCTGCGCGGCCGGACCGTCCGGGCCACCGAG
The DNA here is from genome assembly GCF_021026295.1 of Actinomycetospora soli. GTDB lineage: Bacteria > Actinomycetota > Actinomycetes > Mycobacteriales > Pseudonocardiaceae > Actinomycetospora > Actinomycetospora soli. The sequence goes on from NZ_JAJNDA010000007.1 coordinate 196,356, forward strand.
CTCGCGGTGGCGTCCGTCGAGGCGCGGGCGGGGGAGTCGTGGGCCGAGGCCGCGACGGCGACGGTGTGGCCGGCCTGGTGCCGCCTGCTCGCCGAGGGGCCCGCGGCCGCCGAACGCGACGCCCGCGACGTGCGCGACCGGGCCGCCCGCGCCGGGCACCTGTGGCTGGGGCCGTACCACGACTTCGTGTCGGCCCGGGTGCACGCGGTCGCCGGGCGTTGGCCGGACGCGTCGGCCGAACTCGACGCCGGCCTGGCCGCCGCGGCGGCCACCGGGACCGGGTGGACCTCGCTCGCGGTAGCCGGCCGCGCCCGGCTGGACCTCGACCGCGGCGACACGACGACGGCGGCCGCCGCGCTCGAGGGCGCGGCCGGACTGACCGAGCAGTTCGGCCTCCCCACGCTCGCGATCGCCGCCGCCCTGCTCGACGAGTCCCGGGGAGCACCGGAGGTCGGTCTGCGTCGCGCCGACGATGCGTGGCGCGCGGCGCACCGGGACGGCCGGATCGCGGCGGTCGCGATGTCCGCGACGGACGTGACCCGCCTCGCCCTGCGCGCCGACCGGCGCGACGTGCTCGACGACCTCGCTGCCGCGCTGCGCGCCGATCCGCCCGAGGGCGTGCTGCTCCGGCCGCTCGTCGACCTCGTCGTCGGGCTCGCCGGGGACGACCTGGCCGCCGTCCTCGCCGCGGTCGACGCGCTGGAGAGCGCCGGGGACGTCCCGGGCTCGATGACGGCCCGTGAGGAGGCGGCCTGCCTGGCGGCGCGTCTCGGCGACGCGGACGCGGCCCGCGCCCTGGCGGCCCGCGTGCGGGAGACGGCCGACCGGCTGGGTGCCGACGGGGTGTCCCGACGGCTGGCCAACCGGCTGCGGGCCCTCGGCGTACGACTCGGCGCGGGCGGCCGCCGGGGACGCCCCCCGGAGGGCTGGGACGCGCTCACCCCGACCGAGCGCCGGGTCGCCGAACTCGTCGCCGAGGGCGTGGCGGGCCCGGAGATGGCCGTGCGGCTCGCGATCTCGCCGCGCACCGTGCAGACCCACGTCTCGAACGCGCTGCGCAAGCTCGGCCTGCGCACCCGGGTCGAGCTCGCGACGACGGCGGCACGGCACCACCCGGGCTGAGCCCTCCGTCTACGTCATCGCACGGATGTTCCGGCGATGGATCTCGGTCACGCTGAGTCGTACGTACTGCGGCGAAAGGGTGGCCATGTCCTTCTTCCTGTTCATGTGGATCGTCCTGCTCGGCGGGCTGGTACTCCACGTGATCCTCGACCGGTCTCCCGAACGTCGGACCGGGCGGCGCCTCCTCGAACTGACGGCGCTCTGGTTCGTGGTCGTCGGCCTCGGGGTGAACGGCGTGCTGGCCGGACTGGTCCACATGGGACCCGGTGCCGCGGCCGCGGCGGAGAGCATCGGCTGGTCCCCGTCGCCGTTCCAGTGGGAGAACGGCGGCTCCGACCTCGCCGTCGGCCTCGCCGGTCTCGCCGTCGCGTGGACCCGCTTCCGCGACGGCTGGATGAGCGCGACGATCTTCGTCGCCTTCGTGCAGCTCTACCTCGACGGCATCCAGCACGTCACGCAGTGGCTGATGCACGGCAACACCGCGCCCGACAACGTCGGCGCCATCCCCACCTGCTTCCTCGTGCCCGCGATCGCCGCGATCACGACCTGGGCCGCGCGCCGCGCCGCCGCCCGCCACACCGCGCCCGGCGCCCACGAGAGCGCCGCCCCCACCCGCGTGCCGGCCTGAGCCCGCACCGACCCGCCGTCAGGAGCCCGAGATGCCCGCCACGTCCTGGCTGATCATCGTCGCGATGATCGCCTACGCCATCTACAAGCAGACCCAGCGCCACGAGATCGTCGGGTCGTCCCGCTTCAAGCTCGCGATCATCTACGGGATCGTGGGCATCGCCATCGGCGGCTACCACGCGCCGACCAGCGGTCTCGCCTGGACGTTCCTCGGCGCGAGCATCCTGCTCTCGGTGGTCGTGGGACTCGCCCGCGGTCGCCTGACGCGGGTGTGGCCGGAGGGTGGGCGGGTCTACGCGCAGGGCACCGCCCTGACCATCGGCCTGTTCCTCGGCATGGTCGTGCTCAAGTTCGCCCTCGGCACCCTCGCGTACTTCGCGGGGATCAGTGACGACGGCGGGATCGGCGAGGTCCTGCTCATGATCGCCGTCATGGTCGCCTTCCAGGCCGAACTCGTGTGGCGGCGGGCGCAGCCGCTCGGGGCGCGGGAGTCCTCGAAGGACGCCGTCGGGGCCGCCCGTTAGCGTGGTGGGGTGCGAGTGGCGACCTGGAACGTGAACTCCGCGAAGGCCCGCGAGCCGCGCCTGCTGGGCTGGCTCGACGACCGCGCGCCCGACGTCGTGTGCCTGCAGGAGACCAAGCTCTCCGACGAGGCGTTCGACGAGACCTTCGGGGCCGCGCTGGCCGAGCGGGGGTACCAGGTCGCCCACTACGGCGAGGGCCGCTGGAACGGTGTGGCCCTGCTGTCGCGGGTGGGCCTGGACGACGTGGTGAACGGGCTCCCCGGTGCTCCCGGCTACCCGCACCAGGAGGCGCGGGCCGTCACCGCGACGTGCGGCGACATGCGCGTGACCAGCGTCTACGTGCCGAACGGCCGCACCGTCGACGACCCGCACTACGCCTACAAGCTGGAGTGGCTCGGCGTGCTGCGCGACGTGGTGGAGGCGGGCGATCCCGACCGCACGATCGTCGCGGGGGACTTCAACATCGCGCCGGCCGACCTCGACGTCTACTCCGTCGAGGTGTTCGCCGAGTCCACGCACGTCACGCCGCCGGAGCGCGAGGCCCTCGCCGCGATCGAGAAGACCGGGCTGCACGACGTGGTCCGGGAGCGCTGGGTCGACGTCCCCGCCTTCACCTACTGGGACTACCGCGGCGGCGCCTTCCACCAGGACCGCGGCATGCGGATCGACCTCGTCCTCGCGGGCGCCCCGATCGCCGAGCGTCGGCAGGCCGCGTGGGTCGACCGGCAGGCCCGCAAGGGCACCGGGCCCTCCGACCACGCCCCGGTGATCGTCGACCTCGACACCGCCCCCGACGGCGACATCGGCCCGGTCGTACCGCCGCCCTCCCTCGGCGCGAAGAAGGGCGCCCCGCGGCGGAAGAAGGCCTGAGGCCTGCGCGCCGGGCGGGTGACAAGGGTCGACCCGGAGTCCGCCGCCGCCGATCCGGCGGAAGCGCACCCACCCGCCGTCGGGAAGCGGCATGCTCGGGCGATGGCGGACGACGACGGGACGGGGCGGCTCCCGCGGGCAGGCGAGGCGGTCGTCGAGGAGCTGGTGACGCTGATCCTCGACCACGTCGTGCCGACCGTCGGCTGGTATCGCGACCAGGTCGCGCACCGAATGGGTATCAGCCCGGCGGCGGCCGCCGGGATCCCGTGACCGTCAGACCGTCTCGAACGGCCCCACGTGGGTCACGTGCACGACGGCCGAGCCGACCTCGTCGGAGGCGTCGAGGTCGACGGTGGCGGTGATGCCCCAGTCGTGGTCGCCCTCGGGATCGTCGAAGACCTGGCGGACCTGCCACGTGCGGCCCTGGTCGACGACCCGGAACAGCGCCGGGCCGCGGGCGTCCGGGCCGGCGCCGAGGGTCGGGTACTCGTCGAAGTAGTCGAGCATCGCCTGCGACCAGGTGTCGAGCGACGGGCCCTCGTCGCCCGAGAGCTCGGCCAGGTCCCCCGGCACACGGCGGGCGAACAGCTCGACGCGCCGGAACATCTCGTTGCGCACCAGCACCCGGAAGGCCCGCTCGTTGCGGGTGACCGGCGGCGGGCCCTGGTCGATCGGGGCGGCGTCGGTGCCCGCCGCGTCGAGCTCGGTCGGGTTGGACAGCGTCTCCCACTCGTCGAGCAGCGACGAGTCGGTCTGGCGGACGAGCTCGCCGAGCCAGGCGATGAGGTCGTCGAGGTCGTCGGTGCCCGCCGACTCCGGGATCGTCTGCCGCAGCGCCCGGTAGGCGTCGGTGAGGTAGCGCAGCACCAGGCCCTCGGACCGGGCGATCTTGTAGTGCGAGACGAACTCGACGAAGGTCATCGCCCGCTCGTAGAGGTCCCGGACGACGGCCTTGGGGGAGAGCTCCGCGTCGCCGACCCAGGGGTGGCCCTTGCGGTAGGTCTCGAACGCGGGCTCCAGCAGCTCGACGAGCGGCTTCGGCCAGGTGATCTCCTCGAGGCGCTCCATCCGCTCCTCGTACTCGAGCCCCTCGGCCTTCATCGCGCCGACGGCCTCGCCGCGCGCCGCGTTCTCCTGGGCGCGCAGGACCTGCTTGGGGTCGTCCAGCGTCGACTCGACGACGCTGACCAGGTCCAGCGAGTAGGTCGGGGACTCGTCGTCGAGCAGCTCGAACGCGGCGAGCGCGAACGGCGAGAGCGGCTGGTTGAGCGCGAAGTCGACCTGCAGGTCGTCGACGAGGCGGACCGTGCGCCCGGCCTCGTCGGGAACCTCCAGCACCTCGACGACGTCGGCCTCGATGAGCCCGCGGAAGAGCTGGATCGCGCGCAGGATCAGCCGGCGCTGCGTGGGACGGTCGGCGTGGTTGTCCTCGAGCAGGTGGCGCATCGCCGGGAAGTACGGGCCGGGGCGCTGCGCGACCTGCAGCAGCATCGCCGTCGTCACGCGCATCTGGCTCGTGAGCTGCTCGGGCTGGGCCTCGACCAGCTTCTCCATCGTGCGCTCGGACCACGACACGAACCCGTCCGGCGCCTTCACGCGGACGACCCGCCGCTGCTTCTTGACGTCGTCGCCGGCCTTCGCGAGGCGCTTCGCGTTCTCCACCTCGTGCTCGGGGGCCTGCACGACGACGAAGCCCGCGGTGTCGTAGCCCGCGCGCCCTGCCCGGCCCGCCACCTGGTGGAACTCGCGGGCGCGCAGGTGCCGGACCCGCTGCCCGTCGAACTTCGTCAGCGCCGTGAACAGCACCGTGCGGATGGGGATGTTGATCCCGACGCCGAGCGTGTCGGTGCCGCAGATCAGCTTGAGCAGGCCGGCCTGGGCCAGCGTCTCCACGAGCCGGCGGTACTTCGGCAGCATCCCGGCGTGGTGCACGCCGATGCCGTGGCGCACGAGGCGGGACAGGGTCTTCCCGAACCCGGCGGTGAAGCGGAACGAGCCGATCAGCTCGGCGATCTGCTCCTTCTCCGCCTTCGTCGAGACGTTCAGGCTCATCAGCGCCTGCGCCTGCTCGATCGCCGCGGCCTGCGTCGTGTGGACGATGTAGACGGGCGCCTGCCGACCGGTGATGAGCTCGGAGATCGTCTCGTGCAGCGGGGTGGTCGACCAGCGGAACGACAGCGGCACGGGACGCTCGGTGTTCGCGACGACCGCGGTCTCGCGTCCGGTGCGCCGCGTCAGGTCCTCCTGGAAGAAGGACACGTCGCCGAGCGTCGCGCTCATCAGCAGGAACTGGCACTGGGGCAGCTCGATCAGCGGCACCTGCCACGCCCACCCGCGGTCGGGGTCGGCGTAGAAGTGGAACTCGTCCATGACGACCTGGCCGATGTCGGCACCCGCGCCCTCGCGCAGCGCCCAGTTGGCCAGCACCTCGGCGGTGCAGCAGATGACCGGCGCCTCCGGGTTGACCGCCGCGTCGCCGGTGAGCATCCCGACGTTGGCGTACCCGAGCTGCGCGCCGAGGGAGAAGAACTTCTCGCTGACCAGCGCCTTGATCGGCGCGGTGTAGACGGTGCGCTCGCCGCGCGACATCGCGGCGACGTGCGCGCCGAGGGCGATCAGCGACTTCCCGGAGCCGGTGGGCGTCGAGACGATCACGTTCGCGCCGGTGACGAGCTCGATCAGCGCCTCGGCCTGCGCCGGGTACAGCTCCAGCCCGCGCTCGGCCGCCCAGGCGGAGAAGCCCTCGAACAGCTCGTCGGGGTCGGCGCCGGGCGTGGGGAGCAGGGACGGTGCGCTCATCGCCGTCCATCCTCCCAGGTCCGCGCGACGACGCCGGGGACCGGCGACCCGTGGGCGCCCGGACGGTTAGCGTGGGCAGGCGTGGACGTCGAGCTGACCAGGCTGCCGGGGATCGGCACGAAGCAGGAGTTCGTCACGGGCGACGGACGCCGGGTCGGGGTGCTGACCCACCGCGACGGGCACCGGGAGCTGCTGCTGACCGGCCGCGAGGACCCGGACGCCTGTGTCGCGAGCGTCCCGCTGTCGGAGGCCGAGTGCAACGCGCTCGGCACGCTGCTCGGCGCGCCGAACCTCGTCGCGAAGCTGGGGGACCAGCAGCGCGAGGTGGAGGGCGTGAACACCGCGCAGTTCCCGATCGCCGCCGGCTCGCCCTACGTGGGCCGCGCCCTGGGCGACACCGCGATGCGCACCCGGACGGCCACGTCCATCGTCGCCGTGGTCCGCGACCACGTCGTCTCCCCGTCGCCCCGCCCGGACTTCGTGTTCGCGGCCGGGGACCTGGTGGTGATCGTCGGGACGGGCGAGGGACTGAGGCAGGCGGCGGAGATCCTCGAGGCCGGCTGAGCGCTCCCGTGGAGACCGCTCTCGCGCTGGAGGAACTCGGCGCCCTGTTCTTCGGGCTCGGCGTCCTCGGCCGGCTCGCCGGCCGCATCGGGATCTCGCCGATCCCGCTCTACCTGCTCGGCGGGCTGGCATTCGGGCAGGGCGGGCTGCTGCCGCTCGCGGGTATCGAGGGGTTCACCGAGCTCGCGAGCGAGGTCGGCGTCGTCCTGCTGCTGCTCCTGCTCGGCCTCGAGTACTCGGCGTCCGACCTCGTCGGCGGGCTGCGCCGGTCGTGGCTCGCCGGGATCGTCGACATGGTGCTCAACGCGACGCCGGGCGCGGTCGCGGCGCTGCTGCTCGGCTGGGGCCCGGTCGGCGCGCTGGCGATGGCCGGCGTCACGTGGGTCTCGTCGTCGGGGATCATCGCGAAGGTCCTCTCCGACCTCGGTCGTCTCGGCAACCGCGAGACCCCGGCCGTCCTCTCGGTCCTCGTCATGGAGGACCTCGCGATGGCGCTCTACCTGCCCGTGACGACGGCGGTGCTGGCCTCGCTCGGGTTCCTCGCGGGCCTGCGGACGGTGGCGATCGCCCTGGTCCTGCTCGTCGTCGTGCTGGTGGTGGCGCTGCGCTTCGGCGGCGCGGTGTCCGCCGTCGTCGACTCGCCGAGCTCCGAGGTGTTCCTGCTGCGGGTGATCGGGGTGGCGCTGCTCGTCGCCGGCGTCGCCTCGCAGCTGCAGGTCTCCGCCGGCGTCGGCGCGTTCCTGCTCGGCATCGCGATCAGCGAGGACACCGCCGAGAACGCGACCCGTGTACTGAGCCCGCTGCGCGACCTGTTCGCCGCCGTGTTCTTCGTCGTCTTCGGCCTGAACACCGACCCGGCGTCGATCCCGGCGGTCATCCCGGTCGCGCTCGCACTCGCCGTCGTCACCACGATGACGAAGATCGGTACCGGCTGGTTCGCCGCCCGGCAGGCCGGGGTGGGGTCGCTCGGCCGGTGGCGGGCGGGTGCCGCGCTGGTGGCGCGGGGCGAGTTCTCGATCGTCATCGCGGGGCTCGCGCTGAGCTCGGCGGCGATCGACCCGGAGTTCGCGCCGCTCGCGACGACCTACGTGCTGCTCATGGCGGTCCTGGGACCGGTCCTCGCCCGCGTGGTCGTGCCGGCCCACGGTGCGCTGTCCGGACGACGACGCGCCGCCGCCTGACGGAGTGGGTACACGCCCGTCATGACCTTGACCTCGTCGTCGTCGAAGGCCCCCTGGTTCCCTCGCGTGCTGGGCGCCGCGACCGCGGCCTACAGCGTGGCCATCATCGCGAAGCCCGAACTGTTCGCCCGTCCCACCAAGCTCGCCCCGGACGCCGGGTCGCTCTCGCGCGGCACTGCGATCGGCATCCGCGCCCTCGGCGGCCGGGACCTCGCGTCGGGCCTGGCGATGGCGTTCGCGCCGGACGGGGAGGCGCTGCGGACGGCGACGGCCGTGCGGGTCGGCTCCGACGTGGTCGACCTGGTGCTGCTCGGCACGAGCCTGCCCGACCGGGAGGCGCGGACGAAGGCGGTCGCGGTGGCGGGCGCGTGGGGCGCGCTGTGCGCGCTGGGGTGGTGGCTGGCCTGAGCGGTCGTCAGGCCGACTCGGCCTCGGCGGGCTGCGGCACCGGCTCGACGCGCAGGTGGTAGACACCGGCACCGTCGGTGAGCGGATGCAGGTCGTAGTGGTGCACGACCTTCGGACCGTCGTGGAGGTGGGTGTGGGTCACCGTGGGCAGCGGGGCGCCGTGACGGGCCTCGCGGACCTCGACGCGGCCGTCGAGCGGGCCGCCGAGGTAGAGCAGGACGGCGTCCTCACGGGTCGTCTCGTCGGACATGGTCTGCCTCCCCGGGGTCTCGCGGTTCCGCCACAGGGTAGGTGGGGAACCGGCTCGGCGCTGCGTCCGTCCGGGGTATCTCGTGACCAGCGGTGACGACGACGTGACCCTCGGCGAACTCGATGCCCAGGTCACGAGCTGGACCGCCCCCGGCACGGCCCCGCTCGTGCCGGAGGTGACGCTGCTGCTCGCCGACGACATCCACCGCACCTGGTCCGAGACCGACGAGGCCGCCCCGCCGTTCTGGGCCTTCGCGTGGGCGGGCGGGCAGGCGCTCGCGCGCTGCGTGCTCGACCGGCCCGAGCTCGTCGTCGGGAAGAAGGTCCTGGACCTGGCGAGCGGGTCGGGCATCGTCGGGATCGCCGCGTTGCGGGCGGGGGCCGCGTCGGTCGTCGCCTCCGACCACGACGCCCGCGCCCGCGTCGCGACGGCGCGCAACGAGGCGCTCAACGGCGTGCCGGTGGAGGTGGTGGGCGACCTCGTGGGCGAGTCGGACCTCGTGGTGGACGTCGACGTGATCCTCGCCGGCGACGTGTTCTACGAGCAGCCGATGGCGCGGCTGATGCTGGAGTTCCTCGACGAGGCGACGGGCGTCGGGATCGAGGTCTACGTCGGCGACCCGGGGCGGGAGTACCTCCCCCGACGGCGGGTCGAGGCGCTCGCGACCTACGACGTCCCGGAGACCTCGGACCTCGAGGGCCGGGCGGTCACGCCGACCACGGTGCACCGGTTGATCTAGCGGGTAAGCACCGTGACGTGGCCGACCTCTTCTCCCCGCTGGCCGTCAAGGGCGTCACCCTGCGCAACCGCATCGGGATGTCGCCGATGACGATGCACGAGTCGGTCGACGGCACGATGAACGACTACCACGTGATGTACCTCGGGGCCCGGGCCGCGGGCGGCTTCGGGCTGGTCTTCCCGGAGCAGGTCGCCATCGTGCCGGAGGGCCGGACGACGCCCGACTGCGCCGGCATCTGGGCCGACCACCAGGTCGAGAGCCACGCGCGGGTCACGTCGATGCTGTCCAAGTTCGGCGCGGTGCCCGGCATCCAGCTCGGGCACACCGGGCGCAAGGGCAGCGAGGTCGCGAAGCACGACGTCGTCGACGGCTACCAGGGCGGCTGGCAGCTGCCGCCCGACCACCCGCGCGGCTGGCAGGTCTCGGGTCCCTCGGCGGTCTGTTACGACGACGGGCACCACGACCACCCGGTCCACGCGCTGACCGTGGAGGAGATCCGGGGGCTGCACCGGTCCTACGCCGACGCCGCGCGTCGGGCCGCCGACGCGGGATACCGGTGGCTGGAGATGCACTTCGCGCACGGATACCTCGGCGCGGAGTTCTTCTCGCCGCTGGCGAACCACCGCGACGACGAGTACGGCGGGTCGCTGGAGAACCGGGCCCGGTTCCTGCTCGAGGCGCTCGACGCGGTCCGGGAGGTGTGGCCCGAGGAGTACCCGCTGACGATGCGGCTGGGCTCCGACGACGGCCACCCCGACGGCGTGCAGTTCGACGACGCCGTCACCGCGGTCGGCTGGATGGCCGAGCACGGCCTCGACCTCGCCGACATGAGCATGGGCTTCAACACCGCAGACATGCCGGACCGCCCCGACTTCCACCGTCCCGCGTTCATGGCCGAGCGCGCCGCGCGAGTGCGGAAGGAGGTCGGCATCCCGATGATGTCGAGCTGGAACCTCGGGCGCCCGCAGGACGCCGACGCGGCGGTCCGGGACGGGTGGATCGACGTCGTCCTGCTCGGGACCCCGGCCCTGACCAACCCGCACTGGCCGGTCTGGGCGGCCCGCGAGCTCGGCCGCGAGCGCCCGTTCGACCTGCTGCCCGACGACTGGCAGTGGTGGATCGAGCACTTCCGCGGCCCCGAGCAGAGCATCGGGCTGCCGCCGGTCGGATAGGTCGGCCCGAGTACCTGCTCCATTCGCGAGCATGTTGCGCCGGATGGCCCCTGGATCTTGTCGAACTGGTGTTCGATGATGGGTGCATGGCGATCGAGGCAGGGTGGGACCCCGACACGGGGATGCCGCTGCCTGACGACCCGCCGTTCGTGCCGCTCTCGGACGAGGAGCTCGCGGCGTGGGCGGTCGAGGACGCCCTCGCGCCGATCTCGGCGTACTCCTTCGATGATGAGGAGGAGCCGCCACTCGCCACCGAGCCGGTCGAGCCGGTGGAGCCTGGGTGGGCGGTGCCGGGAGTCTCGGAGCCGGAGGCGTCCTCGGACGGTGAGGTGTCGGCGGGGTCGTTGGCGTTGTTGGCCGAGGGCGCGGCGGCGGTGCGGGCCCGACGGTTGGCGGGGGCCCGGTTGTACCGGGCGATCAACGCGATCCGTGACAGCGATGTCCTCGACGAGACCGGCTACCGGCGGATGTCGCGGCTGCTCGAGGACCATCTGCGCCTGGACCCCACCACGGTGCGCCTGCTCGAGCGGCAGGCGGACGCGCTGCGCGAGACCGTCACCCCCACCGGAGCCACGACACCGGCCGATCTGCCCGCGACGGCGGCGGTGGTCGAGGACGGGCTGGTCGACGAGCACCACGTCGAGATCATCCGCAAGACCATGCAGCGTCTCGGCGCGGTCCCCGGCCTCGGGCCGGCGGTGCTGGCGACGGCGGAGGAGCAGCTCGCGGCGTTGGCCACCACCCACAGCCCGAAGGCGTTGTTCTCGGCGGCCAAGGTGATCGCGGATCGGCTCGACCCCGACGGGGCGGCCCCGAAGGACGACGACGCCTCGGGCAACGAGTTGCGCTACACCAAGCGCCGCAACGGTGACCTGCACGCCAAACTGGTACTGCGCGAACGGACCGCGGCAGCCCTGTTCGACGACGCCATCCGGGCCGCCACGCCTGCTCCGGCGTCGTCGGTGGTCGCCGACCCGGACACCGGGGAAGCCCCGGAATCCGCCGATGGGAACCGTGGGCACGACCCGCGCGACGAGGCCGACCGCTCCCTCCCGGCCCGCCAAGCCTCCGGGCTGCTGGACCTGATCTCCGCCAGCCACCACGCCGGCCTCAACGAACCCGACCCCGAGCCCGGCACCGGGCAGGCGTCGATGCCGTTCCCCGACCCCGGCCTCGACGAGACCGTGCCCGGGAACGACGCGCGAACCGATGTCACCGGCACCGGTTCCGACGCGAACCGCGCACCGGAGCCCGCCACCGACGAGCCCTCGCCCGAGGAGGACGCGGGAACCGGTGCCACCGGCACCGGATCCGACGCCACCTCCAAGCGCGAGCCCGAGGCGGACGAGCCCTCGATGTTCGGCCCCGGCGCGCCCACGCCGGACCACGAATCCGATGCAACTACTGAGTCCGAGGCCGATGAACCACCGCCACCGCGGCGGCCGTGGACCCCACCGGACGTCGACACCATGGCGCTCCCCGGCCGGGAACGCGTCACCCTGACCGTGACGCTGGACTACGAGACGCTGCGCCAACAACTCGCCGACACCAGCACCGCACTGGCCCTGCTCGGTGACTCCACCTGGATCCGCCCCGACACCGCGCGGCGGTTGGCGTGCGACGCCGACATCATCCCCATGCTGCTCGGCTCGAAGGGTGAAGTCCTCGACGTCGGCCGCAAGACCCGCTCGATCCCCACCGCCACCGCCCGCGCCGTCACCCGCCGGGATCGGCACTGCGCGTTCCCCGGCTGCCGCCGACGCGCGCGGCACTCCGAAATCCACCACATCATCCACTGGGCCAACGGCGGACACACCGAACCCGACAACCTCGTCTGCCTCTGCCGGTATCACCACGACCTCGTCCACCACAGCGGCTGGGACGTCCACATGACCGACCACATGCCCTGGTTCCGACCCCCCACATGGCTCGACCCCACCCGACAACCCCGACACAACCGGCCCTGGCAGGCCATGGACAGGGCTGCCTGAGCGCTGTGCTCGGGCAGCCCCGTCCCGCCGGCGGGGACGTGTCTCGCGCACCACCCCCGCGACCGGAACACCCGCGACCGGCGCGGGGTTGGCCCGCGCATGAGGATCGGCATCATCGGAGCGGGCCTGATCGCGGGCACGCTGACGCGGCGGCTCACGTCCCTGGGGCACGAGGTGCGGGTGGCCAACTCCCGCGACCCCGAGACGCTCGCGGACCTGGCCGCGGAGACCGGCGCGACCGCGGTGTGGGCGAGCGAGGCGGCGCAGGACGCGGACCTCGTCGTCGTGAGCATCCCGCAGAAGAACACCCCGAACCTGCCCGAGGGCGTGGTCGCGAGCCGGAAGCCCGGCGCGCCCGTCGTCGAGACGAACAACTACTACCCGCAGCAGCGCGACGGTCGGATCGACGCGATCGAGGAGGGCACCCCGGAGAGCGTCTGGGTGTCCGAGCAGCTCGGCACGCCGGTCTACAAGGCGTTCAACGGCATCTACTGGGAGCACCTGCTCAACCGCGGCCGCCCGCGCGGCGAGGCCGGGCGCATCGCGCTCCCGGTCGCCGGGGCCGACGGCCCGGGCAAGGAGACGGTGCTGGCGCTGGTCGACGAGCTCGGGTTCGACCCGGTCGACGCCGGGCCGCTCGAGGAGTCGTGGCGTCAGCAGCCCGGCACGCCGGTGTACGGCACGGACCTCGACGCCGACGGCGTCCGCGCGGCCCTGGCCGCGGCCCCGCCGGAGCGTCCGGCGGAGTTCTCGGCCTGAGCCGCGGGCCTTCCCACGATCGTGACGTACTCCATCCGGTCGAGTCCGTGACGATTCCCGCGCGGCAGACGTCCCACTGGTGAGTGCGGCGGTCGGATGTTCCCCGGCCGCCGCCCGCCAGGGGCCGCCGACGGAGGGAGACCGCCATGACGACGGGACGCACGACCGGGACCGGCGAGCGCCGCGACACCGGGGCCGAGCGCCGCCCGGGCTGGGGCGAGCTGCTGCGCACCCCGGGCGCGATCCGCGGCGGCGTCGCGCTGCTCGTGCTGCTGGCGATCTACCTGATCGGCGCGCTGTCGCACCTGCACGTGCTCGGCCTGTAGCGGTCACCGCACCGCGCCGTGGGGCATGATCGGCCCATGCGCGCAGTGCAGGTGAGCAAGCTCGAGGGTCCGGAGGCACTCGAGGTCGTCGAGGTCGACGAGCCGGTCGCCGGCCCGGACCAGGTCCTCATCGACGTCGAGGCGGCGGGGGTCGTGTTCCCCGACCTGCTGCAGACGCGGGGCGAGTACCAGATGAAGCCGGAGCTGCCGTTCGTCCTCGGCTCCGAGGTCGCCGGCACCGTGCGCACCGCCCCCGACGGGTCCGGGTTCTCGCCCGGCGACCGCGTCGCGGCGCTCTGTGTCGTGGGCGCGTTCGCTGAGACCGTCGCCGCCAACGTCGACCAGACGTTCCCGCTGCCCGATGCGGTGTCCTTCGACGTCGGCGCGGGCCTGCCGATGAACTACCTGACCGCCGAGTTCGTCGTCGCGACCCGGGGTCGGCTCGCCGAGGGCGAGACCGTGCTGGTGCACGGCGCCGCGGGCGGCGTCGGGATCGCCTGCATCCAGTTCGCCAAGGCGCGGGGCGCCACCGTCATCGCCGTCGTGTCGACCGAGGGCAAGGCCGAGGTCGCCCGCTCCGCCGGTGCCGACCACGCCGTGCTCGTCACCGACGCCGAGGGCACGGGCTTCAAGGACGCGGTCCTCGCGCTGACCGACAAGCGGGGCGTCGACGTGATCGTCGACCCGGTCGGTGGCGACCGCTTCACCGACTCGCTGCGCTCGCTCGCCCGCGCCGGGCGGCTCGTCGTCGTCGGGTTCACCGGCGGCGAGATCCCGACGGTGAAGGTGAACCGGCTGCTGCTGCGCAACACCGAGGTGGTCGGCGCCGGCTGGGGCGAGTGGGCCTGGAGCAACCCCGGGTACATGCGCCGTCAGTGGGACGAACTGACCGACGACATCGCCTCCGGCCTCCTCGCGCCGCCGATCAGCGGCGTCTACCCGCTCGCGGAGGCCGCCGCAGCGGTCGGCGAGCTGGCGGAGCGGCGGGTCACGGGCAAGGTCGTGATCCACACCCGCGAGTAGTCCGGATACGGTCCTCCCCGACATCGACACCGCCGTCGGGGAGGTCCGATCATGCTCGCCCACAGCCGCACCGGGAGCGGGGAACCCCTGTTCCTCGTCCACGGCATCACCCACCGCCGTCAGGGCTGGGACCCGGTGATCCCGTTGCTGGACCGCGAGCACGAGGTGATCGCGATCGACCTCCCCGGGCACGGCGAGTCCGCCGACGTCGACCCCGGGTTCGACGGCTCGACCCGACCGCTGGTCGAGGCGGTCGAGGGGCTCGCGAGCGACCTCGGGATCGAGCGCCCGCACATCGCCGGCAACTCGCTCGGCGGGCTCATCGCCCTGGAGATGGCGGCGCGGGGCTCGGTGCGCTCGGCGACCGCGCTGTCGCCCGCGGGCTTCTGGTCGCCCGTCGGCCGCCTCTGGGCGAAGACGCTGCTCGGCGGCTCCTCGAAGCTCCTCCAGTCGTGGTCGCGCGAGCGGCTGGACGCCGTGCTCGGGTCGAAGGCGGGCCGGCACGCGCTGCTGAGCGCCCTGGTCGCCCACCCCGGACGGGACCACTACGCGGGGATGGGCGACGACCTGCAGGGCCTCGCCCGCCCGCGCGAGGGCTTCGCGACGATGCTCGCCGCGCTCGACACGTGGACGGCGCCGCGCCGCTCGGACGTCCCGACGATGGTCGGCTGGGGCGCCCGCGACTACCTGCTCCCGCGCGTGCAGATCCGGCGCCTGCGCCAGGTGCTGCCGGACGCCCGCGTCGTGGTGCTGCCGGGCTGCGGCCACGTCCCGATGGCCGACGACCCGGAGCTCACCGCGGAGCTGATCCTCGGCACCGCGCGACTCTCCCGCGTCTAGACCCATGCACGGGTGCTGATCCGTGGCAGGCTGCGGGCCGTGGCCCACGAGAACGAGTGGTACTACTGCCTGAAGCACAACACGGTGGAGCCGTACGACGGGTGTCGCGCGGCCGACCGCCTCGGTCCCTATCCCGATCAGGACACCGCCGCGCGGGCGCTCGAGATCGCCCGCGAGCGGACCGAGGAGGAGGACCGCCGGGACCGCGAGAGTCGCTGACGGTGGCCCACGAGTACCGGCTCACGGTGTCCTGGTCGGACGACCCGGGCACCGTGGACTACCGGTCCTACACGCGGAACCACACGGTCGCGGCGACCGGGAGGCCGACGCTCGAGGGCTCGGCCGACCGGTCCTTCCACGGCGACGCCTCCCGGTGGAACCCGGAGGAACTGCTGGTGGCGGCCCTGTCCGAGTGCCACCTGCTCAGCTTCCTGCACCTCGCGGCCGAGGCCGGCGTCGTCGTGACCGCCTACACCGACAGCCCGGTCGGGCGGATGACCCGCGACGACGACGGCGGCTGGTCCTTCGAGTCCGTCGTCCTGCACCCGGAGATCACGACGACGGGCGGGGCCGCCGATCTCGACGCGCTCCACCACGCCGCGCACGAGGCGTGCTTCATCGCCCGCAGCGTGGCGTTCCCGGTGACGGTCGCGACCTAGCGGTACCAGAGCCGGTGCGCGGTCCGGGCGACGTCGGTGACGGCGCGGATCGTCTCCGCGCGGCAGGTGTCGAGCTGGCGGGTCGGCATGGACACCGCGAGGCAGGCCGCCACGCGGCCGCCCGGGTCGGCCACGGGGGCGGCGACGCAGCTGAACCCCTCCGCGAACTCCTCGCGGTCGAGGGCGTAGCCGTCGCGGCGGATCGTCGCGAGCTCGACGTCGAGGGTCAGCGGGTCGGTGATCGTGGTGGCCGTGAACCGCGTCCAGGACGCGCCCTCGAGGCGGGACCGGCGCGCGGACGAGAAGGCCATGAGCACCTTCGCGGCCGCGACGGCGTGCGCCATGGTCGGCGGCACCCGGGCGGGCAGCTCCGGGATCCGGGCGAGCCGCTCGTGGCCCCGGGCGTCGAGCAGGTCGACGTGGTCGTCGTCGGTCCACTCCGCCAGGTAGGCCCGCGCCCGCGTGCGGCGGTGCAGCTCGGTGACGGCGTCGGCGAGCATCGTCGGGACCTCGGACGCCCGCGCCACGGGACCGGCGAGGCCCTCGGGCCCCGGCCGCATGCGGAAGGTGCCGGCCGACGTCCGCTCGACGTACCCGCCCGCCACGAGCGCGTCCACGGCCTGCCGGGCCGACGCGGTCGGGCGCCCGAGCTGCCGTTCGGCGCTGCGCAGGTCGAGTCCGTCCGGGTTCGCGGCGAACAGGCGCAGGGCGCGCAGGGTGCCGGCGGGGGCAGCGGTCGTCACCCTCCGGAGCCTAGATCGCGGAGGGTGACGTGCTGCTGAGCTGAACGAGTGAAACTCAGTAGCCGGAGGAGCCGCCGGCGTCGCCGTAGCCGCTGCCGCCGCCACTCGCGGGAGCCGGAGCCGCGGAGCCGCCCTGCGCCTGTCCGCCACTCGGAGCAGCGCTCGGGGCCGAGGCGTTCGGCGCGACCGGCTTGCCGTCCGGACCCACCGCGCGCCAGGTCCCGCCGACCCCGTTGCCGGCGGTCTCGCCCGGCGCGGCGTCCTTCGCGAACCGGTAGAGCGGCCAGCCGTTGAGGGTGAGCTGCTGGGTGCCGTCGGGGCGGTCGACCGTGCCCACGCGGCTCGCGTCGATGCCCTTGAGCCACGGGTCGGCGTCCGAGGCCAGGACCGGCGGCCACTGCTCGGCGCAGGAGCCGGTGCAGGTGCTCGCCGCGGGCTTGTTCGAGTCCTTCGTGAACGAGTACAGCGTGTAGCCGTCGCTCGTGGCCACGGTGCCCAGCGGCGTCTGCCGCGTCGCCAGGTTCGCCCCGGTCAGCGAGGTCAGCGCGACCTGGCCCGCACCCGCCGTCGGGGTGACCGCCTGGTCGGACGTGCCCCAGTGGGCGATCGCGACGTAGCCGGCGGCCCCGGCGGCGACCGCACCCGCCGCGACGAGGGCGAGCAGGGCGGTGCGACCGCGACCGCCCCGGCCGCGCCGGTGTCCGCCGGTCATCGGCAAGGGACCGCTCGGGTGCTGGTCACGCGGGCGGGGCTCGACGTCGTCGGCGAGCCGCCGACGGACGGTCGGCTCGGTGGCACCGCGCGGCCCGAGGTCGCGGGGGAGGGCCTGCGGGCCGGACATCGGGCGCTCCGCCGCGGGCCAGCCACCGGTGACCGGACCACGGCCGGCCACCGGCTGCGGACCGGAGTAGGGCACCGCCGCGTGGGCCCCGGAGCCGTACGGGCTCACCGGCTGCGGACCCGACACGGGCCCGCCGTACGGCGCGGCCGGGTAGCCACCCGTGCGCGGGGCGGCGTCGGGGCCGTCGTACGGCCGGGCCTCCCGGGGCACGGGGATGCCGAACTCCGGTCGCGGGTCCTGCTGCACATCGGGGCGCATGGGGGTCCTACCTCCGTCGCTGGGGAGCGGTGCCGCCGCGGGAGTCGGGGGCATCCCGCGGCGGCGCAGCCAGAACGGTAGGGAGCACGGGGTCGCCGACCCCGCTTTGCTGAGAGCGAGCGGCCGGACACACCGTGCAGGGGCTCGTCCGACGCGGCGAACGGCGGCAGGTTCTTCCGGACGGCGGGTGCGGTTGCTCCGTCTGCCGAGGTCACGGTTCAGCAACGGTGTCGCGGGACCGCTCGTCGCGAGACGGGCCCGACCGGCAGCGACCGGCACCGACCCGTCGTCGGGAAGGACCCCGGAACACGACAAAGGCCCTGGTCACAGAAGTGACCAGGGCCTGTTGTGGGCGATACTGGGATTGAACCAGTGACCCCTACCGTGTCAAGGTAGTGCTCTCCCACTGAGCTAATCGCCCGAGGCGGAGGCGGGAATCGAACCCGCGTACAGGGCTTTGCAGGCCCTTGCCTAAACCACTCGGCCACTCCGCCGGGATCCTCGGAGGCCTGCCTCCCCGAGCGGACGACGGGACTCGAACCCGCGACCCTCACCTTGGCAAGGTGATGCGCTACCAACTGCGCTACGTCCGCATGTCATCGGTAAGAAGTTCCGGAGAAGTTCTCCCTGCCGATGACGAGAACTCTACTGCATCGTGCGCGGCCCCCGATCAGGGGGGTGGTGATCAGCTCGGGTCGGTGGAGAGCAGCAGGCCGAGCGCGTGCTCGAGGTCCAGCCAGTCGTCCTCGGCGCCCGGCTCGATCACCTCGTGGGTGCGCTGGAGGAACTCCGAGACCTCGCGGGCGAGCGCGCGGAACGTCGCGTGGCCGGAGGGGGAGGAGAGCTCGATCTCGACCGACTCGCCCTCGGAGGGACGGATGCGGACGTCACCGTCGCCGGCGGCGTCGATGAGGCCCTCGGTGAGGAGGTCGCGGGAGAACACCCACTCCACCCAGCCGGCGCGGCCGGTCCGGAAGGCCGCCTGCACGGCGTAGGGGTCCCGGGTGTCGTAGCGGAGCTCGACCTGGACCGGCACCGGCGGGTTCGGCGGACCGATCAGGTCGAACACGGCCGTGGACCGGATCGTCACGTGGTCGTTGTGCATTCGAAGGCTGCCTTTCGCGCACGCTGCTGTCGAAGAGGGGAACGACCGGCGGCCGAGCCTGTGACGCCGGTTCACCCGGCTCACGCACCGAGCACATCTTAGGAGTACCCGGTCGAGCCCTTACCTGGTCCGCCTCCGTAACGACCGCCCCTCCCTGCCGGAGCGCCCACCGCTACCCGACCGCACTAACCTGTGGCTCGTCGGACCCGGACACGAGGGCACAGGAGGAGGTGGACCCGTGGCAGAGGCGTCGCAGCGACGATCCGAGCCGACTGCGGAGAGTGACGGAATCTCGGACGACGTCGTGGCGGACGCCACACTGCTGCGCGCCGTGGCCGAGCGGGCGCCCCGGGCCCTCGACGCCTTCTACGACCGCTTCTCCCGCCGGGCCTACGCCCTGGCCCGCCGGATCTGCGTCGACGAGACGATCGCCGAGGACGTGGTGCAGGAGGTCTTCCTCCACGTCTGGCGCCACCCGGACCGCTTCGACGCCACGCGGGGCAGCGTCGCGACCTGGCTGATGACCATGGTCCACCACCGCGCCGTCGACGCGGTGCGCCGCGAGGCGACCCGCCGCAAGTACACGGTGCCCCCGGCCGACGACGGCGACGAGTGGTCCGCGCAGGACCGCCTCCCCTCCGGTCCGGGGGCCGACGAGGCCGCGCTGGACCGTGTCGTCGCCGGTCACGTGCGCGACGCCCTGGGCCGGCTGCCCACCGAGCAGCGGGAGGCCCTCACGCTCGCCTACTTCGGGGGTTTCACCCAGCGGGAGGTCGCGAGCATCGCCGGGGTCCCGTTGGGCACGGTGAAATCGCGCATGTTCACGGCGGTCCGCACGTTGCGGGGTCTGCTGGACGGTCAGGTCGAGCGAGGGGAGGGATCGGCATGAGGGCGACGCCCGACGGCCACCCCGAGCTCGCCGTGGCCTGGGTCCTCCACACGCTGGAGCCCGAGCAGGACGCGGAGTTCGCCGCCCACCTCGACGAGTGCGCCGCGTGCCTCGAGATCGTGGCCGGGACCGAGGAGGTCGGCGGCCTGCTGGGCGCGGCCGTCGAGCCGGTCGAGCCGCCGCCCTCGTTGCGGGCGCGGATCCTCGAGGCGGCGGCCGCCCCCGATGACAGCAGTGCGTCACCGCTTTCACCCGGTGCCGGCGACGCCACGTCGTCGACCGTCGTCCCGCTGCAGCGGCGGCGCTGGGTCCGGCGTGCGACCGCCGGGCTGGCGGTGGCGGCCGCGGCAGCGCTCGTCGTCGTGATCGGCGGGCTGGTGAACGCGAACCGCGATCTCGCCCAGGAGCGCGACGCGGCCGCCGCGCAGGCGGACCGGAGCCGGCAGGTCGTCGAACTCGTCGACGCGGCGTCCCGGCCCGGGACGCCGCACGCCGTGCTGGCGTCGACCGAGGGGACCTTCGTCGGGCTGGTCGTGGACCGCGGCGCGGGACCCGAGTTCCTCGCGACGGGGCTGCCGCCGAACGACGCCGCGCACACCTACGTGCTCTGGGGTCTGGCCGGGGGCCGACCGGTCGGGCTGGGGACGTTCGACATGTCCGGTTCGGGGCCCGTGACGGCTTCCGTACCCTCGGGGGTGGCCGGCGGCCGGTTCGCCGGGTTCGCCGTGTCGTACGAACCCGGACGAACGGTGCCGGCCGCGCCGACGCAGGTCGTCGCGAGCGGTCAGCTGGCGGGCTGACCCCGTCGCGGCCCGCACCGACGACGAGGCCAGGGAAGGCGATGACCCAGGACCAGGGCACCACCTCCGAGCGACCGACCGAGCCGACCGCGCCCGCCGCGCCGCCCGACCCGCCGTCGAGAAGGCGCCTGCACGGCCTGCGCATCCGCGTGCGGGCCTTCCGGATGAAGGTGCGCGCCCGTCCGCACTGGAACTTCGCGTGGCGCTTCGGCATCGGCTTCATCGGCACCGTCGTGCTGATCCTCGGCGTCATCGCGATCCCGTACCCCGGCCCCGGGTGGCTGATCGTCTTCACCGGCCTCGGCATCCTCTCGACGGAGTTCGAGTGGGCCGGGCGCGTCCTGCGCTTCGCGCGGCGCTACTACGACCGGTGGGTCGCGTGGGTGAAGCGGCAGAACAAGGTGGTGCAGCTGCTGTTGGCGCTGGCCACGGGTCTGATCGTGCTCGCGACCCTCTGGCTGCTGGACGCGCTGTGGATCGTCGCCAAGCTGGTCGGCCTCGGGCACTGGACCTGGCTGCACAGCCCGATCATGGCGTGAGCTAGGCTGGTCCCTGCTGCGGGCGATTAGCTCAGGGGGAGAGCGCTTCGTTCACACCGAAGAGGTCACTGGTTCGATCCCAGTATCGCCCACGCAGGAAGGCCCTGGTCAGGGACTCGCGAGAGTCGCCGGCCAGGGCCTTTGTCGTGTCAGGGGTCGGTTGAGGCAGCGTCGAGGCAGCAGCGGGCATCAGAGGTCGTCCCCCTCGTCGTCGCCGAGCGCGGCGAGGATGCGGCTCGGGTCGGCGGTCCGGCGGGTGTAGAGGTCGAGCGTGGTCGAGGCCCGCTCGTGACCCATGACACGTTGGACCATGTTCGGCGGGACGCCGTCGTCGACCAGCCACGTCGCGTAGGAGTGGCGCAGGTCGTGGAAGCGCAGCCCGCCGTGGTGGCGCCGGGCGATCTCCATCACGGCCTGGTACTCGGTCTTGGTCTCCAGTGACTGCTCGTCGCCGTCCTTGTCGCGCCACCGGGCCTCGAACTTCTTCTCGCCCAGCTCCCTCACCTCGCCGATGAACCCGGCCCGCACGAGCGAGGGACGCCAGACCCGGGCGCGGAACGCGGTCCGGCCGATCGGGCCCTGAATCTCGTTGGCGAAGACCGGCGAGGTGGACGGCGAGGGCCAGCGCTCGACGTGCTCGGCGACCAGACGGCGGACCCAGCCGGGGATCGGGACGTCGCGCCGTCCGGCGACCGACTTGGGGAAGGGCTTGAACGACCGGTGCCCGGCGACCTCCACGACGGTGCGGACCACCCGCAGGACACCCGCCTCCAGGTCGATGGCGTCGTCCATGAGCCCGGCGACCTCGCCCCACCGCAACCCGCAGCCGGCGGCCGTGGCGATCAGCGCGCGGTGGCGCTCGGGGACCTTCGGGAGCAGGACGTGGCGCAGGGTCGGCCGGCTGATGATCTGCTCGTCGGTGTCGGTCTTGCGGCGCTTCGGGACCCGGACGTCGAGCGCGGGGTTGAAGGCGATCAGCCGGTTACGGACCGCCGAGCGCAGCACCGCCGAGGCGAGCCGATGAGCCTCGGCGACCGTGGCCCGGGCGCGCCGGTGGCCCAGCTCGGTCACCCACGCCTGCACCGACAGGTGGTCGATCTTGGCGAGCGGCCAGGACTCCCACTGCGGCAGCACGTGAGTGCGCATCACCGAGCGGTCCCGGGCAGCGGTGGTGTGCTCGGTGTTCCACGAAGCCATCCAGGCGGCTGCGTGCTCGCCGAAGGTCATCCGGCCCGCGTGCGGGGA
This sequence comes from Actinomycetospora soli, assembly GCF_021026295.1. Taxonomy (GTDB): domain Bacteria; phylum Actinomycetota; class Actinomycetes; order Mycobacteriales; family Pseudonocardiaceae; genus Actinomycetospora; species Actinomycetospora soli. The sequence goes on from NZ_JAJNDA010000007.1 coordinate 218,630, forward strand.
CACGTAGAGACCCCGGCTCTTCGAGGACTCGGTCTCGGCGAGGAAGGCGCTGGCGTCCTTCTTCGTCGTGAAGACCTTGGAGCGCTGCGAGCCGGTGGGGTCGCGCCAGAACGCCTTCCACTTCCCGGTCTCGGTCTTCCGGACGAAGCCCATCAGGCCGCGTCCGTGGTCGTCGTGCCGTTGAGCCAGGCGTGGAAGCGCTCGCGAGGGATGAGCCAGCGCCGACCCATCCGGACGGCGGGGATGCGGCCCTCGCGCACGGCCTCGTACGTCGCGGAGCGGGCGGTGCCGAGCATCGCGGCGACCTCCTCGACGGTGTAGGTCAGCAGTTCCATGTCTCAGTCCTCCGTGATGAGCCGGCCGAGGTGGCCGAGCTGGTTGTGGGCGGTGGTGAGCTGGTCGTAGAGCGGGCCGAGGTGGCGGTGGGCCTCGACCAGGGCGTCGTCGGCGCGGTCGAGGGCGTCGGCGGGGTCGCGGCCGCGGTCGTCGTAGTGCGCGGTGACGTCAGCACGGCGCAGAGACCGGGCGAGGTAGTCGAGGAGCTGGGGCAGCCGCCCGGTCAGCTCGACGAGGTTCCCGACGACGGCGTAGGCGCCGGGGCCGTCGACCAGGCCGCGGTGGGAGGCGTGGCAGGCGTCCCTGAGCGCCTCAGCAGCTTTCTCGACGTCGCGGGCGACGGGGTGGCTCATCGCGCCTCCTGGACGTTGGCGGCGCGGTCGGCGGCGGAGCCGAGTTCCCGCGCGAACTCGGCGGTGCCGCTCGTGACGGCAGGCCCAAGGGCGGGGAAGGCGGCGAAGAGCAGGCAGACCGTGACGATCCCGGACAGCGCGGCGGGGCCGGCCTTGCTGCTCTTGGCGAGCAGCAGGGTCACCAGGAAGGCGATGACGACGAAGGCGGCGAGGTTCACGACGCCCTCCGCCCGTGGGTCTGGATGCGGTCGCAGAACTCGCCGTAGTCCCCGAGGTACGGGGCGCGGAGGCGGGTGCAGTCGTGCCCGGGAGCGGACAGGTAGGCGATCCCGGGGGCGGAGTTGGCGTGCTCGGGACCGAGCTGGCGGGCGTCCTCGCCGTGCAGCATGACCAGCGACTCGCCCGGCACCCGGAACGAGAGCCGGAGGGCGAACTGGTCGCGGGCGTAGCCGCCGCCGACGGCGTTGGCCTCGAACCGCTGGGCGAGCATCAAGACCCGGAACGCGGCCTTGCGCCCCTCGGACACGAGTCGCAGCACGGCCGAGGTGATGCGCTCGGCGAGCTTCTTGTCCTTCGCCTGGGCCGCGCGCAGCAGCCCGGGGAACTCCTCCAGGACCACGAGCACGAGCGGTGTCCTGGTGGTCGGGGTGACCTTGTCGCGACGGGGCGGCATGGTGTCGAGGCGGCGGTCCATCTCGGCGACGAGCCGGTCGAGCAGTGCGGCGTGGGCGGGGATGTCGCGGGTGCCGGTGGTCTGCCAGTCGTGGTGGGCGGTGTCGGTCCAGGCGCGGCCGAGGACGAGGCCGGTGATGTCGGAGCCGGCCACGAGGACGTCCGGTGCGGCGCAGACCTGGGCGAGCAGGCCGTAGGTGAAGGCGGACTTTCCGGCGCCGTTCTGGCCCTGCACGGCGAGGTGGGCGGCATCGGCGAGTGCGTGCCCGAGGGTGACCCCGTCCTCAGCGCGCCCGAGGATCACCGTCTCGTCGGCGCGGGAGGTGATGAGTCGGCGGAGGGCGAAGGCGTCGGCGAGAGGGTCGGTCCCCAGCAGGATGACCCGGACCCAGCGCCCAGCGATCGGTTCAACCCGCAGCCCTTGGAAGCCGAGGGTGTGGGCGAGGCGCGGGGCGTGGGCGCGGAGGTCCTCAGGCTCGCCGCCGGGCAGTAGTTCGGCGGTGAAGGTGGTCCGGCCCCGCAGGATGCGGGCTGCGCCGAAGCGTGGGGTGCGGACGGTCATCCCGGCGGCGGCCTGGACGTACTGGCAGACCCCGACGCCGAAGCAGGCTTCGCGCCACAGGCCGCGTAGTTCGTCCTCGAGGCGTGCGTGGTGCTGGAGGCAGCGCTGTTCGGCCCAGCGGGCCCTCAGGCCGTCGAACAGGCCTCGTCCGCCGCGCCAGTGCCGGTGCGGGGAGAGGAAGGCGAGCGTGGTCATCACGCGGCCTCCCATCGTTCGGTGCAGCGGGCGCACAGGTCGCCGTCGACCGCGGGCATCGGGAACAGCAGCGAGCAGGCCGGGCACATCGGGTCGGTGTCGGCCAGGACGTCCGGCACGCCGGCGGAGCGGGCGCGGCGGATGGCGCGCCGGTCGGTGGGGGTGGTGGCGGCCCAGAGGCCGTGTTCCTGGCCGGTGTCGAGGGCCCAGCGCAGGCAGTCGGTGGCGACCGGGCAGCGCGAGCAGATCGGGGCGACGGCCATCTTGTGGCGGGCGGCGATCAGGCTGGTGTCGTCATCGGTGGGTGGGAAGAACAGCTCGGGGTCGGTGTCGCGGCACGCCGCGTGGCTCTGCCAGCTCATGACCTACGCCGCCTCAGCGGTGTCGGCGGAGCGGCGGCCACCGGGGCGGGCGGTGGTGGCGGGGCGGATGGCGTCGGCGGTGAAGGAGACGTCGACGCCCTTGCCGCCGTTGCGGGCCTGGCGGACCTTGGCGACCAAGCCGTCGAGCTCGACCGGGGCGTAGGGGGCGAGCTCGGGGGCCTCGTGGCTGATGACGCGGACGCCGTGCAGTTCGTGGCGGCCGTCGCGGCCGGTGGGGAGCATGACGTCGTAGATGCGGACGGGGGCGCCGGTGGCCTCGTCGATGAGGGGTTGGCCGGAGGAGCGGCGGCCGTTGGGGCCGTCTTCCCAGCGCTCCATGGTCTGGGCGTGGCCGGTGGCGACCGGCTGCATCAGGTTGGTGTCGATGGGGGCGTTGAACTCGAACACGTGGGGCTCCTGGAGTCGGTGTCCCGCCTGGTCCGGCGGGTGAGTCCAGGAGACGGCGAGGGCGGGGGACACCCCCACCGCCAAGAAGGGACGTGACGGGACGTCCTGTGGGCCTTAAAGTGTCCCTAGGCGTGATCGAACGTCCCGGGAGGTCCCTCGCCATGTCGACGAATCAGCGGCTCCGTGGCTCGATCGTCTCGGCCGGGCTGCGTCCGGCGGACCTGGCCGAGCGGGTCGGGGTGGACGCCAAGACCGTCGAGCGGTGGATCACCAAGGGCCGGCTACCGCATCGCACCCACCGGGTCGCCGTCGCCGATGCCCTGTCGGTCGATGAGGGCTACATCTGGCCCGAGGTGGTCGACCTGCCGGTCACGCAGTCGGCGAGTCAGGCCGAGCTGCTGGCGATGCACCCGTCTCGGGCGTCCATCCCGCACGAGACCTGGGCCCAGCTCATGGACGGCGCTCGCGAAGCGATCGACATCTTGGTTTACGCCGGGTCGTTCCTCTTCGAGCAGTACGACTTCGTCGACGTCATCCGCCGCAAGGCCAGCCAGGGAGTGCGCGTCCGCATCCTCATCGGCGATGAGACCTCCGGCGCCGTCGCCCTACGCGCCGAGGAGGAAGGCACCAGTGGCGGGCTGCAAGGGCGCATCCAGCTCCACCGCCGCTACCTGCGCGACCTCGACGGTGTCCGCGGTGTCGAGGTCCGCGCCCACGGCACTACGCTTTACAACTCGCTCTTCCGCTTCGACCTAGACCTACTCGTGAACGGCCACGCGTGGGGCGCGCCCGCCGGACAGTCACCGATTCTACATTTGCGGCGAGTCGCAGGTGGTCGTATTTGGGACCACTATATGAAGTCGTTCGAGAGCGTATGGGACATTGCGAAGACAGCAGCTAGGAATCCGCGCTTCTGTGGGCCGTAAAAAGGAGTGTTGCAACTTGACAAATGACGGTGATTTCAGATGCCCGACCCCTACTGCCCACCGTCGCTTGGACGAAGCGCATAAGTGGTGGCACGGGTGTCTCAACAGTTACGACGATGTAGACAATTTTCGGGCCAACTTGAACGCAGGGGTACAAGCACTTCGGAACGTCACCTGGATGATCCAGAAGGAAAAAAGCCTGGTTCGGGATTTCGACGCTTGGTACGCCGCATGGCAAGACTCAATGAAGGCGGACCCCATTATGCGCTGGCTGGTGAAGTCGCGAAACAGAATCGTTAAGGAGGGTGACCTGGAGATTAACTCCACCGCGCAAATGCGTTTCGTCCACGGGTACGAAGGTGCGGCCGAGATCTACGCGAGTGGTCTACCTGATTCGCCAATTGCGGAAGAAGTTGCGCGCACTATTTCACCGCTTACGAGACCATCGGAGTACGCGAAGCGGCTGCCGCACATGGGTCTACCGCGTTATATCTGGCAGGACACGGTTCTCTACGTCCAACGTCGGTGGGTAGATCAAGCGCTGCCAGAGCGAGAGCTGCTAGATGCCCTCGCGCACTGCTATGGATTTCTCGCGCGCATCGTAGCGGACGCGCATTTGCGTGACGGCTACGAACTGGGCGTTCGCGAGATCAGGGGTGCTATAAGCATCGAGGTCCCGACTGAACATCTGTCCGGTCGACTGCCATGCATGGCTTCTACTTTGATGAAGCGGACGAGTGCTTACGCAATCGGCGAGGATGGTCCGGTTTCAATGATCTACCAAAGTCAGGCAGTGGATCTGCCTAAGTTGAGTTTGGATAAGATCGACAAACGATATAAGATCGCGCCCGACTGGGATTCGAGGCTGGCCGCTGCTACAACGCTGTTCGAGCGAGTGCCAGTCTACATGGAGCGTGCCAAGAAGATTCTCGAGAAGGATAAGAACCACATTACGCTGTGTATCCTTCACCAAGACGCTCAGCCAATCGACTTCTTTCCGATAGACATCGAGACTCACGCAGACAAGATGGTGATCTCGCAAATTATTGCTGACCGAATTCAACATCGGGGAGCCGATGGAGCCATCGTAATCGGTGAAATGTGGATCGCCCCTGAGTCCCGAGATGGTGAGGGCTACCCCGTGCGCGCGACCGACAATCCAGACAGACTAGACGCCCTGGCGGTCGTGGCCCAGGATAGGACGGGGTGGGGTCGAATGATCACGTCGATCTACACGCGTCGTTTCGGGAAAGTGCGATTCATCCACGAGCAGGATGAGTCGGGCGAGGACGTCCAGCACGGTCTCCTTTCCGTTGCTAGCAGGATGTGGGCGAGTTGGGGTCCCACAGCTATAGACTAGATGGAGACGCGGAAAGCGTTCGGCAAGAACAACCGAAAGCGAGTTCACTAGTGAGGCTTGACTATTTCGACGACCCCAAAGCGCCGACCGCAAATAGTATAGTTCCGTCCGTCACGGCCGCTACGCGTGACGAGTACGGCCGAGTTCTTTTGATTCATAAGATCGACAACGGCTTCTGGGCCCTACCAGGAGGTGCGATGGAGCTCGGCGAGTCCGTCCGAGACGCGGCAGTCCGCGAGGTCGAGGAGGAAACCAGCGTCCGAGTTGAGGTGACCGGACTTGTTGGAATTTACACGGACCCGGGTCATGTGATGGTCTACGATGACGGTGAAGTCCGGCAAGAGTTCTCGATATGCTTTCACGCCCGGCCACTCGGTGGAAAAGCGCGGGGTGACATGACCGAGTCGAAAGCCGCACGTTGGGTCGAGCCTTCAGAGTTGTCCAAATTGTCGATTCACCCTAGCATGCGACGGCGCATCGATAGAGCCCTGGAAGCCACTAGTGAACCGGAGATAATCTGATTATCTATAGCACCACCTCTCGGTTACCGTCGGCGACACTACTTCAAAGAGTTTTTTTGGGCGTACCTCCAGCACCTGCTAGCGGACTGCGCGGGCTACGATGAAGAGAGCTTTTGTATCAAAATCCAAAGCGATTCGGTTCTTTTGCTCATCCCTCATGCAGCTTTCTGATTACGTCCTCCTGCTCTTCGTCGCTCAGCGCCTCGAACTCTTCTATCTCTCTCGCCAGCCGGGTAAGTTCATCCGCAAGCGGTGGCATCTTCCGTGGACCCTGAAGTCTTTGCACGGCTTCCGTGATCTCTGATTTCGCTGCAAATCCCCAATGATGGAGACGATCTTCGTCAAGCTCGACTTCTGTAACGGTCGTCTCAAAATCAGAACGCTTATCGTTCCATGCCCGACGGATCGACGTGGGCTCTGTCAGGGCGACGCGCTCGAAGGTCGCAGCAATATCTCTCAACCAGACAGCGTAAAGGCTCGTTTTCCGCTCGCTTTCCGAACACACGAGCACGGCGGCCTCGGGAGTCTCTGCCGATTTCCTATCGAGGTGAACGAGAGTGTGACTGTGTACAAATTGATTCACGAGGGTCCGTAGTCCAAGCGACGTAGATGTCGGCTTCTTAAAGTCATACATTTCGACAGCTTGAAGGATGTCGATAGGGAAAGAGAAGCGAAAGCGCCTCAAGTTCACCTCAGAGTTAAGTGCCATGCGGATGCAGGGAGTTGACAGCGACGCAGGCGTCTTACCTGACTCCAGCATTCGTCTCGAAGAGAACGCACCAAGTGCTAGGTTTCTTTCTAGTTTATATGTAGCGTGTTCCGTCCAAGTATCGCGCGTAGCATCGTGTCGAATCTGCGCAGCAATACGGAATAAGTCTTTGCGCCAGAAGATGGACTCCACTATCACGCGGACAGTGTAGGGCCTGCACTGCGCCCCCCGGCCAGTTGAGCGATACAGAGAAGTCTAAGTGGCTGCGCCGAGTCGGACGGTTGTTCGCTCAATTGCGGCGGAGATGTCGGGCCGGGCGCGGGTCATGGCGCGGCCGACGATGGAGTCGGGCTCGTAGCGGGCCAGGATCTCGGCTAGGCGCTCGGAGTAGTCGAAGGACTGGCCGCGTGGGCCCGTAGTCATGTCGGCTGTCCAGAGCGCATCGGGCACGGGTCCGTCCTCTTTGGACCAGTCGCCCAACTCGGCAGACAAGCCGCGTTCCTCGGCCTCGTAGGTCGCGGCGGAGTGGTGGGCGACGAGGGCACAGAGGCGGGGGGAATGCCCCCGGGCGGCGAGGTAACGAGCGCCGTCGATGGGGTGGAAGCCGGTCTGGACCAGCTCGGGGGCGTATCCGAGGTCGTGGAACCAGGCTGCAACGACCAGGAGGTCACGGTCCGGCTCTGGCACGGCGGCGGACAGCTCTGCCGCGCGCCGGGCGACCTGCTGGGTGTGTGCCCACCGCGCGCCGAGAGGGGCCAGCAACTCCCGTGCGAGGTCGGCAGCGGCAGCGGGTCCCGGACGTTCCTGCACGCTCACGACTGTAGGACTCGGCGCCATCGCAGCACCGCCCGCGCGTCGTCACGCCAGCCGTACGGCTGTAACTCGCGGCGCGGAGGTCCGTCGCCAGGCTTAGCGACAGTCCAGGCCAGACCACGAGCGGAGAGCCACCGACGGGCGCCGTCCAGGCCGTCGCGCTCGGCGGCTGCGAGGAGGTCGTTCTCCTTCCGCGCGCGGATGACTTCCTCCCACGCCTCGCGGGGGATCGCGATGCGTTCGTCGGCGTCCTGGTCCTCGGCGGCGATCTCCTCGTCGGTGGCCTCATGGCCGAGCCCGGCGAGGGTGCGGAGGTCGCGGCGGCCGGTGGACCAGGTGAGCTGCCGTCGCCCGTCGGACGCGGTTTCCCACTCCCACCAGCGGGCCATGTCGCCGGCCTCGTAGGTCTCCACGGTGTCCCCGAGGAGCTGCATCGGGGTTCGACCCCCGTGGCGGTGGCCCTCCTTGCGGTGCCCGGAGGTGACCTCGTGGGCCATCTTCGTGAAGTAATCGGCAAGGTCCCCGTCGCCGAGCTGGGCCCGCCGCAGGTCCCAGCCGTGCTCCGGCGAAGCGGAAAACCCGCGGCGTTCGAGGGCGCGGGACCAGCGCCCGAACATGCGGAGGCCGAGCGCGGCGCGGGCGAGGTCGGCGGAGACCTGCTCGCGGAAGCACAGCAGCACGTGGACATGGACGTGCCAGCCGTTGACGCCGTGGGTGACCTCCACGGCACGAGCCCACCCGAGCAGCCCACCGAACCGGTCGGTGTCCTGCTGCCACATCGCCCCGGAGGTGACGGAGCGCCAGGCGTACGAGAGGACGTCCCAGCAGCCCTCGGAGGCGTCGAGGGCGGCCAGCTCGTCATCCTCGCGGACAGCCGTGTCCTCGTCGACGTCGTCGCCCGCCTGCCGGGCGAGGTCCCGGCGCCACGCCCGGTCCTCCAGCTCGGTCCGCCGGGCCCGTTCAGGCCGAGAGAGTCCGAGCCGGTCACCACGGGTGTGGCGCATCGTCAGGGTCACCAGGAACGCCGACCCGCCCATCTCGTCGACAGTGCGCATGACGGTAGCGAGGTCATCGGCGCGCCGGGTGGCGATCTTCGCGGCGCACACGGGGCAGGACCACACCGACCCGCACGTCGTCAGGCCGCCGTAGGCGGCGGAGCGGGAGCCGTTCGGGTTCGTGATCACTCCGAGTGTCACCCCCGACTCCGAGGTGGTCGAGGAGCCGCAGGTTCGGATGCGGCGTAGACCGGTGAACTTCTTGAGCGATCGTCGGCGCTCCCACCGCGACGCCCGGGCGGCCTGGGCCTGGACGAGCTTGTCGGGCGCGGCGGAGCCTTCGCGGCGTCGCCGGTCGGGGCGAAGAGTTGTTGCCCCTTTACCGAGAGCGGGCCGGGTCATCGGGCACCGCCAGCCGTGAGCGGGGCCGGCGCTGGCGCGCCGGGGGTGCCCGGCCCCTGCGGGCCGGGCACGCTTCCCCTCCTGTCTTCGACCCGGGGCGCGCGCCCTGCCTGGGGGCCTGGCACCCAGGCGGCGACAGCAGCAGGCAGCGCCACGACAGCGAGCGCCGGGACGACGAGCCCACCTCGAGCACAGGGCACAGCGCCCGCGAAGCCGTGACGCGGCGTGGGGCGGCTCAGGGCCGCGCGGCCAAGAACCCCGAGGAACCGGCTGCGCCGGGCTGCCGTGTCGGCGGCGGCCGAGTTTGAACGGCCGTCCCTCACCAGCAAGGGCCGCGAACCATCTTGACCGGCAACCGGGGCGGGCCAGCTCAGCGACGTCGAGGGCCGCTCAAGATCGTTCGCTTCCTCCCTTGCTGGCGAGCCTCCGACGGCCGAACGGGCCGCAGGCGCGGTGGAGCCGGGGACGGCCCCACCCACAGCGCCCGCCGCCGATACGGCCCACCACCGGAGGCCCCCGTGACCAACCTCGCCGCCCTCCTCGACACCTGGCAGCAGTGGAACGCCCACCACGTCATGACCCACGTCCCCGGGCACGAGGCAGGGGAGCCGGCCGTCAGCGCCCTGGACGCGCTCCGGGACTCCCACGAGCTCGTCGAGCTGCTGACCGCGTGGCAGTGGCAGGCCGTGCACGCCGCCCGCCGCGACGGGGCCAGCTGGGAGCAGATCGCTACGACCATGGGCGTCACCGTCAACCAGGCCCGCGCCGAGTACGCCGCCGTGCTCGACCGCCAGGAGCAGGCCCTCGGCCGTGACGTCAGCGCCTACCGCGCTGTGCTGTAGTTCTAAGCTAGCGGAACTACTTTCCGGAACCATGCCTCTCCCTCATTTGGTCCATAGCGCAACGTGAGATCGCTGCTAACTTTTATTGCCTCACTCTGAGCGCTGGGGGTGCTGTGAACACACGCAGTCGGTCAGAGGCGATCGAGGAGGTTGCGCTTCTCGTCTTTCTTCTCGCATGCTTCCTCCTCTCCTTTTTCAAGGACCTGTTTCCTGTCCTCGAGGAGGGATTGGCAGCTGCGGTCTTTGCTGGACTTCTCTTTCTGCTTAAGCAGATTCGCGATCTTCGACTGGAGCTGAGAGAGAAGGAGGTGGAGGAGAAGTACTTCGCGAACGCCGACGAGTTTTACTCGTCAGCAGCGCGAGCAGTTGGACGAGCGAACCGTGAGATTTGCGCGACGTACTTCCGTGACGAACCGCCGTCGGGTCGAGGAGACAAGCGCGACGCGTACTTTGCTGCCGTAATTGAGGCTGCCCGGCAGCGTCGGACGGTCCGCCGAATCATTAAGGTCACCAACCCGGACCTCGCTCAATGGTGCGTGGACCAGAAGAAGCTCTGCGAAGAGGTGGAGAGCTACTACGTGCGAGTGCTGACGATCTCCGGCGACGTAGAGCCTATGAATATGGCAATTCTCGACGAAGAGGTCGTCTACCTCGCTTTTGCGGGTCCAACTGGGTCGCAGATCGGGGGCGTTCGTCCCCAGGGGCGCCGACTGGCCTCCTTCTTTAGATCGCGATTCGACGAACACTGGCGGATCGCAGTTCCCATCGAGCACTTTGTGACGGGGCGAGAGTGCGAAATGCTCCTCCGCGCAACTGGCGGCGCGACTGCATCGGCAGATGAGGGAGCAGGGGCTCGGGGCGCCGTCGGAGGCTCTCCCGCAGGTTGAGAGGAGACCTTCAGTGGGTGTCAGGAGCCGAGGCTCTCGCTCAAGATCAATGCAGCATCGAGGCAGCACGAGCCCCAGCAGCAGTCCCAGCGGCGCTGGACGTAGGAGCACGAAACAGCAGGTCAGCGCCCATGCGACGGCAGCGGGGGAGACTCCGAACTCGACCGCAGGCCCGTTCACACCGAAGAGGTCACTGGTTCGATCCCAGTATCGCCCACGCAGGCAGGCCCGGTTCCCGTTCCAGGGAGCCGGGCCTTCGTCGTTCCCGGGGGCGGTCCCCGCTCGTTCCCGACGACGGGTCGGTGCCAATTCTCAGTTGCATCGGGCGCCCGCTGGGGCTCTCCGCGCCACTGACATCCGGTCGCCACCGACGTCAGTGGCATCGGGGGCACTCGGAACGCCCCTGTGCCACTGGAGTCCCGGCCGTGCCGCCGGGTGTCCCGCGGACCGGATGTCCGCCGACCACGGGAGGCGCCGGAGGCGACCACGAGGTCGACACGTCGGACATGCCGGCCTCCCCGATCACCGGCCCGATCCGGCGACGTCCCTGCCATCGGACGCCGGCAACGACGAGGGCCGGAGCGGACAGGTCCGGACCACCTGATTGTGCACGACCGACTTCCGTCCGGACGGTTGAACGCTCTAGTATCTGTCTCGTGCACGAGCGGACGGTGTGGGGCGAGCGGGCTCGCCTGGCGGCGTGGTCGGCGCTGGTGAACATCGACGAGCTGGGGCTCGACGACGTGGGCCGCGTCCAGGTCCTCGAACTCGCGCGCTCGCTCACCGAGCTCCCCGACCAACGCAAGGCCCGACTCCTGCGGGAGGCGCTGTCGCGGTCGAGCGGGCTGACCGTCCGCACCGTCGTCTCCTGGCTCGACGAGGTCCCCGTCGCCTGATCGGCGGGGCGCGACCGACCCGTGCTTCCGGCTGTCGGGGGGTCCCTCTACGGTCACCTCGTCGGGTGAGGCGGGGAGGACATCACATGGGTGCACGTCGGGCCGTGGTCGCCGCGGTGGCGGTGATCGGGCTGCTCCTCGTGGGGACGGCCGCGTGGGCGAACCAGGCGCAGCCGCTGCGCTACGTCAACCTGGGAGACAGCTACAGCTCGGGTGCGGGCATCCAGCCGGCCGCCCCGGGATCGGCGCCCGCGTGCAGCCAGTCGCAGCTGAACTGGGCGCACGACATCGCGACCGACACCGGCGCGCAGCTCACCGACGTCTCCTGCAGCGGCGCGAAGACCAAGGACTTCCGCACCTCGCAGTCGGCCGGTGTCGCGCCGCAGCTCGACGCGCTGAAGCCGGACACCCAGCTGGTCACGCTGACCATCGGCGGCAACGACGGCGACGTGTTCACCACCGCGTTCGGTCAGTGCGCCCAGCTCGGCCTCCAGTCGCTCGGCCGCGGCAACCCGTGCGAGCAGAAGTTCGGCACGACGTTCGTCGACCAGGTGCGCAAGACGACGTACCCGAACATCGTCAAGGCGCTGCAGGACGTCCGGAAGAAGGCGCCGAAGGCCCGCGTCGCGATCTCGGGCTACCTGCAGATCCTCTCGCCGACGGGGTGCTTCCCGGTCATGCCGGTCGCGTCGGGCGACGTGGCGTACCTGAACGATCTCCAGGCCACGCTGAACGACGCCGTGGAGCGCGCCGCCGCACGGACCGGCGCGACCTACCTCGACGTCACCGGCATCTCCACCGGCCACGACGCCTGCCAGCTGCCCGGGACCCGCTGGGTCGAGCCGGTCATCCCGGTCAACGCTGCGCCGGTGCACCCGAACGCGATCGGCGAGCGGGAGATGGCGAACAACGCGATCGCGACGCTGGGCCTCTCGAAGGTCTGAGTCGGGTCAGGGCCGCCGGGCCGGGAGCTCCGTCAACGCGCGGAGCTCCTCGGCCAGCCGGTCGCGGTGCTCGTCGACGATGCCCGACGACGGGTCGGTGCCGTCCGACCAGGCCAGCGCGTCCGTGAGGACGCGGAGCGCCGCGTTCACCGCGGCCGCGCGGACGAGGACCGTCAGGTCGTGCTCGGGCAGGCCGAGACGGCGGCCGAGCACGGCCGCGAACACGGGCTCGGCCCGCTCGTGCAGCACCAGCCACGTGGCGCGCACGCCCGGCTCGTCGCGCGACATCCGCACCACCGCGAGCACGGCCTCGAGGTCCTCGGGCGCCACGACGTAGGCCGAGCGCAGGTGCTCGCCGAGCTCGTCGGACGGCTGCCACGAGCGCAGGACCTCCACGAACGCGTCGAGCGAGACCGACAGTAGCGGCTCGACGCAGGCCTCCTTCGAGCGGAAGAGCCGCCAGAGCGTGCGCTCCGAGACCCCGGCGGCACGGGCGATCTGCTCGCCGGTGGTCTCGGCGACCCCGTGCTCGCGGAACAGCGCCACGGCCTGCCGGGAGATCGCCAGGCGTTGCCGTCGCCGCTGCTCCTCGGTGACCGGCGGTCGGCCGCGGCGGCCCGCCGACCCGTCGTCGGGAGCTGTGGTCATCCGCACACCTTACCCACCTTTTAATGGCACTGACTGCCACAAAGACGTACCGTCGGTGATGTCGCCGTCACGTTGAGGAGCATCATGACTGCCACCACCGACCGGACCGCGGACCTGCACCTGCCGTTCGAGCGTCCGAACATCCTCGAGATCGCCCCGCTCTACGACGTCCTGCGTCGCGAGGCCCCGGTCGCGGCGGTGACGACCCCCGCCGGTGACCCGGCCTGGCTGGTCACCCGCTTCGACGAGGTCCGCGACCTGCTCGGCGACAAGCGCCTCGGCCGCTCGCACCCGCACCCGGAGCAGGCCGCCCGCATCACCGACGGCGCGGTGCAGGAGGGGCCGTCGGGCAACTACGAGACCGAGGAGGCCGACCACACGCGGATGCGCCGCCTCCTCACTCCGGCGTTCTCCGCGAAGCGCATGCGACAGATGGGCGAGGACGTGCAGTCGCTCGTCGACGGCTACCTCGATGCGCTGGTCGCGGCGAAGGACGCGGACGGCGTGGCGGACCTGCACGAGACGCTGGCGGTCCCGCTGCCGGTCGCGGTGATCTGCCGCCTGCTCGGGGTCCCGCACGACGACTCGGGCTACTTCCGCGACCTCTCCGACCGCATGGCGAGCTACGGCAACGGCGACGACGCCCATGCGGCGCGCGCGGAGTTCGGCCGGTACATGGCGAGCCTGGCGGAGCAGAAGCGGGCGGCACCGCAGGAGGACGTCATCTCCGACCTGGTCCACGCCCAGGAGGAGGACGAGAACTACGACTACGCCGAGATGATCCGGCTCTCGGTCGGTCTGCTCTTCGCCGGCCACGAGACCACGGTCAACCGCATCGGGCTCGGCGTGCTGATGCTGCTCACCGAGCCCGAGCGCTGGAACTACCTGGCCGAGGACCCGGAGGGTCGGACCGACCGGGTGGTCGAGGAGATCATGCGCCTCGGCGCGCCGGGCGACCTCGGCCTGCTGCGCTACGCGCACACCGACGTCGACGTCGCGGGCGTGACGATCCGGGAGGGCGACGCGGTGATCCTCTCGGTCAACGCCGCGAACCGGGACCCGGAGGCGTTCGCCGACGCCGAGGCGTTCGAGCCGGAGCGCGAGGAGCGCGCCCACGTCGGCTTCGGCCACGGCGGGCACTTCTGCATCGGGGCGAGCCTCGCCCGCACCGAGCTGCGCACCGTCTTCCGCACGCTCGCGACGCGGCTGCCGGACCTGCGCCTCGCGGTCGACCTCGACGACATCGCCGTGCGCACCCAGCACCTCACCGGCGGCGTGAAGGCCCTGCCCGTCACCTGGTGACACCGCGGTCGACCCGGGGCCGCCCCTCGGCCCCGGGTCGACCTCACCGGGCGGCCGCGATCAGGTCGGCCAGGGCCGCGCTGTCGTGGTCCGGCCCGCAGCCCTCGAGCAGAAACGTGACGCTGCGGGTGTTGCGCGTGCGCAGCGGGAGGAGCTCCTGGTAGGCGGGGGAGCGGTACCAGGCCCGCGCCGAGGACACGTCGGGGAAGCCGATCAGCACGAGCACGCCGTCGAAGGGGCCCTCGAGCACCTCCGGCGTGGCCCCGTGGACGAGGAACCGTCCGCCGTGCGGATCGAGCGTCGCCTGGATGCGGCGCAGGTAGTCGAGGATCTCGTCGTTCTGGTCGATGTCGTGGAGCAGGCCCACCGCGTATGCGTTCACGACGACGAGCGTGGTCCGGTGCCCGCACGGGAGCGATGACCTCCCGGGTCATGTTGCCGAGGCCCCGCGCGTCGCGCACCGTGGACGGGTGACCAAGGCCGTGCAGGACCTCATGATCGCCGTGGAGCGGGTGCACGACGCCCTGCACACCGCGATCCGGGCCGGCGGACCGGTCGCCCACCTGCTCGACGAGGACGCCACGGTCGACGTCCTGCCGAGCGGGGTGGGGGCCACCGGGGCGTCCGAGGTGGAGCGGTTCGTCGCCGAGCGGGTGGTGCTCCCCGGCGACCTCACCGTGCGCCGCACCTCGCGCACGGGGGACCGGTTCCGGGTCGTCGACGAGGAGACGTTCGCCTTCACCCACGACCGCGAGCTGGACTGGCTGCTCCCGGGCGAGCCGACCGGGAAGCCGGTCGAGCTCGTCGTCGTGACCCTCACCGCGGTCAAGCGCGGGCGCGTGACCCGGGCCCGGATGGTGTGCGCCGGGCGGCCCTGACGCCCCTGTACCGTCGCGCCATGCTCGCGGAGCTCCTCGCCCGGCTGAACCGCATGATCACGTGGCCCCCGCCGGACACCGACCGGAACCGCTTCCTGTTCCGGCTCACCTTCCCACTGGCCGCTCTCGCGTCCGTCTACGTGCTGACGTTCGCGCTGGTCAGCGACGGCCTGCTGCCCTACTTCGTGTCGATCGTCCTGCTGATGGTCACCGGGGTCAGCGGCATCGGGCTCCTCCTGATGCGGGCGCACCGCCAGGAGGTGGCGGCGGCCGAGGCGGCCGAGCTCGCGCGGGTCGAGGGCGCCGCCCCGTAGCGCGTCGCCCGCGCTCTTCCGGCGTGTGCCGGTCCCGGGACCGGGGCATTCCCGGGCCTCGACGCCCGGCGCGGGTCGGCGGCCCGACCGGGCGGCCCGAGCGCCACGAAGGAGCACTCCGACGTGACCGACACGACCGCGGACCTCGGACAGCAGGTCTTCCGCCTCGTCTACCGCAGCCGCACGACGATGGGCGGTGCGAACCGTCCGGCGGAACTCGAGGAGATCTTCGAGGTGTCGCGGCGGAAGAACCAGCACCTCGGGCTCAGCGGAGCGCTGCTCGTCTGGCAGGACACCTTCGTCCAGGTCCTCGAGGGCGACGAGGCGGTGGTGCGCGACCTGTACGCCACCATCGCCTCCGACCAGCGGCACGAGCGGGTGGAGACGCTCGACGAGGGCGTGGTCTCGGCGCGGGCGTTCGGCCGGTGGGCGATGGCGCACGTGTCCGACGACGAGGGTGCCGACCTGCCCGCGGCCCGCGGCGCGGAGGCCCCCGACGCCCCGCACGCCGTCCCGCGGCGCGAGGACCGGCGGCAGGAGATGCTGCTCGACCTCATGCGGGAGTACGCCGACCCGGGGATCGAGCCGCTCCGGTAGCCCGCCGTCAGCCCTCCGCGACCTTCTCCCACCGGTCGGCGAGCCGGTCCAGGTCGGCGAGCAGCGCGGAGAACGCGCCCTCGTCGTCCGCCCCGCCGTCGGGCACGTCCATGAGCTCGGCGTGCAGCCGGCCGACCTTCGCGGTGACGTCGTCGACGAGCGCCGAGCCCTGCTCGGTCAGCGTGAGCAGCTTCCGTCGGCCGTCCGACGGCGCCGTGTCGCGCCGGATCAGGGACCGGTCCTCGAGCCGCTTGCACACGTCGGCCATCGTCGAGCGGTCGAGCGCCACGCACGCGGCCAGCGAGCCCTGGTCGACCTCCGGGTACTCGCGCACCGCCGTCAGCACCGCGAACTGGGGTCCCGTCAGCGTGGTGTCCACGTGCCGCAGCCAGGCGGCCGAGTAGGCCTGGTAGAGCCGCCGCGCGAGGAACCCGGGCGACCCGCGCAGCCGTTCCGGCGTCGTCGGTCGGCCCTGCTCACGGGTCGGTGCCGCGCCTGCGGCGGTGGTCCCGTCGTCATCTCCGCTCATCCCGTTCCTCGTTCCCCCGGGCACCGGATGGCGGGCGCGGGCGGTCACGAGGAGTCGTCCTCGGTGGTGAAGACCGACCGCGTCCTCCGTCCGACGCGTAGCTCGCGTCACCCGTCCGGCGTGGACGGTGACGCATCCCCCCTTCACGTCGCGTGACGCGACTGCATCCAGCACGCTACGACGTGACCCCGCCGGAGGCGAGAGGACCCGGCCGGGACGCGCCGCGAACCGTCAGGACGGACGGGGCACCAGCGGGGCCGGGACCTCCGCCGGGAACAGCCGTCGGACGTCGTCGAGGGTCACCAGACGCAACCCGATCACCTGGTCGACGACGGCCACGCGCCAGCCCCGCGTCTTGTCGTTGAGCCGCACGCCGCGCAGCCAGCGCTGGGCGTGCCGGAACGCCTCGCTCTGGGTCTTCGGGCTCGGGACGGGCCGTCCCGCGCCCCGGTGCCAGGCCGCGATCTGGTCGGCGTCGCCGTGCACGTGCTGGGGCGAGCGCAGCGACGGGGAGATCGACGGGGCGGCGCCGTCCGGGCTCAGGGCGGCCGCGATGAGGGTCGGACCGCAGGCCGCGACGAGCACCGACCACCAGGTCTCGTCGGTGGGGAGGGCGGCGTTCACCGTCCGGCCGCCGGCGAGGTCCTCGCGCTCCGCCGCGCTCGCGGTCGGGGCGAACGCCAGCAGCGCGAGCGTCACCTCCCGCCCGTCGGCGAGCCACAACCCGAGCGAGGCGCGCGAGTCGCGCACGAGCAGGCCGTTGCCGGCGCGGATCCGGTCCTGCCCGGCGACGCCCGGCACGACGAGCGTCAGCTGCCCGCCGTGGCGCTGCCGGTTGATGACGAGGTACGCGTCGTCGCGGATCTCGATCTCGGCGGCGACCCGGGACACCTGGTCGTCGTCGACCTGGACGTGCCGGTCGCTCGCGCCGTTGCGCCCGATCGTCGCCGTCTCGCCCCACGGGACCGACAGGCGGCGTTCGCTGCGCACGTCGAGGAGCGCCAGCCCCCCGAGGGGCAGGCGCCCGACCCCCGGCCGGTTCCGCACCCGATCAGTATCCCCGGGCCGCGACCTGCGTGGTCGTGGCCGGGTCGGAGTCCGCGACCGCCAGCAGACGCAGCCGCGGGCCGTCGGTGCCGAGGGTGATCTCGGCGCCGGGCGGCACCGGGGTCGGGCCGTCGATGCGCCGGCCGTCGACCCGCGTGCCGTTGGTGGAGCCGAGGTCGGTGGCCGTCCAGCCGCCCGAGCGGTCCGGGGCCAGGCGGACGTGCCGCCACGAGACGCCCGGGTGCTCCACGGGCAGACCCGCCGCCGGGTCACGGCCCAGCTCGACCGTCCCGGCCAGCTCCGTGTCGCCGAGCCGGGCGCCCGCCGCGTCCTCCACGACCAGCACGGCCTTCGCGGGATTCCCGACGACGAGCGTGCGCAGCCGGGCCGGCACGGCGCCGGTCACACGCGTGGCCAGCGCCGCCAGGCCGCCGCCCGCTGCCGGCGGGCGGCCGCCGGGGAGCAGCCGTGGCCCACGGCCGACGACCGACGTCAGCAGGTCGCCACGGTCGCCCGGGTGTCCGGGGGCGCGCCTCCCGCCCCCGGACCCGGGCGGGACGGGCCCGCTGCCCCGGCCGTCCCACCCGGTGCCCGGCCCGAGCGCGGCCGGGCCCCCTCCCGCGCCCCGCGCCGGGGCGAGAGGGACCGCCGTCGACGCGCATGCGGCGGCGACGGGGGTCTGTTGCGGCTCGGAGAAGGCCGCGGTGACGACGACGCGGCCGAGCGGCACGTCGTCGGAGACCAGCAGGTGCACCCACGTCCGCTCGGCGAGGCGGCGCACCCCGCGTTCGCGGCCGTGCTCGACGTAGCCCTCGGCGAGCTCGCGGGCGAGCGCCTCGAGCGGGCGGCGCCCCGCCACCTCGGCACCGTCGACGGGGTTCCACTCGACCCACAGGTGCGGGGCCGCGACCTGCTGCCCGCGCGGGGTCCACACCAGGGCGTCGTCGCCGTCGAGGCGCGCCGCGGTGACCCGCAGCAGGCCGTCGCCGTGGACCCACGGCCGCGCGAGGACCGTGCGCAGCGCGCGCCGGACGGGGGCGGCGGCCGGCGGGGGGACGCTCAGGTCGACGGTCGCGGTGGTCGACGGGGGAGCGGCGAGCGGCTCGGGCCGCGGGCGGGCCCACGCTGCGACGACGACGGCGAGGCCGGCCGCCAGCGCGACGAGCACGAGGATCAGGACCGCGACCAGCAGGGACCCCGTCGTCCACCACAGGAGCAGGAGCGCGGCGACGGTCCCGCCGACGACGAGCCGGGTGCGGCTCATCGGTCGGCGCCGATCGCCGTGACCCGCTCCAGCCCGGGCACCTGCCCGGCGACCTGGGCGGGCGGCGGGAGGTGGTCGGCGGCGGTCGTCAGGACCCCGCTGTCCTCGGCGGCGCGGCCGGCCCAGGCCGGGCCGACCGCGACCGCGGCCGCCCCGACCAGGACGCACACCAGCAGCGCGAGCCCGCCGTGCGCGACGACGCCGACGGCCCGGTCGACGAGCACCGGCCGGGCGTGGCGGCCCCCGGCGCGCGCGGCGAGAGTGTCCGCGAGCCGGCGCCCGAGGCCGAGGCCGATCAGCCCGGCGACGAGCACGCAGGCGATCAGCAGGGGCGTGGAGGCGGCGTCCCACCAGTCGGCCACCGTCGCGCCGACGATCACCCCGAGCACGGCGCCCGCGAGCGCGAGCACCAGGGACGTCCCGCCTCGACGCCAGCCGCGCCAGGCGGCGAGGGCGACGACGGCGAGCACCACGAGATCCACGAGCGTCACGGGTCCTCCTCAGCAGTCGGTCACCTGCGAGTCAACCGACGCCGCGGGGCCGCGGGGGCCCGTCGTCGGGAACTAATTACCGAGCTCCGGGCGGGCGCGTGAGCGGGCGCACACCGGCGACTGTGAGCCGGATCGTGCGGTCGATCCGGTACCGTGGGTAGCGGTTACCGGCGGTCTCCGGTACTCCTGGTACCTAGAAGTTCACCAGCAGAGGAGACCACCGTGACGGCCGCACTCTCACCACGCGTCCGGCGCCTGCGTGACCTGGCGACCCGCCTCACCACGCCGCTGCTCCCGGACGACTACCTGACCCTCGTCAACCCGCTGTGGTCCGCCCGTGAGCTGCGGGGCCGGATCGTCAGCGTCACCCCCGAGGCCGAGGACGCGGCGACGATCGTCGTCGAGCCCGGCTGGGGCTGGGACTTCCCGCACGCCGCCGGCCAGTACATCGGCATCGGCGTGCAGATCAACGGGCGCTTCGTGTGGCGCTCGTACTCGCTGACCACGCCGCCCTCGCGCGACGGCAAGCGCCTCGTGATCACCGTCCGCGCCATGCCGGACGGGTTCGCCTCGCAGCACCTCGTCTCGGGCGTCGCGCCGGGCACGATCGTCCGCCTGGCCCCGCCCGCGGGCGAGTTCGTCCTGCCCGACCCGCTGCCCGGGAAGGTCCTCTTCCTGACGGCGGGCTCCGGCATCACCCCGGTCATGGCGATGCTGCGCTCGCTCGACCGGCGGGCCGACGCCGCCGAGGATCTCGTGCTCGTGCACTCGGCCCCCGACGCCGGGCGGGCCCTGTTCGCCGACGAGCTCGACCTGCTCGCCCGCCGCCACCCGACGTGGCGGATCGTGCAGCGGCACACGCGCACCGAGGGCCACCTGACGCTGCCCGCCGGGCTCGACGAGGTCGTGCCCGACTGGCGCGAGCGGCAGACCTGGGCCTGCGGCCCCGCCGAGATGCTCGACGCCGCCGAGAAGGCGTTCGCCGACGCGGGCGTCGGCGAGGCGCTGCACCTCGAGCGGTTCGCCGCGTCGTTCTCCGGCAGCGCCGAGGGCGGCACGATCACCTTCGCCCGGTCCGGGCGCACCGTCGAGACCGACGGCGCCACCACCGTGCTGCAGGCCGGCGAGCAGGCCGGCGTGCCGATGCCGTTCGGCTGCCGCATGGGCATCTGCCACACCTGCGTCGCCCCGCTGCGCTCCGGTGCCGTCCGCGACCTGCGTGACGGCAGCGAGCACCGCGTGGCCGACACCGACCAGTCCACCCGCACCGTCCAGACCTGCGTCACCGCTCCGTCCGGTGACTGCACCGTCGACCTGTAAGAGAGGAGCCAGGGATGGCCATCTCCGACATCAAGGAATTCGCGCACCTGACCGAGGCCGACGTCGAGGCCCTCGGCGAGGAGTTCGACCAGATCCGTCGCGACGTCGAGGCGACGCGCGGTGCGGCCGACGAGGAGTACATCCGGTCGATCATCAGGACCCAGCGCCGCATCGAGATCGCGGGCCGGGCGGCGCTGTTCGGCAGCGTCGTGCCGCCGCTCTGGATGGCGGGCGCCGCCCTGCTGGGCGTGGCCAAGATTCTCGAGAACATGGAGATCGGCCACAACGTCATGCACGGCCAGTGGGACTGGATGAACGACCCCGAGATCCACTCGGCCACGTGGGAGTGGGACAACACCTGCCCCGCGGAGCAGTGGAAGCACTCGCACAACTACCTGCACCACACGTACACGAACGTCATCGGCAAGGACAAGGACGTCGGGTACGAGATCCTGCGGGTCACCTCGGACCAGAAGTGGCACCCGATCAACATCGGGCAGCCGGTGTTCAACACCCTGCTCATGCTGCTGTTCCAGCACGGGGTCGCCATTCACGACCTCGACATCGAGGGCCTGCTCCGCCGGGACATCCAGGACCCGGAGGAGTTCAAGGCCAAGCTCGAGCAGGTCGGGCGCAAGATGCGCAAGCAGATGGGCAAGGACTACATCCTCTTCCCGCTGCTGACCGGGCCGCAGTTCATCACGACGCTGACCGCGAACATGGCGGCCAACCTCATCCGCAACGTGTGGTCCTACGCGATCATCTTCTGCGGGCACTTCCCCGACGGCGCCGAGGTGTTCACCGAGGAGCAGCTCGAGAACGAGACGCAGGGCGAGTGGTACCTACGCCAGCTCCTCGGGTCGGCGAACTTCACCGGCAACCGCCTGATGCACGTCATGTCCGGCTCGCTCGGCTACCAGATCGAGCACCACCTGTTCCCGGACCTGCCGTCCAACCGCTACCCGGAGATCGCGGAGCGGGTGAAGGCGATCTGCGAGAAGTACGACCTGCCCTACAACATCGGGCCCTTCCCGAAGCAGTTCTGGAAGTCGATCCGCACCATCTGGCGGCTCGCCCTCCCGAACCGCAAGGCCGCGGAGGAGCAGGCTGCACACGAGTCGGAGGGGCTGCGCCGCGAGAACGCGACCAGCACCCCGTCCGCCGAGGCGGACGCGCGGCGCGCGGCGACGGAGCCGGTGGCCGCCTAGGGGCTCCCGGATCCGAGCGGACGGCACTCTCGCGCGCCCTCGAGGCGGCGGGGGTGCCGTTCGTGCGTTCCGGGCGGCGCCGTCAGCCCGCCACGAGGGTGGCTCGCAGCGGCCTACCGTGGACCCGTGACGAGCGTCGAGGACGTCGACGTGCCCGGGGCGCGGCTGCACCGGCGCACCCGACGGACGCGCTGTCGGCCCGCTGAGCAGGACGGTCCCGGCACGACGCGCCTGCTCGGTGGGGGACCACGACGCGACGTGCGGGGTCAGTCGTCCCGGTCGCCCGCCTCGGCGGGTCGACCCGCGGGGCCACGCAGCGACCGCAGCGCCGCGAGCGCCCGGTCGCGCTCGTGGGCCGGGACGAGCAGGTGGTCGTGGTGGACGCCCGCGAGGACGTTGCAGCTGATCCCGGCGTCGGCGAGGACGCGGGAGAACGCCGCCGTGAGGCCGACCGCCTCCAGTGACGAGTGGACCGTCAGCGTCAGCCAGGCCGCGACGAACCCGTACGGCACGCCCAGCGCGTCGGCGTCGGGGCGGGGGAGGACGAGCGTGACGCCCTCCTCCTCGACCACCACGGCGTGCGCCCGGGCCGTGGCCGGGTGGCCGGCGGCGACCGTGGCGTAGACGAACTCCCCGTCCCGCACGACCGCGTCGAGCGAGGCGAGCATCCGCGCGAGGTCCGTCGAACCGGTCACCCCCACAGCCTGCCGCCCGCTGTCCCCCGACGAGCGGGCGTTCGCGCACGATCTGCTCACCCGACTCCGCCGGGCGACGGAACGCGGGGCCCGATCAGGGGAAGCCCCGTCAGACCGACCCGATCGCGTACCCTTGTTACGTTCATGTTTCCGACACGGCCGGAGTGGTCAGCAGTGAACGCGCAGGGACAGCGGTGGCAGTCGAGCACCTTCTCGAGCGGCGGCCCGGGCCGCGTGGAGTGGCGGTTCGACGGCGGGCAGGTGCAGCTGCGTCACGGCGGGCACAGCGAGCAGGGCACTCTCACGCTGAGCCGGTCCGAGTGGCAGGCGTTCGTCGCCGCGGCCAAGGCCGGCCAGGCCGGGTCGATCGCCTACTGAGCCCCGCTCACGCCGACACGGCGGGCTCCGGCTCGCCGGTCGGCGCCGGCTCGCGGCGCGGCCGCACGAGCGAGATCAGGCCCCCGACGACGAGCGTGATCACCACCCCGAGCGGCACGAACCAGGGGAACGCCAGGGGCGAGCCGTCGATCGAGATCCCGAGCGCCGCCCAGCCGACCCCCACCAGCGTCGCGACGAACGCCACGAACGCGGCCACGCCGTCGGCCCGGCGCACGATCAGCCCGAGCAGGAACGCCCCGAGCAGCGCGCCGTAGGTGTACGACGCGATCGAGAGGCCCAGCTCGACCACCGGGTTCTCGGTGGTGGTGAACAGCGACGCGAACCCCACCATCACCAGCGCCCACACGCCGGTCATCCACCGCGCGACCCGCAGCATCGTCTGCTCGCCCGGGCGCCAGTTGCCCCACGACTGCACCAGGTCGGCCAGCGTCGAGGTCGACAGCGAGTTCAGCGCGCTGGACAACGACCCCATCGTCGCGGCGAGGATGCCGGCCACGAGCAGCCCGGACAGACCCATCGGCAGGTCCCGCAGGATGAACTCGCCGAACACCTGGTCGCTGGTCAGCCCCAGCGAGGCGAGCGGCGCACCCCCGTTGCGGGCCCACAGCAGCGCCCCGACCAGGGAGAACAGCGCGAACTGCACGCCGATCGCGACGGCCGAGCCGATCATCGCCTTCCGCCCGTCGGACAGCGACCGGCAGGAAAGCACCCGCTGCGCGATGAGCTGGTCGGATCCGTGCGAGCCCATCGTCAGCAGCGCGCCACCCACGATCGCGGTGACGAACGCGTAGGGGCTCGTCAGGATCGGCTTGGAGAAGTCGAACACCGTGAACTTGCCGGCGTCCCACGCGGCGGCCCAGCCGCCCGCCCCGACCTGCAGCGAGAGCACCACCACGCAGATCACGGCGCCCACGAGGTAGAGCCCCATCTGCAGGAAGTCGGTCCAGACGACGGCCTTGATGCCGCCGACGTAGGTGTAGGCCACGGTCACCGCGGTGATCGCGAGGACGATGACGAAGTAGTTGACGTCGAGCCCGAACTCGGCGAGCAGCAGCTTGATCGGGATGGCGCCGGCGAAGAGCCGCACCCCCTCGGCCAGCAGCCGCGTGACCAGGAACGTCAACGACGCGAGGCCCTGCGTGTGCCGGCCGAAGCGTTCGCCGAGGTACTGGTAGGCCGACACGAACCCGCCGCGGAAGTACAGCGGCAGCAGCACGAAGGACACGAGGATGCGGCCGACGAGGTACCCGACGGCGAGCTCGACGTAGGAGAACGACCCGCCGTAGGCCACGCCCGGCACGCTGATCACGGTGAGGGTGGAGGTCTCGGTGGCGACGATCGAGAACATGACCGCCCACCACGGCAGCGACCGCTCGCCGGTGAAGTAGTCGGTGGCCGAGCGCTGCCGCCCGGAGAGCTTCAGCCCGATCACCGCGATCGCCACGAGGTAGGCGACGATGACGGCCAGGTTGACGACGTCGTGCATCCCGGCTCCTACTCGGTTTCCGTGATCTTGTGCAGCCCGCCGGGGGCGTCCACGTCCACCCCGCGCGCGAGCGCGAGGCGCCATGCGAGCTTCTGGGCGGGGACGACGGCGACGATCGGGGAGACGAGGCCCGGCAGCGGGCCGGGCAGGTCGGGCCCGGTCACGACGACGGGTGCGCCGCGCTCGCGGAGCTCCGCGCGCAGGTCGAGGACCGACGCGCTCGCGGCCTCGTCGGGTGCGACGAGCAGGACCGGGGTCGCGGGGCCGACCGCGCCGATGGGGCCGTGGCGTAGGTCGGCGGGGGAGAAGGGCGTGACCAGCGACCCGGTCAGCTCGGTCAGCTTGAGCGCGGCCTCGTGCGCGGTCGCGAGGTTGACCCCGCGCCCGACGGTGACCCCGCGCCACGACGCCCCGAACACTTCGACGGCCTCGTCGACGTCGACCCCCAGCGCCCGCTCGACGAGGTCCGGGACGCGGTCGAGGTCCGCGAGCAGGGCCTCAGCGGCGGGCTCGGGGGCGAGGCCGGCGGCGAGGACGGCGACGGCGGCCAGCGAGGCGGTGTAGGTGCCGGTCGCGGCGACCGAGCGCTCCTCGCCGACGTGCAGCGGCAGGATCAGGTCGGCCTGCGCGGCGAGGTCGGACGCGGGGTCGTTCGTGACGGCGAGGGTGGGCGCGCCGCGCTCGCGGGCGTCGCGGAGCACCGCGACGATGTCCGGGGAGCGGCCGGACTGCGAGATCCCGACGACGAGCCGGCGCCAGACGGTGGGCGCGGCCCCGTACGCGGTGAGCAGGCTCGGCGTCGCGAGCGTGACCTCCCGCTCCGCGACCAGCGGGACGAGGTAGCGGGCGTAGCGCGCCGCGTTGTCCGAGCTGCCCCGGGCGGCGATGACGACCCCGCAGGTCGCGGCGGCCAGCTCGCGCACGGCGGCGGCCGCGGCGGCACCCGTCGTCAGGAAGGAGCGCAGGGCGGCGGGCTGGGCGTGGAGCTCGGACTCGAGCCGGGACGTCACCGGTCCACCTCCTCGCCGCCGAGCAGCACCCGCGTGACGGCGAGCGCGTCGTCGAGCACGGTCACGTCGGCGACCCCGCCCGGGCGCAGCACCCCGAGGTCGGGGTGCGGGCGGTGGGCCGGGCCGACGAGCCGGGCGGGCGTCGCGGTGGCGGCGACGAGGGCGTCGACGAGGCCGAGCCCGGCAGTGACCGCGACCCGCACGCACCCCGCGAGGGTGGCGGCGCTGCCGGCGAGGGTGCCGTCGGGGTTGCGGACGGCGCCGTCGGCGAGGGTGACCTCGACGTCGCCCAGGCGGAACGTGCCGTCCGGCATGCCCGCGGCGGCCGTCGCGTCGGTGATCAGCGCCCAGCGGCCGCGGGCGGCGCCGGCGGTGACACGGAGGACGTCCGGGTCGAGGTGGTGGCCGTCGGCGATGAGCGTGACCACGGCGGCCGGGTGGGCGAGGGCGGCCACGGCGAGCCCGGGGGCGCGGTGGTCGAAGCCGGACATCGCGTTGAACAGGTGCGTCGCACCCGCGATCCCGGCGTCGAACCCGGCGCGGGCCTCGGCGGCCGAGGCGTCGCTGTGCCCGGCCATCACGGTGACCCCCGCCCGCAGCGCGACGGCGAGGACGGCATGGGCGCCGTCGAGCTCCGGGGCGATCGTCGTGAGGGCCACCAAGCCCGCCGTCAGGAACGCGCCGAACGCCGCGGGGGCGGGCGGGCGCAGGAACGACGGCGGGTGCGTGCCGGGTCGCTTCGGGGACAGGAAGGGGCCCTCGACGTGGGCGCCGAGCAGGCGGGCCCCGCCCGGCGCCGGGCGGGCGGCGTCGAGGACGCGCAGGGCGGTCGTCGTGGTGTCGGGCGCCGCGGTGATGACGGTCGGGGCGACCGCCGTGACCCCGTCGCGGGCCAGCGCCGCGCGGAACGCGTGCACCTCGTCGGCGTCGGTGACGGCGGTCAGGTCGACACCCGCGTAGCCGTTGCACTGGACGTCCACGAGTCCGGGCACCGCGATCGCGCCACCGGCGGCCGGCGGGAGCCCGACGGCGTCGATCCGCCCGTCGACCACGGCCACGTCACCGGGGTGCAGCACGCCGCCCACGAGCGCCGCGGACACGCCGAGCCTCACGACCGCACCTCCAGGGCGTGGACGGCCGCGACCGGCTCGGGCAGCCGCAGCGGACGGTGGCCGCTGCTGAGGCGGCCCAGGACGCGCGGGGTGGCCGACCCGGTGGCGCCGGGGAGCACCCCGGGCACGCCGTGCCAGGTGAGGGCGCCGAGCAGGGCGGTCAGGACGGCCTCCTTCGCGTCGGACGGCAGGCCGCGCTCCTCGGCGGCCACGAGCGGGACCGGGTCGAGGGCCGCGGCGAGCGCGGCGCGCAGGACCGGGTTCGCCATGCCGCCACCCGCGCCGACGACCTCGACGGCCCCGTGCGCGCGGCAGGCGTCGGCGACGGTGCGGGCGGTCAGCGCGACGAGGGTGGCCGCGAGGTCGGCGGCCGCGATCCCCGGCGCGGCGTGCGCGACCGCGGCGTCCAGGGCGGCCGCGGTGAACAGCTCGCGCCCGGTCGTCTTCGGCGGCGGCGCGGCGTAGTACGGCTCGGCGAGCAGGTGGTCGAGCAGCGCGGCGTGCACGGTCCCGGCCGCCGCGAGGGCCCCGTCCACGTCGTACGCGGTCCCGGTCGCCCGGTGTGCGACGACGTCGAGCCAGCAGTTGGCGGGCCCCGTGTCGAAGGCGGTGGTCCCCGCCGGCGCGACGACGGTGACGTTCGCGATCCCGCCGAGGTTCAGCGCGATGCGGGTCTCCGGGCCGGCCAGCCAGAGGGCGTCGAGCGTGCTCGCCAGCGGGGCGCCGTGCCCGCCGGCCGCGATGTCGGTCGAGCGCAGGTCGCTGACCACCGGCACGCCCGTCGCCTCCGCGATCCACGCGGGCTGACCGAGCTGGAGGCCGCCGGTCGCCCGGCCGTCCTCGATGCCGTGGAAGACGGTCTGGCCGAGCCAGGCGACGAGGTCGGCGTCGTGCCCGCGAGCGGCCGCCGCGGCCGCCCGCCCGACCTCGTGGTCGAGCGCCGCGATCTCGCCGACCGTCGTCGTCGCGGGCGGCAGCACGGCGAGCAGGCGTTCCTGCAGGCCCTCCGGCCACCCGACGGCCCCGTGGTGGCGCACGGCGAGCGTCGTCGTCGGGCCGACCTCGACCTCGCACACCGCGACGTCCAGGCCGTCCGCCGACGTCCCCGACAGCATCCCCACGACGATCACCGGCCCACGGCCCCTCGGACCGAGCCCGCCGTCGTCAGCCGCTCGCGCGCCGCGGCGGAGTCCACCCCGGCGAGCAGGGACACGACCGCGGCGGCGACGTCGTCGCCCGCGGCCCGCAGCGCGGCGCGGGCCGCGTCCTCGTCCACCCCGGCGGCGTCGCGCACGATCCGCTCGGCGCGGCGGCGCAGCTTCGCGTTCGTCACGCGCACGCCGACCATCCACGGCCCGTAGGTCGCGCCGGACCGGACCATGGCCGCCGTCGTCAGCGTGTTCAGGGCGATCTTCTGCGCCGTCCCGGCAGCCAGGCGGGTCGAGCCCGCCAGCACCTCCGGGCCGGTGACCAGCTCGATCGCGACGTCTGCCAGCGCCGCTATCGGGCTCCCGGCCGTGTTCACGACGGCGACCGTGGTCGCCCCGAGCGCGCGGGCCGCGGTCAGCGCGCCGAGCACGTACGGCGTCCGGCCCGAGGCGGCGACGCCCACGACGACGTCGTCGGGCCCGACCAGGGCGTCCTCGACGTCCGCGCGCCCCGCCGCGTCGTCGTCCTCCGCGCCCTCGACGGCCGCGTCCGCCGCGTCCCGGCCGCCCGCGAGCAGGGCGATCGCGCGGGACGGGTCGAGCCCGAAGGTCGGCGGCAGCTCCGCGGCGTCCTGCATCGCGAGGCGTCCGGACGTCCCGGCGCCGGTGTAGACCAGTCGCCCGCCCCGCCGGAACGCCGCGCCGAGGAGGTCGGCGGCGTGGGCGAGGTGCGCCGTGGTCGCGGCGACCGCACCGGGGGCAGCGGACTGCCCGTCGACCAGGCGCGCGACGAGGTCGTGGGTGGGCAGCGCGTCGAGCTGCTCGGACCCGGGCCGGACACCCTCGGTGGGGAGGCGGTCGGTGTCGGCGGCGGGGCCCGTCCCGGGGTCCCGTTCCCGACGACGGGTCACGGCCGGTTCGTGCGCGGTGGTCGCGTCCGCGGCGAGGGCGACCAGGCCGTCGAGCGCGTCGCCGCGGGGCTCGTGCAGGGGCAGGCCGGCGGCGCGCACCCGGTCGGCGAGCGGCCCGGCGAGCCCGCCGACGAGGGCCACCCCCGGTGCCGGCCATGCGTCACTGCCGGCACCGGACGCCAGGGGAGCCACATCGTCGGCAGGGCCGGCCGCCGCCGCCCGCGCCGTCGCCACGAGGTCCGCCACCGCCGCGTCCACGATCCGCCCCGCCACGGCGTCACCCGCGTCGGCCGCCTCCAGCACGGCCGGCGCGAACGCGGCGAGCTCGGCGGGCGTGCCGGGCCGCGCGGCGAGCACGTCGCGCGCCGGGCCCGCCAGCGTCGTCGCGGGCCCCGACCCCTCGAGGGCGCGCAGGGCCGCGCGCAGGCCCTGCTGCCCGATCGTCGCGCCGCCGCCGGCGTCGCCGAGGAGCAGCCCGTGCCCGTCGACGCGGCGCACCGTCCCGGCGTCGTCGACCCCGAGCGCCACCGCCCCCGTCCCGACCGCCAGCACCACGCCCGCCCCGTGCGCGCCGAACGCGCCCGCGTGCCAGGCGACGACGTCGGACGTCACGGCGACGGCGTCCGGGTCGTGACCGTCCCAGCCGGCGGTCAGGGCCTCGGCCAGCTCGACCGCCGCCGCGGGCCGCGTCAGCGCCCCGGGCACGCCCACGGCCAGCGTCCAGGGCGGCGCCGGCGGCGTGCCCACGGCCCCACGCAGCACCGCGGCCACCCCGGTGGCGCCGCCGGGGTCGCCGAGACCGGCGCCCGTCGTCGTCGGGAAGCGCCGATCGCCGACCGCGACGCGGGCCCCCGAGCGACCCAGGTCGACCGCGACCACCGTCATCGGGGATCCGTGGAGATCATGACGGCGGCCGGGACCGTGGCGTCGCCGGGCGGGATGATGTCCATCTCGATGAGGTACCGGTCGCCGCGCGCGAACGACTCGACCCGCTCGATCACCTCGCCGCGGTGGTCCCGCGACGTCCGGACGAACTGCAGCGCGGCCGAGCCGGCGGGCACCCCGAGCAGCTCCGCGTCCCGCGCCGCGAGCACCACGGGCGCCACCGACTGCGTCCCGGAGCGGATCCGGCGGTCGAAGCGCTCGGCGAGGATCTCGTAGTAGGAGGACGGGCCGTCGAGGTCGTCGCCGGTGAGGCCGGGGACGCGGGCGGCCGGGACGTGCAGGGTCTCGAGGGTCATGGGCTCGCCGTCCGCGAGCCGGACGCGGCAGACCCGCAGCACCGGTTCCCCGCCGGGCATCTCCAGCCGGGCGGCGAGGTCGGTGTCGGCGATGACGGTGTCCCACCACAGCAGGCGCGACGACGGCTCCAGGCCGCGGCGGCGCATGTCGTCGCCGAAGGAGGTGGCCATGAGCGGCTGCGCGACGGCTGGGCGGCGCACGAACGTGCCCGCGCCGTGGCGCCGCTCGACGATGCGGCGGGCCATGAGCTCCTCGAGCGCCTTGCGCACGGTCGCCCGGGAGACCCCGAACCGGGTGGACAGCTCCCGCTCACCTGGGAGCATGGCGCCCGGACCGAGTTCGGCGCACAGCGCGGCGACCTTGGCGCCCACTTCCGTCGATCGTGTCACCGGCACGGGAGAGGTATAGACCTCTGATCCGTGTGAATCAAGAGGTCCGTACCTTTCGCGGCGCGGCAGAATCGGTGCCGTGGAGATCGTCCGGCTCGTCGTGTCGCGGGAGCACGCGTACCTCGGTCGCCCCTCCGACGGCCCGGCCCGGGTGGACACCGTCGAGCCGTCGTCGATCGAGCTCCGGGCCGGCTTCGGCGTGGTGGGCGACCGCTACGCCGGCCGGGCCGCCCACCGCGACGCGGCCCTGACGATCGTCGCCGCGGAGGCGATCGAGTCCGTCGCGGCCGAACTCGGCGTGCCGCCGTTCGACCCGGTGCTCCTGCGTCGCACGGTGGTCACGCGGGGCCTCGACGTCGAGCGGCTCCGCGGCACCGACGTGCTCCTCGACTCCGGCGACGGCCCGGTCCTGCTCGGCGGCCGCCGCCCCGCCGCCCCGTGCGGATGGATGGACGCCGTGCTCGCTCCCGGCGCCCACGCCCTGCTGCGCGGCCGCGCCGGGGTGCGCTTCGCCGTCCTCGGGTCCGGCACCCTGCGCGTCGGGCCGTTGTCGGTCTCCTTCCCGACGACGGCCGGGGGACTGTTCGACGAGGAGGTCCTGCTCGACCCGGCGCGGGCCGCCGTCGGGAGTCGACGGCGCTGACCGGCTCACGAACCGTGTCCGCCGGGAACCGGGCATCGGCGGGTCGAGGTCCTGCCGCGGGCGTCCGATCCCTGCTACGGTCCCGAGTGGTTGCATGATGCAACTCCTCACCTGGGGGAGCCTCGGATGTCGGACACCACCTGCCACATGTCGGTCTCGCTCGACGGGTTCGCCGCCGGGCCCGACCAGGCCCGCGACAACCCGCTCGGGACGCGCGGGGTCGAGGTGCACGGCTGGCACATCGGCGACCCGCGCGCGACGGAGGCCGACGAGACCGCCACCGGGTGGCTCATGCGCCCGCGCGGCGCCTATGTCATGGGGCGGAACATGTTCGGCCCGGTCCGGGGCGAGTGGGACGAGGACTGGCGCGGCTGGTGGGGCGACGAGCCGCCGTACCACGCGCCGGTGTTCGTGCTGACCCACCACGCGCACGCGCCGATCGAGATGGCGGGCGGGACGACGTTCCACTTCGTCACCGACGGGTTCGACGCCGCCTACGCGCAGGCGTGCGAGGTGGCGGGCGACCGGGGCGTGGACATCGCCGGTGGGGCGTCGACCGTGCAGCAGGCGCTACGGGCGGGCGTGATCGACGAGCTGACGCTCGACATCGCGCCGACGCTGCTGGGATCGGGGGAGCGGCTGTTCGACGGCGTCCCCACGTTCGACTTCGAGCCCGTCGAGGTGCTCCACTCGCCGCTGAGCACGCACATCCGCTACCGCCGCGTCCGACTCACCCCAGCCACGGCTCCGCCGCCCGCGCCCACGTCCCGTCCGTGAGGACGGTGCCGAGCCAGCGGTTCACCGTGTCGACGAACGCCGGGTCGCCCGGCGGGATCAGGTACGCCTTCTGCGAGGAGTCGAACGGGGCCTCGGGGTGCTCGGCGCACAGGACGCCCGGGCGGGCCGCGGCCTGCCACCGCGCCTCGATCGCGTCGGTGATCATCAGGTCGGTCCGGCCGTCGGCGACCGTGTCGTGGATCGTGTTGTTGTCCGGGTAGGGCACGACCGTCGCGGCCCGCAGGCGGCCGCGCACGAAGCGCTCGTTGGTCCCGCCCGGGTTGACGACCACGCGCACGCCGGGCCGGTCGATCTGCGGCAGCGTCGCGTAGCGGCCGAGGTCGGCGCACCGGACGATCGGGGTCTTGCCGTCCTGCAGGTAGGGCACGGTGAACGTCGCCCGCGCCGCCCGGTCGGCGGTGACCGAGATGCCGCCGACGGCGAGGTCGCACCGCCCCGCGGTCACGTCGTCGAGCAGTGTCGACCAGGTCGTCGGCACCATCGTCACCTGCGCGCCGAGCCTCGTGGCGAGGTCACGCGCCATGTCGACGTCGATGCCCGACCACGTGCCGGCCGCGTCGCGGTAGGTCAGCGGGCGGTAGTCGCCGGTGGAGCACACCCGCAGTTGGTGCGTCGCGGCGACGCGGTCGGTCGGGGTGGCGCTCGGGGCGCTGCCCTCCGACGAGCAGCCCGCGAGGACCACGAGCAGGGCCGTCAGGACCAGCACCGTCCGCCGCACGCCCCGGACCCTAACCCGGGTCGGGCGCTCCGGAGATCACGGAAGGCTTGCCACCGCCAGGTGAGGTGAGGCTACCCTTCCCCGGTGCTCGATGCCCTGAACGCGACGTTCGTCCCCGATGCCCGGATCGCGGGCGGGGATCTGGAGCTCGGGTACTGCGAGCGGACCGTCGTGCACGGCGCGGATCTCGCCCTGCGCGCCGGGCGGATCACGGCCCTCGTCGGGCCCAACGGCAGCGGGAAGTCGACGCTGCTCCGCGCGCTCGCCCGGCTGCACCGCCCGACCGCCGGCACGCTGCGGGTCCCCGACGACGGCGGTGCCCCCGTCGACGCCCTGGCGCTCTCGCGGCGCGACTTCGCCCGCCGGGTCACGCTGCTCGCGCAGAGCAGGCCCACGCCCGCGGGCCTGACGGTCGCCGACGTCGTCGGCTTCGGTCGCCACCCCCACCGCGGGCGGCTCCGCGGTGGCGATCCCGACGGGCCCGCCGCCGTGGCCCGGGCGCTGGCGGTCACCGGCCTCGCCGACCTGCCGGACCGGCCCGTCGACGAGCTCTCCGGCGGGCAGCTCCAGCGCGTCTGGCTCGCGTCGTGCCTGGCCCAGGACGCCGGGACGCTGCTGCTCGACGAGCCGACGACCTTCCTCGACCTGCGCTTCCAGGTCGAGATGCTCGACCTCGTCCGCGACCTCGCGGACGGCGTCGGCGGCCACCCGCCGGTCGCCGTCGGGCTGGTCCTGCACGACCTCGACCACGCGGCGGCGGTGGCCGACGAGGTCGTGCTGCTCGCCGACGGCCGGGTGCGCGGGTGCGGTCCGCCCGCCGACGTGCTGACCGCCGACCTGCTCACCGACGTCTACGGCATCCGCGTGGACGTCGACCACGACCCGCGGACCGGAGCGCTGCGCACCCGTCCCGTCGGCCGCCACGCGACCCGCGTGCCGGCCCCCACCGGAGGAACCCCATGACCACCCGTGTCCCGCTCGCCCTCGTCGCGGCCGTGCTCGCCCTGCTCGGGCTCACCGCCTGCGGCACGACCGAGCCGAGCCCCGGGGCGGCCCCCGCGGGACCGCCGGCGGCGGGCAGCCCGATCACGCTGACCGACGCCCGCGGCACGACCGTGACGCTGCCCGCTCCGGCCCGCCGCGTGGTGGCGCTGGAGTGGAACGTCGCCGAGCACGCCGTGACCCTCGGCGTCATGCCGGTGGGGGTCGCGGACGTCGCCGGCTACCAGAAGTGGGCGAGCGTCGCCCCGCTCGACGCCTCGGTCCGCGACGTCGGCGTCCGCGGCGAGCCCAGCGTCGACTCGATCGCCGCCCTGCGACCCGACCTCGTGCTCGCCGCGGACGAGGTGCCCGCCGCCGCGCTCGGGCAGATCCAGGCGTTCGCACCCGTCGTCGTCGTGCCCGGGGGCCGGGCCGGCGACCCGCTGGGCCAGGTGAAGGCGAACACCACGCTGATCGGGCAGGCCCTGGGCAAGGACGCCGCGGCGGCGGAGCAGATCCGGGCGCTCGACGCGACGATCGCCGACGGCCGGGCCCGGCTCGCGGGCCAGGCCGGGCAGCGCTTCGTGTTCGCCGACGGCTACGTCGAGGCCGGCCAGGTGTCGATCCGCCCGTTCACCGACGGCTCGCAGATCGGGGCCGTGACCACCGCCCTCGGCCTCGTGAACGCCTGGACCGAGCCGGGCGACGCGACCTACGGCCTCGCGCAGACCGACGTCGAGGGCCTCACCCGGGTCGGCGACGCCCGCTTCCTCTACATCGTCAACGACGGCGACGGCGGCGACCCGTTCCGCACCGAGCTCGCCGGCAACGCCGTCTGGCGCTCGCTGCCCTTCGTGCAGACCGACCGGGTGGACCGGCTCCCCGACGGCATCTGGGTGTTCGGCGGGCCGGTGTCGCTGCAGCGCTACGTGGGCGCCGCGGTCGGCGCGCTCACCCGGACCTGAGCCCCGTGACCGACCTCGCCGCCCCCGCCCCGCCGATCCCGACCCCGCCGGCCCCCGCCCGTCCGGGGCGGGTGGCGGGCGTGGTCGCCGCGGCGCTCGTCGCCGTGGTCGTCCTCGCGGTGGTGCACCTGCTGCAGGGGACGGCGACGGTCGGGGTCGGCGACCTCGTCGGGGTTCTGGTCGGGTCGGACGACGAGCAGGCGACGGCGGTCCTGCTCGCGTCCCGGGTGCCGCGGCTGCTGGCGGGCCTGCTCGTCGGCGTGGCGCTGGGCGTGGCCGGGGCGGCGCTGCAGTCCCTCGCCCGCAACCCGCTCGCCTCGCCGGACACGCTCGGCGTCGACGCGGGCGCCTGGGTGGCGCTGACGGCGGCATCGGTGCTCGGCCTCGCCCTGCCGACGCCGTTCGTCGGCGGCCTCGCGTTCCTCGGCGGGATCCTCGCCGCGGCCCTGGTGCTGGCGCTGTCCTCCGGGGTGGGGTCGGGGCCGACCCGGCTGGTCCTCGCCGGCTCGGCGATCGCCCTGGCGCTGAAGTCGGTGGCCCTCACCCTGATCCTGCTGTTCGAGGAGGAGACCACCTCCCTCTACGCCTGGGGCAACGGATCGCTCGCCCAGTACGGGCTGTCGGGTCTGGCCTGGATGGGCCCCGTCGTCCTCGTGGGCGCGGGCGGGCTGCTCCTGCTGGGGCAGCGCCTGGACCTGCACGCACTGGGCGACGACGCGGCCGCCGTGCTCGGTCTCGACGTCCGGCGGCTGCGACTGGGCACCGTGCTGCTCGCGGTGCTCCTCTCGGCGGCGGCCGTGACGGTCGCCGGTCCGCTCGGGTTCGTGGGCCTCGCCGCCCCCGCCCTCGTGCGGCTGCTCGTCCCGCTCGTGCCCGGCCTGGGCCGGCACCGCGCGCTGCTGGCGGTCTCGGCCCTGTCCGGGGTCGTCGTCGTGCTCGGGGCCGACGTCCTGGTCCGACTCGCCCTCGGCGCGCAGGTCGGGGGCGTCGAGGTGCCGACCGGCACGGTCACCTCGGTGATCGGCGCCGTGTTCCTCGTGGTGCTCGCGGCGCGCTTCCGCGGGTCGGGTCCGTCCCGGCCCGCGCCCGCCGCCCGGTCCCGTCGCGCGCGCGGCGGCCGGGCCCTCGTCGTGGTGCTCACGGTGGCTCTCGTCGCGACCGTCGGGGCGACGGTCGCGGGCGTGCTGCTGGGTGACGCGAAGCTCCTGCTCGGCGACGTCGTCAACTGGGTCGCCGGCCGCTCCGGGCCGGTGGTCACGTACGTCCTCGACGCCCGCGTCCCCCGGGTGCTCGCGGCCCTGACCGCCGGCGCGGCCCTCGCGGTCGCGGGCACCGTCATCCAGGCGGCCTGCCGCAACCCGCTCGCCGAGCCGGGGATCCTCGGGGTCACCGGCGGCGCGGGGCTCGGCGCCGTCCTCGCCATCACCCTCGTCCCGGCCGTCGGCACCTGGACCCTCACCGGCTCGGCCTTCGCCGGGGCGGGCGTGGCGAGCGTGCTCGTGTTCGGGCTCGCCGCACGCAGCGGGCTGGACTCGGACCGGCTCGTCCTCATCGGCGTCGGGGTGTCCGCCGGCACCGCGGCCGCGACCACGATCGTCATCGTGCTGTCCGACCCCTACGACCTCGGCACGGCGCTGACCTGGCTCTCCGGCTCCACCTACGGCCGCACGCTCCCGCAGGTCGGGCCGGTGCTCGGGGTGCTGCTCCTGGTCGGGCCGCTGCTGTGGGCCGCCCGGCGCCGGCTCGACCTGATCGCCGTGGACGACGACACCCCGCGGATCGTGGGGGTCCGCCTCGAGCGGGCCCGCCCGGT
Organism: Actinomycetospora soli; assembly: GCF_021026295.1. Classification (GTDB taxonomy): domain Bacteria; phylum Actinomycetota; class Actinomycetes; order Mycobacteriales; family Pseudonocardiaceae; genus Actinomycetospora; species Actinomycetospora soli. The sequence continues at coordinate 254,721 of NZ_JAJNDA010000007.1, forward strand.
GCTGCTGGGGCTGGCCTGCCTGCTCACGGCGGCGGCGGTGTCGGCGGTCGGGGTGCTCGCGTTCGTCGGGCTCGTGGCCCCGCACGCCGCCCGGGCTCTCGTCGGGGCCCGCCACGCCCGGGCGCTGCCGGTCGCCGCGGTGCTCGGCGCGCTGCTCGTGTCGGTCGCCGACACCCTGGGGCGCACCGTCATCGCCCCCGGGCAGCTGGCGGTCGGGCTGCTCACCGCGCTGGTCGGCGCGCCGTACTTCGTCTGGTTGCTCTGGCGGTCCCGGGCCGCGTGAGCCGGGCTCACGCCGCCGCGAGCACCATGCCCGCCGCGACGAGCCCGCCCGCGGTCCAGGCGACGACGCGGTACCGGTTGGTGCGCACGAGGCGGTCGAGGACCTCGTCGTCGTAGCCGGCGGACAGGCGCTGGTGGCAGGGGACCGAGACGAGCACGGTGACCGCCACGGTCGCCGCCCCGCACACCCCGGCGAGGGCCGCCGCCCAGAACGGCACGCCCTCGGGCCGCCACACGAGCAGCACCGCGGTGGTCACGCCCTGCACCGCCCACGGCGCGGACACCGTCCACGACATGAGCCGGGTGTGGCGGTCGTGCCAGGTGGTGAACGCCGCCCGGTCGATCCCGGCGAACCCGGGGTAGACGAGCACCTGCACCACCCAGACCAGCCCGACGCAGAACCAGACGGCGGCGGCGTGGATCACGAGGAGCGGCACCGCACAGCAGTACCCGCGATCAGCGCGGGAGCGTCACGTGCCCGATCGGACGGCGCCGGGACCGCACCGGTGGGGCGTCGGTGTGCGCGAGGCGCAGCACGAGCGCGACCGACTCCCCGTCGTCCAGCCCGACCGCGGCGCGGAACGTGCGCCGCAGCCGGGCGAGGTCGTCGGCGTAGGGCTCGGAGAGCTCGCGCAGGTCGTCCGGGTCGACGGCGTAGAGGAACACCGGCGACGTCGGGTGCACCGCGAGGCCGTGCTCCTGCGCCGCGACCCAGACCGCCTCGACCGCCTGCCCGCCGCGCACGAAGTCCGCGGGCCGGACGCCGTCGACGGTGACCACCGCGAGCGCCGAGCTCGACGCGACCCGCCGTCGGGTGTCCTCGGTCAGCGCCTCGCCCGCGTCCCAGTCGGCGAGCGTCCGCATCACCTCGGGGCGGCGCACGATCGCGAGGGTCGCGACGTCGGCGGCCGAGAGCCCGAGGCTCGCGACGTCGATGCCGGTCGGCTCCCCGCGCTCGACCAGCTCCCCGACCATCTCGCGGTGCAGCCGCTCGGTCAGGTAGCGGACGCGGTCGGCCGCGGCGACCGCCTCGCCCACGGCCCGCATCGGCTCACCCGGTTCGAGCAGGTGCAGCCGGCCGCCCTCGGCGTGCGCCGCCTCGTCGAGCGCCAGTCGGGTCGCCACCCCGAGCGGCCGCGGCCGCCCGGTCCCGCGGTCGGTGCCCCGCCCGAGCACGTCGGCCGCCGCGAGCCGCGGATCGGTGCCGGGCGCGAACCGCCGGGTCGCGACCAGGTCGGGCGAGGCACCGTCGGGAAAGAGCGCGACGGGTCCGAGGCACCCCGCGCGGGCCGCGGCGGCCCGGGCGTTGAACAGGGCGGCCCCGAGGGCGACGTGGCTGCCGCGGAAGGCGACGTCCATCGTCGTCGTGCGGGTGCGGTCGAGGTACAGGCGCAGCTCGTCGGGGGTGCGCTCGACGTGCCAGGGCTGGACGTTGCCGCCGGAGGGGGCCCGTCGCACGGCCTCGAGGACGGGGTCCGGGTCGGGCTGCTCGTCGGTGCCCCACGACGCCGGATCGGTGCCGTCGGTGGCCTCCGGGTGCGTCAGGACCTCGTCGAGGTCGACCCGCGACCGTCCCGACGGCAGGTCCAGGCCCAGTCCGATCCGGCGCACCGCGGCGGCCACCGTCGCGGCGCCGAGCACCACGTCGCCGCCGAGCTGCGGCCACGTCGACAGCGTCGTCCCGACCTCCACCATGGACGCCGCCGCCCGCGCGGACACGTGCTCCGCGCCGACGATGCGCAGGACGTAGGGCGCCTTGTCGCGCGGCTCCAGCCCGGCGAGGAGCTCGACCGACAGGTCCCCGGCGAGGCCGTGCACGAGCGGGCGGTCGGGCTCGAGGTCGAACCGCTCGGCGTCGACCAGGCCGCGGTCGCTCGTGGCCATGAGCACGGGCAGGCCCAGGTCCCGGGCGCGCTCGCGGAGCAGGATCTTGACGTCGAGCGAGTCGGCCTCCTCGACGAGGACGTCGAGCCCGTCGAGGAACGCGTCGACGTCGTCGGGGGTGACCCCGTCGGTCCACACCTCGAGGTCGAGGTCGGGATCGAGCTCGGCGATCCGCCGCGCCGCGACCACGGCCTTGTTCTCGCCCACCTCGAACAGGCCGACCGGGATGCGGTTGAGGTTGGAGGTCTCGACGGTGTCGAAGTCGGCGAGCCGCAGCTGCCCGCAGAGCCCCTCCAGCGCCAGGGTGTGGGCGATCGAGTGCCCGACCGAGAGGCCCGCCACCCCGATCCTGAGGCGTCCGAGGCGGGCCTGCTCGGCGTCGGTGATCTTGTTGCGGTTGCGGTCCAGCCGGAGGCGTCGCAACCCCGCCGGGTCGAGCAGGCCCACCACCGCGCGCCGCCAGGGGTAGTGCACCCAGCGCGTGCCGGGCGTGACCGCGGGGCCGCGCAGGGCCGCGAGCTCCGCCGTCTGCGTCGCGCGCAGGTCGACCACGGAGACCGACGGGTCGGCCCGCAGCGCCTCGAGGGCCGGACCGTCGACGGGCTCGGCGCGGATGGCCTCCTCGCTCACGACGCCGCCCGCGGGCGGGGCACGTCGACCCCGAGCAGCTGGGCCACGTCGTCGTCGAACGCCCGGATCTCGGCGTCGGGCACGTCGGGCGCCCAGTGCCAGCGGTCCCAGTAGGCGAGCGAGGTGCGGTAGCGGGCGTCGGGGTACGGGACCGCGGGGACCGTGTCGACCACGGTGGCGCCGGCCGCCCGGAAGAGGCGCATCGTGTGCGCGGCGGTCCCCATCGCCCACCGGGCGCCGAGCACCGCGCCCGCCAGCACCGGGGTGCGCTTCATCGAGGCGATGAGCTCGCGGCGTCCGGCGAAGGACCGCGCCATCCAGAAGCCCTTCGCCTCGACGAGGCCGTCGGGGATCCAGCGCTCGATCACGGCGCGGACCGACGCGGCGCCGCCCCACACCTCGAGCGCCTGGGCGTCCTCGGCGGCGGCGAGCGGACCGTCGGAGCGGATGCCCGCGAGGACCTCGCCCGCGGGGTCGAGCGCGGTGAACACCAGGGAGGTCCGGTCCTCGTCGACCCGGGAGGCCTCGCTCACCCCGTGCTCGGCGTAGAGCCGGTCGAGGCCGTCGAGGTGGGCGGCCCAGAGGCCGGGGTCGCTGCGCGGGGTCGTGACCGCGATCCGGATGTCCGTGCCCGGTACCGCGTAGGCGCGGTCCGTGCGGGTCACCGTCCGGCCGGCACCGTCCCCGATGTTCACCACGACCTCCCCGAGTGGATCTCCTCCGCATCGTGCGCCCGCCCCGCGCGACACAGCACCGCCGTTCGTGCGGACCCGGACGTGGCCGTCGTTTCGCCTGTTCGTCGCCGTTTCGGGGGCCGGACGGCCCAGCCGGGGGAGCGCGGCACGGCCCGTGATCGCGTCGTGCGCCGAGCGGGTGGTGGCCGGGCCGGTCAGGCGCCCAGACGGGCCGACAGGTCGGCCGCCGCCTCCACGGTCGCGCCGACGAGGTCGGGCAGCACCGGGCGGATCCGCCCGACCGGTCCCGACACGTTGATCGCCGCGACCACCCCGCCGTGCACGTCGCGCACCGGGGCGGAGGCGCCCGCCAGCCGCCGGTCCAGTTCGCCGTCGACCACGGCGTGCCCGTCGCCGACGGTGCGGCGGGCGAGCCCGGGGTCGAGGCCGGCCGCGGCCAGCCGCCGCGCGAGGCCCGCCTCGTCCCGGAACGCGAGCAGCACCCGGCCCGCGGAGCTGACCTCGACCGGCACGTCGGAGACGTCGAAGGCGACGCGCGGCGGCGACCCGTCGCCCGCCACGGTGAGCACCGTCGCCACCGCGTCGCCGTGCAGCCGGCACAGGTGGGCCCCGACGCCGAGCCGCGCGGCCAGCACCGTCAGCACCCGCCCCGCCGTCCGGACCAGCCGGGCCTCGGTGGTGCGCCCCGCGAACGCGTAGAGCCGCCAGCCGAGGGCGTAGCGCCGGCTCCGGACGTCGCGCTCGACGAGCCCCTGGTCGGCGAGGGCGGCCAGCGCGCGCGACACCTGGCTCTCGGTGCGCCCGGTCAGCACGGCGAGCCGGGCCACGCCCAGGCCCCCGGCCTGCGCCTCGGGCGCGGCGAGCGCGTCGAGCAGGTCGACGTCGCGGCGCAGCCCCTCCATGCGGGCAGGGTACTTGCGCTCATCGCAAGCCTCGCTTGCCTCGTCGTCCACCCCCGGGTGCACTCCCGGCGGAGGTGGCGCCGGTGAAGATCACCGACATCCGGGTCACGGAGCACGTGCTGGAGCTCGACCCGCCGATGCACGCCGCGTGGGACCCCGACCCGCGGCGGTCGTTCGCCGCGACGCTGGTGCGGGTGGAGACCGACGCCGGGATCGTCGGCGTCGGCTCCGGCGACACGATGGCCGGGTTCGCCCCGCACGTGGGCCACTTCCTCGGCACCGACCCGCTGGCGATGGCCGTCCAGGTCCGCCGGATCGAGTCGGTCGCCTTCCACGGCGGCCGGTTCTGGCCGCTCGAGGCCGCGCTGTGGGACGTCGTCGGGCAGGCGGCGGGCGTGCCGGTGTCGGTGCTGTTCGGCGGGACCGCCGACCGGCTCCCGGTCTACGCGTCGTGGTGCTCGGTGCAGCCCGCGGGGCGGCGCGCCGAGGACGCCGTCGAGCTGGAGTCCCTCGGCTTCCGGGCGGTCAAGGTGCGCGTGGACCCGCGCGACCCCGAGCCGGGGGTCGCCTCGGTCGCCGCGGTCCGGGAGTCGAGCGGGCTGGACGTGCTCGTCGACCTCAACCAGGCCTGGCGGATGGCCGGCGACGTGCGGCCCGCCGTCGAACTCGTGGAGATCCGGCGGCTGGTCCGCCGCCTGGCCGAGTACCGGCCCGGCTGGATCGAGGAGCCGCTGCCCTACGACGACGTCGCCGGCCACCGCCTGCTGCGCGCAGACAACCCGGACCTGCGGATCGCGTCCGGCGAGATGTGCGACAACCGCCCGCAGCTCGAGGCGCTGGTGGAGGCGCTCGACGTCGTGCAGACCGACGTCGTGCTCTCGCTCGGGATGTCCCGCACCCGGGCTCTCGCCGAGTCGCTCGCCGCCCGGCACCGCCGCTTCACCCCGCACACGTGGTCCAACGGCCTCGGCCTGCTCGCGAACCTGCACGTCGCGGCGGGCGTCGGTGCGGGCCCGTACCTGGAGTTCCCCTACGACCCCGCCGGCGGCTGGACCCCGGAGCGACGCGACTTCCTGCTCGCCGGACCCCTGTGGCCCGCCGTCGACGGCACCCTCGCGGTCCCCGGGGCGTCCGGTCTCGGCGCCGTCCTCCACCCCTCGCTCGGGAGCCACCGATGACCACCCCCGTGACCCGGGTGCCCGTCGCCGCCACGTGCGCCTGCCCCGCCGCCACCCCGTTCCTGCACGAACCGGGCCCCGCGGTCGACTCCGGGCCCGGCGCCCTCGCGCGGCTGGGCGACCACGTCCTGGACGTGCACGCCGCGGGGCGGTCCGGCGGCGTCGTCGTGGTGACCGACGCGGGCCTGCGCGCCACCGGGGTCGTCGACGAGGTGCTCGCCGTGCTCGCCGCCGCGCGCCAGCCGACCGTCGTGGTCGACGACGTCCCGGGCAACCCGACCGTCCCCGCCGTCGAGGCCGGGGCCCGGGTGGTCTCCGAGGCGTTCCCGGGCAGCCGGCCCGTGGTCGTCGCGGTCGGGGGTGGGTCGGCGCTCGACGCGGCCAAGGGCATCGCGCGGCTCGCCGCCGACCCGACCGGGCCGGGCCTGCCCCTCGTCGCGGTCCCGACGACGGCGGGCACCGGCGCCGAGACCAACGGCTTCGGCGTGCTCGAGGACCCGGTGCGCCGCTGCAAGGTGTACTGCGGCGACGGCACGACGACGCCGCGGGTCGCGCTGCTCGACCCGCTGCTGACCCACGGCCTGCCGCCCGGCGCCACCGCCGCGACCGGGGTCGATGCGCTGGTCCACGCGCTGGAGTCGCTGGTCAGTCGCGGGCGCAGCCCGGTGTCCGAGGCGTTCGCCGCGGAGGCGCTGAGCCGGGTGTGGCGGTGGCTGCCGGCCGCCCACGCCGACGGCGCCGACCCCGCGGCCCGCGCCGAGATGCTGGTCGGGGCGCACCTCGCCGGCCAGGCGCTCACCCGCTCCGGGCTCGGACTGGTGCACGGCCTCGGGCACGCCCTGACCGCCCACCACGGCGTGGTGCACGGCCGGGCGCTGGCGATGGTCCTGCCGGAGGTGGTGGCCTGGTCGCTCGACGACGCGGGCGCCGGGTACGGCTCCGACGCCGGGGCGTGGGCGCGCGTGACCGCCGTGCTCGGCCTGGCTCACCCCACCGAGCTGCCGGGCGCGCTCGCCCGGTGGACCGACGCGCTCGGGGTCCCGCCCGGCATCGACCGCGCCGCGCTCGGCGTCGGGCCGGCCGAGATCGAGGCCCTCGCGACCACGGCGTCCGCCGATCCGGTGTGTCGCAACGCACCCCGTGCCGCCGACCGGGCGGCCCTCGCCGGCCTGCTCACACGCTCCGCCCACTGACCGGTCGCGGTTTGTGGAGATGCAACAGAACCCGTGAGCCGGTCGTCGTTTCGGCTGTAGAGACTCGGGCAAGGGCCTCCTTACCGTCGAGGGCATGATCGCTGGAATGCTCGCCCGGGCGACGCGCGTGATGTTCACGCCGCTGCTGCCCGACGACTTCCTCGCCGTCGTCAACCCGCTGTGGTCGGCGCGGGTGCCCCGGGCGCGGATCGTCGCGACCCGGCGGGTCGGACCCGCGACCACGGAGCTGACCCTGCGCACCGGCGCCGGCTGGCACGGCCACCGGCCCGGCCAGCACGTCGGTCTGGGGGTCGACCTCGCCGGCCGTCGGCACTGGCGCACCTACTCGATCACCTCGGCCCCCGGTGCCGACCTCCTCACCGTGAGCGTCACCGCCGTGCCGGACGGGTCCGTCTCGACCCACCTGGCCCGGGTGGCCCGCCCCGGCGACGTCGTCGGGCTCGGCCCGGCCGCGGGGGAGTTCACCGCCGACGGTCCCCTGCTCATGGTGTCCGGCGGCAGCGGCATCACGCCGATGCTCGGCCTGCTGCGCGGCGGCGTCGGCGACGACGTGGTGCTCGTCCACTCCGGGCGGGGCGACGTCGTGCACGCCGACGACCTGGCCGCGCTGCCGGCCACCGTGCACCGCCACGACAGCCGAAGCGGGCGGCTGCAGCCCGCCGACCTCGACGTGCTGGTGCCGGACTGGCGGTCCCGCACCCTGCTCGTCTGCGGTCCCGCGAGCATGATCGACGCCTTCTCCGCGGCCGCCGACGACGCGGGCGTGCCGTGCGTCGTCGAGCGCTTCCGCCCGCCGGAGACGGTCGTCGCCGAGGGCGCCACCGGCGGCACCGTCACCTTCACGACGTCGGGTGTGGTCGCGCACGCCGACGCCGTCACCCCGCTGCTGCGCGCCGGCGAGGACGCCGGCGCCCTCCTGCCGAGCGGGTGCCGCATGGGCATCTGCCACACCTGCGTCGGGCGACTCACGTCCGGCGCGGTCCGCAACCTGCACACCGGCGAGCTCGACACCGCGGGCCAGGGCGACGTCATCGTCCGCACCTGCGTCTCGGCCGCCGCCGGCGACTGCGCCGTCGACCTCTGACCCTCCGCTCCCCAGCACCGAGGAGACCTCATGACCGCGCTCGACCACCGCCCGCTCACGAACCCGGAGATCATCCCGGACCACGTGACCCGCGTGAACGAGGCCAAGACGCCCACCGGGCCGGGCCGCGCGGGTGCGTCGACCGCACACATCACCGCCTCGACGGCGCACCTGTCGGTCGAGGACATCGAGCGCATCGGCGCCGAGCTCGAGGCCATCCGCGACGAGGTCATGTCGTCGCTGGGGGAGGCCGACGCCCGCTACATCCGCCGCGTGATCCGGACCCAGCGCGGCCTCGAGATCGCCGGCCGCGTCCTGCTGCTCGGCGCGCTCTTCCCGCCCGCCTTCGTGCTCGGGACCGCGTCGCTCGGCGTCGCGAAGATCCTCGAGAACATGGAGATCGGGCACAACGTCCTGCACGGGCAGTGGGACTGGATGCGCGACCCCGAGATCCACTCGACCACGTGGGAGTGGGACCACGTCTCGACCGCGGCCGGGTGGCAGCAGACCCACAACTACCTGCACCACACGTACACCAACGTGCAGGGCAAGGACCGCGACATCGGCTACAACGTGCTGCGGGTCGACCCCTCCCAGCCGTGGAAGCCGATCTACCTGATCCAGCCGCTGACGAACATGGGCCTCGCGCTCATCTTCGAGTGGGGCATCGGGCTGTTCGACCTCGAGCTCGACGACATCCCCAACGGCAAGAAGACCTGGCGCGAGAAGCTGCCGGAGATCAGGACGATGGCGCGGAAGGCCGGCAAGCAGCTGGCCAAGGACTACGTCGTCTTCCCCGCGCTGTCGGGTCCGTCGTTCGTCCAGGCCGCGGTCGGGGCCTTCCTGGCCAACACCATCCGCAACGTCTGGTCGCACGCGGTGATCTTCTGCGGCCACTTCCCGGTCGAGGTGGAGACCTTCGGCGAGGAGCGGCTGGAGAACGAGTCGCAGGCCGAGTGGTACGTGCGCCAGATGCTCGGCTCGGCCAACATCGAGGGCTCCGCGCTGCTGCACATCATGACCGGGAACCTCTCGCACCAGATCGAGCACCACCTCTTCCCGGACATGCCCTCGAACCACTACGCCGCGGTCGCCCCGAAGGTGCGCGACCTCTGCCGCCGCTACGGGCTGCCCTACCACTCGGGCCCGATGTGGAAGCAGTACGGCGGCGTGCTGTGGAAGATCGCGCGGCTCGCGCTGCCCGGGGGCCACGAGGTGATCGGCAAGCGGCAGCGCAAGGCCCTCCCGGTGGGCCGGAAGGCGGCCGCGACGCTGCGCCGACTGCGCGAGCGAGCGGTGCCACAGGCCGCCTGAGCTGCGCGTGCATCGGGCCGCACCCGGGGTTGCCTATGATTCGTCCGTGGCGGACGAACGTCGGTGGCAGGAGGATCGGGAGCGGTTCGTGGACAGCAACTCCGACGACGCGCTGGGGCCCCTGGCCGAGCAGTTCGTCTCCCTCGGTGAGGCCCTCTGCGGCGCCCGGCCGCAGCAGGGCGTGGCGGAGGTCCTGCGCCGGATCGTGACGGCCGCGCAGGAGATCACCGGCGCCGACGTGGTGTCGGTGACCCTGCGCGACGGCGACGGCTTCACCACGGCCGCGGAGACCGACGCCGTGGCCACCAAGGCCGACGCGGTGCAGTACGAGACCGGCGAGGGGCCCTGCGTCGAGGCCACCGTCGAGGACGGGCTCGGGTACTTCGCCTGCGCCGACCTCGCCCACGAGTCGCGCTGGCCCGAGTTCGGGCCGGCCGCCGCCGGGCTCGGCCTGCACGCGGTCTTCGCCACCGGCCTGTTCCCGCGCACCAGCGGGCCCCGGCTCGGCGCGCTGAACTACTACTCCCGCCAGGTCGGCGGGCTCGACCACGTCGACCGGGACCAGGCGCTGATCTTCGCCGTGCACGCCGCCGCCGTGCTGCAGGGCGCCCAGGCCGTCGAGGCCGCCGAGCTGCGGGCCACGCAGCTGCAGGAGGCGGTGCGCTCCCGCGACGTCATCGGCCAGGCCAAGGGCATCCTCATGGAGCGCCGCGGCCTGTCCGCCGACCAGGCGTTCGACACGCTGCGCCGCACGTCGCAGGAGCTCAACGTCAAGCTCCGCGACCTCGCGACCACCCTCGCGTCGCGGCGCGCCGACCTGTAGCCGGCCGGCTCACCGGGCGGAGCCGGCTCGCGGTTTACGCGGACCGGGGCAGCGGGAACCTCGAAGATCCCCCGTGGAGACCTCGCGGGACGACGGTGTCACCGTGTCTCCCGGAGGTTCCCGTGGCCGCTCCCACCACCCCGTCCGAACTCCCCGCCGGCCTGGACGAACGCCGCCGGCACGCCCGCACCGCCGCCGCCCGGCGCGCCGTCGACGGGGTCGGGACCAGCTGGTTCGACGACGGGTGCGTCGCGCTCGCCGTCGTCGGCGTCGTCGGCCCGCGCCAGGTCCGGGCGCTGCGCGATCTGCGTCCGCAGCTCGCCCGCGAGGCCTGGGCGGAGCTCGTCATCGACCTCGGTCACGTCGACGGCGAGTGCGGTCCCGCCCTCGTGCGCGTGCTCGGCCAGCTGCGGGTCCAGCGCCTGACCGCGGGGGCGCGGGTCGAGCTGCACGGCGCGCCCGCCGAGGTCGTCGCCGAGCTCGGCGCGCAGCCCGCGACGACGTTCACTGTGCACGAGGAGCCCGCGCCCTCGCGGTGAGGGCCGGTCAGCCCTCGACGACGGGTTCGGCGGCGAAGGCGCCGCCGAACCGCAGGGCGAGCGCCACCTCGAGCCGGGCGACCGGGTCGTCCAGTGCGCCCGCGAACGACTCCTTCAGCCGCGCGAGCCGGTAGCGCACGGTCTGCGGGTGCACGTGCAGGGTGCCCGCGGCCTCGGCCACGTCGCCGTGGGCGTCGAGCCACGCGCGCAGCGTCTCCACCGCGCGGTCGCGGGCCGAGGCGGTCATCCGGCGCAGCGGCTCGAGGCGCTGCGCGACGAGGTCGGTCGTCACCGACACGTCGGCGTGCAGCAGCAGCGTCAGCAGGTGGTCGTCCGAACGCACCAGCTGCGAGGGCGGGCGGTTGCCGCGGGAGGGTCGGTCGCCGGGCACGATCTCCCCGGCGGCGACGAGCGGCCAGGCCGACCGCGCGCGGGTGACGCTGCGGGCGATCTGGTCGAGGCCGACCGTCGGCCCGACGACCGCCGCGACGCCGGCCGTGGCGTCGGCGAGGTAGTCGGCCCGGCCGGGGCCGTCGGGGTCGGGGAGGACGACGACCCCGAGGCCGTCGACGCGGGAGCCGAGGGCGTCCGGGGGCAGGCGGCGGAACACCGCCTGCAGCGACTCCTCGTCGCAGATCATCACGGCGAGCCTGCGGGGCAGGGACCACTCGGCGTCGCGGGCCAGGCGCTCGAGCTCCGGGCCCTCGGGCGGGGGCGTGCGCATCAGGGCGGAGACGAGCGTGTGCCGGCGCGCCTGGCGGGAGCCCGCGGTCAGGCTCTGCTCGTGGGCGTACCCGGCCACCGACGCGGCCGCGAGCTGTTCGGTGTAGGCGAAGAGGGCCTCGGCCAGTCGGAAGATGTCGTCGGGAGTCAGGCCGTAGTCGTCGCTGCCCGCGGAGATGCGCCGCCAGAGCACGCGGGTGCCGACCCGGTAGGCGGTCTGCAGCGCGTCCATCGTGCGGCCGTGGCGGTGCTCGACGCGGCCGAGCTCGAAGTACACGCGCGTGTCGGGCAGGTCGGCGTCGGTGCCGAGCAGCTGCAGGAACTGCTCCAGGGCGACCGAGACGCCGCGGCGGATGTTCTGTCCGAACACCCCGTTCATCGACAGCGCGTACTCGGCGACCTGGGCGCGCACCTGCTCGATGATGTCGTCGCCGGTCTCCAGGACGACCGCCCGCATCCGGTCCGCGGCCGCCGGCGGCACCTCCGCCCAGGGGTGGCGCCGGGCGGGGTGCAGGTGGGCGCACCCGTCGACGGCGCGCAGGGGTGCCCGCGCCGCGTCGACGGCCCCGGCCTCCGCACCCGCTCCGTCGCTCACGAGGCCATTGTGGCCCAGACCGGGCGGTGCGGGGGAGACGCCGCGATCCGGGACACAGCACCTCCACAGCCCGCCCCGTCGGGTTCGGGGACATGATCGGGGGACACGGAGCGAGGGGGTGGCGGGTGGGCGGCTCGGGAGCCGGGCGTTGCGGGGCCGCGCCCCGCGGTGCCGGACGCGTCGCGCTCGTCGGCGGGCTCGGGGCCGCGCTCGTCACGACGGCGGGCTTCCGGCCCCTGACCCGGCGCTGGCCGGCGGCGATCGGCGCGTCCCTGCTCGCGGCCTTCGCCACCGAGCTGCCCCGCCCGACGGCGGCCCTGACCGGCGGGGTCGCCCTCCTGGCGGCCCGGCGCGGGGCGGGCCGGACGGTGCCCGGGCGGCTCGGGCTGGCCCTGGCGGCCGCGTCGGTGGCGGCGCTGCTCGAGCTCGACCGCCGCGCCCGCGCCACCGACGGGGTGCTGCGGGCCGCCCTGGTCGGCGCGTTCGGGCGCTCCGGGCCGGAGCCCGAACCACCGGCCTGGCTCTCGCCGCGGGCGATCACGGCGCCCCGCCGGTTCCGGGCCGCGGGGGCGCGGGACGTGCCCTACGGCCCGCACGGGGTGGCCAACCTGCTCGACGTGTGGCGCCACCCCGACCTCCCCGACGACGCGCGGGCGCCCGTCCTGGTGGAGATCCACGGCGGGGCGTGGTCGTCGGGGCGCAAGGAGGGCGAGGGGAACCCGCTCATGGCCCACCTGGTCGCGCGGGGCTGGGTGTGCGTGACCGTGAACTACCGCCTGGGGCCCCGCCATCGGTGGCCGGCGATGATCGACGACGTCCGGGCCGCCCTGGGGTGGGTGCACACCCACATCGCCGACCACGGGGGCGACCCCGCGTTCGTCGCCGTCAGCGGTGGCTCCGCAGGCGCGCACCTCGCGGCCCTGGCCGCGCTGACCGGGGACGACGACGCGCACACCCGCGTCGACGCGGCGGTCACGCTCTACGGCATCTACGACCTGACCGCCGACGACGGCAGCGGCACGCTCGACGAGCTGCTGGCCGAGACGATGATGTCGGGCGCGCCGGCGGACTGGGCCGGGGCGTCGCCCACCCACCGCGTCACCGCGGGCGCCCCGCCGTTCCTCGTGCTGCACGGCACGGGGGACGCGATCGTGGTGCCGGAGCAGAGCCGCGGGTTCGTCCGGGCGCTGCGGGCGGGATCCCGTGCGCCCGTGGCCTACGCGGAGCTCCCGCACGCCCAGCACGCGTTCGACGCCCTGCCGACCCCGCGCACGATGCTCGTCGTCCGTGCCGTGGAGGCGTTCCTCGTCGGCGTCCTGGGGCACCGCCCGGCGCGACCGGGCGCGGCCGCCCTGGTGGCGGGGCGGGGACCGGGAGGGGCGCCGCGTCCGTGAGGCGCGGGTGGCGCGGGTGGCGCGCTCCGAACGGGGTCGACGGCGCTCGATAGGCTGGACGCACCGTGGCGGAGTCCGTCCGCCGCACCTCGACCCAGGAGTTCCACCGTGTCCTCGCCAGCCTCTCCCGCGTCCACCCAGCACGTCCGGGTCGCTGCGGGCACGACGGCGGGCCAGGCCGTCCGGGAGGCGGGCCTCCCGGGCTCCGGGCCGCAGGCGGTCGTCGTCGTGAAGGCCCCCGACGGCACCCTGAAGGACCTCGCCTGGGTGCCGCAGGAGGACGTCGACGTCACCCCCGTGGCGGCCGACACCGAGGACGGCCGCGCCGTCATCCGGCACAGCGCGGCGCACGTGCTCGCGCAGGCCGTCCAGCAGAAGTTCCCGGACGCCAAGCTCGGCATCGGCCCGCCCGTCACCGACGGCTTCTACTACGACTTCGCGGTGGAGCGCCCCTTCACCCCCGAGGACCTGGCGGACCTCGAGAAGTCGATGCGCAAGATCATCAAGGCGAAGCAGCGGTTCGCCCGCCGCGAGTACGCCTCGCTCGACGAGGCCCGCGCCGAGCTGGCCCACGAGCCGTTCAAGCTCGAGCTGGTCGACCTCAAGGGCAACTCCGACGCGGAGGCCGACGGCGAGATCATGGAGGTCGGGGCGGGGGAGCTCACCGCCTACGACAACATCCACGCCCACACCGGCGACCGGGTCTGGGGCGATCTCTGCCGCGGCCCGCACGTGCCCACCACCGGCTACATCCCCGCCTTCAAGGTCACCCGCAGCGCCGCGGCGTACTGGCGCGGGGACCAGCGCAACGCGCAGCTCCAGCGCATCTACGGCACCGCGTGGGAGTCGCAGGAGGCCCAGGACGCGTACCTGGAGCGCCTCGCCGAGGCCGAGCGGCGCGACCACCGGCGCCTCGGCTCCGAGCTCGACCTGTTCAGCTTCCCCGACGAGATCGGGTCCGGCCTCGCGGTCTTCCACCCCAAGGGCGGGGTGATCCGCAAGGAGCTGGAGGACTACTCGCGGCAGCGGCACGCGGAGGCCGGCTACGAGTTCGTCAACACCCCGCACGCCACCAAGGGCTCGCTGTTCGAGCTGTCCGGGCACCTCGACTGGTACCACGAGGGCATGTACCCGCCCATGCAGCTCGACGAGGAGCGGGGTCCCGACGGCGAGCTGAAGCGGGCCGCCGTCGACTACTACCTCAAGCCGATGAACTGCCCGATGCACAACCTGATCTTCCGGTCGCGCGGGCGGTCCTACCGGGAGCTGCCGCTGCGGCTCTTCGAGTTCGGCACGGTCTACCGCTACGAGAAGTCGGGCGTGGTGCACGGGCTCACCCGGGCCCGCGGCTTCACCCAGGACGACGCCCACATCTACTGCACCCGCGAGCAGATGGCGGGCGAGATCGCCTCGCTGCTCGAGTTCGTCCTCGGCCTGCTGCGCGACTACGGGCTCGACGACTTCTACCTCGAGCTCTCCACCCGCAACCCGGAGAAGTCGATCGGGTCCGACGAGGCGTGGGAGGAGGCCACCGACGCGCTGCGCGAGGCGGCCTCGAGCTTCGGCCTCGACCTCGTCGACGACCCGGGTGGCGCCGCCTTCTACGCCCCGAAGATCAGCGTCCAGGCCAAGGACGCGATCGGCCGGTACTGGCAGATGTCGACCATCCAGGTCGACCTCATGCTGCCCGACCGCTTCGAGCTGGAGTACACCGCGAGCGACGGCTCCCGGCAGCGTCCGGTGATGATCCACCGTGCGCTGTTCGGGTCGATCGAGCGCTTCTTCGGCGTGCTGACCGAGCACTACGCCGGGGCGTTCCCGGCGTGGCTCGCGCCGGTCCAGGCCGTCGCGATCCCGGTGTCGAACGACCAGGCCGAGTACGTCGACGGCATCGTCGGGAAGCTCCGGGCGCTCGGGCTGCGGGTCGAGGCGGACCACTCCGACGACCGGATGCAGAAGAAGATCCGGACGCACACCCTGCAGAAGGTGCCGTTCCTGCTGCTCGCGGGCGGCAAGGACGCCGACGCCGACGCGGTGTCGTTCCGCTTCCGCGACGGCAGCCAGGTCAACGGCGTGCCCGTGGACCGCGCGGTCGAGGCGGTCGCCGACTGGGTCGCCCGGCGCGAGAACACCTCGCCCGACGAGGCCTCGTTCGGTCCCCGAGTGAACGGCTGACCGGTGCCTGACCCGACGAGCACGATGGGACCGTGGTGACGGACGGGGTGACCGATCCGGGTCGGCCGCCCGAGCCGGGGCGGCCCGACTCGGGCGTGCCGAGCGAGCACCCGCAGGGTGCCGACGAGCTGGCCGGCGCGGGCACGCCCGACGGGTTCCGCCGCCTCTGGGCCCCGCACCGCATGGCCTACATCGCGGGCGAGCAGGGGACCGGTGAGGTCGACGGCGGCTGCCCGCTGTGCGCCATCCCGGGCAAGTCGGACGCCGACGGCCTCGTCGTCGCCCGCGGCGAGCACGTGTACGCGGTGCTGAACCTGCACCCGTACAACCCCGGGCACCTCATGGTGGTGCCCTACCGGCACGTCGCGAAGCTCGACGAACTGACCGACGACGAGTCGTCCGAGCTCATGCGCGTCACCCAGCAGGCGGTCCGGGCCCTGCGCACGATGTCGTCCCCGCACGGGTTCAACGTCGGCATCAACCTCGGTCACGTGGCCGGCGGCTCGCTCGCCGACCACCTGCACCAGCACGTCGTGCCCCGCTGGGGCGGCGACGCCAACTTCATCACCGTCATCGGCCAGACCAAGGTGATCCCGGCGCTGCTCGCCGAGACCCGGGACCGGCTCTCCGAGGTCTGGGACTCATGATCAACGACTGGGGTCGCGCGGCGATCAACCGCAGCCTCGAGCCGGCCGGCCGCTGGCTCGTCCGTCGGGGCATCCACCCCGACGCCATGACCGTCTTCGGGACGGCGGGTGCCACCGGCTTCGCGATCTGGCTCATCCCGACGGGGCATCTCTTCGCGGCGTCGATGATCGTCTGGGGCTTCGCGATGCTCGACGTCCTCGACGGCGCCATGGCGCGCGCCCGGGGGGTGACGAGCCCCTTCGGCGGGGTGCTCGACTCGCTGTGCGACCGCATCGTCGACGGCACCGTCTTCGCCGGGATCGCCTGGTGGGCCGCGGCGAACGACCGCTGGATCATCGTGGCGCTCGCGCTGGTCTGCCTGATCTCCGGGCAGCTCATCTCCTACATCAAGGCGCGCGCCGAGGCGGCCGGGCTCCAGGGCGGCGGCGGCGTCGTCGAGCGGGCGGAGCGGCTCATCCTCGGTCTGACCGGGATCGGACTCACCGGCCTCGGGCTCTGGTGGGCGGTCGACGTGGCGCTGTGGCTGCTCACGGCGGGCTCCCTCGTGACGGTCGGGCAGCGCATCCACACGGTCTGGGTCAGCGCGCGCGAGCAGTACGGCGCCGCGACCGGTCGCACCGACGCCCCCGACCGGGCCGCGCTCGAGCCGGGCGGGCCCAGCCGGGACGGCGGGTGAGCTGGTCCGAGCGCGCCGCCGACCTCGGGTACGCGGCGGGCTGGCAGGTCGTGCGCGGCCTGCCCGAGCCGGTCGCCCGCGGGGTGTTCGACCTCGGCGCCGACCTCGCGGCGCACCGCGGCGGGCGCGGGGTCGAGCGCCTGCGGGCCAACTACGCCCGCGTCCGTCCGGACCTGTCCGACCACGCCCTCGACGAGCTGACCCGCGCCGGGGTCCGCTCCTACGCGCGGTACTGGCGCGAGGCGTTCCGGCTGCCCTCGGTCGACCCGAAGGCGCTGGCGGACGAGGTCGACGACGACGTCGTCGGCCGGGAGCACCTCGACGCCGCCCTCGCCCGGGGCCGCGGCGCGGTCGTCGCGCTGACCCACTCGGGCAACTGGGACGTCGTCGGCACCTGGGCGGTGCAGCGCTACGGCGGGTTCGCGACGGTGGCCGAGCGGCTCCGTCCCGAGTCGCTCTTCCAGCGGTTCGTCGCATACCGGGAGTCGCTCGGCTTCGAGATCCTCCCGATGACCGGCGGCGAGGCACCCGTCCGCGGCCTGCTGCGGGCCCTGCGGGCGGGACGGATCGTCTGCCTCGTGGCCGACCGCGACCTCTCCCACCACGGCGTCGGCGTCGACTTCTTCGGGCACCGGGCCGCGATGCCGCCCGGGCCGGCGTCGCTCGCGGCCGCCACCGGGGCACCGCTGCTCCCGCTCGGCTGCTGGTTCACCGAGCGGGGCTGGGGCTTCCGCATCAACCCGCCGATCACCGTCGGCTCCCGGGACGACGTGCCCGCCGCGACCCAGGCGATGGCGGACGCGTTCGCCGGGGAGATCGCGCAGCACCCGCAGGACTGGCACATGCTCCAGCGCATCTGGCCCGACCTCGGCTGATCACGGGTCGACCTCCACGACGACGCGGGTGTCGTCGAAGGCGACCAGCCCGGCGATCGCGCCGAGGGCGGCGGTGGGTGCCCCGTAGGTCCACGCCACGTCGGCCAGGTCGGCGGTGCTCCACCAGGCGGTGGTGACGCCCTTGTACGGGCAGCGGGTGACCGTGTCCGACGGGGTCAGCAGCGACCAGGCCACGACCGTGGGGTCGAGGTACCAGCGCGGTGGCAGGCCGGTCTCGAACACAGCGACGGGCGACGACGACCGCGCCAGCACCTCCCGCGAGCCGGGGAGGCGGACCGTCACCGTGCGATCGGCGCGGAGGGCGTCCACCCGGACGTACGGGTTGCGGGGGTGGCCGTGGATCCGCTCGGACTCCTCGAACCACGCGACGGTCTCGTCGAGGGTGACGACGACGTGGTCGCGGAGGCGGTCGTCGGGCGGGGCCGGGCGGGCCGACGCCGCGAGCCGGTCCGCGAGGTCGGCGCGCGGCACCGCGTACTGCGGGTAGTACGGGTGCTCCCAGACGTAGAAGGCCCGCGTGGTGTCCAGCGCCCAGCCCGCGGCGTCGCGGGCCCGCAGCCGCCGCGGGCACGGGGCGACGTGGCCGGCGGCGACGGGAGGTCCCGGGAAGTGGCCGGGCGCGAGGCCCTCGGCGGCCGGGCGGGAGGTCGTCACGCGGGCTCCCGGTCCCGGTCCCCGTCCTGGTCGCCGTGCCGGCCGAGCACGCAGAACGCGTTGCCCTCCGGGTCGGCCAGCACCACCCAGGGGTGGTCGGGCGCGGGGTCGACCACCCGCGCGCCCAGGTCGGTCAGCCGGGCGATCTCGGCCTCCCGGGTGCTGCCGTCGGTCTGCAGGTCGAGGTGGATCCGGGTCTTCCCCGGTGTGGGGTCGGCGACCTGCTGGAGGAGGAGGTCGGTACCGCCCGCGACCGGGACGGTGACGTAGGTGGTGCCGTGCGCGTCCGTCGAGCGCTCGCCCACGGCCACGCCGAGGGCGCGCGCCCAGAAGTCGGCGAGGGCGACGGGGTCGACCGCGTCGATGGTGACGGCGAGCAGGGTCGACGGGCTCATCCGCGCACCGCCGCCGTCG
Organism: Actinomycetospora soli; assembly: GCF_021026295.1. Lineage (GTDB taxonomy): Bacteria > Actinomycetota > Actinomycetes > Mycobacteriales > Pseudonocardiaceae > Actinomycetospora > Actinomycetospora soli. Next base: position 273,441 of record NZ_JAJNDA010000007.1, read on the forward strand.
CCGTCGCGGTTCGGGCGGACAGGAGGTCGCGGACGGCCTCGAACTGGTCGGGGCGCCCGACCCAGCGGACCCGGCCGGGCCGCTCGCGGAGCACGCGGAGCAGGGCCAGCCGGTCGGCGGTCCGCGCCGGTGCGCCGAGCGCGGGGTGCGCGGTGAACGTCGCGCGCCAGCGCCCGGGATCGAGGACGACCACGTGGTCGACGCCCGGCAGCTGGTCGACGAGACCGGGGTGGTCGTCCGGGGTGGCGACCCTCGCCTGCGCCAGCCCGACGAGGAGGTCGACCGCGCGGGACGCAGCGTGCAGGCCGCGCCCGTCGGGTCGGGCCGGGACGACGAGCACGGTCGGGAGCGGGGGCGAGCTGGACATCGACGGCCTCCGGCTAAGGGGTAAAGTCATGTTGACGCGCTTACCGTAGGAGGGAGTGTGTAAGGCGTGCAAGTTGCTTTTGACGATTACGTATGGTCGGCCGGGCTCGCGACCGACCTCGCGAACACCTCGCCGACGGTGTGGCACGGAGTCGATCAGCTCCCGGACGTCGCGGCGCTGCAGGCCTTCCTCGACGAGCACGGTCTCGCCGGGCGCGGCCTCGTCCTGCGCGCGGTCGACCCCGCCGACCTCGCTCCCGTCCAGGCGCTGCGCGACCGCCTCCGCCCCGTGATCGAGGAGCAGGACCCGGCCCGGCGGGTCGCCGCCGCCGGTGCGCTGACCGGTGCGGTCGGGGGCGTGACGCTGGCCGACGGCTGGGCGGTGACGGTCCCCGACGACGCGTCCCCGGCCGAGGTGCTCGGCGTCGTGGCGGGCGTCGGCATCCTCGCCGTGCAGCTGCACCTCGGCGCTGAGCGCTGCCGCGCCTGCTCGTCCGACACCTGCTCGGGCGTCTTCATCGACACCAGCCGCCCGGGCCGGCGCCGGTACTGCATGCCCGGCCACTGCGGCAACCGTGCGAACGTGGCCGCCCACCGTGCCCGCCGTCGTGCCGCGGGCCTGGGCTGAGCGGGCGACGACCCCGCGTCCGATCCGGCAGATTGTGGACAACTCAACAGCGCAATCGGTTACGGGTACCTGCGGTACCTGACATGCGTGGTAGGACGACGGGATGCCGGTGTCGCGCGTCGCCCACGTCGCGGCCGAGGTGGAGCGGTTGTGCCGCGCCCTCGGCCCGGGCGCGCTGTTGCCGGGGGAGCGGGAGCTCGCGCAGTCGTGTGCGGTCTCCCGGTCGACGGTCCGCCTGGCCCTCGCCGACCTGACCAGCCGCCGGGTCGTCGAGCGGCGGCACGGTGCGGGGACCTACGCCCGGCGGACCGCCCCCGCGCACCCCCTGGATGCGGTGTCGTTCCGCGACGACATGGAGCGCCGGGGGCTGCGCCCGGCGACGCGCGTGCTGTGGAGCGACGAGCTCCCGGCCGACGAGGACCTGGCGGCCGGGCTCGGGATCGGGGCCGGCGAACCCGTCGTCCGGATCGCCCGTCTGCGCCTGGCCGACGACGAGCCGATGGCCCGCGAGGTGCTCCACGTCCCCGCGGCCGTCGCGCCCGGCCTCCGCGGCGCCGACCTCGAGGACGGCGCCTCCTGGTACGAGCTGCTCGAGGCGCGCTACGGCCGGCGGATCGCCGACGGCACGCAGACGGCCGAGCCGGTGCTGGCCGCGGGCGAGGACGCCGCACTGCTCGGGGTCGCGTCGGGGAGCCCGGCCTGGCGGTTCGTGCGGACGTCGCGGGACGAGTGCGGCGGAGCCGTGGAACGGGTCGACGCCCTCGTGCGCGCCGACCGCTACCTCGTCGAACTGCCCATCACCCGTCCGCGCGGTCGACACCGCTGACCGCCGACGCGGGGGTGCGGCGCGGCCGTAGGGTTCCCGACCGTGACGGTCACCAGCGCACCGCCCGGCCCCCGCCAGCGCGTCGGCGCAGTGCTCGCCGGGCTCACGCTGCTGGTGCTGGGGGCCGTGGTGGTCGTCGTGCTGCTCGTGGCCCTGGGTGCGCTCGTGCCGGGGCTCGGACCGCTGTCGGGGAACGCCACCATCGCGGTCCAGACGTACGGCCCGCCGCTCGTGGTGGCCGGCCTCGTCGCCACGCTGCTCGCGCTGGCGGTGCGCCTGCGGCTGCGGCGCGCGGGCACGGTGGTGGCCGGGCTCGGGGCGCTCGGCACCGTTGCGCTGGGCGTGGTCGTCGGCCTGGTGGTGTCGGCCGCCGGTGCCGCCGGGGGCGCCGTCGACCTCGTCCGGGCCGTGGACCCGCACGGCGACGTCTCGGTCCCGGACGGCTACCCGCAGTACGGCACGGGCCCGGACGGGGCGCCCCTGCGCGCGGCGATCTACCGCCCCGGCGGTGCCGTCGGCCCCGCCCCGATCCTCGTGTACGTGCACGGCGGCGGGTGGGCGGCGGGCTCCGAGCTGGACAACTCCGCCGACCTGCGGTGGTTCGCCCAGCGCGGGCGCCTCGTGATCAGCGTCGGCTACACCCTCTCCACCCCGGAACGCCCGACCTGGGACCTCGCCGCCGCCCAGGTGGCCTGCGCCCTCGCGCAGCTGCCCGCGCTCGCTCCCGGTCTCGGCGGCGACCCGACCCGGATCGTGCTCGCAGGGGACTCCGCGGGCGGGCAGCTCGCCGTGTCGGTCGCCTACCACGCGGCGTCGCGCACCCAGCCCTCCGCGTGCGGCGGACGCGTCCCGGTGCCGCGCGGGGTCCTCGTGCAGTACCCCGCCGTGGACCCCGTCGGTGCGTGGCGGGACGGCACCTTCCCCGGGGAGCCCGGGAACCCCGGCCGGGTCCTGCTCGAGACCTACACCGGCGGCACCCCGACGGAGGTGCCCGACCGGTACACCGCCATCGCCGGGATCCCCGCGATCACCCCGGCCGCCCCGCCCACCCTGGCCCTCGTGCCCTCCGACGACGAGCTCGTGCCGCCGGCGGGGCCCGAGGACTTCGTGGCCGCCGCCCGGTCCACCGGCGTGGACGCCACGTTGGTCACCGTGCCGTTCGCCAACCACGCCTACGACGTCGGCGCGATCGGCTCCCTGGGCAACCAGGTCCGCCGCAGCGTGAGCGACCGCTGGCTCACCGACCGCGGCTGGTGAGCCGCGCCGGTCAGTGCAGCGCCCAGGCATCGGGCTGCGTCCCGTCGAGGTCGACCACGTCGTAGGCCCGGGCCAGCTCGCCCGCGGTCACCGAGGCCTGGTTCCACCGGGCCCGGTCGGGGTCGGCGGCCAGCGCGGCGATCCCGCGCCCGACGAACCGCGGCGTCTCCGACTGCCCGAACCCCTCGGGGGCGCTGGTCCCCACGGCCTCGCGCCAGGTCTCCTCGGTCACCCCGTACGTCTCGAGCATCAGCTCCGAGCGCATCCACCCGGGCGTGACGGCGAGGGCCGTCGCCCCGTGCGGCGCGAGCTCGTGGCCCTGCGACCACCCGAGCCGGTTCACGGCGACCTTCGCGAGGTCGTAGAACACCGAGATCCGGTAGTTCCCGGCGTTGAACGCCGTGGTCCCGTCGGTGACCTCGACGACCAGGCCGCCCGGACGGGCCAGCACCAGGGGCAGCAGGTGGTGCGACGTGATCAGGTGCGTGTCGATCGCCAGCCGGAGGATCCGCAGCCCCACGTCGAGGTCGTGCTCCCAGACCGGGGTGTCCCACTCCGCCGGCGCGCCCTTGAGGTCCTCCGCGCCCCAGATGTCGTTGACCAGCACGTCGAGGCCGCCGAACTCCTCCCGGCACCACGCCGCGAGCTCGGCCACCTGCGCCGCGTCGAGGTGGTCGACCTGCCGGGCGATGCCGCGCCCCCCGAGGGCGGTGACCAGCTCGGCGGTCCCCTCGATCGTCTCCGGACGCCCCGCGTAGTCCGACACCACGTCCGCGCGCCCGGCGCGGCTGGACCGCCCCGTGCACACCACCGTCGCCCCCGCCTCGCCGAACGCGGCCGCGATGCCACGCCCGGCCCCGCGGGTGGCACCGGCCACCACCACCACGGATCCCGTCAGATCGGTCATGTCGGGCACTGTGCCCGAGGGGTCCGACAGTCTCCGCTGGGTCACGGCGTCGGACGCGGGGTTGACCGGGTCGAGCGCGCGGGTGTTCAGTGATCGTCGGTCCCGCGAGGTGTGAGGAGGTGGGCGATGAGTCCCGGTCACAGTCCCGGCGCCGGTCCCCGGCTCCGCTCGGCCCGCCCCTCCTCGCCCGCCTCCCGCCCGGCCTGACCCGGCGCGCGACGCGGGCGTGCCCGCACGCGCCCGAAACCGAGGCCGCCATGAGCATCACCATCACGATCACCATCCCCGCGCCCACCGTCCTGACCCGTCGTCCGGACCTGACCTGGCGCACCGTCCGGCCGCTCGTCCCCGTCCTGCTCGCCGGCGCCGAGCAGCTCGTGCCGGGGCTCGGCCTCGTCGTCGCGATCGCCGGCCTGGTCGGGGTGCGCGCCGCGGTCGAGGTCCCCGACACGGTCGCCGAGCCGGAGGCGGACGACGCGGAGGAGCGATCACTCCGGCTCGTCGCCTGACCTCCGCGGGGCTCGACGCCGTCCGCGAGTGGCACCTGAGGCAGGTTCTGGGGCCCGTGGACATGCCTGGCGGACCACTCGCGAGCAGGCCGGGAGCGTAGGACCCGGACGCCGCGCCCGAGTGGCACACAAGGCAGGTCCCTGGGGCCCGTGGACGTGCCTGACGGACCACTCGCGGGCGGGCCGAGGTGCTCAGGACCCGGACGGCACCCCGGTCAGGTCGACCACCGCCAGGGTGCCGGCGTCGCGCAGCGCCTTCCGGTCGTCGCCGGCGAGCTCGGCGAGCGGCCGGTAGGTCAGGCGCAGCGGGTCGATCCCCAGGGCGGCGGCGTCGTCGAGGTCCAGCCGCTCCACCAGGGTCTTCGACACGAGCGTCTGCCCACCCGTCGCGACCTGCTCCACGCGGGCGCACTCGTTCACCTCGTCGCCCAGCGCGGTGACCTCCAACCGGCCACCGGTGACGATCTGGCCGATGTAGAGGTCGGCGCCCCAGTGCAGGCCCACGTTCACGCGGCAGTCGTCGACGGTCACCCCGGCGCCGTCGTCGGCCAGCGCCTCGACGATCGTGCACACCTCCCCGGCCAGGGACAGGCCCACGGCCAGGGCCGCCCGCGCCGCGGCCGACTCCGACCCGGGGCCCGCGCAGGTCGCGAGGAAGAACGCGGAGGCCCCGTCGCCCGCGTGCTTGCCGACGATGCCGCCGTGCCGGGCCACCAGGTCGTCGAACACCGTGGTGAAGCGCCGGACGAGGTCGAAGTAGACCGGCGTGGGCAGCCGCCGGGCGAGCGGGCCCGAGGAGTCGATGTCGGCGAAGAGCACGGCGGTGGGGCGGCGGCCGGGCTCGGTGAGGTCGGCCATCCGCGTGAACATGGCCTCGTCGCCCTCGCTGACCAGGGCGAGCACGCGCGCGGGGAGCAGCGGGGCGAACACCAGCGCGGTGCCCGCGGGTCGGCCGTCGGGCCCGCGCAGGGTCAACCCGAGCATGCCGACGGGCCGGCTCCGCCCCGCGAGGTTCAGCTCGACGGGGGAGACCCAGAGCGGGGCCAGGTCGTGGTCGGGCTGCAGCCGCCGGGCGAGGTCGGCCCGCAGCTCGGCCCGGGTGGACTCGGAGAGCATGTCCGACCAGATCGGGAGCTCGAGGCCCTCGTCGAGGTGCATCCCGCGACCGACCTCGGTGTCGCCGTCGGCGCCCGCGAGCTGCAGCATCTGGTCGGAGACCCACTCCAGCCGCCCGTCGTCGTCGTAGACCTGCGACGCCGTCCGGCTCTCGATCAGCGCGTCGACGACCGACCGGCGCAGGGCGTCGAGGTCCGTCGCGTGATCCACCGGGCGGACGCTAGCGCTGCGCGGCGGACGACGCCGAGGTGCCGTTCGTCGGATCGAGGGACCGCGCGAGTGACACAGGCCACAGCCGAGCGCTAGATTCATTGAATGAACGCGGCGAGGCCCGGCTCCCCGGCAGGGCTGCGGGAGGCGAACCGTCGCCGCGTGCTCGACGCCGTGCTCGAGGCGGGGGAGCCGACGCAGTCCGGGATCGCCGCCGCCACCGGGCTCGCGCCGGCGACCGTCTCCAACATCGTGCGCGACCTCTGCCGCGAGGGCCGGCTGACCGCGTCCACGGCCGTCCGGGGCGGACGCCGGGTGCGGGCGGTCCGGATCACCCCGCTCCCGGGCGTCGTCGCCGGGATCGACTTCGGGCACCGGCACGTCCGCGTCGGGCTCGGGCGGCCCACGACGACGGGGCCGGTCGACGACGACGGCGCGGGTCGGCTCCTGGCCGAGCGGGGCACCTCGCTCGCCGAGGGCCACGACGCGCGGGTCGGGCTGGACGCCGCGGCGGCCCTGCTCGACGAGGCCCTGGCGGCGGCAGGCGTCGACCGGGCCGAGCTGCTCGCCGTCGGGATCGGTCTCCCTGCGCCGGTCGACGCCCGCACGGGTGCGGTGGGGGAGCCCGGCATCCTGCCCGGCTGGGTCGGGATCCGCCCGGCCGCGGTCGCCGCGGAGCGCTTCGACGTCCCCGTCGTGGTCGACAACGACGCCCTGCTCGGCACCCTCGCCGAGCAGGCCTGGGGCGCGTTGCACGAGGTCGAGGACGGCCTCTACCTCAAGCTCTCGGACGGCGTGGGCGCCGGGCTGGTGCTCGGCGGCCGGCCCTACCGGGGGCGCAGCGGGACGGCGGGCGAGCTCGGCCACGTCGTCGTCGACGACTCCGGCGGCCCGCCCGGTGGCGCCGTCTGCCGCTGCGGCAACCGCGGCTGCCTGGAGACCTGGGCCTCGACGGCGACCGTCGTCGGGCTCCTGGAGCCCCTGCTCGGGGCGCCGCTGTCGGTCGAGGAGGTCGTCGCGCGCGCCCGCGGCGGGCACGCGCCGTCGCGTCGGGTGCTGGCCGACACGGGCGCGCACGTCGGACGGGCGCTCGGCGGTCTGTGCAGCGTCCTCACCCCCGCCCGGATCGTCGTCGGGGGTGAGCTGGCCCAGGCCGAGGACCTGCTGCTGGACCCGCTGCGCGCCGCGCTCGAGCGGTGGGCCCTGCCCGGCGCGGCCGACGGCGTCGAGGTGACGACGGCCCGGCTGGGTCGCCACGCGCACGTCCTGGGGGCCGTCGCGCTCGCCCTCGACCACGTCCTCGCGACGCGGCCCTGACCGGCAGGACACCGGCCCGCACGCGTGCCAAGATCGGCGCCGCGCGTTCATCCGTTGACCGCGTGTGGACCCGGAACTAGCCTGTGAAGCGCGTCACAAGCTGCTCGGTGCATCGTCCGGACAGGGCCCTGGCGCACGTCGACGTGGAGGTCGCAACAGATGAGCGCGCGTGCGTCGGAGCTGCCCGGGCCCGCCGAGGCGCTCGCCGACCGGGGGGACGGCCGGAGGCCGGCGGTGTTCCTCGACTACGACGGCGTGCTCACCCCGATCGTCGACCGGCCCTCCGACGCGATCATGACCGACGAGATGCGCCGGATCGTCTCCGACCTCGCCCACCGCGCGAGCGTCTGCGTCGTCTCCGGCCGCGACCGCGCGGTGGTGATGGAGCTGATGGGCCTCGACGACCTCGTCGTCGCCGGCAGCCACGGGTTCGACATCCACTCCCCGCGGACCGGCCGCATCACCCACGACGCCTCGACCGGCTTCGAGGAGCTCGTCGAGACGGTGACCCGCGAGGTCACCGAGCGCGCCGGAACGATCGAGGGCACCCTCGTGGAGCCCAAGCACGCCTCGGTCGCCCTCCACTACCGCGGGGTCGACCCGTCCGCCCACGACCGGGTGCAGAGCCTCGTCGACGACGTGCTCGCCGCCCACCCCGACCGGTTGCGCGTGACCCCCGGCAAGTTCGTCCACGAGATCCAGCCGAAGATCGACTGGAACAAGGGCCGTGCCGTCGAGCACCTGCTCGACGTCCTGGACCTGCGCGGCGCGGACGTGCTGCCGATCTACGTCGGCGACGACGTCACCGACGAGGACGCCTTCCGTGCCCCGAGCATCGCCGACGGCGGGCTCGGGGTGCTGGTGATCGACCCGGCCGAGGCCGCCGACCGCGAGACCGCCGCGTCGGCGGTGCTCCCCGACGTCGAGGCGGTCGGCGCCTTCCTCGACGCGCTGGCCCGCTGACCACCCCACCCCGCCGACCCGCCCGAGACGCTGCCGCAGCAGGAGGAGACCGACGGTGACCACCGACGAGCCCACCGGGCACGACCCCGACGGCTGGACGCTCACCTGGCGGGGCATCGACCCCGAGGAGGAGGGCCTGCGCGAGGCGCTCTCGTCCACCGGGAACGGCTACTTCTGCACCCGCGGGGCGGCGGAGTGGGAGGAGACCGACCCGCCCAACCACTACGCGGGGACCTACGCCCACGGCGCCTACAACCGGGAGACGACGATCCTCGGCGGGCGGCCGGTGCTCAACGAGGACCTCGTCAACCTGCCCAACTGGCTCACCCTCATGCTGCGCATCGAGGGCGAGGAGGCCATCACCCTCGACAACGTCGAGGTGCTGGACTACGAGCACTCCTACGACATCCGCACCGCCCTGGTCACCCGCACGCTGCGCTTCCGCGACCGCAAGGGCCGGGAGACGAGCCTGCGCAGCCGCCGCTTCATGTCGATGGCGCACAGCCACCAGGCGGCGCTGGAGTGGGTGCTCACCCCGGAGAACTGGTCCGGCCAGATCGGCATCGTCACCGCGATCGACGGCCGGGTCGACAACAACATGGTCGCCCGGTACCGCGACCTCGAGGGCCGCCACCTCGACCCGGTCAGCCCGCGGACCTTCGGCCCGGAGATCATCGCGCTCAAGGTCCGCACCCGGCAGTCGAACCTCTACATCTCCGAGGCGGCCCGCACCCGGGTCGCGCGCAGCCGCGGGCGGTCGTGGCAGGCCGTCGAGCCGAAGCGCACGTTGCACCAGATGAACGACTACATCCAGCAGGTCCTCGAGCTCGAGGCCCACGAGGGCGAGTCGATCAAGGTCGAGAAGCTGGTGTCGTTCTTCACCAGCCACGACAACGCCATCACGGAGACGCTCACCGCGGCCGGCCGCCACGTCGAGCGCTACCCCGACTTCGCGGAGGCCTTCGCCGAGCACGAGTCCGCCTGGACCGAGCTCTGGGACGTGTGCGCGATCGACCTGCCGTCCGAACCCCGCGTGCAGCTGCTGCTGCGCTTCCACACCGCGCACATCCTGCAGGTCTGCTCGCGGCACACCGCCCGCCACGACGCCGGGGTCCCGGCCCGCGGGCTCAACGGCGAGGCCTACCGCGGGCACGTGTTCTGGGACGAGCTCTACGTCTACCCGTTCCTCAACTTCCGCCTCCCGGAGATCACCCGCGGGCTGCTGATGTACCGCTACCGGCGGCTCGCGGAGGCGCGGGCGGCGGCGGCCGAGGCCGGGTACTCGGGCGCGATGTTCCCGTGGCAGTCCGGCTCCGACGGGACCGAGGAGACGCAGGTCGTCCACCTCAACCCGCTCTCGGGCCAGTGGGACCCCGACCACTCGCACAACCAGCGGCACGTCAACGCGGCGATCTTCTACAACGTCTGGCAGTACTACCAGGCCACCGACGACCTCGAGTTCCTGCGCGACTACGGCGCCGAGCTGATGCTCGAGATCGCGCGCTTCTGGGCCTCGATCGCGCACAAGAACCCGCAGACCGGGCGCTACGAGATCCACGGCGTCATGGGCCCCGACGAGTTCCACGAGGGCTACCCGGGTGCCGACACCGGCGGGCTGCGCAACAACGCCTACACCAACGTCATGGTGGCGTGGATCTGCTCGACCGCCCCGAAGGTGCTCGACCTGCTCACCGCCAGCCGCCGCCGCGCCCTGCGCAGCCGCCTCGGCATCACCGACGCCGAGATCGCGCGCTGGGAGGAGATGACGCGGCTGATGTACGTCCCGACGCACGACGTCGGCGACGGCCACCGCGTGATCAGCCAGTTCGAGGGCTACGAGGCCCTCGAGGAGCTGGACTGGGAGGGCTACCGGGCCAAGCACACCAACATCCAGCGGATGGACCGCATCCTCAAGGCCGAGGGCGACGACCCGGACCGCTACAAGGTCGCCAAGCAGGCCGACACGGTGATGCTGTTCTTCCTCTTCTCCTCCGTCGAGCTGCGCGAGGTGCTCGACCGGCTCGGCTACGGCGAGATCGCCGACGACCCGGACTTCGCCCGCCGCGCGATCGACTACTACGACCACCGCACCTCGCACGGCTCGACGCTGTCGCTGGTGGCGCACGCGGCGGTCCTCGCGGGCATCGACCCGTCGTCGTCCTGGGACCGCTTCCTGGTGGCGCTCGAGTCCGACGTCGGCGACGTGCAGGGCGGCACCACCAAGGAGGGCATCCACATGGGTGTCATGTCGGGCACGCTCGACCTCCTGCAGCGCGCGTACGTCGGGTGCGACGTGCGCGACGGCGTCCTGCAGTTCGCGCCGCGGGTGACCAGCCGGCTCGACGGGCTGCGCTACTCCATGGTCTTCCAGGGCACCTCGCTGCAGGTCTCGGTGACCGGCGGCGAGCTCGTGGTCGAGGTCGCCACGGAGGGCTTCTCGCACCCGATCAAGGTCGACCTCGGCGGCGAGGTCCGCGAGATGAAGGCGGGCGACCGGGCCGCGGTCCGCCTCGTCGACGACCCGTCGCAGATCCCCGGTCCCACCGAGCTCGAGCACGTCTGAGAGGAATGATCGTGACTGCATCCGGTGCTTTTCGAGGCGGCATCTTCGACGTCGACGGCGTCCTCGTCGACTCGCCGCACGAGCAGGCCTGGCGGGAGTCCCTGCAGGAGCTCATGGAGGGCCCCTGGTCGGACATCCGCGACCGGACGTCCTGGACCCCGGAGGCCTTCACCTCGGAGGTCTACCACCAGCGCATGTCGGGGAAGCCGCGGAAGGCGGGAGCCACCGCGGCCCTCGAGTACTTCGGGGTGCCCGACGTCGAGGCCCGCGTCGCCGAGTACGGCGAGTACAAGCAGGACATGATCATCCGGCTGATCAAGGAGGGCCGGTTCTCGGCCTACGACGACGCGGTGCGGTTCGTCATCGCGGTGAAGAACGCGGGCATCCCGATCGCCGCGGCCTCGTCGTCGAAGAACGCGAAGCTGTTCCTGGAGAAGATCGACCTCGCGAACTACGGCGGCTCCGGGAACCTGCACGAGGTCTTCGACGTCGACGTGTCCGGCCGCGACTTCGCCCAGGGCAAGCCGCACCCGGAGATCTTCCTGACGGCGGCGGAGGAGCTCGGTGTCGAGCCCGGGGACGCCTTCGTCTGCGAGGACGCCACCAACGGCATCCAGGCGGCCAAGGCCGGGAAGTTCGCCGCGATCGGGGTCGCCCGGGCGGACGACTCCGACGCGCTCGCGGGCGAGGGAGCCGACATCGTGGTCACCGACATGTCCACCATCGACGTCGACAAGCTGGCGTCCCACGAGCTGTCGACGAAGTAGGTGGGTCATGACGGGAGACGCGGCGGAGCGGGGCTCGCCCCCGCCCGCTAGCCCGGGGGACGTCCCCGACGACGGGCTCACCGTCGGTGTGGACGTCGGCGGCACGAAGATCGCGGCCGGCGTGGTCGACGGGAAGGGCACGCTGCTCGCCCACACCCGGCGCGAGACGCCCGCCCAGTCCACCGAGGGCGTGCTGTCCGGGATCGCCGACGCGGTCCGGGAGCTCGCGGCCACGCACGAGGTGCACGCGGTCGGCATCGGCGCGGCGGGCTTCGTCGACGCGAACCGCTCCACGGTGATGTTCGCGCCGAACCTCGCCTGGCGCGACGAGGACCTCCGCTCGAAGCTCTCGGCCGAGCTCGGCCTGCCCGTCGTCGTCGAGAACGACGCGAACGTGGTGGCCTGGTCGGAGTCGCGCTTCGGCGCCGGCCGCGACCACGACGACCTCGTCGCCATCACCATCGGCACCGGCGTCGGCGGCGGGATCGTCGTCGGCGGGCGGCTGCTGCGCGGGGGCTTCGGGGTGGCCGCGGAGATCGGCCACATCACGATGGTCCCCTACGGCCGGCGCTGCGGGTGCGGCCTGCAGGGCTGCTGGGAGCAGTACGGCTCGGGGCGCGCCCTCGTGACCGAGGCCCGCGAGATCGCCCGGCACTCGCCGGCGTTCGCGGCCGGCCTGCTCGACCGTGCGGGCGGCGACCCGGACGACATCACCGGGGAGATGGTCACCGAACTCGCCCAGCGCGGCGACGTCGGCGCCCTGCACTGCTTCGACGAGATCGGTCGCTGGATCGGGCTGGGCTGCGCCCAGCTCGCGGCGGTGCTCGACCCGTCGTTGTTCGTCATCGGTGGCGGGGTGTCCGAGGCGGGGGAGGTGCTGCGGAGCCGCGTGGAAGCCACCTTCCGCGGGCACCTCACCGGCCGCGGCCACCGTCCGGTGGCGGAGGTACGCCTGGCCGAGCTCGGCTGGGAGGCGGGCATGGTCGGCGCGGCCGACCTGGCACGGACACATCCCGACACCGCTGTCACGAGAGGGACGTCATGACCACTGATTCGCCGGCGGGCCCGGGGGGCTCGTCGGTCTCCGGCACCCCGCCGAAGACGACGACGAAGGCCGTCCTGGTCTCCATCGTCGCCGCTGTCGGCGGCTTCCTGTTCGGCTTCGACTCCAGCGTCATCAACGGTGCCGTCGACGCGCTGAACAACCAGTTCGGCCTCACGAACTCCCCGCTGCTCGCGGGCTTCACGGTCGCCTGCGCCCTGCTCGGCTCCGCGGTCGGCGCGTGGTTCGCCGGACCCGTCGCCGACCGCTACGGCCGGGTGCGCGTCATGCTCATCGCCGCGGCGATGTTCGCCATCAGCTCGATCGGGTCCGGTCTCGCCTTCGCGGTCTGGGACCTGATCATCTGGCGCATCATCGCCGGGATCGGCATCGGCATCGCGTCGGTCATCGCGCCCGCCTACATCGCCGAGATCGCCCCCGCGCACATCCGCGGCCGGCTGGGCTCGCTGCAGCAGATGGCGATCGTGCTCGGCATCTTCGTCGCACTGCTCTCCGACGCCCTGCTCGCGGGCGTCGCCGGCGGGGCCGCGAACGAGTTCTGGATCGGGCTCGAGGCGTGGCGCTGGATGTTCCTGGTCGGCGTCATCCCGTCGGTCATCTACGCCGTGCTCGCCCTGCGGATCCCCGAGTCGCCGCGCTACCTCGTCGCGAAGGGGGACCTGGAGAAGGCCGGCCAGGTGCTCCACTCCGTGGAGGGCTCGCGGTCGATGGAGTCGGTCCAGCACAAGATCACCGAGATCGCCGAGTCGCTGCGCCGGGACGTGAAGCCGTCGCTGCGCGACCTCACCGGTCAGCGCTTCGGGCTCAAGCCCATCGTCTGGGTCGGCATCCTGCTGTCGGTGTTCCAGCAGTTCGTCGGCATCAACGTGATCTTCTACTACTCGACGACGCTATGGCAGGCCGTCGGGTTCTCGGAGTCCGACTCGTTCACCGCCTCGGTGATCAACGGTCTGATCAACGTGCTGTCGACCATCGTCGCGATCCTCATCGTCGACAAGGTCGGGCGGCGGCCGATGCTGCTGGCCGGCTCGATCGGCATGACGATCACGCTGGGCGTCATGGCGGTCGCGTTCTCGCAGGCGGTCCCGACCGTCAGCGAGAGCGGTGAGGCGACCGTCGGCCTGACCGGCGCCTGGGGCCCGATCGCCCTGGTGGCGGCGAACCTGTTCGTCGTCTCGTTCGCGATCACGTGGGGCCCGGTGGTCTGGGTGCTGCTCGGCGAGATGTTCCCGAACTACCTGCGGGCCGCCGCCCTCGCCGTCGCGGCCGCCGCGCAGTGGCTCGCGAACTTCCTCATCACCGTGACGTTCCAGTCGCTGGCGGACGTGAGCCTCACGCTCGCCTACGGGCTCTACACGCTCTTCGCGCTGCTCAGCTTCGTCTTCGTCTACAAGGCCGTGGCGGAGACGAAGGGCAAGGAGCTCGAGGAGATGGTGGCCTAGCCCGGCTCCGTCCCGTGAGCACGTCCCGTGGCACCGCCACGGGACGTCCTCACGGGGCCGCAGGCCACCTACAGGTCGATCAGCACCTTCATCCGTGCGCCCCGGCGCAGCTCCTCGTAGACCCGGAGCAGGTCGTCGAGGGGCGCGTGGTCGACCCACCCCTCGGGGCTGATCTCCCCGCGGGCCATGGAGTCGATCACCGCGCGGTAGTCGTCGTCGGTGTAGGTCAGCGAGGCGACGATCTGCGCCTCGCCGAGCAGCAGGGCCGTCGGGTTGAGCTCCATGGCCTGCTCGTGGATGCCCACGACGAGGATCTTCCCCTGCGGTGCGAGCGCCCCGATCCCGGTGAGGATGGCGGCGCCCACGCCGGCGGCGTCGAACACCACGTGCGCGCCGAGCCCGTCGGTCGCCTCCGCGGCGGCGGTGGCCACCTCGGTCTCCGTCGGGTCGATCACCCGGCTCGCACCGAGCGTCGTCAGGATGTCCCGGCGGGCCGCGGATGGGTCGCTCGCGATGATTTTCTCCACCCCCCGGGCGCGGAGCGCGAAGAACAGCCCGACGCCGATCGGGCCGAGCCCGGCGATCACGGCGCACTGCCCCGGCTCGATGCCCGACACCTCGACCGCGTGGTACGAGACGGCCATTGGCTCGACGAGCGCACCCATCTCGAGCGAGACGCCCTCGGGCAGCGCGAACACCATGCTCTCGGGCAGCACGGTGAACTCCGAGAGCCCGCCCCCGTGCCCGGACAGCCCGTGGAACGCGAGCACCCGGCAGGTGTTCGGCGACCCCGCCCGGCACGACGGGCACTCCCCGCACGTGATCGTGGGCCGGGCCGCGACCCGGTCGCCCTCGGCCACCCGCGTCACGCCGGAGCCGACCGCGACCACCGTGCCGGAGAACTCGTGCCCCAGGACGACCGGCGCGCTCACCCCGGTCTGCGGGTGCGGCTCGACCGGCACGAACGTCTCCGCGGAGAAGTACTCGTGCAGGTCGGAGCCGCAGACGCCGTTGTGCGCGACGCGCAGCTTCACCTGCCCGGGTCCGGGCTCCGGTTCGTCCAGCTCGGAGATCCGGACGTCGTGGGGACGGTGGTAGACGGCGGCGCGCATCGGTGCGTTCCTTCCTGACGACGGGTGGGTGGATGGGTCAGCCGCTCATGCCGCCGTCGATGGCGAACGTCGTGCTGGTGACCATCGAGCTGGCGTCCGAGGCGAGGTAGAGGGCCGCCTGCGCGATCTCGTCCACCGTCGTGTGCCGGCCGAGCGGGATCATCGCGTCGAAGTCGCGGGCGGCGTCGGCCTGCGACTTGCCGGTCGCGGTCATCTCGATGTCGTCCTGGAACGGCGTCGAGGTCGGCCCGGGGTGCAGGGTGTTGACGCGGATGCGCCGGCCCGCGACCTCCTTGGCGGCCGAGCGCATGAGGCCCACCTGGCCGTGCTTGGCGGCGACGTAGGCGGAGAGGTCACCGAACCCGACGAGCCCGACCACGCTCGAGGTGATGATGACGCTGCCGCCGTCGTTCATCCGGGGCAGCGTGTGCTTGAGGACGTGGAACGCCCCGCCGATGTGCACGGCGAGGGTGCGCGCGAACACGTCCTCCGGGTAGTCCGGGATCGTCGCGACCGCGCCGGAGATGCCCGCGTTGGAGAACACCACGTCCAGCGGGCCGAAGCGATCGACCCCCGCGGTCACCGCGGCGGCGACGGCGGCGGAGTCGGTCACGTCGGCGACGACGGCCAACGCGTGCTCCGACCCGATCTCCTTCTCGGCGGCCTCCAGCGCGGCCCGGTCGATGCCGACGAGGACGACCTTCGCGCCCTCGCGCACGAAGAGCTTCGCCGAGGCGAGCCCGATCCCGCTCTCGCCGCCGGTGATCAGGGCGACCTTGTCCTGGAGCTGCGTCATGGGAGCAGTGGTAGGGGATCGGTCCGTCGGTGAGCAAGGCCACACTGCCCGACCGGTCAGGGCGTTCGAACGATCATCCGGTCATGACGGCGTTCTACTGGACATGAGCGCAGGAGGGGCGCATGCTGATGCACACATGGCCAGTCCGACTCCCGGAGACCCCGGGTGTCGGACGGTGTCGAGGCACCGCGACCCGGTGGAGAGACCGCGATGGAGACCACGACCACGTACGTCCTGCTCGGCACGGACGGGCGGCTGACCGACGACCCGGCCGCCCGCGACGTGACCCCCGAGCTGTGCCGGGACCTGTACCGCGACATGGTGCTGGCCCGACGGGTGGACTCCGAGGCCTATCACCTGCAACGCCAGGGCGAGCTCGGGCTCTGGCTGCAGTCCCTGGGGCAGGAGGCCGCCCAGGTCGGCTCGATCCGCGCGATCCGCGACTCCGACCCGGTGTTCCCCTCCTACCGCGACCACGCCGCCGCCCTCTGCCGCGGCATCGGCCCGGAGGCACTGCTCGCGCAGTGGCGCGGGGTCCGGCAGAGCGGCTGGGACCCGGCCGAGCACCGCTTCGGCGTCTACACCCTGGTGCTCGGTGCCCAGCTGCTCCACGCCGTCGGCTACGCGATGGGCGTGCAGCGCGACGGGTCCGACGACGTGGTCCTCGCCTACTTCGGCGACGGCTCGTCGAGCGAGGGCGAGGCGAACGAGGCGTTCAACTGGGCCGCGACGGTGCACGCCCCGGTCGTCTTCTTCTGCCAGAACAACCAGTGGGCCATCTCCACCCCCACCGGCCGGCAGTTCGGCGCCCCGCTGCACCGGCGGGCCGCCGGGTTCGGCCTGGCCACCGAGCTCGTCGACGGCAACGACGTGCTCGGGGTCCACGCGGCGACCCGGCGGGCGGTCGAGGCCGTCCGCCGCGGCGGGGGACCGGCCCTCATCGAGGCGACGACCTACCGGATGGCCGGGCACTCGACCTCGGACGACCCCACCCGCTACCGCACCGCGGCCGAGCTCGACCACTGGCGGGCACGCGACCCGGTCGACCGGCTCCGGGCCCTGCTCGACGACCGGGGCTGGGCCGACGGGGCGTTCCTCGCCGACCTCGACGCCGAGGCCGACGCCCTGGGCGCCGAGACCCGGCGCGCGTGCCGGGCGCTGCCCGATCCCGACCCGACGGCGATGTTCGACCACGTGCTGCCCGGCGGCTCGCCGACGGTCGACCGGCAGCGCGACGCCTACGCGGCCTACCTGGCCTCGTTCGAGGACGCGGTCGAGGAGGCCCGATGACCACCACCCTGTCCCGCGCCATCACCACCGCCCTGCACCACGCCCTCGAGTCCGACCCGTCGGTACTCGTCATGGGGCAGGACGTCGGCGCGCTCGGCGGCGTCTTCCGGGTCACCGACGGCCTGCAGAAGGACTTCGGACCCGAGCGGGTCGTCGACACCCCGATCGCCGAGGCGGGCATCGTCGGCACCGCGATCGGGCTCGCGCAGCGCGGCTACCGGCCGGTGTGCGAGATCCAGTTCGACGGCTTCGTCTACCCGGCGTTCAACCAGATCACCTCGCAGCTCGCCAAGATCCACGCGCGCACCGCGGGCCGGATCACGCTGCCGGTGGTCATCCGCATCCCCGTCTCCGGCGGCATCGGCGCGGTGGAGCACCACTCGGAGTCGAACGAGGCCTACTTCGCCCACACCGCAGGGCTGCGGGTGGTCACCGCCGCCACGCCGCAGGACGCGCACTGGCTGCTGCGGCAGGCGATCGAGTCCGAGGACCCGGTCGTGTTCTTCGAGCCGAAGTGCCGTTACTGGTCCAAGGGCGAGGTGGCCGACGAGCCCGACCTCCCGCTCGACGCCGCCCGCGTCGTGCGTCCCGGGACCGACCTGACCCTGCTGACCTGGGGGTCGATGGTCGAGACCTGTCTCGCCGCCGCGGCGGCGGCCGAGGAGGAGGGCCACGACCTCGAGGTGGTCGACCTGCGCTCGCTCTCCCCGATGGACGTGGACGCCCTCACCGCGGCGGTCGACCGCACGGGCCGCGCGGTCGTCGTCCACGAGGCGCCGACCTTCGGCGGGCTGGGCGGCGAGGTGGCCGCGACGCTCGCGGAGCGCTGCTTCGACCGGCTCGAGGCCCCGGTCCGGCGCGTCGGCGGGTTCGACGTGCCCTACCCGGCCGCCCGCCTCGAGGCCCATTACCGCCCGGACCTCGACCGCGTCCTCGACGCCGTCGACCGCACGCTCGCGTACTAGGGGGCCGTCGTGACCAGCGAGACCTTCCGCCTCCCCGACGTCGGGGAGGGGCTGACCGAGGCCGACGTCCTGACCTGGCACGTCGCCGTCGGCGACACCGTGACGGTGAACCAGACGATCGTCGAGGTCGAGACGGCCAAGGCCGCCGTCGAGCTCCCGTGCCCGTTCGGCGGGACGGTGCGCGAGCTCCTCGCCGCCGAGGGCGACACGGTCGCCGTGGGCGCCCCGCTCATCACCGTCGCCACCGGGGCCGAGCCGGAAACAGAGCTCGCGCCGGAACCGGAGCCCGAGCGGTCGGAGCCCGAGCAGGGCTCCGGGAGCGTCCTCGTCGGCTACGGCACCAGCGCCGCCGCGACCCGGCGTCGGCGGCGGCGACCCGCCGCGCCCGAGCCGGCCCGACCCGCCGTCGGGACGAACGGACCGAACGGGACCGGGCCGCGTGCGACGCCGCCGGTGCGCAAGATGGCGAAGGACGCCGGGGTCGACCTCGCCGAGGTGTCCCACGACGGCGAGCGCATCTCGCGCGAGGACGTCCGCCGCCACCTCGAGCAGGCGACGACGCCGTCGGACCCCGGGGAGACGCGCGAGCGGATCGCCGGCGTGCGGAAGGCGACCGCGGCCGCCGTCACGACGAGCGCGTTCACCGCCCCGCACGTCACCGAGTTCCTCACCGTGGACGTCACCGCGACCGTCGAACGCGTCGCGCTGCTGCGGGGGCACCCGGCGTTCGCGTGGGTGCGGGTGACGCCGTTGCTGCTGGTCGCGCGGGCGCTGCTGTCGGCGATCCGGCACCACCCGGAGGTCCACGCCCGCTGGGACGAGGCGAACCAGGAGATCGTCCGGCTCCGGACGGTGAATCTCGGGATCGCGGCCGCGACCGACCGCGGGCTCATCGTGCCGAACGTTCCCGACGCCGGGTCGCTGACGCTGCCCGGGCTGGCCCGGGCGCTGGAGGAGCTGACGACGACCGCCCGCGCCGGTCGGACCACGCCCGAGCGGATGCGCGGCGGCACGGTCACGATCACCAACGTCGGGGTGTTCGGGGTGGACGCCGCCACGCCGATCCTCAACCCCGGCGAGTCCGCGATCCTGTGCGTGGGCGCGATCCGGCGGCGGCCGTGGGAGTACCGCGGCGAGGTCGCGCTGCGCGAGGTGACCACGCTGTCGCTGTCGTTCGACCACCGGCTCGTCGACGGCGAGCTGGGCTCGAGGGTCCTCGCGCGGGTCGGGGCGGTCCTGGCCGATCCCGCCGGGGAGCTACTCCTCGACTGATCCGGTCCGACGACGGGTGTCGAGGATGATCATCGTCTCGCTGTGCTGGAAGTCCGCCACCGACCAGACGTCGGCGAGCAGCACGTCGCGCAGGTGGTTCTGGTCGCGGACGAGCAGGGTGAGCACGAGGTCCCAGCGCCCGGTGACGAGCTGGATCGACCGGACCTCGGAGATGCCCGAGAGCAGGTCGATCGTCGTCTCGACCGGCTTGCCCTGCCGCAGCTCGATCGCGACCATCACCTCGAGGCCGTAGCCGAGCGCCGCCGGGTCGACGTCGAGGGTCCAGCCCCGGATCACGCCCCGCTCCTGCAGGCGCTCCAGGCGCTCGCCGACCGCGCCGGGGGACATGCCGATCGCGCGCGAGAGGCTGCGGGCCGAGGCGCGCGGGTCGGCCCCGAGCAGCCGCAGCAGCTGCCGGTCGACGTCGTCCACCTGGGCCATCGGTGCACGGTACTCCCGGCTCCCGGCAGACTGTGGGCAATGCGCGTCGGCATCGTGTGTCCCTACTCGCTGGACGTGGCGGGTGGCGTGCAGGCGCACGTGCTGGACCTCGCCCGGGCCCTGCGCGGGCTCGGCCACCACGTCGACGTGCTCGCACCCGCGAGCGAGTCGACCCCGGTCCCTGAGTTCGTGACGCGGGCCGGCCGGGCCGTGGCGATCCCCTACAACGGGTCGGTGGCCCGGCTGACCTTCGGACCGGTGTCGATGCACCGGGTGCGGCGGTGGCTCGCGGCGGGCGCCTTCGACGTGCTGCACCTGCACGAACCCACCGCCCCGAGCCTCTCGATGCTCGCGCTCGCGGTGGCCGAGGGGCCCGTCGTCGCGACCTTCCACACCTCCACGCCGCGCTCGCGCACGATGCTCGCCTTCCAGCCCGTGCTGCGACCGCTGCTGGAACGGGTGACGGCGCGGATCGCGGTGTCGCCGCTGGCGCGCCAGGTCTACGTCGAGCACCTCGGCGGGGACGCGGTGGAGATCCCGAACGGGGTCGACGTCCCGGCGCTCGCGGCCGCCGCCGCCGAGCCGCTCGTCCGCCCGCACGGCCCCGCCACCGTCGGGTTCGTCGGGCGCTTCGACGAGCCGCGCAAGGGGCTGCCGACCCTGCTCGAGGCGCTCGGCCCGCTGGACGCGCGGCTGCTCGTCGTCGGGCGCGGCGACGTCGACGACCTGCGCCGCCGGCTCCCCGCCGCCCTCACCGACCGGGTCGACGTGCTCGGCGCGGTCGACGACCGCACGAAGGGCCGCGCCCTCGGCGCCATGGACGTGCTCGCCACCCCGAACACCGGTGGCGAGAGCTTCGGCATCGTCGTGGCGGAGGGGCTCGCCGCGGGCACCCCGGTGGCCGCGAGCGACATCGAGGCGTTCCGCCGGGTCCTCACCGACCCCGCCACCGACGAGCCCGCCGGCCTCCTGCTCCCGCCGGAGGACGCGGCCGCCTGGTCGGCCGCGCTCGCCGACCTGCTCGCCGACCCGTCCCGACGACGGGCACTGGCGGCGGCCGGGCGGGCGCGGGTCCGGGCCTTCGACTGGAGCGCCGTCGCGGCCGCGGTGCTGCGCGTCTACGAGGTCGCCGTCGCCGCCGACCCGCGCCGCGTGGGGGCCGCCGCGGAGCCCGCCCTGGACGCCGGGCCGGGCCCGGTGCGCCGGTAACCTCCCCGGGGTGAACCTGTTCGGGCCGGGCGGATGGGTCCTCGTCGTCGTCATCGCCGTCGTGATCGTGCTGCTGCTGGTCACGGCCCTCGTCGCGATCGGGCGGGCGCGCCGGCTCGACCGGCTGCACGTCCGCGTCGACGCCGCGCGGCTGGGCCTCGTCGCCGCGCTCGACCGCCGGGCCGCCGTGGTCCGCGCGGTCGCCGCCACGGCCCCGCCCTCGGCGCTCTCGCCGACCGACCGGCGGGCGCTGCGGGCGGCCGCCCGCGCGGCGGAGGCCGCCGGGGACGGCGCGGGCCGCGAGGCGGCCGAGAACGACCTCGTCGGGCGCCGCGGCCCCCTGGAGACCGCGACCCTGCCCCCGGACCTGTCGGCCGAGCTCGCCGACGCCGACGCGCGGGTGGTCGTGGCCCGCCGGATCCACAACGACGCGGTGCGCGACACCCGGGCGCTGCGCGGACGGCGGATGGTGCGCGCCCTGCGGCTGGCCGGGACCGCGCCCTACCCGGAGTACTTCGAGATCGCCGAGCCGGTCGCAGACACCCCGGGCCCCGACGAGGCCGAGGGGCCCGCGGTCGCCCGGGACGCGGCCCGCGTCGTCGTGCTCGACCCCGACGAGCGGGTGCTGCTCTTCGAGGGCGTCGACCCGGCCCGGCCCACCGAGACGTTCTGGTTCACCCCGGGCGGCGGCATCGAGCCGGGGGAGGAGCCCGCCCGGGCCGCGGCGCGCGAGCTGCACGAGGAGACCGGCGTGGCGGTGGGCGGGACCGACGAGCTCGCGGGCCCGGTCTGGGTCCGGGACGTGCTCTTCAGCCACGACGGCGTCGCCTACGCCGCCCGCGAACTGTTCTTCCTGCTCCGCGTCGACCCGACCCCCGAGATCGACGTCTCCGGGTTCACCGAGCTCGAGCGCCGCACCGTGCGGCGGCACCGGTGGTGGACGCGCACCGAGCTGGCCGCGACCGTGGACGTCGTCTACCCGCGCCAGCTCGCCGACCTGCTCGGGGACCCGGGCTCGGTCGACCCGGCCGATGCGCCGGTCCCCATCCAGTAGGGCGTGACCGATGACGCCCTGACGATGTCGGGGGTCGCGTTTAGCATCGGGCAGGAACCCACCGTCGTCGTTGGAGGCCCGCTCGTGACCCGCCCGACCCAGACCACCACGCCCCAGACCGGCTCCGACGGGGTGAAGCGCGGCCTGGCCGACATGCTCAAGGGCGGCGTCATCATGGACGTCGTCACCCCGGAGCAGGCGAAGATCGCCGAGGACGCCGGCGCCGTCGCCGTCATGGCGCTCGAGCGGGTGCCCGCCGACATCCGCGCCGACGGCGGCGTCGCCCGGATGTCCGACCCCGAGATGATCACCGGGATCGTCGAGGCCGTCTCCATCCCCGTGATGGCCAAGGCGCGGATCGGGCACTTCGTCGAGGCCCGGGTGCTGCAGTCGCTCGGGGTCGACTACGTCGACGAGTCCGAGGTGCTCACCCCGGCCGACGAGGCGCACCACATCGACAAGTGGGCGTTCACCGTGCCCTTCGTCTGCGGTGCCACCAACCTCGGCGAGGCCCTGCGCCGCATCGGCGAGGGCGCGGCCATGATCCGCTCGAAGGGCGAGGCCGGCACCGGCAACGTCGTCGAGGCCACCCGCCACATGCGGGCGATCCGCGCGGACATCCGCCGGCTCTCGCGGATGGACGCCCAGGAGCTCTACACCGCCGCCAAGGAGCTGCAGGCACCGCTCCCGCTCGTGCAGGAGATCGCCGAGTCCGGTCGCCTGCCCGTCGTGCTGTTCACCGCGGGCGGCATCGCCACCCCGGCCGACGCGGCGATGATGATGCAGCTCGGTGCCGAGGGCGTGTTCGTCGGCTCCGGCATCTTCAAGTCGGGTGACCCGGCCCGGCGCGCCGAGGCGATCGTCAAGGCCACCACATTCCACGACGACCCCGACGTGATCGCCAAGGTCTCGGCCGGACTCGGGGAGGCCATGGTCGGGCGCACCACCAGCGACCTGCCCGACTCCGAGCGGCTCGCCACCCGCGGCTGGTAGGAGCCCGCACGGGGGCCACACACGGGGATGGGAGGATCGCGGGCGATGACCGCGGAGACGAACCAGGGCGCCCGGCGGCGCGTCGTGCCGATGCAGCCGGTCGACGCGCCCACGGACGTGCTGCCGGTGGTCGGCGGCCCGGCCCGGCCGGTGCCGCCCGCGCCTCCCGCGCCTCCCGCGCCTCCCGCGCCTCCCGCGCCTCCCGCGCCTCCCGCGCCTCCCGCCCCGCCCGGGCCCCCTCCCGCCCCTCCTGCTGCTCCCCGGTCGCAGCCCCGTGCCGCGGCGCGGGAGCCCGAGCCGGAGCCGGCGGAGCAGCCCGAGCGGCGCGCCGGGATGGGCATGCCCGCCCTGGTGCTGGGCCTGCTCGCCGCCGGGACCGCGTGGAGCGGGTGGGCCGGGGTGGTCCTCGGGCTGTTCGCCGTCGGCGCGGGCTTCCTCGGGGCGCGTCGGGCGTGGCGGGGCCTCGCCACCGACGGCGCCTACTCGCTGGGCGGGCTCGTCCTCGGGCTCGTCGGTCTCGTCTGGGGCGGGGTCGTGGTCTCGCAGACCCTCTTCGGCACCGGCGCCTTCGGCGACGGCCTGACCCTCGACCAGTGCCTCCAGCAGGCCTACGGCGCCCACGAGATGCACATGTGCAAGTCGCAGCACATCACCGAGTTCAACCAGCGGTTCCCGAACGCGGCCGAGTAGGGCCGAGCAGGGCCGTCCGGGCGGGATCGGGCCGCGTGGGACCATCCTGCGCATGACGACCTCCCGGCCCGCCGACGTCTCGCGCGACCGGGAGGGCCGCGGGCTCGGCGGCTGGGGCACACCGGCGCTGGTGCTCGGCGTCATCGCCGTCGGGACCGCGTGGGTGCTGGGCTGGGTCGCCGTGGTCGCCGGACTGGCGGCCGTCGTCGTGGGATTCATCGGGGCGCGTCGGGCGTTCCACGACCCGGAGCGGTCCGGCGGGGCGGCCCTGGGCGGGCTCGCCCTCGGGCTCGTCGGGCTGATCTGGGGGCTGGCGGTCGTCGTGCCCGCCCTGCTCGGGAACGGCACGTTCGGCGAGGGCCTCACCCTCGACGAGTGCATGGCCCAGGCGAACGGACAGCAGGAACAGCGCATGTGCGCGACACAGCACCTCGACGAGTACCGCGCCCGGTTCCCGGGCCGGGCCAACATGTAGGAGACCGATGACCGTGACGACCGGGGGCGGGGCGCCACCGCCCGTCGGCGTCCTCGCGCTGCAGGGCAACGTCGCCGAGCACCTCGATGCGCTGCGGGCGTGCGGCGCCGACCCGCGCCCGGTGCGGCGCCGGGCGGAACTGGACGAGGTCGCGGGCCTCGTGCTCCCGGGCGGTGAGTCGACGACGCTGTCGAAGCTGCTCGTCGCGTTCGACCTGCTCGAGCCCCTGCGCGCCCGGCTGGCCGCCGGGATGCCCGCCTTCGGGTCGTGCGCCGGGATGATCCTGCTGGCCCGCGAGGCCATCGACGCCCGGCCCGACCAGCACCAGCTCGGTGCGCTCGACGTCGTGGTGCGGCGCAACGCGTTCGGGCGGCAGGTGCAGTCGTTCGAGTCCGACCTGGCCGTCACCGGCATCCGCGGGGGACCGGTCCGCGCGGTGTTCATCCGGGCGCCGTGGGTGGAGTCCACCGGTCGCGGCGTCGAGGTGCTGGCGCGCATCCCGGGCAGCGCGGGCGGCCCGGCGTCGGGCAAGGTCGTCGCGGTCCGCCAGGGTCCAATCATGGCGACCGCGTTCCACCCGGAGCAGACCGGCGACGCCCGCCTGCACGACCTGTTCCTCCAGCGGGTGCGCGAGTACACGGCCTGAGTCCCGGCCCGCCACCCAGCTATCCTCGTGACATGGCGGGCGCGGAGGGCATGGACTGGCGCGAGCTCGACTCCGCGACCTGCTCGATCGCGCGGACGGTGAGCGTGCTCGGCGAGCCGTGGACGGTGCTGGTGCTGCGCGACGTCGTGAACGGCGTGCGGCGCTTCGACGAGCTCGTCGACCACCTCGGCATCGCCCGCAACGTCCTCACCCGCCGGCTCACGACGCTCGTCGAGGCGGGCCTCGTCGAGACCCGGGAGTACCGCGAGCCCGGGCGCCGCGCGCGGCGGGAGTACCGGCCCACCGCGGCGGGCTACGACCTGCGCCCGGTCCTGCTGGCGCTCATGGCGTACGGCGACCGCCATTCGGCGGGGGAGGCCGGGCCGCCCGCGATCCCGGTCCACGAGTGCGGCGCGCCCGTCACGCTGCAGGAGGTCTGCGCGGACGGGCACGTGCTGGCCCCGACCGACCGGGTCCGGGTGGTCCCCGGACCCGGCGCGCGACGCCGCCCGGCCTGACCCGTCGTCGGGGTCAGTCCTCCGCGCCACCCGCGTCGGAGGTCCCGTTCTGCCCCCGCGTCCCGCTCGCGGCGTCGTCGCCGCCCGCGCGGCCGCCGGACCCGCCGTCGCCGCCGCGCGAGGTGGCCTCCCCGGAGATGCCGGACGTCGCACGGCCCGCGTCGCCCCCGTCCCCGCCGTCCCCGCCGTCACCGGACGGGGCGGTCGCGGTGGCGGTGTCGTCGTCGGTCGTGGTGGTCCCGGCGCCGCCCGCGCCGCCGCGACCGCCGGTCCCGCCGGCTCCGCCGGAGCTCTGCGCCCGGGCGGGGGCGGTCGAGTCGCCCGCGTCGCCGCCGTCCCCACCGTCGCCGCCCCGGGCACCGGAGCCGCCGGACGCGGCGCTGCCGGTCCCGCCCTCGGCGGACGCGGTCCCGCCGTCCCCGCCGCGACCGCCGACCCCGCCGCCGCCGGCGAAGCTGCCGCCGCTCAGCGTGGACGCATCGACGTCGCCGCTGTCGCCGCCCTGTCCTCCGACGCCCCCGGCGCCTCCCCGGCCTCCGGTCGCCGTGGCCGCGCCCCGGGTCGAGCCGGTGCCCGCGGTCGCCTCCGCCGTGCCGCCGGCGCCGCCCGCGCCGCCGCTCCCGCCGAAGCCCCCGAGCGCGGCGCTCGTGCCGATGCCCGTGCCCGGTGTCCCGGCGTCGCCGCCGTTCCCGCCCGTCCCGCCGGCCCCGCCGTCGCCGGCACGGGCGGTGGCCGCGCCGCCCGCACCGCTCGCCGCGGTGCTGCCGGTGGTGGCGCCGGTGGCGGCGTCGACGGTCGTCGCGGAGCCGCCCGCCCCGCCGTCGCCGCCGACGGCGGCAGCGTTCTGACCGCCTGCGCCGGCGCCGCCGGCCCCGCCGTTCCCGGCGCGCACCGACGAGCCCGAGGGGACGCCGTCGGCCCCGTCGGCTCCGGTACCCCCGGCCGGACCGGCGGCGCCGGTGGCGGTGGCCGACCCGCCGTCGCCCCCGGTCCCGGCGGTCGCGGTCGAGGCGGCGTCGCCGGTCGCCGACGCATCGCCCCCCGCGCCCCCCGCGCCGCCGGTGGCGACGACCGTGTTCGTGGCGGCGTCGTAGGTGCCGGTGGGGGAGGAGTAGCCGGCGCCACCGCGGCCGCCGGTTGCCGTGGCGGTGCCGGCGGCGCCGTCGGTCCCCGACCCGGCGGACACGCCGTTGACGGTGGCAGCGCCGCCCTCACCACCGCGGCCGGCGGTGGCGGTGGCGTTCTGACCGTTCCCGCCCGTCGGGGCCTGCGCGGTGCCCGCCGCGCCGTCCGCGCCGGTGGCGGTGGCCGCCTGGCCGGAGCCGCCCGCGCCCCCGGTCGCCGTGGACGCGGCGCTGCCGGTGGCGGTGGCGGTCCCGCCGCGTCCGCCGTCGGCGCCGGTCGCGACGACGGTGTTCGTGCTCGGGTCGAGGGTGCCGGCCGCGGTCGTGCCCCACGCGTTCCCGCCGCGTCCCCCGGTCGCCGTGGCCGTGCCGGTCGAGCCGGCGGCGCCGGGGCCGGAGGTCACGCCGTTGACCGTCGCGGTGCCGCCCGTGCCGCCCCGTCCGCCGGTGGCGACCGCGTCCTGCCCGTCGCCCCCGGCCGGGTCGCCCGCGGTGCCGTCGGCGCCGTCCGTGCCGGTGGCGGACGCCGATCCGCCCGCGCCGGCCCGTCCGGCGGTGGCGGCCGAGCCGCTGTTGCCGACCGCCACGGCGTTCCCGCCGCGACCACCGGCTCCGCCGGTGGCGACGAGGGCGCCGGTCGTCGGGTCGACGGTGCCGGTGCGGTCGTCGTACCCGGTCCCGCCGGAGCCGGCCACCGCGACAGCCGTGCCCTGGGTGCCGCCCGGGCCGGTGACGCCGCGGCCGTTCACCACGCCGCGTCCGCCCGCGCCGCCGGTCCCGGCGATCGCGGTGGCGTCCTGTCCGGCACCGCCGTCCGGGTCGGCGGCGGTGCCGTCGAGGCCGTCCAACCCGGTCGCGTCGGCGTCACCGCCCCGGCCGCCGGTGGCGACGTCCCGGCAGCGGCCGTAGCAGACGGCGGTGCCGCCTGCGCCGCCGTTGCCCGCGGTGACGGTGCCGGTGCCGACGGCGTCGCCGCCGCGGCCACCGGTCGCGACGTTGGTGCACACGCCGAGGCAGTACGCGGTGCCGCCCCGGCCGCCGTTCTGGCCGTTGCCGCCGTTCGCGCCCGTGGCGACGTTCGTGCAGGTCCCGATGCAGTACGCGGTGCCGCCCTGGCCGCCGTTCACCCCGGGCTTCCCGACCGCGACGTCGGTGCAGGTCCCGAAGCAGAACTCGGTGTTGCCGGTCCTCGAGGAGTACTTCACGAACCCGGCGCCGCGGGTGACGGTGTAGCCCGACCACGACTTCGGCAGCCAGCCCCCCGGCGCACCGGTCGCGGCCGGTGAGGTCGGGGCCTGCCCGGCGGACCCCGGCGCTTTGTTGGCGGACGCCGGCGCCGTGGCGGTGGACGTCGGTGCCGTGCCGGCGGATGCCGGCGCCGTGGCGGCGGACGTGCGAGCGACGGTCGCCACCGGGCCCGTACCCGTCTCCCGGGCCGCCGCGTGCACCGCGCCCGACCGGTCCACCGCCACCACGGACGGCGCGAACCCGACCGGCACCGACCCACCCGACGTCCAGCCGCCGGACCCGGTCGGTACGACGGCCGAGACCGTCCCCGACCCCTTGTCCGCGGTCAGCACCCGCTTCGAGGTCGCGTCCCACACCACCGCCACGGGGGTCGCCCCGACGCCGACCGTCTGCACCTGGCGCAGCCCGCCACGGCCGTCCGGCACGAACACCCGCACCGCCGACGCCACCGGGTCGGCCTGGAACACCGTCGAGGACACGGGATCGACCGCGACCGCGTGCGCCGGCCCCCCGGCGGCGCCCCCGGTCGTGCCGCCCACGACACCGGCGGGCGACGCCTGCGACGGCGTCACCCCCAGGACCAGCGCGAGGGCGGCCGGTACGCCGACCAACGCTCCGGCCGCCACCCGACGTCGAGAACCCTTGCGATGCCGACCTGCCACGGCGATGACCCCTCGTGAGAACCCGCAGCAGGACCCGGTCCCCCGACCACCCTGCTGTCGCGCGCACGACGGTATGGATCACCGCTTGCGGTCGAGAATGGACCTAGGTCCACTGCCGATAGCCCGAACGAGTGACGACGCCGACGCGTCGGGTCAGGCGAGGATCAAGCAGCTGGACGTCGCCTCGCCGAGCAGTCGGCCGGTGGTGTCGGTGATCGACGCCCGGGCGAGTGCGACCCGTCGTCCGGACGACACCACGACGCCCTCGCAGCGCACCGGTCCCGTGTCCGAGGACATCGGGCGGAGGAAGCGCACGCTGAGGTCGAGGCTGGTGTAGCCCACGTCGGCGGGCAGGGTGGACTGGACGGCGCAGCCGCAGGCCGAGTCGAGCAGGGTGGCGAAGACGCCGCCGTGGACCGACCCGATGGGGTTGTAGTGGTACTCGGCCGGGGTCAGCGTGAACACCACCCGCCCGGCCTCGACCGACTCCACCCCGGCTCCGATCGTCGCCATGATCGGCGGCGGCGGGAGCTCGCCCGAGACCAGTGCCTGCAGGAACTCGAGTCCGGTGCGCCCGGCCATGTTCCCGGCGAGCGCGCGGGGGTCCTCCCACGTGTAGGCGCGTTCCCGGACGACGGGTGGGGTGTCGGTACTCACCGAGCCTCCTGAGTTGCGTGTCGAGACTCAGACAGTAGCGCAGCCGTCCGTGGCGACCCACGTCAGAAGGGCGGGTCGTCGTCGAAGGGGTCGCGAGGCTGTTTCTGCCTTTCGCGTCGGCGTCGGTCGATGTCGTGCAGGGTCTGTCGTTGGGCGTCGGTGGTGTGGCCGTGCTTGTTCGTGCGGGGACGCCACGGTCGCTGGGGTCGGGGTTCGCCGCGGGTGTCGGTGATGCCGTGGTCGAACCGCTCTCGCGGTACCGGCCGGAGTGGTCGGTAGGGGTCGGGTTCGACGACGTGGTGGGTGCCGGTGGGCGCGGTCCACAGGAAGGTGCCGGGGCGGGTCTGGCGGACGGTCCAGCCCGAGGCGGGTTCGTGTTTGCGTAGGTGGTCGCCGATCGAGAGGGCGCCGAGGTTGTCGGCCTGGGTCGGTCCGCCCAGGGCGTGGTCGTGGGTGTGGTCGATCGCGCACGCCACGGCGGGCACGGTGCACATGGGGAACCGGCAGGTGCGGTCGCGGGCGTGGATCCAGCGGGTCAGCTCGGCGCCGGGGAACCGGTGGTTCGCCTCGCGGGTGCTGTGGGCGGGGTGCTCCTCGGGTGGCCGTTCCCGGGCGGCGGCGAGTGCGCGTCGGGTGCGGCGGGCGAGTTCGGCCCAGATACCCACGAGGTCGTCGGGGAGGCCGTCGACCTCTGAGGTGTTCGCGGTGAGTTCGACGACCTGCCGCCGATAACGCGGGTCCGCGCCCGGCGTGCGTGGAGGCGTGACGAGCAGGACGTGCTCCAGCTCCCCGTCCTCGTTGTAGAGCAGCACCCGGAACTGGGCGCAGGTGCGGGCCCAGACGGCGCGGTGGGCGTCCCAGCCGGTGACGGTGCCGACGCGCACCTGGCCGTGGGCGCGGTCGAGTCCGAGCGCGCACGCCAGGGTGGTGCGGGTGGTGGCGGGGCTGAACACCAACCCGCGGTCGGTCATGCGTGACGCCAGGCCCGGTGGGTCGACGCCGCGGACCCGGGGGTCCGGCTCGTCCAGGGGCGGTGGGTCGGGTTCGGGGTCACCGGGCTGCCATCCCGACCGCGCGCCAGGCGCACCGGGAACCTCCGGGTCCTCGGCCGGTTCCTCACCGCGGTCTGGAGTGCTGCCGACCGAGCCGTCGCCGCCGTCATCCGGCTCGCCGTCGCTCAGGTCGTCGCCGGAGTTGTTGTCCGCGCCGCGGTGATCCGCGCTGTCCTCGCGGCCGCAGCTCGGCGGGTCGTCGTCGGTCGGGTCGTTCTCGGCGGGCCCGGCGTCGTGGGAAGTGCCGCCCTCATCGGTTGGGTCACCGTCAGCGGCCGGGCCGTCGTCGTCGGGGTCGCCGTCGTCGGGGTCGCCGTCGTCGGGGTCGCCGTCGTCGGGGTCGCCGTCGTCGGGGCCGCCATCGGAGGGGCCGCCATCGGAGGGGCCGCCGTCGGGGCCGTCGTCGTCGGGGCCGCGGGGAGGCGGGGGTGGGGTGAGGTCGGCGACGACCTGCTCGAGGACCGCGAGGTCAGAGCGTGTCACGATTCCCGTGTAAGCAACGGGACGCTGATTGTCGGAATGTATCAGAGCTTGAGGCGTCCGGGGAAATGGACGACCAGTGTGTTGAGCGCTATTTTCCAGCCGTGGGTGCCTGTGCCCGACTCTCCGCCGCGGTTGCTCGATATGTTGCGAAGCCCGAGGTAGAGCAGCTTCATCGCGGCCTCGTCGGACGGGA
>NZ_JAJNDA010000008.1 GCF_021026295.1 Actinomycetospora soli
GGGCTCGCGGGGCGGGGGCGCTCGGCGGCCGGGGCGGGGGCACCACCCGCGGAGGCGCGTGCGGCGCTCGGGCGCTGGAACTGCGGCCGACCGCCGGACGCGCCGTTCTCCGCCCGCTGCGGCTCGGGCCGGGCCGGACGCTGGGGTTCGGGCGCGGGCTCCGGCCGGGACGGGCGTTGCGGAGCCTGGGGCGCGGCCGCGCGGGCGGGCGCACCGCCACGGCCGCCGTCCGACGACGGGCCGCTCGCCTGCTGGCCCGCCGCGTCGGTGGCCCGGACCGCCCACTCGCCGGACAGCACCCGCGAGAGCGCGGCCGTGACGTGGCCGGCGCGGTTCGGCTGCGAGAGCTGGCGGGCGAGCGGGGCCGTCGGCATCGCGAGCACGACCGTGGTGCCCTCGACCGCGGCGACCGTGGCGTTCTGCAGCAGCGCGTGGGTGGGCTTGTTGCCCTCCCGCACGGCGGCCATGACCTCCGACCACACGCGGCGGAGGTCGGCCGCCGTCATCGCCCCGGGCGCGGCCGGGGCCTGCGCGGCCGGGGCCGCCGGCTCCGGGCGGGCGTCCTCGCGCGGCGGCTCCGGCCGAGCCGGTTCCCGCCGAGCAGGCTCCTGGCGCGCGGACTCCTGGCGGGCCGGTTCCTGGCGGGCCGGTTCCTGCCGTGGCGCCTGCGCCGCGGGTTCGCGCGCCGGGGCCTCGCCCCGCTCGGGACGCGGGGCCTCGACGGTGGCCGTCGGCCGGCCGGTGGGCGGCGCGACGGTGGCGTCCTGCTCGTCGGCGCGCGGCGGCGGGGTGGGCGCCGGTGCGGCCGGTTCGGCCTGCCGCTGCGAGGGGCGCTGGAAGCGGGGCTCGCCCGCCGGCTCCGGCCCGTCGTCGGGAACGGCCAGGGGGCCGCCGGCGCTCGCGGTCGCCCCGGCCTGCAGCCGCCGCTCGACGCCCTCGAGGCGCTGCACCAGCGCCGCGTCCGACGCGGACGCCGCGGGCAGCAGCATGCGCGCGCAGACGAGCTCGAGGAGCAGCCGCGGGGCCGTCGCCCCGCGCATCTCGGTGAGCGCGGTGTGCACCAGCTCCGCGTGCCGGGCGAGCGCGGCGGGGCCGAGGCGCTGTGCCTGGTCGACCATGCGGGCCATCTCGTCGGCCGGGACGTCGACGAGGCCCTTGTCCGCGGCGTCGGGCACCGCGTGGACGAGGATCAGGTCGCGCAGGCGCTGCAGCAGGTCCGCGGCGAACCGTCGGGGGTCGTGCCCCGCCTCGACGAGCCGGTCGACCGCGCCGAAGACCGCGGCGCCGTCCTGGGCGCCGAGCGCGTCGACGACGTCGTCGAGGATCGCGACGTCGGTGACCCCGAGCAGCCCGACCGCCCGTGCGTAGGTGACGCCCTGCTCGTCGGCCCCCGCGAGCAGCTGGTCGAGCACCGAGAGCGAGTCACGCGCCGAGCCCCCGCCCGCACGGATGACCAGGGGGTACACGGCCGGCTCGACCCGCACGCCCTCCTCGTCGCAGATGCGCTCGAGCAGCGCCCGCAGCGTGCTCGGCGGGAGCAGGCGGAACGGGTAGTGGTGCGTGCGCGACCGGATGGTGGGCAGGACCTTGTCCGGCTCCGTGGTCGCGAACACGAAGATCAGGTGCTCCGGCGGCTCCTCGACCACCTTCAGCAGCGCGTTGAACGCCGCCGTGGTGACCATGTGCGCCTCGTCGATGATGAAGACGCGGTACCGGGAGTTGACCGGCGCGTAGGCGGCCTTGTCCCGCAGGTCGCGCGCCTCGTCGACGGTGCCGTGGCTCGCCGCGTCCATCTCCGTGACGTCGAGCGACCCGGGCCCGTTCGGTGCGAGCGCGACGCAGGACTGGCAGACCCCGCACGGATCGGGCGTGGGGCCCTGCTCGCAGTTCAGCGAGCGGGCCATGATCCGCGCCGACGACGTCTTCCCGCAGCCACGCGGCCCGGAGAACAGGTAGGCGTGGTTGATCCGGCCGGCGGTCAGCGCCGTGCGCAGCGGCTCGGTGACGTGCTCCTGCCCGACGACCTCGGCGAAGGTGCCGGGTCGGTATCTGCGGTAGAGAGCGAGTGCCATCAGACCCGCTCCAGCTCCGCTGCGCTTCGTGTCGCCACGATCGCGAGGCTACGCGGGGGGTCCGACACCCCGGCCCCGGGGAAAGAAGGGGACCCCGCGCACCCGCCAGAGCCCGCTTACCCTTGCTGCCTTCCGGCCCTGGGGGAGTTCACAGGATGGACGCCGCGCGGGGTCCGGGGACGACTGTACCGGTCCGCGGACCCACCGCCGACGGGGTGGGGGTCGGGCGCCCGACCTCGCGGGGAGCCCCTGTACCCTCGTCGACGGAGGATTGGCCGAGCGGCCTAAGGCGCACGATTGGAAATCGTGTTGGGCTAACACCCTCACGGGTTCGAATCCCGTATCCTCCGCCAGCTCCACGAGACGCCGGGTCCCCTCCACGGGGCCCGGCGTCCGTCGTTGCGGGCACGGGCGTCGTGGCGCCGTCCCGACGTCAGGTGTCAGCCGTGTGCCACCGCTGACGCTCGCAGGCCGCCGGCGACCCGCCGTCAGGAACGCAGCCCCCGGACGAGCAGGGTGGCGAGCTGCTCGTAGGCCTCGGCGTCGTCGAGCCCCGTGGTCGCCGCGATCCGGCGCTGCTGGATGGCCTCCATCGTCGACGCGACGACCTCGGCGGCGAAGGCCACGTGCACGTCGCGGAAGGCGCCGGACTCCACGCCCTCGGTGATGATCTCGCGGACGCGGCGCGCGGCGGCGCGGGTGTTGCGCTGGTAGATGTCGGCGGCCGGCGCGAAGGACGCGACGTCCTCGAAGAACGCGGCCGAGGCGGGCGCCAGCTCGGCGGAGACGGCGCGCAGGTAGGCGGCGAGGCGGTCGGCGGGTGCGGAGCGGGTGGCGACCGCCGCCTCGACCCGGTCGGTGGCCGCCCGGAAGAAGCGGACCACGGCCGCC
Source organism: Actinomycetospora soli (assembly GCF_021026295.1). Taxonomy (GTDB): domain Bacteria; phylum Actinomycetota; class Actinomycetes; order Mycobacteriales; family Pseudonocardiaceae; genus Actinomycetospora; species Actinomycetospora soli. The sequence goes on from NZ_JAJNDA010000008.1 coordinate 2,964, forward strand.
GTCACGAGCTGTTCCTTCGACCCGGCCAGCCCGTAGAGCGTCCGCTTGGAGCAGCGCAGCCGGGCCGCGACGTCGTCGAGCGTGAAGCCCGCGAACCCCTCGGCGAGGACCAGCTCGACGAGGGCGTCGGCGAGCTCGTCCCGCCGCGCGGCGCCGCGGCGCACCGGTGAGGCCATCTGGAAATCCTAGCGCGTCGACGCTACTCTCATCGGTACTGACGTTCCGCTATCAGTACCGATAGGACGTGACATGGCTGTCGACCGCCTCCTGCCCACCGACGAGGCCCGGGCGCTGATCGAGCTCACCCGCGAGGTCGCCGACAAGGAGCTGGCGACCCGCGTGGACGACCACGAGCGCGGCGACGGGATGTATCCCGAGGGCCTGTTCCGCACCCTCGGCGAGACCGGCCTGCTCGGGCTGCCCTACCCGGAGGAGTACGGCGGCGGCGCGCAGCCCTACGAGGTCTACCTGCAGGTCCTCGAGGAGCTCGCCGCGCGCTGGGCGACGGTGGCGGTGACGACGAGCGTGCACGGGCTCGCGTGCTTCCCGGTGGCCACGTTCGGCACCGAGGAGCAGAAGCAGGAGTGGCTGCCGCGCATGCTCGCCGGCGAACTGGTCGGCGGCTACAGCCTCTCCGAGCCGCACGCGGGCTCGGACGCCGCGGCGCTGCGCTGCCGCGCCGAGCAGGGCGACGACGGGAACTACCGCATCACCGGCGAGAAGGCCTGGATCACCCACGGCGGCAAGGCCGACTTCTACGCGCTGTTCGCCCGCACCGGCGAGGGCAGCCGCGGCGTCACGTGCTTCCTCGCCCCGGGCGAGACCGAGGGCCTCACGTTCGGCCGGCCCGAGGAGAAGATGGGCCTGCACGCGGTGCCGACGACGAGCGCCACCTGGGACGGCGGGGTCATCGAGGCCGACCGTCGGATCGGCGACGAGGGCCAGGGCCTCCAGATCGCGTTCGCCGCGCTCGACTCCGGGCGCCTCGGGATCGCCGCGTGCGCCGTGGGGCTCGCGCAGGCCGCGCTCGACGCCGCCGTCGCGTACGCGAACGAGCGGCAGGCCTTCGGCAAGCGCATCGTCGACCACCAGGGCCTCGGCTTCGTGCTCGCCGACATGGCCGCCGCGGTCGACTCGGCCCGCGCCACGTACCTCGACGCCGCCCGTCGCAAGGACGCCGGCGTGCCCTACTCGCGCCAGGCCTCCGTCGCGAAGCTGGTCGCCACCGACGCGGCGATGAAGGTGACCACGGACGCGGTGCAGGTGTTCGGCGGCGCCGGCTACACCCGCGACTTCCCGGTCGAGCGGTACATGCGCGAGGCCAAGATCATGCAGATCTTCGAGGGCACCAACCAGATCCAGCGTCTGGTGATCTCGAGGCACTTCGCGCACTGAATCGCCCGTGGCGGACACTGACGGGTGATGCGCGGATTCCTCATCACCCTGGCCGTGCTGGCCGTCCTGCTCGTCGGCGTCGACCTCGGGGCCCGGTTCGTGGCCCAGGACCGGGTGGCGTCGCAGCTGCAGACGCAGCTGGAGCTCGACGCCGAGCCGAGCGTGGACATCCACGGCTTCCCGTTCCTGACGCAGGCTGCGGCCGGGGAGTACCCGTCGGTCACCCTGACCGCCGAGCACATCCCGTACCGCCAGCTGCGCGACATCACGCTGGTCGCCGACCTCGGGGACGTCAGCCTGCCCCCGCAGTCGCTCGTCGACGGCACCGTCCGCTCCATCCCGGCGCGGACGGTGACCGCGAGCGCGCAGGTCGACCCGGCGGACCTCGCGCGCATCCTCAAGGTCTCCGACGTGACGGTGCAGCCGGTCACCGCCCAGACGCTCGAGGCGCGGGGGGCGAAGGTCGCGAACATCGACCCGTCGCAGGCGGTGGAGCTGACCTCGACCACGAGCGTCCTGGGCCAGCAGGTCCGTGCCTCGGTGATCGCGACCTTCCGGCTCGCCGGAGGACAGATCGTGCTCTCGGCGCGGGACATCGCGGTCGACGCCGGTGACGCCCCGTCGTCGGTCTCCGGGGCCGTGACGAGCGCCCTGCGGTCCCGGCTGGGCACCTACTCCGCCCGCCTCGACCCCGGTCAGCTGCCGTTCTCGATCACGGCCACCGACCTGCGCGCGGAGGACGGCAAGCTCGTCGTCTCCGGCACCGCCGAGGACGTCGACCTCCTCGGTGGCTCGCTGTAGTGGCCCGCGTGACAGGCTGACGCCGTGCAGACCATCCGCTGGGGCATCGCCGGACCGGGCCGGATCGCGGCGAACGTCGCCCGGGACCTCGTGGCGGTGGAGGGCACCGAGCTGGCCGCGGTCGGCTCCCGCTCGGCCGAGCGCGCGGAGGCCTTCGCGGCGGAGCACGGCGCGGCGCGGGCGCACGGCTCGTACCGCGCGCTCGTCGACGACCCCGCAGTCGACGCGATCTACATCGCGACCCCGCACCCCCAGCACGCCGACCTCGCCGTCGCCGCACTCGAGGCGGGCAAGGCGGTGCTGGTGGAGAAGACCTTCACCGCGACCCTCGCCGGGGCGTGGCGCGTGGTCGACACGGCCCGCCGGCACGGGGTGTTCGCGATGGAGGCAATGTGGACGCGCTTCCAGCCCGCCGTGGTGCGCGCCCGGGAGATCTACGAGGCCGGGGAGATCGGCGAGGTCCGGTCCGTGCAGGCCGACCTCGGCACCGTGCGCGACGTCGACCCCGCCGACCGGCTGTTCAACGCCGAGCTCGGCGGCGGCGCGCTGCTCGACCTCGCCGTCTACCCCGTCTCCTTCGCGCAGATGGTGCTCGGCGGGAACCCGTCGCGGGTCCACGCGGTCGGCCGGATGGAGACGACGGGGGTGGACGCGGAGAACGCGCTGCTCCTGGCGTGGGACGACGGGCGGTTCGCCACCGCCCAGACGTCCTTCCACTCGCCGTCGCCCGGGCAGGCCCGCATCTTCGGGTCCACCGGCTGGATCGACGTGCTCCCCCGCTTCCACCACCCGACGACGATCGTCGTCCACCGCTCCCCCGACGACCCCGGTGAGCGCCTGGAGCTCCCCGCGACCGGCGCCGGCTACTCGCACGAGATCGTCGAGGTGAACGCCTGCCTGCGCGCCGGGTGGACCGAGTCGACCGTGATGCCGCTCGACGACACCCTCGCCGTGCAGGGCGTCCTCGCGGAGGCCGCGGACCAGCTGGGGCTGACGTTCAGCGAGGTCGCGGTCTCCCTGTAGGCGGCAGCCACAGCCGGCCCTCGATGCCCGACGCCGGGTCGGTGCGGGCCGGCAGCGCGGCGAGCTCGTCCGCGTGGTCGGCCATGCCGAGCGCGGCGAACGCGGCGTCGAGGGCGTCCTCGGTGTCGGCCGCGGCGTCCCGCAGGTCCGGCGGGATGCGGGGGTCGGCGTCGACCAGGGCGCGCCGCTGCTCCGCCGAGGACTTGACCACCGGCCCCGTCATCGACCGCGGGTAGATCTCGACGACGAGCACGCCCCGCGGGCCCGGCGCGGGGTCGAGCGGCCACACCCCGACGCCCGCGCGGCGCCACGCCCCCAGCAGCGCCATCCCGCGCACCGACCCGGTGCCCACTGCGCCGGCGCCGCCGATCTGGAAGGTCGACAAAGGGTTGAGTCCCCGGGCGCGGGCCTCGTGCTCGGTGTCGCGGTAGAGCTCGACGTCCCCTGGCTTCCGGGTGCCCGCGCGGCCCCAGAACGGCCGCTCGCACGCGCGCAGCCACGCCTCGCCCTCGTCGCGCGCGAGGTCCCACAGCTCCGGCAGCGTCGACACGCCGTGCCGGGCGGCGAACCACCGGGCCAGCCCGAAGGAGAAGTCCATCCCGACGACGACGGGCTCGGGTCCGTCGCGCAGGTCGAGCAGCAGGTCGCCCACCCCGGTCCGGTCCAGTCCGCCCCGGACGTCCAGGAGTCGGCCCGGTTCGGCCTCGGCCACCCGGATGCGCTTCGCCGCCGCCCGCAGGTCCCCGGACCAGTCGACGGCGAGGATGCGCACGGAGGGCCATCCTGCCCGGCGGCCGCTCCGACCGATGCCGGCGGCACCGGTTCCGGCGTGTGGTCGACGGGGGCGGCGAGGCCTCTGTCCGTTCGCGAGGGGATCACCCGTTCGTCGCAGTAGAACGACCGCTCGACCCTTGTACCGGACCGCTCGGCCTCCCGCTCGACGAGCCACACCATCCGGGACGATCTCGCCGCACCAATGGCCCCACCCGTCACAGGAGCGCAGAGTCCCCACTCGACCGCTCGTCGCGGGGCAGCTGCGCCGAACGGTCGACCGGACTACTCCAGGACTCAGGAGGACCACTGTGGCCAAGCACCGTGCCCCGCGTCGGCCCAGCCGGCGTGCCGCCACCCCCATCGCCGCCCTCGCGCTGTCGGCGGCCGCCCTCACCGCCGTGGCCCCCACGGCGTCGGCCCACACCCGGACCGACGGGCGCGACGGCCCCTCCGGCGACGGCAACGTCGGCGTGCTCAACGACCTCACGCTGCTGCCCGTGAACGCGTGCGGGCTGCAGGTGCCGATCCTCGGGAGCATCCTCTCCGGCCCGCAGGCCAGCTGCTCCCAGACCGACGACTGACCGGCGACCGACGGTGCGGGGCGTCCCCCGGTGAGCGAGTCGGGGGACGGGGGACGCCCTCAGCCGACCAGCAGCTCCCCGCCCGGCGGTTCCTCGGCGCGGGCGGCCGGGACCCGGATGCGCACGGTGGTGCCGCTGCCGGCCCGGCTGTCGACGTGCAGGTCGCAGCGGCCGCCGTACGCGGCGCGCAGCCGCCGGGACACCTCGGAGATCCCGCCGTGGCGGGCGTCGACCTGGGACGCGGCGCGGGAGGCCTCGGGACCCATCCCGGCCCCGTCGTCGGAGATCGTCACCACGCAGTCGGCACCCGCGCCGGCCGCGGTGATGCGGACCGTGCCGCCGCCCAGCACCGGCTCGATGCCGTGTCGCACGGCGTTCTCCACCAGCGGCGCCACCACGAACGGCGGGAGCACGACGCTCTCGACCTCGGGCCCGACGGTGATCTCCACCCCGAGCCGCGACCCGAACCGGGCCTGCTCCAACGTGAGGTAGCGCCGGGCGTTCCGCAGCTCCTCGGCCACGGTGGTGGTCGTGTCGGCGGTGCGGAACGAGTAGCGCGTGAAGTCCGCGAACTCGGTGAGCAGCTCGCGGGCGCGCGTCGGGTCGACCCGCACGAACGCCGCGATCGCGGTCAGCGCGTTGTGCACGAAGTGCGCCGAGTAGCGGGAGCGCAGCGCCGCCTCGACCTCGGCGTCGGGCAGCACCACGTCGCCGGCCGCCGGGGCGAGGACGCCGGGGCGCTCGACCTCGGGCGGCACGGCGGCGTCCACGCCACGCGAGTTCCCCGCCCGGAGCGCGGAGGGGCGCTCGATCGTCTCGAGGTCGTCGAGTGCGAGATCCGTGGCGACGACCGGCGCGGCCAGCACGGGGGCGTGCACCGTGGCCGGGTGGGTCCCCGCCCGCAGTCCCTGCCAGACCGGTCGACCGAGCAGGCCGGTGGGCGTCCAGCGGCGGTGCTCCACCTTCCCGACCAGCCGGGGCGCCACCCACTGCGCCGCACTCTCGACGTCGGCGGGGAGATCGCCGTGGAACGGGCTGACAAGGCGGTCGAGGCCCACGGACGCGTCGAGGATCTCGCGGCGGGCCGCAGCGGTGACGCCGGTGGACACCCGGCCCACGTAGCGCAGGACCCCGTCGCTCGGCACACCGAGCAGGAGCGACCCGACACCGTCCCGGCGACCCCGCGGCGGCAGCCAGCCGCCGACCACGACGTCCTGCGACCGCGTGATCTCCGCGGTGATCCAGCTCCGGGACCGCCGACCGCTCTGGTAGGTCGACTCGAGCCGCTTCGCGACGACGCCCTCGAGGCCGTACTGCCGGGCGGCGGCGACGATCTCGTCCGCCCCGACCCCGGTGAACGACGGCGGCACCACGAGGTGGCCCCCGGCGAGGTCGATCTCGCCCAGCAGCTCCCGCCGCTGCCGGTAGGGCAGCCGGGCGGTGGAGCGGCCCTCGACCTCCAGCACGTCGAACACGTAGTACGAGACCGGCGTGTCGCTCACGAGGGCGCGGGAGGGCCGGGCGACGCGTCGACGCCGGCGCAGTCGCGACATGCTCGGGCGCCCGACGGGGTCCTCCGCCACGACCACGCCGTCGAGCACGAGGCCCTCCGCGGCCGGGAGCGCGAGCTCGGGGAAGCCGGCCGTGACGTCGTGCCCGTCGGAGTCGATCAGGCGGAGCTGCCCGTCGCGGGCACAGGCCAAGCAGCGCAGGCCGGACCAGACGAACTCGAAGGCCCACCCGGCGCCGCGCGGCAGCTCGCCGTCGGAGGCCAGCATCGGACGGGCGGCGCCCCGGGGCCCGGGCACGCGCGGCAGGACGTCGGCGGGAGCAGCCGCACCAGACGCCATCCGCACGCCTCCCCGTCCTCCGTGCCGCGCCGGGCCGCCCCGACGCCGAGGCCGGCCACGCGCCGTCGCGTATCCCGACCGCCGTCCACGGTAGCCAGACCCCCCGACAGTGACGCCGAGTTGCGCGGCGCGCCACGGCGGTGCTGCGGCCGGACAGCGACACGACGCGACGAACGGCGGACCGCGCAGCGACACGCGGCGCAGGGGACGGGCGCGGCGCGCGGCGTCCCGCCGGACGACGCGGCTCGTCCGTCCGGCCCGCGCCGCCACCGGTCCACGCGCCGTCCCGCCCCCGTCGCGCCGCCGTTCCGGCCTCGTTCCGACCTCGTTCCGACCTCGTTCCGACCTCGTTCCGACCGAAGGGCACCATCGGTCGGGTAGACGAGCCGTGGGCGCCCCTCGCCAGGCACGCCCACCTGACCGGAGGGCCCCCTCGATCGGTCTATCCGACCGAAGGTGCCCTTCGCTCAACCGGCGACAGGCAACCGGCAACCGGACCCGACCGGCGCCGCGTCAGATCAGCGGACCGCTCGCCACCACCGACGACGGGCGGGGCGGGACCGGGCCCGCGGGCTCGGCGGACACCGCGTAGGCGCCCTGGGCGAGCCCGGTGGTCGGGCGCTGCCCGGTCGCGGTGAACGTGCCCGCCGCGTCGAACGTGCCGACCGCGGTGGCCTGCCCCCCGGCGACGCGCCAGAGCACGAACGTGCGGTCCACCCCGATCGCGGGGACGTCGACCGGGACGATCCGCGGCCCGGTCCCGTCGTCGAGGACCACCGCCATCACCGAGCCGCCGGGCTGCAGCAGGGCCGCGTGGCGGACGTCCGGGTTGCGGGCCTCCGCGGAGGTGATCACCTGGTCGGCGCGGTCGGCCGAGGCGACACGCGCGTCGTTCGCCGGGCCGGACACGAGCCCCCGGGCGGACAGGACGACGACACCGGCCACGACCGCCACGAGCGCGAGCACCGCGAGGCTGCGCCGCCGCGGGGCCGGGGTCGCGGGCGGAGGGGCCGCGGGCGTCGGGCGCGGCGTCGGCGCGGTCGGGGGCCCGGCGGCCTCCGGTGCGGGCGTCTCGGGCGCCGGGACGGGTCGGGCCGGCTCGGCGGCCGCCGCGGCGAGGATGCGCTCGCGCAACCCGGCCGGCGGCTCGACGTCGGCGACGGCGTGGGCCAGGGCGGCCATCGTCGCGTGGGTCTCGGAGAGCAGCGACCGGCACGGCGCGCAGGAGCGCAGGTGCTCGCTGACGCGGTCCTCCTCCTCCGGCTCGAGGGCGTGCAGCGCGCGACCGACGACGGCGCCCGCGAGCTCGCCGTCGTGCGGGATCCCGGCGGCGCTCACCAGGTGTCCCCGAGCAGCTCGAGGGCGGAGGTGCCGAGGACCGGGGCGAGCAGGACGCGCAGCTTCGCCACCCCGGTGAACATCCGCGACTTGACGGTGCCGATGGGCACGCCGGTGATCGAGGCGACCTCCCGCTGGGTGTAGCCGCCGTAGTAGGCGAGGCCGAGGGCCTGGCGCTGCTCGGAGGGCAGGTGGCGCAGGGCGGCGCGCACGTGCTCGGCGATGACCGAGCCGAGGGCGGCGCGGTCGGCCGACGGCACGGCGGAGCTGTCGCGCCCGGCGTCGGGCTCGTCGGTGGGGACGTGGTGGCGACGACGGGTGGCCTCCCGGCGCACCGCGTCGACCGCCTTGTGGTGCACGAGCGTGAGCAGCCAGCTGATGACGGTGCCCCGCGTGCGGTCGAACCGCTCCGGGTCCCGCCAGAGCACGAGGAACACCTCCTGGACGACGTCCTCGGCGAGGCCCTCGTCGACGCAGATGCGCCGGGCGAGCGAGTAGGCCGCGCGCCCGTGGCGGGCGTAGAGGAGGTCGAGGGCGCCGGTGTCGCGCCGCGCGAGGCGGGCGACCAGGTCGGCGTCGGTGACGTCCGCGTCGACGGGAGCCGGTCCGGGGGCGTCCGGGACCGGGCGCGACCGCGGGGGTGCAGTCGCGTCGGGTCCGGACGCGCGGGACGGTGACATGTGGGCTGGGGCTCCTTCGGTCAGGACGCGTCCCCGGTCACCGACCGCGGACGTCGGGGCTTTCGTGACGACGGGTCGGGTCGGTTCACCGTCCGCACCGGCGCCGTGACCCGTCGTCGGGAACCGACCGGGGCCCCGACCTGCCCCAACGGACGGGATCGATGCCGTCCCGGCGTGCGGCGCGGCTATGAGCCGGGCCACTTACCCTCGGAGGAACAAGCGACTGCGGAAGGTGCTCATGGCTGGTCAGTGGTTCGAGTCGGTGGCGGAGGCGCAGCGCCGCGCGAAGAAGCGGCTGCCGAAGTCGGTGTACGGCGCGCTCGTGGCGGGCAGCGAGGCGGGCTACACGCTCGACGACAACACCGGCGCCTTCCGCGAACTGCAGTTCGCGCCGCACGTGGCGGATCTGCCGTTCGAGAAGTCCCTCGCGACGACGATCATGGGCCAGGAGATCTCGATGCCCGTGATGATCTCGCCGACCGGGGTGCAGGCGGTGAACCCCGAGGGCGAGGTCGCGGTCGCCCGGGCCGCGGCGTCCCGCGGGACCGCGATGGGCCTGTCGTCGTTCGCGAGCCGTGCGATCGAGGACGTCGTCGCCGCGAACGACAAGACGTTCTTCCAGATGTACTGGGTGGGCGACCGCGAGACCCTCGCCGCCCGCGCCGAGCGCGCCAAGCGGGCCGGGGCCAAGGGCCTGATCGTCACCCTAGACTGGTCGTTCTCCCACGGCCGCGACTGGGGCAGCCCGTCCATCCCGGAGAAGATGGACTGGAAGACGATCCTCAAGTACATCCCCGAGGGCGTCACCCGCCCGCGCTGGGGCATCGAGTTCCTGCGCAGCGGCAAGATCCCCGACCTCACGGTGCCGAACATCCCGGTCGACGGCTCCGCGCCGCCCACCTTCTTCGGCGCCTACGGGCAGTGGATGTTCACCCCGCCGCCCACCTGGGCCGACGTGGCCTGGCTCCGTGAGCAGTGGGGCACCGACCTGCCGTTCTGCGTCAAGGGCATCACCCGGGTCGACGACGCCAAGCGGGCCGTCGACGCCGGCGCCACCGCGATCCAGGTGTCCAACCACGGCGGCAACAACCTCGACTCCACGCCGGCGCCGATCCGGGTGCTGCCCGGGATCGTCGAGGCCGTCGGCCGGGACGTCGAGGTGATCATGGACGGCGGTGTCCGTCGCGGCTCCGACGTCGTGAAGGCGCTGTGCCTGGGCGCGAAGGCCGTCGCGATCGGCCGCGCCTACCTGTGGGGCCTCGCCGCCGCCGGCGAGACCGGGGTCGGCAACGTCCTGGACATCCTGCAGAGCGGCATCGGGTCGGGCCTGATGGGCCTGGGCAAGACCTCCGTGCACGAGCTGTCCCCGGAGGACCTGCTCATCCCGCCGAACTTCACGCGGCAGGCCGGGGTCGCCTAGCCCCTCCCCCGACGAGCGGGCCGTCCGTCACGGGAGACCGTGGCGGGCGGCCCGTTCGTGCGTGCGGGGCCGGACACACGAACGCCGGGCGCTCCCACGTGGGAGACCCGGCGTCGATGGCGGTAGCGGTGGGATTCGAACCCACGGTGGGCAGAACCCACACACGCTTTCGAGGCGTGCTCCTTTGGCCGCTCGGACACGCTACCGGGAGCAACCTTACCGGGCGCCCTCGTCGCCCCCGGAACCACCCCGGAACCACCCCCGCAGCGCCTCCGAACAGGCCTGCTCCCGCACCCCGCCGACCACCTCGGGACGGTGGGCGAGCCGGCGGTCGCGCAGCACGTCCCAGAGCGACCCGGCCGCCCCGGTCTTGGGCTCCCAGGCGCCGAAGACCACGCGGTCGACCCGGGCCAGCACCGCCGCGCCGGCGCACATCGTGCAGGGCTCGAGCGTCACGGCGAGCGTGCAGCCGGTCAGCCGCCACCCGTCGTCGTGCACCGCCGCCGCGGCCCGCAGCGCGAGCACCTCGGCGTGCGCCGTGGGGTCGCCCAGGGCCTCCCGTGCGTTCGTCGCGCACGCCAGCTCGCGCCCGGCCGCGTCGACGACGACCGCCCCCACCGGGACGTCGGCGGGGTGCGCCGTGCGCGCGACCGCGAGGGCACGGTCGACGAGGTCCTCGTCGACCGGGAGGTCAGGACGCAGGCGCGGTCTCCACGATCCGGGCCAGCTCCTCGGCGAACCCGCAGCGCCGCGCGATGGCGGTCAGCTGCTCGTCCGGGTAGAGGTCGATCTCGTCGACCAGGACGGCCAGCTCGTCGGCCGGCACCCCGAGGTCGGACAGCATGCCGAGGTCGCCCTCGGGCCACGGGTCGTCGTCGACCTCGTCCTCGTCGGGGACGTCGAGGCGCAGCAGGTCGAGCACGTCCGCCGCGACGTCGTAGTCGAGGGCCGCGACCGCGTCGGAGAGCAGGAGCGAGACCCCTCCGGGCACCGGGCGCACGAGGACGAAGAACTCGTCGTCCACATCGAGCAGTCCGATGACCGCTCCGGTCGAACGCAACGCCCGGAGTGCGGTGATGGCGCTGTCGAGGTCGGCGAGCGCGGTACGGTCCATCGGGACCGCACGCCAGCGCCCCTCCTCACGGGTCACCGCGACGGCCCAGCCGTCCAGGGGTACGACGGTGCCCTGTCCACCGCCACGGGGGGCGGCCTGTGCGCCCTGTCCTGCCATGGTCGCCACGGTAGGACCGTCGACCCGGACCGTGAAGGGCGTGGACGCCAAGCGCACCGAATCGACACCTTCCGCGCGCCGGGCGGTCGCCCGACGGAGGCCGGGGGTGCAGGATCACGGGTGTGAGGACGTCCGACGAGGCCCAGCGGGAGGGCCGTCGGCGAGCCGCCCACCGCGCGCCGGAACGGGCCCTGCTCGCCGAGGCGCGCTCCCTGCAGCCCGACACGGTGGCGCTGCGCCGCACGCTGCACCGCCAGCCCGAGCTCGGCCTCGACCTGCCCCAGACCCAGGCCGCCGTGCTCGCGGTGCTGCGCGACCTACCCGTGACGATCACGTGCGGACGGTCCTCGACCTCCGTGGTCGCCACGCTCACCGGCACCCGGCCCGGCCCCGTCGTCCTGCTCCGTGCCGACATGGACGCGCTGCCGCTGCACGAGGACACCGGGCTGGACCACGCCTCCCGCGTCGAGGGCGCGATGCACGCCTGCGGGCACGACCTGCACACCGCGATGCTCGCCTCCGCGGCCCGGCTGCTCGCCGGACGGCGGGACCGGCTGGCCGGGACGGTGGTGTTCATGTTCCAGCCGGGCGAGGAGTCGAAGCACGGGGCGCTGTCGATGCTCTCCGAGGGGGTGCTCGAGGCCGGTGGGGCGCTGCCGTCGTCGGCGATGGCGCTGCACGTGACCTCGCGGCTCGCCTCCGGCACGCTCCAGACCCGCGCCGAGTCGATCATGGCCTCGTCGGACGACTTCACGGTGACGGTGCACGGCGCGGGCGGGCACGCCTCCGCCCCGCACGACGCCCTCGACCCGGTCCCCGCCGCCGCCGCGATGGTCGGCGCGCTGCACACGATGGTGGGCCGCCGGATCAGCGCGTTCGACCCCGCGGTGCTCACCGTCGCCCACCTCACCGCCGGCACCACCACCAACGTCATCCCGGAGACCGCGACCCTCGAGGGCACCGTGCGCACGCTCGCCGAACAGACCCGCGAGCAGCTGCTGACCGAGCTGCACCGGGTGTGCACCGGCACCGCCGGGGCCTACGGGTGCACGGCCGACGTCGAGATCGACCGCGGCTACCCGGTGACCGTGAACGACGGCGAGGTGGCCGAGCGGGTCGCCGACGTCGGCCGGTCGGTGCTGGGCTCGCGGTTCGTGGAGCCGATGCCCGACCCGATCATGGGCTCGGAGGACTTCTCCTACGTGCTGGGGCGCGTGCCCGGCGCGCTGGCGTTCCTCGGGGCCTGCCCGCCGGACGTCGACCCGGCCGAGGCGCCGCCGAACCACTCGAACCGCGTCGTGTTCGACGAGGAGGCGATGGTCGCCGGGGTGGCCCTGTACGCGGGGTACGCCCTGGAGGTCCTGCGGCCCTGACGAGGCCCGCCGTGTCGCTGGAGTGGGTGAACGGCGGTCACCTCCCGGCCTCGCCCTACGCTCGCGAGCCGTGGGGACAGAGGAACCGGACACCGGTGCGGTGCTGGCCGCCGCGTTGACCCGGCCCGTGTGCGTGCTCGGGCTCGGGCTGATCGGCGGGTCGCTGCTGCGCGCCGCCACCGACGCGGGCCGCGAGGCCTGGGGTGCGTCGGCGTCGGAGACGACGATCGAGAAGGCGCGCGCCGACGGCTACGACGTGAGCGACACCGTCGCCGACGCCGTGCGCCGGGCCGCGGACACCGACGCCCTCGTGGTCGTCGCCGTGCCGCTCACGTCGATGGACGACGTGCTCGCGGTCGTCGGCAAGGAGGCCCCGGACTGCCGGCTCACCGACGTCACCAGCGTCAAGGAGCCGGTGCGCGACGCCGTCGAGCGCTGGGCGCCGGGCTCCCGCTTCGTCGGCGGGCACCCGATGACCGGCACCGAGTTCTCCGGCTGGGACGCGGGCTCGCTGCAGCTGTTCCACGACAAGGTGTGGGTGGTGGCCACCGACGACGACACCGACCTCGCCGTCTGGGCCGACGTCGTCGCGCTCGCCCTCGCGTGCGGCGCCACCGTGGTGCCCGCGGCGTCCGACGAGCACGACGTCGCCGTCGCCCGCATCTCGCACCTCCCGCACCTGCTCGCCGCGGTCCTGGCGGCGGTCGGCGCCGACGGCGGCGAGCTCGCCCTCGCCCTGGCCGCCGGCTCGTTCGCCGACGGCACCCGCGTCGCCGCCACCCGCCCCGAGCTGACCGCGGCGATGTGCGAGGGCAACCGCGCCTCGCTGCTCGCCGCGCTCGACGACGCCCTCGGCCGGCTCGGCGCCGCTCGCGGCTCGCTGGCGTCCACCGGCGGGCTGCTCGCGACGCTGACCGCGGGTCACGACGGGCGCGCCGCGCTCGACGCCGCCCGCCTCGACCGCCGGGAGGTCCGCGTCGACCTCGCCGGCACCCCCGTTGAGCACCTCGAGTCGATGCGCGAGCTCGGTCGCACCGGCGGCCGGATCATCGGGTGGACCGCCGAGGCCCTCGAGGCGGCGGCCCCGGCGGACGACTGAGCCGACCGCCGTCGTCGACCGTCGTACCGGGCCGACACCCGCCGGTGCCGGTCAGGCGGGCACGCTCGCGTCGAGCGACACCCCGGTGACCCGCTCCGCCGCCGCCCAGTAGCGGGCGGCGAGGTCGACGTCCGCGGCCGCCCGCGGGGCGCGCACCCGGGCGGTGCGTCCCCGCACCTGCAGCAGCCCGGTCGGACCCCACCCGGTCGGTCCCCAGTAGGTGCCGTTCGCGGCGCCGGGGTCGGTGGCCGCCACGAGCATCGGCTCCGCCCCGGTGTCCACCTCCTGCAGCGGGAGCAGCCGCTGGAGCCGCGGCATCTCGCGCGGCGCGCCCCCGCCGGGCACGGTGCTGTTCGCGAACAGCTCGGTCCGCGTGATGCCGGGGTGGGCGCCGAGGCTGCGCAGGTCCCAGCCGCGCGTGTCGGCGACGCGCGCGAGGTGGTTGGCCAGCAGCTGGTCGGCGAGCTTCGTCGCGCCGTAGACGAGGGTCGGGGAGTAGCGCCGCGGCACCTCCGGGCGCTCCGGGTCGACCCGGCCCGTCCACGCGGCCGTGCTGCTCATCCACACGACGCGGGCGCCCGGCGCGGCGAGCAACTGCGGGAGCAGGCGGACGGTGAGCGCGAACGGTCCGAGGACGTTCGAGGCCGTCTGCAGTTCGAAGCCGTCGACGGTGAGGTGCTGCTCGGGCACCGCCATCACGCCGGCGTTGTTGAGCAGCAGGTCGACGGGGCCGTCCACCCCCTCCGCGAACGCGCGCACCGACGCCTGGTCGGCGAGGTCGAGCCGCCGCACCTCCACCGCCGCGCCGGGCGCGCGGCTCAGGATCTCGGCGCGGGCGGCCTCCCCCTTCTCGGACGAGCGGACGGCGAGGACGACCCGCGCGCCGGCCGCCGCCAGCCGCGCGGCGGCCTCCTTCCCGGTCCCGCTGTTGGCCCCGGTGACGACGGCGGTCCGTCCGGTCTGGTCGGGCACGGAGTACATGGCGACGCCCCTCAGGAAGAAGAGACCGGCGGTCTCTTGTGCCGTGAACGTATCGGACCGCCGGTCTGATACACAAGAGCCCGCCGGTCTGTAATCTCCCGGTGTGACCTTCCGGCGGGCGCGCACCGACGACCAGCGCGACGAACGACGCCGCGCCGTCCTGGGCGCGCTCGCGGAGATGCTGGCCGAGATGCCGGTCGCGCAGGTCAGCCTCAACGAGCTGGCGCGGCGGGTGGGCCTCGCGAAGTCGAACGTGCTGCGCTACGTCGAGTCCCGCGAGGCCGCCCTGCTCGCGCTGCTCGACGAACGCCTCGTCGAGTGGGTGGAGGAGCTCGAGTCGGCCCACCCCGTCGTCGGGACCCCCCGCGAGCGCGTGGACGCGCTGGCCGACCTGTTCGCGACCACCCTGACCACCCGCCCGGTGCTCTGCGACCTGCTCGCCGCCCAGTCCGCCGTGCTCGAGCGGAACGTCTCGACCGACGTCGCCCTGCGCTACAAGCAGGGTCTGCGCGAGCTCGGCCTCCGGCTCGCCGGGGTCGTCCGGCGCTTCCTCGGCGAGCTCGACGACGACGCCGCCTTCCAGCTCGGCGCCGGCACCCTGCTCTGCGCCGGCACGGTGTTCACGGCCTGCCGGCCGACCCCGGCGATGGCCGCCGTCTACGAGCTCGACCCGACGCTGGCCGCGATGCGCGTGCTCCTGCCGGACACCTTGCGCGAGCTCGTCGCCGTGTTCGCGAGCGGACTGGTCGCGCGCGCCTGACGGGCGTCACCACAGACCCGGCGGGTCCTCCTGGCCGCGGCTGTGCCGCCCGCGGGTCACCTTGCCCGACGGCGGGTGCGGCGGGGCCGACGCGTCGGCCGGCGGCAGGGCGGACAGCGCCGGCCCGGCCGGGGGCTGCTCGGCCGTCGGGAGGTCGACCGACGTCGCGGCGGTCGGCGCGGTGGGTGCCTCCGCGGGCGCCACGACCCGCAGCCAGTCCGCGGCTGCCTCCGCGTCGTAGGGCGTGTCCCGGCGCCGGGCCATGACGCCCGGCAGCCCCTGCTCGCGCACCCCGGCGAGCAGCGCCGGCCCGTCGTCGTACACCGGGGACACCTGGATGCGACCGACCTCGTCGAGGCTCAGCCGTCCGAGGGTGGCCCGGCGCTCGTCGAGCGGGCGCTCGGTCAGCGGGACGCCGTAGAGCCGCAGGACGTCGTAGACCATGAGGATCGCGGGGCGGGCCCGCGCGAGCGTGCGCGCCTTGCGCGGGTCGGCCCGGCGCAGCCGGTCGAACAGCGCGAGCGACGACGGCTGCCCGGCGTCGAGCAGCACCGCCTCGCCGTCGAACAGCCCGTCGGGCACCACCTCGGCCAGCGGCGCGAACTCGGGGAACCGCGCGGTGACGTCGTCCCCCTCGAGCGTGCGCAGGCAGAGCGTCCCGTCCTCGACGTCGGCCAGCAGGCGGATGCCGCTCCAGTCCACCTCGTAGGACCATTCCGGGCCCACGGGCAGCCGCCCCGGCACCGGCTGCATGGGCCGGATGCCGGCTCCGCGCACGCCGACGTCCTGCATGCCCCACATCGTGCCCCGAGGGTCCGACAACCTCGCCGCCGACACCCCGACCGTGGACGCCGCGCGGTACCCGCCCGCGGAAATCCTGTGAGTCGCGACGCGTGTGGGGCATCCTGGGGTCGAGCACCGGTGACGCCCGGTGACGAGCGGAGGGAGCCGCGCGATGCGCGCGATCTGGAGCGGCGCGGTGTCGTTCGGGCTGGTCAACGTCCCGGTCCGGCTCTACGCCGCGACCTCGAACCACGACATCCGGTTCCACCAGGTGCACGAGGTCGACGGCGGGCGCATCCGCCAGAAGCGCACGTGCTCGGTGTGCGGCGAGGAGGTGGCCTACTCCGAGATCGCGAAGGGTTACGAGACCGACGACGGGCAGCTGATCATGCTCGACGACGACGACCTCGCCACCCTGCCCACCGCGACCGGCCACGAGATCGACGTCGTGCAGTTCGTCCCCGCCGACCAGGTCGACCCGCTGCTGCTGGACAAGAGCTACTACCTGGAGCCCGAGAACAAGGCGCTCAAGCCGTACTCGCTGCTGCGCGAGGCCCTGCGCGAGACCGACCGGATGGCGCTGGTGAAGGTCGCGCTGCGCCAGCGGGAGACGTTGGCCCTGCTGCGCGTCCGGGACAACGCGATCGTGCTGCAGACGATGCTCTGGCCCGACGAGGTCCGCGAGGCCGAGTTCCCGGTGCTCGACAACGACGTCGAGGTCCGCCCGCAGGAGATGGCGATGGCGTCGTCGCTCATCGACTCGCTCTCCGGCGACTTCGAGGTCGACGAGTTCGAGGACGAGTACCGCAAGGCCGTCGGCGACCTGATCGAGTACAAGCGTGAGCACGGCGGCGGTCGTCCGGCCCCGGAGGAGGCGCCCGCCGAGGACGCCGACGACATGACCGACCTGCTCACCGCACTGCGCCGCTCCGTGGAGGCGGCGGGCGGGAAGGCCGCGGACTCGCCGTCCTCGCCGAAGAAGGACGAGGACGAGGCCCCGGCCGAGGAGCCGGCGAAGAAGACGACCCGGAAGCGGTCGGGCGCGAAGGCCGACGACGACGCGTCGACCACGAAGAAGACGACCACCACCCGCTCGCGCCGGAAGAAGTCCGACGACGAGAAGGCCGCGGAGGAGAAGGCCAGCTAGTCGGGCCGCCGCGACGGTGGGGCGTTCCTGGCGTCCAGTGCAAGCAGTGACGCACTGCTTGCACCGGAGGTGACCGACTAGGAGGCGCGGACGTAGGCGTCCCGGTTCGGGACGTCGTAGCCCTGGTCCTCGATCGCCTCGACGACGGAGCCGAGCTGCAGCTCGTCGTCGTGCTCGACGCGCACGACGCGGTTCTCGAGGTCGACGTCGATGCCCTCGACGCCGTCGATCGGCGAGAGCGCACCCTCGATCGCGGTGCGGCAGTGGTCGCAGTGGATCTCGGGGACCGAGAGAGTCGTCGTGGCCATGGGAGTCCTTCCGAACGTCGGGGGGTCGCCCGCGACGGTGCCACGCCCGCGATCGTGGCGTGGCGCCCACCCCGGTGTGCGTTTCGCACGACGGGTGCCGGGGATCCCGGGCCTGTCCGTCGGCCGTCGCGCCGACTCTTACCCCCCGAGGGTATCCCACCTGCAGTTTCGAGGAGTGTCGCATCGTCATGGCCACATCGGACCGCCCGCTCGAGGGCCGCACCATCGGGTTCCTCGCCGCCAAGGAGGGCACCGAGCAGGTCGAGCTGACCGAGCCCTGGAAGGCCGTGCAGAACGCCGGCGGCACCCCGGTGCTGATCTCGGAGACGCCCGGCTCCATCCAGGCCTTCAACCACCTCGACCAGGGTGACCGCTTCGACGTCGACGCGGTGGTCAGCCAGGTCAAGACCGACAACTACGACGGGTTCGTGCTGCCCGGCGGGGTCGCCAACCCCGACCTGCTGCGCACCATCCCGAACTTCGTCCGCCTCGTCGGCGAGGCGTTCGCGGTCGGCCTGCCGGTCGCCGCGATCTGCCACGCGCCGTGGCTGCTCATCGAGGCCGACGTCGTCCGCGGCCGTCGCATGACCTCGTTCCCGAGCCTCGCCACCGACCTGCGCAACGCCGGCGCGGAGTGGGTCGACGAGGAGGTCGTGGTCGACGACAAGCTGATCACCAGCCGCAACCCCGACGACCTGCCGGCCTTCTGCGCCACGCTCGTCGAGGAGTTCGCGAAGGCCGAGAAGCAGGCCGAGATCCACGCCGCCGAGGTGCGGTAGCCGCCCGTCCCGACGACGGGTGCCCCGGCACCCGTCGTCGGGATCGCACGGACGTTCAGGACGCCGGGAGGGGGTACAGGACGGACATGCCCCGAGGCCGAGCCAGAGCCCTGCTCCTCCCCGCCGTCGCCGCGAGCCTCGTGCTCGCGGCCTGCGGTACCCAGGCCCCACCGGCCCCCGCCCCGACGTCGGCGCCGAGCGTCGCCCCCACCACCGGGCTCCTCGTCCCGGGCGTGCCCACCGAGGGCACCCGCCCCGACACGACGAACCTCTCGCTCGCCGCCGAGCCGCAGTCGGCGCCCGTGCCGACCACGCCGCCGCCCGGCCGCCAGGTCGAGGTCGGCTCGGCCCCCGAGGGGGTCGTGGTGGACCCGGTGACCCGCACGGTCGCCGTCGCCACCCGCAACCCGAACTCACTGGTGCTGCTCGACGCGGACACCGGCGCGGTGCGCGGCCGCACCCCGCTGCCCGGCTTCGTGCGCCACCTGCAACTCGCCGCGCCCGGCGGCCCGATCCTGGTGCCCGTCGAGAGCGCGAACGCCCTGGTCCGGGTGAACCTCCCCGCGGGTCAGGCCGACCCGCCGCTGTTCGTCGGCACCGTCCCGCACGACGCCACGCAGGCCCCCAACGGCACGGTGATGACCGCGGACGAGCTCGGCGGCACCGTCTCGGCGATCCGCGGCGACCGCGTGGTGAAGATGTTCACCGACGCCGTCCAGCCCGCCGGTCTCGCCCCGGTGGGGGATCTGGTCGGACTGATCGACGTCCGCAAGGACGACCTGACGATCTACGACGTGAACACCCTGCGGATCGTGGGCAGCGCCCCGTCCGGGCAGGGCCCCACGCACCTCGTGGCCGACCGGCACGGCCGCATGATCGCCACCGACACGCGCGGCGACCAGGTCCTGGTGTTCCAGCCGAACCCGGACGGCCCGCCCACGCAGGTCGGCGCCGTGCCGCAGCCCGGTGGCCCCTACGGCATCACCTACGACCCGGTGCGCGACCGCGTGTGGGTCGCGTCCTCGGGGACCAACGTGGTGATCGGCTACGACATGACGAACCCGCAGCCCCGCGAGGTCGCCCGGGTCGCCACCGCGCAGGGCCCGTACACGCTCGGCGTCGACCCGACCTCCGGGCGGCTCTACATCGCGAGCGTGAACACCGGGGTCGTCCAGATCGTGGACGCCCCCTAGGAGGTCAGCCGACCTTCCGGAACACCCCCAGCCCGGGCACCTCGTTCCAGGCGTTGACCGTGAGCCGGGGGCCGGCGAACACGACGCCGGAGTTCCCGAAGGCGCTCTCCCCGCGCGGGGTGAACCAGAAGGTGTCGCCCGTCCAGTGCGCCAGCGGGTACTGCTGGCGCTCCGGCCCGACGACCATCGACAGGGACCCGTCGGGCGCCGCGCTCACCACGAGGTCGCCCCAGAAGTCGCTGCGCCAGGTCCCGACGTACGCGGTCGGGGCCTGCGGCGGCGTCACCTGCGGGGCGGGCTTCGTGTAGTCGGTCGGGTCGACCGGCGCCGAGAGCTGGGCGAAGGCCTGCCGGTAGAGGGCGAGCCAGTCGCGGCTCTGCTTCCCGTTCTCGACCTGGTCGAAGAAGCGCTGGTTGATCGCCTCGGCGAGCCCGTCGGGCGTGCCGTTGGTGAGGGTGACGATCCCCAGGTCCTCGGTGGGGAGGAGCTTGACGTTGGTGCCCGACCCGGTCTGGAACGCCCCGGAGTGGTTCACCGACAGACGATCGGACGAGTCCCGCTCGACGTTCCAGCCCTCGCCGTAGAACTGGAACGGGCCGCCGACCTCCTCGACCGGAGCCCGCTGCACCTGCGGCCCCCACATCTGGTCGAGGTTCGCGGTGTCGATCACCGTGGTCGCGCCGTTCTTCCCCCCGGCGAGCAGCATCGTCATCCACTTGCTCATGTCGTCGACCGAGGTGCTGGCACCGCCCGCCGGCGCCTGCGGGTCCACGTCGAACGTGAGCGACGGCGTCCACGACCCGTTCGCCTCCCGCTTGTGCAGGGCCGCCCGGTCCGACCGGTTCGCGACGTCGGCGTAGCGGTAGCTCGACGAGGCCATCCCGAGCGGACCGAAGATCGTCTGCTGGGCGAGGTCGGCCCACGTGGTCCCGGCGGCGGCCGCGGCCGCCTCACCACCCGCCGTCAGGCCGTAGTTGGTGTAGCTCCACCCGGTGCGGAACGGCTCGAGCGGCAGCAGCCGCTGGCGGGCGAGGATGTCGGCCTGCGAGTAGCCGAGGTCCTCGAGGATGTCGGTGGTGAACTGGCTCTCGGGCAGCCCGCTGCGGTGGGCGAGCATGTCGGCGACGGTGACGTTCGCGCCGACGTAGGGGTCGGAGAGCGTGAAGCCCGGCAGCCGCGAGGCGATCGTGTCCGTCCACGCCGCCCGCTTCTGCGTCGCCGCGGCGCCGATGACACTGCCGGCGATCGCCTTGGACACCGACGCGACCTGGAAGACGGTGTCCGCGTCCACCGGCTCCGGGCGCCCGACCTGGCGCACCCCGAAGCCCTTCGCGTAGACCACCCGGCCCTGGTGGACCACCGCGACCGCCGCCCCCGGGACGCCGGTCGCCTGCAGGTCGGCGGTGACGATGCCGTCGAGCGCCCCGACCGCGGCCGAGACGGCCTCCGGCGTGATCGCCCCGCCCCCCGGTGCGGGCGCGGCGGCGGGAGCGTCCGAGCTGCCCGGGGAGGAGGAGCACCCGGTCAGCGCCAGGGCCAGGACGGCCGCCGCCGTCACGAATTTCGTCACGCTCCGTGTCGTCACGTCCGCAATGTATGGCCCGGTCGGACGGCACGACAGGGAGCAGGATCGCGTTCCGGAAGGGACTCAGGTCCCGTCGTCGGCGCTCAGGACGCCGCCGCGACCGCCGCCCGCTGTCCGGCCGCCTCGAGCACGATCTCGGCGACGTCGCCGTCGGGGTCGGTGGGCCACGGCGAGAGCGGGGAGGTGCGCGTGACGCCGTCGAGCACCCCCGCGAGGGCCTCCGGCGTCGTCGGCCACGGGGCGAGGCCCGCGTCGGCGAGCACGGTCGCGTTCGCCCGCCCGTGCCCGGGGATGGGGCAGTAGGTGACGGCCGGCAGGTTCGCGACGAGGGCCTCGGTCACCGAGAGCCCGCCGGCGTTGTGCAGCAGCACGTCGCAGGCACCCATCAGCGCGGGGACGTCGTCGCGCCAGCCGAGCGCCGTGACCCGCGGCATGGCGTCGAGCTCGGTGCGCAGGGCCGTGTTGCGGCCGCAGAGCACCACCACGTGCGCGGCCGGGTTGGTGAGGGCCGCCGACACCAGCGAGGGCACGTCCCCGAGCCCCAGCGAGCCCGCACTGATGAGCACGGCGGTCTCGTCGTCGCCGAGCCCGAGCGAGCGGCGGGTCTCGACGCGGTCGGCGTCGGTGTGCGCGCGGGAGAACGCGGGCCCGACGAGCGGGCCCGCGGGACGGACCTCGACGCCGTACATCGCGTCCGCGGCCGCCGCGCACGCGCTGGTGACCGACAGGTGCGTGTCGACGCCGGGGTGCAGCCACATGCGGTGCGGCGCGGGGTCGGTCAGGTAGCTGATCACCGGCACGCGGATCCGGCCCGCGGCGCGCATGCGGCCCAGCGTCTGGCAGGACAGCGGGAACGTGGACACCACGACGTCGGCGTCCCGGGTCCACCGCCGCACGGTGCGCTCGGAGAACGTGAGGAAGGTCAGGATGATCCCGCGGACGTCCCAGCGGTGCTCGAGGGCGTAGAAGAGCCAGTCGAAGAACCGCGGCATCCGGTTGACGGTGAACCCGTAGCCGTCGCCGATGATGACCTGCCCGTAGCGCGGGAGCGCGTCCAGGTAGTCGTGCACGTCCACGACGGCCCCGCGCGCCCGCAGGCGCGCCGCGAGCTCGTAGGCCGCCCGGTCGTGCCCCGCCCCCACGCGCGCGGTGAGGACGACGACCCGGGGCGACCGGTCGGGCCGCTCCCGCCGGGTGTCCTCGGGCGGGCGCGTGCCGCGCCGCAGGACCCGCAGGTGCCGGGGACGCAGCGGGCGACGCCGGGCGCGGGTCGACCTCGGGACGCCGAGTGCGGTCATCGGTCGGAGGGCTCCTCTCGGGCGTGACGACGGCCGACGGGCCGGGTCGTTCCGACCAGCCGACGATCGTCCGGGTGCCGTGACCCTCCCGTGAACCTACTGTGACCCACGGTGGACCTCGACGCGGGACTCATGATCGGCGCGTCCGGAGGACGGGCGATGAGGGACGGGTGAAGCGTCGCGGAAGGACGCGCACCGGGTTGAACGGGAACCGCCTCCCGTGTGAACAGCACACCCGGACGGGTGTGCGTCCTGCGGGATCGGGAGACTGGACACCGTGAACAGCCCGCCGACGGACCGCGCGACCCGGCTGCTGATCGTCTCCGGGGAGATCGGCGAGGGGCACGCGGCGGTGGCCCGCGCGGTGGCCACGATCGTCGCGCGGGACCGCCCGGACTGCGACATCCGGCTCGCCGAGGCGTTCGCCCGCATGGGCCACGGCTCCGGGCCGGTGTTCCGCTGGCTGTTCGAGTTCGCCGTGCAGTGGACCCCGGCGCTGCAGGAGGCCTGGTACGCCGCGGTGACGCACTCGCGGCTCGTGCGGTGGTTCTACCGCGAGGTGATGGGCGCCTGGGTCGCCCGCGCGCTCGCCGCCGACCTCGAGGGGCCCCACGCGCGCCTGGCCGCGGACGGCGCCCCCGACGTCGTCGTCTCCACCCACCAGCTCGCGACGGCGGGTCTGGCCCGGCTGCGCCGGCAGGGGCGGCTCGAGGCCCGCGTCGTCGCCGCGATCTGCGACTTCGCGCCCCACGCCTACTGGACCTACCCCGGCGTCGACGAGTACCTCGTGCTCGACGACCTCGCCGCCGCGCCCACCCGCGTCATGGACCCGGGCGCCGGGGTCACGGTGCGCTCGGCCCTCGTCGGGGCGCCCTTCACCCCCGTGTCCGACGACGGGGCCCGCGCGGCCCGGGAGCACCTCGGGCTCCCGGCGGACGCGCTCGTCGTCGTCGTGACGGCGGGTTCGCTCGGGCTGGGCGGGATCGCCGGTGCGGTGCGGGCGGCCCTCGCGGCCGACCCGCGGTGCCACGTCGTCGCCCTGTGCGGACGCGACGAGCGGGCGCGCCGGCGGCTGCGGGCGCTCGGCGACCGGGTCGGGTCGGAGCGCCTGCGGGTACCCGGCTGGGTGGACGACGTGCCGACCCTGCTCGCCGCCGCCGACGTCGTCGTCAACAACTCCGGGGGCGCGACCGCGCAGGAGGCGCTCGCCTGCGGTCGCACCCTCGTGCTCTACCAGCCGCTGCCGGGCCACGGGCGGGACTCCGCCCGCCTGCTCGGGCGGGCCGGGCTGGCCCGCACCTGCCGTCGGCCGCGGGAGCTGACGCGCCTGCTGCAGGAGTGGCTCGCCGACCCGGCCGCGCTCCGCGCGGCGCACGACCGGGCGGCCGCCTGGTCGCGCCGGCAGGCGGGGGTCGACCTCGCCGCCGTGCTCAAGCTGCCGACCGTGGAGAACCTGCCGTGACCGCCGCGATCGCCCTGCTCGCCGCCCTCGTCGGCGCCGCGGGCATCTCCACCGGGACCGTGCTCCAGCAGCGCGCCGGGCAGGAGATCGACGAGCCGGGCTCGACCCGGGAGCTCCTCGCCCGCGTGCTGCGGCGCCGCCGCTGGTGGGCCGGTCAGGCCGTGATCGCCGTGGGGTTCGGCTCCTACGCCTACGCCCTGCACGTCGGGCCCGTGGCACTGGTGCAGCCGGTCCTGGTCACCGGGCTGGTCTTCGGCACGATCGCCTCCGCGGCCCTCGCCGGCCGGCGCCTGGACCGCCGCCTGCTCCGCGCGTCGGTGGTCTGCGTGCTCGGTCTCGCCGCGTTCCTGGCGATCGCCCACCCGCAGGCACCCGCCGTCATGCCGACCCCCGCCGTCACCCCGCTCGTCGTGGTCGGCGTGGTCGCGGGCCTCGTCGGCGTCCTCGGGCTCCGGGGCGTCGGCTGGTCCGAGCCGGTGCGGGCGGCCCTGCTGGCGCTCGCGACCGGCGGCTTCTACGGGCTGACGGCCACGCTGTTCGCCACCGCGCTCGCCGCGTCGAACCTCGTCGACGCGGTCGTGTCCTGGCCCTTCGCGGCCGCCCTGGTCACCTCGCTGTGCGGCTGGACCTTCTCTCAGCGGGCCCTGCACCTCGGCCGGCTCAACGCACCGGTCAACGCCGTGATCGGGACGACCGACCCCGCCGTGGCGGTCACCCTCGGCGTCCTCGTGCTCGGCGAGTGGGTCCGCACCACGCCGCTCGCGCTGGTCGGCCAGGTGGTCGCGGCCGCCGTGGTCGTCGCGGGCACGGTGGTGATCACCCGGCAGAGCGCGGCCCTGCTCGACACCGCCCGCACGGACACCGGCGACCGCGCGCCGGCCTGGGGCTGACCATGTCCTGGGACACGATCAACGCCGTCCTGCCCATCGCGCTCATCGTGCTGGGCTGCACGGTGCTCGCGGTGCTGTTCGCGCGGGACCGCTGAGGCGCCCCACCTTCTGGCAGCACAGCGTCGTTGCTGTCATCCAGTGGCGGGAACGCCACATCGTCAGGGACCCGGAGTGACCAGATCCCGCGGGATGTCCTCGCCGGAGCGCAGGGCCTCCCACAACCGCGGCGCGTCGGTGCGGTCCCACACCACCGCGCCCGACACCGAACCCGAGGGCCGGATCGGCACCGTCGTCGTCACCCCGCCCGAGCTGACGGCGTGCATCGCCCAGCCGAGGCTCGCGAGGTGCCAGACGTGGGTCGACTCGTCGACGGTCAACGTGCGCACGGCCGCCGTCGCGAAGGGGACCGACGCGAACGGGTTCGCGAGGGTCACCGGGCTCGCGGCCTTCGACATGAGCGCCGACAGGAACGCCCGCTGGTTCTGCACGCGCTGCAGGTCGGCGTTCGGGAAGGCGCGGGTGCGGACGTAGCCGAGCGCGTTCGGGCCGTTCAGCTCCTGGCAGCCCGCGGGCAGGTCGATCCCGGCCTTCGGGTCGTCGATCGCCTCGTCGAGGCACATCTCGACCCCGCCGACCGCGTCCACCATCGACGCGAAACCCTCGAAGCCGATCTCGGCGTAGTGGTCGATCCGCAGGCCGGTCGACTGCTCGACGGTGCGCGCCAGCAGCTGCGGCCCGCCCGACGAGTACGCCGAGTTGAGCCGCGCCGTGGTGCCGTCGACCTCGACGAGCGAGTCGCGGGGCAGGCTGACGATCGAGGTCTGCCCCCCGAACGACCCGACGTGCACGATCATCATCGTGTCGGTCCGGTTGCCGTCCGCCTCGCCGGTGGACAGCTGCCGCTCCTGGGCGCTCGACAACCCCGCCCGGCTGTCCGAGCCGACGAGCAGCCAGTTCGTCCCGGAGCCCGACGCCGGGCGCCCCGCGTACGACGAGAGCGCCTCGGTCCGCGTCATCTGCGTGTCCAGGTAGATCCCGAACCCGACGACGAGCAGCAGGAGCACACCCAGCAGCGCCCCGATCCGACGTCCCCACCGCCGCCTGCGGACGGGGCGCGGGGGGCGAGCCGGCGCCGTCCCGACGGCGGGTGGGGTCCCGACGCGGGTCGGCTGCGGCTGCGGCCGCGCGGGCTGCGGGGGCAGCGGACGCGGGGGTGGTGGCGGCGGGCCCTGGGGCGGCCGCGCGCCACGCGGCGGCGGCGGACCGGGCGGACCGGGCGGAGGACCGGGAGGCGGCCCGGGCGGCGGTCCCTGTGGGGGCATCGCGAACCCGCCCGGCCGGGGTGGTCGGGGGCCGGGCGGACCCGGGGCTGGAGCCATCGGCGTCTCCCTCGCTGCTTCGGCTCCCCCGCCTCCGGACACCGGCGCAGGAGGGACGCCGGGAGATACCGGACGCCGCGTTGGTCCCGGGACCATAACCACCGTCGCGGTGACGGTTCCATCCGGGGAACGACGTTCGGGCTGCACCACCCGTTGCCTCGGGTCACCCGACCGGCGGATCCTGCCGGTGGGCGTGGCGCCCTGCTGACACTCGACGTCAGCGGTGGCACACGGCTGACACGGGGGGTGCCGCGGCCTACCGGTCGAGGACCGCCGTGCCGAGCTCGGTCACCGTGTCCCCGAGCGCCAGGATCGCGTCGGCCATCTCCCGTGCCGTCACGTCGGCCGACTCGACGGCCTCGAGGACCAGTTCGTTGATCCCGCCGACGAGGGCCTGCGCGACCCCGGCGGACAGCTCCCGCCCGCCCGCCGCGGCCAGCGCCACGAGCCCGTCGGCGAACCGCCGCATCACCTCGCGGCGCACGGCGAGCCCCGCAGGCCCCGCCGAGCCGACCTCGGTGAGCATCGCGCGGGTGAGCAGCGGGTGCTCGGCCATCGCGGCCAGGTACGCGCCGGTGACGCCGGCGATCTCCTCGCGGACCGGCAGGCCGGTGCCGACCGTCGACGCCGCCGCCTCCGCGATCCGGTGCAGCGGGGCCTCGGCGACCACCCGGTAGGTGGCGAGCAGGCACTCCTCGCGGTCGGCGAAGTGCTGGTAGAAGGTCCGCTTCGACACGCGGGCGCGGGCGACGACGTCGGTGACGGTCACGCTCGCGTAGCCCTGCTCGGCGAGGAGCTCACCCATCGCGGCGATCAGCCGGTCACGGTGGTCCGAGCCCGGAGCGGTCCCGGTGCGGATGGCGACCACGACCGGGTGCTCGCCGGAATCCGCGGTGTGCGCGCTCACAGTCACTGGCCTATGGTACCAGCTCGTACCATCCTCCCCAGCAGGTTCGGTACGCAGCTGTACCACCGGGAGGGGATCGTGACCACCGAAGCCGCACCACCCGCCGTCGGGAAGGACCCCGACGTGCCGCACCTGTCCGTCGCCATCGTGGGCAACGGCTTCTCCGGGCTCGGCACGGCCATCCGGCTGCGCCAGGCCGGCGTCGAGGACTTCCTCGTGTTCGAGCGGCACGGCGACGTCGGCGGGACCTGGCGGGACAACTCCTACCCGGGCTGCGCCTGCGACGTGCCGAGCCATCTCTACTCGTTCTCGTTCGCGCCGAACCCGGAGTGGAGCCACGCGTTCTCGCCCCAGCCGGAGATCCACGCCTACCTGCAGCGGATCAGCGCGGAATACGGGATCGACCGGTTCACGCGCAACCACCACGAGGTGACCGAGGCGCGGTGGTCCGAGCGGACGCAGCGGTGGACCGTCACGACCACGCAGGGCACGTGGACCGCGGACGCGGTCGTGCTCGGCAGCGGCGCGCTGTCGGACCCCTCGTTCCCGGACGTGCCGGGCCTCGACGACTTCGGCGGGGAGATGTTCCACTCCGCCACCTGGCGGCACGACCTGGACCTGCGGGGCCGGCGCGTCGCGGTCATCGGCACCGGCGCCTCGGCCATCCAGTTCGTGCCCGAGATCGCGCCCGTGGTCGGACACCTGACCGTCTTCCAGCGCACGCCCCCGTGGATCATGCCCCGGCGCGACCGGCGGATCACCGGCCTCGAGAAGTGGCTCTTCCGCCGCCTCCCGGCCCTGCAGAAGCTCAACCGCGAGGCCATCTACTGGGCCCGCGAGACGTTCGTGCTCGGCTTCAAGGACCCGCGGCGGATGGCGAAGGCGGCGAAGCTCGCCGAACGCCACATGCGCACGCAGGTCACCGACCCGACGCTCCGCGAGAAGATCACGCCGAGCTACTCGATGGGCTGCAAGCGCATCCTGCTGTCCGACACCTACCTGCCGGCGCTCGACCGTCCGGACGTCGACGTGGTCACCGAGAAGATCACCCGCGTGACGGAGCACGCCGTCGTCACCGCCGACGGCACCGAGCACGAGGTCGACACGATCATCGCCGGCACCGGCTTCGCGATCAGCGACCTGCCGATCAGCCACCGCGTGTTCGGCCGCGACGGGCGCAGCCTCGCCGAGCACTGGGGCGACACGATGTTCGCCCACAACGGGACGATGATCGCCGGGTTCCCGAACCTGTTCACGCTGCTCGGGCCGAACACCGGCCTCGGCCACAACTCGGTCGTCTTCATGATCGAGTCGCAGATCAACCTCGTGATGGACGTGCTGCGGCGCCTGCGGACCCGGTCGGTCGGGGCCGTGGAGCCGCGGCAGGACGTCCAGGACCGCTTCGTCGCGGAGATGCAGCGGCTCACCGAGGGCACGGTGTGGACCGACGGCGGCTGCCGGTCCTGGTACCTGGACGGGCAGGGCCGCAACTCGGCGCTGTGGCCGACGTTCACCATGCCCTTCCACCGGCGCCTCAAGCACATGAGGACCGACGAGTACGTGCTGACCCCCCGACGGATCCTGGAGCACTCGTGACCTACGACATCAACGGCAAGGTCCTGTTCATCACCGGTGCCGCCCGCGGGATCGGCGAGGCCACCGCCCGGGCCGCCGCGGCGCGGGGCGCGCGGATCGCGCTCGTCGGCCTCGAGCCCGAGCGCCTGGAGCGGATCGCCGGCGAGCTGGGCCCGCAGCACACCTGGGCGACCTGCGACGTCACCGACCAGGCCTCGCTCGACGCCGCGGTGAAGCACACCGTGGCCGAGCTCGGCGGGATCGACGTCGTCATCGCCAACGCCGGGATCGCGAACCAGGGCACGGTCGCGGAGTCCCCCGCCGACGTCGTCGCCCGGGTCATGGAGGTCAACCTCATCGGGGTGTCGCGGACGGTGTCCGCGACCGTCGCCGAGGTCGAGAAGCGCCGCGGCTACTACCTGCTCGTCTCCTCGCTGGCCGCGTTCACCGCCCTGCCCGGCATGGCCGCCTACTGCGGCGCCAAGGCCGGCGTGGAGAACTACGGCAACGCGCTGCGCTTCGAGCTCGCGTACCGCGGCATCGGTGTCGGCACCGCGCACATGGGCTGGATCGACACCGACCTCGTGCGCGACGTGAAGGCCGACTCGTCGACCTTCGAGGACACCCTGCGCAAGCTCCCCGGGCCGCTGGGCGCGCTCGCGCCGGTCGAGGACTGCGTGGAGGGCTTCCTCGCGGGCATCGCCAAGCGCAAGCGGCGGGTGTTCGTGCCGAAGTCGGTCGGGATCGTCGCCGCGCTGCGCCCGATCACCTTCTCCTGGCTCGGCGACCTCCCGATCATGGCGCAGGCGAGGACGATGGTGCCCCAGCTCGAGGCCCAGTTCCGCAGGACGGGGCGGGCGTTCGGGCGTACGTCGGTGGGCATGGGTGAGCCGAAGGGCTGAACCCCCTCGTTTCATTGAACGAACCCTCACCGAAATCACGGTGAACGCACGCCGTGACGGGCACACTCGCGTCCGTGACCGACCTCGCCACCGGACCCGTCTTCACCGACGACTACTGGGCCGACCCCTACGGCACGCTCTCGCGCCTGCGCGAGATCGCGCCGGTCCGGGAGGTCGACCTTCCCGACGGCGGGTCGACCTGGCTCGTCACGCGCTACGCCGACGTGCGGGCGGCGTTCGTTGACCCCCGCCTGGCCAAGGACTTCCGCTCCACGATGCCGCCCGAGCAGCGGCCGGCGGAGCCGCTGATCCCCGGCCCGGCGGGGCACATGCTGCTGCTCAACGATCCGCCGGTGCACACCCGGCTGCGCA
Source organism: Actinomycetospora soli (assembly GCF_021026295.1). Classification (GTDB taxonomy): domain Bacteria; phylum Actinomycetota; class Actinomycetes; order Mycobacteriales; family Pseudonocardiaceae; genus Actinomycetospora; species Actinomycetospora soli. Next base: position 32,850 of record NZ_JAJNDA010000008.1, read on the forward strand.
AGCTGGTCGTCTCCACCTTCACGGTGCGCCGGGTCGCGGCGCTGCGTCCCGCCGTCGAGCAGATCGCCGCGACGCTGCTCGACCGGGCGGAGCAGGCCGGGGAGATCGACCTGGTGGGCGACTTCGCGGTGCCGCTGCCGATGCAGGTGATCTGCGAGCTGCTCGGGGTGCCGCTCGACGACCGCGACGCGTTCGCGGAGTGGTCGCGCACGATGATCGACGACTCCCCGCAGCCGGAGAAGCACCAGGCGCAGGCGAGCCTCACCGCCTACCTGTCCGACCTGGTCACCGCGAAGCGCGACGCCCCCGACGAGGCCCTGCTCTCGGCCCTCATCCGCGCCTCCGAGGACGGCGACGCGCTCTCCCACGACGAGATCGTGGCGATGGGCATGATCCTGCTGATCGCGGGCCACGAGACGACGTCGAACCTGATCACCAACAGCGTGCACGCGGTCCTGCGCGACGACGGGCTGCGCGAACGGGTGCTCGCCGCGGAGACGCTCGCGCCGATGGTCGAGGAGTTCCTGCGCTGGACCTCGCCCGTGGCCAACGCGCCGCTGCGCTTCGCCACCGAGGACCTGGAGCTGGGCGGGGCGACCATCCCCCACGGCGCGCTCGTCACGCTGTCGGTCGCGGCGGCCAACCGCGACCCCGAGCGGTTCGACGCCCCCGAGCTGCACGACCCCGACCGTGACCTCACCGGGCACCTCGCCTTCGGCCACGGCATCCACTTCTGCCTGGGTGCCTCGCTCGCCCGGCTGGAGGCCGAGGTCGCGCTCGCGGCGCTGTTCGACCGCTTCCCCCGGCTCGCCCCGGCGGTGCCGCTCGACGAGATCGTCTACCGCCACAGCATGCTGATCCACGCGCTGTCCGCGCTGCCGGTGCGGCTGTCTCCGGGGTCCTGACACACTGCGCGCCATGGGCGAGGCGCGCTGGGTGCTGGCGGTGGACCACGGCACCTCGACGACGACGGGGGCCGTGGCCGACGTCGATCCCGACGACGGGTGGACGCGGGTCGCGACGGTGCCCGTCGACGGTGCCCCCGAGCTGCCCTCGGTGGTGCTCTCGCGGACCGACGGCGTGGTCCTCGCCGGGCGGCCCGCCCTCGAGGCGGCGCACGCCGAGCCGCAGGCCGCCGTGCTCCGCGCCCGCGACTACCTCGGCGCCGCCACCGGCGGCCGGGACGACGCCCTGCTCGCGACCTGGCCCCGCCCGACGACCGCGGTGAACGTGGCGACCGCGCTGATCGCCCGCATCCTGCAGGCCGAGGCGGGCCGCCGCGGCAGCGCGCCGGCCCTGCTCGCCCTCGTGCACCCGCCGTCGTGGACCGACCCCGCCACCGGCCGCGCCGCCCTCACCGCGGCGGGCCGCTCGGCGCTCGGCGCGGTCGACGGCGCCGGCGACGCCGAGGTCGCGCTCGTCGCCGCGCCGGTCGCGGCGGCCGTCCGGCTGGGCGGGAGCGGACCCGTCGTCGTGGTGGACCTGGGCGGGGGCGGCACCGAGATCGCGGTGGTCGACCGGGCCGAGGGCGAGCACGGGACCACGGCCGCGACGCTGCGCCCCGGCACGCGGACCGTCGAGGTCGGCGCCGAGTCGCTCGACGACGCGCTGACCCAACTGGTGCTCGACCGGGCCCGCCCCGCCCTCGCCGACCGCATCCGGTTCTCCGCCGACCCCGAGGCGCACCGCGCGTACTTCTGGCTGCGCCGCGGCGTGCACGACGCCAAGCGCCGGCTCGGCACGGACGGCTTCGTCGACATCGCCGTCCCCGTCCTGCCGCCGGACAACCCCGGACCGGGCACCGTCCGGATCACCCACGACGACCTCGGCCCGCTCTTCGCCCCCGCCCTGGAGCAGGTCGGCGCGGCGACGGTCGACCTCCTGGACGCGGCCGGCGGCGAGCGCCCGCCCCTGCTCGTGCGCGGCGGGATCGCGGCCCTGCCCGGGGTCCGCGACTGGCTCGCCGCGCGCACCGGGTGCGGGCTCGCGGGCGTGGAGGACCCGGGCGCCGCGTCGTCGACCGGCCTCGTGTGCGGCGCCGCCGCCTGGGCCGCCGACCGGGCGTCCCTGGGGCGCTGACCCGGTCCCCGTGCAAGCAATGCGTCACTGCGTGCATCCAGTGACAGGAAAGGCCATATCATCGGGTCGGCCCAGCTCGCCCGGCCCGTCCCCTGTGGCAGCGTCACTGCCCTCTGAGTGGGGCAAGATCCTCCGTTGCCGAGCAAGGTGATCGCTGAGCGAGCACATCGCTCGGCAGGTGAGGATCGTGGTGGCCGACGATGCCGATGTCCTGGCACTCGACGGCCGCAGTGACGCATTGCTTGCCTCTGGGATGCGGGTACACCCGACCCCATGGAGGGCGACGCCGTGCACCGGGCGGCCGCACGGCTGAGCACGCTCGCCGGCGCCACGGTGATCCGCGCCGAGTTCCGCAATCACCTCGCCGGTGTCGACCTGCGCGGTGTCACGCTCGAGGCGACGAAGGCCCACGGCAAGCACCTGCTCACGCGGTTCGCCGACGGCCGCACCCTGCACTCGCACCTGCGCATGGACGGTTCCTGGACGATCGTGCGCAAGCACCGTCCCGACGGTCGCCCCGCCCTCCCCCGCCACCTCCTGCCGACCCTGCGCGCGGCGATCACCCTCGACGACGGCCGCAGCCTCGTCGGGCTCGGCGTCCCGGTCACCGACCTGCTCGCGACCCGCGACGAGCACCGCGTCGTCGGCCACCTCGGGCCGGACGTCCTCGCCGGGCAGCCGACCGCGACCCAGGAGCACTTCGACCTCGACGAGGCCCTCGCGCGGCTCGGGAAGGACCCGGCCCGCCCCGTCGTCGAGACCCTCCTCGACCAGCGCGGCGTCGCCGGCTTCGGCAACCTCTGGGCCGTCGAGCTGTGCTTCCTGCGCGGGCTGTACCCCTGGCGGCCGGTCGGCGACGTCGAGCTCGAACCGCTCCTCGCACTGGGCCGGAGGATGATCCGGCACTCGCTCGAGCACAACACCGGGATGACGACGACCGGGGTGAAGCGGAAGGGACAGAACCACTGGGTCACGGGGCGGTCCAACCGTCCGTGCTACCGCTGCGGCACGCTCGTCCGGTTCCGCCCCGCGACCGGCGCGCCGTACGCCCGGGAGGTGTGGTGGTGCCCGTCGTGCCAACCGGGCCAGGATGAGCGGCGTGGAGCAGCCGGAACCGCGGATCGGTGACCGCGAGCGCCGCGAGGTCGACGAGCGGCTGCGGCGCGCCCAGGACGACGGGATGATCACGCTCGCCGAGTACGACGAGCGCGCGCAGGCCTGCTACGCCGCACGCTTCCGCAGCGAGCTCGCGCCGCTCACGGCGGACCTTCCCGACGACGGGCCGCCGCCGGCCCCGCCTCCCGGGCCGCCGACCGTCGAGCAGGAACCGACGTGGCACGACGACACCCGCGTGCCCGAGCAGCGCCGGCACGGGCGGGGCCTCCGCGGGCTGGTGATCGCCGCGGTCATCGGCGTCGCCGCGGTCGTCGCGCCGGGCGTGCTGTCGGCGAACCAGGGCGCGGCGGTCTTCGGCAGCAGGGTGGTGCAGGTGGCGCCCGGTCAGACCGACGTGCAGGTCGGGGTGCTGTTCGGCTCGACGAAGGTCGTGGTCCCGGACGACACGCAGGCCAGCACCTCGGGCACCACGATCTTCGGGTCCACGCGGTGCGACACCGCCTGCGCGCCCGAGCCGCCCGGGGCGCCGCAGGTCCAGGTCAGCGGCCGCGGCGCGTTCGGCAGCGTCGAGGTGCTCACGGCGGGCGAGTACGCGCAGGACCAGGACCGCCGCGGCCGCGACGACTGAGGCGCGGCCCTTGTCAGGCCCCGCGTCGCCTGCCACGGTGACACCACGACCGAACGATCATTCGGTCGCTACGCGGCGCGGGAAGAGGGGCTCATGGATCGTCAGGTCACGCCCGGGTCGGACGTCTCCCGCTGGAGCGGGGTCGAGACGGTGGCGGCCGTCCGCGCCGGGCGCACGTCGGTGGCCGACCACCTCGAGGCGCTCCTCGAGCGGGCCGGGGCCGCGCGGACGCTGAACGCCTTCATCACGCTCGACGCGTCCGGCGCGCGGGCCCGCGCCCGTGAGCTGGACGAGCGGCTCGCCGCCGGCGAGGCACCGCCGCTCGCGGGCCTCGTCGTCGTGGTGAAGGACAACATCGACGTCGCCGGGCTCCCCACCACCGGCGGCACCCCCGCGCTGCAGGGGCGCCGAGCCCGGACCCACGCCCCCAGCGTGCGGCGCCTCGTCGAGGCCGGGGCCGTCGTGCTCGGCAAGACGAACCTGCACGAGCTGGCGTTCGGCATCACGAGCACGAACCTGTCGTCCTTCGCGGGTCCCGTCCGCAACCCCTTCGGGACGGACCTCGTGCCCGGGGGCTCGTCCGGAGGGACGGCCGTGGCGGTCGCCGTCGGGGCGGCCCCGGCCGGGCTCGGCACCGACACCGGCGGCTCGACCCGCGTGCCGGCCGCGCTGACCGGGACGGTGGGCTTCCGCCCCTCGGTGGGCGACGGCGGGCCGGAGCGCCGCTACCACGACGCCGGGCACGTCCTGCCGATCAGCCGCACCCGGGACACGGTCGGCCCGATCGCCCGCACCGTGGCCGACGTCGCCCTGCTCGACGCCGTGATCGCGCCCGCCCCCGCGGCCCCGCCGGTCGCGATCGGGTCCCTCCGGCTCGGCGTCCCGCCGACGCTGTGGACGGGCCTCGACCCCGAGCTCGACACCGTGCTCCGGCGCCGCCTCGACGAGCTCGCCGACGCCGGGGTGACCCTGGTGGAGGCCGACCTCCCCGGGTTGTTCGACCTCAACGACCAGGTGTCCTTCGCGGTCGCCCTGCACGAGCCGCGGACCGACATCCCGGACTACCTCGCGGCCACGGGCGTCGACGCCACCACCCTCGACGACATCGTCCGCGCCATCGGGAGCCCGGACGTCGCGGAGGTCTTCCGGGCCGTGACGGCCGACGCCATGGGCCCGTTCTACGACGACGCCGTCCGCGTCCACCGGCCCGCGCTCCAGCGCCTCTACCGGGACCACTTCGCCGCCCACGCCCTCGACGCGGTCCTCTTCCCGACGACGGTGCTGCCCGCGTTCCCGATGGACCTCGAGTCGGGCTCGTCGAGCATCCGGGTGGGCGACGCCGCGCCGACCGGCACGTTCGGCACGGTCATCCGCAACACCGACCCGGCGAGCAACGCCGGCATCCCGGGGCTCAGCCTGCCGGCCGGGACCACGGCGGCGGGGCTGCCGGTCGGGCTGGAGATCGACGGGCCGCTGGGCGGTGACCGGCGCCTGCTCGCCGTCGGGGAGGTCCTCGAGTCGGTCCTGGGTCCCGGCCCGACGCCGCCGTCCGCGGGGTCCTAGGGCGGCGGGAACGCCGACGGGTCGGCCACCGGCCCGATCACCACGACGGCGGGCGGGCGCAGCCCGGCGTCCGCCATGGCCGACGGCAGCTTCGCCAGCGGCGCGCGCACCGTGGCCTCGCCGGGCAGGCCGCCCTCCTGGATCGCGATCGCGGGCGTCTCGGGGTCCCGGCCGCCGTCGACGAGCGCCTCCGCGATCCGGGGCAGGTTCTCCACCGCCATGAGCAGCACGACCGTGCCGGTGAGCCGCCCGAGGGCCGCCCAGTCGACGAGGGACTGCTCGTGGCCGGGCGGCAGGTGCCCGGACACGACGACGAACTCGTGGGTGATGCCGCGGTGGGTCACCGGGATGCCGGCGAAGGCGGGCACGGAGATCGCGCTGGTGACGCCGGGGACGACGTCGACGGTGACGCCCGCCGCCGCGCACGCCTGGATCTCCTCGTAGCCCCGGCCGAAGACGAACGGGTCGCCGCCCTTGAGCCGCACCACCCGGTTCCCCGCCAGCGCCTCGTCGACCAGCACCGCGTTGATCGTGTCCTGGCTCATGTAGCGCCCGCGGGGGAGCTTCGAGGCGTCGATGACGGTGACGTCGGGCGGCAGTTCGTCGAGCAGCGCCTGCGGGGCGAGCCGGTCGGTGACCACGACGTCGGCCTGCGCCAGCGCCTGGCGGCCCCGGACCGTGATCAGCCCGGCGTCGCCCGGCCCGCCGCCGACGAGGGTGACGCCGGGGTTCCGGTCGCCGCGGTGGCGGCGGTCGGCGAGCGTGCCGCTGCGCAGCGCCTCGACGACGCCGTCACGCACCCCGGCCGCCCGGCGGGGATCGCCGCCGCCGATCACGCCGACGGTGACGTCGTCGTAGCGCCCGACCGCCGGGGTCACCGCGGTCCCCTGCTCGGCGTGGTCGGCGCGCACGCAGAACACGCGCGAGGCCTCGGCCTCGGCGGCGACGGCCGCGTTGACCTCGGCGGAGTCGGTGGCGGCGACGCAGTACCAGGCGGCGTCGAGGTCACCCGCGGCGTACACGCGCTGCTCCCAGACGACCTCCCGCGACGACGCGAGGGCCTCCAGGGCGGTGGTCACGGCGGGGCTCACGACGTGGACGGCGGCGCCCACCTCGAGCAGCCCCGCGACCCGGCGCTGCGCCACCGAGCCGCCGCCCACGACGACGACGCGGCGACCGGCCAGGTCGAGCCCGACGGGATAGAGCGTGCTCACTGACTGATCTCCTCGGTCTTCTCGGCGACCCCGGCGCTGTCGAAGGTGGCGACCTCGGCGAGCGCCCGTGCGGCGGCGGCGACCAACGGCGCCGCCAGGAGGGCTCCGGTCCCTTCGCCGACCCGCATCCCGAGGTCGAGCACCGGCTCGAGCCCCAGGTGGGTCAGCGCCAGGGTATGGGCAGGCTCCACCGAGCGGTGCCCCGCGATCCACGCCTGTGACGCAGTCGGGGCGAGTGCGGCCGCGACCAGCGCGGCCGCCCCGGCCACGACGCCGTCGACGACGACGGGGGTCCGCAGCGCCGCCCCGCCCAGCAGCAGCCCGGCGATCCCCGCGATCTCCAGTCCGCCGACGGCCGCCAGCGCGCCGAGCGGGTCGTCCGCGACGGCCTGCCCGCCCCGTCCTGGGCGAAGGGGCCCTTCGGTCGGTCTATCCGCCGGTGGGCGCCCTTCGCCAACGGCGGCCGGCCCGCCCCGTCCTGGGCGAAGGGGCCCTTCGGTCGCTCTATCCGACTGAGGGTGCCCTTCGGTCGACGGGGAGGACGGAGCGTCGGGCAGCAGACCGTGCCGCGACAGCGCCGTGCGCACCACGGCGGCCTTGCGCGCCAGCATCGCGTCGTCGATCCCGGTGCCGCGCCCGGTGACGACCTCCGGCGACGCGCCCGTGAACGCCGAGACCAGGGCGGCCGAGGCCGTGGTGTTGGCGATGCCCATGTCGCCGGTGACGAGCAGCCGGTTGCCGGCCGCCACGAGGTCGCGGGCCACCTCCACCCCCGCGACCACGGCCGCCCGCGCCTCCTCGCGCGACATGGCCGGGCCGACCGTCATGTCGGCGGTCCCGGGCCGGACCTTGCGCGGCAGCAGCCCCGGCGCCTCGTCCAGCGGGGCCGCCACCCCGACGTCGACCACGACGACCTCCGCGCCCACCTGGTGCGCGAACGCGTTCACCGCAGCGCCGCCGGCGAGGAAGTTCGCCACCATCTGGTGGGTCACGTCCTGCGGCCACGGCGTCACGCCCTGGGCGTGCACGCCGTGGTCGCCGGCGAACACCGCGACGACGGCGGGCTCGGGCACCGGCGGCGGGCACGACCCGGCCAGCCCGGAGAGCCGCACCCCGAGCTCGGCGACCTGCCCGAGCGCCCCGGGCGGCACCGTCATCCGCGTCAGCCGCTCACGGGCCGCCGTCTCGCCGTCCGCGGTCGACAGCGCCGCGCACGCCGTCAGGGCGTCGTCCAGCGCGTCCCCGCCGGGGTGCGCGCCCCACCGGCCCTCGTGCACGGCCCACTCCAACGGTCGGCGCCGGGCCCACCCGGCGGTCTCCAGCTCCGGCCCGTCGGCGAACGCCGAGACGTGCCCGAGGCACAGGTACGCCACGATCTCGAGGTGCTGCGGGAGCCCGACCCGGTCACCGAGCAGCGCGGCCATCTCCCGCTCGCGGAAGAACGACACCCACCCGACGCCGAGTCCCTCGGCCCGCGCCGCCAGCCACAGGTTCTGCACCGCACCGGCCACGGAGTGCGCGGCCATCCGCGGCTGGGTCGCCCGCCCGAGCACGTGCCGGCCGCCGCGGGTCGGGTCACAGGTCACGACGACGCCGAGCGGGGCCTCGCGGATCGCCTCCACCTTCAGGCCCGCGAACGCCCGCGCCCGCGCCGCGGGCAGGGACGCCGCGAACGCCGCCCGCTGCGCCGCGGCGAGGTCCGCGAGCTCGTCCCGCAGCCCCGCGTCGCGCACCACGAGGAAGTCCCACGGCTGCGAGAAGCCGACGCTCGGTGCCGTGTGCGCGGCCGCGAGGACCCGGCGCAGCGCGGCGTCGTCGACCGGTTCGGCGGTGAACCCGGTCCGCACGTCCCGCCGCGCCGACAGCACCCGGTACAGGGCCTCCGCGTCCCCTCGCTCGAGACTCACAGCACCTCCCGCAGGGCCGCGACGAACGCGTCCATCGTCGACCGGTCCCGGACGGCCACGCGCACGTGCTCCGCGTCCAGGCCCGGGAAGGTGTCACCGCGGCGCACGGCCCAGCCGCGCTCCCGCAGCGCGCCGCGCACGTCGGTCCGCCCCGGGACGCGCAGCAGCAGGAAGCTCGACGCCGGGTCGCTGCCGCGCACCTCGACGCCGTCGACGCCGCGCAGCGCCGCCAGCAGGTGCTCCCGGTCGGCCCGCAGCGCGACCGCCGCGCGGTCGGCCTCGGCCCGCGCACCCGCCGTCGTGCAGGCCTGCATCGCGACGAGCGCGGGCGTCGACACCGACCACGGCGGCGCGGCCGCGGCGAGCCGCGCGACCAGGTCGGGCGCCGCGAGCACGTAGCCGACCCGCAGCCCCGCGAGGCCCCAGGTCTTGGTGAGGCTGCGCAGCACGACGAGCCCGGGCAGGTCGTCGCGGCCGGCCAGCGACTCGGGCTCGCCGGGCACGGTGTCGGCGAACGCCTCGTCGACGACGAGGACCCGGCCGGGACGGGCGAGCGCGGCGAGCGTCGCCGCGGGGTGCAGCACCGAGGTGGGGTTCGTCGGGTTCCCGACGACGATGAGGTCGGCCTCCTCGGGCACGTCGCCCGGGTGCAACGTCAGGTCACCGTCGAGGACCACCCGCTCCACCGCGTGGCCCGCGGCCCGCAGTGCGGCCTCGGGCTCGGTGAACTGCGGGTGCACGACGACGGCCCGGTGCGGGCGCAGTGCCCGCGCGAGCAGTACGAACGCCTCCGCGACGCCCGCCACGGGCCACACCTCGGCCGGGTCACGTCCGTGCGCGGCGGCCACCGCCACCCGCGCCGGCCCGGCGTCGGGGTAGGCGGCGAGCTCGGCCAGCGACGCGGCGAGCCGCTCGGTCAGCCAGGCCGGCGGGGTGTCGGCGCGGACGTTGACGGCGAGGTCGACCAGGCCGGGCCCCACCTCGGCGTCGCCGTGGTGGGCGAGGTCGTGCTGGTCGGGGAGGAGCGACGTCACCGCATCTCGCCCTGGCGCGCGCCCGCGGCGGCCCGCAGCAGCGCCGCCTCGGCGGCCGGCACCGACGCGGCGAGCACCGAGGTGACCGCCCGCGGCGCGGCGCCGGGGTCCCACCCCTCGTCGTCCATCCGCTCGAGCAGGTCCTCGGTCAGGGCGTCGATGCGGGCCGCGAGGTCGGCGCGGGAGCGGACCGGTCCCGCGCCCAGGAGGTCGAGCGGCACCGCCTTGTCGTCGAGGCAGGCCAGCGCGAGGGCGGCGCGGACGTCGTCGGCGGCGCGGGTCCGCCACGTCGTCGGTCGGGGACAGGCGGTGTGGCGGCGCAGGTAGTGCAGGGGGGCGTGCGACATCGCAGGCAGGCCTTCCTCGGGTTCCTCGCCCGATCGGCCGGCGGTCCGGGGGTGGAGCCGTCGGCGTGCTGGTGGCACTCGCGACGGCCGGAGTCTCCTGGCTCCCGGATCGACACTCGCCCCGGCCTTCCCGCCGGTTGCCCGACCGTGGCCATGCATGGGGTCCGCTCCCCGGTGACAGTGGCGGGACCGCGCCGGATTCACACCGGCTTCCTCCGCGTCCGTCGACGGCTGAGCCGACCACACCACGCGCCGGGGGTCAACGACGTGGGCGTCACGTGCCCACGGTCAGTGCAGGATGCCCTGCCGGAAGCCCCGGGCGACGGCGTCCGCGCGGTCGCCCGCGCCGAGCTTGCGGAACAGGCGCCGCGCATGGGTCTTGACGGTGTCCTCCGCGAGCGTCAGCGACGCCGCGATCTCGGAGTTCGACAGCCCCTCGCACATCCCCAGCAGCACGTCCAGCTCGCGGCGCGACAGCTCGGTGGTGGCGGGACGCCGGCCGCGGGCGCTGAACGGGCGCGGCCCGGTCTCCTCGCCGGCGCGCAGGAACCCCTTCGCGCCCCGGTCGAGCGCCTGGCCCGCGACCCGGTGCTCGTCGGACGGACCGCCGACCACGAGCACGGCGACGTCGGGTGCCGTGGTGCGCACGGTGTCGAGCGTGGCGATCCAGGCGGGCATCCCGGAGCCGTCGTCGTCGGCGGCCACCAGGACGAGGTCGGGGCGCTCCCGCTCGAGCGCGATCACGAGGTCCTCGCCGGGCCCCACGCCGCGGACCAGGTCGAACCCGGCCTCCACCCCGCGGGCGACCCGCTCCCGGGCGGCCGCGTCGGGCGCGACGATCAGGCAGACGGCCACGGCGGCTCCTCGGACTCGGGTGCGAGGCGCCAGACTCCCACACGGAACCGATATCGTGACCCTCGGGCTACCGACACGTTTGAGGACATCACCCGTCCGTGGCGCGCGTCAGGTGTGCACGCAATGCGCCCACCTGCTCCCCCTTCCCGACGACCGGTGGCGCGGCCACCGCACGCAGGGCGTCCGGCGCCGCGAGGCCGACCGCCTCGAGGACCGCGAGCAGGACCGGCCCCAGCGCGCGGCCCGCGCCGTCGAGGACCTTCGCCGCGACCGCCGTGCCGTCGGGCAGCGCGGCGACGAGCACGCCCTCGGCGCCGGACTTCGCGACGCTGCCGGGGAGCTCGGTCATCAGCACGGTGTCGAGCCGGTCGGTGCCCGCCACGAGGTCCGGCCGGGCCTGCATCGCCGCGGCCACCCGGGCGACCGCGGGATCGGTCGGCCGGGCGAGGGCGTGCGCGAGCCGGGCGAGCCCCGCGAGCGTCGTGACGAACGCGGGAGCACCGCAGCCGTCGACGCTCGCGCCGAGGACCGGGCCGGCGAGCTCGTCGACCGCCGCCCGGCAGGCGACCTGCAGCGGGTGCGCCGGGTCGAGGTAGTCCGGATCCCCGCCGGCGGCCACGAGCATCGCCGCGTGCTTGCCCGAGCAGTTCATGGCGAGCGGGGTCGGGCCGTGCCCCGCGGCCAGGTACGCCCGCATCGCGGCGGTGCCCAGCGGCAGGTCGGGCACGCACCCCAGGTGCTCCGGCGTCAGGCCGTGCCGGTCGAGCAGCGCCGCCACCGCGGCGAGGTGCCCGGGCTCGCCGCTGTGCGAGGCGCTCGCGATCGCGACCTCGTCGTCGGTGAGGTCGGCCCCCGCCCGCAGCACCGCGACCGTCTGCGCGGGCTTCAGCGAGGAGCGCCCGAAGACCGGCCGGGCCGGGTCACCCGCCGTCAGGAACGTCCCCCCGTCGGGGCGCAGGACGACGAGGGCGACCTCGTGGACGGACTCGACGACCCCGCCGCGGGTGCTGCGCACGTGAGCACTAACGGTCGTCATGGCGACCTCTTCTGCTCACGAGCGCGCAGCGCACCTAGAACGCCGCCCGCTCCGCCAGCCGCCGCGCCTCGCCGGCACGCTCCTCGGCGTCCTCCACGCGCGGGTCGGCCCACGCCTCGGGGCCGTCGGCGATGTTGATCCCGACCAGCGCGGACGCCGACTCGGCGGCGGCCGCCGCGAGCAGGGAGGCGGTGACGGCGTCGCCGGACAGGGCGTCCGGGCCGTGCTCGGCGAGGGCCGCCGCGATCTCGGTGACCCGCACGGCCACGGCGAGGACGTCGAGCGGGACCTGGACGATCGCCTCGGTCGCGCCGGCGTCCCCGCCCGGGGCCTTCCGGGCGGCGAGGAACCCGGCGAACGCCGCGACGTCGTCGTCGGCCAGCCCGAGCGCCCGGGCGCGCAGCCCGTCGAGCTCGTGGGACAGGTCGACGGCCGCCGGGTCGGTCCGGGCGGCCGCCTTCGCGACCTTGCCCGCGAGACCCGCCGCCAGCGCCGCGGTGATCGCCGAGGTCGAGCCGGCCGCCGGCCCGGGCCCCTTCGCCGCCAGCGCGTCGCCGAGCCGCCCGACCGCCACCTCGCCCAGCGGCCGGGGACTCCCGGCCGCCACCTAGAACAGCCCCACGATCGTGCCGTCGGGCTGCACGTCGATCGAGTGCGCGGCGGGCTGCTTGCCCAGGCCCGGCATCGTCCGCATGTCCCCGCAGATCGGGTAGACGAAGCCGGCCCCGACCGAGGCGCGGACCTCGCGGACCGGCATGCGCCAGCCGGTGGGGGCGCCGAGCAGCTTCGGGTCCGACGAGATCGACAGGTGGGTCTTCGCGATGCAGACGGGCAGCCCGCCGAACCCGTTGCGCTCGTAGAGGTCGATCGAGGAGTTCGCGGCCGGGGCGTAGTCGACGCCGTCGGCGCCGTAGACCTTCGTCGCGACGGCCTCGATCTTCTCGCGCAGCGACGCGTCGTCGGGGTAGAGCAGCTGGAAGTCCGACGGCTCCTCCGCGGCCTCCGCGACGGCCTCGGCGAGCTCGGCGGCGCCGCGTCCACCGTCCGCGAAGTGCGTCGACACGGCGACGCGGGCGCCGAGCGACTCGGCGATCTCGCGGATCGCGGCGTGCTCGCTGGGGTGGTCGGTGGGGAACGCGTTGATGCAGACCACCGGGGAGACGCCGTGCAGGCGCATGTTCTCGATCTGCTTGCGCAGGTTCGCCCCGCCGGCGTGGACCTCGTCGGGGTTCTCGGCGAGCAGCGCCTCCGGCAGGTCCTTGCCTGCGACGATCCGGTGGTTCCCGCTGTGTGCCTTCAGCGCGCGGACGGTCGCGACCACGACGGCGGCGTCCGGGGTCATCCCGGAGGCGCGGCACTTGATGTTGAAGAAGCGCTCCGCGCCCATGTCGGCGCCGAACCCGGCCTCGGTGACGAGGAAGTCGCCGGCGTGGATGCCGATGCGGTCGGCGACGATCGAGGAGTTGCCGTGCGCGATGTTGCCGAACGGGCCGGCGTGCACGAGGACCGGCGTGTTCTCCAGGGTCTGCATGAGGTTCGGCTTGAGCGCGTCGCGCATCAGGGCGGCCATGGAGCCCGCGCCGTGGATGTCCTCGGCGGTCACGGCGTCGCCGTCGGGGGTGTAGCCGACGACGATCCGGCCCAGCCGGGCGCGCATCTCCTCGAGCGAGTTCGACAGCGCGAGGATGGCCATGACCTCGGAGGCCGAGGTGATGTCGAAGCCGGACTCGCGCGGCACGCCGTCCATCCGGCCGCCGAGCCCGGTCACGACGTTGCGCAGTGCGCGGTCGTTGACGTCGAGCACCCGCCGCCAGGTGACCCGGTACGGGTCCAGGCCCGCCGCGTTGCCCTGGTACAGGTGGTTGTCCAGTACCGCCGAGAGCATGTTGTGGGCGCTGGTGACGGCGTGGAAGTCGCCGGTGAGGTGGAGGTTGAACTTCTCCATCGGGACGACCTGCGAGTAGCCGCCGCCCGCGGCGCCGCCCTTGATCCCGAACGTGGGCCCCATCGAGGGCTGCCGGATCGCGATGACCCCGCGCTTCCCGACGTGCGAGAACGCCTGCCCCAGCCCGACGGTCGTCGTCGTCTTGCCCTCGCCGAGCGGCGTCGGCGTGATGGCGGTCACCACGACGTACTTGGCCTTCGGCCGGTCCGCCATCACGTCGATCGCGTCGAGCTCGATCTTGGCGACGTCGCGGCCGTGCATCTCCAGCAGGTGGGAGGGCAGGTCCATGGCCGCGGCGACGTCGTCCAGCGGCTTCAGCGTCGCCTTCTGGGCGATCTCGAGGTCGGACGGGATGCTCATGACGGATCACACAAGCAGAGACCGTCCCGGCCGTCGACGCGAAGTGACCTGCGACCGATCGCGGTGGACGGCCGGGGACGGCGGGAACGGCGCGGACGGCACCGCTAGGCGTTCATCCAGAGGCTGCGTCGCTCCTCGTGGGTGCGGGCGTGCGCGATGCGGTCCACGGCCTCGCGCTGTTCCTCGCTCGCGGTGCCCAGGGCGACCGCACGCTCGGCGTCGGCCATCTCGCGGTCGGCGCGCGCCTCGTCGGGGTCGGACGGCGTCGCCGCGATCTGTCCGCGGTGGGCGTCCTCGGGCTCGCCTGCGTACCTGCCGGCCATCGCTGTCCACTCCCTGTCGTCGCACGGTGGGCCCTCTCCTCGAGCCCCGCCGTCGGGTGGATAGACGCAAAGCCCGCGCGACAATCAGGGCTGTGTCCGAGACGACTGCCGCCGCCGTGGTCCTCGCCGGGGGCCGCTCGACCCGGATGGGCCGCGACAAGGCCGCCCTGAGCTGGGGGGACGGCACCCTGCTCGACCACGTGGTCGCGGTCCTGCGCCGCGCGGTGACCGGCCCCGTGGTCGTCGTCGGCGCCGCGGGATTCCCCCGGCCGGTGGACGGCGCCGGGGTCCTCTCCGTCGGCGACGACGAGCCGGGCCGGGGCCCGCTGCAGGGCATCGCCACCGGGCTCACGACGGCGGGTGCGGCGGGCCGCGAGGTCGCCTTCCTGTGCTCGGTCGACCTCCCCGCCCTGCACCCGGCCTACGTGACGGCCGTGCTCGCGGCGCTGGGGGACGCCGGGGACACGGAGGTGGCCCTCCCCGTGCTGCACGGGCACCGGCAGCCGCTCGCCGCCGCCTACCGCACGGTGCTCGGGCCGCGGGCCACGCGGCTCCTCGCGGACGGCGCCCGCCGTCCGGCCGACCTCTTCGCGGCGAGCGTGGTCCGCGAGCTCAGCGCCGCCGACCTGCTCGCCGATCCCGCCCTGCGCGCGGCCGACCCGCAGCTGCGCGCCGTCGCCGACGTGGACACCCCCGAGGAGTACGCCCGCGCCCTCGACCAGCGGTGACGTCCCCGGACGAACCGGACTCGGACCCCTCGTCGGGCCGATGACCGTGGGAGATTGATCGTCATGACGACGGCCCCGCGCTGGCAGCGCTTCCTCGGCGAGTCGGTGGTCGGGATGGCGGTGGCCGCCGTGGTCGTCGGGCTCGGCGCCGGGCTCGGCGCGGTGGTGTTCCGGGAACTGATCTTCCGCGTGACGCGGCTCGTCACCGGCACCACCGACTACGCCGCCACCCCCGGCGCCCCGCTGCCGTGGTGGCCCGAGATCGGGCGGTGGTTCCTCGTGGCCGCCCCCGTCGTCGGCGGGCTGATCTACGGGCCGCTGGTCTACCGCTACGCCCGCGAGGCGCGCGGGCACGGTGTCCCCGAGGTGATGCTCGCGGTCGCGGAGAACGACGGCCGCATCCGGCCCCGCGTCGCCGTCGTGAAGTCCCTCGCGTCCGCCCTGACCATCGGCACCGGCGGCTCGGTCGGCCGCGAGGGACCGATCGTCCAGATCGGCTCGGCGATCGGCTCGAGCCTCGGGCAGTGGATGCGCATGCCGACCTCGCGGCTGCGGCTGCTCGTCGCCTGCGGGGCGGGCGGCGGGATCTCGGCGACCTTCGACGCGCCCATCTCCGGCGTGTTCTTCGCCCTCGAGATCATCCTGCTCGACTTCACGATGCTCTCGTTCGTCGTGGTGGTCACCGCGTCCGCGGTCGCGAACCTCGTCGCCCGGGCGTTCGAGGGCTCGGGGACGTTCCTGACGCTCCCCCCGTTCTCCGTCGACTCCTTCGCCCAGTTCGCGCTGTTCGCCGTCGTCGGGCTCGTCGGGGCCCTCGTCGGCGTGGCGTTCACCCGCACCCTCTACGGCCTCGAGGACCTCGCCGACTCGGTGTGGAGGGGACCGGAGTGGCTGCGCCCCGCGGTCGGCGGGGTGCTCGTCGGCCTCCTGCTCGTCGCGCTGCCCGAGATGTACGGCGTCGGCTACCCCGTGCTGCAGGCCGGTGTGGCCGGCCAGTACGCGGTCGGGTTCCTGCTGGTCCTGCTCGTCGGCAAGCTGCTCACCACGAGCCTCACGTTGGCCATCGGCGGCTCGGGCGGCATCTTCGCGCCGTCGCTGTTCCTCGGCGCCATGACCGGCACCGCCCTCGGCGCCGCCTTCGCCGCCGTCGCACCGGGCGTGGCGGGCCCGGCGGGTGCCTACGGCCTCGTCGGGATGGCCGCGGTGCTCGCGGGCGCGACGCGCGCACCGATCACGGCGGTCGTCATCGTCGCGGAGATCACCGCCGAGTGGTCGCTGGTCGTCCCGCTGATGATCGCCGTCGCGCTCGCGACCGCGCTGTCGCGCCTCGTGTCCCGCGAGACGATCTACACGATGAAGCTCTCGCGCCGCGGGATCCGGCTCACCCCGCCGGGCGCGCGCGAGTGGCGGCCCTTCGGTCCCGGCGAGGTGCTCGACCTGCCCGAGGAGCGGTGCCTGGTCCGGCTGCCCGTCGGGGCGACGGAGCCCGCCGACGGGGCGTGGGTCCCGCCGCCCGCGTTCGCGCGGCTCGACGGCGGGGCGCACGATGCGCGGGTGCTCCTCACCGGCCCGGCCGACGCCCTCGACGACCTCGCGGCCTCGCTGCGCCCCGAGGCCGGGCGATGAGGCGCGGCGCGGCGCTCGCGGCCGTGCTCGCCGCCGTCCTGCTGGGCGTGCTCGCGGGCTGCGGGGGCTCCGGGCCCGCCAGCATCCCGTCCGGGCAGTCCTCGGAGGCCGCCGCACCCGGCGTCGAGAACCGCTCGCCCGACGCGGCGCGGAACAAACTGCGCCTGGCCCTCGCCGACCCCTGCTACACCGACGCCGACCCGCGCGCGGTGTGGCCGCGCTGCGGGCGCTGGGTGGAGGAGACGGCCTCGACCGCGCGCACCGCCGCGAACGCCCTGCCCTCCGACCCGGCCGTGACCGCCGCCGTCGCCGCGGTGGGTCAGGCGCGGGACGCGTACGTCGCCCGGGGCTGCCCCGCCACCGCGCCCGGCGGCACGATCGATGTCGGCGCCTGCGTGGGCGGGCTCGTCACCGCCCGGACCGCCGTCACGGGCCTCGCCCGGGCCCTCGGGTCGGCGCCCTGATCACCGGAGGCTCCCGGGCCTCGCCGCGGGCCCTAGGGTCGGCCGCATGAGCAGCCTGACCGACCCCGCCGTCCGGGACTTCCTGAGCCACGGCACCCGCACCGGCAAGCTCGGCTGGACCGCGCGCGACGGCCGGCCGCTCGTCGCGCCGATCTGGTTCCTGCTCGAGGGCGACACGCTGGTGTTCAACACCGGCCGCGACACCGCGAAGGGCAAGGCGCTCGCCCGCGACCCCCGGGTGGTGCTCTGCGTCGACCTCGAGGAGCCGCCGTTCGCGTTCGTGCAGGTCCAGGGCACGGTGACGCTGTCGGAGGAGCCCGACGAACTGCTCCGCACGGCCACCGAGCTCGGCGGGCGCTACATGGGCGCCGACCGGGCGGAGGAGTTCGGCCGGCGCAACGCGGTGCCCGGCGAGCTCGTCGTCCGGATCACCCCGACGAAGGTGCTGGCCTCGTTGGACATGACCGCGTGAGGCCCGCGCTCGCGGAGGAGTTCGATCTCGAGCCCCATCCCGAGGGCGGCTGGTTCCGGCAGCTGTGGGCCGCACCCGTCGTCGTGCACCCCGCCGGGTACGACGGTGAACGGCCCACCGCGACCGCCATCCACTACGTCCTCGCGCCCGGCGAGCGCTCGGGCTGGCACCGGGTGCGGTCGGACGAGCTGTGGCTCTGGCAGCGGGGCGGTCCGATCTCGGTGTGGGTCGCCGACGCCCCCGGGGGCGGCGTGGAGCACCGGCTCGGGCCCGACGCCGGGCTCGCCGTCCTCGTGCCCGGCGGCGCCTGGCAGCGCGCCGAGCCGGCCGACGCCGAGGTGCTCGTGACCTGCGTGGTCTCCCCCGGGTTCGACTACGCCGACTGGGAGCTCTCCGACGGCTGAGCCCGGGTCGCCGTCCAGAGCAGGTACTCCCACTCCATGATCCCGTCGGCCAGGGCCTCGTCGCCGAGCCGGGCGAGGTCACGGTCCAGCGCGGCGGCGCGGTCCGGGTCGTCGACCAGGGAGGCGTAGACACCGATCGTGGGCCCGTAGTGGGCACGGAAGTAGTCGCGGAACGCGTCCCCGTCGGCGAAGCGCTCCACGCGCAGCGTCCGGCGCTGCGCCACGACGTCGGTCACCCCGGCGCCGAGGAGGTCCTGCAGGTGCTGCTCCGAGCCCCACAGGACCGGGGGCTGCGCGCCGGGGGGCGGGGCGGGCGCGTACGGCCGCATCGTGGCGAACATCCGCCCGACGAAGCCCTCGGGCGTCCAGGAGAGCAGCCCGATCCGCCCGCCGGGACGACAGGTCCGCAGGAGTTCGTCCGCGCAGCGCCGGTGGTCGGGGGCGAACATCACGCCGATGCACGACATGACGACGTCGAAGTCCGCGTCCTCGAACGGCAGCGCCGCGGCGTCCGCCTCCTCCCACTGCAGGGTGAGGCCCTCCGCCTCCGCCTCGGCCCGACCGACGGCGAGCAGGTCGGGCACGAGGTCGGAGGCGACCACGGTGGCACCCGTGCGGGCGGCCGGGCGCGCGGCGTTCCCGGCACCCGCGGCGACGTCGAGGACACCGTGGTGCGGGCCGATCCGGCACGCCTCGACGAGGACCGGTCCGAGCGGGGCGACGACGTCGCGCGCGATGCGGGGGTAGTCGCCGGACGCCCAGACGGCGCGGTGACGGGCGGTGACGGCCTGAGCGTCCATGGTGGTCACGATGAGTGTCCTTCCGGTCGGAGTGGTCTCCGAAGGTAGGAATCAGGCCGGGTTCCGCCTAGTGCGAGATGTGTACCGATCACCGTGTGTCACGGCTACGCTGCGTAGGATGGAGGGCGGCGACCATCGGTGCTGCGCGGTCGCGAAGGCCGTGGAACTGCTCGACGAGCGGTGGACGATGCTCGTCGTCCGCGAGCTGGTGGCCGGGCGACGGCACTTCAACGAGCTCCGCCGCGGCCTGCCCGGGTGCTCGCCCTCGCTGCTGTCGAAGCGTCTGCACCACCTGCGTCGGGCGGGTGTGGTGGAGCGCCGCACCGACGGCGCCGAGGTGCGCTACGAGCTGACGCCCGCGGGCGAGGACCTGCGGGCCGTCGTCGACGCCCTCGGGGCCTGGGGCGCCCGCTGGGCCCACGACGCCGACTGTCGCGGACCGTGCGCGTCGGTGGCCCGGGTCGGCGGGGGTCAGCCGCCGTCGGCGGGCTGCTGAGCCGGCTGCTCGGCCTGCTCCTCCGGCTGCCCGGCCCCGGGGGCCTGCGGGGCCGCGCCCTCGGCGGGGGCACCGGGCTCCGCGGGTGCGGGCTCCGGGGCGGGGCCCGCGCTCGGGGTCGGCGGGGCCGAACTGGTGGCCTCGGGCGCCTTCGTCGCGCTGGTCGGGGCGGCGGTCGTCGAGGAGGCCTGCTGGCCCTCGCCGGTGGCGGTGGTGCCCGGGTCGGTGCCCGCGACCGGGACGAACTCGCCGAAGGTCTGCTTCGGCGTGCCCTGCACCGCGCCGTTCATGAAGGTCTGCCAGATGTCGCTGGGGATCCCGTGGCCGTACACCGGGCGGCCGTCCGGGTACTGGATCGGGGTGTTGTCGTCGGTGCCGACCCACACCGAGGCGACGACCGACGGGGTGTAGCCGACCATCCAGGCGTCGTTGTTCTGGTTGTCCAGGTGCGACTGGACGGTGCCGGTCTTGCCGGCCGAGAGGCGGCCGCCGGCGAGCTGGGCGCCGTCGTAGGTCGGGACGTCGCGCATGGCCTCGGTGACGTTGCGGGCGACCTTCGGGTCCATCCGCTGCTCGCCCTGCTCGGCCGCGCCGTCGTAGAGGACCTCACCGCTCGCCGTCGTGACCTTCTGGACGAGGTGCGGCTTGTGGTAGACGCCGTCGTTGGCGAACGTCGCGTACGCCGCCGCCATCTCGACCGGGGTGACCTCGGCGTTGCCCAGCGCGAGCCCGGAGTTCGGGTTCTCCAGCTTGGCCGTGATCCCCGCCTGGTGGGCGGCGTCCGCCACCGCCTGCGGGCCGACCTCGTTGCCCAGCGCGGTGAACACCACGTTGTTCGACAGGGTCATCGCGCGCTTGAGCGAGCAGTTGCTGCAGTCCGCGCCCTCGACGTTGCGCACCGTCCTCCCGGCCACCGACTGGCCGTCGAACTGGGTGCTGATGCCGATCGGCGGGTCGTGCTGCAGGGCGGCGAGCAGGACGAACGGCTTGAACGTCGACCCGGCCTGCTTCTGCACCTGGGCGTAGTCCAGGCCCGACCCGTTGTCGCCGCCGTAGTAGGCGACGATCGCGCCGGTGCGGGGGTCGATGGACACCGCGGCGGTCCGCAGGTTGGCCGGCTTGCCCCGCAGCTCGTCGCGCACCGACTCGACCGCGTCGGCCTGCTTCTCCGGGTCGATCGTCGTCTGGATCTGCAGGCCCTCGGTGACGAGCGCGTCCTCGTCGATCCCGAGGGTCTTCAGCTCGTCCTTCACCGCGTTGTAGATGTGGCCGCGGTCGTCGTCCGGGACGCCGTTGCCGACCTTGCGCGGCGGGACCGTCATCGGGAAGGTCGCGACCGCGCGGTCGCCGGCCGACAGCCAGCCCTGCGAGACCATGCCGTCGAGCACGTAGTTCCAGCGGCGCTGCGAGCCCTGCAGGTTCACCGCCGGGTCCCACTGCGACGGCGCCTGGATGAGGCCCGCGATCATCGCGCCCTCGGCGGGCGTGAGCTGGTCGACCGACTTCGCGAAGTACGCCTGCGACGCCGCCTGGATGCCGTAGGCGCCGCGGCCGAAGTAGATGCTGTTGAGGTAGTCCTCGAGGACCTGGTCCTTCGAGTACTCCTGGGTGATCTTCGCCGAGATGATCAGCTCTTTGAACTTGCGGAAGTACGAGTGCTCGGAGCCGACCATCGCGTTCTTGACGTACTGCTGCGTGATCGTCGACCCGCCGCCCTGCCCGCCGGTGACCTGCTTCCAGGCCGCCTTCGCGATGCCGGAGACGTCGAACCCGGAGTTCGTGTAGAAGGTGCGGTCCTCCGCGGAGAGCACCGCGTGCTGCACCGGCAGCGGGATCTGCGTGATCGACACCTTCTGGCGGTTGCCCTGCTCGCCGGGCGCGACGCGGGCGAGCACCGTCCCGTCGGAGAACGAGACCGTGTTCAGCTGGCTCTCGACCGCCGAGTCCGCGTTGGGCACCGGGATCAGCAGCCACCCGAGGGTGAGCGAGAGCGCCGGGACCCCGATCACGGTGGCCAGGGCCGCGTAGCCCATCCGCCGACGCCGCCGCCACAGCCGCGCCGCCACCGGCAGCGACTCGCCGTCCCGGCCGTCGAGGTAGCGCTGCACGTGTCCGTCGACCCAGTGGCCCGCGCGGACCAGGCGCTCCCCGCCCGGCCAGTGCACGACCTTCGCCGCCACCGCCGCCACCAGCGCGGCGACCGCGGCGGCGATCCGACCGCGCGGCGGCGCGGGCCGGTCGTCCCGCGCCGCGGCGGCGGGACGGCTGATCCGGGTGCGCCCGGGCGTCGCGCGGGTGGTGCGGGTCGCGGCGCGGCCGGCGGCCCGCGCGAGGCCGTCCTTGCCCGCCGCGCGGCGCTCGGCCCGCGTCTGCATCGACTGCGGGGTCGAGCCGGTGCGACGGGCCGTGGTGGTCGTGGAGGTGGTCGTTCCCGACGAGGCCCGGGTCGGCCCGGCCGCCCCGTCCTTCTCCCGGCCATCCTTCCCGACGGCGGGTGCGATGGCCGTGCCGTCGGGCGTCCGCTTCGGCGCGGACTCCTCGTGGTCGTCGAGCACCGTCGGCGTCGGGGAGGCCCCGGCCACCGCCGAGGGTGCCCGCTGATCAACGGCGGGGCCGCCGGACCGCGCCGGCGGGCCCGATCGGGACCCGGTGGCCGGGGCGCCCGGACGCTGCGACCCGCTCGGCCGGGCGGGCGCCGGGGCGCCCGGGGCCGGGGCGCCCGGGGCCGGGGAGGGCGCTGCCGTCCCGGGACCGGCGGGCGTCGGCGAGCCGCCGGGACGGACCGGGCCGGGCGGGCGGGTCGGTGCGGGGGCCGCGGCGGCGCGGGCACCCGGCCGCGCCGGCGACCCGGGCTGCGCGGGAGCGGCGGGCTCCGCCGGAGCCGGAGCCGGAGCGGCGGACCGGGCCGGGGCACCGGGCTGCGCCGGGGCACCGGGCTGCGCCGGAGCACCGGGCTGGGCCGGAGCGCCCGACCGGGCCGGAGCACCGGGGCGGACCGGGGCCGCGCCGGTGACGGGCGGCGCGCCGGGCACGGGCCGGGCGGGTGCCGCCGGGGCGCCCGGGCGGGCCGTGCCACCGGGACGGACCGGGGCCGGCACGACCGGCCGGGGCTGGGGCCCGGAGTCGGTGCGGGCACCCGGGACCGCGCGCGAGCCGGTGAGCCCGGTGGGGGCGGGCTCGGAGCCCGGGAAGGACGGGTGGCTCGTGGGACGCCGGGTCGGAGCGGCGGGCCCGGCGGGGCCGCGGCCGGTCGGACCCTCGGGCAGCGGCGGCGCCGGGGGCGGCGGCACGGCGGGGGGCGGCTGGAGCGCCGTCGAGCGGGCGCCGGCCGGGCGGGACCCGGTCAGCAGGCCGCCGCGCGCGGACGAGGCGCTCCGGGTGGCCGTGCCGGACGTCGCCGGGACGGCCGCGGGCGCCGGGGCGGCGGCGCGGAAGGACGCCGAGGAGAGCGCGTTCGGGAAACCGATCGGCGGGGAGGGCGGCGCGGGGTCGTCGGCCGGGCGGGGCCGGAAGATCTCGCCGTAGTCGCGGTCGCGGTCCGCGTCGTCGCCGCCGGTCGCCGGGGGCGGGGGGACCTCGAGGGGCTCCGGGCGCTCGTGACGCGAGGACCGGGAATGCGCTCCCGCCACCGCTCCACCTCCCGCGTCCACCAGAGCGGGGCGACCCCCGCCGGTCTCGATTGGATCACGATCCGGTCACTCTCCGATCACGGTCCCCCGGGGTGGAACCGTGTGTCGGAGGGGCCGCCGGGCAGGCGATCCCGAGGAGGCCAACGGCAGGCCGACGACACGGATACAGGGGGAACGTGGCGCGCTCCGTGACCGGATGGAAACATGCGGCGAGCGGTGTCCGGTCGCGCTCGGATGGGCGACACTGTCCTCCGCTCGCGGGAGATCGGCCGGTCGCCGATCGGCGCCCGCACCCCGGCGGGACGACGACGAGAGGTGGCCCATGACCGACGCGGACGATCCCTCCGGGGACGCGCCGGGCCCGTCGGATCCCCCGGGCGCGGACCGGCCGGGGCTCGTCGCGGGCGAGGCCGCCGCCATCGCCCGGTTCGGTGACGGACCCGCCCTCTTCTCGGCCGACATCCCGGCCCCGCGCCACCCGCACGTCGGCCCGCTGCTGCCTCATCGGCGGCTCGCCTTCCGCGCCGAGCCCGGCCGGGAGGACGCGGCCGTGCCCGCGACCGGCGCCGCGCGGCCGTCGGGGGAGCTGGTCCTCGCCCCGCGGCACCTGCCGGCGCGTCCGGTCGAGGACCTCGCGAGCCGCTGGCGCCGGGTGGGCGCCGCCGCCCGCCGCGGCGTGGCCGTGGCGGTCGACTGGACCGCGCGCGGCGTGGTCGCGGCCGTGAGCGCGCTCGGGACCGCGGCCAACGTCGTCGTCGGCCTGATCTTCGGGCCCGAGCGCCCCGCCCTGCCGGAGGGCCGTCGTTAGAGCTGGACGCCCCGGGTCAGCGCGCCGTCGACCACGAGGTTGGTGCCCGTGACGAACGACGCGACCGGGCTGGCGAGGAAGGTGACCGCCACCGCGATCTCCTCCGGGCGCGCCATCCGGCCCGTCGGGTTCAGCGCGAGGGCCCGGTCGTAGAGGTCCGGGTCGCCGGACTCGATCGACTCCCACACCCCGCCCGCGAAGTAGGTGTTGCCCGGGGAGACCGAGTTGGCGCGGACCCGGCCGGCGAGCTGGTGGGCGAGACCCTGCGTGTAGTGCACGATCGCGCCCTTGAACGTCCCGTAGGGCCCGGCGGCGAAGTCGATCTCACGGCCGGAGACGCTCGAGATCGTCACGATCGACCCGACGTCGGAGGCCTCGAGGGACGGCAGCGCCGCCTCCACCAGCCGCACGGTGCCGAGCATGTCGGTGCGGAAGGACGCCTCCCAGTTCTCCTCGGTGGGCGGGATGGCCAGCGCGGACACGTTGGCCACCACCACGTCGATCCCGCCGAGCTCCCGGGCGCACCCGGTGACCCAGGCGCGCAGGGCGTCGCCGTCGGCCACGTCGACCGCGGCGCCGCGCACGTCGTGGCCGGCCGCGGTGAGCTCGGCGACGGTCGCGTCGACGCCCTCGGCCCCGCGCGCGCAGAACGCGACCGTGGCGCCCTCCCCGGCGAGGCTCTCCACCACGGCCCGCCCGATGCCCTTGCTGCCGCCGGTCACCAGGGCCCGCCGGCCGCGGAGCTGCAGGTCCATCGATCTCCCTAGAGGTCGGCCGCGCGGGCGCGCAGCGCTGCGTGCAGCCCGTCGTAGGGCTCGACGCGGGGCAGGAACGCCTTGGACACCTTGGTCACGGCGCTGTAGTTGGTGTCGACCACGTTGGCGAGCGGGGCCAGCGAGATCTGGGTGAGCAGCTCGTAGGCGTCGAGCCGGTCGAGGCCGTGCAGCGTGCCGAGCCAGGAGATCATCTCCTTCTGCCCGATCCGCCACGCGTCCTCGAGCGGGCGGGACGAGCCGACGGTGATCAGCTCGTCGTCGCTCTCGATCCGCGGCCACAGCGGCGCCGGGGCGACGTCGGCCTTGACGAGCTCCACGATCAGGGTCACGTGCATCGCGCCCTCGACCGCGGTGCCGCACGACTCGCCCTCGCCCTGGCGGTAGTGCCCGTCGCCCACCGAGAACAGGGCTCCCGGCTCGTTCACCGGCAGGTAGCAGGTGACGCCCGCCCGCATCTCGGGCGTGTCCATGTTGCCGCCGAACGCGTCGGGGGTCAGCGACGAGCGCACCTCGCGGGCGGCCGGCGCCACCCCGACCGTCCCCAGCATCGGCGCCACCGGCAGGTCGACCGAGAACTCGCTGCGCCGGGCGACGAAGGTGACGGTGCCGCGCGTCCGGTCCAGCTCGTAGATCCAGGTGAGCTCGGGCAGCGGGTCGTCGAGCAGGGCGGTCCGGTCGGTACCCGTGAGGCCGCCGAAGAAGGGCACGAGCGTGGAGGCGCCCCAGTCGCGGGCCGGGGTGAGGTCGACCAGGTGGAGCACGAGCGTGTCACCGGGCTCGGCGCCGCCGACGGCGAACGGCCCGGTCTGGGGGTTGAGGAAACGCGGGTCGAGCACCGCGCTCGGCAGGTCGGTGACCGCGCGGATGCGTCCACCGAAGGCGTCGTCGCACCAGAGCCGCATCACCGTGCCCGGCTCGACCTCCCGGACGGGGGCGACCCCGCCGAAGGTCCACGCGTACTGGTCGGGGGTCGGTGTGAACTCGAGCTCGGTCACCGCGGCTGGATCTCGCCCATCGGACCGAACCCGTCGTGCGGGGTGTCGATGTAGAGGATCTGCGGCTGGGCGGACACGAGGTCGGGCATCCGCTCGAAGAACTCCTTCACGTACGGCTGCGAGGTGTGCGTCGAGCCGGCGTCGGCGTCCCGGAAGCCCTCGATGCAGACGTACTCGTTCTCGTCGGTGAGGCTGCGGGAGAACTTGAAGTACAGGCAGCCCTCCTCGGCGTTCACGTTCCGCGCGTAGGAGTCCGCCAGCGCCAACCAGTCGTCGGTCCTCTCCGGCCGGATCTGCATGACGATGTTGATGACGATCACGGCGGGCTCCCTCGGCGCGACGGCGGTGGCTGCCCAGCCTGGTGGGTCGACGCCCCGTGGTCCAGCGCTAGTAGTGGTCGGCGCCGGTCAGCTGGTGCTCGAGGCGGTCCGCCGTCTCCGTGACGAGGCGGAACGGGCCCTCGAACTCCGCGAAGGTCAGGTCCTCGAGCGGCGCGGCGTGCCGGAACACTGCCGTCCCGCGCACCGCGACGGCGCCCCCGACGACGGCCTCCTCGGCCAGCTCGAGCAGGCGGCGGGCGTCGATGTCGTCGAGCCGGGCGATGGGCGACTCGATCTGGATCCAGTCGTGGCCGTCGACCTCGCCCCGGTGGTGGACGTACACGAGCTGGTCCCGGTCGTCGGTGGTCGGCAGGCGGAAGGTCAGGTTGTCGGCGTCCTGCGCCATCACCTCGTAGCGGACCCGGACCCACAGCACGAGGTCGTCCCAGCTGGCCACGGACACTCCCCTTCAGGCTCGACTGGCCGAACCGTAGCAGCGGGACTCAGCGTGCCCCGACGAGCTTGTCCCAGGCGAAGCTGCCGACGGTCGCGGTGGCACCGGAGCGGTCGAGCAGCCGCAGGAGCGCGGCCCCGTCGCGTGGGCGGTCGGCGGCGTCCTGGGCCGTGGCGCGACGCAGCACCGGCACCAGCCGCGGCGAGAGCCGACCGACGCCGGTGAACGCGTCGGCGGGCGGGCCGTCGAGGATGCGCCGGGCGATGTCGACGATGTTCTCGCCGTCGAAGAGGTGGTCGCCGCGGGCGGCGAAGACCACGCAGCACGCCCAGGCCCACACGTCGGTGGCCGGGCCGGCGCCGTTGCCCGTGACCTGCTCGGGCGCCATGTAGCCGGGGGTGCCGACCATGTTCCCGGCCGGGGTGTGGTGGGTCTGGCCGACCACCCGGGCGATCCCGAAGTCGACGACCTTGGGCCCGGCGGAGGTCAGCAGGATGTTGCCGGGCTTGAGGTCGCGGTGGGTGATGCCGTCGTTGTGCAGGGCGGCCAGGGCGCGGGCGAGGGCGATCGCCATCCGGGTCAGGGTCTCGGCGTCGCGCACGGCCCCGCTCTCGCACACGTAGGCGTGCAACGAGGGCCCGTCGAGCCGTTCCATGACGATGTAGGGCATCGAGCCGTCGAAGCCGACCCCGAGGACGCGGGCGGTGTAGTCCCCGGTGACCTTCTGCAGGGTCTGCCCCTCGCGCAGGAACCGGGTGCGCGCGTCGACGTCGTCGAGCAGGTGCGGGGCGAGCACCTTGATCGCCACCTGGCCTGCGGTCCCGGCCCGGTGGCCGAGGTAGACCGTGCCCATGCCGCCGGACCCCAGGCGCCCGGTGAGCTGGTACTCGCCCACCGTCCGCGGGTCGTGCGGGGTGAGGGGCTGCTCCGGCGGCGCCATGTCGATCAGGCGCGTGGCGGTCGTCGGCGGCCGCGGGGCGGCGGTGGAGCGCGGGACCGGGGGCGGCGTCCGCCCGGGGCCGGAGCGGGGACCGGCCGGGACGGCGGCCGGGCGGGCCGCGGTCGGCGGACGGGCACCGGCCGCGCCCAGCGACGGCGCGGGGCCCTGCCGCGACCGGATGAGGCGCCGCTCCTTGGGGTCGGGCAGCTTGGCCGCGCGCAGGGCCTCGGGCAGCACCGGGGCCTCGGCGCAGAGCTTCGGGCGCATCGCGCGCACCGTCATCTGGTGGCCGAGCAGGAACAGCCCGGCGGCCAGCGCACCGTTCTCCAGGCCGACGATCATCAGCAGCACGAAGACCACGGCGGCGAACAGCCACGTCGTCCGCCGCTTCGACAGCGGCCAGGGCCGGGTCACCGGCATGGCGCGCCGCCGCTCGACGTCGAGGGCGGCCACGTGGAGGGCGGCGACGGCGAGTGCGAGGACCACCGACACGACCGAGGCGACCACCAGGACGGCCGAGCCCGAGCTCGGCGTCGGGAGCCCGGCGTCGTCGAGGGTGCCGACGACGCGGTCGATGAGCGCGCGCCGGTCGGCGTTGCCGCCGACGGCGAGGCGGGCCGTGAGCACCGCGCCCACCACCGTGACGGTCCCGGCCAGCGCGGCGAGGCCGAGGACGACGGGGACCGGATCGCCCGCCTGCCGGTGGAGGTGCCGGACGGCGCGGCGGCGCTCGGGCCCGGTCAGCCGGGCCACCCGGCCGGTGACCACCCGGTCGACCAGGAGGGCCTGGCGGCGACGGGCGACGAGGGCGCGGTAGAGCGGCGAGGCGCACAGCGCGAGCAGGAGACCGGCGGCCAGCGGGGCGAGGAGCCGGAGGCCGGCACCGGGATCGAGCGTCACGGGTGTCCCTCCTCGGTGTACGTCGGTGGCCCTCGGCCGGCTCCTGGGGTGGTCGACGTTACCTGGCGCCGCCGTCGGATCGGCGTGCGTCGGGCCGGGCGGGTCGGTGGGTCCGCGTCACGCGGCGGGCCACCGAGCGGGGCGCCTCGGCCGGGAGTGCGCGCAGCCGCTCCCACCGCCCGCGGACCGGGTGGCGCAGCACGACGTCGCCGAAGGAGTGCCGTCCGCGCACGCTCACGTGCAGGTCACCGCGGTCGCGGCGGTGCACCGTCTCGTCTCGGACGGCGCCCGCGGAGATCCGGAGGTCGTCCACGTCGACGGTCGCGCCCTCGGGCAGCACGATCGTCGGCGAGCACATCCCGGTGACGAGTTCGACGGCGACGACGGCGGTGGCGCACTCGGCCTCCGAGAGGTCGAGCAGCACCCGGCCCACCCAGCTGCGGACCCGGACCGTCGGCGGGACCTTCCAGTAGCCGCGGCGCGTGATCGACCCGCCGAGGCCCGCCTCGAGATCGAGGACGTCGCTGCCGTGGGAGGAGTGCAGCACGAAGCCGGGCAGGTCGGACAGGAGCCCGTCGAGCTGGTCGCGGTAGCGCGCGGCCTGGGCGATCGCGACGCGGTCGGAGTACTCCACGGGGGTCAGCCGCCCGGCCACCATGGCCCGCGCGAGCATCCCGGCGACGTCCTCGCGCTCGGCGTCGGAGGCACGCTCCCGGGGCGGTTCGACCGGTTCGGGTTCCTGCGCTGCGCGGCGCGCCATGCCCTGATCATAGGTCGACGCGCTCGGGAGCGAGGATGGTCGCCGTGGCGGACGGGCCGGACGAGGGTCGGCGCACGCAGGCACTCGGGGTCGTCCTCGCCCTGGCCGTGGCGGCCGTGCTCGGGTTCGTCGTGCTGGGCGGGCACGACCCGGCGGGCGCCCCCGTCGCGGGCACGCGCACGCCGACCACCGGGACCTCCCCGCTGACCGGGGAACCGGGCGACCCGGGACGGGCCGTCCTCGCCGTCAAGATCGACAACGCGCCGGAGGGGCGGCCGTGGATCGGGGTCGGCGACGCCGACGTCGTCTACGTCGAGCCGGTCGAGGCCGGCCTGACCCGCCTGCTCGCCGTGTTCGCCTCCCGCCTGCCCCCGACCGTCGGTGCGGTCCGCAGCCTGCGCGAGTCCGACCTCGACCTGCTCGCCGCCTACGGCCGCCCCGCCCTGGCGTACTCGGGCAACGCCCCCGAACTCGACGCCGACGTCGCGCGCGCGGCCATCGACGGGGTGTCCGCGGAGCGCGTGCCCGGCGCCTACCGGCGGGTGGGCGACCGCCCGGCCCCGCACGACCTCCTCGGCGACCCGGCGGCCCTGCTGCGCGCCGCCCCGGACGCGACCGCGCCGCGGGACGTCGGGTTCCGCTTCGGTCCCCCCGCCCCGGGCGGCAGCCCGGCCCCCGACGTCGTCGAGCGGGTCGGCCGCACCGAGGTGCTGGCTCGCGCCGACGGCGACCGGTGGGACCTCACCGTCGGCGGGACCCCCAGCGACGTGCGCCCGGCGACGATCGTCGTGCAGCGCGTCCCGGTGCGGACCTCGGCGATCCGGGACGTCGCCGGCGCCCCGTCGCCGACCGCGGTCACCGTCGGGTCGGGGCCGGTCGAGGTGCTGCGCGACGGGCGCCGCTTCCCCGGCACGTGGTCCCGCGTCGGCCCGTCCGACCCGACGACGTTCACCGGCACCGACGGCGCCCCGCTGACGTTCGCGTCGGGACCGGTCTGGGTGCTGTTGGTGGCCGCCTGAGATCGGGTATCTCCCCGGACATGGCTACCGGTGACAAGATCGACAACAAGACGGACGAGCTCAAGGGCAAGGCGAAGGAGGCCGTCGGCAAGGTCCAGGACGACAAGGACCTGCAGGCCGAGGGCAAGGCCGACCAGACCAAGGGCAGCATCAAGCAGGCCGGCGAGAAGGTGAAGGACGCCTTCCGCTGACCACGGTTCCGACGACGGGTCCGCGCGGCGGGCCCGTCGTCGCCCCGGGGCTTCAGTACCCGCGGGAGAAGCGGTTGCCCGCGAACCCGTAGACCGGCGTGCCGTCCGGGTCGCGGCGGGCGAGACGGTGCACCGCGAAGACGTTGACGCCGGGGATCGTGCCGCCGTTGACGCCATCGGTCGGCGTGCGCGGACCCTTCTCCACCAGGACGAGGTACTCCTCGGGCGGCGGCGCGGAGTCGACGACGCGGACGTCGTGCTCCCCCGCGCAGGGTCCGTCCTGCAGTCGGATCCGCATGGCGCTCCTCCCCTGAAGGCGGGGCCATGGTCGCACGACCTGGTTACCGGTGAGTCGCGTGGCACACCGGGGGCCAACTCCTTGACGCGCGGGTGTACGCAGAGGAGTCTCGACAGCGTCGATCATGCCCCCCGTGATCGACGCGAGCCCGGTCGGTGTCCCCCCGCCGACCGGGCTTCTCCATGTTCCGGCCACGCTCCGTCCGGATGTCGTCACCCGATGGCGCAACGCCGCCCCGAACGGGCTAGTCAGCGACCTCGTCGTCCTTCGTTCACCGATCCGATACCGGCGCGACCCCCGGACACGTGTGAACCGCGCGTGTCAGGGCATTCTCCGTGGGCCGGACCGTGAACGGCGTGTCGAGGAGGCAAGGCCCGTGGTGGACGACGACGAGCGCCGTCACCTGCGGGATCTGGTGCACCGCGCCCACGAGGCGCTGGCCGAGGTCACCGCCCGACGCTCGGGCTGTCCGGCCGGGGTCGACCGCTTCGACTGGTCGGCGGACCTGCTCGACGAACTGGCGCGCATCGCACTGCAGGTCGGCGACGCGGCCGCGGCGCTCACCGGCGGCGAGGACGACGAACTCGAGGCCCGGTCGCGGGAACTCGCCACGACGATCGTCCGACACCGGAACGACGCCGTGACCCCGCTGCGACCGGCCCGCCGGCGGCCGCGACGGGCGCCCGCGCCCGCGTCGCTCGACGCGCGCGCGTTGTCGCGGCACGCCTGACTACCCTGCTCGCCGTGTCCCGCCCCGCCGACACCGTCGGCCGCCTGCTCGTCCGTTGCCCGGACCGCTTCGGGATCGTCGCCGCCGTCTCGTCGTTCCTGTCGGCCTCGGGCGCGAACATCCTGTCGCTCGACCAGCACACCACCGCGACCTACGACGGCACGTACTTCCAGCGCACCGAGTTCGCCCTGCCCTCGCGTGACCTCGACCGGCTGCGGGCCGCCTTCGACTCCGACGTCGCCCGCCACTTCGCGATGGACTTCTTGGTCACCGACACCGCCGCCCCCAAGCGGATCGGCATCCTCGTGTCCAGGATCGACCACTGCCTGCTCGACCTGTTGTGGCGCACGCAGCGCGGCGACCTCGACGTCGCCGTCGAGGTCGTCATCTCCAACCACCCGGACCTGGCCGCCGCGGTGGAGTCGTTCGGCGTGCCGTTCGTCCACGTGCCCGTGACGCCGGAGACGAAGGCGGACGCGGAGGCCCGGCAGGCCGAGCTGCTCGCCGGCCTCGACCTGGTGGTGCTCGCGCGCTACATGCAGATCGTGTCGGGCGGACTGCTCGCGGCCGTCGGCGCCCCGATGATCAACATCCACCACTCGTTCCTGCCCGCCTTCGTCGGGGCGGTGCCCTACCGGCAGGCCAAGGAGCGCGGGGTGAAGCTCGTCGGCGCGACCGCGCACTACGTGACCGAGGAGCTGGACCAGGGCCCGATCATCGAGCAGGACGTGGTGCGCGTGAACCACCGCCACACCGCGGCCGACCTCACCCGCCTCGGGGCGGACGTCGAGCGCTCGGTGCTCTCCCGCGCGGTGCGGTGGCACTGCGAGGACCGCGTCATGCGCGACGGCGCGACGACGGTCGTGTTCTAGCCGGGCGCTGCAGCCGGGCCGCTGGTCGCGCCGCCGGACGGCGGCAAGATCTCGTTACGCGGAGCGAAGTGGTCGCTGAGCGACCACCTTGCTCCGCTCGACCGGATCTCGAGGCCGTCCCGGGCGCGCCACCAGGCCGATCAGGCCGCCGGGGCGCGCGATCGGTCGTCAGGCCGTCCAGGCGATCCACATCGCGAGGACGATCACCAGGAGCACGAGCAGCAGGGCGAGGGCCGGGACACCGCTGGGGGTCCTCGGGGTCGGCACGGCCATGGTGGTCTCCTCAACCGGACGGGGCGTGTGCCCCCTCATCGCGGCCGGCACGCCGGGTGTGAGCCGGAGTCACCCGATCGTGACCTGTAGTCCTGTTTCAGGACCGACTGCTACGTTCCTCGCATGCGGGAGCAACTCGACGCGATCATCGGGACCTGGCGCACCGAGGGCGAGGTGGACGACGGGACCACCGTGCGGGGCACCGACGCCTACTCCTGGCTGGGCGACGCGTTCGTCGTGCACCACGTGGACGTCGTGATGGGCGACTCGCCGGTGCGGGCGCTCGAGGTGATCGGACCGGTGTCGGCGTCACCGGTGCCCACCCGCGCCTTCGGCGGGGACGGATCGGTCGAGGAGTCGACGCTCGAGCTCACCCCCGACGGCCACCTCAGCTTCGGCGGCCCGGGGGCCCGCTCGGTGATGCGGGTCGACGGCGACACCGGCACGGGCGTGTGGCACCGGGACGGCGTCGCCGAACCGTGGATGACGCTGCGGTTCACCCGGGCATGAGCGCGTTCGACGAGGCGGTGTCGTCCGCCGACGTCCCGGGCGTGGTCGCGCTGGCGGCCCGGGGCGACGACGTCCACGTCCGCACCCACGGGTTCCTGACGACGGGTGGGGCGCCGGTCCGACGCGACTCGCTGTTCCGCATCGCCTCGATCACGAAGCCGGTGGTCGCGGCCCTCGCGGAGTCGCTCCTCGACGACGGCGCCCTGGCCGTCGACGAGCCCGTCGACCGCCTGCTGCCGGAACTCGCCGGCCGGCGCGTGCTCCGCGCGCCCGACGCGGACCTCGACGACACCGTGCCCGCCGACCGTCCGATCACGGTCCGGGACGTGCTGACCTACACCGCCGGACTCGGCATGACGACGGAGATGTTCGCGGCCGACCCGCCGTGGCCGCTGATGGCGGCCGCGACGTCGGGGCGGCTGAACACCATCGGGCCGCCCGACCCGACGCTGCCGCCGGAGCCGGACGAATGGCTCGCCGAGTTCGCCCGCCTGCCGCTGCTCGCGCAGCCCGGGGAGCGCTGGCTCTACCACGCCTCGGGCCAGCTGCTGGGCGTCCTGCTCGCCCGCGCCGGCGGCCGCCCGCTCCCCGACCTGCTGTCCGAGCGTGTGTTCACGCCGCACGGCATGGCCGACACCGGGTTCTGGACCACCGCGACCGACCGGCTCGCCACGGCCTACGACGGGGACGGCGTGTGGGACGCGCCGGACGGCCACTGGTCCCGCCCGCCCGCGTTCCCGGACGGGGCGGGCGGCCTGGTCTCCACCGTCGACGACCTGCTGGCGTTCGCGCGCGCCCTGCTCCACCGGCCGCCGATGACCCGCGACCAGCTGACCCCCGCCCAGCGCGCGAGCGCCCTGGCGTCGGGCTTCCTCGACCCCGCGTCGAGCTGGGGCTTCGGCGTCTCCGTGACGGTCGACGGGCCACGGGCGGGGTCGTTCGGCTGGGCGGGCGGGCTCGGCACGAGCTGGCACGTCGACCCGGTGCGCGACCTCGTCGTCGTGGTGCTGACCCAGAAGCTGTTCTCGGGCCCCCGCGACGTCGCGCTCCACACCGCGGTCGTCGACGCGGCCTACGCGGAGTTCGTGGACCGCGTCCCGACGTGAACGGCGCATCCCTGTCACCGGACGCGTCAGCGGGGCCACCGACCCGTCCGGTGTCCCGCCCGGTGGCATCCTCGGCGGGGTGAGCCGGATCCAGCGTCACGACGACGGGCTCGAGGTCGAGATCCATCCCGGCCGCGAGGAGTTCGCCGCGCGCGTGGTGGCCGAGCGCGAGGCCCTCGTCGGGAAGGCCCTGCACCTGCTGTCGCTCTACCTGCACCACGACCGACGCGGGTTCTGGCTCGACACCATCACCGTGCCGAGCGCCGGGGAGGCCGAGCTCAGCTTCTCCTGGTCCTCCGCCGACGAGCCGGAGGCCGAGGCCTACACCCGGTTCGACGTGTTCTTCTCGGCCGACCTGCACCCGGTCGGGTTCGCCGTGCGCTTCCACTGACGGGCCGGCCCCGAGGGTCACGTCAGGCAGCGCCGGCACCTCCGGAACCTGCCCGGCGTGGACCTCGCGGCGGGCTCAGTTCCCCGACCAGCGCTGCGGCGCCACCGCGGTGACGGCGCTGGCCGCCGCCTTGGCCGAGGCCGCCGTCGGGGCGGGCAGGTTCACCGCCGTCGGCACCGGCTGCGGCGTCGGGGCGCACTGCGCGTCGGACCCGCCGCCCGCCTTCCGGGCCGGCAACGAGCCGTCGGCCAGGTAGCGGGCCACGATCTGGTCCTCGCACGGGGCCTGCCCCTGCAACGTCCCGGCGTGCGTCGTCCCCCCGGTGCCCTCGACGAGGGCCGACTTCGGGAAGGACTGCCGCACGGCCAGCGCGCCGGCGTACGGCGTCGCCGCGTCCAGGGTCTCGGAGACCAGCAGGATCGGCGGTGCCGCGGCGCCGTTCACGGCCGTCGGCCGCCCGGCCGGGGCCGGCCAGAAGGTGCAGGGCGCGTTGAACCAGGCGTTGGCCCAGGTCTCGAACGGTGCCTTCGGGAAGAGCGCCGCGTTCTTCTGCCGGAACTGCGGGTAGCGCGACCACGGGGCGTCGGAGCACTGCACGCCGAGGTAGACCGCGTACCCGTTGTCGTCGGTCGGTGCCGGGTAGAGCGCGAGCAGCCCGGCGGGATTCTGCTGGTTGACCCAGGCCGAGAACGCGGACGCGATGTCCTCCCAGCCGTACACGTAGTAGCCGGCCTGCAGGAAGATGTCGTTCCACTCCGAGGAGCCGATGAGTCCGCCGGCCGGCTGGGTGCGCAGCTTCTGGTACTGCTCGTCGTAGCGCGCCCGCACCGCCTGCTGGGTGGTGCCGAGGTGGTAGACGGCGTCGTACTTCGCCACCCACGCGAAGAACACGCCGATCGAGCGCTCGAACGCGACGTCCTGGTCGTAGTTGCCCTGCTCCCAGACCTTCGACGGATCGACGACGCCGTCGAGCACCATCCGCCGGGTCTGCTGCGGGTGCAGCGTCGCGTAGGTCGTGCCGAGGTAGGTGCCGTAGGAGAACCCGTAGAAGTTGATCTGCCGCTCGCCGAGCGCCTTGCGGATCGACTCCATGTCCTCGACGGTGTCGGTCGTCCGCAGGTGCTTCAGCAGGTCGCGCCCGGCGACCGCACAGGCCGCCGTGTACCGGGACGTCTTGGCGAGCCACGCCGCCTCGGCCCGCGGATCCTCGGTGGCCACGTAGTACGGGCGGTTGTAGCCCGCGTAGGTCTTGTCGCACGACAGCGACGGCTCGCTCGCGCCCACGCCGCGCGGGTCGAACCCGATCCAGTCGTAGGCGTTCCCGGCGCCGTTCGGCACGCGGGACCGGAGCCGGGAGAGACCGAGGCCGGAGCCACCGGGACCACCGGGGTTCACCAGCATGATCCCCTGCGACTGCGGGGTCGTGTGGGCGATCCGCGAGATCGCGATCCGGATCTTCTGCCCGGCCGGGTTCGCGTAGTCCAGGGGGACGGTGACGAACCCGCACCGGGCGCCCGCGGTGACCAGGGACGGCGTGGTGCACGGCCCGAACGTCACGGGTGGCGGCTGGTAGCCCGGCGCCGGGGCGGCCTGGGCCGGCACGGCGGTCAGGGCTCCGACGACGGTGAGGAGCAGGACGGCGACGAGACCGACGAGTCGAGTACGCAGGGGGCGCTCCTCACACGGATCCGATGACGCTCCGACTCTAAACACCCACACGGGGTAACGGAGTAGTCCTGTCCGATTCCTCCCCGGACGTGATCGGCGTAGTGCGACCATCGAGGCGTGGAGTTCGTGGACTGGTCCGACGACGGCCCGGCGGTGGTCCTGCTCGACCAGCGCGCCCTGCCGCACGAGACGGTGTGGCTGACGCTGCGCACGATCGACGAGGTGGTCGACGCCATCCGGAGCCTCGCCGTGCGCGGGGCACCGAGCCTGGGGATCGTCGGGGCCTACGGCGCCGCGCTCGCCTGCGCGCTCGGGACACCGGAGGCGGCCGAGCTCGTCGCGATCGCCCGCCCGACCGCGGTGCCGCTGAGCCTCGGCGTCCGCCGCGTGCTGACCCGCGCCGACGACGGCCCCGCGGCCGCCCTCGAGGAGGCCCGCGCGGTGGCGACCGAGGCCGCCGTCGTGAACGCCCGGGCCACCGAGCGCGCTGCCGACCTGGTCCAGGACCTGTGCGACGGGCCGGTCCGGGCGCTGACCGTGTGCAACACCGGCGACCTCGCCTGCGGCCCCGGCGGCTCCGCCCTCGGCGCGATCCTCCGGCTGCACGACCGCGGCGCTCTCACCGAGGTGCTCGCCTGCGAGACGCGGCCGCTGCTCCAGGGCGCGCGCCTCACCGTGTGGGAGCTCGCCCGCGCCGGCGCCCCGCACCGGCTGTGCGTGGACTCCGCCGGGCCGGCGGCCATCGCGTCCGGGCTGGTCGACGCGGTGCTGGTCGGCGCGGACCGGATCGCGGCGAACGGCGACACCGCCAACAAGATCGGCACGTACTCGCTCGCCTGCGCCGCCGCCCGGTCCGGCGTGCCGTTCCTCGTCGTGGCCCCCGAGGAGACCATCGACCCGGGTACGGCCACCGGGGCCGACATCGTCGTCGAGGAGCGCGGCGCCGAGGAGGTCCGCGGGACGACGACGCTCGCCGACACCCCCGTCTACAACCCCGCCTTCGACGTCACCCCGTTCGACCTCATCACCGCCGTCGTCACCGAGAAGCAGGTCTGGCGCTAGCCGACCAGGCGCTCCGAGACCTCCCACAGCCGCTCGGCGTTCGCCGGGTCGAGCGCGAAGGGTGCGACCCCGTGCCGGCCGTCGGCCTGCGTCCGGTCGGTCAGCACGGTCGCCTCGTGGCAGTCCTCGAAGTACCGCCCGCCCACGCCGTCGAGCAGCGGGGACACCGCGCACAGCACCGAGGTCGACGCGCCCTGCTCCGTGGTCTTCATCGGAGCGGTCGCGCCCGCCGCCCGTCGCGCGGCCAGCAGCGCCTCCGTGTCCACGTGGCGCTGCAGCCCCGTTGCGATGCCGCCCGGCATCAAGGCGTTCACGGTGATCCCGTCGTCCGCCCAGCGCCGCGTGGCCTCGACGGCGAACAGCACGTTGGCGGTCTTCGACTGGGCGTAGCCGATCCACGGGTCGTACTGGACGAACGAGAAGTTCAGGTCGTCGAACAGCACGGGCAGGCGCAGGTGCGCCGAGGACGACACCGCCACGACCCGCGCCCCGTCGGCGGCCGCGAGCGCCCGGTGCAGGCCCGTGGCCAGCGCGAAGTGCCCGAGGTGGTTCGTCGCGAACTGCGCCTCCTGCCCGTCGATCAGCGTGCGCTCCGGCAGCGCCATCACGCCGGCGTTGTTCACCAGCAGGTGCAACGGGCCCTCCCAGCCGTCGACGAACGCGGCGATCGAGGCGCGGTCGCCGAGCTCGAGCGGCCTGACGTCGACCTTCCCGCCCTGCGCGCGGATGTCCGCCGCGACCTTCTCCCCGGCCTCGAGGTTCCGAACGGCGAGCGTCACCTCGGCGCCGTGGGTGGCCAGCGTGCGCGCGGTCTCGACGCCGATCCCCGACGAGGCCCCGGTGACGACGGCCCGCTTCCCGGTCAGGTCGATCCCGGCGGCGACCTCGTCGGCGGTCGAGAACTCACCGAAGGGGGTCTGGATGGTCATGGTCGTGCTCCCCTGAAACGTAGGGCGCCTACGGATACGGCTCGACCGTACCACCGAAACGTAGGAGCACTACGCTTGTCGACGTGCCCCGTGCCGACGCCCGCGCGAACCGGGCCGCCCTCCTCGCGAGCGCGGCCCGCCGCTTCGCGTCCGACGGCCCGGACGTCGCGCTGGAGAAGGTCGCCCGCGACGCGGGCGTGAGCATCGCGACGCTCTACCGGCACTTCCCGCACCGCGAGGCCCTCGTCGCGGCCACGTACGCGCGCGAGATCGAGGAGCTCGGCGAGGTTCCCGACGACGGGTCCGGGGCGGTCGCGCTCGCCCGCTGGCTCCTGCGCTTCGTCGAGTTCGCGCGGACGAAGCGAGCCCTCGGCGACCTGCTGCACGCCCCCGGCGCGGACCACCCACCGGCCCGCGGGGTCATGCTCGACGCCCTCGACCGCATCCTGGCCCGGGGCCGGGCCGACGGGACGCTGCGCGACGACCGCGACCCCGCCGACGTGCTCGCCCTGCTCGCGGGCCTGTGGACCCTGCCCGACGACGAGACCTGGCCGCTCCGTGCCGACCGGCTCGCGGGCTTCGTCCTGGACGGGCTGACGACGGCGCGCTGAACCGCTCAGCCCCGGAACGCGCGCGCCGCCGCGACGCCGGCGTCGAGGTCCCAGTCCGGGACGTCGGCGACCGCGCGCAGCTGCTCGCGCGTCAGGTCCGCGCCCGCCGCGATCAGCGCGGCGACCGCGTCCGGCCGCACCGGGTCCGGGACCTCGTTCTCCACGAACTCGACGACCATCTCCGCGCACCGCTCGTCGTCGACGAACACCGGGTGCAGCGAGGAGAACCCGTCGGAGAGGTCGTAGGGCGCCCTCCACCAGCGCTCGCCGTCGTAGCCGTAGACGAAGCCGACCCACTGCTGGCGGGCCATGCCGTCGACCGCGGGCGCCTCCCACCAGTCCGGCGCCCCCGCGAGCAGGTCGGTCTCCTCCTCCTGGAAGTACGTCGCCGCCTCGCGGAAGTAGGTGTCGGAGTACTCGTGGTCGTTGCCGACGAGCACGGCGCGCCCGTCACCGACGAGGTGCAGGTCGGCCCAGTTGCCCCCGCCGTCGTCGTAGTGCCAGCGGCCGGGTTCGGCGAAGGCGCCGCTCCCCCAGCCGCGGGCGCCGAGGATCGCGGCGAAGGCGGCCCAGCGGCCGCGCATGGTCGTCGGGGCGGGCAGGTCGACCGGGACGAGAGCCATGCCCGGCATCCTGGCGTCCCCCGATCCGGCCCGGACTCCGGGGAACTACCTGGTTCGGCACAATGCCCCCATGTCGGTCCTCCGGGATCCCCTGACCCTCGCGGTGCCGTTCTTCATCCTCTTCGTCGTGCTCGAGGCGGTCTCGTTCGCCGTGTTCGCCGACGACGACCTCCGCGGCTACGAGCGCCGCGACACGATCACCAGCGTGGTCAGCGGCATGGTCGCGCTGCTGTTCAACGCGGTCGCCCGCGGCGTGGCGCTCCTCGGCTACGCCGTGCTGTACGAGCTCACGCCGCTGCGCCTCGACCCGTCGAGTCCGTGGACGTGGGTCGGCGTGCTGCTCGGCGTGGACCTGCTCTGGTACTGCTACCACCGCACGGCGCACCGGGTGCGGCTCGTGTGGGCCGCCCACCAGGCCCACCACAACAGCGAGTACTTCAACTTCTCCACCGCGGCACGCCAGAAGTGGAACCCGTGGTTCGAGATGCTGTTCTGGGTGCCGCTCCCGCTGCTCGGGGTGCCGCCGTGGATGATCTTCACGGCGTTCTCGATCACCCTCGTCTACCAGTTCTTCGTGCACACCGAGCGGATCGGGCGGCTGCCGGCGCCGATCGAGTTCGTGTTCAACACGCCGTCGCACCACCGCGTGCACCACGCGAGCGACCCGGAGTACCTCGACCGCAACTACGGCGGCGTCCTCATCGTCTGGGACCGGCTGTTCGGCACCTACGCCGAGGAGCGGCAGCGTCCCCGCTACGGACTGACCACCCCGCCGCCCACGCTGAACGTCGCCGGCCTGCAGTACCACGAGTTCGCCGCGATCTGGCGCGACGTCCGGGCGGCGTCGACCTGGCGCGAGCGGCTCGCGCACGTGTTCGCCCCGCCCGGGCGGCCCGCCGTCGAGTGGTCCCGCAGCGCTGCGCCGGAACCCGCGGGACCGCGCTGAGGGACCACGCGATCAGCCGACGGAGCCCAGCGCCGCGTCGATGATCGACACGCCCCGGTCGATCTCCTCCTCCGTGGCGGTCAGCGGCGGCGCGATGCGGAACGTCCCGCCCATGCCGGGCAGCTGCACGATGTTCACGTGCAGCCCGAGCTCGGCGCACCGCGCCGTCACCGCGGCGCCCAGCCGGTCGGCGTCCCCGCCGCCCAGCTCCAGCCCCACCAGCAGGCCCCGCCCGCGGACGTCGGCGACCACCTCGTGCGGCAGCGCCCGCAGTCCCGCCTGCAGCCGCTGCCCCAGCTCGGCCGCGCGCCGGTCGAGGCCGTCGCGCTCCAGGACGTCGAGCACGGTCAGCCCGACCGCCGCCGGCAGCGGGTCGTTCACGTGCGTGGTGAAGAACAGGAAGCCGCGCTCGTGGGCGCGCTCCTCGATCTCCGCGCCGGTCAGCACCGCGGCGAGCGGCAGTCCGGCACCGAGGGTCTTCGACAGCGTGAGGATGTCCGGCACCACCCCGTCCCGGGAGAAGGCGTACCAGTCCCCGGTGCGGCAGAGCCCGGTCTGGGCCTCGTCGACGATCAGGAGCATCCCGCGCTCGCAGCACTTCTCCTGCAGCGCCGCGAGGTAACCGGGCGGGAGGTCGACCACGCCGCCGGAGGACAGGATCGGCTCCACCAGGCACGCGGCGAGCGCGCCGACCGACTGGGCGTCGATCATCTCGAAGCCGAGGTCGAGCTGCCGGCGCCAGTCGAGCTCGCCGTCGGGACCGACGATCGAGGGTCGGAACCGGTCGGGCACCGGCAGCGCGAAGTTCCCCGGCGCCGTCGGGCCGTAACCCTTGCGTCCGGCGCTGTAGGTGGCGTTCGCGGCGGCCTGGGTCATGCCGTGCCACGACCGTGCGAAGGACACGACCTCGTGGCCCCCGGTGACCAGCTTCGCCATCCGGACGGCGGCCTCGTTGGCCTCCGCACCCGTCGTCAGGAGGACGGCCTTCTCCAGCGGCGCGGGGAGGGTGGCGACCAGCCGCTGGGCGAGGTCGAGGACCGGGCGGCTGAGCATGCCCGAGTGCAGGTGGTCGAGGTGCGCGACCTGCCGCTGCACGGTCGCGACGATCTCGGGGTGGGAGTGGCCGAGGATCGCGCTCATCTGCCCGGAGGTGAAGTCGA
The DNA here is from genome assembly GCF_021026295.1 of Actinomycetospora soli. Taxonomy (GTDB): domain Bacteria; phylum Actinomycetota; class Actinomycetes; order Mycobacteriales; family Pseudonocardiaceae; genus Actinomycetospora; species Actinomycetospora soli. Next base: position 74,218 of record NZ_JAJNDA010000008.1, read on the forward strand.
GCAGCTCCCGGCCGTCCTCGGTGAACACCGAACTGCCCGCCGCGCGGGCGATGACGTCCGGGGCGAACGCGCCGCGGCCCGAGTAGCGGATCAGGTGCTTCTCGTCGGTCACGTCCCGGGATGTTTCCCGACGTCGGGTCGCTCGGCCAGGGCCTCCGGGTCCCAGCGCTCCCGGAACCGTCGGACCATCCGGTTCATGACGTCGAGCTGGGCCGGGTTGTAGAGATCCTCCATCGCCCGCCGGACGGTGCGCAGGTACTGCGGGAGGCCGCCGGGGGCGTCGAGCCCGAACGTCGTGATGCGCGGGTCGGCGGTGGCGCGGGCGAGGACCTCGTCGGCGAAGCGGTCGGCGAGCCGGTCGCGGGTGGCCTCGTCGGCGTCGGTGTCGAGGGCCTCGAACTCCTCGGTCAGGGCCGGGTCGGAGTCCTGGCCCCGCACGAGGTCGGCGTACACCTGCCGCCCCTCGGCCCCGAGCGTCCGCCCCATGACGGTGACGAGGTTCCGGTCCTTCGGCGACAGCGTCCCCGTCGTCACGGCCGCGAGGTCGCCGGGCAGGTCGGTGGGCAGCTCGTGCTCGAGGATCTCGGCCAGCTCGGCGCGCAGCCCCTGCAGCCGGTCGACCTGCGCGGCGAGGTCCTCGTCGAGCGCGCGCAGGGCCTCGGCCGGGTGCTCGTCGCCGTCGCCGAGGTCGGCGATCTGCGGCAGCGAGAAGCCGAGGTCGGCCAGCCGCTTGATCCGCAGCAGCCGCACGAGATGCGCGACGCCGTACTGCTTGTAGCCGTTGCTGCGGCGTTCGGGCTCGGGCAGCAGCCCGACGTCGTGGTAGTGCCGCACCGACCGCAGGCTGGTGCCGGCGAGCTCGGCGAGTTCCCGGGTGCTCCAGCCCACGCGACCCAGTCTGCCCTTGACCGTGCCGCGACGGCACGGTGTCAGCTGGTCGCATGACGCCGCTGATCCCCGTCGAGGACCTCGTCTCCCCGCCCGAGCGCGCCGGCGCGACGCTCGCGCCCGACGGCGAACGCATCGCCTTCCTCGCCCCGTGGAAGGAGCGGCTCAACGTGTGGGTCGCCCCGGTCGACGACCTCGACGCCGCCCGCTGCGTCACCGCCGACGAGACCCGCAGCATCCACCAGTACCGGTGGATCGACGACCGGTGGATCGTCTACGCCCAGGACACCGGCGGCGACGAGCACTTCCACGTCCACCGCGTCGACCTGTCCGACCCGGAGGCGCCGATCGTCGACCTGACGCCGTTCCCCGGCGCGCGGGTGTTCGGCCACGACGTGGCCGTGGGGCGCCCCGGACGGCTGGTGGTCGCGATGAACCACCGGCGCCCGGAGCGCGTCGACACGTGCGAGATCGACGTCGCCACCGGGGAGCTGACGGTCCTCGCCGACGGCGACGGGGAGGTCGGGGGCACGATGGTCGGCCCCGACGGCGACCTCTACGGGATCGGCCAGGACGGCGAGGGCCACTGGACGGTCAACCACCGCAGCCCCGACGGGACCGAGCGGGTCGTGGCCGCGTTCGACGGCGCCGACCACCCCACCGGCCCCTTCCCGGTGCAGCTCACGCCCGACGGCACCGGCCTCTGGATCGGCCGGCACGGCCACACCGACCGCCTGCGCCTCGTGCACCTCGACCTGCGCACCGCGGTCGAGACCGAGGTCGCGGGTCACGCCTCGTACGACCTGGACACCCGCGGCCAGGTCTTCCCGACGATCCCGTCGCCCCTGATCCGCGACCGGGCCGGCGAACTGCTCGCCGTGCGGTACTCCCGCGCGCGCCAGGTGATCGTGCCGGTCGACGACGCGTTCGAGGAGGTGCTCGAGCGGCTCGAGGCGTTGTCGGACGGCGACCTGGGGGCGCTGTCGACCGACGCCGCGGGCCGGCGGTGGCTCGTGACGTTCACCCACGACCGCGTGTGGGGCGCGACGTGGCTGTACGACCACGCGACCGGCGACGCCCGCCTGCTCTTCCGCTCCCACCCGCACCTCGACCCGTCGGCGCTGGCGCCCACGACGCCCGTGACCGTCCGCGCCCGCGACGGGCGCGACCTGCCGTCGTACCTGACGCTGCCGCCGGGGACGGACGGACCGGGGCCGATGGTGCTCGTGCCGCACGGCGGTCCGTGGACGCGCGACGCGTGGGGCAACGACCCCGTCGCCCAGCTCTTCGCCGACCGCGGCTACGCCGTGCTGCAGGTGAACTTCCGCGGCTCGACCGGCTTCGGTCGCGAGCACATGCAGGCCGGGATCGGCGAGCTGGCCGGCGCCATGCAGGACGACCTGCTCGACGCCGTGGACTGGGCCGTCGCCCGGGGTCACGCCGACCCGGCGCGCGTGGGCATCTTCGGCGGGTCCTACGGCGGCTACGCGACGCTGACCGCGGTGACCCGCGACCCGTCGGTGTTCGCCGCCGCGGTCGACTACGTCGGCATCTCGAACCTCGCGACGTTCATGCAGGCGCTGCCCGAGGCGATCCGGCCCGGGCTGCGCAACAACTGGTACGCCTACGTCGGCGACCCCGACGACCCCGCCGCCCACGCGGACATGATCGAGCGCTCGCCGATCACCCACGCCGACCGGATCGTCACCCCGTTGATGGTCTTCCAGGGCGCCAACGACGTGCGGGTGCCGCAGGCGGAGTCGGACACGATCGTCGCGTCGCTGCGGGCCCGGGGCGTGGAGGTGGACTACCGCGTCTACGCCGACGAGGGGCACATGTTCGCGCAGACCGAGAACCTGATCGACATGTTCCGGGCCACCGAGCGGTTCCTCGCCGAGCACCTGGGAGGCCGGGCGCTCCCGTAGCCGGCGCTCGCACCCGGAACGACCGTTGTGTCCGGTTCGCCGGGAGCGCGACCATGGGACCTCGTCCACCGAGGGGGCTCCCATGGATTCCGTGTTCGTCGCCGTCGGGCTCCCGGTCGCGCTCGCCGTCGTCATGCTCGGTCTCGGGCTGTCGCTGACCCCCGCCGACTTCCGCCGCGTCGCGCAGCGCCCCCTCCCGGTCGCCGCCGCGCTCGGCACCCAGCTCGTCGTGCTGCCGGCGATCTGCTTCGGGCTGGTCCTCGCGCTCGGGCTCGACCCGGTGCTCGCGGCCGGGATGATGCTGCTCGCCGCCTCCCCGGGCGGCACCACCGCGAACCTGTTCAGCCACCTCTTCCGCGGCGACGTGGCCCTCAACATCACGCTGACCGCGGTCAACTCGGTGCTCGCCGTGGTGACGCTGCCGGTGGTCCTGGGTCTGTCGCTCGCCTTCTTCGGTCTGGACGGGGCGGTCGGGCTGCAGGGCGGCAAGGCGCTGCAGGTGTTCGCCGTGGTCCTGGTGCCGGTCGTGCTCGGCATGCTCGTCCGGCGTGCCGCCCCCGGGTTCGCCGACCGGGCGGACCGCCCCGTCCGCATCCTGTCCGCCCTGGTCCTCGCGGGCGTGATCATCGGCGCCCTGCTCTCCGAGCGGGAGGCCCTGCCCGGCGTGATCGCCGAGGTCGGGCTCGCCGTCGTGCTCCTCGGCGTGATCAGCCTCGCGCTCGGCTACCTGCTGCCGCGCCTGCTGCGCGTCGGCCACCCGCAGGCCGTGGCCTCGTCGTTCGAGGTCGGCATCCACAACAGCACGCTGGCGATCGCCGTCGCGGTGGGTGTGCTCGGCGTCGAGCGGCTGGCCGTGCCCGCCGCGGTCTACGGCGTGCTGATGTTCCCGCTCGCCCTCGCCGCGGGCTTCGCGCTCCGCCGCCTCGCCCCGGACCGGGAGGCCTCGCCGGTCCCGGCGTGACGGGCGCGTCCGTGGTCCGCGTCACGTGAGGCTTGAGTGTGCCGCAGCGGCACGGACTTCCCTCGTGGCCATGACCGAGCAGCAGCAGACCGATCCCCCGACGCGACCCGCCGCTCCCACGGTCCTCGACCAGATGGGCGGACCGGCGGGCTTCGTGTACTCGACGATCCCGGTGGTCGTGTTCGTGACGGCGAACGCGTTCCTCTCCCTGCCGGTCACCCTCGCGGTGTCGCTGGCGACCGGCCTGGCCCTGACCGTGTTCCGGCTCGTCCGCGGCGAGAAGGTCGCGTCGGCGGTCGGGAGCCTGCTCGGCGTGGCGGTCGCGGCCGCGATCGTGGCCGTCACCGGGTCCGCGCGGGACTTCTTCGTCATCGGCATCTGGGCCGCGCTCGCCGGGTTCGTCGTCACCGCGGCCTCGCTGCTGGCCCGCCGTCCGATCACCGGCATCGTCTGGAACGCGGTGCACGGCGGCACGCACCCGTGGCGCGCCGACCGGCGGGTGCTCCGCGCCCACGATCTCGCCACCCTCGCCGCCGCGGTCGTGTTCGGCGCCCGCTTCGTGGTGCAGCAGTGGCTCTACGTCGCCGAGGCGACCGGTGGGCTCGGCGTCGCCCGCGTCGTGATGGGGACCCCGCTGACCGTGCTCGCCGCGCTCGTCGTCGTCTGGGCCTTCCGCCGCAGCTCGAAGGCCCTGCTGCCCGCCACGTAACGCGCCGACCGGATCTCGCGACACCAGCCTCGACACACGGGGACGGTCGGGGGGACGACGAGGGTGCGCACGGCATACAAGGTCTGGTCCGGGATCGCGGCAGGGGTCTTCTGCCTCGTCGCGATCGGGGACCTGTCGAACGGGTCGGACACGACGACGGCGGCTCCGGCCGCGGTCAGCGCGCCCGCCGCGCCCACGTACGTGGCGCCCGCGGCGGCGGCTCCCGTCCAGGCACCGGTCGCGGCACCGGTCGAGGTGCCCGCGGGCGACACCGTGACGGTCACCGACGTCGTCGATGGCGAGTCCTTCGTCGCGGGCGGGCAGCGCATCCGCATCCTCGGGATCGACGCCTGCGACCCGTCGACCTACGGCGGACGCCAGGCCACGTCGACCGCCGAGACGTTCCTCGAGGGGCAGCAGGTCACGCTCCGGACCGAGCCCGGCGTCGACGAGGACCGCAACGGGCGGCTGCTGCGCTACGTCGACACGAGCGCCGGCGACTACGGCACGCTCGCCGTCACCTACGACCACACCGAGGTCGACGACGCGAGCCGGGCCGACGCCTCCTACCTGGACGAACTGCGCTCCGCCGACCCGAACGGCCGGACCTGCGCCGCGCCGCCGAGCTCGTCGTCGTCCTCGTCCTCCGAGGACGACGACCACGTGTACGTCCCGCTGCCCCGCCGCGGCGACGACGGCCTGCCCGACGGTGCCCTCACCGGCGGCTACTGCGCGAAGAAGTGGTGGTGCTGACGATGGCCTCGCGACGCTCGAACTCCTCCGGCGTGGGCACCGTGATCGGGGTCGTGCTCCTGATCGGCCTGGCGCTCCTCATCCTCAAATGGGCACTGATCACCGCCGCGATCCTGGCCGTGCCGTTCGGGATCTGGTGGGTCTACGACCAGGTCCAGCAGCGCACGGCCGTCGACCGGCGGGCCGAGGTGGAGAGCCGCGCGGTGGTCGACGCCGCCGGTGGCTGCGGCTGGTGCGGCTCCCGGATCGCGCACCGGGACCACGAGACCGGTGGACTCGTCATGCCGGCCGACTTCCACCGCGACGAGATCGAACGCACGATCGCGGCCTGAGACGACGAAGGGCCCGCCACCAGCCGGTGACGGGCCCTCGTGATGCGCGCCCGAAGGGATTCGAACCCCTAACCTTCTGATCCGTAGTCAGATGCTCTATCCGTTGAGCTACGGGCGCAGGTTCTTGAGTTGTACGGCGACAGACTACTCCGAACGCCGCAGCGGAGGCTCCGGGATTTGAACCCGGGATGGGGGGTTACCCCAAACCGCATTAGCAGTGCGGCGCCATAGACCAGACTAGGCGAAGCCTCCCGGAGCCCTGGGGCCCACCGGGAGAAGACATTACACGTCGCCCGCGAGGCCCTTGACGGGCACCCCCACCCCGTCCGCGCGGCCACCCGCCGACGACCGCACCCGCCGTCGGGACGGGGAACGTCGCAGGTGAGGGCTGTGACACATCCGCCGCGCCGCATGCGTGACGGGCGCACGGGTAGCCCGGGCGCATGAAGGCGACGCTCATCTACGGAGCAGGCGACATCCGGGTCGAGGAGGTCCCCGACCCGAAGCTGGAGAACCCGACGGACGCGATCGTCCGGATCACGCACTCCTGCATCTGCGGGTCCGACCTCTGGCCGTACAAGAACCGCGAGGCGACGCAGGAGGGTGGCCGGATCGGCCACGAGTTCATCGGGGTCGTGGAGGAGGTCGGCTCGGACATCGGCCGTCTCCAGCAGGGCGACGTGGTCGTCGCCCCCTTCTTCTACGCCGACGGCACCTGCGAGTACTGCCGGGCCGGCCTGACGACCGCCTGCCCGAACGGCAGCGCCTGGGGCGCCGAGACCGACGGCGGGCAGGGCGAGGCGGCGCGTGTGCCGTTCGCCGACCACTCGCTGATGAAGCTCGACGTGCCGGTCGAGTCCGACCTGATGCCGAGCCTGCTCACGCTCTCCGACGTGTTCGGCACCGGCCACCACGCCGCCGTGTCGGCGCGGGTCGAGCCGGGCAAGGACGTCGTCGTGGTGGGCGACGGCGCGGTGGGACTGCTCGCCGTGCTGGCCGCGAAGCGCCTCGGCGCCGAGCGGATCGTCCTGATGGGTCACCACCGGGACCGCACCGACCTGGGCCGCGAGTTCGGCGCCACCGACGTCGTCGCCGAGCGCGGCGAGGAGGGCGAGCAGAAGGTCCGCGACGTCCTCGGGACCGACGGCGCGCACTCGGTCATCGAGGCGGTCGGGTACGACCAGTCGCTCTCGACCGCGATCAACGTGGCGAAGCCGGGCGGCTTCGTCGGCATCGTCGGCGTCCCGCAGAGCGGCACGATCCCCAACGCCGCCCGGAAGTTCGGCGCCAACATCACGATCGCCGGCGGCATCGCGCCGACCCAGGCCAACATGCACGAGCTCCTGCCCGACGTGATGGACGGGAAGATCGAGCCCGGCAAGGTCTTCGACCGGACGATCCCGCTCGACGAGACCCCCGAGGGCTACCGCGCGATGAACGACCGCGAGGCCCTCAAGGTGCTGGTGCGTCCTTAGGTGGCTTCGCCCCGTGAGTACTTCCGACGGTCATACCCGTCACAAGTACTCACGGGCACCTCGGGCACCGGCGCATCTCGCCCGTCCACCCGAGCTGCGTCATCCGCCTCGCGAGCATCGCGGCCGTGCGACACGGGTCGCGGACCTCCTCGCTCCCGAAGGTGAGACGTGCGCGGCCCTCGAGCTCCGCCGCGTTGTCCCGCTGACGGTCGGCGTGGGCAGTGCGGCGGTTGGCGTGGTACCGCCAGCCGTCGAGGCGGACGGTCAGGACGCCCAGCGGCAGTTCCCACTCGTGGTCCTCGATCCTCCGCCGTCCCTCGACCACGCGCGCGACCTGTCGCGTCCCTGACGGGAAGCCGTGGGGTTCGAGCACGTCGGTCGCGAAGTCCGCCTCGAGCGGTGACTCGACGCCCTCCGCGAGCCGGCGGGCCGCGGCCATCAGGGCCTTCTCGTACCGACGGGGTGGACGGTTCTCCAACGCCTCGACGATCGTCCAGCCGCCGAGGCGTGCGCGGGTCGCACCCGCCGTCAGGACCTGCATGGCCTCACGAGGACCGTCGGCGTCCACTGCGAGGTCGATCAGGGTGGCCACCTTGGTCGTCACCGGTGGCAGGACGTTCCGGTCCCGGATGTGCGCGAAGGCCCGGCTCCGGTGGACGACGATCCCCGTGCAGCCTCGTGCGGAGGATCGGTACGGCACCGTCAGGTGGACGGGCCCCTCCTCGCGGCCGCCGGGCAGGCCGTGGACCGCGGCGGCCGAGGCGTGACTGAGCACGGCCTCGCCCCGGACGAACAACAGCGCCGCCATGCGCCACATCGCCGCCGTCGGCTCGCCGGTCACCACCGCGAAGACCCCGCGGAACAGCGGCAGCCACCGGTGGGCCGCGATGTTGGCGCTGATCACATGGTCGGTCAGACCCTGCTCCAGGGCCTGGGCCCGGGTCGCGATGTTCAGCTGATCGCGCAGCGTCCGCTGCCACTCCTCGGGATCCTCCACATCAGCTTGGAGGGATCCGGGCCCGAATCGGTTCCAGGTGCCGAGGCTCGTGAGTACTTGTGACGGCTATACCCGTCACAACTACTCACGGGACGAAGTCACCTCCTGAGCACCCGCAGCAGCGCCGGCGGGCGGCCGCCGTAGCCCTCCGCCTCGAAGGCGGCGACGGCGATGCGCGGCAGGTCGCGCACCGCGTCGAACACGAGGAAGCGCGGCACCCAGGTCGGGCCGAAGCGGGCGTTGAAGCGGTAGAGCGTCTCGATCTGCCACCAGCGCGAGGCGATCCGCAGGAGGCGGGCCCAGAGCCGCGCCACCGGACCCGCCCCGATCCGCTCGCCGCGCTCCAGGGCCGAGCGGAACACCGCGAAGTTCAGCGACACCCGGTCCACCCCGAGGCCGCGGCACGCGGCGAGCAGGTCGGTGATCAGCAGCTCGTTGAGCCCGTTCTCGGTGACGGCGGGGTCGCGGATCATGAGGTCCAGCGACAGCCCCTCCGTCCCCCACGGCACGAACTGCAGCAGGCCGCGCGGCGCGCCCTCGGCGGTGGCGACGACGACGACCGCCTCCGGGTCGGCCTCGGCGTCGCCCACCCGGGAGAGCGCCATCGAGAAGCCGCGCTCGTCCGGCCCGCCGCGCCAGCGCTCCACGCACGCCGCGAGCTCGGTGAGCTCCGCGGCGGGGACGTCGCGCAGACGCCGCACGGTCGTCTCGTACCCGGCGCGCTTGATCCGTGAGACCGCCTGCCGGACGGTGCGCATGGCGCGGCCCTGCAGGGAGAAGGTCGCGACGTCGACCACGGCCTCGTCGCCGAGCTCCAGCGCGTCCAGCCCGGCCTCCCGGGACCACACGCGGGCGCCGGTCTCCGAGCAGCCCAGCACCGCGGGCACCCAGCCGTGCCGCCGGCACACGCCGACGAACTCCTCGATCGCGCCCGGCCAAGCCTCGACGTCGCCCAGCGGGTCGCCGGAGGCGAGTGCCACGCCCGCCACCACACGGTACGCGACCGCGGCCTTGCCGGTCTCGGAGAACACCACCGCCTTGTCCCGGCGCAGCGCGAAGTAGCCGAGCGAGTCCGCCTTGCCGTGCTTCTCGAGCAGGCCGCGGATCCCGGCCTGCTCCTCGGCCGACAGCTGCGGACGTGGCTCGGCCGAGCGCAGCAGGAAGTAGCCGCCGAGCACGAGGGCGCCGACGCCGAACGTGAGGCCGACCGCCGAGGTCAGGTCGTCGTACCAGACGAACCGGAACTCGACCGGGCCCTCGACGCCGATCAGCGAGAGCAGCGCGTGCAGCAGCCTGTCCCCCGCCGACGGCCGTCCCACCAGGAACGAGGGCCGCACGAACAGCAGCATCGCGCTGACGATCACGAACCCGGCGACCAGCAGCTGCAGCACCACGCGCACGGCGACGAAGCGGCCGACCGGGTCGGGCAGGGCGTCGAACTCGCGGCGGGTCCACAGCAGCCCGACGAGCAGGATCACGGCCACGACCAACGGCGGGATCGGGTGCCGCCCCAGCGCGTGCGACGCGATGATCACCAGACACAGCAGGACGGCGAGCTGCCACGCCCGGCGCTTGCGCCGCCGCAGCCCGGTGGCCAGCAGCATCAGGCCCACCCCGGCCGTCGCGAGGACGACGGTGCCCACGAGCGTGGCCTCGACGGGGAGCCCGAACCACGCGGCCGGCTCCAGCCGTCGTCGGGCGGCCGGGGCGAAGATCGAGATGATGGAGAGCAGGCCCACGATGCGGGCCGACCAGACCACGACCCGCGCGATCCGGGCCCGGCGCCGCCGTTCCCGGCGGGCCTCGTCCTCGGCGCCCTCCTCGGCGTCCGCGACCCGAGTGCCTGTCACCTGTGACCTCCGGTCTCGTGAGCACTCACGGTCGCCACAGCGACCGTCAGTGCTCACCTGCGCGGAGCGCACCCCCTCACCGCAGGTGCGCGTCGAACCAGTTCAGCACGCGGTGCCGCGCCTCGCTCCGGGTCCCCTCCTCGCCCTCGCCGGCCGCGAGACCGTCCGGCACCACCGGCGAGTCCGCGTCGTCGAAGCGGTGCTCGGTGTCCGGGTAGACGATCACGTCGACCACGGCACCGGAGGCGTGCGCGGCCTCGCGCAGCCGGTCGACGTCCTCGGGGTCGACCGGGTCGCCGGTCTCGCCGTAGAGCCCCAACCAGGGACACGTCAGCTCGCCGACGACGTCGAGCAGCGGGGGCAGGCCGTCCGCGAGGGGCCGCTGTACCCCGGCGGCGGCGACGGTCACGGCCGCGCCGAGCGAGCGCTGCGAGGCGACGACCAGAGCCGCGGTGGCCCCGAGGTCGAAGCCCAGGACACCCATGCGGTCGGCGGAGACGCCGTGGTCGGCCAACCACCCGAACGAGGCGTCGGAGTCGGCCAGCACCGAGGCGCCCGAGACCTCGTCGGCGGACCCGGTGCGGTGGAACAGGTGGGGGGCGACGGCCAGCCAGCCCTCGTCGGCGAGCCCGGCCACGATGCGCTCGGTGCGCTCCGTGACACCCCGCGAGGAGTGCAGCACCACGATCCCGCCACGGATCGGGGCGCCGTCCGGCTCACCGACGGTCACCGCGAGCTCGGTGTCGTCGACGAGCGGGATCGTCTCGGTGCGGGTCGTCATGGGAGCAGCCTTCCATGTCCCGACCCCCGGGTGCCGCGTGGTCTGACCCGATGAGCGCAACCGGTTCCACCGGCGCGTCGCCGCACTACGGTGGTGGTGTGACACCGCTGCGCCCCGACCTCTCGTCGCTGCCCGCCTACGTCGCCGGCCGGACCGTGCCCGGGGCCGTCAAGCTGGCCAGCAACGAGGTCGCGCTGCCCCCGCACCACCGCGTGCAGGAGGCCGTCGCGCAGGCGGTGGCCGCCGGGAACCGCTACCCGGACATCACCGTCACCACCCTGACGCAGCGCCTCGCCGACCACCTCGGCGTCGACCCCGGGCGCATCGCGGTGGGCTGCGGGTCGGTCGCCCTGTGCGGGCAGCTGGTGGCCGCGGTCTGCTCGCCCGGCGACGAGGTCGTCTTCCCGTGGCGCTCCTTCGAGGCCTACCCGATCGTCTCGGTGATCGGCCACGCCACCCCGGTGCCGGTGCCCAACACCGCCGGGCACGAGCACGACCTCGAGGCGATGCTCGCGGCGATCACCGACCGCACGCGCATCGTGTTCGTCTGCAACCCGAACAACCCCACCGGCACCGCGGTCCGTCGTCGGGAACTCGTCGACTTCATGGCCCGGGTCCCGGAGCACGTGCTGGTGGTGCTCGACGAGGCCTACCGCGAGTTCGTGGCCGACGACGACGTCCCCGACGGGCTGACGCTGCTCGACGCGCACTCCCACGTCGCGGTCCTGCGCACGTTCTCCAAGGCGCACCGGCTCGCCGGCCTGCGCGTCGGCTACGCGGTCGCGCCGCCCGACCTCGCGAGCGCGCTGCGCAGCGTCTCCGTGCCGTTCTCCGTCTCCGCCCCCGCCCAGGCGGCGGCGATCGCGGCTCTCGACGTCCTCGACGACCTGCTCGCCGACGCGCGGGCGGCCGCCGCCGAGGCCCGCCGGATGGCCGACGAGCTGCGCGCGGCCGGCTACGAGGTGCCCGAGACCCACGCCAACTTCTGCTGGCTGCCGCTCGGGGAGCGCACGCAGGCGTTCGCCGAGCACGCCCTCGACCACAAGGTGGTCGTGCGGGCGTTTCACCCCGACGGCGTGCGCGTCTCCGCGGGCGCACCGGAGGAGAACGAGCTGCTGCTCGACGCCGCGCGGTCCTTCGCCTGACGCCGGGCGGTGAGCGCCCGGAAGGCGGGGCGCTCCACGAACCGCGTGAGCAGCCAGCCGAGGGTGAAGGCCAGCACGAGCACGCCGATCAGCCGGCCCCACCCGGTGATCCCCGCGTAGTCCTGCGCGAGCCAGGCGAAGAAGTAGCCGATCTGCTGGTTCATCAGGTAGACGCCGTAGGAGACGCCCGCCGCCCAGCCGATGAGGCGCGGCAGCGGGCCGATCCGCAGGAAGTCCCAGTCCGGGCCGAGGGTCGCGGCCGCGATGAGCAGGCACGCCGCGGCGAGGACGATCGCGGAGTCGGTGTCGGGCGTGATGACCGCCTCGGCGAGCACGCCGGCCGCGGTGAGCGCGGCGAGGTGGGTCAGCGAGATGCGCCGCGTGCTGGCCAGCCACATCGCGAGCCCGATGGCGAACAGCTGCCAGCGCCACATGACGAAGCCGTCGGAGAGGAACTTCAGCCACCCGGTCGCGTACGTGGCGAGCAGCACGGGCGCGATGACGCCGAACCACGCGAGCAGCGGCAGGACGCCCGGGCGGCGCCACAGGTCCCGGCCGAGCAGCCCGACCGTCAGCGCCACCAGCGAGAACACCCCGAGCTGGAGCGGCAGGGTCCAGTAGGAGTGGTCCATGTACGTCACGGCCGGGTCGAAGCCCTGCACCAGCAGCAGGTTCCCGACGAGGTCGCGCACGCCGGGGCGCCAGTACCCGTAGTCGGCGGCGAGCAGCGTCGCGCCGTAGGTGACGAGCACGGCGACGAGGTAGGCGGGCAGCAGCCGGGAGAGCCGCTGCGTCCACCAGCGACCGGGCCGGCGCTTCGCGATCGTGACGCAGATGAAGAACGCGGAGACGACCATCAGCGTGTTCGCCCCGGCCTCGACGCTCCAGGTGAACGGCGGCGGCGCGAGCCACGGCATCACGCCCTGCGCGGTGTAGGTGGCGTGCTGGACGACCACCGAGAGGACGGCGAGGACCCGGATCACGTCCCACGACAGGCGGCGTTCGCCCGACGCGGCGGGCTGCAGCAGCCGGCCGGTGGGCTCGGCGCTGCAGACCCGGACGGGGCGTTCCTCGAGGAGCGTCATCGCCGCCGGAAGTTACGGACGGCTCCTGAGCGGTCGCTGAGAGGTGCGTGTGTGCTCCCCGGTGGACCGCCGAACGGACGGCGTGACGCGATCGCCGGGCCGGGGACGACCTGGCGTCGGGAAAAACGGGTATGAGGAGCGCGATGCGGACGATGCGGCTGAGCCCGGTGTCCGATCCGGCGGCCGACCTCGCCGAGATCGCGGGCCTCGAACTCAACTACGACCCCTCCACGACGGGCGGCAAGGGCTGGCACCACGACCGGCTCCGGCACACGCTCGCGGTGGAGGACCCCGGCGACCCGGAGCCCGGCGGGCCGTGGGAGATCGCCTGCGCGCTCACCCACGACTACGAGTTCGCCGACCGGCACATCATGTCGGCGCTCTTCCACGCGGACGTCCCGTTGAAGGGGCGCGACATGCTCCTCGAGGGTCGCTTCGTGGTGCTGCGCTTCCCGATGGGGGTGCGGGTCGACACCGTGGTCGACGAGACCCGCCGTCGGGCGGACGGCGCCGAGGAGCGCGTGTGGGGCTGGAGCTACCAGACCCTCGGGCGGCACCTCGAGCGCGGCCGGCTGGTGTACGAGGTCGTCAAGAACACGACGACGGGGCGGGTCGAGTTCGTGATCACGGGAGTGTCGTCGCGGGCGTCGATCCCGAACCCGGTGATCGCGCTCGGCTTCCTCGTCTTCGGCCGCTTCACCCAGCGGCGGTTCTACCGGGCCGTCGCGGCGAAGCTGGAGGAGCGGGTCCGGGACGTGCTCGAGGGAGCGCCGCGGCCGACGCCGGCGCCCGTCGGGCCGGGCGACATCGTGCGGGCCCCGTCGGCATGACGAGCCCGCACAGGGAGTGGTGGCGGGCGCCGGGCCGTCAGCCGTGGCCCACCGCTGACGTCTGACGTCAGCAGGTCGCCACGGTCGCGGGCGGCGTCCGGGTCCTGACCGTGGGCGCCCTGCCGACCCGGCTCGACCCGGCCCGACCCGTCGTCAGGAAGCCATCGCCTCGAACCACCGGATCAGGCCGTGCGGCGCGTCCTCGCCGTACATGAGCTCGTGGAGCTGCGCCCCGTCCGCGGCCTCGTCCCGGGCGAACATGGCCTGCTCGAAGGTCGCGAGGGCGGCCTCGACGTCGTCGGGGTGCGCGGCGAGGGCGAGGGCGAGCTCGGCCCCGTCCTGCATGGCGAGGTTGGCGCCGTCGCCGTTGGGGAGCGCGAGGTGGGCGGCGTCGCCGACGAGGGTGACGCCCGGGACCCGCTCCCACCGGTGCCCGACGGGCAGGGTGTGGAGCCGACGGACGACGGGCGGGACGTCGCTCTCGGTGAGCAGCGCCGTGAGCTCCGGGGCCCAGCCGTCGAACTCGGCGGCGACCCGGGCGGTGATCGTCTCCGGCTCCAGGGCGTCGAACCAGGCGAGCGGGCGGGTCAGCGCGACGTAGCCGTGCAGGGTGCCGCCACTCTCGCGGTGCGCCGAGATGCCCTGACCGGGAGCGAGCGCCATCAGGGCGCCCCCGCCGACCACCGCGGCCGCCTCGGGATGGCGGGTGTCGCCGTCGTAGAGCCAGGTCTCGACGTACGAGTGCCCGACGTAGGTCGGCCGGGCGGCCGAGACCAGCGGCCGGACCTTCGACCAGGCGCCGTCGGCGCCGACGAGCAGATCGGTGGTCACGCTCGTCCCGTCGGCGAAGGACACCTCGTGGCGGCCGTCGCCGAGCGGGCGGACCCCGGTCACCTTGTGGCCCCACCGCACCGTGTCCGGGGGCAGCGCGTCGAGCAGGAGCCGGCGCAGGTCGGCCCGCTGGACCTCGGGCCGGCCGCCCGACCCGTCGTCGGGCTCCTCGAGGAGCACCGTGCCGTGGGCGTCGAGGACGCGCATCGCCTCGCGGCCCTCCAGGACGAGGGCGCGGAAGCCCTCCGTGAGCCCGGCCGCCTCGAGGGCCGGCTGGCCGTCCTCGGCGTGGATGTCGAGCATCCCGCCCTGGGCCCGCGCGTCGGCCGAGGCCTCCGCCTCGTACACGACGGCGGGGATGCCGTGCACGTGCAGGACGCGGGCGAGCACCAGACCGCCCAGACCGGCACCGACGATCGTGACCATGTCGTCTCCTCTGGAACGTCGTTCCAACGTAGCTTGGAACGACGTTCCAGCCGTGTCAAGATGGGTCCGTGCCCCGACGTTCCGAGTCGCTCTCCCGCGAGCAGATCGTGTCGACGGCGGTCGGGATCCTCGACGCGGCCGGCGCCGGCGGGCTGACCTTCCGCGTGCTGGCCGAGCGGCTGGCCACCGGACCGGGGGCGATCTACTGGCACGTGGCGAACAAGGACGAGCTGCTCACGGCGGCCACCGACGCCGTCGTCGCCCGGGCCCTGGCGGAGGAACCCGCCTCGGGCTCGCCGGAGGACCGGGTCCGGGCCGTGGCCCTCGGCCTGTTCGACGCGGTCGACCAGCACCCGTGGATGGCCGCGCAGCTCTCGACCGGCACGTGGCAGGCGACGAGCCCGCACGTCCTCGAGGCGGTCGGCCGTCAGGTCCGGGCGCTGGGGGTCCCGCGCGCCGACTGGTTCGTGACGACGACGGTGCTGATCCAGTACATCCTCGGCGCCGCGGTGCAGAACGCGGCGAACGCACAGGCTGCGCCGCGGGTCGGGAGCCGCGGGGAGTTCCTCGACGCCGTGGCCACGGCGTGGGAGGAACTGGACGCCGAGGAGTGGTCGTTCACCCGGACGATCGGCGACCAGATGCGCCACCACGACGACCGCGAGCAGTTCCTGGCCGGGATCGACCTCGCGCTGCGGGGGATCGCGGCGTCGCGACCTCAGGTGCGCGCGGCGGGCGGCGCGTAGTCGCGGCGGGTGCGGTCCTCGTGCGCGGCACGGACGTCCGCAGCGGCGTGGCGCCCGGGCTGCAGCATCGTGTTGCGGTGGGCCACGATCGCGTCCACCAGGTCCTGGGCGGCGCGCCGGACCTCCGGGCACGCGTCGCCGGAGGTGTGGTCGACGGCGCGGCCGACGAGGCCGGCGACCCGCGCCAGCTCGTCGAGCACGTCCACGGTCCAGCCGAAGCGGTCGCTGCCGGGCGGGCGCTGGTGCGGGCCGTGCTGGTCGAGTGCCTCGAGTGCTTCCGCGGCCCGTCGAGCCAGTGCGACGCCCGTGTTCTCGATCGTCACGACCGTTCAGCGTAGAACGCTCCGCCCCGTGCCTGCGCGCGGGTCGGCCGTGGCGGCCCCGGTGCCTGGGCCGGTCGGGCGGCGGAAGCGGGGGGATTCGAACCCCCGGTACCTCTCGGTACGTCCGCTTTCAAGGCGGATGCAATCGGCCGCTCTGCCACGCTTCCGCGGGACAGGGTAGGCAACGCCGGCAGGCACGGCGCGCCAGGACCCGCCGTCGGGACGGTGGGCGTGGCGCCGCCCTGACGTCGGACGTCAGCCGTGTGCCACGGCTGACCCGGAGGTGACGCTAGGGACGCAGCTTCGCGACGATCCGCTCCATCACGTCGCCCATGACGCGGCGCTCGTCCTCGTCGAGGAGGTCGACGAAGTGCTCGCGGACGCCGCGGAGGTGGTCGGGTGCCGCCTTCTCCAGGCGCGCGTACCCCTCGGGCGTGAGGACGGCGAAGACACCGCGGCCGTCGGAGTCGCACACCTCACGGCGGACCAGGCCCTGTCCCTCGAGCCGCGCCACCTGGTGCGACAGGCGCGACTTGGACGCGACGACCTCCTCGGCGAGCGAGGTCATCCGCTGGCGGTGGTCGGCCTTCTCGGAGAGCCGCACGAGGATCTCGTAGTCGGCGAACGCGAGATCGTGCTGGTCGGAGAGCTCACGACCGAGCCGCCCGAGCAGGAGCGCCTGCCCGGCGATGAAGTTCCGCCAGGCACGCCACTCCTCGGCGTCGAGCCAGCGCGGCTCCTCCGGGGTGGACATACGGTGCATCCTATCCGCAGGCAACCGCTTCCGGTTCGTCCTTCTGCGTCGCCGCGCTCGGACCACTAGCGTCCGCCGGCGTGTACGGCATCTCCATCCGTGAGCCCGGCGGCCCCGAGGTCCTCGAGTGGACCGAGCAGCCCGACCCCGAACCGGGGACGGGCGAGGTGGTCCTCGACGTCGTGGCGGCGGGGATCAACCGCGCCGACGTCATGCAGCGGCAGGGCAACTACCCGCCACCGCCCGGGGCGTCGCAGCTGCCCGGGCTGGAGTGCTCCGGCCGCGTGAGCGCGGTCGGACCGGGCGTGAGCGGCTGGAACGTCGGCGACGAGGCCTGCGCCCTGCTCGCCGGCGGCGGCTACGCGCAGAAGGTCGCGGTGCCGACGGCGCAACTGCTGCCCGTCCCGGCCGGGGTGTCGCTGGTCGACGCGGGCGGTCTGCCCGAGGTGGCGTGCACGGTCTGGTCGAACCTCGTCCTGACGGCGGGTCTGCGCTCCGGCCAGACGCTGCTCGTCCACGGCGGGAGCGGCGGGATCGGCACGCACGCGATCCAGGTCGGCAAGGCCCTGGGCGTGACGGTGCTCGCGACGGCGGGGCACGAGGACCGCCTGCAGCTCTGCCGCGACCTCGGCGCCGACGCGGCCCTCGACTACCACGGAGACCTGGTCGAACTCGTCAAGCAGGCCACCGACGGGCGCGGGGCCGACGTCGTCCTCGACCACATCGGCGCCCGCAACCTCGACGCCAACCTGGACGCGATGGCGAACGGAGGCCGCATGGTGATCATCGGTCTCATGGGCGGCGCCAAGGGCGAGATCAACCTGGCCAAGATGCTGACCCGCCGGCTGTCTGTGGCCGCCACCTCGCTGCGCGGACGCCCGACCGACGGACCCGACGGCAAGGGCACGATCGTCGCCGCCGTGCGGTCGGACCTGTGGCCGCTGGTCGAGTCGGGCCGGGTGCGCCCGATCGTCCACGAGCGCATCCCGATGCCCGAGGCCGCGCGGGCCCACCGGCTCATGGACGACGGCGGCGTCGTCGGGAAGATCATCCTCGAGGTGCCTCCGGCAGGTGAGCACTAACGGTCGCTATAGCGACCTTTAGTGCTCACGAGAGCGCAGCTCACATCCGCGCCAGCGCGCCCAGCAGGGCGTTCACGTCCGCGCGCGAGGTGTAGTGCGCCAGGCCGATCTTGACGACCCCGCCGATCTCGGCGCCGCCGACGACCTCGAGCGCCCCCTGGTCGCCGGGGTCGATCAGGACGCAGACACCCTGGTCGGCGACCCGCTCGGCGACCTCCTGCGCGGTGCGACCGGCGACGACGAAGGCGACGGTGGGGATGCGCCGCGCCGGGTCGCCGATCACGGTGACGCCGGGCAGGTGGCGGAGCTCCTGCACGAGGTAGGTCGTCAGCTCGTCGTGGTGGGCGCGCAGCGAGGACATCGAGGTGAGCACCCGGTCGCGCCGGGAGCCGCGGGCACGGTCGTCGAGCTCGGCGAGGTGGTCCACCGACGCGGCGAGGCCCGCCAGCAGCGCGACCGGGGCGTCGCCGACCTCGAGCCGCTCGGGACCGCGGGCGGCGGCGTCGAAGGACACGGCGGGCAGCCGGTCGAGCAGCTCGGGCTGCCGGAAGACCAGGGCGCCCACCGACGGGCCGCCCCAGGCCGCCGCGGAGAGCACCATGACGTCGGCGCCCATCGTCGCCAGGTCCAGCGGCAGGTAGGGCGCGGCCGCCGAGGCGTCGACGACCATCAACGGCTCGACCCCGGACGCGGGCGGCGGCAGCGCGTGCACCTTGCGCGCGATCGCGGCGATCTCGGTGCGGGTGCCGAGGTGGCCGCAGGCGGCGGTGACGGTGACGACGCGGGTGCGGTCGCCGAGCAGGTCGTCGTACTGCCAGCTCGGGAGCTCGCAGGTCTCGACGTCCACCTCGGCCCAGCGCACCGCCGTGCCGGTCCGCGAGCAGGCCCGCGTCCACGGCAGCACGTTCGCGCGGTCGTCGAGCCGGGAGACCACGACCTCGTCGCCCAGCGACCACTGCGAGGACAGCGTGTCGGCCAGCCGTTCGAGCAGCGACGCCGCCGACGACCCGAGGACGACGCCCTTCGGATCGGCGCCCACGAGGTCGGCCACCGCGCGGCGGGCGGCGTCGACGATCGCGCCGCCGCGCTGCGAGGCCGGGAAGACCGAGCCGGGCGGGGACACCGGCGCGCGCAGCGCCGAGGACACCGCCGTCGCCACCTGCTCGGGCACCTGCATGCCGGCCGGCGCGTCGAGGTGGACCCAGCCGTCACCGAGCGCGGGGACCTGGCCCCGGACCCGAGCGACGTCCACCGTCATGCTCCGGCACGGTACGGCGGCTCCGTCCGGTAGCCGAGCCCGGTCCGCCCGGCGCTCGACCGGCGGAGGGTCCTGGTCGGCGGAGGGCTCGACCGGCGCAGTCCGGAGCGGTCCGCTGACGGTGCGGCGTCACGGGGACCGGATGCACGCCGCGCCGCGATGCGTGCGCGGGGCGCACCGGGTATCCGCCAGGATGGCGGACATGAGCGACCAGCCCAGCGACCCGTCCGGGGCCTCCGAGGGCGACCAGGTGATGATCGTCGGTGCCGACGGCCGCCCCGTCGGCACCGTGCGCATGCCCTCCGGCGAGCCCGCCGAGGAGACCGACGGCGAGCGCGAGGACCTGTCGTCGGCGGTCGAGGAGCCGGCGAAGGTCATGCGGATCGGGACGATGATCAAGCAGCTCCTCGAGGAGGTGCGCGCCACCGAGCTCGACGACGCCAGCCGCCGTCGGCTCAAGGAGATCCACGCGTCGAGCCTCGCCGAGCTCGAGTCGGCGCTCTCCCCCGAGCTGCGCGAGGAGCTGGCCCGGATCATCGCGCCGTTCGAGGGGGACGACACCCCCACCGACGGCGAGCTGCGGATCGCCCAGGCGCAGCTGGTCGGCTGGCTCGAGGGCCTCTTCCACGGCATCCAGACGGCCCTGGTCGCCCAGCAGATGGCGGCCCGGATGCAGCTCGAGCAGATGCGCCGCGGCCTGCCCGCGGGCGCCGGCGGTGCGAACGGCTCCGGGGGGACGACCGGCCAGTACCTCTGACCCGCCCGGGTACGCTCACCGCCCGTGGCCGTCCCTGCACTCGCGCGTCCCGGCGCCGACGATCCGTCGGACGACGACGCCGCGGGGGGCGACCTGCACGGGGCGTCCCCCCGCTCCTGGCGGCGCGCCTTCGGGGACATCCGCCAGGCGATCGCCCAGCGTGAGCTGTGGGGCCACCTCGGCTGGCAGGACATCAAGCAGCGCTACCGGCGCTCCACGATCGGCCCGCTGTGGATCACCATCAGCATGGCCGTGACGGCCGCGGCGCTGGGCGGGCTGTACTCCCAGCTCTTCGGTCAGCCGATCGGCACGTTCATGCCGTACGTGACCGTCGGCTTCATGATCTGGTACTTCATCAGCGCCTGCGTGCTGGAGGGGACCGAGACCTTCATCGCCAACGAGGGCCTCATCCGGTTCCTGCCGGCCCCGCTGATGATCTACGTGTTCCGCACGGTCTGGCGCCAGGTGCTGTTCTTCGCGCACAACGTGGTCGTCTACGTCATCGTGCTGGCGATCTTCTTCGGCCAGCTCGACGAGCCGTACCGGATGATCAACCAGCTGAGCGACGGCACGCCGGGCATCCTCCACCCGGGCCTGAGCTGGACGGCGCTGCTCGCGATCCCGGCCTTCGTCGTGATCGTCGCGAACGGCCTCTGGGTGACGCTGCTCTTCGGCATCATCGCCACCCGTTTCCGCGACATCCCGCCGGTGGTCTCGAGCTTCATGCAGCTCTTCTTCACCATGACGCCGATCATCTGGACCCCGGACCTGCTCGCGGGCGGGGCGCCGGGCAGCACGAAGGCGCTGGTGGAGCAGCTGGCGCGACTGAACCCCTTCTACCACTTCATCGAGATCTTCCGGGCTCCACTGGTCGGTCAGGTGCAGAGCTGGACGCACTGGGCGGTCGTCGGCGTGATCACCGTGGTCGGCTGGACGCTGGCCCTGATCGCGCTGCGCAACTACCGCTCGCGCGTCGCGTACTGGGTGTGACACACATGGTCTCGATCGATGTCCAGGGCGCGAGCGTCGACTTCCCGATCTTCGACGCCAAGAACCGCAGCCTCAAGAAGTCCGTGCTGGGCCGGGCCGGTGGCCGGATCACCGACGCGAAGGTGCCGGTGGTCGAGGCGCTGCGCGACATCGACCTGAGCCTGCGCCAGGGCGACCGGGTGGGCCTCGTCGGCCACAACGGCGCCGGGAAGTCCACGCTGCTGCGCCTGCTCGCCGGCATCTACGAACCGACCCGCGGCCGCGCACGTATCCGTGGACGTGTCGCCCCGGTCTTCGACCTCGCCGTCGGGATGGACCCGGAGATCTCCGGCCTGGAGAACATCCTCATCCGCGGCCTCTTCCTCGGCATGACGCGCAAGGAGATGGAGCGCCGCGTCGACGAGATCGCCGAGTTCACCGAGCTCGGCGACTACCTGCGGATGCCGCTGCGCACCTACTCGACGGGCATGCGGGTGCGGCTCGCGCTCGGCGTCGTCACCTCGATCGACCCCGAGATCCTCATCCTCGACGAGGGCATCGGCGCGGTCGACGCCGCGTTCCTGGAGAAGGCCCGCGACCGGCTCCGCGACCTCGTGTCCCGCTCCGGGATGCTCGTCTTCGCCTCGCACTCCGACGAGTTCCTCGTCGAGCTCTGCGACACCGCGATCTGGATGGACACCGGCGAGATCAAGGAGCAGGGCTCCCTGCGCGAGGTGGTGAGCCACTACAAGGGCCGCGACCTCTTCGAGACCCTGAGCCCCGAGACCCTCAAGCGGATCGGGGCGGACGCACCCAGCGAGGCCCGTCCGTGACCGGCAGCGTGCACGCGGTCGTCGTCACCCGCCACCGCCCCGAGCTGCTGGCGGACGGCCTGGCCGTCATCGCCGGGCAGACCCGCCGTCCGGACCACCTCGTCGTGGTGGACAACGGGCCGGACGAGAAGACCCGCGAGGTCGTCGAGTCCTGCGGCCTGCCGGTGACCTACCTGCCCTCGCACCACAACCTCGGCGGGGCGGGCGGCTACGCGCTCGGCATGCTGACCGCCCTCGCCGCGGGCGCCGACTGGCTCTGGATGGCCGACGACGACGGCCGCCCGGCCGACGAGCACGTCCTCGCGACGCTGCTCGAGGTCGCCCAGCGCCGCGGGCTCGCCGAGGTCTCGCCGGTGATCGCCGACGCCGCCGACCCGCAGCGGCTGGCCTTCCCGCTGCGCCGCGGCCTGACCTGGGTTCGTCGCCGCAGCGACCTCGACGGGTTCGGCGACGGCGAGCTGATGCCCGGGATCGCGCACCTGTTCAACGGGGCGCTCTTCCGTGCCGAGACACTCGATGTGGTGGGCGTGCCCGATCTTCGCCTGTTCGTGCGGGGCGACGAGGTCGAACTGCACCGCCGCCTCATGCGCTCCGGGCTTCCCTACGGCACGTGCCTGACGACCGCCTACGTCCACCCCGACGGGTCCGACGAGTTCAAACCGATGCTCGGCGGTCGGCTGCACGCCCAGGACCCGGGCGACGCGACCAAGCGCTACTACACCTATCGCAACCGCGGCTACCTGCTCGCGCAGCCGGGACTGCGCAAGCTGGGCGCCATCGAGCACCTGCGGTTCGGCTGGTACTTCCTCGTGGAACGACGCGACCCGGCGGCGCTGCGCGACTGGCTGCGCCTCGTCCGGCTCGGTCGTCGCGAGAAGTTCCGCCGGGCATGAGCTCCCCCCTCCTGGAGGTTCTCCCCACCATGTCAGGACGCCCCACGTGCTGACCTCGGACTCGGTCCCGCCGGCCACGGCCCGCGCGACCGGCGACGGGACCCGCCCCGACCCGTCGTCGGGACGGGACGACGAGCGGGTGCTGCGCCGGTGGCGCTGGATCGCGATCGTGCTCGGCGGTCTCGGCTCGGTGCTCGCGCTCGTCTACCCGTTCCTGCCGGTGGTGCAGGACACGGCGACGATCCAGTGGCCGAGCGCGACCACCGGCACCCGCTCGGTCGACGCCCCGCTCGTGGCGTTCCGCCCGGAGTCGATGACCGCCACGATCCCGTGCGCAGCCATCCGCAGCCTCGACGCCCGCGCCACCCAGCGCGCGACCGTGCTCTCCACGACGCCGCCGCTCTCCCCGCAGGGCAACCAGGTGGGCATGCAGCTGTTCGTCGACGACGGGCAGCTCACCGTGGCCGACCGCGGCCAGCAGGCCGCGCAGGAGCCGGTCCCGGCCGGCCCGTGCAACGTCACGATCACCTCGGACTTCTCCGAGACCGTGATCAACCTCGGTGCGGGCGCCGACACGGTGCTGGGCGGCGACTTCCGCCCGCAGGTCGTCGGCATCTACTCCGACCTCGACCAGAACCGCGACCCGGTCGCCGGGACCAGCGTCTCGATCACTCCGGACACGCGCTTCCAGACGACCGCCACCGAGCTCAAGACGGCCGCCGGCATCCTCGCGATCCTGTGCTTCCTCGGCGCGGTGTGGGCGCTGCACGTGCTCGACACCCGCGCCGGCCGCCGCGCCCCGCGGCTCGCCCCGCGCCGCTGGTGGGTGCCGACCTGGCGGGACGGCGTGGTGGTCGCCGGGCTCGCGGTCTGGGCGGTCATCGGCTCGCAGACCTCCGACGACGGGTACATCCTCGGGATCGCCCGGGCCCGCGAGAGCGCCGGCTACATCGGCAACTACTACCGCTGGTTCAACGTCCCCGAGGCGCCGTTCGGCTGGTTCTACGAGCTGTACTCGGTCTGGGTCCAGGTCAGCGACACCGTGCTGTGGATGCGCCTGCCCTCGGTGTTCATGGGCATCGTGTCCTGGCTGCTCATCAGCCGGGAGATGCTGCCCCGCCTCGGCCAGCAGGTGCGGCGCTCGAAGGCCGCGGGCTGGGCCGCCGCGATGGTCTTCCTGATGTTCTGGCTGCCGTTCAACAACGGCCTGCGCCCCGAGCCCGTCGCCGTCATCTCCGCCCTGCTCGCGTTCTGCTCGGTGGAGCGGGCGGTGGCCACCCGGCGGCTCGCGCCGGTCGCGCTCGGCCTCGTCGCCGCCGCGTTCGCCCTCGCCGCGACCCCGACCGGCCTCATGGCCGTCGCCCCGTTCCTCGCCGCCGCCCGGCCGCTGTTCCGGCTCGTGCAGGAGCGCGTGGCCCGGCTGGGCTGGCTGCCGGTGGTGCTGCCGATCCTGGCGTCCGGGTTGATCGTGCTGGTCGCGATCTTCGCCGACCAGACCTACGCCGCGGTGATGGAGGCCAACCGGGTCCGCTTCAACCTGGGACCGAACTACACCTGGTACCAGGAGGTGGTCCGCTACGAGTCGCTGTTCTCGGTCTCCGCGGACGGCTCGCTGGAACGCCGGGCCCCGGTGCTGCTGCTGATCCTCGGGCTCGTCGTGTGCCTCGTCGTCCTGCTGCGGCGCAACCGCATCAAGGGCGCGGCGCTCGGACCGTCGCAGCGCCTCATCGGCACCACGCTGCTCGGCTTCCTCGTGCTGGCGCTGACCCCGACCAAGTGGACCCACCACTTCGGCGCGTTCGCCGCGCTCGGGTCGGGCATGGCGGCGCTGACCGCGCTCGCGACGTCGTCGGACGTGCTGCGCTCGCGCCGCAACCGCTCGCTGTTCCTCGCCGCGGTGTTCGCGACCCTCGCGCTCGCCTTCACCGGCCCGAACACGTGGTGGTACACGAACAACTGGGGCGTCCCCTGGAACGACAAGCCGCCCTCCTACAACGGCCACCAGGCCTCCACCCTGCTCCTCGGCGTCGCGTTCCTCTTCCTCGTCGTCGCGGCCATCGAGCACCTCCGAGGCATCCCGGAGGAGCGGCGCGACCCGTCGTCGGGAAAGACCTCCTTCCTGACGACGGCCTCGGCGCCGCTGCGCGAGCGCGTCCGCCGGCTGCGGGGGTCGCGCTCGGCGGGTGCCGTGGAGCGGCGCGCCCGGGCGCTGCGGCTCGGCTCGGCGCCGATCGCGGTGATCTGCGGGGCGCTCGTGCTGTTCCAGATGGCGTCGATGGGCAAGGCGATCGACAAGCAGTGGGACAGCTTCTCGCTCGGCGGTGACGTGCTCCGCAACGTCTTCTCGTCGTCGTGCGGGCTGGCCGACCACGTGCGCGTCGAGGGCAGCCCGGAGGCCGGGATCCTGCCGACGGCGCCGCCGTTCACCGGGCTCGTCCCCTCGGCGCGCGGGGTGCTGCCGATCGTGGCGCCGCAGGTGCCGCTCGCGCCCGGCCAGCAGCCCGCGCCGCTGCCGCCGGACACCGTGCCGGCCTCGAGCCCGCTCGCGCAGCTCGTCGACCCGAACCCGGTCAACGAGGGCTTCCACGCCGAGGACGCCGTGCCGCCGACCGGCGGCGGAACCGGGGTGTCGGGCTACGAGTACACGCTGCGCAACGACCTGTCGTCGCAGGTCCTGGGCACGTTCGACCCCGAGGGCCGGGCGACCGGGACGCTGCGCACGCCGTGGCAGTCGGTGGACGACTCGCTGCGCGCCGGGACCACCCCGCTGGTGATCTCGGTGGCCGGACGACTCGACGGCGGGAACTCGCTGTTCCTGCAGTACGCGAAGCGCTTCCCCGACGGCCGCATCCAGATCCTCGGCTCCGACCAGCTCGGTGGCGGCAGCGGCAACGAGCCGCCGTGGCGGGAGATCAAGGTCAACCTCTCGACCACCAAGGGCGCGACCGCCGACGAGGTGCGGCTCGTGGCCCAGGACCGCTCGCTCGGCCCGGACGGCTGGATCGCGATCGCCCCGATGCGCGGGCCGAAGCTGGTGCCGTTCACGCAGGCGGTCGGGACGCAGCCGGGCTACCTGGAGTGGCCGGTGCAGTTCGCGTCGCCGTGCCTGCGGCCCTTCGACGTGGCCGACGGCATCGCCGAGGTGCCGACCTACCGGCTCATCGCCGACGCCTCCCAGTTCCGGATCGGCGGCGAGACCTGGTCGCAGCCCTCGGCGGGTGGCCCGATGGGCTGGATCGAGGTGCTGGAGCGCCAGCAGGACGTGCCGTCGTACCTCGAGGGCGAGGCGACCCTGGACTGGGGCCGCATCGAGGCCCTGGAGCCGTACGCGCCGGGCACGGTGGCGCCGCAGGTCGTGCACGGCGAGAAGACGGTGTGGGGCACCCACAGCGAGGGCGAGATCGGCGACCCGCCGCCGGGGATCCCGTCGCCGGAGAGGTGATCCGGTTCCCGACGGCGGGTCGCGTGGCCCGTCGTCGGGGGCGTCGGCGGGGCGGCCGGCGGAACGGCGGCAAGATCTCATCCGGCGGAGCGAAGTGATCGCTCAGCGATCACATTGCTCCGCTGGTCCGGATCTTGGGTCGCCCGGGGTGCGGCCGCCCGCCAAGGGACTCGCCCCTCCACCGGGGGTGGCGCCGGCCGGTCCGGAGCGGTATGAGGCGCCGGGCACCGCGGCCCTGGGCCGCAAGATCTCAGCCGGCGGAGCGAAGTGATCGCTGAGCGATCACATCGCTCCGCTCGATCAGATCTTGCTGCGCGGAGCGTCAGCTCCTGAACAGCACCCACTTCATGACGACGAAGTTGATCGTCGTCGCGCAGGCCTGGGCGACGAACCACGACAGCACCGAGGCGACGAGCGGCGGGTTCACCGACGGCGCGTCCATCAGGTGCAGCACCAGCGACGCGACACCGACGTTCACGGCGAACGTCGACCCGTACAGCACCACGAAGCCCAGGAACTTCGCCCCGCCGCCGGAGGACGCGGCGAACGTGAAACGCCGGTTCAGCAGGTAGGCGGTCGTCGTGCCGAGGATGAAGGACACACCCTTGGCGAGCGGCGCCCAGACCCCGAGGGCCAGGAGCAGCTGGTAGACGCCGAGGTCGACGCACGCCGCGACGCCGCCGATCAGCACGAAGCGCACGAGTTGCGCCTTGAGGCCCAGCGCGGCGGGGGCGACCGCCGCCTCCGCGGGACCGACGTTCTCCTCGACGCTCACGCCTCCCGATGGTAGGCACCCTCCCCCACCGGCCGGTCACCGCACCGTCGATACCGTTTCCACCCATGGCCGTCGTCGAGGACACCCCCGTGCACGTCACGGAGGACGATCCCCGGAGGACCCCCTCACGGCGGACGATCCGCTCCGGGTGGTTCCTCGCGGCCCTCGCGGCGGTGACCGTGCTGCTGGGGGTGGCGATCCCCTTCGCGCCGGTCACCGCGGACGACCCGGTGGTCTCCTGGCCGAAGGCGGGCCAGCCGGCGACCTCCACGAGCGTCCCGCTGGTGCCCTACCGCCCGCTGGCGATGACGGCCGAGGTCCCGTGCCAGGCCCTGCGCGGCGGCGGGGACGCGCTGCGCACCCAGCCCGCGAGCGCCGGCACCCCCGGGCGGGGCCTCACCGTCTCGAGCTCGGGCGGTCGGGTCACCGTCACGAGCGACGGCGCCACCCTCGTCGACGAGGTCCTCCCCCTCACCCCGTGCCTCTACCGCTACGCCAACGACGGCACGACGACCACGCTCACGCGCGACGGGCAGCAGCTCTACGCCGCGCCGGGGCAGGCCCCGCAGGTCGCCGAGCTCGCCACCGACGCCCCCGGGACGCCCGGCCTCGCCGCGACCGTCCATCCGGACGACCGCTACTCCAGCGTCCCGTCCGGGCTGAAGCTGACGCTGCTGATCCTGCACGTCCTCGCGCTCGCCGCGACGATCGTGCTCGCCGCGCGGCGCTGGTGGGGCCGGAACGACGGCGGGTTCGTCCGGCCCCGGTTCCACGGCGCCGACGTCGCGGTCGGGGTGGTGAGCGCGGCCTGGGTGGTCCTCAGCCCGCTGCAGAACGACGACTCCTGGTACCTGCTCATGGCCCGCAACGCCGGGGCGACGGGGTACGTCGGCAACCAGATCTACATGTTCGACGCGACGGAGAACCCGTTCGTCGGCAGCCAGTACCTGATGTCGATGTGGGGGTCGGTCGGGAACTGGCTCGGCATGCCCGGGTGGGGCCTGCTGTGGATGCGGATCCTGCCGCTGCTGCTCGGCCTGCTCACCTGGTTCCTGCTGCGCGGCGTCCTCGCCACGGCGCTGGGCCGGATCGAGCGGCGCCGCTGGGTTCCCTGGACGCTGCTCGGCGCGCACCTGGCGTGGTTCCTGCCGTACGGGATGGCGCTGCGCCCCGAGGTGTTCATCGTCCCGGTGTTCGCGGGCGTGCTGCTGCTCGCGGAGATCGCGCGGAAGCGGGACGCGGTCGGACCGCTGATCCCGGCGACGGCGCTCGCGGCCCTGTCCGTGACCATCTCGCCGTCGGGCCTGGTCTCGGCCGCACCCGTCGTCGTGACCCTCCCCTGGCTCTTCCGCTGGCTCCGCACGACGAGCTGGCGGACGCGGCTCGGCGTCGTCGGAGCGGTGATCGCGGCGGGGACGATCGCGATCCCGGTGGGGTTCGGCGACGCGACCCTGGGCGACGTCGTCGAGGCCACCGGCGTGCACTCCTGGTACTACGTGACGTTCCCCTGGTACGAGGAGTGGGCGCACTACCGGACGCTCATCGAGACCGGGACGTGGGGCCGCCGCCTGCCGGTGCTGCTCACGCTGGTCCTGCTCGTGATCGTCTCGATCGGCTCCGGACGACGCGGCCGCTCCGACGGCCCGCTGCACGCCTACACGCTCTCCACCGCGGTGACGACGGCGGTCGCGCTGTTCCTCCTCGCGCTCGGCCCGACGAAGTGGGTCAACCACTTCGGCGCGATCGCCGCCCCGGGCACGCTGCTGCTCGCGCTCGCGATGCTGCAGACGCCGCTGCCGCGCCGACCGGGCGCGCTGGTCACCGGGGCCGGGGTCGCGCTGCTCACCGGCGCGACGGTGCTCGGGTTCGCCGGCCCGAACGTCTGGAAGCCCTACTCCGACCGCGGCCAGCCGTTCGGCAAGCACCTCGACCCCGACCTGTCGATGCTCGACATGGAGCAGCTCGCGCCCCACATCGGGCCGCTCTACCTGCGGCAGTTCTGGTGGTGGCTGGGGCTGGCCCTCGCGACGGCCCTGTTCGTCGCCTGGCGCCGGCGGAACCGGAAACCCACGTTCGGCATCACGCCCGACCGTGCGGTGCTCGTCCCGTCCGTCGTCATGACCGCGCTGCTGATGGTCGCGGTGATGGTCTACGCGCCCGTGATCCAGGCGCCGGGCTGGTCGGTGGCGGGCGCGCAGCTGCAGGCCCTCGCCGGCCGGCCCTGCCAGCTGTCGAACTCCGTCGAGGTGATGGAGCGGACCCCCGCCGATCTCGGCGGACCGGTCACACCCGCCGTCGGGACCGGGGACTTCGCCCTCACCGAGCCCGGCAACGGCGGTCCCGACGAGGCCCCGGTCCCGCCGCCCGGGCCCGCGCCCGGCGGGACGGGCCCGGCGATGTGGCACGACGCCGTGACCAGCGACCCGAACCTCCCGCAGCAGGGCACGGGCCTCGGGACCCTGACGACGGGCTGGTACCCGGTGCCCGCGCAGTCGACCGCGACGCACGTCGTGGTGCCGGTGGCGGGCAACGACCCCGACCAGCAGCGGATCGTCCTCGAGTTCGGCTACGGCCCGGCCGCCGCGCCGACCCGCACCACGGCGGTGACCGTCAACCCCGCGAACGGGCTGACGGCGCGGCAGTGGCAGGAGGTCCCCGTCCTGCTCCCCGGCGACCGGCCGAGCGCCGTGCGTCTGGTCGCCGAGGACCGCGTCGCCGGCCCGGACACCGCGCTGGCCGTCGCCCCGCCGCACCTCGCGGCGATGCAGCCGGTGCAGTCGCTGACCGGTCCGGACGCCTACGGCAACGGACCGGGCACCGGCCCACCGGTCTTCGCCGACCAGCTCTCCGCGGTGCTGTGGCCGTGCGTGAACCAGGTGGCGGTCCAGCACGGGATCGCGCCGACGCCGGTGGTGCGCCTGCAGGCCGCGGAGAACACACCGGACTTCATCCTCACCAACCCGACCTACGAGTCGTGGGGCGGCACGATGGTGCAGTCCGAGCGGACGTGGGCGACCGTGCGCATCTACTCCACCGTGACGGCGGGCGGACCGCCCACGCTGCAGTGGGGCAACGTCGACCGGATCGTCTACGACCACCCGACGGACAACTACGACCTCACGGTCGGCTCGGTGACCCGCAGCGGCCTGACCCGGTTCCCGACCCTCGCGTCGGAGGCGTACTCGGGGCGTGAGTACCTCGGGTAGGTGGATCGCCCTCGTCGCGGGCGCCGTCTCGGTGCTCGCGGCGCTGGCGTTCCCGTTCGCGCCGGTGACGCAGCCCGTCGTCACGTACTCGTGGCCGACGTCGGTCGCGCCCACCGGCGCGGCGATCCCGATGCTGCCCTACCAACCGCAGTCGCTCGTCGTCACCGTGACGGCCGACGCGGTGCGGGCGGCCGCGCCGGGCACCGTGCTGTTCTCCACGGCGCCGCCGGTGACCGACCCGCTCGCCGAGCCGATCCAGGGGCTGACGGTCCGCACGGCCGCGGACGGGGTCGAGGTGACCTCGGGCGGGCGGACGTTCGCGCCCGTGCCGGCCGGGTCGCTGCGCGTGGACTCGTCGGTCGACGCGACCACCCTCGCCGTCGACGGCCGCGAGGTCGCCCGGGCCGACGGGGACGTCCGGCCCGCCGTGGCGGGCGCGTTCACCGGCGCGGCGACCTCCGCGGGGCTGAGCTTCTCCGCGGTCGGGGACACGCGGTTCCAGACGACCGCGAGCGGCTGGAAGGTCGCGCTCGGGGTCGTGGCGGTGCTGGCGTTCCTCGTGGCGCTGGGCGCGCTGTGGCGCGCCTCCCCCGGTGACAGGAAAGCGTCGTTGCTGTCATCCAGTGGCAGGAACGCCACTTCGTCGGGAGGCCCCCGCGCCCGCGTCGCCGACCTCGGCGTCGTCGGGGGCCTCCTGCTGTGGCAGGTGATCGGGCCGCTGACGGTCGACGACGGCTACATCGCCGGGATCGTGCGCTCGCTCGGGCAGAACGGGCAGGTCGGCACCGTCTTCCGGTGGCTGAACTCCCCGGAGACGCCGTTCGGCTGGTTCTACGAGGTGCTGGCCGTGATCGCCGGCGTCGGCCCGGCGCCGTTCTGGCTGCGCCTGCCCGCGACGGTGCTCGGGATCGTCGGCTGGTTCCTGCTGACCCGCTCGGTGCTGCCCCGGCTGACGGTCCCGGCGGCTCCGCTGCTGGCCGGGGTCGTCTACCTCGCCTGGTGGCTGCCCTACGACCTCGGCGTCCGGCCCGAGCCGTGGGTGCTCGTCGGGTCGGCGCTCGTGTTCGTGCTGGTGGAGCGGGCGATCGAGCGGTCGAGCGCCGTCGCCCTGGTCGGCGCGCTGGCGATCGCGGGGGTCACGCTCGCGGTCACGCCGACCGGCCTGATGGCCTTCGTGCCGCTGCTCGTCGGGCTGGCAGCACTCCGTCCCCTGCTGAAGCCGGCCACGCTCGTCGTCGGGATCGCCGCCCTGGGCCTGACCCTGGTGCTGGTCTACGCGGACCAGACCTGGGCGTCCGTGCTCGACTCCGTCGGCATCCGCACGCTCATCGGCGGCGACCGGCCCTGGACCGACGAGTACGTCCGCTACGCCTCGCTGCTCACCGTCGGCGACGCGGAGGGCAACCTCGGGCGCCGCGCCCCGGTCCTGCTGCTCGTCCTGGCGTTCGCCGCCCTCGCCTTCGGAGCCCGGGACCGGCTGACCGGGACGAGCCGCCGCGTCGTCGTGGTGACGCTGCTCTCGCTGGTCTCGCTCGCCTTCACCCCGACGAAGTGGACCCACCACTTCGGCGCCTTCGCCGTCCTCGGCACGGCCACCACGCTCCTCGCGCTGGACGCGTGGCGGCGCTCCCTTCCCGACGACGAGGGTCGCCGGCTCCGGCGCGCGTCGGTCGGGGTCGCGGCGGCGGCGGGCGTGTCGGGGCTGACGCTCGCCGGCTACAACCAGTGGCACTGGATCTCCAGCTACGCGATCACGTGGTCGACGCTGTCGCCGCAGCTCGGCGGTGTGCGCTTCGCCGACGCGGTGCTCGTGGTCGGTGCGGCCGTGGCGGTCGTCCTGGCGGTCCTGGCGCTGCGACGGAGTGGCGAACCTGCCACTGGACGACAGCAACGACGCTTTCCTGCCACGGCGTGGGCGCCCGGACTCGCGATCGGTGTCGTGGTGCTGGTGGTCGCGATCGAGGTGCTCTCGTTCGCGCGGACCGCGTACCAGCGACGGGACTCGTACACCCTGGCGTCCGACTCGATCGCGTCGTTGACCGGCGGCTCCTGCGGCATCGCCGACCGGCTCCGCGTCGAGCGCGACCCGCTCGCCGGGCTGCTCCCGTCCGACGGACCCGGTGCCCTCCCGACGACGGGTCCCGACGGCCCGAGCATGGCCGGCGCCGATCTCCCCGGCTGGCGCGGACCCGACGTGACGACCGGCTGGTATCGCCTGCCCGACCGCGACAGCGCCACGTACCCGCCGGGCGAGGAGCCCGACCCGCCCGGACCCGTCGTCGTGACCCTGACCGGGCCGGTCGCGGCCGGGGACGTCGTCGCGGAGTTCCGCGCTCCCGACGGCGAGGTCACCCGCGTGCCGCTCGACGAGGGCGCGACCCAGTACGCGGAGTCGGCGAGCGTCGACGCCCCGCGCTCGCGCGACCTGCGCCTCGACCCCGGGCTCTCGGCCGACTACACCGCCATCCGCCTGGTCAGCGCCCGGGACACACCGGAGACGCAGGGCTTCTCCGCGCCGCGGATCGCCCGCCTCGTGCCGTGGAACGAGGTCCTCACCCCCGGCACGCCCGCCGCCGTCGACTGGCCCGGCGCGTTCCTCTTCCCGTGCACCCCGTTCCCGACCCTGCGCGACGGGGTCGCCGAGCTCCCCGGCTGGCGGGTGTCCACCGACGCCCGCAGCGAGGCGCAGTCGGGCTACATCAGCTACACCGCCTCGCAGGGCGGCCCGTGGCTCACCGCGCGGGCGCTGGTCCGCCAGGTCCGCTACGCGGTCTACCTCCCGGGCCTGCCGCTGACCGACATCGCGAGCCTCGAGCGCTGGGTCCCGACGACGCCGCTGGTCCCGCCCGGGGTCACCTCCCGCGAGGTCTCCCACAGCGGGTTCTCGACGCCGGGTCCGCTCTCGATCGGGGAGAGCTAGCACCTCCGAGCAGGGCACGGAACCCCGCGCGCTAGCCTCGATGGCGATGGCTCGCACCGTGAAGACCCTGGTCGGATGGGCCCGCACCGCCCCGAGCCGGGCGACCGTGCTCTCCGGCGACGAGGTCACCTCCGACGTCCAGCTCGCCGAGGCGGTCACGACGGCGGGTCCGCGCGGTGTCATCCCGCGGGGTCTCGGCCGCTCGTACGGCGACCCGGCGGTCAACGCCGGCGGCCTCGTCGTCGACATGACGTCCCGGAACCGTGTGCATTCCATCGACGCCGAGACCGGCCTGGTCGACGTCGACGCGGGCGTCTCGCTGGACACGCTGATGAAGGTCGCGCTGCCCTTCGGGCTGTGGGTTCCGGTGCTGCCCGGCACGCGCCAGGTGACCATCGGCGGCGCGATCGCCAGCGACATCCACGGCAAGAATCACCACTCGCACGGCAGCTTCGGCAACCACGTCGTGGCGATGGACCTGCTGACCGGGACCGGCGAGATCCGTCGTCTGGAGCCCGAGGGACCCGAGTCGGAGCTGTTCTGGGCGACGGTCGGCGGCATCGGCCTGACCGGGATCATCCTGCGCGCGACGGTGCGGATGACGAAGACCGAGACCGCCTACTTCGTCGCCGACACCGAGCGCACCGCGAATCTCGACGAGACGATCGAGCGGTTCTCCGACGGGTCCGACGAGGCCTACGACTACTCCTCGGCCTGGTTCGACTCCATCTCCACCGGCCCGAAGCTGGGCCGCGCCGCGCTGGGCCGCGGCTCACTGGCGCGCCTCGACGAGCTGCCCGAGAAGCTGCGCCGCGACCCGCTGAAGTTCGACGCCCCGCAGCTCGCGACGCTGCCCGACGTCTTCCCGAACGGCCTCGCCAACAAGGCGACGTTCTCGCTGATCGGCGAGCTGTACTACCGGAAGACGAAGAACAAGCGGGGCCAGATCCAGAACCTGACGGCCTTCTACCACCCGCTGGACCTGTTCGGGGACTGGAACCGGGCCTACGGCTCGAAGGGCTTCCTGCAGTACCAGTTCATCGTCCCGCTGGCCGCCGAGGCGGAGTTCCGCTCGATCATCGCCGACATCGCGGCGTCCGGGCACGTCTCCTTCCTCAACGTGTTCAAGAAGTTCGGCGAGGGGAACCGCGCGCCCCTGTCGTTCCCCATGCCCGGCTGGAACATCTGCGTGGACTTCCCGATCGTCGACGGTCTCGGCCGCTTCTGCCGCGACCTCGACCGCCGGGTCCTCGCGATGGGCGGCCGGCTCTACACCGCCAAGGACTCCCGCACCGACGCCGCCACCTTCGCCGCGATGTACCCGCGGCTCGACGAGTGGCGCAAGGTGCGCGACGCCGCCGACCCGGACGGCGTGTTCGCCTCGGACATGTCGCGCCGGCTCGCGCTGACCAGCTGATCTCTTCCGACTGGAGACCCATGATCGACGCCGTCGGGCACCCGTCCTCCCTGCTCCTGCTCGGGGGCACCTCCGAGATCGGGCTCGCGATCGCCGAGCGCTACCTCGCCGACGGGCCGGTGCGCATCGTGCTGGCCGGCCGTCAGTCGCCGCGCCTCGCGGACGCCGCCGCGCGCCTCGAGCGCGCGGGCGGGCACGTCGAGACCGTCGAGTTCGACGCCAAGGACGCCGCGGTGCACACCGAGGCCGTCCGCAAGGCGTTCGCCGGCGGGGACATCGACATCGCGGTGGTCGCGTTCGGGCTCCTGGGCGACCAGGAGAAGGCCTGGCAGGACATCGACGTGGCCGTCGAGCTCGCCGAGGTCAACTACGTGGCGACCGTGTCGGTCGGCGTCGCCCTCGCCGCCGAGTTCCGCCGCCAGGGACACGGCCGGATCGTCGCGCTGTCCTCGGTCGCCGGGGAGCGCGCCCGCCGCTCGAACTTCGTCTACGGCTCCACCAAGGCCGGGATGGACGCCTTCTACACCGGGCTCACCGAGGCGCTGCGCGGCGACGGGATCGGCGTGACGATCGTCCGGCCCGGGTTCGTGAAGACCAAGATGACCGCGGGCATGGACTCGGCGCCGCTCGCGACGACCCCGGAGCAGGTCGCCGAGATCACGGTCGGGGCGGTGACGAAGGGCCGGGAGCTGGTCTGGGCGCCGCCGCAGTTCCGGTACGTCATGAGCGTGCTCCGCCACATCCCGCGCCCGATCTTCCGGCGTCTGCCCGTGTAGGTGGCCTCCGGCCTCGTGAGCAGTAAGGGTCGCTATAGCCACCCTTACTGCTCACCTGCGCGTGAGCGCACACGGAGCGGCTCGGCGCCGACGAGGGCGCCCCGGTGGTCCGGGCCTACCTCGCGGCGATGACCGTGCCGTGGGCGCTCGAGGCGTTCCCGGTGGGCCCGGACGACTCGCTCGACGTCGTCCGCGCGCACATGGACGGGATCGCGGTCTTCGCGCTGCTGCCCCGCTGAGGACCGCGAGCGTGGCGCATTCCTGACGTCGAGTGTCAGCCGTGTGCCACCGCTGACGCGGCGGGGGACGACGACCGCATCAACCGACGACGCGCCGGCTCCTCGACCCACCGGTACGCCAGGTGGGCCACGAGCACCGAGGCGACGAGCACGTGGGGGATCGCGAGGGCCGCGAGCGAGGAGTTCGGGGCCAGGGCCGGGAACCGGGTCATCGCGACGACGGTGATCTCGATCAGCGGGAAGTGCACCAGGTAGATCGCGTAGGAGATGCGGCCGCCGTGCTGCAGGCGCGGCGAGGACAGCCAGTCCACGAGCCGGCCCCGGGCAACGCACAGCGCGCCCAGCAGCACCGGGAAGAGCGGGACGGCGAGCCAGAGCCGGTCGGCCGCGGGGATCGCCGCGGAGGCCGGCGCCGAGGCCGCCCAGTACGCCACCAGCACCGTCTCGGCGAGCACGGCCAGCACCAGGCGGCCCGCCCACAGCTCGACGACGGGCGTCCGGGGCAGCCGCTCCACCACGAGCCACGTCAGCATCCCGGCGGTGAAGCCGCCGCCGATGCGCAGCAACCAGACCCACGCGCCCGACTCGCCCGAGCCCGCCGTCACGAGCGGGACCACCGCGACCGGCGAGGCCGCCAGCACCGCAAACACCGCCAGCACGGGCAGCGGCCACGACCGGATCCGCCACGCGGCGAGCACCAGCAGCGGGAAGCACAGGTAGGCCAGCCACTCCGCGCTCACCGACCACGCCGGCAGCACGAACGAGACGCCCTCGATGCCGGACGAGGTCCACATCTGGGTCATCGTCAGCTGCCGGATCCAGCCGAGCGGGCCGAGCGAGGGCTGCGGGTTCTGCCAGGCCACGATCCCGTCGCTGCCGAACACCAGCCGCGCCGCGCACCACGCGCCGAACGCGACCGTGACGACCGCGTACAGCGGCCACACCCGGGCGATGCGCGCGCGCAGGAACCGGGCCGTCCCACCGACCGACGGCCTGGCCCCCATCCGCGCGAGGTACGAGCGGGTCAGCACCAGCCCGGAGAGCACGAAGAACAGGTCCACCCCGAGCGGCCCGGCCGCCACGAGCGGCGCGATCGGGGCCGTCCAGCGCGCGAACACGTCGCCGGGAATGTACGAGGCGTGCAGCAGCAGCACCCACACCGCCGCGACGAAGCGCAGCCCGGTGAGCTGGGCGATGTCCTGCGGCTTCCGTCCCGACGTCGGGTCGGTGCCGGTCGGCCGCGCGGCCGGCGGCTCCACGGCCGGCAGGGCCGGCACCGGCGAGGTCCCCCTGGTCCGGGGGAGCGGGAGGACGGTCCCGCTCCCCGCACCGGGCGTCCGGAAGCCAACCGGCGACGCCGCGAGGGCGTCGTCGGACACGAGCGGCACCGCGACCAGCGGTGTCGTGCGCAGCGAGGAGACCCGGGTCGGCTCCGCCGCCGTCCCGCGCGCACCCGTCGTCCGCGACGTGAGTGACGTCAGCGTTCCCATGGTGCTGCCTCCCCGACCCCGTGCTCCCCGACCGAGCGCCCCGATCAGGTCGACCGTGGTGCTCGACCTGGGGAACGGCACGACTCGTCCGATTCCTGATAGGCCATTCAGTGGATCGAGCGACGGCCGTCCGGTCGCTGTCCGCGAGCCGGGTGACGTCGGCACGCACCGTGACGACGCCGCCCCGTCCCACGGCCCGATCCGACCCGTCCGAGCGGTGCGCGGCCCTCCCCGGTGGAGTGGGCCGCGTCCCGACCGCGGAGCGATCGCCCCTGGTCACACACCGTGCGCGCCGCGCCCCGCCCGCCGCGGGTGACGGCGGGCCGCCTACCGTGGCGGGGTCGCCGCGCAGGAGGCGTGTGACGAGGAGGAACAGCTGTCGTGACCAGGGGCCCGACGATCTCCGATCCCGCTCTCGAGCCGGACCCGACGCGCCCGGCCGACCCCGCGGATCACCCACACGGGGACCGGGTGCAGCCCCACTGGAGGCGCCTCCTCGGTGACCGCGCGCTCCTCGGGGTCGGCGCGCTCGCCCTCCTGACGTCCCTCGCGGTCGTCGCGGTGAACCTCGCGCACAACCAGGGGCGGTTCGTCCCGCCCCTCGACGACGTGTACATCCACCTGCAGTACGCCCGCCAGATCGGCCTCGGCGAGTTCCTGCGCTACCAGCCCGGTGCCCCGCGCACGACGGGCGCGAGCAGCCTGCTCTACGTCCTGCTCCTCGGGGCCGCCTCGGTGGTCCTGCCGTCGGGGCTGCTGCTCTACGCGGCGGTCGCGTTCGGGATCGCGTGCTTCGTCGTGACGGTGGTCCTCGTCGCGCTGCTCGGCCGGGAGCTCGGCTCGCGCCCCGCGGGCACCGTCGCGGGCGTGTTGACCGCGCTCTGCGGGCCCCTGCTCTGGGGTGTCACGAGCGGGATGGAGGTGGCGCTCGTCGCGGTGCTCGTCGTGGCCGTGCTGCTGGCGTTCGTGCGGGAGCAGCCGCTCGGCCACTTCGTCGTGACACCGGCCCTCGCGGTCCCCCTCGTGCTCACGCGCCCCGAGGGTCTGGTCCTCGTCGTCGTCGTGCTCGTCGGCGCGGTGGTGACGCTCGTGCGCCGCCGGCGCCGACCTGCCGTCGGGAACGCACTCCTGCTGGTGCTGCCGCTCCTGGCGGCACTGGCGCAGTTCGGGCTCTACCGCCTGCTGACCGGCTCGGCGGAGAACTCCGGCGTCGTCGCGAAGTCCTGGCTCAGCCGGCCGCTGGGGTCGCCGTGGGAGGTCGTCGACCGCGTGGTCACCACCGCGCGGACCGCACTCGAGCTCGTCGGCGGGCTCACCACGACGACGGTGGCCGGGCCGGGCGTCGCGATCGTCGCGGCGATCGGGCTGGCCGCGGTGGCATCCCGACGACGGGTCGTGGCCGGCGTGCTCGCCCTCGGGCTCGCCGGGGTGCTGTCCGCCGTGGCCACGCTGGAGACCGCGCTGTGGCACGACGGCCGCTACCTGCAGCCGTTCCTGCCGGTCGTCGTCCTGCTGGCGGTGCTCGGCGTCCGCGCGATCGGCCAAGCTGCGGGCGACGCGCGCAGCGGCCGGATCGTGACGACGGGTCTGGTGGCGGTGCTCGGCGCGTTCGCCCTCGTCTCGGCCCCGACCTGGGCGCTGCGCCAGGCCGAGCAGGCCGCCGGCATCCGGGAGTCGGCCGTCTCGGCGGCGCAGTGGATCAAGGGCAACACCCCGCCGGACGCGGTCGTGGCCGTGAACGACGTGGGCGCCGTCGCCTGGTTCTCCGACCGTCGCGTGGTCGACCTCGTCGGGCTCACCACCCCGGGCTTCGCCCGGCCCGCCCTCGAGGGCTCCGGCGCGATGTACGAGCAGCTGGCGCACCTGCCTCCGGACCAGCGGCCGACGTACTTCTCGATCTTCGACGAGACGGAACTCGTGCCGGTCGGCGACCTGCCGAAGGCGCGGATCCTCGGCGCCGAGCCGTTGACCTCGTTCGACCTCAAGAGCCCGGAGCGCGACGCCGGGCCGTTCGGCGGCATCTGCCAGACCGCGGGCGGGTGCCCGGTGATCAGCGTGTGGCGCGCGGACTGGTCGCACGTCGGCAACGGCGACGCGCCCGACTACCCGGTCCCGGGACGGATCGTCGACCGGGTCGACGTCGGCGACCCCGCCGACGAGGCCGCGCACGGCTACGGCGTCGACCGGGCGCTGGTGGGGGTCGACGACCGCACCGAGGTTCGCAACCAGGACGCGGCGGGCCGCGTCGTCGTCGACAGCGGACGCCACGTGGTGGGCGGCGAGCACTTCACCCTGCGCGGGCTCACGCCCGGTCGTCCGGTGACGCTGACCGCCCGCGTCGACGCCCGGGAGCCCGTGGCGGACCGCAACACCGGGGCGGGCGTCGTGGCGGTCGCCGCGAACGGGCGCGGCCTGGGGACGTGGGAGTTCGGGACGACGGTGCCGGGTCTGCCGCCGGGCGCCGAGCACTCGTGGGCCCAGTCGTCGTTCACGATCCCCGCGGAGGCGGTGACCGCACCGGACCTCACGGTCACCCTCGGTCCGCGGCAGCCGTTCCTCGCGCCCTACCCCGACTACCGCGCCTTCTCGTACTGGGCCGTGCAGTAGGTGGCTTCGCCTCGTGAGTAGTTGTGACGGCGATAGCCGCGACGACTACTCACAGGTGTTCACCTGTCCTGGTGCGGGATCCGCCCCGCGGTGCCGCCGTCGTCGCGGCGGGGGCCCCGCGCCTGCTCGCGCAGGAGGTCACGGATCTCGGCGAGGAGTTCGACGTCGGTCGGCTCGGCCGGGCCGGCCTCCTCGCCCCGCTTGCGGCGCTCCTGGACGATCTTGAGCGGCAGGACGACGAGGAAGTAGATGACGGCCGCCGTGATCAGGAACGTGATCACGGCGTTGATGAACGAGGCGTAGTCGAACACGACCCCGTTGACCGTGAACGTCCCCGCCAGCTGTCCTCCGCCGCCGGTGGCGAGCTGGATCAGCGGCTTGAGGAAGGCGCTGGTGAACGCGGTGACCACGGCGGTGAACGCCGCACCGATCACCACGGCCACCGCGAGGTCGACCACGTTGCCGCGGAGCAGGAAGTCCTTGAACCCCTTCAGCACCCGAGGTCCTCCGTCTCGCTCGTTCGCCACAGATGCGCACCGAGCGTAACCGGGTCGCACACACGGACGCGCCCGCCACGCCGGTGGGGGAGCCGGCGGGACGGGCGCGTCGGTCGTCGGCGCGCCGACGCAGGGCGCGGCCGAGGCCCTCTTAGTTGACGGCGTCGATCGGGTTCGAGCAGGACTTCGCGATGCCCGCCGAGTTGCCCTTCTTCGCGTCCGAGAGGAAGGGGATCGAGCCGGCGTTGTCCTGCACCGGGACCTGGACGCCCAGGACGTTCACCGGCACGTCGTTGTTGCAGACGTTGATCGGGGTGTTGGGCGCGAAGTCGCTGGAGTTGATCAGGCCCTTCTGCACGGTGGCCCCGTCCCAGTCGCTCTCGTGCGCGAAGGCGGCACCCGTCGTGCTCGCGAGACCGGCGCCGATCAGCGACGTCGCCAGCACGGCCTTGCGGATCATTCCCACGGTCTTGTCCTCTCGGTCTTCCTCGTCGGCGACCAGGTCGATCGCGTGAGC
This sequence comes from Actinomycetospora soli, assembly GCF_021026295.1. Classification (GTDB taxonomy): domain Bacteria; phylum Actinomycetota; class Actinomycetes; order Mycobacteriales; family Pseudonocardiaceae; genus Actinomycetospora; species Actinomycetospora soli. The sequence continues at coordinate 114,707 of NZ_JAJNDA010000008.1, forward strand.
GGAACGTCATCACACGTGCACGAAACGTGTCGGAATCGGGGCGGCACCGGTCGGACACCCGTCCGTGCACGGATCGACGCCCCCGTTCCCGTGACGACGAAGCCGGAGCGTGGCCCGGACGGGCTTCTTTCCGGACACCTCACTCCGACAGTGCTCAGCGCGTTGTCACGCCGTGCACACGACCGTTCCGGGCCTTCCTCGACGAGCTGCGCCGAACGGCTGACATGTGGCGCCGGACGGCGCAACTCGTGTCACCCGACGTCGAGAAGGCGGAATCGTCCCGACCGTGGGCTAGCGTCCGTGCCGTGTCCACCGGGTCGGCCGCGCCGCTCTCCCCCACGCCCACCCCGAGCACCACCGGGGCCCTCGTCCGCTGGGCGGCGTGGGACTGGGGCTCCGCCGCGTTCAACGCGGTCATCACGACCTTCGTCTTCACCGTCTACCTCACCAGCGGCGTGGCGGCCGACGAGGCGAGCGGGTCCGCGGCCCTGGCGAACACGATCGCGATCGCCGGCGTCCTCGTCGCCCTGACCGCGCCGGTCTACGGGCAGCGCAGCGACGCGGCGGGCGCCGAGCAGGGCCGGCAGCGCCGCCTCGGCGTCCTCACCGCGATCATCGTGGTGGCCAGCGCCCTGATGTTCCTGGTGCAGGGCGCCCCGGAGTACCTGCTCCTCGGACTGATCCTGCTCGGCGTCGGGACCTTCGCCTACGAGCTCGCCCAGGTCGAGTACAACGCGATGATCTACCGGCTCGCCCCGCCCGGTCGGACCGGCTGGGTCTCGGGCGTCGGCTGGTCGGCCGGCTACCTCGGCGGGATCGTCCTGCTCGCGCTGTGTCTGTTCCTGCTGATCCCGCCGGTCGGCGCGATCACGTTCGGGTCCGCGGACCTCGCGCCCCGGGTCGTGGCCCTGCTCGCCGCCGTGTGGTTCGGGATCTTCGCGATCCCGGTGCTGTTCATGCGCTTCCCCTACCCGCCCCCGCCCGGGGACGCCGAGGCGGCGACGGTGAGCTGGCTCGGCTCCTACAAGCTGCTGGTCCGGCGGCTGGTCCGGCTCTACCGCACGGACCCGCACCTGCTCGGCTTCCTCGTCGCCAGCGCGATCTACCGCGACGGCCTCACCGCCGTGTTCACCTTCGGCGGCGTCCTCGCGGCCGGGACGTTCGGCCTCGACCCGTCGGAGGTGATCGTCTTCGCGATCGTGGCGAACGTGGTCTCCGCGGTCGGCGCCGTCGTCGGGGGGCGCCTCGACGACCGGATCGGCCCGAAGCCGGTGATCCTCGTGTCCCTCGGGGCGCTCGTCGTGGTCGCCGCGGCGCTGCTCCCGGCGTCGGGGAAGACGGCGTTCTGGATCGGCGGGCTGTTCCTCTGCCTGTTCGTCGGGCCGGCGCAGGCGTGCTCGCGCAGCTACCTCGCCCGCCTCGTCCCGCCCGGCCGCGAGGGCGAGATCTTCGGCCTGTACGCCACGACGGGGCGGGCCGTCAGCTTCCTCGCGCCGGCCCTGTTCGGGCTGTTCATCACGCTGTTCGGCGAGCAGCGGTGGGGCATCCTCGGCATCGGGATCGTGCTGCTCCTCGGCCTGCTCGCCCTCGTCCCGGTCCGGGGTGTCCCCGGCCCCCTCGGCGCCGGGAGTGCGGCCGCCGGGAGCTGACCCCGTCCCGACGGCGGGTGGGGGCGGGTCGGCGGGTGGTCGCTGCGCCGAGGTCCACACCACGCAGGTTCGCGGCGCCCGCGACCCGCCCCACGCACACCTCGCGCGCGGGCTACTTCACCCGTGCCGCGAGGAACCGGATCAGGCGGGAGAGCAGCTCGCCGACGAACACCCAGAACACGGCCGCGACGAGCGAGTTGACGATGAGCGCGATCGTCGGGTCGGCGGGCACGAAGAGGTCACGGAACCCGAGGATCACCAGGTTCGCGAGACCGCCGATGAACTGGGCGACCCCGTTCGCCGGGTTCACCCCGACCAGCACGAGCACGAGGTTCACGATCAGCACCAGCGCGAACAGCAGCGCGAGGGTGCGCAGGACGGTGGCGACCACGTTGCCCGCGCGCCAGACGATCTCGCCGACGTCGACGTGGCGGCGCTGCGACGACTCGGGCTCTGCCCACGAGGTGTCGGCCGCACCGCGCTCGTGCTTCTCGGTCCTCGCGTCCGCAGGAGCGGACTGCTTCTCGGTCTTCGCGTCCGCCGGAGCCGACTGCTTCTCGGTCTTCGCGTCCGCCGGAGCCGACTGCTTCTCCGTCGTCGCGTCCGAGGGCTTCTCGCCGGACGACGACTCCGAGGACGTCTCGGTGGACTTCTCCGAGGACGTCTCGGTGGACTCCTGGTCGGTGGACTCCCGGTCGGTGGCCCCCTCGTCCGGAGCGCGGTGTCGGCCGCTCGCCTCCTCCGACGACGACTGCTCGGACGACGTCTGCTCCTCGGTCCCCTGCTGCGCCATCCGCCAATCTTGGCACCGCCTGCCGCGCGGTTCCGCGCGGTCCGGACGCCGACGCTCCGAGCGAAATCGGTTGAGCCGGTCGGCCCGTCTCGACCACGGTGAAGCACCCGTGAAGCGCGCCGAGGCCGAGGAGGACACCGTGACCGCGACCCGGACCGTCCCGCCCGTGGCCGTCATCCGCCCCGGCCTGCCCCGCACCCCGTTCGCCGACGCACTCGCCGACTGGCTCCGCGAGGGCATCGCCGCACGGTCGGGGCCGACCCCGCACGACCGGCGGGGCACACCCGTCGTCGTGATCGTGCCGGAGTACCTGCGCGGCGCACCGCGCTCGCTGATCGCGGCCCTGGCCGACCGGCGGTGGGCGGGCCGTCCGGTGGGCCTGGTCGGCTACGCCGGCCGGACCCGGGCCCGGCACGCCCTGGCGGACGCGCGGGAGGTTCTGGGCACCCGCGGCGCCGAGGTCGTCGAGCCGTCGCTCGGGCTGGACGTCGCCCGGTGGCGGACCACCGGGTTCGACCGGGCCGATGTGGTGCTGCGCGACCTGCTGCTCGACGACCTGCTCGCCCACGACACCTAGCGGAACCGCGAGAAGACCTGGGCCTCCCACGCGTCGCGGCTGACGAGCTCGCCCATGTCGTCGCGGTAGCGGCGACGCAGCGAGGACCAGGTCCGCTGGACCTCGCGGTGCAGGGCGAGCGAGGTGCGCAGCAGCCGGAGGAACTCGGTGCGGTCACGGTGCCGGAAGGTGACGCCGGTGCCGTCGGAGGTGGACACCGTGACCCCGTCGAGCCGGGACAGCAGGAACCACGTCCCGTGCTCGGCGGGCACGTTGCGCTGCGGACGCTCCGCCGCCGCGGTGTTGGTGGGGCGCAGCTGGTGGCGCAGGGCCCCGGCCAGCGCCTTCACCTGGGCGACCTTCCCGCGCGGCGGCTCGGGCCACAGCTGCGCCGCGAGCGCGCCGATCGGCGGCTCGGGCAGCTCCCGGGCGCTCGTCACGACCTTCCCGTCGGGGTAGCGCGCCCGCAGCGCCCGGACCTCGCCCAGCGCCGTGGGCAGCGACCCGAACAGCGCCTTCGGCCCGGACAGGAAGTCCCGCATCGCCATCTGGTGCAGCGCGATGGCCGAGTACTCGAGCAGGAACAGGTGCCGCAGCGTGCGCTTGAGCGAGTCGAGCAGCATCGCCTTCGGGTCGTCCGGCCCGTGCAGGGCGGCGACGACGAGACGGTTGCGGGCGTGGAAGTAGGCCTGCCAGTCGGAGCTGTCGTCCTTCTCGACGAAGCTCATGTGCCAGATCGCGACGCCGGGCACCGTCGCCGTCGGGAACCCGTGGGCGCCGGCACGCAGGCCGTACTCGCAGTCGTCCCACTTGATAAACAGCGGCAGCGGCTGGCCGACCTGCTCGGCGACGACCCGCGGGATCAGGCACATCCACCAGGCGTTGTAGTCGACGTCGGTGCGCCGGTGCATCCACAGCGTCTCGCGCAGCGAGTCGACCGCGAAGTCATGGTCGTCCTCGGTGTTGGGCGCGAGCTGCCAGAAGAAGGTGTGCCGGTCGACCACCTCGCCCATGACGTGCAGGTGGGAGCGGGCCTGCAGCGAGAGCATCTGCCCGCCGATCAGCATCGGGGAGCGCGCGAAACGGGCGAAGGCCAGCGCACGCAGCACCGAGTCGGGCTCGAGGACGACGTCGTCGTCCATGAACAGGATGAACTCGGCGTCGGTGTGCTCGAGCGCCTCGTACATGATCCGGCTGTAGCCGCCGGACCCGCCGAGGTTCGGCTGGTCGATGACCCGCAGCCGGTCGCCCAGCAGCGCCGCGGCCTCGTCGAACCCGTCCTGGTCGCGCACCTTCGAGGTGCCCTGGTCGGGGATGACGACCGCGGTGAGCACGCCGCGCACCAGGGGATCCTCGCCGAGGGCGCGCAGGGTGTTCACGCAGTCCGACGGGCGGTTGAAGGTGGGCATCCCGACCGTGACGGCCGCGCGCCCGGGCGCGGGCCGGTCGGCGTACCACCCGCCCTCGAGCAGGTCGAGGGGTTCGGTGCCGCTGGACAGGTCGAACCAGACCCACCCGCCGTCCTCGAACGGGCGCAGCGGGACCGGCACGTCGACCGTGCCCTCGCCGGTGATCGCCTCGCCGTGGACGTGCACCGGCACGCCGCGGGCGGTGGAGCGGTACACGTCGATCCGGCCGGCGCCCCGCAGCCGCAGCCGCAGGTGCACGGCGTCGAGCACCGACCAGCGCCGCCAGTACGACGCCGGGAACGCGTTGAAGTAGGCCGCGAAGGACGTCTCGGTGTGCTCGGGCACCCGCACGGACGTCCGGGAGAGCACCTCCGCGCGGCGGCCGCCCGCGGTCGTCAGGTGCAGCACGAACTCGTCCTGCTCCTCGTTCACCGTGCCGGGCCGCTCCGCGGTCGGCGCCGCCGAGCGCAGCGACGTCGCGGTGCCCTCGTCGAGGTAGAGCGCGCGCACGGTGGTGGGGTCCGCCGGGCGCGGCAGGATGATCCGTTGGAGCAGCGCGGACTCCAGCTCACGCGCGCTCAGCGGCGCGGGCGCCTCCTGCGTGCTCGTCATGGACCGACGGTAGCGCCCACCTCCGCGCGCACCCGTCCGACCCCGCGGCGTGCCGCCGGTCGGCGCAACCCGTCGTTCTGCTGGGGATTGTCCGTTTCCTCCGTTCCCGACGACGGGAAGTTCGCGCCATGCCGTCGTCTGCGCCCGTCGCCACCACCGCGTCCCGCCCCGCCGGCTCGTCCGGGGGCCTGCTCGGCGATCTCGTCGGGCCCGTCGTCCGGGGCCTGGGCCTCGCCCCGTCCCGGCGCAGCAGCGGCCGCCCGGGACGCACCCACGTGGAGGTGCGCGGGGTGGCCACGCCCGGCGAGGCGTCGGCCCGCAAGGACCTCGTCGAGGAGCTGCTCGCGGTGCCCGGGGTGGAGGGCGCGGTGGTCAACGCGGTGGTCGGGCGGGTGGTCGTCGACCACGCCCCCGACGTCGCGCTCGCGCAGCTGGTCGCGGTGGTGGAGGAGGTCGAGCGCCGGCACGGGCTCGACCGTGCGCCCGCCGACACCTCCGGCAAGCACCCCGTCGACGTCACGCCGTGGGCCCGGCAGGTCCTCGCGCTCGGGGTCGACCTCGCCGGGCTCGGGCTCGCCGGGGTGGAGCGCGTCCTCGGCCTCGTGCCACTCACCCGTTCCATCCCGCCGGTGCTCACCGCGACGCTCTCCCTGGTCGACGCCGTGCCGTCGACCCGCACGGCGGCGGAGCGGACCGCCGGGGGCGCCACCACCGAGTCGTGGTTCTCGCTCGGCAGCTCCACCCTGCAGGCCCTCGGCCGCGGCCCGATCGGGCTCGTCGTCGACGCCTGCTACCGCGTGGTCCGCGCCGACGAGGCCGCCGCCCGCACCGCGGCGTGGACGGCCTGGGACACCCGGACCCCGCTGCACACGCACACCGCGGAGCCGCTGGACGCGACGGCGCGGCCCGGCACGCTGCCCCGCGGACCGGTCGACGTCGTCGGCGACATCTCCGGTGCCACCGCCATCGCCGCCTTCGGCACGGTCGCGGCGCTGGTGCCGGAGCGGGCCGCCGCGGTGCTGCTCGCCGGCGTCCCGAAGGCCGCCCGTTGGGGCCGCGAGGCCTACGCCGCGGCCGCGCACCGGGCCGTGTCCGACCTCGGCGTGGTCAGCATGGACCCGGACGCGCTGCGTCGTGCCGACCGCGTCGACATGGTCGTGATCGGCGAGGGTCTCGTCGACCGGCTCGGCGACGCGGCCGCCGCGGTGGGTCGGCTCGTGGTGGTCGACGAGGAGGCGACGGCGACCGCGGTGACACGGCTGCAGGCCGCCGGCCACGGCGTCGTCCTGGTCAGCGCCGAGGACGTCGAGGGCCTGGCGCAGGCCGACGTCGGGATCGGCGTCGGCACCACCGTCCCGTGGAGTGCCGACCTGCGCTGCGGCGACGTCGAGCAGGCCCGGGCCGTGCTGCTCGCCGTCGCGGGGGCGCGGGCGGCCTCGTGGCGCGCGGCCGTGCTCGCGCTCACCGGGTCCCTCGTCGGCGCGCCGATCGCCCTCACCTCGTCGCTGGTGGGGCTCACCGGGCGCACGAACGCGCCCGTCACGCTCGCGGCCCTCGCCGCGCTCGGGGTGAACACCTGGGCCGGTCGCCGGTCCGCGCGCTGAGGGGAGGATCCGGGCGCTCTAGTGGTGCGAGGGTTCCCCTCGCGCGGGGAGGAGGGAGCACCACGCCACCGGGTCCCGGTGCGCGGCGAACGTCGCCGCCCGGCTCTCCTCGAACTCCTCGGGCAGGGCGTGGACCCCGCCGTCGCGTCCGATGTTGTCGCTGCGGCTGGCGAGCGGGCCGACGAAGCGCATCCCGCGGGCGGCGGCGATGCGCTCCACCCCGAAGTCCCAGCCCGCCCCCGCGCCGTCCCACGGCGCGCGGGCGGCGGGGAACCAGTCGTCGCGCAGGCAGGTCTCCCACCGGTCGGCCCACGTGCCCCACACCCAGGCGCTGAAGCCGGTGTCGGCGAGCACGTCCGTCGGCTGCGGCGCGGGGCGGTCGGAGAAGGCGCAGGCGGCGAGCACGTCGGGCTCGTCGGGGACGGCGGCGAGGCACTCGAGGACGTCGTCGGCCACGACGATGTCCTCCTCGCACAGCACCACGAACCCCGCCCCGGATCCGAAGGCGGCGTCCAGCGCGTGGTGCGGGTTGGCCCGGACCCCGCGGCACTCGGGGTTGACCTCGACCGCGACCGACCGCGCGACCCGTCGTCGGGAGAACTCCTCGAGCACCGCCCGGCAGGCCGCGAGCTCGGTGCCCGGCTCGACGACGATCCGGACGTCCCACGCGGAGAGGCCCCGCACGGCGGACCAGGAGTCGAGCGTCTCGGCGAGGTAGCCGGGCCGGTTCCCGGACACGGTCATGGTGATCACGCGGGCTGGTACCCACTCACTGCTGCGGGCAGCTCACCTCCGCCGAGGGGATGCCGACGCGTGTGGCGATCCACGGCAGGGAGTCGGCGAACGCCTCCGAGAACACGTCGAAGGTGTGGCCGCCGCCCGGCACCACCACGGAGCAGACGGTGATCCCGACCCGGCGCGCGAGCGGCACCAGCGTCTGCTGGGCGGCGTAGGGCTCGCCGTCGCCGTCACCGACCTCGAACCAGCCGCCGAGCCGGGGGAAGCGCCGCGCCGCCAGCAGCGACGCGGGCTCGTGGGCGCGGAAGGCCTGGGCCGAGCCGCCGAACAGGCCGGACACGGTCGAGGCGGTGTCGGCGTTCGTGTCCCCGACGCGGGGTCCCGCCAGCCCGGCATAGTCGCCGAAGGTCCCGAACAGCGTGGGGTGGCGCAGCGCCAGCATCGCCGCGCACGAACCGCCCTCGGACAGGCCCGCGACCGCCCACGCCCGCCCGGTCGGCTGCGTGCGGAAGGTCGAGGTCACGAACGCCGGCAGGTCCTCGGTCAGCGCCGTCTCGACCCGCCCCAGCGACGAGTCGACGCACTCGGTGTCGGCGTCCTCGGTGCCGTTGACGTCGGGCGCCACCAGGATCGGGGCGGTGCCGCCGTGCGCCGCCGCGAAGGCGTCGGCCGTGGCGGCGGCGCGTCCCGGCCCGAACCAGTCCGACGGCGTCCCCGGCGTGCCGTGCAGCAGGACGACCACCGGCAGCCGCGGGCGCGGCCGCGCGAACCAGGCGGGCGGCACGTAGACCAGGGCGGGCCGCGCGGCGAACCCGGAGCGCCGCGGCGGGATCGTCACCGGCGCGATCTCCCCGGCCGCGGGGACGGTGGTCTGGCGCAGCAGGCGCGCCAGCGGCTCCTCGTCGGCGGGCTCGACGCCGAACACGGCGCCGAGCGTGCGGTCGTAGTCGACGTAGGTGTTCACCCCGGCGGCCACGGTGACCAGCAGGAGCACCACCGCGGCGAGCACCCCGAGCGCCCGGCTCGCACGGCGGCGGGCGCGGACGGCCCCGACGACGACGAGCAGCAGCAGCACACCGAGCAGCGCGTGGAAGGCCCAGCCGGTCACCTCGACGTCGCGCGGGTCGCCGTCCGCCTCGGCGAGCAGCACCACCACCAGCACCGCGACCACCACGGCGAGCGCCGCGATCACCCTGCCCGTCCCGACGACGGGTCGGGTCCGGGTGCTCACGCCGGCGCCGGGTCGGGCGTGCGGGCCGCGCTGGACCGCGCGAGCACGGTCGTGGCCACCACCGTGACCACCACCAGCACGCCGATGAGGACCCACTCCGCGCCGTCGGCCCGGACCTGCTCGCCCAGGACGGTCAGGCCGAGCAGGGCCGCGACGAGGGGCTCGGCGACGGTGATCGCGGGCAGCGTCGTGGCGAGGTCGCCGGCCTGGAAGGCCGCCTGCTGCAGGTAGGTCCCGCCGACGGCGGCCACCACCAGCACCCAGGTCTCCCACCCGAGCAGCAGCGGCAGGACCCCGTCGGTCAGCAGGTCGACCACCGACTTGGTCAGGGCGGCGAGCACGCCGTAGGCGATCCCGGTCGCCACGGCGAGCGCCGCCGCCCGGACCCGGCCGTGGCGACGGGCGGCGAGGAGCAGACAGGCCGCCAGGACGACGAGGAGCACCGAGCCCGTCGGCACCCACGCGGCGAACGGCGCGCGGTCCTCGCCGGCGGTGGGCTCGCCGATCACGAGGAACAGCGCGAGGGCGGCCGCCAGCACGAGGGCCCACACCGCGTCGCGCGCCGTGATCCGGCGCCCACCGGTCCACGCCTCGAGCGGCAGCGCGAACAGGAGGGTGGTCACCAGCAGGGGCTGGACCAGCAGCAGCGAGCCGACCCCGAGGGCGGCGGCCTGGACGACGAAGCCGCCCGCGTCGCCGACGCTGCCCGCCCACCAGACCGGCGACCGGACGAGCCGGCGCAGCAGCCCGAGCCCACCGGCCTCGTCGTCGGGGACCTCCCCCGCCGCGCGCCGCTGGGCGACCGACCCGACCGCGAGCAGCAGCGCCGCGAACAGCGCCAGCGTCACCGCCAGGCCGGTCACCGGTCAGCCCTCGAGCGGGTCCGCGCCGTCGAAGTCGGTCCCGTCGGTGAACCAGGGGGCGATCCGGTTGTCGAACATCGTCAGCGCCGACCCGATCGCCATGTGCATGTCGAGGTACTTGTACGTGCCGAGCCGACCACCGAAGAGGACCTTGCGGTTCGTCGCCTCCTTGCGGGCGAGCTCGCGGTAGCGCTCGAGCTTGGCGCGGTCCTCGGGGGTGTTGATCGGGTAGTACGGCTCGTCGCCGGACTCGGCGAAGCGCGAGTACTCCCGCACGATGACCGTGCGGTCGGTGGGGTAGGTCGTCCGCTCCGGGTGGAAGTGCCGGAACTCGTGGATGCGGGTGAAGGGGACGTCGCGGTCGGCGTAGTTCATGACCGGCGTGCCCTGGAAGTCACCCGTCGTCGTGACGACCTCGGACTCGAAGTCGAGGGTGCGCCAGCCGAGCTCGCCCTCGCTGAAGTCGAAGTAGCGGTCGAGCGGGCCGGTGTAGACCGTCGGCACGTCCTCCGGCAGCGAGTCGCGCAGGTCGAACCAGTCGGTGTCGAGGCGGACCTCGATGTTCGGGTGGTCGGCCATCCGCTCCAGCCAGGCGGTGTAGCCGTCGACCGGGAGTCCCTCGTGGGTGTCGTTGAAGTACCGGTTGTCGAACGTGTAGCGGACCGGCAGGCGGCTGACGATCGAGGCGGGCAGGTTCTTCGGGTCGGTCTGCCACTGCTTGGCGGTGTAGCCCTCGAAGAACGCCTCGTAGAGCGGGCGGCCGACGAGCGCGACGCCCTTCTCCTCGAAGTTCTGCGCGTCGTCCACGTCGATCTCGGCGGCGTGCTCGGCGACCCAGGCGCGCGCCTCGTCGGGCGTCATCGCCTTCCCGGCGAACTCGCAGATCGTCGCGAGGTTGACCGGCAGCGGGTAGACGCGGCCGCGGAAGATCGTGAAGACCCGGTGCTGGTAGTTCGTGAACGCGGTGAACCGGTTGACGTAGGCCCACACCCGCTCGTTGGAGGTGTGGAACAGGTGCGCGCCGTAGCGGTGCACCTCGATCCCGGTCTCGGGGTCCGGCTCGGAGTAGGCGTTGCCGCCGAGGTGGGACCGGCGCTCGACCACGAGCACGCGCTTGTCGAGCTCGGTGGCGGCACGCTCGGCGACCGTCAGGCCGAAGAAACCGGAGCCGACGACGACCAGGTCAGGCTGGGCCATGCAGCTCACGGTAGTCGGGACGCCGGCGGGGTATGCCGGGGGCATGCCGACCGTGACGCGGACCGTGACCACTCCCGCCCCGCTGGAGACCGTCCGGGACTACCTGCGCGACTTCGCGAACGCCCCCGAGTGGGACGCGGGCACGATCACCTGCGAGCCGGTCGACCCGTCGACCCCGGTGGGCGTCGGCAAGCAGTGGACCAACGTCTCCGAGTTCCGCGGGCGGCGGACGACGCTGACCTACACGCTCGAGGCCGACGAGCCGGAGCGGATCCGCATCGTCGGGCGGAACAAGACGGTGACCAGCGAGGACGAGATCGAGCTCTCCTACCTCGGCACCGTCACCACCGTCCGCTACACCGCGACGTTCACCTTCCACGGCGCGGCGAAGCTCGCCACGCCGCTGCTGATCCCGGCGCTGCAGAAGCTGGGTGACGACGCCGAGCGCTCGCTGCACGACGCGCTGGTGAAGCTGCCCACGTCCTGACGGCGGGTGGCGCGGCTCAGCCGCCCACCTGCGCCCGGGTGTTGCCGACCCGCGCACTCTCGATCGTGTAGGTCGCCGGCTGCGTGATCGCCGAGTCGCGGTAGAGGCCCATCTTCCAGTAGGAGGCCACCGTGGCGGTCGACTTCTTGTCCGTCGGGTACAGCGTCCCGCCCGCAGGCTTGTAGCCGGCGAGCACCTGGGCGCCGTCGCGCCAGATGTCGACGGTGCCGACGGCCGGGTCCCGCGAGAACAGGATGTGGACGATCAGGTCGGTCCGCTGGCCCGTGGTGGCCGGCCCGAGCACCTGACCGAAGAGCCGGGACCCGCCCGGGTAACCGTAGCCGCCGGAGAGGTTGAGGTTGCCGTCGCGCACGGTGATCTCCAGCGGCGGCGAGCCCGTCCCGTCGTTCTTCCACTGCGTGATCAGCTGCCACGTGTTCACCTGCGTCGGGAAGTCCGTGGGCAGGTAGAAGGAGAAGCGGAACCAGCGGTCCTGGCCCTCGGTGAAGGTCGCGGTGGTCGGGACGATCTCCGTGCGCGTCCCGCCGCCCGGCATCGTGAACTGCGCCGCCTTCGCTCCCGACGTGACCGGCGAGTCGACGATCACCGGCGCGCTCGCTCCCACGTTGTTCCACGGGGTGTCGTCGAACTTGCCGAAGCCCGACGAGGTGAAGCTCGAGTCCCAGGACTGCGTGGTCTGGGGCGGGAGGCTGGTCGACGTCGTCGTGGTGGTCGTCGGCGGCGCCGTGGTGGTCGTGGTGGCGGGCGGTGCCGTGGTCGTCGTGGTCGTGGCGACGGGCGGCGCCGTGGTCGTCGTCGTGACCGGCGGGGCCGTCGTGGTCGTCGTCGTGACCGGCGGGGCGGTCGTGGTCGTGGTAACCGGCGGCGCCGTGGTCGTCGTGGTCACCGGCGGGGCGGTCGTGGTGGTGGGCGGCGGGGTCGTGGTCGTGTCCGGCGTCGAGAGCGCGGGCACCGTCCACTTCTGCGCGTTCGTGTTCACGCAGGTGGCGATGGTGATGACGACCTTCGCGGCGATCCGGTTGCCCTGCGGCGCGAGGCACAGCTTCGACTTCTGGTTCTGGATGAAGCCGGTGGAGTAGAGCGACCACTTCTGCGAGGTCGACGTCGTCGAGCACGCGACGAGCACGACGCGGGTGCCGTTCGCGGTGCCGCCGCTCAGGGTGTCGATGCAGCGGCCCTGCACGCGGAGGGTGCCGTCACCCCAGCGCGACCACTGCTGCCCGAGGTTGGTGCCGCAGACGTTGAGCCACTGCGGGTTGTTCGTCGCGGTCGAGTTGTTCGAGTTCTCGAGGCAGCCGCCGGCGAGGTTGGTGATCCGCCCCGTCACCGTCGCCGCGGACGCCGGCGCGCCCAGACCCACCAGCAGGCCGACCAGGAGCGCCAACGCCCCGATCCCCGCACACACCCGTCGACCCACGCTGCCCCCCAGGTTCACGTCCGGTGGTCATGTCGCGCGGATCTCGGGAAGCATTACCGGCAGCTCCTCACCCGGATGGTCGCAATTCGATAACGCACCGTCCCGCGCTGTCGAGAATGCGGGCGCGGGATCGACCACGGGCGACACCGAGGAGAGGGCTGACGATGGACGCAGCGCAGGAGTACCGCGAGACCGCGGCACGGTTCACCGAGCTCGTGGACGGCGTGCCGGACGACGCCACGTGGGAGCGGCCCTCACCGGTGCCCGCGTGGACGGCGCGCGACGTCGTCGGGCACCTCGTCGGGTGGTTCCCGCCCTTCCTCGCCGGTGGAGCCGGCGTGGACCTGCCGTCGGGACCCGACGTCGGGACGGACCCGGCCGGGGCCTGGCGGACGATGAGCGACGGGGTGCAGGCCCTGCTCGACGATCCGGCGACCGCCGGACGACAGCTCGAGAACCCGCACATCGGCACCGTGCCGCTGCCGGAGGCGGTGTCACGGTTCTTCACCACCGACGTGTTCCTGCACAGCTGGGATCTCGCCCGCGCCACCGGTCAGGAGCACGGGCTGGACCCCGACCGCTGCGCCGCGACCCTCGAGGGCATGACCCCGATGGACGAGATGCTGCGGGCGTCCGGTCAGTTCGGACCGAAGGTCGAGGTGGGCCCGGACGCCGACCCGGTGTCCCGGCTGATGGCGTTCATCGGCCGGGACCCGCGCCGCCGTCCCTAGCCCACCTGCGAGGAGGTGTTGCCGACCTTCGCGCTCTCGATCGTGTACTGGGCGGTCTGGGTGATCGCCGAGTCCCGGTAGAGGCCCATCTTCCAGTAGGAGCTCAGGCTCGCCGTGGCGGCGGTGTTCGTCGGGTAGAGCGTCCCACCCGGGGGCTTGAGGCCGGCGATCACCTGCGTGCCGTTGCGCCAGACGTCGACGACGCCCTTGCCCGGGTCCCGGGAGAAGAACACGTGGACGACCAGGTCGATCCGCTGGCCCGTCGTCGCCGGCGCGATGACCCTGGAGAAGGTGCGCGGACCGGCCGGGTGGCCGTAGCCGCCGGAGAGGTTCAGGTTGCCGTTGCCGACCGTCAGCTCCAGCGGCGGGGAACCGGTCCCGTCGTTCTTCCACTGCGTGAGCAGCTGCCAGGACGTGACCTGGGTCGGGAAGCCGGTGGGCAGGTAGAAGGAGAACCGGAACCAGCGGTCCTGGCCCTCGGTGAACGACGCGGTCGTCGGGACGATCTCGGAGCGGGTCCCGCCGCCGGGCATGGTGAAGCGGGCGGCCTTCGCGCCGGAGGTGACCGGGGAGTTCACGAGCACCGGCGCGCTCGCGCCGACGTTGTTCCACGGGGTGTCGTCGAAGTTGCCGAACCCGGCGCCGGTGAAGTTCGAGTCCCACACCTGACGAGTCTGACCCGGCAGCGAGGTCGTCGTGGTGGTCGTCGTGGTCGGCGGTGCCGTGGTCGTCGTGGTCCGCGGCGGCGTCGTGGTGGTGGTGGTCCGCGGCGGCGTCGTGGTGGTCGTGGGCGGCGGCGTGGTGGTGGTCGGCGTGGTGGAGAGCGCGGGCACCGTCCACTTGTGGGCGGCCACGTTCGCGCAGGCGACGATCGTCATGACGACCTTCGCGGCGATCCGGTTGGACAGCGGCGCCAGGCAGAGGTTCGACTTCTGGTTCTGCACGTAGCCCGCGGCGTAGAAGTTCCAGCGCTGCGAGGTGGACGCGGCGTTGCAGGTCGCCAGCACCACGCGGGTGCCGGACGCGGTCGCCCCGCCCGCGGTGTCGGAGCACAGGCCCTGCACGCGCAGGGTGCCGTCGCTCCAGCGCGACCACTGCTGACCGGCGTTGGTGCCGCAGTTGTTGAGCCACAGCGGGTTGTTCACCGCGGCCACGTTGTTCGCGTTCTCCAGGCAGCCGCCGGCCGTGTTCGCGACCCGGCCGGTGACCACCGCGGCCTCCGCCTGCCCGGGCGTCACCCCGGTGGCGAGCACTCCGACGAGCAGGGCCAGGGCACCCAACACGGACACGAGGGCCGCTGTGCGACGGTGTGGCGCCCGCTCCCGCCCGATCTCACTGTCCGTCATCCCGCTCCTCCGTTGCGTGACCGTTCGCTCCGGGTGTCGCTCGGGGCCTGCGGTGTATTAGTCCGAACGGACTACACGACCGGGTGATCACGGGATGGTCACGGCAGGGGAAGGTTCACGACGATGCCTCGCCCGGCCGCCCTGGCCGCCGCCGCACTGCCTCCGTTGCTGCTCGCGGCGGTCGGACTGACCCATCCGCTGGTGCTCACGCCGGAGTCGGCGCCCTGGTGGCGTGACCTGCACGTGATCGGCCTGGTGGCCTTCCCGCTGCTCGCCCTCGGGCCGTGGGTGGTGGTGCGGGGGCGCGGCCTGCTGCTCGAGGGCGTCGTGATCGTGCTCGGCCTCGTGTACGCGTGCTTCTACACCGCGCTCGACGTGCTCGCCGGCATCGGCGGTGGCCACCAGACGATGACGCTCGGGCCGGGACCGTGGGTCGCGTCCCTGTTCGGGATCGCCGACCAGCTCGTCGTCCCCGGCGTCTACGCCTACCTCGCCACCGCGGTGATCGGTGGCGTCACGGCGATCCTGGTGACGCCGGGCGTCGGGCGGGTCGTGGCGGTCGTCGGGACCGTGCTGGTCGTCGGCGGGGCGTACTCGTTCCTGACGAGCCACATCTACTACCCCGTCGGGGTGCTGACGATGGTGGTGCTCGCGGTGGGCTGGACCGCGCTGGCGGCGGTGGTGCCGCGTCCGGTCAGGTCGTCGCCGCGGCGGCGGCAGCCTGTTCCCACATGAGCAGGACGACGGCGAGGGTGAAGACGGCGAGCGGCGTCGGCATACCGGGGAGGTCGGCTTCCGCGTCACCGCGCCAGGTCCCGGTGCGCCGGATGCTGCCCACCGGTTCCTCGGAGCCGGGGTCGGCCACCCACTCCTGATCGGCCTTCCAGATCGACCGGCGCCGGAAGTGGAACGTGTCCTCCGGCGTCACGATCGTCCAGCGCTTGCGCCCGATCCGCTCGGCCCGCGCGAGCTCGTCGCCGTCGCGGGTCAGCGTGTACTGGGTGCCCGTCCAGCTCGACTGCACCTCGTACGCGATCCCGTCCAGCGTGTAGCGCACGGCCGAGCGCCACCCCCGCGCCTCCAGGACGAGCAGGGGCGTGTCGTCCTCGCGGACCTCCCAACGGGAGCGCAGCGACGACACCCGGTGGGCCTCCAGCATGGGCGGAATCAGACCAGTCGGTGGTGTCCGCTTCAAGCGGGAGGAGCGCTCACTCGGGTTCGGTGCCGCGCGGGCGGAGGCGCGTGGCGTCGATCTCGCGGTCGTGCAGCGGCAGGACCACCTCGGTCACCAGGTCGGTCACCTCCGCGACCCGGGCCGACAGCCGTCGGTTCTCGTCGATGTCCGCCTCGAGTGCCTCCACCCGCGCGCGCAGCACCGCCGTCTCCGCGGCCTCGACGTCGTACCGACGACGGGCGTCCGCGAGCTCGGACCGGAGCACGCCGACGTCGGTCAGCAGGTTGTCGCGGTCGGACCGCAGCTCCGCCACGTCGCGGAGGATGGCGGTCCACTCGGGCACGAGGACCCGCCGCGCAGCCGCGCCGACGACCCTCACCGGGTTCCTCATGCGGCGCTCACGACGACCGGCGCCCGCCGCAGCTCCAGGTCGCCGCCGTTGCGTCCGAGCACGAGCCCGTGGCGGACGGCCATCCGCTCCAGGTCCTCGCGGTCGTCGGTCACGTCCACCTGCGCGTGGCCGCCCCGTCGCAGCACCATGCCGAGGAGGCGGAGCACGTTCTCGCGGCCCGCCTCGTCGAGGTGGTCCAGGACGCGGCCGACGAGGACGACCCAGCCGTGGTCCTCCGCTGCGAGTTGCGCGCCGAGACGCACGACCGCGCGGAGATCGCGCAGGTTGACCGAGTGGATGTCCGCGTCGCGCCCCTGCACGGCCGCCCGGGCGCTCTCGAGGGCGGGCGCGTTCCAGTCCACCCCGACGGCCCGCCCCAGGTGGTCGGCGAGGAACGCGGTGTCGGCGCCCGCACCACAGCCCAGATCGAGGGCGGGAAGTCCGGGATCGGCGTCGACCAGGCGCCGGGCGCGCGCGCTCACCTCGCGACGGTCCGTCCGGGACGCCCAGTCCTCGCGGTCGACGTGCATCCCGGGGAACCAGAGATCCAGCCGACGCCGGGTCGCTCGCGGCGTCTCGAAGCGGAAGGCCGGGTCGGGCACCCGCCAGCCCGGCCCGTAGTTGGCCTCGAGCGCGAGTTCGACGTCGGCCGGGGCCGGCATCGGCCGTCCCGCGATCGTGACGCTCGATCGTGGCAGCAGGTCGGCCCGCCGGGCCGGGTGCCGGATGCAGAACAGCTGGTGCCAGTGGCCCTCGCGCACGAAACCGGCGAACACGTCCACGTAGTGGTCGGACACGCCCTCGTGCTCGAAGTGCATCTGCAGGTGTCCCGCGGAGTGCCGCAGGACGTCGAAGCCGGCACGCCGGAGCACCCGACCGACCTCGAAGCCCTCGCGGGCCACCTCGACGGGGTCCTCGTGCCCGCTCACGTAGCCGAGGTCGACGTCGTCGTCGTGTCCGAGCAACCGTCGCTCCCGCACCGCCCCGAGCAGTGTGCCTCCGGTGACGAAGGGCTCCAGACCGAGCTCGCGCTCGAGCACGGCCGTGACCGCCTCGGCGTGGTCGAGGAGTCGCTCGGTCACCCGGGGGTCGCTGTCCCCGAGGGCACGACCCAGCCGGCCCCACTTGTTGACGACGAGATCACGACCCGACGCGTCGGTCACGGCGAACCGGCCGCTCCCGCCCAGGTCGACGTCGACCGCCGCCCCCGGAGGTCCGTCCGGTCGGCGCAGCGCGATGGTCGCCGTCCCGTGGAGATGCGGCCGGAGGGCGTCCGGCCACGGGATGCGTCCCGCCGGATGGTCCTCGAGGCGGACGGAGAAGAGTCGGCGGCCGTCGAGGAGGACGTCCACGGGCCCCCCGAGCGGCCGGACGCGCGCCGCGATCGCGTCCCGATCCACCCCGACGATCTCGGGAGCAGTGACGCACGTCTCGTCCCCCATACGAGACACGGTACGGACCGCCGTTCGTCGCCGTCCGTTCACCTCCCCGTCGGCCGACACGAACGCCCCGTGGACGGCTCGCGACCGTCCGTCACATGATCGACGCCCCATCG
Organism: Actinomycetospora soli; assembly: GCF_021026295.1. Taxonomy (GTDB): domain Bacteria; phylum Actinomycetota; class Actinomycetes; order Mycobacteriales; family Pseudonocardiaceae; genus Actinomycetospora; species Actinomycetospora soli. Next base: position 132,481 of record NZ_JAJNDA010000008.1, read on the forward strand.
ACGAGGCGTGGCCGACAGGGTTCGATGGGCTCATGGTCAGGCCTCCCGCGGCACGCCGGCTCCGTCACGCGGTGCGCGTCCGGCTGCTCGACGCTCTGCGCGACGCCGTCCGACCGGTGATCACCGAGCAGGTCGAGCACCTGCGGCGCGACCAGCAGCGGCGCCTCGCGGAACTCTCCGCCCAGGTGGAGGACCTGCGTGCCGCCCTGCACGCGCGCGAGGTGCGGGACCGTCGCGACATGCTGGCCGCCGGTGAGCGCGAGGCGGTGGAGTCGAGCGCCCGCTTCGTCCGCGACGCGATGACCGGCGCACGCACCTTCCCCGCGCCGACGGACACGCTCGCGCACGCGCTCTCGCTCGCCCCGACCGGCGGGATGGCGCTGGAGTTCGGGGTCTACAGCGGGACGACGTTGCGTCAGATCGCCGACCGCCGCCCTGGTGCGGTCTACGGATTCGACTCGTTCGAGGGCCTGCCCGAGGACTGGCGCGCGGGGTTCCGGGCCGGGACGTTCGCAGTCGACACGATCCCCGAGGTCGAGGGCGCCGAGCTGGTCGTCGGCTGGTTCTCCGAGACGCTGCCGGGCTTCCTCGAGGCCCACCCGGGTCCGGTCGACCTGCTCCATCTCGACGCCGATCTCTACTCCTCGACGGCGACCGTCCTCGACCTGGTGGGCCCCCGCCTGCGGCCCGGCTCGGTCGTGGTCTTCGACGAGTACCTCAACCACCCGGGGTGGCAGGACGGCGAACACCGCGCGTGGCGCGAATTCGTCGCCGCCCACGACGTCGAGTTCGTCTACGAGGCGTTCACCCACGACAACGAGCAGGTCGTCGTCGTGATCACCGGGACCAGGAGCAGCGTGGACACGCCGTCGGCGCGACACGCCTCCGGCACCGGCGGGTGGAGCTGACCCGGTCGTCTCCTACCCTGCGGACAGCACCGTCGGGGGAGAGGGCGAGCGAGTGACGGACCTGCAGACGAGGACGACGGCCGAGATCGGCACCCCGGCGACGGCCGACCGGACGGTGGTGCAGCGAGGCCTGTTCACCGGGCCGAGCGCGGACGTCCCGGACGAGATGTACGTCGAGGTCCTCGCGGGCCACGCCGAACGTCGTCGGCGGAGCGTCCGGGTCGGGGCGTACGGGCGGGTGTCGACCAACACCTACTTCGGGCGCTTCCCCGCCGCGTACTGGCAGCGCTGGACGACGGCGACCACGGTCCGGTTCGACGGCCGCGTCCGCGGGGCCGGCCGCGTCATGCTGCGGGCCTCCGACACCAACGGGGTACCGCGCACCGTCGCGGTGCACGACGCGCAGACCGAGGACGTCCGCCTCGAGGCCCGGCTGGACCGGTTCCTCGACGGCGGTGGCCTCTGGGTCGAGATCGTCACCGACGACGCCGAGCTGGTGCTCGACGACGTGCGGTGGACCGTCGCGAGCCCGGCGGTCCGTCGTCGCACCAGCATCGTGATCTGCACCCACAACCGGGCGGACGACTGCGCGGCCACGCTCACGGCCCTCGCGGACGATCCCGAGGCGAGCGGGCTCGTCGACGAGATCATCGTCGTCGACCAGGGCACCGACCCGGTCGAGTCCCGCCCGGCCTTCACCGAGGTCCGTGAGGTCCTCGGCGGTCAGCTCCGGTACATCAGGCAGCCGAACCTCGGCGGGTCGGGCGGGTTCACCCGCGGCCTGCACGAGGTCGTCACCGCGGCGGGCGACGTGCCCACCGACGCCCTCTTCATGGACGACGACGTCCGGTGCGAGCCCGAGGTCGTTGTCCGGATGTCGACCTTCGCGCAGTACACGAGCCACCCCACGATCGTGGGCGCGCAGATGCTCAACCTGCTCCACCCGACGCAGGTGCTCGCCGGCGCCGAGTACGCGGTGCTCGAGGATCTGACCAACGGCCACGTCGCTGACGGCGCCGTCGGCGAGTCCGACGTGACCGCGTACTTCCCCGACGGCACCAAGAACGTGCAGGACCGGCGGGTCGACGCGGGATACACCGGCTGGTGGTCGTGCCTGATCCCGGTCGAGGTCACACGCGCCATGGGCTACCCCCTGCCGCTGTTCTTCCAGTGGGACGACGTCGAGTACAGCTACCGCGGACGCGCCTTCGGCTTCCCGACCGTGACCCTGCCCGGCGCGGGCCTGTGGCACGCCGACTTCCCGTGGAAGGACTGGGACGACTGGCACCGGTACTTCAACCTGCGCAACGCCATGATCACCTCGGCACTGCACAGCGGATTCCCGGTCCGGCACGTGGCCGCCACCCTCGGCGAGCTGCTGGGACGGTACCTGCTCTCGATGAACTACGGGCTGGCCGCGACCCTGATCCGGGCCGTCGAGGACTTCCTCGCCGGTCCCGGCGTCCTGGAGGACGGCGGGGTCAGCGCGACCGCGCGCATCCGGGCCGAGCGGTCGGCCTACCCCGAGACCGTCATGCACCCGGTCTCCGCCGCACCCGAGCTCGGGGCCGCCCAGATGCCGGTGGTCCGCGCGGGCGGGAAGCCGACCCGGATCAAGGCGGTGTGGGCGAAGCGCATCGTGCAGCAGGTGTCCGGCCGGGTCCCGTTCCACGAGGGCCTCGTGGGTGCCGGTGAGGCGCACTGGTGGCACGTCGCCCTCTTCGACCGGGTCGCCGTCACCGACGCCGGCCAGGCCGGCGTCCGCGTGCGGCAGCGCGACCCGGAGCACCTCAGGCGCCTCGGACGCGAGGGCGCGAAGGTGCTCTGGCGCCTCGTCCGCGAGGGCGACGAGGTGGCGGCACGGTGGCGTGCGGCGACGCCGCGCCTGACCGGCGCCGACAACTGGCGTCGCCTCTTCGGCACCGACTAGCTCCGCCGATCGGGGCCATGGGGCCCCATCTCGGCCGGTCACCGGCGCGTCGTCGTCCCGTTCGGTGCAGTTGGGGCCAGTGTTACTCGTGTGACGAGTGTGACTCCGCGGTCGGCCGGGACGCTGGTCGTTCCCGCCCCACGTCGGGTACCGGACCTCGAGCAGGTCCCCGGTCCGCCGGGCCGGTCATCCTGGTGGGCATCGCCGGGTGGGTCCGCGGTCCTCGGGCTCCTGGCCGCCACCGCGCTCACCGCGGTGGCCGTGCGGGGCCTCGGCGACGACTCCTACATCTCGCTCGACTACGCCCGGACCCTCGTGGAGCACCGGCAGTGGGGCCTCGTCCCCGGTCGGGGCGCGAACACGGCGACGAGTCCGCTCAACGTGTGGCTGCTCGCCCTGGGTCTCGGGGCCACCGGCACCGTGACCGGCGCGGTGTGGGGCGTCCTCGCGGCGGCCTTCGCGGTCGTCGGCGCCGGGATGAGCCGGATCGGGCGGGCGATCGGCGCCTCGCCGCTGCTGCCGGTCGTCAGCCTCGCCCTGCTGGCCACGTCACCGCTGCTGGCCTCCACCGTGGGCCTGGAGACCTACCTGGGCGTCGCGGTGGTCGTGGCCGTCGCCGTGGCCGCCCTCGAGGACCGTCCCGTGCTCGTCGGGGTCGGGTGCGGGCTCGCGGTCCTGGTCCGACCCGACTACCTCGTGCCGGTGGCGGTCGTCGTCCTGCTGCTCCTGCGGGCGCGGGGGCCGCTCGCCTGGCTGCGTCGGACCGCGACCGTCGCGATCGTCGCCGGGACCGTGGCCCTGCCGTGGCACCTGTGGGCGTGGTTCGAGCTCGGCGGCTTCGTCCCGGACACGTTCTCCTTCAAGACGAACCCGGCGGGCGGCCACGTGCCGTCGCTCATCGCGATGTTCGACAGCCTGTACTGGTCGCGCACCCCGGTGGCCGTCGTGGTGGTCGGCGTGTTGGTGCTCGCCGGGTGGACGGTGGCCCTCGGGTCGGTCGCGGTCGGCCTCCGGCGTGCACCCCGCGCCGTGCTCGGTGCACCCTCGTCCCCCGCCGCGGTGATCGTGGCGTTCGCGGCGTCGGGCACCGCACACATCGTCGCCCTCATGGTGATCAACGCCTATCCGCAGGCCTGGTACTACGGCCCCCTGGTCGCGGGCTGCACGCTCGCGACGGCGGTAGCGCTGGGGATGCGCAGCCATCGGGCCGTGCTCACGGGGGTCGCCGTCTACTGCGTCATCGCCGGACTCGTCGCGGGGCAGGGCGGGGTGCCGTGGCGGGCGGCCGACATGAACTCGAACTTCACCGACGCCGCCACCTACCTCGCCATCGGCCGCGATGTCTCCGCCGTCGTGGGGTCCGCCCCGGTGGCCTCGCCCGGCGAGATCGGTGCGTTGGCCTGGGGTTGCCGCTGCGACATCGTCGACCAGTTCTCCGCCCGGGGGAACGCCCGGCCGCTGCTCGACCACCGCTACGACCTCGGCGGGCCCCTGAGCCGCGCGGTCCTGCGCCTCAACGCCCGGCACCGGCCCGACGTCCCCGCACCCGTGCCCGCCTACAAGCTGCGCTACGTACGCGGTGACGATCCCATGCCCTCCGAGGTGGTGCGGACCTGGTGGGCGATCAGCCCGCAGACCGGGCTGCCGTTCCGCATCGTGCTCGTCGCGGCGAGCTGACCGGCGGCAGACGCTCCAGCCTGGCTCAGGCCCTCGCCCGCCCGGCGCCGGCACTCACCGGCGGACGGCCACGAGGTACGGCCCGACCTCGCGGACCACGAACGCCGGCGAGGCGAAGAGGCGCGACGGGAAGGTGACCGACTCGAAGACGACGTTCGGCGTCGCCGGGAACGCGTCCTCCACGAGCCTCGTCGTGCCCGACCCGTCGGGCTGGCGGAGCAGGACGAACACCCGCGGCGCCGGCCAGGGCGAGGCGTCGAGCCGCCGGACGAGGTCGGCGGCATCGGACGAGGCGGCCCAGGAGCGGACGGCGTCGTTGCGCGCCCCGTACTGGGCGAGCGGGTTCGCGTAGTGCGGCGTCGACTGCTGGAAGCCGTGGAAGGGCTCGGCGACGTAGAACTGCGTCGGGCCGCCGAGCGTCACCAGGTCCGCCGGGGCGGTCGGTGTGGCGTCGCGGACGGCCGCCAGGAGTTGCGGGGTCCAGGCGTCGATCCGGTCCGGGCGGAACCCGCCGGTCGGGGTGGTCCCGGTCGGGTACGGGTCGGCGTAGGCCTCCGTGACCACCTGCTGGTCGGGCGAGATCGCGCCCTGCGCACACGCGGCGAGGACGACGGCCCCCAGCACCGCGGCCAGCACGCGGACCCCTGGGACGCGCACGCGCAGCAGACGCACGGCCTCCACGGCCGTCAACACCCCGGCGCAGACCAGGACGAGCTCGATCACCGGCTCGAGCCGGAAGGCCAGACTCGACTGTCCGAGGAGCAGCAGCGGAACCGTGAGCGCGTACCACCCGAGGACGAGCAGGCCGAGCACCCCGAGCGGACGGGCGAGCCGGGCCGAGGAGGTCCACCCGAGAACGATGCCGATCACCCCGACCAGGCACATCGCTCCCACCGAGGACGGCTGGAGCATCGGGAAGGACCAGAACGCACCGTTCGACGGCAGGTAGCGCTGGGCATAACTGCGTGTCGGATCCCCGCCCAGCACCGCGAGCACGTACGGGGTCCAGACGACGAGCGCGAGAACGAGACCGAGGCCGATCACGAGCCCCGCACGGGCCAGCCGGGGAGCCAGGTCGCCGAGACGTCGACCGCGGGTGGGGACGAGCGCGGTGAGCACCACGAACGCTCCGAAGAACCCGGCGTGGAGCGAGTACGTCATGGCCGCGACGCCGAGGTAGAGCCCGACCGCCACGAGGGTCGGGGCGCGACGCCGCACGTCGTCGTCACGGACGGCCCGCCAGAGCAGGATCGCGACGGCCGGCATGGCCGCCACGAGGATCCACGCGTACGGCTCGGTGGACGAGACCCCGAGCCCGATGACGGTGGTCGCGGTGGTGACGAGGACCGCCCGCGCCGGGGTGACGACGAATCGCCACGCCACGAAGGCCGTCCAGGAGGCGACCGCGAGGGTGAGGATCGCCCACGGCTTGTAGAACGCCCAGGCCGCGACCCCGGCGAGGTCGGCGAGTCGTCCGCCCAGCCAGAACCAGGCGGCCGGGTAGTACGAGGGCAGGTCGAGGTAGTTCATGTCGACCAGCGCGGGTGTGGCCGCGAAGCGCGCGAGGATCTGGGTGCGGAAGCTCTGGTCGATCGAGATGCCACCGAGGAACCACCGGGTGCCCTGCAGCAGCAGGCCGAGCCAGAGGGTCGGCAGCGCGGCGAGGAGGCCCGGCACGACGAGCGCGGCCCACGTACTGCCTGCCCGTCGCTCCGAGGCCGCGATCCAGACCAGGGCCGCGACGACGAGCGCCCCGACCGTCGCGGCGATCGCCGACGCGGCATAGGTGGGGAACGGGAGCCGGAGCCTGCTGAGGACGACGAGCAGCACGAGACACGTCGCGCCCGAGACGACGAGCCCTCCGAGGAGCAGGACGGGACGCCCGAGTCGCGAGCTGATCAGTGGCTCCCCTCGTCGCGTGCGGCCCCCGGGATGAGGACTCTAGGCACCGCCGGGTGACGATCTCGCACACGGTCGGGTGACGACGGCGAGTCGCGCGGACCTCCTCCGGGAGCGGTCCGGTCGCGCTCTACGATCGCGGAACGAGGCCCTCGTGGACGAGGGCAGTCGCGACATGTGGCCAGCCCTCATATCGGCACGATCCGGTCACTGGGACGGAGGCCGGGCATGGGTGGAATAGCGACGTCCCCGGTCCCCGTCGCCCAGTCCGCCGTCGCCGCTCTGTTGTTCCTGATCCTGCTGTTCGTCCCGGGGCTCGCTGTCTCCGCCTCCGTCGGACTCCGCGGATGGGCCCGCTGGGGAGCGGCGCCGGCCGTCTCCTTCGGCCTCGTCGGCGCTGTCAGTCCCTATCTCGACGGCGGCTGGCTGGCGTGGAACATCGGCACGCTGGCGCTGTCGACCGTCCTCCTGTGCGCCATCGTGCTCGCCCTCCGAATCTTCGTCGTCGGTTCGCGACCGGCCTGGAAGCCGACGAGACCGCAGATCACCTCGAGCGGAGCGCTCGTCGCCCTCGCAGTGGCGGTGTCCGCAGGGGTGGGCGCCTACGTCGTCTGGCGGGCCAGCCAACGCTTCCAGGCGTTCCCGCAGTGGTGGGACACCACGTTCCACGCCAACGCGATCAGGTTCATCGCGGACTCCGGCAACGCCGACCCGTCAGCCCTGAGGATCATCAACTTCCCGTCGCTGGAGAGCTTCTACTACCCGTCCGCCGACCACGCGCTGTCGGCGCTGGTGGTCCGGGCGACCGGGATCCCGATCGAGGCAGTCCTCAACGTCGGGGACGCCGTTTCGACCGGCGTGTTCGCGCTCGGGCTCGCCGCGCTGGTCGTCGTACTGGGTGGGGAGAAGCTGACCGCAGCCGCGGTGGCTCTGATCGCGTGCGTCCCGGCGAGCGCTCTCTACGACATCATGGTCTGGGGGCCGCTGTTCCCCTACGTCCTCGGGACCGCGGTCATCCCGAGCTTCCTGGTCGCACTCGCCAGTTGCCTCAGGACCGACGGGAGCGCCTCGCTCCGCTCGATCACGGTGGCACTCTCAGGCCTCGGACTCGTCGCACTCCATCCGGGTGCCGCCTTTGCGGCCGCCGTCCTCGGTGTCCTGCTCGTGGCGCAGCTCGTCGTGTCGAGGGAGCTTCAGGCCCGGTCGTGGGGAGCGCTCGCCGTCGCCGTCGTGGTGCTGCTCGTCGTGGGCTTCCCGCAGCTACGAGGCTTCCTGGCGGGCGCGGGGGGCGCATCGGTCGACTGGCCCGGGACGACGCCCCCGGCAGAAGCCGTCGGCCACCTCCTGCTCCAGGACCACGTCCGCGATCATCCGCAGTGGTGGCTCCTGATCCTCGTCCTGCTCGGGCTGTGGAGCGTCCGGCGCCGGCGCGTCCTGACCTTCTACCTCGTGGGCGCCGTCGTCTTCGCGGGTCTCTACGTCGCGGCGGCCTCGTACGAAGGGCCACTCGTCGCCGAAGTGACGCGACCGTGGTGGAACGATCAGTACCGTCTGCTGGCCCTCGCCACGCACGGCCTCGTCCTCGTGGCCGGCTTCGGACTCGCGAACATCGCACGTACCGTGACGGCCGGTCTCGGCGCAGTGTTGAACTTCTTCCGGGCCGCAGCCGATGATCGGACCGGCCGACTGGTTCGCGGCCTCGGCGTCGTCGTGGCCTTCCTCGTGATGAGCGTGGCGACGCACCTGTTCTACGTCTCGGCGAACGTGGACAGGGTCCGACAGTTGTACGGGTCCGGCCCGACAGTGACCGCCGACAAGTTGGCCGCCTATCGCGAACTCGCCCGTCTCACCCCGCCCGGCAGCGTGACGATGAACGACCCCGCGGACGGTTCGCCGTGGATGTGGGCCTATGCCGGTGTGCGTCCGGTGTTCGGACACGCTCTCATGATCCCCACCGAGACCCCGTCCCTGAACGACGACCAGCGGGCTCTGCTCTACGGGTTCAACCAGATGGAGACGAACCCGGTCGTGCGCAGCGCCATCGCGCGGATGGACGTTCGTTACGTCATCGTCGCCAACGGCTTCATCTCCGACGGGCTGGAGCGGGCGCCCGGCCTCCAGGATCTCCAGGCGGTTCCCGCGCTGACCAAGGTCTTCGAGAACCGCGACGCCGTCATCTACCGAGTGCCGCAGGTGTCTCCGTGACGACCCGGAGCGTCCGAGCGCGGAGCCTCGGTGCCCAGGCGAGCGTCCCCATGGCCCTGGTCCTCGTCGCCGGCACGGGCTACCTCCTGCTCATGGCCTCCGGGCGGACGCTCGGACCGATCGACTTCGCCGCGCTGACGTCTTTTTACCTTCTGTCGAACACCGTCGGTCGCGGGACTTTCGCCGTCCTCGAGCTGGAGCTCACCCGGGCCGTTCCGCGGGCGCACTCGCGAGGTGAGAGCGCCGGGGGCGCGGTGGCGGCCGTCGCGCGTGGCGGGCTCCTCCTCGCCGTCGCCGTCGGGGTGCTCGTCCTGCTCCTCGGCGGCCTGCTCGCCCGGGTGCTCGGCGGGTGGTCCGCGGTGCTCCTGCTCCTGCTCACGGCGCTCACCCTCGCCCTGTCCTCGTTCGTCCGCGGACCACTGGCCGGCACCGGACGGTACGGCGCCTTCGCCGCCACCCTCGCGGTCGAGGCGGCGTGCTACCTCCTCGGTGCGGTGATCCTGCTCGTCCTCGGGGCCACGTCCGTCCTCCTCTGGATGGGCCTGCTCGCGATCGGTCCGCTCGTCGGAGCGCTCGTCGTCGTGCCCGGTCGCCTTCGTCGGCCGACCGGATGGTCATGTCGAGCGGGGAACGGTCCGCGGGTCGGACTCACCTCCCTGCTCGTCGGTTCCTCGCTCTACCTGTTCTCGCAGGCCGTCTGGAACCTGGGCCCGGTGATCGCGAACGGCCGCACGGCGGACGCCGCTCTCGCCGCAGCATTCGCCGCGTCCGCGGTCCTCCTGCGCGCTCCCGTCATGGCTTTCCCGGCCGTCCAGGCTCTGCTCCTCCCGCGGCTCACGGCGCAGGCCGAGGTGGGCGGCACGGTCGGACGTTCCGGACGTCTGCGGCCGGGGATCGTCGGGTTGGGGCTCGCCGCCCTCGTGGTCTGGATCTTCGTGAGCATCGTCGTCGTGCCGCCGGTGGTGCGCTTGTTCTTCGCGCTCTCCGAATCGGTGAGCTGGACGGTCCTCGTGATGCTCGCGGCGTCGGTCGCGGTCGGGGTGGTCGTGCAGGGCACGCAGACCCGCCTGCTCGCCCGCGACCGCACAGCCGTCGTCGCCGTTGGTTGGGCACTCGGCACGGTGGTGCTGGTCGTGGCGGCCCTGACGGCCGGGAACGGGATCGTGGGCGCCGCCGGCGGGCAACTCGCCGCGTCGATGGTGGTGCTCACGGTGCAGACGGTCGGACTCGGACGGACGGGAGCGACGTCGTGACGATCGACGTGGGCGTGGTCGTGCTCGCCTACGGCGACGAGCCGTGGCTGACGGAGTGCGTGGAGGCCGTTCTCGACTCGAAGGACGTCGAGGTCGACCTCGTGGTCGTGGACAACGGCTGCACTCCGGAGCACCTGGCGCCCCTGCTCGAGCGCGACGACCTCAGGGTGCTGGCCCCGGGCCGGAACACCGGCTTCGCGGGCGGCTGCAACCTGGGGGTCGGTCGGACGAGCGGCGACGTCGTCGTGCTCGTCAACTCCGACTGCCTGGTCGCCCCGGACACGTTGTCCCGGATCGCCGACGAGGCGGCCCGCCCGGACGTCGGTCCGGTGATGGCGAGTGTGCGGTTCGCCGACCGTCCAGACGTCCTGAACAGCGCGGGCAATCCGGTCCACGTCCTGGGCACCTGCTGGGCCGGGGACATCGAGGAGCGCGAGTACCGGACCGAGCCGTTCGACGTGCCGAGCGCGAGCGGCGCCTGCCTCGCGATCCGGCGGTCGCTCTGGGACCGGCTCGGCGGCTTCGACGACTCGTACTTCGCCTATCTGGAGGACACCGAGCTGAGTCTGCGCTGCTGGCGGCTCGGGCTGTCCGCCCGGTGCGTGCCGACCGCCCTGGCGCTGCACCACTACGAGTTCTCGCGGAACCCGACGAAGATGTACCTGCTCGAACGGAACCGCCTGCTGCTGGTGGCGACGCTCTGGAGCGGCCGCATGCTCGCCCTGCTCGCTCCCTTCCTGCTCGGCCTGGAGGTCGCCCTCCTCCTGCTCGCGAGTGCCCAGGGTTGGGGCCGGGAGAAGGTCGCCGGTTGGCGCTGGATGGCGACCCACCTGCGGCACGTCCGTCGTCGGCGGCGTCTCCTCCAGGCCGAGCGCCGCGTCGACGACCGCACCTGGACAGCGGTTCTCACGCCCGCGCTGGCGCCCCACGTCGTCGGGTCAGCGGCGGCTGCGCGCCCGGTCAACCTGGTCGTGGGCCTCTACTGGCGTCAGGTCCGACGCTTCCTCTGACACGGGCACGGCCGCCTCCTGCCGACCACGCTGCTCGACGTCCTCCATCCGGAGCCGCAGCGCGCCGATCTCCTCGGCGAGCCGTCGCGTCTGCTCCTCCAGCACCCCCACCTCGATCGAGAGCTGGAGCGAGACGCCGAAGAGGATCAACAGCGAGACGAGGAAGAGCAGGTTGCTCGGCACGGCGATGCCGAGGAGGCCCGATGCCTGCTGGAGCACCGTCGGGAACACCGACAGCACCACCGTCAGGCCCGCGACGAGCACCCACAGGAAGGCGTACTTCTGGCGCAGGCGGCGACGCCGCAGCAGCTCGAACACCAGCACGAACGCCAGGACCGCGACGACGATCGTGACGATCGTGAGGCGTGCCATGTCAGGCTGCCGACGCCTCGGCGGTCGATCCCGGCCGCACGATCGGCGCGCGTCGCGCGACCGCGAGGACGATGGCGGTCACCACGCGGGCCAGGTAGGCCGAGGAGCGGAAGGCGTTCTGGCTCGGCGTCCCCGCCGTCCGCTCGCGCATCGCGACCGGCACCTGGGCGATCCGCAGGTGCGCCCGGCTCGCCAGCACCAGCGCCTCGACCGTGTCCCCGAGGTACTCCTCCGGGAAGTCGAACGCGAACAGGGCGAGCGCGTTCGCGTTCACCATGCGGAAGCCCGAGGTGGGATCGGTGATGGGTGTGCCGACCAGTCTCGACAACGTCGACGCGAGGAGCCGCATCGCCCAGCGACGCGGACCGCGGACCGCGTAGTCGCCGACCCCTGCGAACCGCGCCCCGATCACCACGTCCGCGCCGACCAGCGCCTCCCGGAGCCGACCGATGTCCGAGGGATCGTGCTGGCCGTCCGCGTCGACCTGGACGACGCAGTCGTAGCCCTCCTCGTAGGCGAACCGGTAGGCCGCGCGCATCGCGCCGCCGACCCCCAGGTTGAACGGCAGGGACATCACCCGCGCACCCGCGGCCCGCGCCACGTCGGCCGTCCGGTCGGTGGAACCGTCGTCGACCACGAGCACGTCCGCGGCCGGCTGGTGCGAGCGCACCTCCGCGATGACCGGAGCGATCGACTCCGCCTCGTTCAGCGCGGGCAGGACGACCAGGACCGGAGCCAGCCTCGGCCGCTCGGCCGTGGTCGCGGGCGCGGTGACGGTCACGCGCCCTCCCAACGGCCCACGGTGACGAACTCGTTGTAGGTGAACACCCGACCGGCCGGTCGCGGGAACGGGAACGACCGCTGCGCCTCCACCTCCGCACCGATCGCGCGGAGAGTCGCGGCGAGGCGGGCGTCGTCGAAGAACACCGTGTGCGTCGCGTCGGACCGGAAGCCGCGCTGCTGCGGGCAGATCAGCACGATCCGCGCGCCGGGCCGCAGGTAGCGCGTGTACGGCCGGAGCACGTCGGCCTCCGTACCCGGCTCCAGGTGCTCGAGCAGGTGGGCGGCGAGCATGCCGTCGAAGGTGCCGACCGAGTCGTCGAGCTCGTCAACGGTGACCGCGTGGAGCCCGCGGCGCCGGCAGGCCTCCACCGATGTCGCGTTGTGGTCGACACCAACGCTCTCCGCCGAGAGCGAGACGAGGTTGCGCCCGATCCCGCAGCCCACTTCGAGGACCCGTCGGCCGCCAAGCAGCCCACGGAGGTTGCGCCGGTAGGGCGCCTGCACGTCGAGAACGCGCTTCCAGCGCGCTCCCTCGAGCCGCACCAGACGATCCGTGTAGGTGCGCCCCTCGGTTCCCCCGGTGTCCAAGGCCACGCCGCGAGGGTAGTGACGTCGTTCCCGCCGACGAATCCGGCACCCCGGACAGGTCACCCGAAGGGCGTAGGCGCAGGTCAGGCGCTCGTCGTGATGTAGAGCCGCGAGTCCCACCGCGGACCGGCACTGGTGTCCGGATCGGCGGCGACCACGCGGGCCCCGAGCGACTCCACCAGGCGCCGCACCTCGGGCTCCGGGGTGCCGTGCATCTCCATCCCGCGCCGGAGCCGGCGGGCCACGCCGACCGGGAGGGCGGAGAGCACCCGGCCGGCGAGCGAGGACGACGGCTGGGTCGGCATCTGGAACACGACCACAGCACCGGGACGCGCGACCCGCCAGAACTCCCGGACGTAGCCGTGCGCGAGGGCGGGCGGCATGTGCTGGAGCACCCGGCAGGAGTACACGAGGTCGACCGAGTCGGTCTCGACGGCCGCCAGGTCGGTGCCGGTCACCTGCACGAACCGGCACGCCTCGTCGGGGACGATCTCGCGGGCCTTGGCGAGCATCGTCGGCGAGATGTCGCAGCCGAGGACCTCGCCGAAGCCCGCCTGCGCCAGGCCGTGCGAGAGCCGCCCCGCGCCGCAGCCGAAGTCGAGCGCGCGCGTCCGGCCCGGCTGCAGCCCGAGCGCACCGACGCGCTCGAGCACCGAGTCGATCTCGGCGACGCCGGTGGCGAGGAAGTCCTCCGGGCTCCACCGGTTGCGCGACTTGCCCCGGTCGGTGAGCACCGCCCACATCGGGTCCTCGCCGCCGAGCTTCGTCCAGGTGCGCGAGACGTCGTCGATGTCGCGGTCGGTGGTCACAGCAGGGCTCTCCAGGGGTCGGTGATCAGCCGGCGGCCTTGGTGAAGACCGCCTCGTAGGCGTCGAGCACGGACTCGACGCTGAACGCCTCGGCGGCGGCGGTCCGCCCGCGCTCGGCGTCCGGCGGGTCGTCGCGCAGCTCCGCCAGCGCGGCGGTCAGCCCCGGGGCGTCGCCCGGGGCCACGATCCTGCCGAACCCGGTGCGCTCCACCGGCAGCCGCACTCCGGGCAGGTCGCTCGCGAGGGCCGGGACCCCCGCGAGCATCCCCACGACCTGGACGATGCCGAACGCCTCGAAGGCGTTCACCGACGGCAGCGCGAACACGTCGATCGAGGCGTAGAACTCACCCAGGCGCTCGTCGGGGATGAACCCGAGGAGCTCCACCCGCGGGTCGTCACCGGCGTGCGCACGGACGCGGTCGACGACGCTGCCCCCGGCGACCCGGCTGTGGTCGCCGCCGATGAGCAGCCGGGCGTCCGGGTCGTCCAGGGCCAGGAAGGCGTCGACGAGGTGCTCGACGCCCTTCTCCTCCACGAGGCGCCCGAGGAAGCCCACGTGGAAGCCGCCGCCCCGCCGGTAGGTCGGCGCGGCCGGCGCCACCGGCGCGCACGGCGGCGGGATGGCCACCATGTGCGGCGCGATCTCCGGCCACAGGCGGCTCTGCCGGGCGTAGTCCTCGCTGGTCACCACGGTGGCGACCGATCGCTTCAGGCCGCCGCGGCTGGAGCGGTCGACCGCCTCGCGCTGTGCCACGTTGACCATGCCGGGCGGCAGGCTGACGTCGCAGTGGTACGTCGAGACGACGGGGATGGGGGCCAACCGGGTCAGCAGGCTCGCCTCGATGAGGGGCAGGTGCAGGTTCGCCACCCGCGAGCGTCGCATCTCGCGGAGGGCGAGCCGCGTCAGGTTGACCCCGACGGTCCCCTTGCCGACCTTGGCGAGGACCGGCGCGCGGACGACCCGGACGCCGTTCACGTACTCGTGTGTCGGGAGCGAGGGCTCGTGCTTGCTGGCCACCACGCAGACCCGCCACCCACGCGCGGCCAGGCCCTCCGCGACGTCCCGGGCGACGTTGGTCAGTCCCGAGACGTAGGGCGAGTAGTAGGTCAGCACGATGACGACGTCGTTCACGACGGGTGTCCCGGTGCGGGCGATGACCGCGCCTCCCTGCCTCCACTCGCGGGCGACCGCCGTGGTCGGCCGATGTCATCCGTGCAGGGACCACGGTATCGGTCGAGAGAGATCGTCGGTGTCACGCCCCGCAGCGATCCGCCGGACAGACGAGCACGATCCGGACGTCCGGCGGTTACCGATCGCGATCTCGGCTGCATCGGGTGAACCCGGCGTGAACCGCGCGGTCATCGCACCGGGACGACCCAGCTGCCCGCCACGAGTCGGCCCGGATCGCCCGCGACGGTCCGGGCCCACGCGAGCGCCCGGTCGGGGTCCGGCACGTGGTCGGGCACGACGACGATCGCGCCGACCTGCTTCGCCGCCAGGTCCGCGCGGGCCGCGGCGACGCCCCCGCGTCCGCCGTCGAGGATCCCCTGCTGGAAGGGTCCGATCTCGCCGTCGTGGAGCACGGGGAACCGCTCGCTGCCGCCGATGAAGTAGCCCCCGGTCTGGCGGTAGGAGAACGCGGCCACGGCCTGCCAGCGCACCGGCACCCCGCCGTCGCGCACCCAGTCCTGGGACGGCCGCGGGACCAGCTCGACGATCGTTCCCGGCGCGATGCCCGGAGCGCCCGCGCGGAAGAAAGCCGGCGCGGAGGCGTCGGTGGTCCCCTGGTGGTCGGCCCCGGGCACCCACGTCACGGCCGCTGCGAGCACGAGGACCGCAGCGGTCGCGCGCCCCAGCCGGCGCCACCGGCCGTCGGGAACGGGCCGGACGAGGTGCTGCAGCGCGAGCGCCCAGATCGTGACGACGCCGAGCGCGACGAACGGCGCGAGCCGCCCCGCCTCGGCCTGGCCGACGAGGGGCACGTCGACGAGGAGCTGCCAGGGCAGCCACACCCCGGTGTCCTGGTCGAGCACCGCGAGCGTGGTGCCGAGCGACAGCACGGCGAGCAGCATGATCACGACGCAGGTCACCAGGACCGCCCGCGAGCGCACGAGCACGACGGCCGCGAGGAGGACGAGCACCATCGCCGCGCCGAGGTAGGAGCCCTGCTCGCCGGGATAGACGCGCAGCTGCGCGGCGAGGGCGTCGGTGCCCGGACGGATCGCGGTGAGCGGCGACGGGATGAGCAGGTTCGCGGCGTCCGCACCCGTCTCGGTCGCCTCGCGGATCGACGCCCGCGGCCGGGACGGTCCGGCGAGCAGCACCCACACTGGGTAGGCGCACAGCACGGCGACGACCCCGCCGAGGGCGGTCAGCGACCGGAGCACCGACGGCACCCGACGCCACGCCGTCCGTGGCGCGGACACCGCGAGCACGACCGCCACCACCACCAGCGCGAGGGCACCCAGGGCGACCGTCTGCGTGTAGAGACCCATCTGCAGCGAGAACGCGAGCCCGAGCAGCGCCCCGGCGAGCCAGGGTCGGCGCGGCGCGGCCAGCACCCGCACCGACGCCCACAGCACGACCGGGGGGAACACCGACCACACCAGGTTGACGTGCCCCACCCACGCGTGGGCGATCACGAACGGCGAGAAGCCGTAGACCAGGCCGGCGAGCGCCCGGATCCAGCGTGGGCCGACCACCACGACGAGGCAGCGGTGCGCGAGGTACGCCGACGCGACCGGCCCGAGGAGCATCGCGACGTTGTCGGCCACGACCGGACCGGCGGTCGCGGTCACCGGCGCGAGGAGGACCCCGAGCACCGGCACGCCGGTGTTCCACATGCCGTTGACGCCCGCCGGCGCGTTCTGCCACGTGGACACGAGGGGATCGAGGCCGTGCGAGATCGCGTACCAGGTCCAGCCCAGCCACCAGGTGAACAACGAGGAGTCGGAGGCGACCACCCCGGTCGCGCGCCCGGCGAGGTCGCCGAGCACGCGGTGGAACAGCAGCCCGGAGGCGGCGAGGTAGCCGAGGAGGATGCCCAGCTCGGCGGGCACCGCCCAGGGAGTGCGCCGTCCCGACGGCGGATCGATGACGACGGGGGGCGCAGATGGGGTCCTCGTGGTGGTCAGCCGACCCTCCTCCGGGTGACACGGTCCGCCGCGAGCGTAGTCAGGAACGCCTCGCGTGTGGCTTCACGACGAGCCCGACGCGCTGGTTGTTAGCGTCTTCCGCGACCGGGCGGCGGCGGGACGGAGCAGCAGTGGGCGAGGACACCGATCGGGGTGTCGAGGAGCCGCGATCGGGGAGCACGACGACGACCCCGCTGCGCCTGCTGCGACGCACGCTCGCGACGGTGCGGCTCGTCCCGCGCGGCGGTCGCGGCGCACTCGAGGCAGAGACCGAGCGCATGCCCCCGGAGAGCGGGCGTTCCGGGACCTCGGAGGACCCCGGGACCTCGGACGACTCCGGGGCGACCTCGGCGACCTCGGCGCGTGACGCCTTCACCCCCGACGACGAGCGCCCCGACCGGTGGGGCCCGGCCGAGTGGGGCCTCGACGGCCTGCTGGTGGCGCGGGTGGTCGCGGTCGTGTCGGCCCTGGTCGCCGTCGTGTGCGGGCTGCTCCTACCGTTCGCGCCCGTCGTCCAGAACTCCCCGGAGATCCGGTGGCCGCTGGACGTGAACCGGCCCGAGTCGACGATGTTGATGCTCACGGCCTACCAGCCGGAGTCGTTCTCGGTGCGGTTCAGCTGCCGGACCGCCCGGGACGCCGGGGCGACGCCCGACGGCTACGTGCTGACCACCATGTCCCCGGGCGCCGGCGGGTTCGACGACAAGGCGCTCGCCATCCGGGTCCGGGCCGACACCCTCACCGTGCGCAGCGCGGGCCAGGACATCGTGGCCGAGCCGCTGCCCGCCGGGGACTGCTCCTACCAGGTACGGGGCGACGCGGCGGCCGTCCAGGTCGACCGCGACGGGCGGGACCTCGGTCGGCTCGTCCCCCGGTTCGGGGAGGCCGACCCCGACGAGACCAGGAACATCCCGCCCGACTCGCGGCCCGCCCCGAAACCGATCAGCGCCCTGCCCGACGTCGACGCGCTCTCGACCTCCCTCACCGCCCTGCCCGGCGCCCGGCCCGACGACCTGTCCGTCAGCATCACCGCCGACGACCGGTACGCCAGCACCCCGACCCCGTTCAAGCACGCCCTGATCACCGCGGCGATCGTCGCGGTGGTCCTCGGCGGGCTCGCGACGACCGCCTCGATCCTCCTGGCCCGCCGCAAGCGCCGGGAGCGGGCACCGGACGGGCTGCGTCCGACCCCGTGGTGGGCCCGGATCGACCGCGTCCTGCTCGCGCGGCTCTCGACCTGGCGGCCCCGTCTGGTGGACGCGGTCGTCGTGGTCGCGCTCTGGTCCTGGCTCTACCTGGCCCCGCTGACCGACGACGACGGGTACTACTCGGCGATGGCGGCCAACGTGCCGCACGCCGGCTACGTCGCGAACTACTACCAGCTCTACAACCAGGGCTTCACGCCGTTCTCCTGGCCGTACTACCTCCTCTCGTGGTGGCAGCAGCAGGCCGGTTTCTCTCCGGTGGCGCTGCGGGTGCCGTCGGTGGTGGCGGGGCTGCTGACCTGGATCGCGATCCGGGCCTTCGTCGCCCGCTGCCCGGGGCTGACGCACCCGTGGAAGGACCACCGCTGGCTCGCCCTCGCCTCCCGGGTGACCCTGTGCGTCGCCTTCCTGGCGTGGTGGCTCGCCTACGACGTCGGGACGCGGCCGGAGCCCTACACCGCGGTCTTCGCCGCCGGTGCCCTCGCCCTCGTCGCCGAGGGGATCGAGCGGCGTCGGCTGGACCTGCTGGCGGTCGCGGTCGGCGTGGGCTCGATCGGGCTCATGACGGCGCCGACCGGGTTCATCTGCCTCGCCCCGCTGCTCGCGGCGGCCCCCACCGCGTGGCGGCTGATCCGGGAGCGCTCCGCGCACTGGTGGGAGATCCCCCCGCGATTCCTGGTGGTCATCGCGCCCGGGGCGATCGGGGCCGTGTTCGGGTTCGCGGACGGGACGTTCGGCGACTTCGCCCGCTCGCAGGCCATCTTCGCGCCGATCCAGCGGGCACAGACCTGGTACCTCGAGTTCCAGCGGTACGCCCTGCTGCTCGACGAGACCTCCCGCTTCGGGACCTACACCAAGCGCATCACGGTGCTGCTCTGCCTGCTCGCGATCGTCTGGTTCCTCGTGACGGCGGTCGTCGCGCGGGTGCGGGACCTCCCCGTGCCGTCCCGGCTCATGCTCGTGGGCTGGTCGACGATCCTCGCGTTCGCCCTGCTCCTGCCGACCCCCTCCAAGCCGTCGCACCACTTCGGCGCGATCGTCGGGGTCGGCGCCCCGTTCCTCGCCCTCCTGCTGGTCGCCGCCCCCGGCCTGGTGCGCGACTCGGTGCGCGCCGGGAAGGGCCGCGTCCCCGTGCCGGCGATCCTCGCGGCGGCAGCGGCGGCCATCGCGGTCATCGCGCTCTCCGGCCACGGCCGCAACCGCTGGGCCTTCATGTGGGGGCTCGGCCAGCCCTCGTGGCTCGACTACCCCTCGGTGAAGGGCTTCTACTTCGACCAGCCGCAGTACTGGGCGGTGCTGCTGGTCGTCCTGACGCTCCTGGTCGCGCTCGTCACGACCTTCCGCGGCAAGGGGTGGCGACCGTGGTCGCTGCTCGTCGCGATCCCCCTGCTCTGCGTCCTGGCCATGGCGGCCACGACCACCCGCACGATCGCCGACTTCGCCCTCGCGGTGGACCGGACGGCGACGACGTACTCCCCCGCGGGTGACGCGTGGCGCGATCCGGCAGCCACCCGCTGCGGGGCCGAGCAGGCGATCGACGTGCTCACCCCGGAGCGCTTCCCGCTGGCACCGCTCGTGCCCGTGCCCCCCGCCGACGAGGAGTTCGGTGACACCGCGTTCCCCCGCGACGCCTACCTGACGAGCAGCCCGCCGCCCGCCGACCTCGCGCCGGACCTGACGGTGTGGGGCAGCTTCCAGGCTCCTTCCCCCGGCCGGTCACCCGACGCGCGGACCGGCTCGTTCACCACCGGCTGGTACCGGCTCCCGCCCGGCAACACCGACGACATCGCCGTCACCACCGAGATCTCCGGACGGATCGGCGAGGGGAACACCCTGGCCGTCGAGTTCGGGCGGCAGGGCCCCGGCGGGGTGGAGTCGCTCGGCGTCCGCCCGGTGAAGGAGACCAGCGACGGGACCGACTGGCGGGCGCTCGACGTCACGAAGTCCCAGACGGCGCCGGCGGACGCGACCCTCGTCCGCCTCACCGCGACCGACGGGGCCACCGACGTCGGGGGCTGGCTCGCGTTCTCGGCGCCGCTGTTCCAGCGGTGGGCGCCGATGGCGGCGGCCCTGCCCCGCACCGGGGTCTACACGGTGGCCTGGGAGAACGCCTTCCTCTTCCCCTGCATCACGCAGCCGATCCAGCAGGACGGCATCACGCAGACCATGGACGGCTTCCTCGGCTACGGCGAGACCCGGGGCTTCGCCCTCGCCGACTTCGTCGCGAAGCCGGACAACGGCGGCATCGTCGGGAACGCCTACCGCGAGGCGGACGTCACCGAGCTCCGCACGCGGTTCCACGACTTCCCCGACGTCGACGACGACGTGCTGCTCATGCTCTTCGAGCAGCCCTATCCGAGCGAGCGCTACACGGTGGAGCCGGGATCGCGGGTGGTGTCGGGGCTGGCGCAGTAGGTCAGGGCGCGCGGAGCACGAACATCGACGACTCCCCCGCGCCCGGCCGCAGCACCATCCGGCCCGAGAGGAACTGCGCGAAGGCCGGGACGGCGTACCGGGCCGCGTCGAGCAGCTTCGGCAGGCGCGAGTAGGGCACGTTCCACAGGCCGTCGGTGCCCTCGCGCTCCACGGTGAAGCCGTGGTCGACGAGCACCGAGCGCCACTCGGCGTGCGGCTTGAGGTTGATGTGCGTCGGGTCGGCGTAGCCCATCCAGTCCGCGCCCGCGAGCGCGCGACCTCGCCCCGCCGGGTCCGGCATGACGACGAGCGCCTGCCCGCCCGGGCGCAGGATGCGCCGCCAGGTCGCGAGGACGTCCTCGACGACGTCGTCGGTGAGGTGCTCGAGGACGTGGATCGCGGTCAGCGCGCCGAACCCGTCGTCGGGAAGGTCCTCGACCGCCGTGGTGACGGTGCAGCCGGGCGCGTTGCGGCGCGCGGCCGCGGCCGACCAGTCGGAGAGCTCGAAGCCCGCGGCCTCGCCGAGAGCGGAGAGCCGACGCACGAGGTGGCCGGTGCCGCAGCCGAAGTCGAGATAGGGCCCGCCGTCGCAGTAGCGGCCGACGAGGCGGGTGTAGTAGCCGAGTGCGGGCCGGTCGCCGGCCTGCCCGTTGGCGTCGTAGTAGGCCGCGTCGTAGTGCTCGGCCTCCCCCTGATGGGGCTCGAAGGTCATCGACGTCTCCCGGTTCCCCGTGCCAGCAACAGCGTGCTCACCACCGCGCCCACCAGCGAGCCCACCCCGAACGCCACCTCGCCGGCCACGACGACGCCCGGCGCGAACCAGAACGTCGCGCCGGCCACGACGAGTCCCGCGAGCCAGCTCAGGGCCACGTCGACGTGGCGGGCCCGGGCGACGTGCACCTGGGTGATCACGACGAGACCCACGTGCGCGAGCACGCCCGCGACGATGATCGCGAGCTCGACGCCGTCGATGCGGTAGGCCGACCCGAAGATCAGGCGGACCAGCGGCGGCCCGATCCACCAGGCCAGCGGCACCCCGACGACGGCGAGCGCGACCAGCCCGGCCGCGCCGCGGCTGAGCAGCCTGACCACCTCGCGGCGGCGACCGGCGGCGAGGAGCCGGGTGAGCGTCGGCACCACCGCGGACTGCAGCGGCACGACCATCGACAGCGGCGCCTTCGCGATCGTGAAGGCGGCCACGAACACGCCCGCCGCGGCCTGCGCCGGACCCTCGGCGAGGGCGACGACCACGACCGGCAGGCCGTTGAGCAGCAACTGGGCGCAGACCGAGCCCACGAGCAGCGGCAGCGCCGAGGTGGCCAGCGCCCGGGTGGAGTGGTCGCCCGACCCCGGCTCGGGGTACTCCCGCTCGGCCCGCCGCCACACCGCGGGGAGCAGCGGCAGGTGGGCCAGCGCGATGGCGGCCACGAGCGCCCAGCAGTAGAGCGCGGCCCGGTCGGTGCCCAGGACCACCAGCACCACGGCGAAGCCGAGCCGCAGGAGCGCGTCGAGGACCATCACCGCGCCGTGGCGCACCAGGCGGTCGGTGCCGATGAGGATGCCGCGCAGCAGGAACTGCCCGCCCGAGACGATGCAGAGCGCCACGAGCGCCCCGAAGGCGTTGACGTGCGCGTCGAGCGAGGTCCACACCAGCGGGGAGGCCGCCGCGAGCACGGCGAGCGCCAGTCCGCCGAGGAGCGCGGCCGTACCCGCCCCGGCGACCAGGACCCGGCGTCGGGACTCCCGCATCGCGAGGCGGCGGGCGAGCTCCTGCTCCAGCGGCAGGAACGGACCGAAGCCGAGGACCAGGGCGAGCGCCCAGAAGGCGCCGAAGGTGGCGTACTCGGCGGGGGTCAGGCCACGCGCGACCACCGCGAGGTAGACGTTGACGAGGAGCCCGGACAGCACCACTCCGAGCCCGGCCGACCCGACGAGACGCTTCGCTCCGGGGCCTCCACGAGGGTGGGAACGGGGCGGATCGGTCGTGGTGCTGATGGGAGGACGATAGCGGTGGTCCACCTGCGTCCCGCCCCTCGCCCGATCTTCGGCGCGCTCTCGACCATCCGCGTGACGATGGCGTGGGACCCCTGTGTGCTCCACCGTGAGTGTGGGTACGGTGACGCTGTGAACGTACAGAAGGTCGTCGGCGTGCTCGTCGCGATCCTCGTCGTCTTCTGGATCATCAGCTCACCGGGCACGGCTGCCGGGACCGTGAACGGGATTCTCGACAGCCTCGCCTCGGCGGGGGACTCGCTGATCCAGTTCCTGCGCGGCGTCGCGCCCGGCTGATCAGACGGTCGCGGCGGGCGGCGCCGCCGGGTCCTCCACGTCGGCACCCGGCAGGACGACGTCGGTGACGACGATGTTCAGCTCGGAGACGCGGACACCCGCGATCTGGTCGACCGCCTCCGGCACGTGCCGGCGCAGCGCCCGCGTCAGTTCGCGCGCCCCGGCGCCGTACTCGATGGCCACGTCCAGGCCGACGACGGCGGTGTCGCCGTCCATCTCGACCCGCACTCCGGCGACGTTCTCCGCGGACCCGGTGAGGGTCTGACGCACGGCGCCGACCGCACGCGCCGTGGTGCCGCCGAGGCCGGCGATGCCCGGGATCTCCCGCGTGGCGTACGCGACGACCTTCTGGACGACGGCGGGCAGGACCTCGGTGGTGCCGGTGACACCGGTCGGGTCGAGGGGGTTGAGGGGCGGGGGCGTCGCTGCGGTCATGCCCCCCGTGTACCCGCTCGGGCCCGTCGTCGTGCGGAGCCGCGCAGCACGATCGTGGCGAGCAGCGCGGCGAGGACCGACGCGACGACGATGCCGACCTTCACGTGGTCGTCGGCCTCGCTGCCGCCGCCGAACGCGAGCTCGCCGATGAGCAGCGACACCGTGAAGCCGATCCCGGCGAGCAGCGCCAGGCCGAACACGTCGACCCACCGCAGCGACTCGTCGAGCCGGGCGCGGGAGAAGCGCTGCACGAGCCAGGCCGCCCCGGTCACCCCGATCGCCTTCCCGGCCACGAGACCGACGACCACCCCGAGCGTGATCGGGTTGCCGAACGTCGCGGCGAGGTCGGACTGCCCGACCACGGTGACGCCCGCGGCGAAGAAGGCGAACACCGGCACGGCCACGCCGGCGGAGAGGGGGCGCCAACGGTGCTCGAAGTGCTCGGCCAGGCCGGGACCCTCGCCGGGCGCCCGCCGGACCACCGGGACCGCGAACCCGAGCAGGACACCGGCCACCGTGGCGTGCACGCCGGACTCGTGGACCAGGACCCAGGTGACCGCGGCGAGCGGGAGCAGCAGCCACCAGGAGCGCACCCGGTGCTGGACCAGGAGCGTGAACAGCGCCAGCGGGACGAGCGCGAGCAGCAGCGGACCGACCGCGAGGTCGTCGGTGTAGAAGATCGCGATGACCGTGATGGCCAACAGGTCGTCGACCACGGCGAGCGTGAGCAGGAAGGTCCGCAGGGCCGTGGGCAGGCCCCGGCCGATGACGGCGAGGATCGCGAGGGCGAAGGCGATGTCGGTCGCGGTGGGGACGGCCCAGCCGGCGAGACCTCCGGGGTGGTTCAGGTTGATCGCGGTGTAGAGGACGGCCGGCACCGCCATGCCCCCGACCGCGGCGGCCACCGGCAGGACGGCGCGCGCCGGCTCGCGGAGGTCACCCGCCACGAACTCCCGCTTGAGCTCGAGCCCCGCGACGAAGAAGAAGATCGCGAGCAGGCCGTCGGCGGCCCACGTCGCGAGGTCGAGATCGAGGTGCAGGGCCGCGGGGCCGAGCCGCAGGTCGCCCAGCGCCGTGTAGACGTCCCGCCAGGGCGAGTTCGCCCAGACCAACGCCAGGGCGGCCGCGCCGATCAGCAGGGCTCCGCCGACCGTCTCCCTGCGGAGGATCTCGCCGATCCGGGTGGACTCCCCCGGCGACGGCGGCACGAACAGGCGGCCGGTGCGGGTCCGGCGGAGGCGTTCCCGACGACGGGTGGGTGGGGTCACGGAGGCTCCCGGGCAGGCGGCGGCGGACGCCGACCAGACTTCCCGGCACACCGATCACGACCCTACCGGCGCCGGGGCGCCCACCTCACCGCCGCGAGAGGCACACCACGCAGGAGCCGAGGCCCCCGGACCTGCCCCACGTGCACCTCGCGGCTGTACACCACGCGACCGAGCGCCGGGCGCGGCCCGCGGCCCGGCCTCAGCAGACCGCGTTCGGCGCCGGCAGCGCGAGCGTCGTCAGGTAGCGGTTGACCTGCTCGTCGACGCAGGTGACGCCCTGGCCGTACACGGTGTGCCCGTCGCCGCGGTAGGTGAGCAGGGCCGACCCGGGCAGACGCCGCGCGAGGTTCTGGCTGTTGGCGTACGGGGTCGCCGGGTCGTTGGTGGTGCCGAGGATCAGGACCGGCGGCAGTCCGGCACCGGAGGGCGGGGTCAGCGGGTCCTGCGGCACCGGCCAGTCGGCGCAGGTGAGGCCGGAGACGAGCACGTTGCCGCTGAAGTGCGGTGCGCGGAGCTCGGCGGCACGGGCCTGCGCGAACACGTCCTCGCGGTTGCGGGGCCACGAGTTGTCCAGGCAGGTCACGGCGTTGTAGGTGTCGGAGTTCGACCCCTCGAAGTAGCGCGCGGCGAGCCGGCGCAGGGGCGCGCCGTCGCCGGAGTCGGCCGCCTTCAGCGCCTTGGCGAGCGTCGGCCAGTTCTGCTTGGAGTACAGCGGCAGCACGACGCCGAGCTCGAGCAGGCCCGGCGACAGCGGTGACATCCCCGGCACCGGCAGGGGCGACGCCTCCACCCGCGCCCGGACGCGGTCGAGCATGCCGATCGCGTCCGGCCCGGCCTCGCAGTCGGGACGGGAGGCGCAGTCGGCGGCGAACTGGCGCAGCGAGTTCTCGAAGCTCTCGGCCTGGCTGGGGTCGAGGCCGGGGAGGGTCACGTCGACGACGCCGTCGAGCACCATCGCGCGGACGCGCTGGGGGAACTGCTCGCCGTAGACCTGGCCGATCGACGTGCCGTAGGAGTAGCCGAGGTAGGAGATCTGCTGCTCGCCGAGGGCGTTGCGGATGGCGTCCATGTCCCGGGCCACGTCGCGGGTGCCGAGGTGGGGCAGGAGCTGGCGGTAGGCGTCACCGCACGCCTGGTCGTAGCGCTCGACCGCCTGGGCCGTCGACGCCTCGCCGGCGGGGTCGCCCGGGTCCGGGTCGCCGTAGTAGGGGGTGTCGGGCCCGATCGGGCACGCCAGGTTCGCGCTGCGGCCGACGCCGCGCGGGTCGAAGCCGATGACGTCGAACCGGGACGCCGCCGCGGCCGGGACCTGACCGCTCTCCACGGTCTCGATCCCCGACCCGCCCGGGCCGCCCGGGTTGACCAGCAGCACGCCGAGCTTGTTCGCCTGGTCGGCCGCGGGCCGGCGGACGATGCCGATCGTGATCGTCGGCCCGGTCGGGACCTGGTAGTCGACCGGGACCGTGATCTGCGCGCACTCGAACGAGCCGTCGCACGGCACGAACTGCGCCGGCGCGCCGAGCGGGGTGGCCGGCGCAGCGGGGGCGCCCGACGAGGTCGGCGGGGCCGGGGCCGTCGGGGACTGCAGCGGCGGCGCACCCGGGCTCCCGCCCGTGCAGCCCGCGAGCGCCAGCCCCCCGGCGAGCAGCGCGCCCACCAGCTTGACCCGTGTGGTCCTGCGTCCTGGTGCCATCGCGTCGCTCCTTGTGCCCCGACCGGTCGACCACCGCCAGGGCCGACGCTGCCCGGCATCCAACCGCACCCCCGCATCCCCGACCGCGCGACCCGTCGTCGGGCGCGAGCCGTACGGATTTCCCGGCGTTCGGTGCGAGCAGTGACGCACGGCCGGTACCAGGCGCTACGGTCGGCGTATGGGTGAACCCGATCTCGTGCTGGTCCCGGCGCTGGTCGGGCTGCCCGCCACCGACGCGCACGAGCTCGCCATCGCCTCGCGGGTGGTGGCGGTCGACCCCGACCCGGACACGCCGCCGACGGTCAGCGGCACGGTCACCGACCAGGACCCGAAGGCGGGCCTCCGGGTCCCGGCGGGCGCACCGGTGACGATCTGGGTCGAGCCCGACGACGACGGCGGCGGGAACATGCCGCGGGTCGAGCCCGACAAGCCGCTGGACGGAGCCGGGGCGAACGCCTGATTTTCGGGCACCCCGACCCGTGAGGATCGGATACAAGCTCATCGCCGAGGCCTACGGGCCCCAAGAGATGGTCCGCCAGTGCGTACTGGCCGAGCAGGCGGGATTCGACTTCGTCGAGATCTCGGACCACTTCCACCCCTGGGTCTCCGAGCAGCAGCACTCGGGGTTCGCGTGGTCGATGCTCGCCGCCATGGCCGCGAAGACCGAGCGGATCGAGCTCGCGACCGGCGTGACCTGCCCCTTCATCCGCTACCACCCGGCCGTGATCGCGCAGGCCGCCGCCACCACGCAGATCCTCGCCGAGGGACGCTTCACCCTCGGCGTCGGCGCGGGCGAGCGGCTCAACGAGCACGTCGTCGGGCAGGGCTGGCCCGCGGTGCACGTGCGGCACCGCATGTTCCGGGAGTCGCTGGACATCATCCGGCTGCTCTGGCAGGGCGGGTACCAGAGCTACGAGGGTCGGCACCTGACCCTCGAGGACGCGCGCGTGTTCGACCTGCCCGAGACGCTGCCGAAGATCGTGGTCGCCGCCGGCGGCCGGCGTGCCGCGACGCTCGCCGCCGAGCTGGGCGACGGCCTGTTCGTCACCGAGCCGCGCGCCGACCTCGTGGAGACCTACCGCGGGCAGGGCGGGGACGGGCCGACCTACGCCGAGGTGCCGCTGTCCTACGCGAGCACCGTGGAGGAGGCCGCCGAGTCGGCCCGCGCGCTCTTCCGCTTCGGCATCACCGGCTGGAAGGTCCAGGCCGAGCTGCCCAACCCGGTCAACTTCGACGCGGCCACCGCGCTCGTCACCGCGGACGTGATGCGGGAGAACTTCGGCTGCGGGCCGGACATGGACCACCACGTGGAGACGGCGCGCCCGTTCGCGGAGGCGGGGTACGACCACCTCGCGCTGATCAACGCGGGCCCCGACGTGGACGGCTTCTTCGAGCACGCCGCGAACGGGCTGATCGAGAAGGTGCGCGCCCTGGGGACGTGACCGCCCGGACGTGACGACGGCCGGTCCTCTCCCCCCGGGAGGACCGGCCGCCGGGACCCCGCCACAAACCGGGCGGTTCGTCCGTGAGCAGTGTGCCCGGTGGAGACGCCGACTCCCAGTGTGCCCGGGTGTGATCCGCTCGACGGTTCCCGCGACGCGCCGAGCGCACGGCCGCCGGGCGAGTCCCCCGAACGACGGCCACACGGCTCCTCCCCGTAACCTGATCGACGATGGGTACGGGCGTCGGGGGACGAGGACCAGGGGTCGGTCGATGACCGTCGTGACCCCGCAGGCCGGGCCGGACGGCGCCCCGGGCGCGGAGGCCCGCCGTCGGCGCACCTTCGCCGTCATCTCCCACCCCGACGCCGGGAAGTCGACGCTCACCGAGGCGCTCGCCCTGCACGCCGAGGTCATCTCGGCAGCCGGCGCGGTGCACGGCAAGGGCGGCCGCAAGGGCGTGACGTCCGACTGGATGGACATGGAGCGCGAGCGCGGCATCTCCGTGACCAGCGCCGTCCTGCAGTTCGCCTACCGCGACCACGTGATCAACCTGCTCGACACCCCGGGCCACGGCGACTTCTCCGAGGACACCTATCGGGTGCTCGCCGCCGTCGACGCCGCGGTGATGCTGCTCGACGCCGCCCGCGGTCTCGAGCCGCAGACCCTCAAGCTCTTCGACGTCTGCCGGGCCCGCGGCGTGCCGGTGCTGACCTTCGTCAACAAGTGGGACCGCCCCGGCCGGGAGCCGCTGGAGCTGGTCGACGAGGTCGAGCAGCGGATCGGGCTGCGGCCCATGCCGATCACCTGGCCGGTCGGCATCGCGGGCGACTTCCACGGCCTGGTCGAGCGGGCCGACGGGACGATGCGCCGCTTCACCCGCGCCGCCCACGGGGCCTCGAAGGCCGCCGAGGAGATCCTCGACGCCGACCGGGCCGCCGCCGAGGAGGGCGTGGACTGGGAACGGGCCACCGAGGAGCTCGAGCTGCTCGGCGAGATCGGGGCCGACTTCGACCCGGTCGACTTCCACGCCGGCACGGCGACGCCGGTGATGTTCGGGGCCGCGCTCTCGAACATCGGCGTCGCCCGCCTGCTCGACGCGCTCGTCGAGCTGGCGCCCCCGCCCGCTCCGCGGCCCTCGGCCGCCGGCGAGGAGCGGCCGATCGACGCGCCCTTCTCCGGTCTGGTGTTCAAGGTCCAGGCGTCGATGGACAGGTCGCACCGCGACCGGGTCGCCTTCGTCCGGGTCTGCTCCGGGCGCTTCGAGCGCGGCATGGTGCTGACCCACGACGCCACCGGCCGCCCGTTCGCGACGAAGTACGCCCAGGCCATGTTCGGGCGCGACCGCTCGACCATCGACGAGGCCTTCCCCGGCGACATCGTCGGGCTGGTCAACGCGAACGCCCTGCGTCCCGGCGACACCCTGTGGGCCGAGAAGCCGGTCACCTTCCCGACCATCCCGAGCTTCGCGCCCGAACACTTCTCCGTGGCGAGAGTGGCGGACGCGTCCAAGACCAAGCAGTTCCGCAAGGGCATCGAGCAGCTCGACTCCGAGGGCGTGATCCAGGTCCTCTCCTCGGACCTGCGCGGCGACCAGGCCCCGGTGCTGGCGGCGGTCGGACCGCTGCAGTTCGAGGTGGTGGCCGCCCGGCTCGCGGACGAGTTCTCGGCGCCGATCAAGCTCGAACGTCTCGACTACACGATCGCCCGCCGCACCGACGCGGCGGGCGTCGAGGCCCTGAAGGGGGCGATCGGGATCGAGGTGCTCACCCGACGGGCCGACGGCGAGCTGCTCGCCCTCTTCCCGCACAAGTGGCGCCTGCAGGCGGTCGTGCAGAACCAGCCGTCGCTGACGCTGGAGCCGCTCATCGCCGAGGGGTCGGGCCAGTGAGGGCCCACGGACTCCTCGGGGCGGCCGTCTCCCTGCTGCTCGTGGCCGGTGTCGTCGTGGGGTGCTCGACCGACGAACCGTCCCGCTCCGGCAGCACCGCCCCCGGCGTCGCCGCGACCGGCGAGCCCCCGCCCCTGACCGGCGCACCCGACCCCGCCACCGTGCCGCCGCCGATCTGGCAGGCGTCGCTCTCGGGGCCCGACCCGCTGCGCAACTTCCGCGACACGCCGTACAACAACGACGGGGCGCCCGCGCCGCAGCTCGTCGACGCCCCGGGCGTGGACGGCGCGAAGGCCCTCGAGTTCACCGTCCCGGGCGGCGGCCGACGCAGCGAGCTCGAGCCCAACATCAAGTTCTACCGCGAGGGCGACGAGGCCTGGTTCGGTTTCGCGTGGAACCTCCCCACCGACTTCCCGGTGAACGCCGAGGGCTGGCAGGTCCTGGCGCAGTGGAAGAACGCCGGCGACGGCAGCCCGCCGATCGAGATCAAGGTCGAGGGCGGCCAGTTCAAGCTCGACGGCGGCGCCGGCGGCGACGACCCGGGCGGCAACTACTTCTCGGTGCCGATCGGGCCCGCCCTCACCGGCCGCCAGACCGACATCGTGGTGCACATCGTCTTCTCCACCGACCCGCAGAAGGCCTCGGTCGACGTCTGGCAGAACGGCCAGCAGCGGCTGACCGGGTACAAGCCGCCGGGCGGTACCCGCTACGAGGGCGACGACTCGTACCTCAAGACCGGCATCTACCGGGACTCCGCGATCTCCCAGACCGCGAGCCTGTTCCTCGTCGACGCCCGGGTCGCGGCGAGCTACGAGTCCGCCTCCGCGCTGGTCGGCCCGCGGGGCTGACCCGTTCCCGACGGCGGGTCCCGTCCGGTGGGGCCTGCTCAGACCGTCGGGCGGCGGCCGGCGGGCAGGCCGCGCGGCGGGATCGCGTCGTTGATGATCTTCGAGAGGGTGTCGGGGTCGTCGACCTCCAGCACCACCCGGTGGTACGGCTCGCCGCGCAGGTAGATCGCCAGCAGCGTGGTCGCCGCGTGCACCATCCACAGCTGCCGACGCTCGCCGACGCCGTAGGTGCCGGCCCGCAGCAGCCCGGGCACGCTCACGCCGGGCAGGTGCACCCGGGGGCTGGCCACCACCGCGTCGCGGCGACCGAGGGTGCGCGCGCCGAGGACCCGGTCGATCGGCAGGAAGAGACCACCGCGGAACGCGTAGAACCGATCACGCCCGGTGAAGCGGAGCAGGACGCCCTGCTCGGTCACCCTGGTGTGGACGCCCACCCCGCGGCCCCCTCCCGCGCACCGTCGCGCAGTACTACGGACGACCCGCCCGGACCGACGACTGCTCGTAGGCCTGCGCGGCCGCCTGCCGCGCCTCCTCGTAGCCCTTCGCGACGGCGGAGTGGCCGTCGTCGTGGGCCTCGGCGACCGCCCGCTCGGCGGCCTTCGCCATCTCCGCGAGCGCGCGCTCGGCCTCGTCGGCCGCCCGCGACAGGTCCGAGCTCGCGCCGCCCGAGGCGGCGTCGGTGGACGTGTCGGCAGCAGCACCGCGGTCCGTGCGGTCCGTGCGCTCGCTGCGGTCCAGGGGTCCGGAGGTGTCGGGGCTGCCGTGGCGACCGCGCGTGGGCTCCGCCGGGGCGCTCCCGGTCGACGGGCTCCCCGGTGCGGGGGTCGATGAGGTCACTGCGTCTCCGTGCGTCCGACGTCTCGGGCCCCCGGGCCGGCGCGCAAGCGATTGCGATGCGGCCAGACCCGGTCGGGCCCGCGTCCGGCCAGCATGGCAAACCGGGACGTCGGGGACGACGCCACCCCCCGCTCAGCGCGGGTACGCCGCCGCGTAACTGGTCCCGATCCGCCAGTCGTCGAAGAACAGCGTGCCCGGTTGGCCGATGGCGGTGCTCCGGTAGATGCCGGTCTTGAGGTAGCTGGTGGTGCCCGGGTAGAGCGTGCCGGCGGGCGGACGGAAGCCGCGGATCGTCTGCCGCCCGTCGACCCAGGTGTCCACCGACCCGCCGCCCTCGGCGAAGCGGACGTGCACCACGACCTGCTGCGCACGACCCGGCGTCGCCGGTCCCATGGGGATCTCGAACGGCGCCCCGCGGTCGAACCCGCCGTCGAGCTGGAACTGCCCGCCACCGACCTTGACCGAGAGCGGCGGCGAGCCCGTCCCCTCGTTCTTCCACTGAGTGATGACCTGCCAGTCGTCGGTGCCCGCCGGGAAGCCCGGGGCGAGCGTCACCGAGAAGCCGAAGAACAGGTCGTCGCCGTTGCGCAGCGACCGGAAGTTGGGTTCCAGCTCGGCCCGCTGCCCGCCGCCGGGCATCGTCACCTGCAGGGCCGGGCCGAGAGCCGACGCCACCACGCCCGGCGCCGCCGCGCCGACCATGTTCCAGGGTGCGGACCGGTAGTTCGCGAGCCCGCGGGTGTAGTCGGCCTGCCAGAGCAGCTTCCCGCCGTCCGGCGCCGGACCGCCCGGCACGGCCGTCGGCGCGGCCGGGGCGGCGCCGGGCGTGCCGGCGAGGAACCCGACGACGTCGAGCACCACGTGCATCGCCGACCCGGCGTCGGCCACCTGGATCGTGCCCTGGGGGCTCACCGGTACCACCGCGAAGCCGGGCCGGACCGCGCCCGCGGGCACGACCACGGCCGACGTCGTCGGGGGCGGTCCCGCACCCCAGACCCCGACCGCGCCGTTCGCCGTCGGCCCGAGCCCGGTGACGTTGAGCAGGACGGACGAGACGCCCGTCGCGGGGACCCCGGCGCGGCCGAGAACGGGGACCGTGCGGATCTGACCCGGCGTCAGCGGCCCCGTCCCGACGGCGGCCGTGGCCGGGTCGGGCGTGCGGCTGTCGTAGAGCCGCGCGGGCGTCACGGCCCGGCCGACCGGCGCCGGGACCACCGCGACCAGGTCCGCGAGCAGGTCGACCGTGCCGGCCTGGTTCGCCACCGTGATCGACCCGTCGTCGCCGACCGGGACGATGGTCATGTTCGGCAGCGTGTCGCCCGGGACCAGCGTGAGCTGCGGCGCGAACGGCCGCGGGCCGCCGGTCCCCCAGGCGGAGACGGTGGTCGGCTGCGAGGCGTCGGCGCCGGTCAGGGACAGCAGCACCGAGGACCCCGGCGGCGCGGGCGCGAACCCGCGGCCGTCCACCTGGACCCGGCGCTGCTCCCCGGGCTGCAGGGGACCCCCGCCGCCCTCCCCGGTCGCTCCGCTCGCCCGATCCCGCGTGTCGAGCACCCGCTGCGGGACCCCGGAGGCGAGCGGGGAGGTCTCCGGGAACCACCCGACGACGTCGACGGTCGCGTCGGAGAGGCCCGTGACGTTGAACAGGCTGACCGCGCCACCGCCGCCGAGCTTGGTGACGATCGTCGTCGTCACCGGCACCCCGGGCGCGAGGGAGAGCGTGGACGTCGGCGGCCGCGGCGCGTCCTGCGGCCACAGCGTCATGTGGGTCGAGCCGAACAGCGTGGTGCCCGTGACGTTGAGGACGACCGTGCCCGCGCCGGTGTCGGGGACCCCGCCGCGACCGGCCACCGGGATCGAGACCGTCTGGCCCGGGCCGAGCGGACCCGTCGTCGTGAAGCCCCGGTCGACGACCTTCGCGGGCACGCGCGAGTCGAACAGCCGCGCGGCCTGCAGGGGGACGAAGGCGCCCGCCCCGGCGGCCGGCTGGGCGGGCGGAGCGGGCTGGGCGGGCGGAGCGGGCTGTGCGGGCTGGGCGGGTGGCGCGGGCTGGGCGAGCGCCGGTGCGGCGGTGCCGAGGAGCGCGGCGACGAGCAGCAGCGGGAGGACCCAGCGCGTTCTCATGGGCTCCTCGGGTGGCGACCGGCGGGGCCACCGCCGTTCCCCCGATCGGGCGGTGCCGGACGACGATGCCACACGGCCCGCGACCCCCTGCGCCAGGCCCTCCCCTCGTGGCGGGGACGCGTCGTGGCGGTCGCCGGGCGGCGACGACGACGCTTTCCCGCCGTCGGGGCGGGCGCCACCATGGGCGCATGAGCCTCGAGGTGCAGGTCACGGTGGACGCGGAGGATCCCGGCGCGCTCGCGACGTTCTGGGCGGCGGCGCTGGGCTACGTGGTGCAGGCTCCGCCGCCGCCGTTCGGGTCCTGGGACGAGGCGCTCGAGGCGTGGGGCATCCCGCCGGAGCGGCGCAACGACGCGTCCGCGGCGGTCGACCCGGACGGCCGGGGGCCGCGGATGTTCTTCCAGCGGGTGCCGGAGGGCAAGACGGTGAAGAACCGGGTGCACCTCGACCTGCGCGCCGCCCCCGGACTGGCCGGCGAGGAGCGGATGGCGGCGCTCGAGGCCGAGGCGGCGCGTCTCCTGGGCCACGGTGCGACCCGGCTGCTGCGCGTCGAGCCGGACCCGCCGCTGATCGGGGGCAACATCGTCATGGCGGATCCGGAGGGCAACGAGTTCTGCCTCGACTGACCCGCGGCACGGCGGGGGTATCGTGCGTCGGACCGCCTGCGGGTGGCGTCGGGTGAGCGAGGTACGCGGTGGACGGACGAGTGCGGTCGAGCCGTCTGCGGACGCCGGTCCGCGACGCCGGGCCGTTCCCGACCGAGCCGGCGACGCTGCTGCCCGAGTCGCGGCGCACCTGCCCGCACTGCCACGCCCCCGTCGGTCGCGGCCGCGACGGTCGGCCGGGCCGGCTCACCGGCACGTGCCCCGTCTGCCGGAGCACCGTCGACCTGCGCCCCGATCTCGCCCCGGGCACCGTGCTGGCCGGCCGCTACCGGGTGCTCGACGTGCTCGCCCACGGCGGCGCCTGGCTCTACACGGCCCACGACGAGGACCGCGGCGACGAGGTGGTGCTCGCCCGCGTGCGCGACGACGGCACCGCCGCCACCGCCCTGCTGGGCCGCCCGCACCCCGCGCTCGTCGCGGTGCGGGACGTCGTCGACCACGCCGGCACCCGGCTCGTCCTCGACCGGCTGCACGGCACCCCGGCCCGGGGGCCGCTGCCGCCGGCCGACGCGGCCCGGGTGCTCGACGCGATCGCCCCGGCCGTCGCCCACCTGCACGCGCTCGGGCTGCTGCACGCCGACCTCAAGCCGGCCAACGTCCTGCTCACCCCGCGCGGCCCGGTGCTCGTCGACCTCGGCTCGCTGCGCCGCGCGGACGACCGCACCAGCGCGGTGTGGGGCACGGACGGCTTCCTCGCCCCGGAGATCGCCCCGGGCGGCGCCGGACCGTCCGTGGCCTCCGAGGTCTTCGCCCTCGGCCGGTCGCTGGACGTGCTGCTGGGCGCGCCGGTGCTGCCCCACCTCGGGCCGCCGCGGGGGTCGTCGGTGCTCGACGCGGTCGTCCACCGCGCGACGGCGGTCGAGCCCGGCCTGCGCCATCCCGACGTCGCGGAGTTCGCCCGCGACCTCGTCCTCGCCCTGCAGCGGACCCCGGCGTGCACCACCCTCCCGGGGCAACCCGTCGATCACGGCGTGGGCGTGCCGGACGCCGTGGACCTCGTGCACCAAGATGGCTCCCTGCGCGCACCCCTGCCGCCGTCCCGCCCGTCCCAGCCCGAGACAGGAGCCTGCCCGCCGTGACCGAGTCCTCCGCGCCGCCGTCCCCGACGAACGGCCCCGGCGACCCGGCTCGGGGCGGCCCGGACCACGACCCCGACGCCACCACGCACGACCCGGCGACCGCGGATCCGGACGACCCGGACCCCACCGGGGGCGTGCCCGTGCAGTCCGTCGGACCGGCGGGCAGCGCCGGGGAGCACACCGACCTGCGGGCGGTGCTGGAGGCGACGCGCACCCAGATCGAGACGGCGGACTGCCCGGAGTGCGGCGCGAGCGTCGACGAGGCCCAGGACGTGGTGTGCGGTCGCTGCGGGACGCGCCGTCCCGCGGTGCGCGACCACGTGGAGTTCCGCCTCGGCCCGGCGGCGGCGGTCACCGACCGCGGCCTGCGGCGCCGACGCAACGAGGACGCGTGCGCGCTGGGCCGGATCGCGACCGCGGACGGGGAGGTGCTGGTCGCGTCGGTGTGCGACGGGGTCGCCTCCGCCCGTCGCGGGGACGAGGCCTCGCTGGCCGCCGCGGAGGCCTGCGTCGCCGCGGTGCTGACGCGGATCACCGCGCGTGGGTCGCTCGGCCTGGACGAGCTCGCCGCGACCGGGGCGGGCGCGGCGGCCGAGGCCGCGGCCGACCTCGTGCGCCACGGCGACCCGGCCGACCCCCCGGCCACCACCTACACCGGGGCGGTCACCCGGGGCGGCTCGGCCGTCGTGTCCTGGGTCGGCGACAGCCGCATCTACTGGCTCGCCGGCGACGGCACCTCGCAGCTGCTCTCCACCGACGACTCGTGGGCCGAGGAGATCGCCGCCGCCGGGGTGATGAGCCGCGAGCAGGCCCACGCCGACCGCCGGGCCCACGTGCTCACCCGCTGGCTCGGGCACGACTCGCCCGAGGGCCCCGCCCGCGCCCGCCGCTTCCGGCCCGCCGGGCCCGGCTTCCTGCTGCTGTGCAGCGACGGCGTCTGGAACCACGTGCCCGACGCCGACCGGCTCGCCGCGGTCCTGACGTCCGGGCGCGGGGCCGCCGACGTGCTCGGCGACGCCCGGGCGCTCGTCGACGCGGCGCTGGCCGACGGCGGGTACGACAACGCGACCGTCGCGCTGCTCCCCCTCGACCCGGCCGACGGCGACGCGTGGGACCCCCGCGCCGGCGGGGAGGACACCGGTCCCATCCTCATCCCGCTCGACGTCGAGGACGAGGCCCGCCGCGACCCGGCCGCCGAGTCCACGGTGGACCCGCCCGACGGGTCGGCGTGACGCGCTGGACCGCGCGCGTCCGGGCCGACCGGGACCACTACGAGCTGGTGCGCGCGAGGGAGGACGGGTCGGCGCCGGTGCCGGAGTTCCCGCGCGAGCCGCGGGAGTTCACCGTCGAGCTGACGGGCGAGCAGGTGGCGATCGGGCGCCGGCCGGTGGCCGACGAGGCCGGCGCCGCGGACCGGGCCGGCCCCGCCCCGTCGCCGGACGACCCCGGCATCGACCTGACCGGTCCGCCGCGCGACCCGGGCGTCTCGCACCTGCACGCGGTGCTGCTGTCGGTGGGCGAGGACCGCTGGGTGGTCCTCGACGCCGGGTCCACCAACGGCACCACGGTGAACTACGGCGCCGAGGCGCTGACCCCGGGCACGCCGGTGCCGCTGTCCTCGGGGGACACGATCCACGTCGGCGCGTGGACCACGATCACCGTCCGGCGACGGGACGACGCAGCGGATCGAGCCTGAGCCGCAGGGTCGCCGGGTCGGCCTCCGCGAACGGGACGGGCTCCGGGAACGGGGCGACCGTGGTGGCCGGGGCGGGCGGCACCGTGCGCCGCTGACCCCGCGCGAGGACGAAGCGCGCGGCGAGGAAGCTCGCCGGTACCGCGGCGACGGACGCGGCGAGCGGGGCGATGCGTTCGTCCACCCCGAGGGTCACGAGCGCGACGACGCCGACCGTGGTCGCGGCGATGTTCACCGCCTGGGACGCCGGGTAGAGCACGAACCGCCGCCACGACGGGCGGAGCCGGAAGGTGAAGCGGCAGTTCAGGAAGAACGAGACGACCATGGCGACGCCGAGCCCGAGGACGTGGGCGGTCAGGTAGCCGACCTCGCCGAGGGCGAGCAGGTAGACCGCGTAGTAGGTCGCCGCGTTGACCACGCCGACGAGGGCGTAGCGCACGAGGGCGGCGAGGGTCCTGGTCATGTCGCCGTGTCCGTACCCGCGGCGCGCACGGTTCAGTGCACGGCCGAGGTGGACACCGCGAGGAAGAGCAGGACCGCCCAGGCGAGGCCGAGCACCTGGAGCACCCGGTCGTTGATGACGATCTCCTCGGGCTCCCCGCCGTTGCCGCCGTCGACGTCGACCGCGTAGCGCAGGATCGCCACCACGAAAGGCACCACCGAGATGATCGCCCACATGCTCGGCGGGGTCGGCAGGGCGTTGCGGACCGGCTGCACGCCGATCTGGAAGGCCCACAGCGAGTACGCCAGGATCACGATCGTCGCCGACAGCGACCACACGAACCGCAGGTACGAGGCGGAGTAGCGCTCCAACGACTTGCGGATCTTCGCGCCGGTGCGCTCGGCGAGCCGCATCTCCGCGTACCGCTTGCCCGAGGCCATGAACAGCGAGCCGAACGCCATCGTCAGCAGGAACCACGGCGAGAGGTACAGCGACGCGGCCGCACCACCGGCAATCGCGCGCATGAGGAAGCCGGAGCTGACGATGCACACGTCGATGACCGGCTCGTGCTTGAGCCACAGGCAGTACGCCAGCTGGACGACCACGTAGACGATCACGACGATCGCCAGGTTCAGCGTGGCGATGAAGCTCAGCGCGATCGCGCCGGCGAACAGCACCACCGCGGTCCCGTAGGCCACCGCGGGCGGGACGATCCCGGCCGCGATCGGGCGGAAGCGCTTCTTCGGGTGCGCCCGGTCGGCCTCGACGTCGCGGGCGTCGTTGACGAGGTACACCCCGGACGCGGCGAGCGAGAACGCCGCGAACGCGACGAGGACCTGGACCCAGACCGAGCCCTCGCCGAGCCGGCCCGCGGCGAACGGCGCGGCGAAGACGAGGACGTTCTTGACCCACTGCTTGGGCCGCATCGTCTTGAGCAGCCCCAGCGGCATCGCCAGCGGGCCGGTGCGCCGGACCGGGACGGCGGTGTCCTCCGGCGCGTCCTCGGGCTCGCGGTTCTCCTCGAGGACGGCCTCGACGGCCTCCTCGGGCTCGTCGGGACCCGCTCCGCTGCGCTGGGTGTCCTGCGAGGTGGTCATCGGGTCCTCCAGCGGCCCAGCCGGCCCCGCTCGATCACGCGGCGCGTCGCGAGGGCGCACGCGGCTCCGAGAGCGGTTCCGGCCAGCACGTCGGTCGGGTAGTGGACGCCCAGCACGAGGCGGGAGAGCGCCATCGCCGGGATCACGGCGGTGAGGGGCCCCTCGGCGCCGGAGCGCCGCAGCAGGCCGGCGTAGAGCACGACCGCCGCGGTGGTGGACGTGGCGTGCGAGGAGGGGAAGGACAGCCGGCTCGGGGTGCCGACGTGCACGGCGATCCGCGGGTCGTGCGGCCGACGCCGGCGGACCACCCGCTTCACCGCGATCGAGGCGCCGTGCGCCCCGGCCACGCCCACGGCGGCGGTGGCCCAGGTCCGACGACGGCTCGGGTCGAGCGCCGCTCCTGCGGCGCCGAGGGCGAGCCAGCCGGCGGCGTGCTCCCCGAAGAGGGACATCGCCCGCGCCGCGCGCACGACGGTGGGATGATCGATCCGACGCTGGACGGCGACCAGCAGGTCCGCCTCGTCGACTCCCCCGGGTGCCCGGTCGAGCACACGTCCTCCTCAGGTCCGGGTCGAGCTCCGCTGCGCTGCGTCTCCCCGGCACAGCTCCGATG
Source organism: Actinomycetospora soli (assembly GCF_021026295.1). Classification (GTDB taxonomy): domain Bacteria; phylum Actinomycetota; class Actinomycetes; order Mycobacteriales; family Pseudonocardiaceae; genus Actinomycetospora; species Actinomycetospora soli. The sequence continues at coordinate 171,083 of NZ_JAJNDA010000008.1, forward strand.
GCGATCCGATGCTACGCGGGCCTTGACACGCGCTCCCCACCGAGGCAGGACGCCCCGGCGTCGTCGAGATCAGAACCAGCGCTCGAGGACCATCGCCACGCCGTCGTCGTCATGGTGGCCGGTGACCTCGTCCGCGAGCTCCGCGAGCTCGGGGTGCGCGTTGCCCATCGCCACGCCGTGCCCGGCCCAGCGCAGCATCGCGAGGTCGTTGGGCATGTCCCCGAACGCCACGACCTCCTCGGCCGGCACGCCGTGGTGCGCCGCCGCCAGGGCCAGTCCGTACGCCTTCGTGACGCCGGGGACCGAGCACTCGACGAGCCCCTTGCCCGTCGAGAACGTGACGTCGACGAGGCCGCCGAGCCCGGCGCGCACCGCGGCCGCCATCGCGTCGCTCGACATCCCCGGGTGCCGCGCGAGCACCTTCACCGCGGGACGGGCGGCGAGGTCGCCCGTCGCGATCTCCACGTGGTCGGACCCCGGCCACGCGGGCCGGTAGCTCGGTTCGCAGCAGAACTCCGGGGCATCCACCCGCTCGACCGCGAGCCCGGCGCCGGGCAGCGCGGTGCGGAGCCGGTCGATCACCTCGCCGAGCGCGTCGACGTCGAGCTCCGCGGCCTCCACGACCCGTCGGCTGCCGGCGTCCCAGAGCACCGCCCCGTTGGCCGCGACGCACAGACCGCGGAGCCCGATCGCGTCGCACACCGGGTCGATCCAGCGCGGCGGGCGTCCGGTGGCGATGACGAGCGGCACCCCGGCCTCGGTCATGCGCTCCAGGACCCCCACCAACCGCGGGCCCGGCCGGTCGTCGGCACCGAGCAGGGTGCCGTCGACGTCGCTGGCGACCAGGCGGGGAGCTCTCATGTCGGCGATTCTCCGCCGTCGGCGCGTCGCGCGCCCGAGCCCGGGTATGCCGTTGGATGAGCCACACGCAGACGGCCGCCCGGCTGCTGAAGGACGCGGGCGAGACCTTCGCCGCCGAGGCCGGCATCACGCTCGACGACAAGCCCGCCCCGCTCTACCGGCTGCTCGTCCTCACCGTGCTGCTCTCCAGCCGGGTGCAGGCCAAGCTCGGCACGCGCGCGTGCGCCGAGCTCGTCGACTCCGACCTCGGGACGCCGGACAAGATGCGGGCGGCCACCCACCAGCAGGTCCACGACGCGCTGGACCGCGCGAAGTTCCTGTCCAAGGACCAGACCGCCGACGCCCTCGTCGACGGGGCCGCGCTCGTGGCCGACCGGTGGTCCGGCGACCTGCGGCGCCTGCGCACCGAGGCGGACGGCGACGCCGACCGGCTGGCCGAGCTGCTCCGCGAGGTCCCGCGCCTCGGCCCGGTCGGGGCCGACATCTTCCTCCGCGAGGTGCAGGCGGTGTGGCCGGAGTTCCGCCCGCACCTCGACGGCAAGGCCACCGACGGGGCCCGCGCGGTCGGGCTGCCGACCGACCCCGACGCCCTCGCGGGCCTGGTCGACGAGGCGGACCTGGCCCGGTTCGCGGCCGCGCTCGTGCGGGCGGCGCTGGACGACGAGGTGGCCGGGCGGGTCTCGGCATGATCACGGTCTAGTCTCGCCCCGTACTCGCTCGTCCCCCGATCGGACGAGCGACCGGCGTGAGAGGCGGTCGCGGTGCTCCTCGACGAGGCCCGCAGGGAGCCCGGCAGGGCCCGACGTCCGGCGGTCGAGCTCGACCGCTCGGTCCCGGCGCTGCTGCTCAAGCTCGGCTCCTACCCGCTGCACCACGGCGGGCTCGGCGTGGTCCGCAGCCTCGGGCGCGCCGGCGTCGACGTGTACGCCGTCACCGAGGGGCCCTGGACGCCCGTCGCCTGCTCCCGGTACCTGCGCGGCCGGTTCACCTGGCCGACGACCGGGGGCGAGGACCCGTCCGAGCTCGCGGAGGGGCTGCACGCCCTCGCCCGCACGATCGGGCGCCGGCCGGTGCTGGTGCCCACCGACGACGAGAGCGCCATCGCGATCGCCGAGCTCGGCGACGACCTCGCCGAGGACTTCCGCTTCGCGCGCTGCACCGACCCGTCCCTGCCGCGCCGGGTGGCGAGCAAGGAGGGACTGGCCGAGGTCTGCGCGCGGCACGGCGTCCCGACCCCGGCCACCGTGGTGCCCACCTCGCGCGACGAGGTCGAGGCGTACGCGGCGCACGGCACGTTCCCGGTGGTGGTGAAGAGCCGGGCGCCCTTCGAGCGCCACCGGCACCCGTCGGTGCGCTCGACCACGGTCGTCGACACGCCCGACGAGCTGCGGGCGCTGGCCCGGGACTGGGACGACGAGCCCTGGGTGATCCTGCAGGAGTACCTCCCGCCGGAGGACTCCGAGGACTGGGTGGTGCACGCCTGGACCGCGCCGGACTCCGCCGTCGTCCACACCGGGGTCAAGCTGCGCTCCTGGCCGCCCCACGCCGGGATCACGACGGCGGGTCGGGCCCGGTGGAACGCCGAGCTCGCCGACCTCGCGACCCGCCTGTTCGCCGCGACCGGGTTCGCCGGGATCGCCGACCTCGACGTCCGGCGGGACCGGCGCGACGGCCGCTACAAGCTGGTGGACTTCAACCCGCGGGTGGGCGCGCAGTTCCGGCTCTTCGCCGACGACGCGGGCGTCGACGTGGTGCGCGCGCAGCACCTGGCCCTCACCGGCCGCCCGGTGCCGCGGTCGGAGGTCCCGGAGGGGCGGGCCTTCGTCGTCGAGGACTTCGACTACGCGGCCCGCGTCGCCTACCGCGGGCGGCGCACCGACGGCCCGGCCCCGGCCGGGCGGGTCCCGTCGACGGAGTACGGCTGGCTCGCGGCGGACGACCCGTTCCCGGTGCTGCCGATGCTCGCCGGGCGGGCCCGACCGGTCCTGGCCCGGGTCGCCGGACGGCGCTGACGCGCGCCGGCTCCGTCAGATGATCGCGACCGCGACGACGAGGCCGAGCGCGACGTGCATCCCGGCGATCATCGCCGAGACCGACGTATAGCCCTCGTCGTGCAGGCAGGCCCCGACGTCGAGGCGCGAGACGAACTCGAGCCCGCGCACCGCGATCACCTGGGCGATGATCCCGACGAGGCCGAACACCAGGGTGTTGAGGATGCCGGTGAGGAAGCCGCCGCCGGAGACGTAGATGGCGGTGACGACGATCAGCGCCATCGACACGAGGCCGGAGGCGGCGACGACGACGGCGTTCGGCCGGCCCTCGCGCACCAGCGCGCGCAGGTCGCCGGGCGTGGTCAGGTCGATCGCGAAGTAGCCGACGTACATCAGCACCGCGCCGATCACGGCGTAGATGGCGATCAGGCCGATGCCGGAGAGCAGGGTCGGGAAGAAGTCGGGCGTGAGCACGCGGCCCCCAGACGGGTGGTCCAACCGGACGAAAGGGGCGCCAGACTAGCGGGTCAGGCCGATCGGGTTGGGGACCGGCACGACGCTCCAGCACGCCTCGGCGATCGGCGCCAGCAGCTCGGCCAGCCGCTCGGTGCGCTCCGGGCCCAGCGCCGCCCACGGTCCGGCCGCCGCCCGGTCGGTGGCGTCCTCGACGGCCTCGTGCAGCGCGGCCGCCTCGGCCGGCGAGTAGCGCGCGCGGGCCGCCTCCCACCCGTCGTCGGGCAGGCGTCGGCCGAGCCGCAGGTCGCGCTCCGGGGACTCGCCGGCGAGCACCTTGAGCACGTGCGAGTCCACCGGGGCGACGCCGTGCACCGTCAGCGCGGCGAGGTGCCCGTCGCCACGGTGCTCCCGCAGCGTGGTCGTGGCCTGCCACAGCGCCAGGTGCGGGTCGGCCGGGCGCGGCAGCGCACGGTTGGCCGCACCGAGGACGCGACCGGCGTCCTCGCAGGCCCGCGACGCCTCCCAGGCGAGGTCGGCGGCCTCGGTCACCCACCCGTCGTCGGGAAGGGCGGGCAGGTCGCGGAACGCCGCGTCGATGCCGCGCAGCCGGCGCTCGAGGGCGACCTCCGGGGTCACCGTGACGGTCTCGAGGGCGTCGGCGATGCGGTCGGGCGCGAAGCCGCCGAACGCCGCCGTGATCACCGGCGACGGCACCGACCCGAGCGGTGCCGCCCGCTGCGCGACGTACCGCGACCAGAACGAGGGCCCGAGGTCCTCGGTCGCCCGCAGCGAGCCCGGCGCGAAGTAGATCAGCGCGTGGACGGGCTCGTAGAGCCGCCACATCCGCCGGGCGACGGGCTCGGGCACGTCAGTCCGGGATCCGGTGCGGCACGAACGCCGCGCCGTTGTCGGTGACGAGGCCCGTCGACTCGCGGATGCCCATCCCGGCCGCCTCGTCGCCGACGATCCACGCCCCGAGCACGGGCCGGTAGCCGTCGAACTCGGGCAGCGGGTCGAACAGCTGGTAGACGAAGCCCTCCTCGCCGTACACCCCGCCGGTCTCGACGACGGGCTCCCCGGCGCCGGCGACGATCTGCACGTTCGCGCCCTCGCGGCCGAGCAGCGGCTTGCGGACGTACTCGGTGAGGAAGCCGGGGTCGCCCAGCGAGGCCGGGAGCAGGTTCGGGTGCCCCGGGTACATCTCCCACAGCACGGCGAGCAGCGCCTTGTTCGACAGCAGCGTCTTCCACAACGGCTCGACCCACTGGGTCTCCGGGAGGCTGCGGGTGACGTGCTTGCCGAAGTCGTCGCCGAGGATCCACTCCCAGGGGTAGAGCTTGCAGACGCAGCTCATCGGGGCCTCCTCGAGGTCGACGAACCGGTCCAGCGCGGAGTCCCAGCCGATCTGCTCGATCGCCAGGCCCACGGTGTCCAGCCCGGCCTCGGCGGCCGTCTCCTGGAGGTAGGCGGTGGTGACGTGGTCCTCGCCGGTGGTCTCGGCCTGCGACCAGCAGAAGTGCACGTCGCCGCGCGGGAGGTTCTCCGCGATGGCACCCCACTGCGCCACCAGCTTCTCGTGCAGGGAGTTCCACTGGTCCTGGTCGCCGTAGACGTCCTTGAGCCAGTACCACTGGCAGATCGACGCCTCGAGCAGCGAGGTCGGGGTGTCGGCGTTGTACTCGAGCAGCTTCGCCGGCCCGGACCCGTCGTAGCGCAGGTCGAAGCGCCCGTACAGGTGCGGGTCGTGCCGCTTCCAGGAGTCGGCCACCTGGTCCCAGCACCACTCGGGCAGCGCGAAGTCGCGGAACCGCCCGGTCGTCACGACGTGGTCGACCGCCTCGAGACACATCGAGTGCAGCAGCTCGACGTCGGCCTCGAGGGAGAGGATCTCGGCCATGTCGAAGACGTAGTGCACGGACTCGTCCCAGTAGGGGCGGGTGCCGTTCGACGACGTGGCCGGCGTCCCGAAGACGAGCCCCTGCTCCTCGATCTTCTGGCGCCAGTCCGGGCGGGGGGTGGAGCGTTCGCGTCGCACGCGGGAGAGCCTCTCAGCTGCCCGAGCTGGAGCCGCCGGAGGAGCTGCCCGACGAGCCGCGGCTGCCCGACCCGCTGGTGCCCGACGACGTGCCGCCCACGCCGAGCCCGCCGCGGCTCACGGTGCCGCTGCTGCCGTTGGAGGTGCCGACGCTGCCGCCGGAGCTCCCGCGCAGCGTGGTGCCGCTGGCCGGCGGGTTGGTCGTCCCGCCCCGGGCGACCGTCCCCACGGGGGCGTTCGACCCGTAGTTGTAGTGGTACTGGTTGCCGAAGCCGCCGAGGAAGATCGGGACGAAGGCGCCGCTGGAGTTGTAGTAGCCGCCCTGCTGGACGCCGGTGGAGCACTGGCTGTCGTCGACCACGACGCCGTTCTGGTCCACGCACTGCGCGGTGGTCTCGTCGTCGCCGCTCGAGGCGGCGTAGGCGATGGCCACGATCGCGACGATCCCGACGGCGACCCCGCCGCCGATGAGGATCCGCTTGCGCACCTTGGACTTGCGCTGCTCGGCGGCGGCCGCCGCCTCCTCCTGGGCCCGGCGGCGCCGCTCGGCCTCCCGGCGGGCGCGCTGCTCGGCCACGGTGGGCTCGCGCGGCGTCGTCGTCTCCGGGTCCTGGTAGCGGATCCCGCCCCGGCGCTTCTCCGGCTCGGGCGTGGGCGACACGAGCGTGCCCTCCGGCCCGGTGCCGCCCGGCTCGGCGGCCTCGCCGCTGCGGACGGCCTGCCACTCGGCGGCCTCGCGCCGCGCGGTGTCGGGGGCGTCCGGCGTCCCCGACGCAGTGGGGGTGGAGGACGCGGCCGGCGTGCCCTCCGGCGGCGTCGGGGCGTCATCCGCCCGGTGCGCGCCGCCCGGCTGGTCGGTCATGTCCCTCCGCCCCCGCTCATGTCGCCAGTCCATCACACCACCGGGCTCGTCGTCCCCCCGTCAAGGAGACGAACCGGGCACGCGGCATGATGGCAGCACCATGCTCGTACGGGAACGCCCGTCCTCCGGCCGAGGGGACGACTCAGGTACCGACCGTGACGACCACGCCGGTCGGCGGCTCATCGCGCGCCGCGGCGTCGTCGGTGTGCTCGTCGGCGCGCTGGTGATGCTGCTCGCCGCGTCCGCCCTGGCGGCCACCGGCTCGAGCCTCGGGTTCCTCGGGCTTGCCTCGAACGAGGGCGGCTCGCCGGGCATCCTCGGCGGATCCAGCACCGGCCCCTCGTCCGACCGCGCGGAGCTGCCGTCGACACCCGGCACCTGCCTGACGTGGACGACCGCCGACGGCTCGGACGTCTCCCAGGTGCCGTGCGACCAGTCGCACCTGTTCGAGACGGCGGGTCCGGTCCAGGCCCCGCTGCCCGACGGCGCCCCGTTCCCGGCCGACGCCGCGTGGCAGCAGCTGGTGGCCTCGCAGTGCGGTCCGCTCGTGCAGGGCTACCTCGGGAAGGCCCTCGACCCGACCGGCCGCTACAAGGTCGGCGCGCTCAAGCCCACCCAGGCGGCGTGGGAGGACGGCGACCGCACGGTCCGCTGCGGCCTGCAGGCCCCCGGCCGCTCCGGGGCGCTGTTCGCCTCGACCGGCAAGGTCGCCGACGCCGACCAGGCCGTGGTGTTCGCGCCCGGCACCTGCCTCGGCCTCGCGGGCAAGGAGGTGTCCGACCCGGTGTCCTCGTGCGCGCGGACGCACGCCGCGGAGGTCGCGGGGACCGTCGACCTCGGCGCCAAGTTCCCGAACGGCCTGCCCTCGGTGGACGACCAGGACAACTACCTGCAGCCCGAGTGCACGAAGGTCGCGCAGGACGCGGTCGGGGCGCAGAAGCTGACCGACTCGAAGCTCACCGTGTACTGGACGAACGTCAACCAGGCCTCGTGGGACGCCGGGACCCGACGCGTCAGCTGCAACATGGGTTCGCTGCTCGCCGACAACTCCGGGTTCGCCCCGCTCACCGGGGCGGTCAAGGACGGCGTGACGATCGGTGGGGCCGCGCCGGCCAGTGCCGACCCGCTGCCGCCCGCCGGCGCCCCCGCCGAGGCGCCAACCACGTCCGCGCCGGCCGCCCCCAGCGCCGAGCCCGTCGACCCCGCCGCCCCGGCTCAGCCGACGCAGCAGCCGGGTCTGCAGCTGCCGGTGCCCCTGCCCGGGATCGGCCAGCAGTCCCCGGCGCCCGCTCCGGCCAACTGAGCGTGGACGGGGTCGCCCCGGAGCGTTTCGAGGAGCTCGTCGGGGAGGCCCTCGACGTGCTCCCGCCGGAGCTGCTGCGGGCGATGGACAACGTCGTCGTGCTCGTCGAGGCCCGACACCCGGACGAGCCCGACCTGCTCGGCCTCTACGAGGGCGTCGCCCTGACCGAGCGGACCAGCGACTACGGCGGCGTCCTGCCCGACCGCATCACGCTCTACCGCGACGCCCTGGTCGACCTGTGCGCCGACGAGGACGAGCTGCGCGACGAGGTGGCGATCACCGTGGTGCACGAGATCGCCCACCACTTCGGGATCGACGAGGAGACCCTGCACCGGTACGGCTGGGGCTGACCGGGCTGGACGGGCCGCCGTCGAGCGGGCACCGTGGCCGCCCATGGCGGACCTGATCGCGGAGTTCCTGCAGGCCGTGGACGGCGCCGGCGACCGGGTCATCCCGGAGTCGGCCCTGGCGGGCGGGGTCGCGGAGGAGCAGCAGGCCCAGTTCGACGCGTTCCTGGCCCAGCTCGAGGCGGCCGGGCTGATCGAGGACGTGAGCCCCGAGGAGGTCGGGCGTCGCTTCGTGCACGTCGCCGTCACGGACGCCGGGCGGAAGTACGTCGCCGACCAGGGGGCGTAGCCGCCCGAGATCTCATCGCGCCGCGCGATCTGATCGCTGAGCGATCACATCGCGCGGCTCGTCCGGATCTTGCCGCCGGCGGGGTGCCCGCCCTCAGCCGCCCGTCGCGTCGCGGCTGGAGGCCAACCCGCCCGGGGCCTCGCGGCGCCACGCCAGCAGGCGCCACCCGCCGTCGGGAAGGCCCTCGAACTCGAGGCGGCCGCAGTTGTCGAGGTGGTCGTCCCCGTCCGGGAGGAGGTCGTCGGCGCCCGCGAGCGCGTGTCCCACGAGACGGAGCACCGCGCCGTGGCTGACCAGCACCGTCGTGCCGTCGGGGTGGCGGCGGCGCAGGTCCTCGACGGCGGGCAGGTAGCGGTCGAGGACGTCCTGGGCGGACTCCCCGCCCGGCATGCGCGCGGTGAGGTCGCCCGCGCGCCAGGCGTCGTAGACGTCACGGAAGACGGCGACCGAGTCGTCGTCGGAGTGGCCCTCGAGGTCGCCGACCTGCACCTCGTGCACCCCGTCGACCGTCCCGACCGGCATCCCGAGCACGGTCCCGACGACGCCGGCAGTCTCCTGCGCGCGGCGCGCCCGCGAGCCGTACAGGGCGGTGACGCCGAGCGAGGACAGCTCCTTGCCGAGCGCCTCGGCCTGCAGCCGGCCGAGATCGGTCAGCCCGGGGCCGGGCAGCACGGTGTCGAGGATCCTCCCGACGTTGGCGGGGGTCTGTCCGTGACGGGCGAGCACCAGGGTCGGCACGGTCTCCACGTCTACCCGACGGCGGGCCCCGCAGCCGTGCGGGATGGCAGGGATCCCACCGCCCGCAGGGCGCGCAACCAGTCCTCAGCGGCCGCGTAGTCCGCCGGCCCCTGCCCGGGGACCGTCGCGGCGACCGGCGGGGACGGGGCCGTCGACCCCTCCGGGACGGTCGCCCGCGGGTAGGACCCGAGGAAGCGCAGGTCGGTGCAGCGGCGGTGCAGCGCCGCCAGGGCCTCGCCCATCGCGGCCTCGGCCACGTGGCCGGCCCCGTCGAGGAAGAACCAGTACGTGCCCAGCCGCGCCTTGGAGGGTCGCGACTCGATCCGGGTGAGGTCGACGCCGCGGATGGCGAACTCGGTGAGGATCGCGAGCAGGGCACCCGGCTCGTTGACCGTGGTGGCGGCGATCGACGTGCGGTCCGCCCCGGTCGGCGCGGGCAGGGCGCCGTCGGCGCGGCCGACGACCACGAAGCGGGTCACGGCGTCGCCGGTGTCGTGCACGCCGTCGGCGAGCACCTCGAGCCCGTAGTGGCGCGCGGCGACCGGCGCGCACACCGCGGCGTCGACCTGACCGTCGGCCACCGCCGCCGCGGCCGCCGCCGTCGACGGCGTCATCCGCACCTCGGCGCGGGGCAGGTGCGTCGCGAGCCAGCGGCGGGTCTGGGCCTCGCCGTGCGGGTGGGACGCGACGGTGGCGACGTCGGCGACGGTCGTCCCCGGCCGCACCAGGACCCCGAACCGCACCGGCAGCAGGATCTCCCGGACCACGACGACGGGCGGGGTCTCCACCAGGCCGTCCATCGTCGCGGGCACGGCACCCTCGACCGAGCTCTCGATCGGCACGCACGCGAGGTCCGCGTCGCCCGCCCGCAGCGCGTCGAGGGCGGCGGTGGTGCTGGCGGCCGGGGTCGTCGTCGCGCCCGGGAAGTCGTCGAGGACCGTGCCCAGCGCCTGCTCGCAGAACGTGCCGTGCGGACCGAGGAACGCGATGCGCACTAGACGAGCCCGAGCCGCGCCATCTCGGCGCCCTGGTCGGCGGGCGCGGTGGACCCGAACGACGACAGGTGCGCCCGGACCCGCGCGGCGGTGGGCTCGTCGACGGCCGCAGCCTCCCGGGCGAGCGCCTCCGCGTCGGTGGTCTCGAGTGCCTGCCGGACCTCCGCGACGAGTTCGTCGGTGACCTCGCCGTCGGCGGGGGCCGCACGCAGCGCCCGGGTGACGGCGACCAGCAGGTTGAGCCACCCGTGGTGGTCGAAGCCGGTGTCGGGGTCGACGTGGCGGGCGGCGGACTGCAGCCCGATGCTCGCGGTGAAGGAGCGCCCGGAGGCGGCGACGACCGCGAGGAAGCGCGACACGTCGGTGACGCCCGGGAAGACGCCCGCCCGGTCGCCGCCGCAGCGCAGCTTGGGCCGGCAGCCGTGGCCGACCACCCGTTTCACGCCGTCGATCCAGTCCTGCGAGCCGTCCGCGTCGGGGCGGCGCGGTTCGACGACCGCCACGACCTCGTCCGGCACGAACTCGGTGACCCGCTCCAGCCACACCGAGTCGACGTCGTGCGGCGCGGGCATCTCGACGGTGCCCGTGGTCAGCAGCGCCGCCCGCGAGGACGTCAGCGACAGCGCCTTCGGCACCCCGCCGAGGCCGGTGTCGACCGACAGCGCGACCGGCAGCGGCGCGGAGGGGCGGCGCCGCACCAGTTCGGCGACGAACTCCTGCAGCCGCGACACCGGGACGACCAGTGCCCCGAGCAGACCGCCGTGCTCCCCGGCCCGGGCCTCGAGGTGCGCACCGACGACGTCGGCCATCTCGCGACGTGGACCCGGCGAGACGAGCACCGCGTCGTCGAGGATGCGCGCGAGGAGCGTGGGCACACCGTCGACCGGTGCCCCACCGGCCTGGGGGACGGTGGACACGAGGGCACGGTAGCGGGCCACCGGGCGGGTGCGGTCCACCGGGCGTCGACCTTGCCCTCACACCCCTGGCTTCCGTTAGGCTCACCTAAGTTCGTCGACCGTGAGGAGCCCGCCGTGGCCAGGAGCTGCCCGCCCCAGCCCGCCGTCCCGAGTCCGGCCGAGCGCGCCCGGGCCACGGCCGAGCGCGCGTCGTCCGCAGCCCTGATCACCGGGTCGCCCACCGGCAACGAGATCGACCGGGTGGTCCCCACGCTGCACCACGTGCCCGCCTCGGGAGCGGCGACGCTGCAGGTCCCGGCCGACCACCCGCTGGTCGCGGCCACGCGCGCGGCCGAGTACCTGCCCGTGATGATGGAGCTCTCCGACACCGCGCCGGTCGCGGTGCGCCAGCCGGTCCGGGGGCTGGTCTGGGTCTGCGGCCGGGTGCGGGTGCTGCCCGCCCGGGTGGCCCGCCGCGCGGCGCTGCGGATCGCGGCCGACCGCCCCGACGAGCGCCTGCTCGACGTCGGGCACTCCGACGTCCTGCTGCGCCTCGACCCGGCGTCGGTGGTGCTCAGCGACGCCGAGGGCACCGGCACACTCACGCCGGCCGAGATGGCGGCCGCCCCGGTCGACCCCTTCACCGGGTGCGGCGACGCCTGGCTCGCCCACCTGGCCGGGGCGCACGGCTCGCTGGTCGCGGGGCTGGCCCGGCACCTGCCCGCCGCCCTGCGCCGCCCGGAGCACACACTGGTGCCGCTCGCCGTCGACCGGCTGGGGCTGCGCCTGCGGGTCGAGACCGCGCACGGCGACCACGACGTCCGGCTCGGTTTCTCCCGCCCGGTCGCCTGCCCGCGGGTGCTGGGCGCGGAGGTCCGTCGGCTCGCGGGCCTGCCGGACCCGTCCGGCGTCAGCCCGACGACGCGCGCAGCGGAGCGGTGACCTTCCGCTCGGCGACGAACGACACGAACGGGATCGTCCCGGCGAGCGCCACCAGCAGCAGCTTCCCCACCGGCCAGCGGGCCTTCACGCCCAGGTCGGCGGTCAGAGCCAGGTAGCCCATGTAGAGGAAGCCGTGGATCGGTCCGACGATCGCGACGAGCAGCGGCTGGTCGGCGAGGTACTTCAGCGGCATCGCGACGAGCACCAGCACGAGCAGGCCGACGCCGACCACGTAGGCGCCCACGCGGTAGCGCCGCATGGCGGCGACGACCTTCTCGGTGAGGGCATCGGTCGGTGCGGTCACGGGGTGGGCTCCTCGTCCCTGGGGCGGTTCAGGTCCGCCAGCATCGCGTTGTAGTCGTCGGTGGCCCGGACGCGGGTCGGCCGGCCCGCCCCGTCGCCCGGCTCGACACCCCGGGGGCGGGGGGTGAAGGGACTGTCCTCCGGCGCGAGCGCCTCGGGCTCCGGGGCCGGGGACGACCCGGCGTCGGGGACGTCGCGCCGGATCTCGGTGAGGTACCGGGCCTCCGAGCGCAGCATCCGCCACCAGAGCGCCGCGAAGAACACCCCGAACAGCGGCCACTGCAGCGCGTACCCGGCGTTGAGCAGCGTGCCCGTGGCCGACTCGGCGCGGATCAGCTGCCAGTAGGCCATGCCCCCGCACACCACGACGGCGCAGAGCGCGAGCACGGTCCAGCCCACCCACCGGGGTGTCGCGAGCACTCGCAGGACCTGCACCCCACCGAGGTTACCGACGCCGCGCCCGGCGGCGGCGGGCCTACCGTGATCACCGATGAACAGCTGGTTGTCCCCGGCCCGGCCGGACGTCGAGGTCGTGACCGGCCGCGAGCGACGGCTCCTGGTCACCGAGATCCTCGTCGTGGCCACCGTGACCCTCGGGCTCTCCGGGCTGCGCTCGCTCATCTCGCTGCTCGACTCGCTCGCCGCGACCGCGCCCCTGTCCCAACGCCAGGTCGCGATCGACGAGCCGCTCGCGACCGACGCCTGGGTCGACCTCGCCGCCCAGCTCGCCTCCTCGCTGCAGCTGATCGCGTGGGGCGGGCTCGGGCTCTACCTCCTGCTGCGCGCCGGGTCCGGGCCGCGCGGGGTGGGACTGGACGGTCGCCGGCCCTGGCGCGACCTGCGCGCCGCCTGCGGCCTGGCCGCCCTCATCGGCATCCCGGGGCTCGGGTTCTACCTGCTCACCCGCGCGATCGGGATCAACCTGACCGTGGTGCCGTCGGTCCTCGACGACCACTGGTGGCGCGTCCCGGTGCTGCTGGTGTCGGCCTTCGCGAACTCGTGGGCCGAGGAGGTGCTGGTCGTCGGCTGGCTGCTCTCCGCGCTGCGCCGGCTCGGACTCACCGAGAACCGCTCGCTGCTCGTCGCCGCCGTCCTGCGCGGGTCGTACCACCTCTACCAGGGCTTCGGCGGCGGTCTCGGCAACCTCGTCATGGGCCTGGTGTTCGGGCGCTACTGGCAGCGCACGGGCCGGCTCTGGCCACTGGTCGTGGCGCACACGCTGATCGACGTCGTCGCGTTCGTGGGTTCGGCGCTGCTCGCCGGGAAGGTGTCCTTCCTGCCGGGGCGCTGAGGCGGTCCTAGGGTCGTCGCCCATGGCCCCGCGCGTGGACACCGAGGTCGGCCCGCTGCGGACGGTGGTGCTCCACCGCCCGGGCCCCGAGCTGCAGCGGCTGACGCCGCGCAACGCCGACCGGCTGCTCTTCGACGGCATCCCCTGGGTCGAGCGGGCGCAGCTCGAGCACGACCGCTTCGCCGACACCCTGCGGGCCCGCGGGGTCGAGGTGCTGCTGCTCGCGGACCTGCTCACGGAGGCCCTGCACGACGCCGGGTCGCGGGACGCGGGCATCGTCGCGGCGGTCGACGAGCGCGTGCTCGGCCGGGAGCTCGGCGCGGCGGTGCGGGAGCAGATGGCCGGGCTGGCCCCGGCCGACCTCGCCGAGGCCCTCATCGGCGGGCTCACCTTCCGCGAGCTCGGCGACGGCGGGCACTCGCTGGTGCGCCGGATGCACGGTCCCGACGAGTTCGCCGTCGACCCGCTGCCCAACCTCATGTTCACCCGCGACTCGTCGATGCGGGTGGGCGACCGGGTGGTGGCCGCGGTGATGGGGATGCCCGCGCGACGCCGGGAGGCCTCGCTGGTGGCGCTCGCGCACGCCGGTCGGCCGGCCCTCGGCGGCGTCACCCACACCGCGCCGCGGGACACCTCGCCGGTGGAGGGCGGCGACGTGCTGCTGCTGGCGCCCGGCGTGCTCGCGATCGGGGTCGGGGAGCGCACGAGCCCCGCGGGGGCCGAGTCGTTCGCCCGGGCGATGTTCGCCGACGGGCTGGCCCACACCGTGCTCGCGGTCCCGATCACCCAGCGGCGGGCGACCATGCACCTCGACACGGTCGCGACGATGGTCGACGTGGACGCGATGGTGGTGTTCCCGGAGGTCCTCGACGCGCTGGAGGCGTGGACGATGCGGCCGGGCACGCCCGACCTGTCGATCACCGGCCCCGAGCCGTTCCGTCCCGCCGCGGCCCGGGCCATGGGGATCGACGAGCTCCGCGCGGTGGACACCGGGCCCGCCGGGGTCGCCGCCGAGCGCGAGCAGTGGGACGACGGCAACAACACCCTCGCCCTCGCGCCCGGCCTCGTCGTCGCCTACGAGCGCAACACCACGACCAACGCCCGGCTGCGCGACGCAGGCGTCGAGGTCGTGACGATCGAGGGGTTCGAGCTGGGCTCGGGACGGGGCGGACCGCGCTGCCTGTCCTGCCCCTGGGACCGCGAGGTCCCCTGATCGTGTCGGCGCGCCCTCGTTCGGCGCAGCCAGACGTGCGTCCGGCCACAGACGACCGCGCCCCACTGCACCGGTACGGACGCCGCCCTAGCGTCCGTTCCGTGCTGAAGAAGCGCCCGGTCGGCCGAACCTCGGCGAACCCTCTGCGACGACTGTCCGGCGAACGCTGGGAGGCCATGGAGCCGACCTGGCGGGACGCGAAGCCGGGCATCATCCACGCCGCGCTGGAGCGGGCGCAGGCGCGGCCGTCGGGCAACTGGTACGTCGTCGGCGCCTCGCGCGAGGTCCGCGCCGGCTCGCCGACCGGGGTCACCGTGGCGGGCGTCGAGCTCGTCGTGTGGCGGGCCCCCGACGGCGGGGTGCACGCCGGCCCGGGCGCGTGCCCGCACCTCGGCGCGGACATGTCGACCGCGCAGCAGTCGGGCTGCGAGCTCATCTGCCGCTGGCACGGCCTCGCCCTCGGCCCCTCCGGGCGCGCCGGGTGGCGCACGCTGCCCGCCCACGACGACGGGGTGCTGGTCTGGGTCCGGCTCGACGCCGTCGGCGGCGAGGCACCCACCGCCGCGCCGATCCTGCCGGTGCGTCCGCCGCACGCGGACAGCCTCGTCGCCGTCGCGACCATGGTCGGCACCTGCGAGCCCGACGACGTCGTCGCCAACCGCCTCGACCCCTGGCACGGCGCCTGGTTCCACCCGCACTCGTTCGCCGACCTGCGCGTCGACTCCGCGCCCGGGCGCACCGCGTCCGAGGCGGAGGACCACTTCGACCTGCACGTGGCCTTCCGGCTCACCCGCAACTGGGGCGTGCCGGTCGAGGCCCGCTTCACCTGCCCCGACCCGCGCACGGTCGTCATGCACATCACCCGCGGCGAGGGGGCGGGCAGCGTCGTCGAGACCCACGCGACCCCGCTCGCCCCGCACCCCGACGGCCGGGCCCGCACGCAGGTGACGGAGGCCGTCGTCGCCCACTCGGAGCGCCCCGGGTTCGTGCACGCGACGAAGGCGCAGCGCCTCGTCCGTCCGCTCATGGAGTTCGCGGCGAAGCGCCTGTGGGTCGACGACATCGAGTACGCCGAGCGCACCTACGAGGTGCGCCGGCGGCGCCTGCTCGGGTCCTGAGCCTCCGCGGCGGGTGTCAGCGGTGGCACACGGCTGACGTCCGACGTCGGCGGCGCGCCACGCTCAGGCGGGGCGGCGGCCCAGGATGGTGTGCACGATGCCCTTCTGCCAGCCGTCGACCGGCTCGACCCGGACGTCGTCGAGACCCGCGTCGCGCAGCCGCCCGGTGAGCCGGGCGAGGCCGTCGAAGTGCAGCACCGACCGCCAGAGGTAGCGGTAGAGCGATGCGTCGCCGGTGACCCGCCACCCGAGCGGGATGATGATCGCCCAGCACACGGCGGTCCACGTCGCCCGCGAGCGGGCCGAGTCGGCCACCGAGTACTCGTGCACCGCGAGCGGGGCGCCCGGCGCGAGCAGCCCGTGCAGGTCCTTCACCCCGGCCGTCACGTCGGGCAGGTTGCGCAGCAGGTACGCCGCGAGGATGCCGTCGAACGGACCCTCGACGCCGTGCGCGGCCAGCTCCTCGGCCCGCGAGTGCACGAACCGCACGGTGCTCGGCCACGACTTGGAGCGCGCCTGCGCGAGCATCTCGGCCGACGCGTCGGCGGCGACGATCTCGGCCCGCGGGTAGGTCTCCACCAGCGCCTGGGTCGACAGCCCGGTCCCGCACCCGACGTCGAGCAGCCGCAGCCCGGCTCCGTCGTCGGGCAGGGCCAGCCGCCGCGCCGAGAGCCGCAGGTGGTCGAGGTAGCCCGGGTTGGCGCCGACCAACCGGTCGTAGGAGGTGGCGTCCTGGTCGAACGCCGCCGGCACCTGGGCGGCCTCACGGGCGCGGTCGAAGGTCACGGTCGGCCATCCTGCCGTGCGGCCCCGCCGGGGGCATGTCCGGCACCGGTGACCGACCGGCCGCGGGGCCGCTCCGCACGAACCTGAGAGGGGTATCGACGAACGGCGCAGCGATCATGCCCGTCGTCGCCGGATCCCGGTCGATCGGCGCCGTCGGGCGGGCGGGCCTCTCAGACTCGCGGGTCACGGCGGGGTCACGGACCTACCTTCTCCGGCCGTGCGTAGACGGATGACGACGATCGCGTGGAGCGGCGTGCTCCTCGCGATGACAGCGGTGCCGTTCGTGCTCTCGGCCTGGCGCGGGCACTCGACCGCGCCGGGGACGATGCTCTCGGTCGGGCTGGGCGTGCTCGGCCTCGGCGCGCTGGTCGTGGTCGTCCTGGTGCCCAGCCGGATCCGCACGCTGACCCGCGCGTTCGGCGTGGACCGGGTGATGGGCCTGCACCGGTGGCTCGGCGTGCTCGCGCTCGCCGCCGTCGTGCTGCACGCCGTCGTCGCGCTGTGGAACCACCCCGCGCTCGTCAACCCGCTCACCGCGCGGGACACCGCGAAGGTCGGCTGGGGCTCCCTGGTGTCGCTGCTGCTGGTCGGCGGGGTCGCGGCGGGCGGACGGCGGCCGGGCGCCCGCTACGAGGTGTGGGCCCGGCTCCACGTCGCCCTCGCCGCGGCCGGGCTCGTCCTCGCCGCCCTGCACGTGGTCTGGCTGAACCACCTCGTGGCCGACCCCGTCATGCGGGTCTGTCTCCTGGTCCTCGCCGCCGCGCTGCTGCTCGTCCTCTCCCACCGCTGGGTGTGGCGCCCGCTGTTCTCCCGCCAGGGCGCCTTCGTCGTCTACGGCGTGCGACGCGAGGGGCCGAGCGTCGCGACCCTCGTGCTCGCGCCCGTCC
Organism: Actinomycetospora soli; assembly: GCF_021026295.1. Classification (GTDB taxonomy): domain Bacteria; phylum Actinomycetota; class Actinomycetes; order Mycobacteriales; family Pseudonocardiaceae; genus Actinomycetospora; species Actinomycetospora soli. The sequence goes on from NZ_JAJNDA010000008.1 coordinate 188,396, forward strand.
ACCTGCGTCGGGGCGGGCTGCACTTCGAGCCCGGCCAGTTCGTCTGGCTGCGCCTGCGCCGCGCCGTGGTGGGCACCGAGGAGCACCCGTTCACCATCGCCTCCAGCGCGAACGTGACCGGCCGGCTCGAGCTGACGGTGCGCGACCAGGGCGACTTCTCGCACCGCGTGGCCGCGCTGCGCCAGGGCGAGAAGGTGTGGCTGGACGGCCCGCACGGGTCGTTCACCGCCGTCGAGCACGGCGGGCGGGCCGGGCTCGTCCTCGTCGCCGGCGGGGTCGGCATCACCCCGATGATGAGCATGCTGCGCACCCTCGCCGAGCGCGGTGACCCCCGCCGCCACCGCCTGGTCCTCGCCGAGCGCGGCTCCGAGCCGCTGTTCGCCGACGAGCTCGCCGTGCTCACCCGTCGCCTGGACCTGCAGATCACCCGCACCGCGGGTCGCCGGATCGACCTCGCGTTCCTCGCGGAGGTGCTGCCGCCCGCCCCGGAGCGCGACCACCTGGACTACTTCGTCTGCGGACCCGCCTCCCTGGCCACCGGCACCCTCGCCGCCCTCGAACAGCTCGCGGTCCCCGCCTCGCGGGTCCACTGCGAGCAGTTCGGGTGGTCGGGGCCGCTGCCCACCTCCACCACGACCTCCGGGATGGCCGCCCCGGTCGGTCCTGCCCGTCCCGGACGTGGCGCGGATCCGGTCGTCGTCGCGCCTGAACGAGGGTCGGGCGTACGCCGCTCCCGACGCGGCGGGCGACACGCATCGCTCTGACCGGCAGGACGGCATGGTGGACGCCATAACTCCCGGAGGTAAGGCCGCCCTACACTCGCCGGATGGAAGAGCCGTCCTCCTCGAGGTTCCACGACCTCCTGCGCGACCAGATCCGCCACGAGTTCACGGCGTCGCAGCAGTACACCGCGGTCGCGGTCTACTGCGACGACGAGGACCTCCCGCAGCTGGCGGCGCACTTCTACGCGCAGGCGCTGGAGGAGCGCAACCACGCCATGGGCATGGTGCAGTACCTGCTCGACAACGACGTCCACGTCCGGATCCCGGGCATCGACGAGGTGCGCAACGACTTCAAGTCCGTCGAGGACGTCGTGGAGCTCGTGCTGGAGCAGGAGCGGCGGGTCACCGACCAGATCACGCTGCTCGCCCGCACCGCCCGCGACCAGGGCGACTACCTCGGCGAGCAGTTCATGCAGTGGTACCTCAAGGAGCAGGTCGAGGAGGTCGCCTCCATGACGACGCTCCTGCGCATCGTGCGCCGCGCCGGCGAGAACCTCTTCCACGTCGAGGACTTCGTCGCCCGCGAGATGCCGTCGGACGCGGGCACCGACCCCACCGCGCCGCCCTCGGCCGGCGGGATCGCCACCCTCGGCGGGGGCGCCTGACCCGCGCCGGTCGACCCTCAGCCCGCGTCGACGGTCGCGCGCGGCACCACGTAGCTGCGGCCGGAGGCGCGCAGCACCGGCGCGAGCAGCTCGGTGAGGTGCGCCGTGACCCGGATCGTCAGCCAGGCGACCACCGCGGCGACGACGTCGCTCCAGAAGTGCAGGACGACGCCGTCGGCCAACGCCTGCGTGCTGTCGGCGAAGCCCTGCACCACCGTCACGAGCCCGAGCACCACGCCGACCACCCAGGCCGCCCACCAGGCGAGGACCGGCCGCGACGGGAACGGCCGGACGTCGGCGGGGCGGCCCGACGCGGCGTGCTCGATCTCCGCGAGGGTCGCCCCCGGCACCGTCAGCGTGAGCGGCGGCAGGACGCACCCGACGAGCAGCATGCGGGCGGAACGCCAGGGCCGCGTGCCCGACGCCTCCGCCGCGATCTCCCGGGCCCGCAGCAGCCAGCGGAGGAACACGACGCCGGTGGCCAGCGCGGCCGCCGGTGCGAGCAGACCGAACAGTCCGACGATCGCGTCGGACCAGCCGAGCAGCACGCCGGACAGGGCCCGGTCCCGGCTCACGAGCAGCAGGACGTAGCGGAGGGCCTCGCCGAGGGCCGCGACGCCGCAGAGCAGGGCGGTGGTGACGGCGAGCCGGCGCAGCAGGTCCGCGGTGGCGCGCAGCGCGTCGTCCGGCGCGGGCGGGGGCGGCGGGGCGAGGGGGCCGTCCGGGTCGCCGGGCTCGGGCCGGGCCGCCCACGGCCAGAGGCTCCACCGCGGGATCGACCGGTAGCGGGGCGGGCCGGCGTAGGGCGCCCGCCGCGGGGCCGACGTGCGGGGCCGGGTGGCCTCGGGGGTCGTCGCGACCCACCGGACCCCGCCGAGGACGCGGCCGCAGTGCACGCAGAACCGCCCGGACCCGCCGGGGGGCTGCTCGCGGCCGCACCGCGGACAGGTCACGGGCTCAGACCACCTGGGCGGGGCCGGGCCCGTCGGCGACCACCGGACGCCCGGCGGCCTCCCACGCGAGCATCCCGCCGGTCACGTTGACCGCCTCCCGCCCCTGCCCGCGCAGGTAGGCCGTGACCTGGGCCGACCGGCCGCCGACGCGGCAGACCACCGCGAGCGGGCCGTCGGGCACCTGGTCGAGCCGCTCCAGGAAGGCCGACATCGGGACGTGCACCGCCTCCGGCGCGTGGCCGGCGGCCCACTCGTCGTCCTCGCGGACGTCGAGCAGCGTGGCGCCCGCGGGCACCTCGGACACCGTCACGGCCGGGACGTTCATGGTCTCCATTGTGCGCTCCGCGCCTGTGAGCACTTTCGGCGGCCATAGCCGCCGAAAGTGCTCACAGGCGAAGCACCTAGTGCGAGACGGCCGTGTTCGACGAGCCCGCCCCGGTCATGGAGCGGACCTCCATCTCGGCGGCCTTGCGGTCGTGCTCCGCCTGGTCGGCCGCGGTGCCCTTGTTCGCGCCGACGTAGGTGCCGACGACACCCAGCAGGAACGAGAGCGGGATCGACACGATGCCGGGGTTGGACAGCGGGAACAGCGCGAAGTCCGCCCCCTCCCCGAAGATCGAGGTCGCCGACCCGGACACCACCGGCGAGAAGATGATCAGCACGACGCAGGACACGAGCCCGCCGTAGATCGAGAACATCGCCCCGGTCGTGTTGAACTTCTTCCAGAACAGCGAGTAGAGCAGCGTCGGCAGGTTCGCCGAGGCGGCCACCGCGAACGCGAGCGCGACGAGGAACGCCACGTTCTGCCCGTTGGCGAGGATGCCGCCGATCACCGCCACGAACCCGACGACGAGGGCGGTCCGCCGCGCGACCCGGACCTCGGAGCCCGGTTCCGGCTTGCCCTCCTTGATCACCGACGCGTACACGTCGTGCGCGAACGAGGCCGCCGAGGTGATCGTCAGGCCGGCGACCACCGCGAGGATCGTCGCGAACGCGATCGCCGAGACGACCCCCAGCAGGATCGTGCCGCCGAGCTCGAAGGCCAGCAGCGGGGCCGCGTCGTTGACGTTCTTCGACGACAGCAGGTTGGCCGGCACGATCGCCGCGGCGCCGTACCCGATCACCAGGGTGAACAGGTAGAAGATGCCGATGATCCAGATGGCCCAGTTCACCGAGCGGCGGGCCTCCTTGGCCGTGGGCACGGTGTAGAAGCGCATCAGCACGTGCGGCAGACCCGCGGTGCCGAGGACGAGCGCCACCGCGAGCGACAGGAAGTCGATCCGGCTGGTGATCGTCTTGCCGTACTGGTTGCCGGCGTTGAGCAGGTTCGTCGGGGAGCCCTCGTTCGCGGCGCCGAGCAGCGCGGAGAGGTTGAAGCCGTAGAGGCCCAGCACCCAGACCGTCATCACCGCGGCGCCGATGACCAGCAGCGTCGCCTTGATGATCTGCACCCACGTGGTGCCGCGCATGCCGCCGTAGAGGACGTACACGATCATGACGAGGCCGACGAGGGCGATGACGATCGACTGGCCGTCGAAGATCGTGCCCGGCGTGTTCGGGATGCCGAGCAGCAGCGAGATGAGGCCGCCGGCGCCCGCCATCTGCGCGAGCAGGTAGAAGAACGAGACCACCAGGGTCGACACGGCGGCCGCGGCCCGCACCGGACGCTGCTTCATCCGGAACGCGAGGACGTCGCCGAGGGTGAAGCGGCCGACGTTGCGCAGGAGCTCGGCGACCAGCAGCAGCGCGGTGAGCCACGCGACGAGGAAGCCGATCGAGTACAGGAAGCCGTCGTAGCCGTTCACCGCGATCGCGCCCGCGATCCCGAGGAACGAGGCCGCGGAGAGGTAGTCGCCGGAGATCGCGAAGCCGTTCTGCGGGCCGGTGAAGGAACTCCCGGCCGCGTAGTAGTCCGAGGCCGTCGTCGCCGACCGGCTCACCCGGTAGACGATGAAGAGGGTGACGACGACGAACGCCAGGAAGATCCCGATGTTCAGGTACGGGTTGCCGAGCTGGGAGGCCCCGCCCTGGGCGAGCAGTCCGGTCGTCACAGCTTCCCCTCCACCGTCTCGCGCAGCGCCTCGGCCTGCGGGTCGATGTTCTTCTCGGCGAACTTCGCGTACGCCACGGCGATCACGAAGGTGGACACGAACTGCAGGAGGCCGAGCAGGAGGCCGACCGTGAAGTTGCTCCCGCCCAGGCGGGTGTTCACGACGCCGGGCGCGAAGTCGGCCAGCAGCACGTACACCAGGAACCAGGCCAGGAACAGGCCGCTCATCAGGAAGATGTAGCGACGCCACCGGTTGCGGAGCGCCTTGAACTCCGGGCTCCGCTGCATCTCTTCGTAGGGGGTGGGAGCACCGAGCGGGTCGGAACCCCTCGAGCTCTCCTCGGTCGCGCTCATGCGTGTCACCCTTCGGGCAGTCGGTCCGCCGCGTGCCGGAATTCCAACGGACGAACCCTAGTGGGCGTCACTCCGGCGCAGGTGGTCCTTTCGTGTGGCGAAAGGCGTTACGTACTGTATGCCGCGTGTGAAGCGAGTGGGTGATCTTAGCGACCCACACGCATCTCGCCGAGCCCGAGGCGCTCAGGAGCGTGCAGGCGCAACAGCGTCCGGCCCACCTGGGCCGGGATCCGGGAGGCCGTGGCGCGGCTGACCGCCACCATCGTGATCGCCGCGGCGGGCACCGACACGGCGGCCGGCTGCGCGAGCAGGATGCCGACGACCCCGTCGAGCCGGACGCCGGCCAGGGTGGTGATCGCGGCCGCCAGCGAGAGCGTGCCGCCCACCGCGATGCCGGCGATGGCACCGCGGTCGGTGAGGCCGCGCCACCAGATGCCGAGCAGCAGCAGCGGCGCGAAGGTCGAGGCGGCCACGGCGAGCGCGAGGGTCACCGCGTGGGCGAACTCGAGCCGGGCGAACACGAGCGCGCCGACGATGGGGACCACCCCCGCGACGTGCGCGGCGATCCGGAAGTCGCCGAGACGGCCGGGCAGGACGTCGCTGGAGAGCACGCCGGCCACCGAGAGCAGCAGCCCCGCCGACACCGACAGCAGGGTCGCCGCGATCCCGGCCGCGACGAGTCCGCCGATCGCGGCGCCGATCCACCCGCCGACGGTGAGCGAGGGCAGCAGCAGCACCACGGCGTCGCCCTCGCCCGCGGTGAGCAGTTGGGGTGCGACGGAGCGGGAGAGCGCGCCCAGCACGATCGGCACGATGCTGAAGAAGCCGAGCAGGCCGATCACCAGCACCGTCGTGCGCCGGGCCGCCCGTCCGTCGGGGTTGGTGTAGTAGCGGACCAGCACGTGCGGCAGACCCGCCGTCCCGAGACAGGTCGCGAGCAGCAGCGAGTACACCCAGAGCGGATCGCGCTGACCGTCGCCGAACGGGGTGTCCCAGGCCCGGTTGTCGGTGACCGCCTCGCCGACCACCGGCATGCGGGCCCCGGCGGGGAACACCAGCGTCGTGTCGCGCGGGATCTCCTGCGTCCCGGGCCCCCAGGTGACCGTCGTCGGGTCGCCGCCGTCGGGCTGCACCTCGACGGTCACCGGCTCGACCACGGTGAGCTCGACCGCGTCGTGGATCTCGACCGTGGTCGGGCGGTCGAAGGCGACCACCCCGCCCCGGTCGGGTGCCGCGGTGAGACCCGTCCCGAGGAACCAGGCGACGAGCACGATCGCCGGGACGACCAGCGCCACGCCCTTGAGCCAGAAGCCGAACGCCTGCACGAGCGTCATCGAGCGCATGCCGCCGAAGGTGACCGCCGCCGTGACCACGAGGCCGACCGCGAGCACGCCCACCCAGCCGGGCGCCCCGGTGACGACCATCAGCACGAGCCCGGCGGCCTGCAGCTGCGGGACCAGGTAGAGCCAGCCGATCACGACCACGACGAGCGTGGTCAGGCTGCGCAGCGTCGTGGAGTCGAGCCGGGTCTCGGCGAAGTCGGGCACCGTGTACGCCCCGGAGCGGCGCAGCGGGGCGGCGACGAAGAGCAGGAGCACGCCGAACCCGGCGACGAAGCCGACCGGGTACCAGAGGCCGTCGACGCCGTGCGAGAGCACGATCCCGGCGATGCCGAGGAACGAGGCGACCGAGAGCGACTGCCCGGCGATCGCGGCGGCGTTCGCGCGGCTGCGCACCGTCCGCGACGCCGCGAGGAAGTCGTCGGTGGAGCGGGTGACGCGGACCCCGAGCGACCCGATCGCGATGACCGCGACCGCGGCGAGCCCGAACAGGACGACGGCGACGACGGAGTCCGACCCGGACATGCTGGCTCAGTCCTCGACGTCGTCGGCGAAGTCGAGCTCGTTGCGCTCGGCGGTCCGGGTGTAGAGCCATCCCAGCAGGAGCAGGAACGGGAACGCGAGCACGCCGAGCAGCACCCACGGCAGCGAGACGCCGAACACGACGGTCCCGGCCACCCCGGGCATCGTCAGGAAGACGATCGGGAGCACGCCGAGGACGATGACGGCGACCACGGCGAGCCGGACGGCGAGCATGAGCTGGGACCGCATGAGGTTGGACAGGAGCAGCTCACCGGTGGCGGTCTGCTGCTCGATCTCGGCGACGGTGCCGACGGCGCGGGTGGGCGAGCGGCGTTCGGCCAGCACGATCCGCTGCCGGGCGGGCGGCGTCGCGTTCGGGGTGTCCGGGCCGGCCGGGGAGCCGTAGAGCGACTTCTTGTCGTCGAAGCGCACCACCTCCGACGCGGTGACCCCGGAGGCGGGGAACGTGGAGGCGAGCGGGAGCCCGCGCACCGGGGTCGGGTCGATCTCGACGTCCGGCGGCGCCGCGGGCGTGGGCGGCCCGGCGGGGGGCCGCTGGTGGAGGGGCGTCACCGCGGCGGCGTCGGCGGACGCCGCGTCCTCGTGGGGCGCGGCGTGGCGCGGTCGGTAGTCCGGCGGCGGGGTGTGGCCGGTGTGCTCGGACTCGGGCCGGGCGTGCCGACCGACGCGACGGGCGACGCCGGGCGGCACCGGTCCGGGTGCGGGTCGGGGCGGTGCCGTCGCCGACATCGCCGCGCGGGCGCGCATGCGCGCGATCGCCGGGACCTCCTGCGGCCCGGACTCGTCGGCGCTGCGGGCGGCGGGCATCCCGCCGTACCCCGGGTGTCCGGCGGCGGGCTCCTCCGGAGGCACCGCGGTGTCCGGCGGGCCGGTCGGGTCGGGGTCGTCGCCCCCGGCCCGGGTCCGCCCGTCGGTGGCGGTCACCGCCGGCCCCACGCCTGTTTCGTCGAGCGGACGAGACGGTCCTTGAGCTCACGGGTGTGGCGGCGGCTCACCGGGAGCTCGGCCACCTCGCCCGGCTGGTTGCCGTTGCCGAGCCGCACGACGTAGCCCGACCCCGCCAGCCGCAGCTCGGTGATCAGCGGCAGCGCGACGAGGTACGAGCGGTGGATGCGCACGAACCCGGCGTCGGACCACCGCTCCTCGAGCACCGAGAGCGGGATGCGCACCAGGTGGCTGCCCTCGGTGGTGTGCAGGCGGGCGTAGTCGCCCTGGGCCTCGACCCAGCGCACGGTGGAGCGCTGCACCAGCTTCGTGGTGCCGGCGAGCTCGACCGGGATCACCTCGTCGTCGCCCTCCTCCTCGACGGCGGGCTCGACGGGGACCGTCGTGCCGCGCGAGGCGAGGATGCGCGTGAGCGAGGCGTAGAGCCGCTCCGGGCGCAGGGGCTTGAGCAGGTAGTCCACGGCGCCGACGTCGAAGGCCTCGACCGCACGGTCGTCGTGCGCGGTCACGAACACGACCGACGGCGGGATGACGTAGCGCGAGAGGACCTGCGCGAGCTCCAGGCCGTCGAGCCCCGGCATCCGGATGTCGAGGAAGAGCACGTCGACGTCGGACTGCTTCGCGGGCGAGGCCAAGCCCTGCGGCGGCGTGCCGAAGCCGCCCAGGTTGACCTGGTCGCCACCGGTGAGGATGCGCAGCGCCGAGATGGAGTCGTTCGCCTTCAGCACGGTCGAGACGCGCTGATCCTGCTCGAGCAGGTAGGCCAGCTCCATGAGAGCGGGTTCCTCGTCGTCGACCGCGAGGACGACGAGGCCGTCGTTGTCGTTGGTAGTCACTGTCGCGCCATCCTGCCCAAGGGTCGGTCCCACGTCCACGATAGGGACCCTGCCCGTGTCACCGTGCCCGGGTCGGGGCTCCGACGCGCGGCGCTACCGGACCTGACGTACTCCGTCACCCGATCGGATCACCCCTGACCCGGATCGGGACCGGGGTCCAGCGAGTCCCGGATCGACCGCTCGGACTCCTGCCACGCCGCGGTGCCCTCGACCACCGCGCGGCGCACGGCGTCGAGCTGGCGGGCCAGGTCGTCCGCCGCGGGGACGGTGTCGGTGACGAGCAGCTCGCGGTACCAGGCGGCCATCTCGGCGTTCTCCTGGCCGGTGCCGGTGGCCAGCGGGTCCTCCGCGAGCCGGCGGAGGGCCTCCCGGGCCTCCGCGACCGTGCGTTCCAGGTCGTCCACCTTGCCGGCGAACCGTTCGGCGTCGGCCGGGTCGAGCGCCGCGAACCCCCGCTCGGACGCGGGACCCGGTCCGCTCATGTCGTGCTCCTCCCCGGGTCCGGCAGCAGTGCCTCGACCTCGGCCCGTGTCCCGGGCGACGCCGTGTCGTCCGGCACGAGCCGTGCCGTGCCCGGCGGCCCCGCCCGGAGCCGATCGTGCCGCAGTCGGTAGCGACCGCGGGGCGAGTCGAGCCATTTGACCCGTGCATCGGCACGATCGTCGGCCCAACGTACCCCGTTCGGTGTAGACGCGACGCCGAGCTGGGTCCAGGCGGTGGCGCTCTCCAGCACCGCGTCGACGGCGAGCCGCTGCCGTTCCCGACGACGGGTCTCGAGGGCCGCCGCGGGCGGCGGCACGTCGAGCGGGCCTCCGGGGGCGGGCGGCAGCCGCGGCAGGAGCCCCAGCACGGCGGCGGCGAGCTCGGTCGGGGCGACCGGGCGGACGTGCACGTCGGCGCCCGCGTGGTCGGCGGAGGTGAGCAGGGCGGCACCGGTCCAACCCGCGAGGGCGACGGCCGCCACCGGACCCGCGCCGCGACGCACCAGGTCGAGCTGACGGTCGGCGTCCCGGACGGCCGTGCCGACGGCGAGCAGGGTCGCGGCCGGCCCGGGATCGAGCAGTCCGCGCGCCGCGAGCGCGTCCTCGGTGCGCGCCCGGGCCAGCACCGTCTCGTCCTCGGAGTCGGCGGGCCAGGCGACCGGGGTCAGCGGGTAGGGCCAGTCGCCCACCCCGCACTGCTCCAGCACCCAGAGCAGCTCGTGGCGGCGCAGCGTGATCACGGCCCCTCCCCGAGCACCGGCGGGGCGACCCGGCGCCCGCCCGCGCCCCACCCCGCGGGATCGGCGTCGACGAGCCAGCTCACGTGCCGCACCGGGACCGCCGCGCGGTCGTCCTCCTCCGGTTCCGCCCCCTCGTCGGGTCGCGACGTCGCCGCGCTCGGGCCGTCCGGGCCGAAGTCGGCGCCGCGACCCGGCCGGTCGTCCCCGGGCAGCCCCGGCGCTCCCGGGGGGCGGTCGCCCGCCGCGGGCCACCCGTTCCGACGACGGGTCGGCTCCACCGGGCGCGGACCCCCGGGCACCGGGGCGCCCACCACCGTCCCGCCGCGTGCCGGTCCCGCGCCACCGGGCTCCGGGGCGCCCCCGGTGGCGGGACCGCCCGGACCCACGCCGACCGGACCCACGCCGACCGGCCTCCGGGCCGATCCGGCCGGGCCGACCGACCCGACGCCGGACCCGCCCGGGACACCGCCCGCGGTACCGACCGGCGAGCCGCCCGCCACGCCGGCGCCCGCCCCGCCGGGAGCGGAGCCGGCCACGGGACCGGCCCCGGGACGCGCGACGCCCGGCGCCGGTCCGGGCGCCCCCGTCGCGCCCCCGGGCCCGACGCCACCCGCCGCCACCGGGGAGCGGACACCGGCACCCGTCGTCGGGAACTCCCCCGGTCCGGCGGCCCGCTGCAGCACGCCGCTCGCCGCCCCGCGGGCCCCGACCGGCAGCGGGGTGCGGCCGGGCGCGGTCGCCGCTCCCGGCACGGTCCCGGGCACGGCCGGGCCCCCGGCGCCCGCCGGACCGACCCCGCGCGCCGCCGCAGCGGTCTCGGCGAGGTAGGTGCGGTAGGCCTCGCGGGCCGCGGCCTGGTCGGCGGCCGCCGCCCGGAACCCGCCGTAGCCGTCGGCGGGGCGGCCGGTGACCAGCGAGCGCAGCTCCTCGAGCACCGGGGCCACGCCGAGGCCCGGCAGCGCGGGCGGGCGGGGCGGACCGACCGCCGCCCGGACCCGCACGAGGGCCGCGCGCAGGCCGTCGACCCCGCGCGCCTGGCCCCCGACGGTCTCGGCCAACCGGCTCATGCGCTCCGCGAGGACCCGGGTCCGCGCGCCCGCGGCGTCCGCGTCGCGCCCGACCCAGGTCTCGCCGACGCCGCGCTGCGCGGCCTGCAGCCGGTCGGCGGCGCCGCGCAGCTCGTCGGCGCGGGCGAGGTGGCGGTCGCGGGCCGCGGCGAGGGCCTCGGGGCTCGCCCCGTCCCGGGTCCAGCGATGGATCTGCTCATGGCTGAGCCCGGACACGTCGCGCCCGTCCCAGCCGACCGCCGGCATCGGCCTCCGCCCTCGTGTGAGCTCCGTCCGTGCCTATGGGACCAGAAAGTGCTCACCCGGCGAAGCCGGCACCTACAGGCCGAAGCGGCTCCACACGGCCCGGTCCTCCAGGTACTCCAGGGCACCGACGACGGCGGCCGCCGGGTCGACCGCGCCGAGGCCGGGCACGCCGGCGAGCACGCCCACGCCGAGGCGCGCGAGCAGCGGCCTGCGGGGCTCCACCGCCACCGCCTCGGCGTCGGGGTAGCGCTCCTTCAGCACCTCGCGCGGCGTCCCGATGCCGTCGATCAGGCCCAGCTCGAGGGCGCGGCGCCCGGTCCACACCTCACCGGTGAACAGGTCCGCGGTCTCGTCGAGCGCGTCGCCGCGGCGGCTGCGGACCCACTCGATGAACAGCTCGTGCAGTTCGGCCTGCATGCCGAGCAGCCACTCGACGTCCTCGGGCTTCTCCGGCTGGAACGGGTCGAGCCGGGCCTTGTTCTGGCCCGCGGTGTGCAGGCGGCGCTCGATACCGAACCGCTCGATGAGCCCGGTGAGGCCGAACCCGCCGCTGACGACGCCGATCGACCCGACCAGCGAGGTCGGGCACGCGAAGATCTCGTCGGCCGCGCAGGCGAGCCAGTAGCCGCCCGACGCCGCGACGTCCTCACAGAACGCGAGCACGGGCAGCTCGTGCTCGGCGGCGAGGCCGCGGATGCGGTCGGCCACGAGCTGGGACTGGGTCGGCGACCCGCCCGGGGAGTTGATCACCAGGGCGACCGCGACGGCGTTCTCGGCCTCGAAGGCGCGCGTGAGCGCGGACTCGACGGACTGCAGGTTGATGACCGCGCGGGGCACGGGCCCGGACGCCGAGGCGATGACGCCGTTGAGCCGCACCACCGACACGGTGCCGCCGGAGACGCGCGAGGCCAGGGCGCCGGGGAGGACCGACGAGACCGCCGGCGGGAGCTTGAGGGCCGAGGGCAGGCGGAGGTCCATACCAGCCAGTCTGCCGTATCCGGTCAGACCCGGACGCCGGCCCGGAACTTCGGCACCCGCAGGCTGATCTTGGTCCCCGCGCCGCGCTCGGTCTCGACGACGAGGCCGTAGTCCGGTCCGAACGCCGAGCGCATGCGGTCGTCGACGTTGCCGAGCCCCACGTGCGCGCCGGAGAGGTGGGCGTCCCGGTTGTCCTCGCGCAGCGCCTGGGGGTCCATGCCGACGCCGTTGTCCTCGACCGTGATGAGGCACTCGCTCGCCGAGTCCTCGGCGGTGAGCGTGACCGTGCCGCCCTCGACCTTGCCCGCCAGGCCGTGCCGCACGGCGTTCTCCACCAGCGGCTGCAGCGCGAGGAACGGCAGCACCACCGACAGCACCTCGGGCGCGACCTGCACCTTGACCGCGAGCCGGTTGCCGAAGCGCGCCCGCTCCAGCATGAGGTAGCGGTCGATGTTCTTGAGCTCCTCGGCGAGCGTCGTGTACTCGCCCGCCTGCCGGAACGAGTACCGCGTGAAGTCGGCGAACTCCATGAGCAGCTCGCGGGCCCGCTCGGGGTCGGTGCGGATGAACGAGGCCACGGTGTTCAGCGCGTTGTAGATGAAGTGCGGCGAGATCTGGGCGCGCAGCGCGCGGACCTCGGCCCGGTTGAGGCGGTCCCGCGAGTCGTCGAGGTCGGCGAGCTCGAGCTGGCTGGAGACGTACCGGGCGACCTCCGCGGTCGCCCGCAGCAGCACCGGCCCCGGCGTCTCCCCGCTGACCGCGGCCAGGGTCCCGACGACGTTGCCGTCGACCTCGAGCGGGACGACGACGATGCCCTTGACCGGGCAGCGGTCGTCCCCGCACTCGATGTCCCGGCGGCTGGCCATCTGCTGCCGCCCGGTCTTCATCACCTTCTCGGCGTAGAACCGCACGTCGAGGTTGTGGTGCTCCGCCTCGCCGTCCCACGCCAGCGGCACGCAGTCCGCGGCCGTCATGGACAGCGCCTCGGTGTCGAGCAGCGTGCGCAGGTAGGGCACCGCGAACTGCGCCGAGGACTCCGAGAGCCCCTCGCGCAGCGCGGGCGCCGCGAGCGAGACCGTGTGCAGCGTCGAGAAGGTCGCCCGCTCGAGCGGGGACGCGAACGCGTGCCGCCGCCGGAAGCGCCGGTAGACCACCACCCCGACGACGACCAGCACGACCACCACGCCGAGGACGACGAGGACGGTCGGGGAGGTCAGCCAGCCGAGCACGCGGTCATCGTCTCCTCCGCCACCCCGTCAGAGCAACGAGCCACACGTTCCCGACGGCGGGTGATCATCCGTTCGGCGGTGTCCCTCACTTGACGAGGCGGGACAGACGGCGGTCCGCCAGCGGTTTGCCCCCGGTCTGACAGGTGGCGCAGTACTGGAAGGAGCGTTCGGCGTAGGACACCTCCCGCACCGTGTCCCCGCAGACCGGGCACGGCAGCCCCGTGCGGGCGTGCACGCGCATCCCCGAGCGCTTCTCGCCCTTGAGCAGGGCCGCGTCCTGGCCCACCGCCCGGTCGACCGCCTCGGTCAGCACCCCGATCAGCGCGGCGTGCAGCCGGTCGAGCGCCTCGGCGTCGAGCTTCCCCGCGATCGCGAACGGCGAGAGCTTCGCGACGTGCAGGATCTCGTCCGAGTAGGCGTTGCCGATGCCCGCGATCGTCCGCTGGTCGGCCAGCAGCGTCTTCAGCCGGGTGGAGGCGCCCGCGAGGATCTCCCCGAACTGCGCCCGGGAGAGCGTGAGCGCGTCCGGACCGAGCGAGGCCACCTGCGGGATCGTGGCGGGATCGGTGACGACGTAGGCCGCGAGCCGCTTCTGCGTGCCGGCCTCGGTGAGGTCGAAGCCCGGGCCGCCCACCGTCTCGAGGTGGACCCGCAGCTCCAGCGGACCCTTGCCCGGCTTCGGCGGCGTCGTCGAGGCCTGCTCGTGCCAGCGCATCCAACCGGCGCGCGAGAGGTGCACGACGAGGTGCAGCCCGTCCAGGTCGACGTCGAGGAACTTCCCGATGCGCCCCGCCCCCGTGACCAGCCGGCCGGTGAGGGCGGACAGGGGCGGGTCGAAGGTCTTCAGCGCGGTCATGCTCGCGAGGTCGACCCGCGCGACGGGCCGGGCGATGGCGTGCGTGCGCAGGTGCTCGGCGAGCGCCTCCACCTCGGGGAGCTCGGGCACGGGACCCTCCTACTGGGGTTGCAGCGGGCTGTTGGCCCGGGCGGGGGTGCCGCGCCGCTGCAGCGTCTTGATGGCCTGCTTGTACTCCGCCCGCGCCTCGGTGCGGCCGCGGACGTAGCCGCTCCACGCCTCGCCGACGGCGGTGTCGTCGTCGGGCCACCGGCCGCCCTCGACCATGAGCCGCCGGGGCCGCCGCAGCGCCCACCGGGCGGGGAAGAAGCCCGCGACACCGAGCAGGATCACGACGATCCACCACGGCACGCTCACGGCGTCGACCTGGAACTTCCACGCGATGAGCGCGAACCAGAGCAGCCCGAGCACCACGATGATGCCGATGACGGCGCGGCGGCCGCCCTCCTTCTCGTGCTCGAAGTGCTCCGAGCGGTCGCTCCACATGATCTTCATGCTCACGAGCCACTCGCGCCCGTCGACGCCGGTGACCGGTCTCGCACTCACGCGCGCCAGCTTACGGGCGGTCAGCCCCGATCGGGACCGTGCCGATCCAGGAAGGCCTCGACGACGGGACCGAGTTCGTTCGGGCGGGTGAGCAGCCCGAGGTGGCCGCCGCGGTGCAGGTGCACCTCGGAGCGCGGCAGCAGCGATCCCATGACGTGGGCGTTGACGATCGGGATGACCGGGTCCTTGCGGCCGGCGAGCACGAGCGTCGGTGCGGTGATGAGCGGGAGCACCGGCAGGCTCGTCCAGGTCGTCAGGGCGAAGAGCTGGTGGAGGTAGGCCCGCGCCCGCACCGGCCGGACACGCGAGAAGAGCGCGTCCACCGCGTCCGGGTCCTCGCCGACGTAGATCTCGCGGCCGGCGTCGCGCCGGTAGGAGGGGTCGTTGTAGCGGCGCGGGGTGAGCATCCGGGCCAGCACGCTGATGCGGGCGGGCACCATCATCACGCCGGTGCCGGTGGAGACCAGCGCGAGGCTCCCGGTGCGCCGCGGGTACTGCAGCGCGAACTGCTGCACGATCCCGCCGCCCCAGGACAGGCCGAGCAGGTCGACCACGCGGTGCGAGGTGCCGGTGAGCCCGTCGAGCTGGTCGAGCACGTCGGCCAGCAGCGTGGTCAGCGCCGCCATCGGCAGCGGCACGGTCGAGAGCTGCGAGCCGCCGATGCCGGGCACGTCGAAGCGAACGACCTCGCGGCGCGGGTCGAGGGCGGCGACGAGCGGATCCAGCAGCTCGAGGCTGGCGCCGATGCCGTTGACCAGCACCAGCGGGCGCGGCGCGGGGCTGCCCGCCGGCGACGGGACCGCGGGGCGGACCGCGACCCGGAGCCGTCGGCTCGCGACCGACAGCGTCCGCTCGAACGGCTCGGGGGGCGCGGCGTCGGGCGCCCGGCGCGGCGTGGTGGCGGTCATCGGTGGACTCCCTCCGGCGTCCGGGGCGCGGCCCCGTCGGCGGTGTCGGGTGCGTGGGAGGCGTCGGGGCGACCGTCGGTGTAGCTGCGGTACACGGCGATCAGCGCCTCCTTCTGCGCCTGGGTGAGCCGGGAGTCGGCGCGGACCGCCCGCTCGACGGCGGGGTCGGCGGCCGGGCTGCTCCCGCCCGCGGACCCGGCCTGCTCGCGCACGAGTCCGGCGTGCTCGAGCAGCGTCTCCGCGGAGAGGTCGAGCGCGTCGGCGATGGCCTGCAGGACACGCACCGACGGCACGTGGAGCCCGCGCTCGACCTGGCTCAGGTAGGGGTTCGAGATGTGCGAGAGCGCCGAGAGCTGGCGCAGCGAGAGCCGGGCGAGACGCCGCTGGTCGCGGATGAAGGCGCCCAGCGCGCGGCGCTGGGCGTCCCACACCGACCCGGCGGCGTCCGTGGTGGGGCGTGCCCGGCCCGCGGCGCCGTTCGGCGAGGACATCGGGTCAGCGCGTCCGCAGCGCGGAGACGGCGCCGAGCATCTGGTGCGCGGCCGAGCGCTGCATCTCGAGCACCGCGATGCCGGTGTCGTAGGCGCGGTCGACGAACTCCGCCGCGGTCGACGGGAGGCCCCCCACGACCGTGCCGTGGCCGGCGCGACGGGTGGCGTCGTCCGCGCCGGAGAGCGCGGCGCTCCAGAGCTCGGTGACCCCGGAGGTCAGTTCGGTGAACAGCTGCTGGCCGCGGGCCACGGCGTCGGCCACCTGGTCGGTGACGTTCGCGGTGGGTGCGCTGCCGTTCGAGGTCGACATCCTCGGCTCCTCTGCTGCGTCGTCGCCGGCCTGCTCGACCGGCCGATCAACCGCTCAGGATACCGAGCACCCGCGCGTGTGTCAGGGGCGTGGGAGTGAGGCGAGGATCGCGCCCAGTCGGCGGTCGACCTCGAGGAGGCAGTCCGGGCAGTCGCACCGGGACTCGGGCGTGGTCAGCAGGAGGTCCAGGCGCAGGAACGCCGTGTCGTAGCGCGGGCCGACGGCCTCGTCGACGACCCGGCGCCACGCGACGGAGGCCGACCGGACGAGGGATTCGGAGGGGTGCTGGTCCATGGGGCAACCGTTCGCGGACAGTTCGTGGTCGGAGCGCCCCGTTGCGGTCCCCGCACCGCCGTCGCGCTCTACGCAACACGGTGCCGTCCGTCCGTGGCGGCGTCAAGGCACGTCACGGCCCGGTGACCCGATGGTCACGCGCCGGGCACGCACCCCGGCCCGGCCACGGGACACGGCGGGGCGGGAGGCCGGTCCGCCTCCCGCCCCGCCGGGTACCGGTCAGCCCGTGCCGAGCACGTACTGCCCGGGTGCGTCCCCGAGGACCGGGTGCGCCTCGCTGCCCACTGGCGGCGGGTCCTGCTTCTCGCCGCCGCGCTCGTCGATCCACGCGATCCAGGTCTCCCACCAGGAGCCCTGGACCTCGGTGGAGCGCTGCCGCCAGGCGTCGGGACCGGGCGCGTCGGAACCGGTGGCGCCCACGGTGCCGACCCAGTGCTTGGCCTTGGGGCTGGGCGGGTTGACCACGCCGGCGATGTGACCCGCCGTCGAGAGGACGAAGGTGACGTCGCCGCCGAGGAGCTCGGTGGAGGTGAAGGAGGTCTTCCACGGCGCGATGTGGTCGTTCTCGGCCGCCACGATGAACGTGTCCGCCTGCACCGCCTTGAGCGTGAGCGGCTCGCCGTCGATCTCCAGCTCGCCCCTCGACAGCTCGTTGTCGAGGTAGAAGTGGCGCAGGTAGAAGGAGTGCATCGCGGCGGGCATCCGCGTGGAGTCGGTGTTCCACGCGAGGATGTCGAAGGCGGGCGGCGCCTTGCCCTCCAGCCAGTTCGGCCCGATGTAGTTGAAGATCAGGTCGTTGGCGCGCAGCAGGTCGAACGTCGTGGCCATCGACTCGGCCGGCAGGTAGCCGGTCTGCTCCATCGACTTCTCCAGCCGGTCCGCGATCTCCGGGCTGACGAACGAGGAGATCGGGCCGACGCTCGAGTAGTCGAGCATGGTGTTGAGCAGGGTCAGCGAGTTGATGCGGTCGTCGCCGCGCACCGCGCAGCGCGTGGTCAGCAGCGCCGCCATCAGCCCGCCCAGGCACAGGCCCATGACGTTGACCTTGTCGGCGCCGGTGATCTCCTGGACCACGTCGAGCGCGGTGGCCGGGCCGAGCTCGAGGTAGTCGGCGAACGTCGTGGTCGCCATCGAGCTGTCCGGGTTGCGGTAGCTGATCATGAACACGGTGTGGCCGTGCTGCACCGCCCACTCGACGAGGCTGCGCTCCGGCGCCAGGTCCATGACGTAGTACTTGTTGATCCACGGCGGGCTGCACAGCAGCGGGACCGCGTGGACCTCGTCGGTCTGGGCCTCGAACTGCACGAGCTCCATGAGCCGGTTGCGGTAGACGACCTTGCCCGGGGTCGCGGCCAGCTCCTTCCCGACGCGCAGTCCGCTCTTGTCGACCTGGCGGGGCTTGCCGCCGTTGGTCGCGAGGTCGTCGAGCACGTTGCGCAGGCCGGCGACGACGCTCGACCCGCCGGTCTCGAACGCGCGCTTGAGCGCGGAGGGGTTGCCCGGGAGCACGTTGGTCGGCGAGACGACGCTGCCGATCAGGCTCATCAGCATCCGGGCGCGGTCGTCGGAGTCCGCGTCGAGCGAGGCGGCGCCGACGAGGTCCTCGAGCAGCGCGACCAGGGCGAGGTACTCCTGGCGCAGCGCCCAGTAGGCCGGGTTCTCCACCCAGGTCGTGTCCTTGAACCGGCCGTCCTTGCTCGTCGGCACCGGCTCGGTCGACGGGTCGTTCTCGACGCCGCCGCCCGCGAGTCCGCGCAGGGCGCGTCCGGTCGCGGCCGCGCCGATGCGGGCCGAGAGCGCGGCGAACGACGACGCCGCGCGGCCCACCTCACCGGGGTGGGTCACCCACCCCTGGGCGAGCTGGAGGACCGTGCGGCCGAACAGGGCCGGGTCGGTCCGGGCGAGGACTGCATCGGGGACCACCCGTTCCATCGCGGTGGCGATGTCGGGGGCTCGCAGCGCAGGGGGTCCGCTGCGTCCGGGGTCGCTGGTGGCGGCCATGCCTTCTCTCCTTGCCGGGCGGTCCCGCACCCCTCGCGCCGGGCGTGCCTGTCCGGACCACCGTTCGCATGAATGTGTGCCCCTTCACACTGCCAGGAAAACAGCCCGGCCGGCCGGGCCCGGAGGCCCGACCGGCCGGTAAGAGATGCACGTCCCACCCCGTGCGGAGCGGGAACCGCTCAGCCCAGCGGACCGCGCTTGCGCGCGACGATCCCCTCGTAGACGAGCGGGCTCGCGTCGGTGGCGAGGCGGTGGCGGAAGCGCTCGCGGCGGACGACCTCGAGGGCCCCCGAGGCGAGACCGTCGGAGATCATCCGCGCGAAGCCGGACGTGTCGTCCTCGGCGAGGAACGCGTCCTTGATCGTGAGCACGACCCACCCGCCGTCGGCGATCTGGTCGTAGGCGGTGCGGAAGGCCGCCGGCGGGATGTCGCCGAAGCCGAGGGCCGCCACGACCGCGAGGGCGGTCAGCCGGTGGTCGGCGAGGGTCCGCTCCGCCTCGGCCGGCAGGGCGGTGAGGTCGGCGACGACGTAGTCGGCGTAGAGCCCGGGCCGGTCCCGCTCGGCCGCCGCGCGGGCCTCGGTGAGGATGTCGACGCCCACGGCGTGCCCGACGCCGATCGTGGACAGCTCCTCGGCCATGATCCCGTTGCCGGCGCCCAGGTCGAGGACGCGGACGTCGGCGGCCGACTCGCGGCTGCCCGCCAGGGCGTCCGCGAACAGGTCGGCCATGAACCGCGGCGTGTCGCAGCCGAGGACGTCGTAGAAGATCTTCTCGTACAGCCCGGGGACGTCGAAGATCCGATGGTAGTCGTGGAAGCGGAACTCCGACCAGGACCCGTCGGGCTGCTGCACCACGCACCACTCGTCGTTCTGGTCGAAGCGACTGCTCGGCTCCGGGAGCGCGACGCGCAGGGCCTGCCGCGCCGCGGCGAGCGCGCCGGGGCCGCGGTAGGTGCCGACCCCCAGGCGGCCGTGCTCGCGGCGGGCCGCCTCGCTGCCGAGGTGTCCCGCGTGTCCTGCTCCGGCGACTGCGGAATCGAACCCGTTCACCGTCGACGTCATGGCGACCACCCTTCGGTCACGCCGGGGCGTGACCAGCACGCGGACGAGCGAGGACGCCCGTCCGCAGGATCAGGACGATCGATCGTCGTCAGGCCCGTCCGGACCGGTCAAGCCGAGCGGTCGTGGGAGCGATGAGCCTCACGATCGCTTGATATGACGCCGGTGCGTCCGGACGCGATCACTGCTCGTGATCACGACAGGGATTCGGTCAGCGCCACTGCCCACGCTGGTCGCGCGGGTCGTAACGCTGCGTACGGTCCTGCGGGTTGCCGTAGCCGCCCTGCGGCGGGTACGGCGCCTGCGGGTCGTACGAACCGTAGTTCGCGTCGTAGCGCCCGTCGTAGGCCTGCTGCGGCGGGGGCTCGTAGGCCCGGCCGCCCCAGCCGCCGCGCTGCGCCGGCCGCACCGAGGTCGCCGAGACCCCGGAGAGCATCGACACGATGCCGATGCCGATCGCCGCGTAGAGGATGCCCGTGGCGATGTGCGCCGAGATCGACCCCTCGGCGAGGAACACCTGCAGGATCAGCACGACGATCACGAGCACCGCGATGGCCGAGAAGAACGAGGCCGGCCGCGGCGTCGTCATCAGCAGCAGGTGCAGCAGCGCGGTGCTGGCGAGCGCGGCGATCGCGGCCGCGACGGGGATGACGGTGGAGGCGTTGTCGACCAACGCCCCCGACCGGCCCGCCGTCTGGATCCCGACCTCGAAGATGCTGTTGATGATCAGCACACCGACGAACGCGATGCCGGCGGCGACGAGAGCCGTGGCCACCCCGCCCGCCCAGAGGCGTCCGGGGACGACCTCGACGTCGCCGTCGTTCCAGGAACGCTGCGGGTAGCTCACGGTCCGATCCTCCCCTGGCGGATACGGGAATGGTTGTACCGCACCGCCGGACGTTCACGATCGGAGGACGGGCAACTTCCTCCCCGGGGTCACGCCGCCGACCGCTCCGCCACGGGTCGACGCCGCAGCCCGGCGTGCTCGATCGCCGGCGGGGCGTACGAGACGTCCCCCGGGTCGACGTCGGTGCCCGGCGGCACGATCTCGTCGATGCGGTCGAGCACCTCGTCGTCGAGCGTCACCTCGGCCCCCGCGAGCAGGTCGTCGAGGTGCTCCATCGTGCGCGGCCCGATGATCGCGCTGGTGACGCCCGGGTGCGCCACCGCGAACGCCATGGCGAGGTGGGTCATCGACAGGCCCGCCTTCTCCGCGAGCGGGACGAGCTGCTCCACCACGTCGAGCTTGCGCTCGTCGGTCAGGCGGCCCGACGCGAACGACATCCGCTTCGAGTCGGTCTCCTGCCCCTTGCGGTAGCGCCCGGTCAGCAGGCCCATCGCGAGCGGGCTCCACACCAGCGTGCCCATGCCGTAGCGCTCGCAGACCGGCAGCACCTCGCGCTCGATGCCGCGGTTGACGATCGAGTACGGCGGCTGCTCGGTGCGGAACCGCTCGAGTCCGCGCCGCTCCGCCGTCCAGTGCGACTCGACGATCTCCGAGGCGGGGAACGTCGAGGAGCCGACGGCCCGGACCTTGCCGCTGCGCACCAGGTCGGTGAGCGCGGAGAGCGTCTCCTCGACGTCGGTGTCCGGCGACGGGCGGTGGATCTGGTAGAGGTCGATGTGGTCGGTCTGCAGCCGGCGCAGCGAGTGCTCGACCTCCGCGACGATCCAGCGGCGGGAGTTCCCGGCGCGGTTGGGGTCGTCCCCCATCCCGCCGTGCACCTTGGTCGCGAGGACGACGTCGTCGCGGCGGCCCTTCAACGCCTTCCCGACGATCTCCTCCGACTCGCCCCGGGAGTAGACGTCCGCGGTGTCCACGACGTTCACCCCCGCATCGAGCGCGCGGTGGATGATCCGGATCGAGTCGTCGTGGTCCGGGTTGCCCATGGCCCCGAACATCATCGCGCCCAGGCAGTACGGGCTGACCTTGATGCCGGTCCGGCCCAGCGTGCGGTACCTCATGTGCCTCCTTCGTCGGCAGGTGAGCACCGTCCGTGGCTCCGGCCACGGACAGTGCTCACGTGGCGCAGCCACCTACGGCTTGAGGACGACCTTCGAGTAGCCGTCCTCGCGGGCGTCGAAGCGCGCGTAGGCGTCCGGCGCCTCGTCGAGCGGGACCTCCTTGGACACCACGAACGACGGCGTGGCCCGCCCCGCGACGATCAGGTCGCGCAGCTGGGCGTTGTAGGCCTTCGCGTCGGCCTGCCCGGTCCCCATCTTCTGGCCCTTCTCGAAGAAGCGGCCCACGTTGAACAGCAGCCGGCCGTTCGCGGCGTTCTCGTCCGGCGCGCCCGGGTCCTGCGGCAGGTAGAGCCCGACGATGCCGAGCCGGCCCGTGTGCCGCACCGCGTCGACGAGCTGGTTGAGCACCACGGCGGGCTGCTCCTCGCCGTCGTTCGCGGTCGCCTGGTAGCCGACCGCGTCGACGCCCTTGTCGGCCCCGAGGCCGTCGGTGGCGTCGACGACCTGCTCCACGGGGTCGCCCGCCGAGAAGTCGACCGGGACGGCGCCGATGTCCTCGGCGAGCTTCAGCCGGGACGCCACCTTGTCCACGACGAAGACCTTCGAGGCACCCTTGATCACCGCCGAGTAGGCGGCCATCAGGCCCACCGGTCCGGCGCCGAACACGACGATCGACTCGCCCGGGTTCAGGTCCGCCAGCACGGTGGCGTGGTAGCCGGTGGGGAAGATGTCGGCCAGCATCGCGAAGTCGTTCTCGTGCTCGTCGCCGGGCGGGAGCACGAGCGCGTTGAAGTCGGCGAACGGCACCCGCAGGTACTCGGCCTGCCCGCCGGTGTAGGGCCCCATCCCGACGTAGCCGTACGCGCCGCCCGCGTAGGGCGGGTTCACCGTCAGGCAGAACGCCGTCTTCCCCGCGAGGCAGTTCCGGCAGAACCCGCAGGCGACGTTGAACGGCAGCGAGACCCGGTCGCCCTTCTTCACGCGCGTGACGCCGGAGCCGACCTCCTCGACGACGCCCATGTTCTCGTGCCCGAACACGATGCCGGTCTCGGCGACCGTCCGGCCCTCGTACATGTGCAGGTCGGAGCCGCAGATCGCGGTCGTCGTGATCCGGATCAGGGCGTCGTTGGGCGCCTCCAGCCGCGGGTCGTCGACCTGCTCGACGGCCACCTCGTTCGTCCCCTTGTAGACCACGGCTCGCATGACGCTCCCTCCGCAGGCGGGATGCACGGGTGCGCATCCGACCCGCGGGGCTCCCCCGGTGGGCGTGGATCTCAACCCCGGGCGGAGGCCCTTTCCCGACGGGTACCGCGCTCGACGAGGGCGGCGAACGCCGCCGCGACGAGGCCCGCCACCAGGAACGACGTCAGCGACGCCGAGAGCCACGACGGCGGGACGAGGCCGATCGCGTCGCGCAGGGCGCTCCAGGCGTCCGACCAACCGGGCGCCCCGCCCGGGTTGATCAGCTGGTAGACGGCGAGGCCGACCACCCACGCGACGACCATGAGCGGGCGCGACGGCGCCCAGCGCGACAGGTCGAGCCGGCTCGCCCCGTCCCCCGTCGCGCCGCCCGCCCAGGAACGGTTCACCAGGGCCTCCCCGACGCCCACGCCGAGCAGCGGCACGAAGATCGACCCGATGACCGCGAGGAACACCGCGTAGTCGTCGATCGTGACGACGAGCCCGAGCACGGTGATCAGCGCACCGATGGCCAGGCAGAGCGCCCGCCGGTCGGCCCGCGGCACGAGGTTCTGCGCCGACACCGCCGTGGAGTAGACGTTCGCGAACGACTGGTCGGTCTCGCGCAGCGTGAGGATCACCAGGGCGACCACGCCGAGCGGCGCGGCCAGCATGGGCGCGAACACCTCGTCCCCGTTGCCCGCGACGAGCGAGAGCGCCGCGAGACCGACGACGAAGCAGAGGATCTGGGTGACGCCGTAGCCCACCGTGGCCGCGGCGAACGCCGTCGGGACCCGCCGCGAGTGCCGCGAGTAGTCCGAGGCGACCGGGATCCAGGAGACGGCCACGGCGATCGCGGCGTCCGTCCCCGCCCAGAACCCGTCCCACGAACCGCTCGCCCCGAGGTCGGCCGCGGCGGGCCGGGTGAACAACCACCAGGCGAGGTAGGCCACCGAGATCGCCACGAGGATCGTCACGACCCGGCGCAGCAGCCGCAGCATCCCGAGCGGGCGCAACGTCAGCAGCGTCGTCACCACCCCGGCCCCGACCACCCACGCCCAGGTGGGGCCGCCGATCGCGAGCGTGCCGGCCTGCGCGATGACGACGAGCTCGAAGGTGCCCCAGCCGATGAGCTGGACGACGTTGAGCACCGAGGGGATCCAGGACAGGACGCCGCCGAACAGGCCGCGCAGCACCACCATGGCGGGCGCTCCGCTGCGCGCCCCCGGGATCGCCGACAGGCCGACCATCGCGCTGCCGATGATCGTGCCGACCACGGTCGCGACCACCGCCGCCGCCACGGTCAGTGGCGGGGCGCCGGCGGGCTGGAGCACCGCGAGGACCCCGGCGAACCCGAGCAGGCTCACGCCGAGGTTGGCCCAGAAGGCGCCCTGGTCGAGGAACCCCAGCGACCGCGGGACGGGTCCGTCGAGGGTGGGGGCCACCTCGTCGTGGGTGGGCGTGGACGTGCTCATGGATGACACCCTCCGTGTCCCTGCGCCGGCATGATCCGGATCAGGTTCGAACGGTCGGGACCGCCAGGTCCCCTCTCAGCCCGTTGCTCGGACTCCCGTGGAACGCGCTCGCGCCCCGCCGCCGACGGTAGATCGTCGGGCGACGGGGCGCGAGGGGGTGCGCGCGGCGGCGCTCAGCCTGCGACGTTGATGCAGGTCTTCTTCTCGTTGATGCAGTCCGCTCCGGCCTGGTTCTGGGCCTCGGTGGCCATGTTCTCGTAGTCGGAGTGGTCGGTCGCCGGGTCGTGCTGGTTGTCCGGGAACGAGTCGATCGCGAACGCCCGGCCCGCCGGCTGGTCGTAGGTCAGCGTGATGCGCAGGGCCGGCACGGCCTTGAAGCCCTCACCGCAGCGCCCGTTCTCCTCCGGGTAGGCCATGTGCGACCGGAGGTCCTTCGACTCCAGGTTCTGGCCGTCCCAGCAGCTCGGGTAGTCGAGCAGGCGCACGAGGTTCGACCCGCTCGGGCAGATCGGGTACTTGTCGGTGACCCGGTCGGTGAAGCCGGTGCAGGTGTACTTCGCGTTGGCGTTCTTGCCGTCCTGCGCCTTGGCCTTCGCGTTGCCCATGATCATCATGAGGTGCTGCGGGAGCGCCTCGACCTCCTGGTCACCGTGGCCCCGGAAGGTCAGCTGCGCCGAGGTCGGGGTCAGCTTGCGACCGACGTTGCCGTCGAGGCTGCCGCCGTCCCGGCCGACGTCGTCGCCGGTGCCGTTCAGGTCGCGCAGGACCGGCCAGAAGAAGGTGCTCTTGTCACCGTTCTTGCAGGAGGTCCCGGCGGCCTGCAGCGAGTCGTCGTTCGAGTTCGCGTCGGTCGACGTGTTGCCCACGTAGTCGTGGACGTGCTGGGCGCCGTTCCGCTTGCCCGGCGCGGCCATGTAGTTGTCCGAGTTGTTGTGGTCGCTGACGCCGCAGTCCACGGAGTAGCTGCCCTCGGAGAAGGACCCGCCGTCGCCGATGTTGCCGTTGCGGCTCACGGACCGGATGTCGACGTACTCGTCGGCGCCCGCGGCCTGGATCTGGTCGCGGCCCGGGAACTCGACCTTCTTCTCGCCCTTGGCCTGCTTGTCCTGGTCGTCCTTCTTCTGGTCGCCGGTCTTCTTGGACTCGTCCGGGGACGTGTCCTGCCCGCCGTCGTCGTTGCCGTCACCGTCGTGCCCGGTGCCTCTGGCCTGCGAGCGCTCGGAGTCGCCCGAGTCCTTCGACCCGTCCTCGGAGCCGGAGTCCTTCGAGTCCTTCGAGTCTCCGGAGTCCCCGGAGTCGCCCGAGTCGTTCGAGTCCGAGTCGTCGGAGCCGGAGTCGTCGGAGTCCTTCGAGTCCCCCGAGTCCTTCGAGTCGGACTTCCCGCCGGTGAGGGCGGACAGGATGCTGCTGCCGCCCCCGGAGTCGCCGCCGTTGTCCTCGGCCAGCGCGTTGCCGCCGAGGACGACGGCGGTGCCGCCCACGAGCAGGGCGGCGACGACGGCCAGGAGCCGGAGCGGGAGCCGGGTGCGATGTCGTCCACGTCGGGGCATGGGCGAACGACCTCCAGACGTTCTTCGGTCCCGGACCTGGGGAGCGGTCCGGGTCGCGGCGGCGGCGTCCGGTCGGCCGGGGCTCGGGGTGTTCGGTCGGGGGAGCCCGGACGTCGCCGCTGCGTGGGGGGAGCGGATCGGAACGCTAGGAGCGCCGGCCGTCACCGGACCGTGATCTGAGAGTGAAGACCTCTCGATGCCGTCGACCGCACGCCGAGACGCGACGACGAGCAGATCCACTGCTCCGCTCGGAGGAATCGCTGCGACGGACGCCGGTTCTCGCTCTCAGGGAACCGCCCGTCGCACACACCACACCGCCGTTCGGCGCTGGCTCGTTGCCCCCGCGCCGTCCACACGGCAGCCTGGTCCGCGATGCAACCCAATCGTTATGCGGACGCGGAGCGGGGCCGCGTGCTGTGTGTGGCTCCTCCCCACCGCACAACGAGCGTGCTCGTCGGTGCGTTGCGGTCCAACGGCTTCGAACCCCAACTCCTGCGGGAGAGCTGGAGCGTCGGGGCCGCAGCCCGGGCGGGCGGTGCTCGCGCGGTGGTCCTGGACGTGGAGATGAGCGGCCTGCGGCCGGTCGAGGTCCTCGCCGACCTGCACCGCGAGAGCCCGCGGACCCCGGTGATCGCGCTGACCTCGCCCGAGGCGCGCGACCGCACGGTGTCCACCCTGCGCGCGAGCCACGACGACTACCTGGTCACGCCCTTCCCGATGGAGGAGCTCCTCGCCCGGCTGCGCCTGCGGCTCGGCGACGACCGTCCGACGGCGCAGCTCTACCTGCGCCGCGGCGAGGTCATGGTCGACACCGCGCTCGAGCAGGTGTTCGTCGAGAACAAGCCGGTCAGCCTCTCGCGCACCGAGTACGCGGTGGTCGACGCGCTCATCCGGCACCCGCGCGGGCAGGCCATGTCGCAGGACGAGCTCGTCACGCGCGTGTGGGGCGGCCCGCCGACCTCGAACATCGTCGAGGTCTACATCGGTTACCTGCGCCGCAAGCTGGGCGCGGAGCGCATTCGCACCATCCGCGGCCGCGGGTACGTGCTCGAGGGCTGATCCCCACCCTCGCCCCGGAACGCACGAACGGGCCGTCCATCACGTCGGATCGTGATGGACGGCCCGTTCGTCCGTGCCGGCTCGATCAGTCGGTCAGTCGGTCAGCGAGGCCAGGGCGACCTGACGGGCCCGGCGCTGGGCGTGGGCCACGGCCACGGCCTGGGCGCGGGCGGTCGCGGCGTCGGCCTTCGCGGCGCGGCGGGCGCGCCAGCCGCGCGGCTCCGGCACGGCGACGGGGGCGGGGGTGGCCTCGGGCGCGCGCCGCGGGGCGGGGATCACCGGGAACGGCGTCGAGCGCAGCGCGGCGTCCGACGACACCCGCGGGGCGGGGACGGCGGCGAGCTCGACGAGCGCGGCGGCGGCGTGGTGACGGCCCATGGTGTTCTCCCCCGAGAAGAGCGGGTCCTCACAACCCGCTGACACCCTGGGTATCGCCGCGCGCGCCGCCGTGTTTCGCCCACGGCGTCAGACCACCCGGACGGGTGCTGCTACATCGAACGGACGAAGGCGACCTGGCGTTCGACCGAGGTCGCGAACGGCTCGCCGAGGTAGATGTCGAAGTGGCCGCAGTCGATCTCCACGGTCTCGACCGGTCCCCCGGCGGTCGCCGCGACCGTGCGGACGGCGGACGGCGGCGCGATCGAGTCCGACGCGGCGACCACGAGCAGCATGGGGCAGCGGACCCGGGGCGCCGCGGTCACGGGGCGGTTGAACGGGATCGTGAGGATGTCGCGGGCGGGCATGTCGTTGACGAACGACGGGCCGACGATCGCGCCGTACCCGCTCTCCGCGTCCGGCGAGGTGATCGCCGCGACCGCGCCGGGCGGGCCGTAGATCGCCACCCGGTGCTCCCGCCGGCCGAGGGCGTGGCCGACCGCGTCGGCGACCGCGTGCGCCGAGACCTTGAGCAACTGCCAGGGGCCGCCGTAGCGCAGGATCTCGACCAGCGCGCCGAGCCCGTCCATCGCCGCGCCCTGGGAGATCACGCCGGCGATCCGCCGGTCGGCCGCCGCCACCGCGACCACGTGGCCGCCCGAGTACGACGAGCCCCACAGCACGATCCGCTCCGGGTCCACGCCGTCGATCAGCCGCGCCCGGGCCACCGCCGCGTGGTAGTCGCAACGGTGCGCGCGGTGGTCGACGTGCCGTCGGGTGTCGCCCTCCGAGTCGGCGAAGCCGCGGTAGTCGACGAGCAGGACGTCCGCACCCGCCGTCGTGAAGGCCTCGGCGAAGGGGCGCAGGCCCGAGTCGCGCGTGGCCCCGAAGCCGTGGGCCATGACGACGCACGGCCGCCCGCCCGGACCGGCCAGCGACTCGTCCTCGGCCCGCAGGTACGTCGTGCCGAGGCGCAGTCCGTCGGACTCGACCGTGATCTCCACGGGCGCGGAGGCTAGCCCTGCTCGGTGCGCACGCCCAGCCCGGTCGGGCAGCTGACCCCGGTGCCGGCCATCGAGCAGTACCCGTTCGGGATCCGGTGCAGGTACTGCTGGTGGTAGTCCTCGGCGTAGTAGAACGCGCCGAGCGGGGCGATCTCGGTGGTGATCGCGCCGCGGCCCGCGGCCGTCAGCGCGTCCTGGAAGGCGTCGCGGGTGCTCTCGGCGACCGCGCGCTGCGCGTCGTCGGCGTAGTAGATCGCCGAGCGGTAGGTGGTGCCGACGTCGTTGCCCTGGCGCATCCGCTGCGTCGGGTCGTGCTCCTCCCAGAACAGGCGGCAGAGCTGCTCGTAGGTGATCACGGCCGGGTCGAACACGACGAGCACCACCTCGGCGTGGCCGGTGCGGTTGGTGCAGGTCTCCTCGTAGGTCGGGTTCGGCGTGTAGCCGCCGGAGTAGCCGACGGCGGTGACCCGGACGCCGGGCTGGTTCCAGAAGAGCCGCTCGGCGCCCCAGAAGCAGCCCATGCCGAAGACCGCGGTCTGCAGGCCCTCCGGGAACGGCGGCTTCAGCGGGCGGCCGTTGACCAGGCTGCGCTCGAGCGTGGGCAGCGGCGACCGGCGTCCGGGCAGGGCGTCGGCGGGGTCGACCATCTCGCGCTTGTCACGACCGAACCAGCTCATGGGCGCGAGGCTACGCGGATCAGGAGCCGAACAGGCCCGTCTCGAACGGCCCGCCGGCCGGCTCGCCGGCGCGCAGGAACCACTCCGTGCCGAAGGCGGCGGCGAAGGCCTCGTCGGGCAGGGCGAGGAAGAACGGGTCGGGCGCGATCTGGCTGGCGTGGGCGCGCATCGCGTCGCGCTTGGCCGCGAGCCAGGGCGTGACGTCGACGCGGGTCGTCAGCTGGGACTCCGGCGTCCCCATCGTCTCCATGTCCAGCTCGCTGGGTCCCTCGCCGTCGCCCATCCCCATCTGGCGCGCCATCGCCATCAGTCGGCGCATCTCGTCGCGGTTGGTCGTGGCCTGGTAGACCCGCGGCGTGCCGGCGAGCTCCGCGGCGCGCTGCCCGACGTGGTGGACCTGCACGTGGTCGGGGTGGCCGTAGCCGCCGTGGTCGTCGTAGTGGGTGAGGACGTCGGCGTCCTCCTCCCGCAGGATCGCCGCGAGCCTGCCCGCGGCCTCCTCGACGTCGGCGGCGGCGAACGCACCCTCGCCGGTGTTGGTCTCGGTGCCGACCATGCCGGAGTCGACGTAGCCGAGGAACTCGGTGCGGGCCGCGCCGAGGATGCGGGCGGAAGCCAGCGTCTCGAGGTGCCGCCGGTGCGCGAGCGTCTCGCCCGGGTCCAGGACGTCCTGCACGATCTCGCCGTGCTCGCCCCCGGTCGCGATCACGAGCACCACGCGGTGGCCCGCGTCGGCGGCCGCGCGCATCACCCCGCCGCAGGTGATGCACTCGTCGTCGGGATGGGCGTGGAAGGTCACCAGCGTCGCCACGAGGGCGGAGCGTAGGTCAGCCGAGGGTGAAGGACAGCACCAGGATCAGGATCACGACGACCACCACCGCGACCGTCCCCAGGGTCGACGCCAGGTCCCGGCGGCCGCCGTAGAACACGTCCGAGCCCGCGATCCCCGACGACGGGTCCTGCCGCTCCGGCGCCCGCTCCACCCACGGCGGGGTGGTGCGCGAGGCGGGCACGGGCGCCGACGGCCGCCGCCCCGCCCGGTCGCCGGGCACCACCTGCGTGCGCTCGGCCGGCGACCCGGGCGGCGGGGGCCCGGACGCCGGGGGCGCCGCGAAGGTCGGGGGCTGGAACGTCGAGGGCGGCACGACCTGCGTGTGCTCGCCGTCGTCGGGCACCACCTGGGTGGCGTCCGCGTCCGGCGTCCCCGGTGCGGGGCCCCACCGGAAGGGCGGCGGGAACGGGTCGGACGGCAGGGGCGGGGCGGCACTCCCGGCTGACCGAGGGGCACCTTCGGTCGGATAGACGGGCCGTGGGCGCCCCTCGCCAACCGGCGGCACCGGTTCAGCCGCTGACCGAGGGGCACCTTCGGTCGGATAGATGGGCCGTGGGCGCCCCTCGCCAACTGGCGGCACGACCGGCAGCGGCTCCGGTAGCGGCTCCGGCTCCGGCACCGGCGGCAGCGGATCCGGCTCGGGTGGCAGCGGATCCGGCTCCGGCGGCAGCGGATCCGGCTCGGGTGGCAGCGGATCGGCCACGTCCGGCAGGAGCGGCAGCGGGTCCGACGCGACAGCCGAGGGCCGGCCCGCCCCTCCGGTCGGCCCGGCGGACCCGGGGCGATCCTCGGTGGTCGACACCTCGCCCCGCACCGGGGTCACCGGCAGCGGGTCCACGGCGGGCTCGACCGGCGCCGGCACGGGCGCACCGGACGTGACGTCCGTCGCAGCCGCGGCGGCCCGGGCGGACGCCTCCTCCTCGCGGCGGCGCGCGAGGAGCTCGTCCCGGCGACGCCGGTAGGAGGTCGCGTCCACGCGTCCCGCGGCGAGGTCGGCGTCGAGCCGCTGCAGCTCCTCGCTGGGGTCCACCGCGCGGTCACCCTCTCCTCGTCCGCCGACCGCCGCACGGTATCCGACGAGAACCCCGACCGACGCGATCGTGATCGACACGGGCACGATCGCGCAGCTCCCGACCGAACGGCGCGAGATCACCACCACACGCGTCCGAACGATCGGGCCGTCGGCGGCGAAGGTGCTGCCGACGAACTCCGTCGCCCGTTGACACCCCAGCGTCGAGAGGACCACCGCCGTGTCGTCCACCGTGCCCGTGCCCGACCGGACCCCGCTGCGCGCCGAGCGCGTCGTGCCGCGCCCCGCGGAGGGCGTCTGGCCGGGGCTGCAGGACCCCGGCGAGAACCGGGTGCGGATGGTCATCGCCCGCTCGCTGCTGCGCGCGGCCGTGCGCCGCATGCCGATGCGTCTCACCTGGCCCGACGGGTCGAGCGAGGGCGCCGGCGACGCGACCAGCCCGGACATGCGCGTGATCCGGCCGGAGGCGTTCTTCACCCGCCTCGGCACCGAGGGACTCATCGGTCTCGGCGAGGGCTGGATGGTCGGCGACTGGGACTCCGACGACCTCGTCGGCGTCATGCGCTGCTTCACCGACCACATCGAGTCGCTGGTCCCGAAGCCGGTCCGCAACCTGCGCCGGCTCTACGACCGCGGGCAGCCGCGCGAGGAGCGCGCCGCCGACGCCGCCGTCTCCCAGGAGAACGTGCACCGGCACTACGACCTGTCCAACGACCTGTTCCAGCTCTTCCTCGACGAGTCGATGATGTACTCCGCCGCCTGGTTCGAGGGCCCGGTCGGCCCCGACGGGCAGCACCTCGAGTCGCTCACCGCCGCCCAGCACCGCAAGGTCGACGGCATCCTCGACCTCGCCGGCGTCCGCGACGGCTCCCGCGTCATCGAGATCGGCACCGGGTGGGGCGAGGCCGCCATCCGCGCCGCGCAGCGCGGCGCCCGCGTCACCACCCTGACGCTGTCGGTCGAGCAGGCCGAGCTCGCCCGCGCCCGCGCCGAGGCCGCCGGCGTCTCCGACCGGATCACGATCGACATCCGCGACTACCGCGACGCCCGCGGCGAGTACGACGCGGCCATCTCCATCGAGATGATCGAGGCGGTCGGCGAGCGCTACTGGCCGGAGTACTTCCGCACGATCGACCGGCTGCTCGCCCCCGGCGGCCGCTTCGGCCTGCAGGCCATCACGATGCCGCACCACCGGCTCCAGGCGACGAAGTCGTCGTACACCTGGATCCACAAGTACATCTTCCCGGGCGGGATCATCCCCAGCGTCGAGGCGATCGAGCAGACCCTGGACCGCCACACCACGCTGCACATCGACGACCGGCGCTCGATCGGCCTCGACTACGCCGAGACGCTGCACCGCTGGCGGGACACCTTCCTCGCCCGCGAGCAGCAGGTGCGGGGCCTGGGCTTCGACGAGACCTTCGTGCGGATGTGGGACTTCTACCTCGCCTACTGCGAGGCCGGCTTCGCGTCGCGCTACCTCGACGACTGGCAGTTCGGCATCACGCGTTCCTGACGTCCGGTCGGGCCCGGTCGGGTGTGACCCCGACCCGTAACGGTCAGCGCTGACCGTCGAGGGGATAGCCTCCGCCCGAGCGGGGCCACCCGAGCCACCGGACCACCTGCCGAGGAGTGCACCCACCATGGACGTAACCGACGTCGCCGCCATCGTCACCGGAGGGGCGTCCGGTCTGGGCGGGGCGACCGCCCGGCGACTGGCCGCCGACGGCGCCCACGTCATCGCGATCGACCTGCCGAAGGCGATCGACGACGCCGAGAAGCTGGAGCGGGTCGACTACGTCCCGGCCGACGTCACCGACGGCGACCAGGTGCAGGCGGCCGTCGACGCGGCCGTGGGCACCGGGCTCCCGCTGCGCGTCGTCGTGAACTGCGCCGGCATCGGCACCGCGGGCCGCGTGCTGTCGAAGAAGGGCCCGCACGACCTCGGGGTGTTCTCGCAGGTCGTCGGGGTCAACCTGATCGGCTCCTTCAACGTGATGCGCCTCGCCTCCGCCGCGATCGCGCAGACCGAGCCGCTGGAGCACAACGCGCGTGGGGTCGTGATCAACACGGCGTCGATCGCCGCCTTCGAGGGGCAGATCGGTCAGATCGCCTACGCGGCGTCGAAGGGCGGCGTCGTCGGCATGACGGTGCCCGCGGCGCGCGACCTCGCGCAGTACGGAATCCGGGTCATGACGATCGCCCCCGGCATCGTCGACACCCCGATGCTCGCGGGCGTCGAGGAGTCCTTCCGCGCGGACCTCGCGAAGGGCGTGCCGTTCCCGCAGCGTCTCGGCGACCCGACCGAGTACGCGGCGCTCGTCGGCATGATCGTCGGGCACGACTACCTCAACGGCGAGGTCATCCGCATGGACGGGGCGCTGCGCATGCAGCCGCGCTGACCCGGTCCTGCGGCGCCCCGGGCTCCCCGGGGTCGGGCCGCAGGTCGTCGAGGTGCGGGACCGCCAGCACGGCGTCCGAGGTCATCCACGTCCGCAGGGCGTGGGTGGCCCGGACGTCGTCCTCGTTGTAGATCAGCAGCCGGTCGCGCATCGCGGGCTCCGGCGGCTCGCCGTCGAGGCCCACGGCCCGCCGGTACCAGCGCATCGAGTTCTCCCCGCCGGCCTCCGGGTCCCGCCACCCGAACCCCGCGGACGGCGCCACCCGCTTGAGTCCCTTGCCGTGGGGACACAGGAACGAGGTGCTCACGGCCGGGAACAGGTCGATCCACTCGTCGGAGGCGATGAACGCCTCGACCTCGGCCGCCGCGGGGATGCCCGGCTCGCCGGCGAAGCGCTCGACCGACCCGCGCAGCCAGCGGTTCTCGGCCTGCTCGTTGTAGCAGTAGGACCGGAAGGACAGCCCCCGCTCGGCCGCCCGCCGCCGCACGTCGGTGAGCCAGGCCCAGAACGCCGCGAACGAACGCGCCTCGTCACGCGTGGGCACCGGGTCCCAGGTGACGAAGCCGCGGTAGCCGTGGTCGAGTCCGACGTCGACCCCGGAGAGCAGGACGCCCCACAGGTAGGCGCCGTCCTCGCCGAGGCTCTCCATGTCGACGTCGACCTCCACGGCCCCCCGCGGGACCTCGGGCCGGCGCACCCGACGCACCAGCGGCACGTCCGCCCGCCAGGCGCGGGCCAGCGCCACCGCCTCGCGCAGGTCGGCCGTCAGCTCGCCCCCCACCTGCTCGTCGCCGTCCTCGGTGGGCGCGGGCAGCCCCTGCCGCGGGTCGAGCGCGGCGAGGCTACGCACGGTGGTGATCCCGCGGCCGCGCAGGCGCAGCGCGTCCTCCCCGCGGACCACGAGGCTCACGTCGTCGGCGCGGCGCAGCTCCGACTCGCACACCGGCCACCAGGGGCAGCGGCGGCACTCGGTGATGCGCGACGGCTCGGCGAGCGCGGGCCCGCCGGTCCGGGCGGCCGTGGCGACCGCCAGCCGGTCGGCGAAGCGACGGTCGTAGGTGTCGAGGGGGCTGCGGCCCGCCTCCTGCCCGGGCCCGGCCGCGAGGTCGGTCCACACCACGCAGTCGGCGTCCAGCCCCACCACGCCGCCCCAGGCCCGGCGCGCGCCCAGCCCGGCGGCGGCGAGCATCCGGTGCAGGTGGGCCAGCCGCAGGACGTCCCGGGAGACGGCGCGCGGCTTGCGGTCCGGGTCGACGGTCAGCGACGACGGGTGCGGGCGGTCCAGCGGCGAGGTGAGCGCCCCGGTGCCCGGGTCGGTGACCCGGTGGCGCACGACGATCACGGGGTACCACCCGGCGTCGTCGCCCCCCGCGCGGACGAGCAGCTCGGCGTGCCCCCGCCGGCCCTCGTCCGGGGGGAGCTCGGCGGCACCGACGGCCCGGACGGCGGGGTCGGCCAGCAGCGCGCGCGTCGCCTCGACCCGCTCGGACCGCCGTCCGTCGGGCACCCGGCGGTAGGCGTCCACGAGGTCGGCCGCGAAGCGCGCGGCGAGCTGGGCGCGGTGCTCCGCCGCGTCGGCCACCCGCATCTCCACCCCGGGATCGGGCTCGGGCAGCACGATCTGGCCTGCGCCCTCCACGCCCGTGGCCCCCACGGCCCGCCCGGCGGCCGGATCGTGCTCCAGGTGCACCCGGCGCCGGCACCGCGTGGTGACGGCGGCGTCGAGCAGCACCGCGCCCGGAGCCGGCACCGACCCGCCGTCGGGAATGCTGCTCATGGCCGTCAGGGTGCCACGGACCCCCGACGGTCTCCGTGTCACCGCCCACGGAGGGGGCACCACCGTTAGGGTCCGGCCCCGGGTGGGGAACCGTCCCCGCGAGGAGATCGTCCCGGGACCTCCCGGGGCAACGGCGGGGAGGAACCCGATGGCACGGCGCACCAGTCACACGGTCGAGCTCGACGGCGGGGACGGTGTGGTCATCTGGTCCCGCAAGGCCGCGAAGCACGCGGCGAAGGCCGAGAAGCAGGCCGGTCGGGCCGCGAAGGCCGACCGGAAGGCGGCCGAGAAGCGCGCGGAGGCGGCCGAGGTCGAGGCCCGCCGTGCCGCGGAGGCCCCCGACCCCGAGGACACCCACCTCACCGGGGCCACGGTGAAGCGCTGGATCGGCATCGCCCGCATCGTCGTGCCGATCGCCGCGCCGCTGGTCTACCAGGCCGTCGGCGCCGCCCGGTCCCGCATCGACGAGCAGCGCGCGCGCCGCTTCGGGGTGGCCCCCGACGAGCTGTCGTCGTTCTCCGGCCGCGGCACGGGGCTCTACGCCCGCGCGCACAACCTCGCCACCTCCGTGCGCGAGATCGAGCGGCGCCGCGAGGGCGACGCCGACGTCCGCGCCTTCGCGCGCGACGCCCGCGACCGCCTCTCCGACCTCGAGGCCGCCGTCCGCTCCGCCGAGCAGATGCCGACCGCCCGGCGCCGTCGGGCGCACCTCGCCGTGGCCGCCGAGCTCGACCGGCTGGAGGCGCGGCTGCTGGAGCTGTGGGGCCTCGACCGGACCGCGCAGCTGCCCACCGGCGAGCGCTGATCCCGCCCCGCGCGTCGGCGGAATCTGCAACGCGCCGCTCCCGGGTACCGCCCGGCCGGGTGGATCTCGCGAGATCACGCCACGTCACGGTCCGGCCTCGGATCGTTCACCCTGACGGGGCCGCATCGCCCTGACCAGGAACGTTCGCGCTCGCGTCACGGCGATTCCGACCGTGCGTGACGAGGTTGCTCCGATGTCGGCGTGACGTACCGACCAGAAAGAACCAACTTCCGGGTGACAACCCGGTGGCCCTCCCCTT
Source organism: Actinomycetospora soli (assembly GCF_021026295.1). Lineage (GTDB taxonomy): Bacteria > Actinomycetota > Actinomycetes > Mycobacteriales > Pseudonocardiaceae > Actinomycetospora > Actinomycetospora soli. Next base: position 224,402 of record NZ_JAJNDA010000008.1, read on the forward strand.
AACCTCTCGACGGCCGTTGCCCGACAGACAACGACCGTTGTCCCTCGCGCTCCCGGCGTCAGGGGAGCCGAGAGGGGGACCCGGAGTGAGCCCGCGAGCCCCGCGCCGTCCGTCGACCCCGACCGCCACCGCCCCGTCGAGCGCCCCGGCCGTCACCGACGCGGACCCGGACGGGGCCGACGCCACCGAAGCCGCCGAGGACGAGCGGCCCGTGCGCGGCGGCCTCGAGGGCGGCCAGGTGCACCGTGCGCTCGCGATCCTCGAGCTCCTCGGCGACCCGGAGTCGCGCGGACTCGGGGGTGCGGTCGGCGGCGCGGACGTGCCGACCTCGTTCGGCGTCGTCGAGATCGCCCGCACCCTCGGGCGGGACAAGTCGCAGATCTCGCGGCTGCTGCGCCTGCTCGCCGACGCCGGCTTCGTCGAGCGCGAGGCGGGCACGCTGCGGTACCGGATCGGCACGCGGTTGTTCTCCCTCGGGGTGCGTGCCGTGAGCCGCCGGTTGCGCGACGAGGCCGACGCCCTCGTCGAGCGCGAGGCCGCCCTGCTCGGCGAGCGCGTCGAGGTCTGCGTGCGCAGCGGCGGCTCGTCGATGACGGTCGCGACCGCCGCCCCGGACAGCGAGCTGCGCGCCATCGGCTGGGTGGGCCGGATCGTGCCCCTGTCCTGCACCGCCACCGGACGCGCGCTGCTGTTCGACCTCGACACCCCCGCCGTCGCCCGCCTGATCGTCCCCGAGGGCCTCGCCCAGGCCGGCCCCGGCGCCCCGCGGTCGCTCGACGAGCTCGTCGCGCGCATCGGCGAGGACCGCGAGCGGGGCCACTCGCTCGCCCGCCACGAGATGGACCGCGGGCTGCTCGCCGTCGGCGCGCCGGTGCGCGACGCCGCCGGTGGGGTCGTCGCCGCGGTCGGCGTCGCCGGGCCGGACTCCCGGATCGACCCCGTGCTGCCCGAGGTGAGCGCGGGCGTGCTGCGCGCCGCCGCCGATCTCTCCCGCGCCCTCGGCGCCTCGTTGCCGCCCCCGGCGACGGGTCCTCCCCGACCACCCCGGCAGCGCCGCCCTCCGACCACCCGCCCCGTTCCTCCGACCAGAAAGGAAGGAGTGTCGTGAACGTCTTCCAGTACTTCTCGGCGAACAGCCAGCAGATCCTGTTCCTGACCCAGGCGCATTTCCTCTACGTGCTCATCTGCGTGGGCATCGGCTCCGCCATCAGCATCGTCCTCGGCCTCATCGTGTCGACCGGCGAGCCGAACCCCACCCGGTTCAGCTTCGACTGGTGGGCCACCGGGATCCGCGAGGGCTCGCTGCTGATCACGGCGGCCGTGCTCACCGTGCCCTCGCTGGCGCTGTTCGTGCTCTTCCTGCCCATCACGGGGCTGGGCGTCACCACCGCGATCATCGTGCTCACCGTCTACTCGCTCTACACGGTGCTGCGGAACACGGTGGCCGGCCTGACCTCGGTCGACCGCGCCGTCCTCGAGTCGGCCCGCGGCCTGGGCTACGGCCGCGTCCGCCGGCTCCTGACGATCCAGCTGCCGCTGGCCTGGCCGGTCATCCTCAACGGCATCCGCGTCACCACGCTGATCTCGATCTCGATCGCCGTGGTCGGCTCCATCGTGCAGGGACCGGGCCTCGGTCAGCTGCTCCTCACCGGCATCACCCGCATCGGCGCGGCCAACGCCTTCCCCCAGGTCCTCATCGGCACGTTCATGTGCCTCGTGGTGGCCGCCGTCTTCGAAATCGCGTTCGCCATCGTGCAGCGCCTGACCATCCCGAGGGGGATCCGTGTCTGACACCGAGAACATGATCGTCCTGGAAGCCGTCGAGAAGATCTATCCCGGCTCCAGCTCCCCGGCGGTCGAACGCCTCGACATGGCCATCCCCCGCGGGGAGATCGTCATGCTCATCGGCCCCTCCGGTTGCGGCAAGACGACGACCCTCAAGATGATGAACCGGCTCATCGAGCCCACGGGCGGCCGCATCATCCTCGACGGCGACGACGTCACCGACGTCAACGGTGACCAGCTGCGCCGCAAGATCGGCTACGTCATCCAGCAGGGCGGGCTCTTCCCGCACTACTCGATCGCCGACAACATCGGCGTCGTCCCGAAGATGCTCGGCTGGGACAAGAACCGGATCAAGGAGCGCGCGGACGAGCTGCTCCACCTCGTGGGCCTCGAGCCGTCGACCTACCGCGACCGCTACCCGCGGCAGCTCTCCGGTGGTCAGCAGCAGCGCGTCGGCGTCGCCCGTGCGCTCGCCGCCGACCCGCCCGTGATGCTCATGGACGAGCCCTTCGGCGCCATCGACCCGATCACCCGCGACCGCCTCCAGGACGAGTTCCTGGAGATCCAGCGCACGGTCGGCAAGACGATCTGCTTCGTCACGCACGACCTGCAGGAGGCCGTGAAGCTCGGCGACCGGATCGCCGTGTTCGGCACCGGTGGCCGCCTCGCGCAGTACGACAGCCCCGACACCGTGCTCACCAGCCCGGCCGACGACTTCGTGTCCGACTTCGTCGGCGGCGGCGCGGCCGTGCGGCGCCTGTCGCTGCTCGAGCTCTCCCGCCTCGAGCTGCACCCGATCGAGACCGAGGAGAAGGCGGTCGGCAACCGCAACGGCACCCCGGTCGCCGAGGTCGACGGCTCCGGCCGCCCGGTGGCCTGGCGCCACCTGCCCGACCGCGACGCCGCCGGCACCACGCTCGTGACCGTCCCGCTCTCGGGAACGGTGTACGACGCGGTCGACGTCATGCTCGACGGCTCGGCCTCGCTGGTCGCGGTCGTGGACGAGGAGGGGCTGCCCCAGGGCGTCCTGCACTGGAACGACCTCGTGGCGGGCCTCAAGACGCGGGAGCGTGGCGCGTGACGGCGGTCGACCTGCAGCCGGGCGTCCCCACCCCGGCCCAGCAGCACACCGGCGGCGGGGAGTCGCGCGGCTTCCTCGGGACGATCAAGGCGAACTACGACCTCCTGGTCGCGCCGATCATCGTCGTCATCGGCCTCATCGTCATGGTGGCCTACGTCGGCAGCCAGACCCTCGACACCATCGAGGAGCGGGCGCTCGAGCCGGCCAACGTGTTCGGCCAGCTCGGTCAGCACCTGCTGCTGACCGTCTACTCGACGGTGCTCGTGCTCGTCATCGCGGTGCCGCTCGGCATCGTGCTGAGTCGGCCGGGCGCGCGGCGCATCCAGGGCGCGGTGCTCGCGCTGGGCGGCTTCGCCCAGGCGCTGCCGCCGTTCGGCGTGCTGCTGCTGCTCGGGTTCTGGGAGTTCGGCGTCCGCAGCGCGGTCATCGGCCTCACCCTCGCGGCACTGCTCCCGGTGCTGCGCAACACCGTGGTCGGCCTCCAGCAGGTCGACCAGTCGCTGATCGAGGCGGCCCGCGGCATGGGGATGTCCGCGCGCCAGACCCTCTTCAGCGTCGAGATCCCCCTCGCCGTGCCGGTCATCGTGGCCGGTCTGCGGGTGGCGCTCGTCCTCAACGTTGGCACGGCCACCCTGGCCACCTACATCGGCGCCGGCGGTCTGGGCGAGCTCGTGCAGCAGGCGCTGCGGCTCAACCGCATCAACCTGCTGTTCGTCAGCGGCGCGATCATCGCCGCGGTCGCTCTCCTCGTCGACTGGCTGGCCGGCGTCGCCGAGCGAGCCATCGTCGCCCGGTCGGGTTAACGACCGGACAGCACGGTCCCGGACGCTCCCGAGGGAGCCGTCCGGGACGTCCGTCGCAGTCATCGATCAGTCATCGAGTGAAGGAGACACGTCCAGTGCAGTGGAAGCTTCGGGGCGGCACGGGCCGCCTGCGCGGATGGCGGGCCGGCGCGGTGACGCTGGCCGCCACCGCCCTCCTCGCCGCGGGCTGCGGCGGTCTGTCCGGGAGCGGCCAGCCGGCCGCGACCGGGGGCAGCCTCTCGGCCAGCGGCATCAACCTGCAGGGCCAGACCATCACGGTCGGCGGCAAGGACTTCGACGAGCAGCTCTTCCTGTGCCAGGCGCAGGTCCTCGCGCTGCAGTCGGTCGGTGCCACGGTCAACAACCGCTGCGGCATCCAGGGGTCGGCCGCGACGCGCGCCGCGCTGACCAGCGGTCAGATCGACATGTACTGGTCCTACACCGGTACGGGCTGGATCACCGACCTCAAGCAGTCGCAGGTCATCAAGGACCCGCGTCAGCAGTACGAGGCGACGGCCAACCTCGACAAGCAGCAGAACAACATCGTCTGGACCGAGCCGACCCCGTTCAACAACACGTACGCCATCGCCACCACGAAGGCGTTCGCGGACCAGAACAACATCCGCACGACGACGGACTGGGCCAACTTCATCAACTCCGGGAACCCGAACGCCACGCTCTGCGTGGAGCCCGAGTTCGCCGGCCGTGACGACGGCCTCCCGAACCTGCTGCGCACCTACGGCGTGAACCGCCCGTACAACGCGCCGCCGGCCGTCACCACGCTCGACACCGGCGTCGTCTACCAGGCGACCGCCAACGGCAACCCCTGCAAGTTCGGCGAGGTGTTCACCACCGACGGCCGCATCCCAGGTCTGAACCTGGTCGCGCTGCCCGACGACAAGAACTTCTTCCCGATCTACAACGCGTCCAACACCATCCGCGGTGACGTGGTGGCGCGGGCGCCGGGGGTCGTGCAGGTCTCGAACGAGATCGCCAAGCGCCTCGACTACAACACCATGCTGGGCCTCAACGGCCAGATCTCCTCGCAGGGGCAGGACCCCACGCAGGTGGCCCGGACCTGGCTCCAGCAGCAGGGCCTCATCGGCCAGTCGTAGGTCGCCGGGAACGACGGCGGGGAGGTCCGGTTCGCCGGGCCTCCCCGCCGTCGTCGCTGCACACCCGCCGGATCCGCCGTCGGGACCCGTCGTCGAGAGAGCCCGGGGGGCGAGCCGATGCACCGAGGCGTGGTGGCCGTGCTGGTCACGCTGCTCACCTCCGCGCTGCTCGCCGGGTGCACCACCGAGACGGGCCGGGCGACGCCGCCGGGCAGCTTCGCCCGCGACGTCGACCTGACCGGCCAGACCTACGTCGTCGGCTCCAAGGAGTTCGACGAGCAGCTCCTGCTGTGCCGCATGACCATCGCCCTGCTGCAGTCCGCGGGCGCCACCGTCGTCCAGCGCTGCGACACCAAGGGCTCGGAGAACGTCCGCTCGGCACTCACCAGCGGCGCGATCGACATGTACTGGGAGTACACCGGCACCGCCTGGCGGACCTACCTGCGCCAGGAGGCCCAGCTCACCGACCCGCGCGACCTCTACGAGGCCGTCCAGGTCGCCGACGCCGCCAACGGCGTGAGCTGGCTGCGCCAGGCGCCGTTCGACAACACCTACGCGATCGGTGTGACGTCGGCGAACGCCCAGCGCCTCGGCACGCGGTCCATCTCCGACCTCGCGCGGCTCGCCCGCTCGGGCTCGCCCGACGCCTCCCTGTGCATCGACCAGGAGTTCACCGGCCGCGAGGACGGTCTCGTCGGGCTGCTGCGCGCCTACGACTTCCAGTTCCCCGACGGCGGGCTGAACACCCTCGAGATCAACGGCATCTACCCGGCGGTCGCCGCGGGGAGCCCGTGCGTGTTCGGCGAGGTCTTCGCCACCGACGGCCGCCTCAACACGCTGCGGATCAACACCCTGAACGACGACCTCGGCTACTTCCTGCCCTACCAGGCCGCACTCACCGTGCGGACCGACGTCCTCACCCGCGCCCCGCGCCTCGCCCTGCTCGGGGAGCGGCTCGCGCCGATGCTGACCGACCAGGTGATGCGGGAGCTCAACGCGCGCATCTCGGTCGGCCGCCGCTCCCCCGACGACGTCGCGCGCACGTTCCTGCGCGAGCAGGGGCTCATCGGCTGAGCCGGAGGCGGTTGCGATGATGCGCGGGTGCGAGCCCTCGTCGTCCTCGCCCTCCTGGTCGCGTTCCTGACGGCGGGTTGCGGCAACACCCCGCTGCGCTCCGCCGACGCGGACGGCGGGCTCCTCGCCCGCCAGGACCTGCGGGGCGGCAGCTACGTGGTCGGCGGCGGGCCCACCACCGAGCTGCGCCTGCTGTGCCAGCTCACGATCGCCGCGGTCCAGGCCGCCTCGGGCGAGGCCACCGACGAGTGCGGCAAGGACGGCGGGGTCGACGTGCACGCCCCGGCCGAGCTGACCGACGTCGACACCGGGTGGGCCTCGCTGCGCACCCTCGGCCCCGACGGCGTGCCCGACCCGGCGGGCACCCCGGCCGTGCCCGCCCCCGACCTCGCCGCGGTGCGCGCCGCGGACGCCGCCCGCGGCATCGTCTGGCTGCCGCCGACCGCGTTCACCGACACCGACGTCGTCGTGGCCCGCGGGCCCGGCCCGATCGGCGCGCTCGCCGGGACCGCGCCCTGCGCCGCGCCGGAATCGGACCCGGGCAGCGCGACGGCGCCCGGCACGGCCGCGTTGGGCGCCGCCTACGGCCTCGCGCCACCCGTCGTCGTGCCGGACGTGAACGCGGTGCTCGCCGGGGTGGCGACCGGCCGCTGCCCGGCCGGGCTCGTCCCCGGCTCCTCGGGCCGCGTCCCGGCGCTCGGGCTCGTCGTCCGCGACGACGACCGGCGGGTCCTCGACGACGGGCCGCCCGGCTCGCGCGGGTACGCGCCGATGCTGCGCGCCGGGGTCCTCGCCGGCCACCCCGCCCTCGCCGACGTGCTGCGCGAGATCACGACCCGGCTGGACGGGCCGGCGATGCGCGGGATGGTCCGGGAGGTCGAGGTCGACGGTCGCGACCCGCGCGACGTGGCGCGGCGCTGGCTGATCGGGCGGGGACTGATCGCGTCGGGCTAGCCGCCGTGGACCGACGGTCCGGTGCGTCCGCCGAGGTCGTCGACCGCGCTGCCGAGCGGCTCGGTGCCGTTGATCAGCTCGAGGGTCCGTCCGATCGTCGCGGGTGCCTCCAGCAGCGCGATGAGCGTGGCGGCGACGTCCGCCCGCGTGACCTCCTCGTGCCCGACCTGGTCCTCGGACAGCCGGACCCGTCCGGTCGCGGGCTCGTCGGTGAGGATGCCCGGCCGCAGGATCGTGACGTCGAGGTCGTCCCGGTCGCGGACGCCCTGCTCCGCCTCGGACTTCGCGCGCAGGTAGGCGCCCCACACGGAGTCGTCCTCGGCCTCCGACGGCGGGGTCGCGGCACCCATCGACGACACCTGCAGGTAGCGCCGCACCCCGGCGCGCGCCGCGGCGTCGGCGAGCAGGAGGGCGGCGTCGCGGTCCACCGTCCGCTTGCGCTCGGCACCGCTGTTCGGCCCCGCCCCGGCGGCGAAGACGACCGCGTCCGCGCCGGCGAGATCCGTCGCGAGCTCGTCCGCCGTGACGGCCTCGAGGTCGACCTGCACCGGCTCCGCCCCGGCGGCCCGGACCTCGTCGGCGTGGTCCGGGTTGCGGATCAACGCGACCGGGCTGTCACCCCGCTCGGTGAGCTGCTCGGCGAGCAGCAGGGCGATCTTCCCGTGGCCTCCGGCGATCACGACGCGCATGTCAACGGCCTACCCGGACGGCCCACGCATCACGCGGCCCGCCCGTTTTGTCCGTTTCGGCTCTCCGTGGAATCCCGGCTCTTGCGCGCAATCGAGTTCTTTCGTGTGATGGACACCGCTGCGCGAGGAGCGACGAGGCCCACATCGCGGACGGGTTTCGGTTCTCCGACGCGCCTCCCACCACCGTCGCTTGGAGGACTCTGCCGTGAAGGCCGTGCGGGTGCACCAGTACCAGCAGGACCCGTCGATCGACGACATCGCCGAGCCGAAGCTCCAGGGCCCGCTCGACGTCATCGTCAAGATCGGCGGTGCCGGGGTCTGCCGTACCGACCTGCACATCGTCAACGGGGACTGGAAGGACATCCAGGACCCGGCGCTCCCGTACGTGATCGGCCACGAGAACGCCGGGTGGGTGCACGAGATCGGGGACGCGGTCACCAACGTCAAGGTCGGCGACACCGTCATCCTGCACCCGCAGCCCTCGTGCGGGCTCTGCCTGGCGTGCCGGGCCGGCCGGGACATGCAGTGCACCGGGGACGCCTTCTTCCCGGGCCTGTCGAACAACGACGGCGGGATGGCCGAGTACCTGCGCACCACCGCGCGGGCCTGCGTCAAGCTCGACCCCTCGACCAACCCCGCGGACGTCGCGGCCCTCGCCGACGCCGGCATCACCGCCTACCACGCCGTGCGCAAGGCCGTGCCGTACCTCTACCCCGGCACCACCGCCGTCGTGCAGGGTGCGGGCGGGCTGGGCCACATCGGCATCCAGTCGCTCGCGGCGCTCACCGCCACGAAGATCATCGTCGTCGACAAGAACCCCGCGGCGCTCGAGCTCGCGAAGACCATCGGAGCCGACGAGACGGTCCTGGCCGACGGAGACCACGTCCAGGCCGTGCAGGACCTGACCGGTGGCGGCGCGACCGTGGTCTTCGACTTCGTCGCCGAGCAGGGCGCCGAGATCGACGCCTGGGCCATGACCGGGCCGGCCGGCTACTGCTTCGTCCTGGGCTACGGCGGCCAGTTCACCGCCCCCACCCTCGATTTCGTCGCCGGCGAGAAGAACGTCATCGGCAACATCGTCGGGACCTACAACGACCTCGCGGAACTGATGGTCCTCGCGCAGGCCGGGAAGGTCACCCTCCACACCGTCCAGTACCGCCTCGACCAGGCGTTGGACGCCCTGCACGACCTCGACGCGGGCAAGGTCCGCGGCCGGGCGATCCTCGTCCCCTGATTCTCCGGCTCTCTCTCCACCACCACACACGGCGTGGCACCGCCATGCCCGAAGGAGGAACTCCGTGTACGAGAAGAATGGCGAGAAGTACTTCGTCGTCGACTCCCACATGCACTACTGGGACGCCTCGCCCGAGAACTGGGTGCCGGGCGCCGAGCAGTACGCCAAGGGCTGGATCGAGTGCTTCCACGCCTACCAGTCGCTCGGCCCGGCCGAGACCCACTGGTCGATCGAGCACTTCCAGAAGTACTCCGAGGCCGACCTCATGAAGGACCTCTTCGAGGACGGCCACGTCGACGTCGCCATCGCGCAGCCGACGTACCTCAAGGAGTGGTACACGGAGGGCTTCAACACCACCGAGCGCAACGGCCAGCTGCTGCGCAACCACCCCGACAAGTTCCGCCTCAACACGCGCTTCGACCCGCGTGACGGCGAGGCCGGCATGCGCGAGTTCGAGCGCAACGTCGAGGAGTGGAAGCCGCTCGGCGCGAAGCTCTACACCGCGGAGTGGAACGGCGACTCGCGCGGCTTCAAGCTCTCCGACCCGGAGTGCTACAAGTTCCTGGAGCGCGCGCAGGAGCTCGGCATCCGCAACATCCACATCCACAAGGGCCCGACGATCTGGCCGCTGGACAAGGACGCCTTCGACGTCTCGGACGTCGACAAGGCCGCCACCACGTTCCAGGGCCTGAACTTCATCGTCGAGCACGTGGGCCTGCCGCGCATCGAGGACTTCTGCTTCATGGCGACGCAGGAGCCCAACGTCTACGCCGGCCTCTCGGTCGTGCTCGGCGGCCTCATGCACGCCCGCCCGCGCTTCTTCGCCAAGGTCATGGGCGAGCTGCTGTTCTGGGTCGGCGAGGACAAGATGACCTTCGGCTCCGACTACGCCATCTGGGAGCCCCGCTGGCAGGTCGAGGGCCTCGTGGACTGGGACTACCCCGAGGGCCACGACTACGACGACTACCCGCGCCTGGGCGTCGACGGCAAGAAGAAGATCCTCGGCCTCAACGCCGCCAAGCTCTACGACATCCCGGTCCCGGCCGAGCTGCAGCTCTCCGCCGACACCCCGGCCGCGCAGGACGACGCGGAGCTGGTCAACCGGGAGGTGGCCCAGGCATGACGGTGCTCTCCGACACCCGGGTCCTCGGCTCCAACAGCAACGACGCCGCGGCTGCGTCCTCGCTGGGGACGACGGCCCGGGTGTGGGAGGCGCTGCGTGCGGTGCGCGACCCCGAGCTCGACACCGACGTGGTCTCGTTGGACTTCGTCGCCTCCGTCGAGGTCTCGGAGCACGGTGTCGCGCACGTCTCGCTGCGCCTGCCCACCTACTTCTGTGCCCCGAACTTCGCGTTCCTCATGGTCGCCGACGCCCACGACGTGGTCTCGGCCGCCGACGGGGTCTCGCGGGCCGACGTGGTCCTCATCGACCACTTCGCCTCCGACGCGATCAACGCCGGCGTGGCCGCCCGGGCGGGCTTCGTGTCCTCCATGGCCGGCACCGAGGTCGGTGAGGCGGTGGCGGAGCTCGACGAGCTGCGCCGGACCTTCACCGAGCGGGCCCTCATGGCCGGCACCGACCTCGTCGTCCGCCCGCTGATGCGGGAGGGCGTGACCCCGGAGCAGGTCGCCGCGATGACCCTCGGCGAGGCCCCGGCCTCGGACGACCTGCGCCGGCTGCGCGCCCGTCGTCGCGAACTGGGGATCCCGTCCGAGGACACCGACCCGCTGGTGGTCGACCCGACCGGCCGCACCGTCGGGGTGGACGCCCTGCCGCTGCACCTGCGCAAGGCACGCAGCTATCAGGTCGGCGTGGACGCGAACACCAGCATCTGCCGCGGCCAGCTCGCGGCGCGCTACGGGGTCTGACCGACCGCACGTCCACGACGAACGGGCCGTCCATCACGATCGTGCGTGATGGACGGCCCGTTCGTCCGTCGCGGCAGGGGTGGGCGCGCAGGAGGAGCCGAGGCTCAGCCCCACACGTCCTGCGCCACCGAGACGACCAGCTCCAGCTTCGCGACCTCCTGGTCGTAGGAGAGCGCGTTGCCCTCCACGGTCGAGGAGAAGCCGCACTGCGGGGAGAGGCAGAGCTGCTCGAGCGGCACGTACTTGGTCGCCTCCTCGATGCGGCGCTTGAGCTCGTCGGCCGACTCCAGCTCGCCCGTCTTCGTCGTCACGAGCCCCAGGACGATCTGCTGGTCGCCGCGCGGCAGGTAGCGCAGCGGCGAGAAGTCGCCGGAGCGGGCGTCGTCATACTCGCAGAAGAAGCCGTCGATCTCGAGGCCGCCGAAGACCTTCTCGGCGACGTGGTCGTACCCGCCCTCGGCCGCCCAGGAGGAGCGGTAGTTGCCGCGGCACATGTGGGTCGTCACGCGCAGGTCCGACGGCCGGTCGCGCAGCGCGAGGTTGATCGTGTCGACGTAGCGCTCGTGCATGTGGTCGGCGTCCTCGCCGCGGGCCGCCATCGACTCGCGCTGGGCCGGGTCGTTCAGGTACGCGAGCGAGGTGTCGTCGAGCTGCAGGTAGCGCACGCCGGCCTCGTAGAGCCGCGCCACCTCGGCGGCGTACGCGGCCGCGAGGTCGGCCCAGAACTCGTCCGGCTCGGAGTAGGGCGATCCCTCGTGCACCGGGGCGCCGCCGAGGCGGTAGTGCAGCATCGACGGCGAGGGGATCGTCAGCTTCGGCACGGCGGTGGTCACCGCCGAGGCCAGCATCGAGAACGCGTCGCCGAAGATCGTCGTCGACAGCCCGATCCGCTGGTCGATCACCAGCGACATCGCCGCGAACGTCAGGTCCCCGGACGCGTTGCGGAAGGCCACCTCCACCGACGAGTCCTTCGACGAGGACACCCCGTCGAGCTGGTAGAGGAAGTCCATGTGCCAGGAGGAGCGGCGGAACTCGCCGTCGGTGGCCGCCCGGAGGCCGACCGACTCCTGCATCGCGACGACGTCGCGGATCGCCTCGTCCTCGGCGGCGCGCAGCCCGGCGTCGTCGAGCCGCCCCTCGGCGTGCGCGCCGCGGGCCTCGAGCAGGGCCGGGGGTCGCAGGAGGCTGCCGACGTGGTCGGCGCGGAACGGAGCGAGGTCACGTGCGGACATGCGAACACCTCACCGCATCCGCGCGGTGTGATCAGCCCCGGTCCCACCTGACGGAAATGTCGTCCTCGAACGCCGACGCGGCCCGCGCCGCCGCGCCGCGCACCGCGTCCTCCATCCGGGCCCGCCGGTCGAAGATGCTGCCCGGGCCACCGGCGGGGACCACCGGGACCGCGACCGAGACCGCCCCGACCAGCTCGCCCCGCCCGCCGTCGGGACGGGGACGGCGGACCGGCGCCGCCATGCACGCCAGCCGTTCCTGGAACTCGCTGCGGTCGAGCGCGAGATCCCGACGACGGACCTGGTCGAGTTCCCAGTCGAGCTCGTCGACGTCGAGGATCGTCCGGTGTGCGTGGCGGCGCTGGCCGTCGCGGGCGAGGACCTCGGTGAGCCGCGGGGGCGAGAGGTCCGCGAGCAGCAGCTTGCCGACGGCGGTCGCGTGCAGCGCGCCGCGCCACGTCGAGATCGTGGGAACGGGGTGGGCGGGGCAGTCGTCGACGTCGACCACGACCACGTCGGCGTCGCGGTAGGCCGCGTAGAGCACCGCCGCGCCCGCTCGGGCGTGCGCCTCGCGCAGCGTCGCGCCGAGACCGGGCGGGATCGGGAGCTGGGAGCGCAGCCGGTCGTGCAGCGCGGGCAGCTTGGGGCCGAGCCCGAACCCGCGCGCGGGCTCCAGCCGGACCAGGTAGCCGTCCTCCACCAGGCTCGTGAGCAGGTGGTAGGTGGTCGAGAGGTTGTACTCCAGACGCCGGGCGACCGCCTTGGCGGTGATCCCGTCGCCGGCGTCGGCCACGACCTCGAGCACGCGCAGGGCGCGGTGCACGGAGCCGAGAGCCGCCATGGTGCTCATCATCGCGGAAAGGCACCGGGCCGCGGCCTCTTCGGAATGGTTACAGTCCCGGGGTGATCTCGAACGTGTTCACGGTCGACCCCTGGTGCGTGCACGAGCCCGAGCTCGACGTCGACCTCCTCGGCCAGACGGAGTCGCTGTTCGCGCTGGCCAACGGCCACGTCGGGATGCGCGGGAACCTCGACGAGGGCGAGCCGCACCGGATGCCCGGGACGTACCTCAACTCCTTCTTCGAGTCGCGGCCGATGCCGCACGCCGAGGGCGGGTTCGGGTTCCCGGAGGAGAACCAGACGCTGGTCAACGTGCCGAACGGCAAGCTGATCCGGCTGCTGGTCGACGACGAGCCGCTCGACGTCCGCTACGGGCAGGTCCACGACCACCAGCGCACGCTCGACATGCGCAGCGGCATCCTCACCCGGCACGTCGAGTGGACCTCGCCGAACGGGCAGCGCGTCGACGTCACCTCGCAGCGGCTGGTCAGCTTCTCGCAGCGGGCGGTCGCGGCGATCTCCTACGAGGTCTCCATCCCGGAGGACTCCGGCAGCGACGCCCTGCTGGTCGTCCAGTCCGAGCTGTTCGCCAACGAGCAGATGCCCGAGATCACCGGCGACCCCCGCGTCGCCGCCGCGCTGACCAAGCCGCTCGCGCCGGAGCACAACTCGCACTCCACCTACGGCGCGCGGATGACCCACCAGACCAAGCGCTCGGAGCTGCGCGTCGGCGCCGCGATGGAGCACCAGGTCTTCGGGCCCGACGACGTGCAGGTGGAGAGCTCCTGCTCGAAGAACGTCGGGCGCACCACCGTGATCTGCCGCCTCAAGCCCGGGCAGTCGCTGCGCATCGTCAAGTACCTGGCCTACGGCTGGTCGAGCACCCGCTCCCAGCCCGCGATCGTCGACCAGGTCGAGGCCGCGCTCGACGCGTCGCTCTACACCGGCTGGGACGGCCTGGTCAGCGCGCAGCGGGAGTACCTGGACGCGTTCTGGGCGCGCGCCGACATCGAGATCGACGGCGACCCCCGCCTCCAGCAGGCCATCCGCTTCTCGCTCTTCCACGTGCTGCAGGCCGGGGCCCGCGCGGAGAAGCGGGCGATCGGCGCCAAGGGCCTCACCGGCCAGGGCTACGACGGCCACAGCTTCTGGGACTGCGAGACCTTCGTGCTCCCGGTCTTCATGCACACCAACCCGCGGGTCGCGGCGGACGCGCTGCGCTGGCGGCACTCCACCCTCGACATCGCGACCGCCCACGCCGCCACCCTCGGGCTCGAGGGCGCCGCGTTCGCCTGGCGCACGATCCGGGGCGAGGAGTGCTCGGGCTACTGGCCCGCCGGCACCGCCGCGTTCCACGTGAACGCGGACATCGCCGACGCCGTGCTGCGCTACGTCTCGGCGACCGCCGACACCGACTTCGAGCGGGAGATCGGCGTCGACCTGCTCGTCGCCACCGCCCGGCTCTGGCGCTCGCTCGGCCACCACGACTCGGCGTCGAACTTCCGGATCGACGGCGTCACCGGGCCCGACGAGTACTCCTCGATCGCGGACAACAACGTCTACACGAACCTCATGGCGCAGCGGAACCTGCGCGGCGCCGCCGACGTGTGCGTCCGCCACCCCCGCGAGGCCGAGCGGCTCGGCGTGCACAGCGAGGAGATCGCGAGCTGGCGGTCCGCCGCGTCCGCCATGGTCATCCCGTTCGACGAGAAGCTCGGCGTGCACCAGCAGGCCGAGGGCTTCACCTCGCACGCGTTCTGGAACTTCGAGAACACGCCCGAGGAGAACTACCCGCTGCTGCTGAACTACCCGTACTTCGACCTGTACCGCAAGCAGGTCGTCAAGCAGCCCGACCTCGTGCTCGCCATGGTCCAGTGCCCCGACGCCTTCACGCCGGAGCAGAAGGTCGCCAACTTCGCCTACTACGAGCGCATCACCGTCCGCGACTCGTCGCTCTCGCCGGGCACGCTCGCGGTGATGGCCGCCGAGACCGGTCACCTCGACCTGGCCTACGACTACCTGTGCGAGTCGGTCCAGATGGACCTCGCCGACCTGGAGAACAACGTCCGCGACGGCATCCACCTCGCGGCCACCGCCAGCTCCTGGACCGCGATCATCCAGGGCCTCGGCGGCATGCGCTCGCACAACGGGACGCTGACCTTCGCCCCGCGTCTGCCCTCCGCGGTGTCCGGGCTGCGCTTCCGGGTGCTCTGGCGGGGCCGCTCGCTGCACGTCGAGATCGGCCACGGGCAGGCGACGTACACCCTCGAGGCGCCCGCGAACGGTCACGCGCCCGCCGGGATGTCGGCGACCTCCTCCGAGCCCGTCGACCTCCGCCACCACGACGAGGACTTCACCCTCGCCGTCGACGAGCCCGTCACCCTCGACGTCCCGCCGGTCCCGCAGACCGGTCTCGTCGAGCAGCCGGCCGGGCGTGCGCCGCTCTTCCGGCGGATGCACCAGTAGGCCCGGCCCGACGGCGGGCCGGGGCGGGGCGGCCAGTCACCCGCCCAAGATCTCGTCGAGCCGCGCGATGTGGTCGCTGAGCGATCACATCGCTCCGCTCGTCCAGATCTTGGGGCTGGCCGGACCAGCTGCCGACCGCGAACGCAGCCCTTCGCGTCTGGCGCAGGCACCAGGCGCCCCGTCCCGGCGGCGGGCCGGGGCGGAGCGGCCAGTCACCCGCCCAAGATCTCATCGAGCCGCGCGATGTGGTCGCTGAGCGATCACATCGCTCCGCTCGTCCAGATCTTGGGGTTAAGGCGGATCAGCCGCCGGTCGCGTCCTGACCGCGTTCGGCGCCGCTCTGCCTCTGGAGGAGACCGGCCGGACCGTTCGGGTCGACGGAGCTCGAGGGCGCGACGGTCGACGGCGCCTCGGTCGTCGTCACCGGCGGCGGGACGACGGTCGTCGTCACCGGCGGGGGAGCGACCGTGGTCGTCGGCGGCACCGTCGTGGTGGTGCGGCGACGGGTGGTCGTCTCCTCCTGCGTGGTGGTCGTCGTGGTGGTCTCCACCGGCGCCGGGATCGACGTCGGGGCCGGGGCGGGTACCTCGGTGGAGCCGCTGTTGACCAGCAGGTACGTGCCCACGCCCGCCGCGACGAGCAGCACCGCGACGATCGCCGCGATCAGCGGAGCCTTCCCACCGCGCCGCTGCTCCTCGGGCGCGTAGGGGCCGCCGGTCATGGTGCCCGGGCCGACGACGGCGGTGCGGCCGTCCGCGCCGGGGTAGCCGTAGGGCGGGTAGCCGCCGGGCGGGGTGCCGACGCGCTGGGTGGCGCCGTACGGGTCGTACCCGGGGGGCGCGCCCTGGTTCATGGCGTACGTGGCGCCGGTCCCGGGCGGGGCCATGGGCGGGCCCATCGCGTAGGTGGCGCCGGTCGTCGGGGACGGCGCGAGCACCGTCTCCGCGTCCATGCCGACCTCGCGGGAGATCGTGCGCAGCTCGCCGACCACCTGCTCCGTGGTGGGCCGCTCGGCGGGCTCGTCCCGCGTCATCGCCACCAGCAGGCCGTACAGGGCGGGCGGCAGGTCGGTGGGCACGTCCGGCGGGCGGTGCAGCCGGGCCACGGCCGCCTCGAGTGCGTTGCCGGGGTACTCGCGGCGCGCCGTGATGCACTCGAGCAGCACCAGGCCGAGCGCGTAGACGTCGGAGGCCGGCCCGACCGGCTGGCCGCGGACCTGCTCGGGCGAGAGGTACGACGCGGTGCCGATCACCATGCCGGTGGCGGTGATGTTGGTGGCGTCCGCGAGGACGGCGATGCCGAAGTCCGACAGGTGCGGCCGACCCTCGGTGTCGAGCAGCACGTTGCCGGGCTTGATGTCCCGGTGCACGACGCCGTGGCGGTGCACGTAGGTGAGCGCGTCGCCGAGCGCGGCCCCCAGCGCGACGACGTCGCCGGGACGCAGCGGACCGGTGCGGATCCGGTCGGCGAGCGACTCGCCCTCGATGAGCTGCATGACGAAGTACGCGCGGCTGCCCTCGGCGCCGACGTCGTAGATCGTCACGAGGCCGGGGTGGTTCATCCCGGCGAGCGTCTGGACCTCGCGCTGCCGGCGGGACTCGTCGGCCTCCCCGACGCCGGCCGGGAACAGCTTCACGGCGACGTCGCGGCCGAGCAGCTCGTCGCGGGCGCGGTAGACCTCCGCAGCACCGCCGCGACCGATGAGGTCGCCGAGGGTGTACCGGCCCGCACCCACGGTGGACGGGGGTCCCGCCTCCGTCGAACTCACCGCCCGCGTGCCTCCTCGTCGTCACCGCCGACCGGGTCGTGGGCCCGGCTCCGAGCGCGTCCGGGCACGAGGGTGTGCCGGACGCCCGGGGTCCCATGGTGCCGTGTCCGTCCACGGGCGGTGTCGGCACCCCGTCACTCGGGCCCCTCGCGACCCGGTGATGACCAGCGCGTGACCGGATCGTGACCGAACGTTCCCGTCGGTCCTCCTCGCTAGACTCGACGCCCGGGTCGCCGGCACGTCCGGAGCCGGTGACCGCCCGAACGGATGGGGATCCCCATGGACCGCGACGAGCTGGCCCGCCAGGGCAAGCAGATGGCGTCCGACCTGCGCGACACCGTGAGCGCCAAGGTGTCCGAGAACCAGGACACGATCACGGGCGTGCTGGGCAAGGCCGCCCGCTGGGTCGACGAGAAGACCGGCGGCAAGTACACCGACCAGATCGGGAAGGCCCAGGCGAAGGTCGACGAGGGCGTCGGCTGGGTCGCGAACCAGGGGTCGACCCCCGGCAGCCCCGCCGCCACCGGGCAGCCGACCGCACCCGGCGCCGCCGCGGGCGACCCGGCGCCCGGCGGCGCGCCCACGCCGCCCCCGCCCGCCTCCGCACCGCCGGCCGGGCCCGACGGCTTCGCCGCGCCGGGCGCCCCGCAGGACCCGACCGCGCCGCAGGCCCCCCGTCCGGGCGACGCCCCGACGCAGGACCTCGGGACCGCCACGCCGCCGCACGGCACGCGGCCGACCCACACGGCTCCCGACCCCGACGCCCCGCGTCCCCCGCAGGTCTGATGCTCGACCTCGCGAAGGCGGTCGCCTCCTCGCCGACCGGGGAGGCGGGCCGCCGCACGCTCGTCCTCGACGAGCAGTGGGGCATCGGCCCCAAGCTGCACGGCGGCTACCTGCTGGCCGTGCTCGCCCAGGCCGCGGTCGACGAGCTGTCCCCCGAGAGCGCGGGGCCGACCGACCGGCACGCCTTCCCGCAGGCCGTCACCGGCACCTTCCTGCGCGCGCCGGACCCCGGTCCGGCCGACGTCGAGGTCACCGTGCTCCGGCGCGGTCGCGGCGCGACCCAGGTGCGGGTGCTCCTGCGACAGGACGACCGGCCCTGCGTCGAGGCGGCCATGGTGCTCGGCGTCACCCCCGACCCCGCGGGGCGCGAGGGCGACGTCTCCCCCGCGCCGATCGCCGTCACGCCGTTCGACGCGTGCGAGCGCCGCCCCGAGACCACCGAGGACGGCCGCGGCGGGCTCCCGATCATGCGCGTGGTCGACACCCGCCTCGACCCCGCGTGCACGGGCTTCCTCGAGGGACGTCCGACGGGCGAGGGCCGACTCACCGGGTGGGCCGAGCTCGACACCCGCGAGCCCTGGTCCCCGGTCGGCCTGCTCGTGGCGCTGGACATCCTGCCGCCGGCCTGCTTCGACCTCGGCCTCTACGGCTGGTCGCCGACGATGTCGCTCACCGCGCACGTGCACGCCGTGCCGGCGCCCGGCCCGCTGCGGGTCACGCAGTGGCTCGACCACCTCGCGGGCGACCGGATGCACGAGCGGTGCGAGGTCTGGGACACCACCGACCGGCTGGTCGGGCAGGCGTCCCAGCTCGCGGCGGTCCGCCGCTGAGTCCGCCCTACTCCGTGGTGCCGTCGGCGAGGATCCGGCGGAACCCGGTGTAGGGGTGCAGGACCTCGGGGATCGTCACCGACCCGTCCTCGGCCTGGAACTGCTCGAGCACGGCGGCGAGCGCCCGGCCGATCGGCAGCCCCGACCCGTTGAGGGTCGCGACCTGGGCGCGGCCGCCCTGCGCGTCCTTCGCCCGGATCGCGGCCCGCCGCGACTGGAACGTGCCGCAGTCCGAGCAGGACGAGATCTCGCGGAAGGTCCCCTGGCTCGGCAGCCAGACCTCGAGGTCGTAGGTCGTGCGGGCGGCGAAGCCCATGTCGCCCGCCGCGAGGCGCACCACGCGGTAGGCCAGCCCGAGCGCCTGCAGGCAGTTCTCGGCGTGCGAGACCATCAGCTCGAGCTCGGTGCCCGACTCCTCCTCGCGGCAGAAGCGCACCATCTCGACCTTGGAGAACTGGTGCAGCCGCAGCAGCCCGCGGGTGTCCCGGCCGTAGCTGCCCGCCTCCGACCGGAAGCACGGGGTGTGCGCGGTGTAGGCCAGCGGCAGCGCGTCCGCGTCGAGCATCTCGTCGGCGTGGAGGTTGGTGAGCGAGACCTCCGCCGTCGGGATGAGGTAGAGGCTCCGGTCCGTGGTCCCCGTCCGGAAGAGGTCCTCCTCGAACTTGGGGAGCTGGCCCGTGCCGGTCATCGTCTCGCGCGTGACGAGGTAGGGCACCGAGAACTCGGTGTAGCCGTGGCGCGCCGTGTGCATCGTCAGGAAGAAAGTGGCGAGCGCGCGCTCGAGGACCGCCCCCGGCCCGCGGGCGACGCTGAACCGCGCGCCGGCGAGCTTGGCGGCACGACCGAAGTCGAGGATGCCCATCGCCTCGCCGAGGTCGACGTGGTCGCGCACCTCGAACCCGAACTCCGGCGGGGTGCCCCAGCGGCGCACCTCGACGGCGTCGGCGTCCGAGTCGCCGTCCGGCGTCTCGTCGTCGGGGAGGTTCGGGATCGCGAGCAGGACCTCGCGCAGCGCCTCCTCGGCCGCCTCGGTCTCCACCTCGGCGGCCCGGATCTCCTCCTTGATCTCCCGGGCGCGGGTCTTGAGCTTCTCGACCTCCTCGCCCTGGCCCTTCGTCTCGCGGGCCACGCGGCCGACCTCGGCGGCGACGCGCTTGGACTCGGCGCGGAGGTCGTCGGCGCGCGAGATCGAGGAGTTGCGGCGTGCGGACATCGCCTCGAGGCCCGCGAGGTCCAGCGTGTACCCGCGCCGCGCGAGGCGGCGGACCGCCTCGTCGCCGAGCTCGATCAACGTCCGTGCGTCGTGCATGCCGTCCTCGGGGGTCGTCCGCAGTGGTCGTGGGAGTCCAGGGTGCCGCACCGGCCCGACCGGGCGTGCGGCGCGGTCCGTTAGGTTCGGGGCGCCCGAAGTGCCGACCGCAGGAGTTCCGAGTGTCCACCGTCCTCGTCACCGGTGCAGCCGGTTTCATCGGGTCGAACTTCGTCCGCTACTGGCGCGCCGTGCACCCCGGCGACCGGATCGTCGCCCTCGACGCCCTGACCTACGCCGGGGTGCGGGAGTCGCTGAACGGCCCGGACGGCGAGCTGCTCGACGGCGTGGAGTTCGTCCACGGCTCGATCGGCAACACCGACCTGGTCGCGCACCTGCTGCGCGCCCACTCCGTGGACGTGGTCGTGAACTTCGCCGCCGAGTCGCACAACTCGCTGGCGATCCTGCGCCCCGGCGACTTCTTCGCCACCAACGTCACCGGCACCCAGGGCCTGCTCGAGGCCGTCCGCCGGGTCGGGGTGTCCCGGTTCCACCACATCTCGACCTGCGAGGTCTACGGCGACCTCTCCCTCGACGCCGACGAGGCCTTCACCGAGGACTCGCCCTACCTGCCCCGCACCCCGTACAACGCCGCCAAGGCCGGCGGCGACCACGTGGTCCGCTCCTACGGGCTGACCTACGACGTCCCGGTCACCATCACCAACTGCTCGAACAACTACGGGCCCTTCCAGTTCCCCGAGAAGGTCATCCCGCTGTTCACGACGCGGGCCCTGGCCGGCGAGCCGCTGCCGCTCTACGCGAGCACGAAGAACCGTCGCGAGTGGCTGCACGTCTCCGACCACGCCACCGCCATCGACCGCGTCATCCACCACGGCCGCGTCGGGGAGACCTACAACGTCGGCTCCGGCACCGAGGTCGACATCGAGGGCATCGCCGACACCGTGCTCGGCGCCCTCGGCCTCGGCCCGGAACTCAAGACGATCGTCCCGGACCGGCCCAGCCACGACCGGCGCTACCTGCTCGACTCCACCAAGCTGCGCACCGAGCTCGGCTGGGCCCCGGCCGTGGAGTGGACCGACGGGATCGCCGACACCGTCGCCTGGTACCGCGCCAACGAGGCCTGGTGGCGGCCCCTGCTCGGCCGCTCCCCCGTCATCGAGGGCGCCGGCGCCGACTGGAGCGGCACCGGTCGCTAGCTCGGCCCACGGTCGGGAGCACCACTAGGAGCGCGGCACGAGCTCCGACAGGTCCGTGCGGAACTGCATCGCCTTGTACGGCCAGTTGGTGTCGGTCTTCCACTGGCTGACGACGAGGTGCAGGTTCTCCAGCGTCGACCCCGGCACCGTGTAGCCGCCGTAGAGCTGCGCGACGCGGCCGCCCGCGTGGTCCTCGTCGCCCCACCCGGCGCCGGCGACGACCGTGGCGCGCGGGGCGGTGTGCAGGTTCGCGGTCGGGTGGTCGAGCAGCAGCGCGTCGATCCGGTAGTTCCCGGCGTCGAAGACGACGAGCAGCCACCACTCGCGCCCGGACGCGTCGGGGACGCGGCGCAGGGACATCTCGCCGAACGCGCCGGGCAGCACCTCGGTCGGCGGGCGCCCCCAGTCCCAGCCGGTGCCGTCGAAGCCCCAGCCCTCCCAGGCCGCGGGGTCGTCCACGCGGTCGACGGGGACGCGGTGCAGGAGCAGCCCGTGCGCCCGCTGGAAGCTCGTCGTGAAGGCGTAGACCCAGGTGCCGTCGGTCTCCCAGGTGAGCATCTGGAACAGGCCGCCCTGGTGGTCGCCCGGCCAGCGGACGTCGGCGGGCTCCCAGGTGACGCCGGAGTCACGGGAGCGGTGCAGCTCGGTGGCCCGCGGGTGCCCGAGTTCGCGGCAGGCCATCACGTGCAGCCAGACGTCGTCCCCGAGCGTGATCATGTCCGTCGGCAGCACGGTGGAGATCCGGCGCAGCGACAGCATCGAGGTCCCCATCCGCCGCAGGCCCTTGTGCCGGTAGCCGACGACCTGCCGGGCGTACCCGTCCTCCCCGGCGCAGCCGGTCCAGGCCAGGCCCGTGTCCACCGACGCCGGGTCGGCGAAGAGCACCACCGGGGACCGCCAGCCCGGGCCGCCGACGCCGGCGATCTCGAACGTGTCGCCGAACACCGAGACGAGACGACCGTCCGGCGCGCGGACCGTGGCTCCGAGGTCGGTCCCGCCGACGCCGAAGCGGTCGGTGATGCCGGGACCGGTGAGATCGCAGATCTTGTGCGCGAGCGGCATGGGTCCAACCCTGCCAGGCGCGGTGATCACGCAACGACCGGAGAGCGGTCGGGAGAGAGAGTGTGTGGGCGAGGGGGGAGTTGAACCCCCACATCCTTCCGGATACACGGACCTGAACCGTGCGCGTCTGCCATTCCGCCACTCGCCCGGAGTGGTGCCGATCGGTGATCGACGTGGGGAACCCTAGCACCCCCGCCGAACCCCACCCCGAAGGAGGTCAACGGAGGCCGTTGCCCGACCGATACCATCGAGGTGCCCCGCGCGGTGTGGCGACACTCCGGCGGGGCGACGAGGTCGGACGAGCGAGCCGGAGGAGGGATCGCGGGTGGGGCGCGCACAGCGCTTCGAGCGCAAGCTCGAGGGTCTGGTGGGTGACACCTTCGCGCGGGTCTTCGGCGGCAAGGTCGTTCCCCAGGAGATCGCACAGGCCCTCCGCCGGGAGGCGGAGGACAACGTGCGAGTCTTGGCCGGTGGGCGCCAACTGGCGCCCAATCACTACACGGTGGCGCTCAGCCCGGCCGACCACGACCGGTTGGCCGGGGACGAAGAGACCATCACCCACTCGCTGATCGACTGCGTGGAAGAGCACCTCACAGAGGGCGGGTGGGAGACATACGGTGAGGTCGTAGTCTCTCTGGAGCGTTCCGACGCGCTGCACACGGGACAGTTCCGCACCAAGTCGTCCGTTGACCCCGACGCGTCGCGGCAGCGGACCGCGAGCCCCCGATCCGCAGGAGAGCACCCCATGAGCCAGGCACCCGGTCGGTACCCGGAGGAGCAGGACCAGCGCGGCTACGGCCAGCAGGGTCACCCGCAGCAGCAGCAGGGCTACGGGCAGGACCCGTACGGCCAGCAGCAGGGCTACCCGCAGCAGGGCTACGGGCAGGACCCGTACGGCCAGCAGCAGGGCTACCCGCAGCAGGGCTACCCGCAGCAGGGCTACGGGCAGGACCCGTACGGCCAGCAGCAGCAGGGCTACCCGCAGCAGGGCTACGACCAGTACGGCCAGCAGCAGGGGTACGACCCGTACGGCCAGCAGCAGGGCTACGGCCAGCCCCAGGGCTACGACCCCTACGGGCAGCAGCAGGGCTACGGCCAGCAGCAGGGGTACGACCCCTACGGCCAGCAGCAGGGCTACGGCCAGCCCCAGGGCTACGCCGGCCAGCCGGGCTACGACCAGTACGGCGGCCAGTACGGCCAGCAGGGCTACGACCCCTACGGCCAGCAGCAGGGCGGCTACGACCAGTACGGCCAGCAGGGCTACGGCGGCGTCCAGACCCGCCAGATGACCGCGACGCTGACGCTGGACGACGGCTCGAACCGCAGCTACCAGCTCGTGCAGGGCGCGAACGTCATCGGCCGCGGCCAGGACGCGCAGTTCCGGCTCGCCGACACCGGCGTCTCCCGCCGCCACCTCGAGATCAGCTGGGACGGCCAGCAGGCCACCCTGTCCGACCTCGGGTCCACCAACGGGACCACGGTGAACGGCACCCCGGTGCAGACCTGGCAGCTCGCCGACGGCGACACCATCCGGGTCGGCCACTCGGCGCTGCTGTTCCGCGCGCAGGGCTGATCGCGCCTCGTGCCCGAACTCGTCCTCCAGCTCACCCGGGCGGCGTTCCTCGCGCTGCTCTGGCTGTTCGTCTTCGCCGCGCTACGGGTCGTGCGTTCGGACCTGTACGCCGCGTCGGGGCTACGGGCCGCGGTGCCAGGTCGACGCCCCTCCAAGGGAGGGGCGACGAAACCGGGCCGTGGTGGGGGCCGTTCCTCGGGTCCGAAGGCGCTCATCGTGACGGCGGGTGCGCTCGCCGGCACGCGGATCGCGCTCGACGGCCGGCCGATCATGCTCGGCCGCGCCGACGACTCGACCCTCGTGCTCGACGACGACTACGCGTCGACCCGTCACGCCCGCATCTCGCAGTCCGGGGACGACTGGTACGTCGAGGACCTCGGGTCCACCAACGGGACCTACCTCGACCGCAACAAGGTCTCCGGACCGACCAAGGTGCCCCCGGGCACGCCGATCCGCATCGGCAAGACCGTGATCGAGCTCCGCACATGACCTCCACCGACGCCGCCGTCCCCGCCGCGCCCCCCACCCGGGTGCGGGCGCTCCGTGCCCCTGAGTGCAGGATCGTCCCGTGACCCTGGTGCTGCGCTACTCCGCCCGCAGCGACCGGGGCCTGGTCCGCCAGAACAACCAGGACTCGGTCTACGCGGGCCCGCGCCTGCTCGCTCTCGCGGACGGCATGGGCGGCCACGCCGCCGGCGAGGTGGCCTCGAAGCTGGTCATCGCCGCCCTCGTGCCGCTCGACGACGACGAGCCGGGCGACGACCTGCTCGGTGAGCTCGCCGAGGCGACCGCCCAGGGCAACGACGCGATCACGGAGCTCGTGAACGAGGAGCCCGACCTCGACGGCATGGGCACCACGCTCACCGCCGTCCTGTTCGCCGGCAGCCGCCTCGGGATGGTCCACGTCGGCGACTCCCGCGCGTACCTGTTCCGCGACGGCGTCCTCACGCAGATCACGCGGGACGACACCTTCGTGCAGTCCCTGATCGACGAGGGCCGGATCACCGAGGACGAGGCCGCGAGCCATCCGCAGCGCTCGCTGCTGCTGCGCGCCCTCACCGGGCACGACGTCGAGCCGTCGCTGACGGTGCGCGAGGCGCGCGCGGGCGACCGCTACCTGCTCTGCTCCGACGGCCTCTCCGGCGTCGTCAGCGCCGAGACCATCGCGGACGCGCTGACGATCGCCGACCCCCAGAGCTGTGCCGATCGGCTGATCGAGCTCGCCCTCAAGGGCGGCGGGCCGGACAACGTCACGTGCATCGTCGCGGACGTCGTCGACGTCGACTACGGCGAGCACGAGCCGATCTACGGGGGCGCCGCCGGCGACGGCCGCGCCGACCCGCCGCCGGCCGACTCCGCCGCCGCGCGGGCCTCGGCCGCGACGCTGACCCGCGCCGAGCCGTCGTCGCGACCGGACCCGCTCGCCTCGCGCGCCGAGTCCGCCCGCGCCCACGCCCGTCCCCGGCGCGGTCGCCTCGCCGTGGTGCTCGCCGTGGTCGGCGTGCTCGTGCTCGCCGGGCTGGGGCTACTCGTCACCCGCCTCTGGATCGCCCAGCAGTACTACGTCGGCGTGTCCGGCGACCAGGTCGTGATCTACCAGGGCGTCCGCGGTGACGCCCTCGGCGTGCGCCTGCAGGACGTCGCCGAGCAGACCGGCATCAGGGTCTCCGACCTGACCCAGGTCGGCCGGACCTCGGTGCAGGGCGACTCGCTGCCCACCTCCGACCTCGACGCCGCCCACCGGACGGTGGAGCGGCTGCGCACCGACGAGCTCCTGCCCGAGTGCCAGCCGCCGGCGCCGATCGTGCCGACGCAGCCGGGCCAGCCCGGCCAGCCCGCCGCACCGACCCAGCCCGGTCAGACGGCGGCGCCCGGTGCCCCGGTCACCGCGGCCGCTCCGACCCAGTCCCCGCAGGTCCCGGGACGCGACTGCCGCGCGGTGCAGTAATGGCGCGCCCCGCCCAGGCCGCGTCCCGAGCCGGTCGGACCGGCGGGCCCGGCGTCGCTCCCGCCGAGATGCCCGCGGACCGCACCGCGCTCCGACCGGCCGTCGCCGCCGCCGTCTCCACCCGCCGCGGGATCGAGCTGCTGCTGCTCGCGTTCGCGGCCGTCCTCACCACCGGTGCGCTGGTGCTCGTCGAGGCCAACCAGAACCAGCAGCTGACGCTGCAGCTGCTCTACCTGGGGCTGGCCTACCTCGCGCTGTTCTCGGCCGCGCACGTGGCCGTCCGCCGGTTCGCGCCCTACGCGGACCCGGTGATCCTGCCCTGCGCGGCCCTGCTCAACGGGCTCGGCCTGGTGATGATCCACCGGATCGACCTGGCCCTGGCGCTGCGGGCGTCGCTGCAGGGCAACCCGGCCCCGGACGCCAACGCGCTCCGGCAGATCGCCTGGGTGGCGCTGGGCCTCACCCTGTTCGTGATCGTGCTCTGGCGGGTCCGCGACCACCGCACCCTGGCCCGCTACGGCTACACGGCGGGCTTCATCGGGCTCGTGCTCCTCGCCCTGCCCGCCGTGCTGCCCTCGGCGCTCTCCGAGGTCAACGGCGCGAAGATCTGGATTCGCGTCGGCGGCGTCGGCATCCAGCCGGGCGAGTTCGCCAAGATCCTCCTGACGGTCTTCTTCGCGTCCTTCCTGGTCGCGAAGCGGGACCTGTTCACGACGGCGGGCAAGCACGTCCTGGGCATGACCTTCCCGCGGCCGCGGGACCTCGCCCCGCTGCTCATCGCCTGGGTCGTCGCCATGGGCGTGCTCGTCTTCGAGTCCGACCTCGGTACCTCGCTGATGTTCTTCGGGATCGTCCTCGCGATGATCTACGTGGCCACCGAGCGGTCGTCGTGGGTCGTCATCGGCCTCGTCATCTTCGGCGCGGGCGCCTTCGCGGCGTGGACCTTCGTCGACCGCGTGCAGACCCGCGTCGCGGCCTGGCTCGACCCGCTCTCCGACCCCACGGGCGCCACCTACCAGGTCAGCCAGGGCCTGTTCGGCATGGCGACCGGCGGCATGCTCGGGACGGGCCTCGGCGCGGGACGCCCCGAGCTCGTGCCGCTCTCGAGCACCGACTTCATCTTCACCTCGATGGGCGAGGAGATCGGCCTCATCGGGCTGATGGCCCTGCTGCTGCTCTACTGCCTCATCGCCACCCGGGCGCTGCGCACCGCGCTCGCCGTCCGGGACACGTTCGGCAAGCTCCTCGCCGCCGGCCTCGGCTTCACCGTCGCGATCCAGGTGTTCGTCGTCGCGGGCGGGGTGATCGGGCTGATCCCCAACACGGGTCAGGCCGCGCCGTTCATGTCCTACGGCGGCTCGTCACTGGTGGCGAACTACGTGCTCGTGGCCCTGGTGCTGCGCGTCTCCGACGCCGCCCGCCGGCCGGCCGCCGAGAAGGGGCGGTCCGAGCCGGGCGCCGCACCCACCCCACCCCGGACCCCGCTCGCGGAGGCTCACACCGAGATGGTGTCCCGCAGTGAGGCGGCGACGCCGCCGCACGGCAACCCCGTCGCCCCGGCGACGCCACCGAGAGGGAGGGCCCGCGAGTGAACACCCCGCTGCGTCGGGTCTCCCTCGTGGTCATGGGCCTGATCGTGCTGCTGCTCGGTCAGGCCACGTGGGTCCAGGTGGTCAAGGCCGACGAGTACAAGGCGAACCCGTACAACCAACGCGTCCTGCTCGACGAGTACAACCGGCAGCGGGGCCAGATCTCCGCGGGCGGCGAGGTGCTCGCCTCGAGCGTCGCGACCGACGACCGGTTCAAGTACCTGCGGCAGTACTCCAACGGGCCGATGTACTCGCCCGTCACCGGCTACTACTCGCAGATCTACGGCACGACCGGCATCGAGCGCTCGATGGACTCGGTGCTCAACGGCTCGGACGACCGCCTGTTCGTCCGCCGCATCTCCGACGTCGTGACCGGGCGCGCGCCGGCCGGCGGCAACGTCGCGCTGACGATCGACCCGAAGGTCCAGCGGGCCGCGTACCAGGCGATGGTGTCGCGGGGCTACGAGGGCTCGGTGGTCGCCATCCGGCCGCAGACCGGCGAGATCCTCGCGCTGGTCTCCACGCCCTCCTACGACCCGAACCCGCTCGCGAGCCACGACGGGCAGACCCAGCGGGACGCGTGGCAGGCGCTGAACCCGACCAGCGGGGACTCGCCGCTGGTCAACCGGGCGATCTCGGAGACCTATCCCCCCGGCTCGACGTTCAAGCTGGTCACCACCGCGACGGCGCTCGAGGCCAACATGATCACGCCGCAGACGCCGGTCACGGCGGAGCCGCGGATCACGCTGCCGGACAGCGTCACGACGCTGGAGAACTACGACGGCGAGCGCTGCGGCCCGGGGCCGACGGTGCCGTTCTCCACCGCGTTCACGAAGTCCTGCAACGGCCCGTTCGCCCAGCTCGCCGACCAGGTCGGCGCCGACCGGCTGCGGGCGCAGGCCACGGCGTTCGGCATGGAGAACCCGAACCTGACGATCCCGATGCCGGTCGCCGAGTCCTCGGTCGGCGACCTCGCGGACGGCGCCTCGCTCGCGCAGTCGGGCATCGGACAGCGCGACGTGCGGCTCACCCCGCTGCAGAACGCGATGATCACCGCGACCATCGCGAACGGCGGCATCCCGATGCAGCCGCACCTGGTCAGCCAGATCCAGGGCCAGGACCTCTCGGTCGTCGACACCACCGAGCCCGACCGGCTGTCCCGGGCCGTCTCCGGCGGGACCGCCTCCACGCTCACGCAGCTGATGATCGGCTCGGAGAACGGCGGGACCAGCGGCGGCAAGATCCCCGGCATCCAGCTCGCCTCGAAGACCGGGACCGCGGAGTGGGGCTCGGCCCCCAAGACCAACCCGCCGCACACCTGGTACGACGTGTTCGGCCCGGTGCCCGACCCCCAGGTGGCGGTCTCGGTGATCGTCGAGAAGGGCGGCAACCGCGGCGACGACGCCACCGGTTCCTCGGTGGCCGGCCCGATCGGCCGCGCGGTCGTCGCGGCCGCCCTGCAGCAGGGAGGGAGGTAGCACCATGGCTCCGACCACGGGAACCCTGCTCGCCGACCGCTACCGGATCGGCCGCCGCATCGCGATCGGCGGGATGGGCGAGGTCTGGGAGGCCCAGGACACGCGCCTCGACCGCACCGTCGCCGTGAAGATCCTCAAGGCCGAGCTCTCCGGGGACCCCGAGTTCCTGCACCGCTTCCGCACCGAGGCGCGCACGGCCGCGTCGCTGAACAACCCCGGGGTCACCGCGGTCCACGACTACGGCGAGACCACCACCGACTGGACGACGGCCAGCGGCACCATCCAGGTGCCCGTGGCCTACCTGGTCATGGAACTCGTCCGGGGCGAGCCGCTGGCCCAGATCCTCTCGGTGCACGGGCGCCTCGGCGTGGACTACACGCTCGACATCCTCGAGCAGTCCGGGTACGCCCTCGACGCCGCGCACGAGCGCGGCCTGGTCCACCGCGACGTCAAGCCCGGCAACATCCTCGTGACGCCGACGAACCAGGTGAAGATCACCGACTTCGGCATCGCGAAGGCCATCGACGCCGCGCCGGTGACCCGCTCGGGCATGGTCATGGGCACCGCCCACTACATCGCCCCCGAGCAGGCGGGCGGCGGCGACGCCGGCCCCGCCTCGGACGTGTACTCGCTCGGCGTCGTCGGCTACGAGTGCCTCGCGGGGCGCCGGCCGTACCTGTCCGAGAACGCGGTGACGGTCGCGATGATGCACAT
The DNA here is from genome assembly GCF_021026295.1 of Actinomycetospora soli. Classification (GTDB taxonomy): domain Bacteria; phylum Actinomycetota; class Actinomycetes; order Mycobacteriales; family Pseudonocardiaceae; genus Actinomycetospora; species Actinomycetospora soli. The sequence continues at coordinate 253,755 of NZ_JAJNDA010000008.1, forward strand.
CCGCGACCCGCTGCCGCCGCTGCCGCCGGACGTGCCGCCGGTGGTGCGCCAGCTCATCGAGCTGACCCTCACGAAGGACCCGCGCGGGCGCTACGCCAACGGCGGGGAGTTCGCCCGCGCCGTCGCCGCCGTGCGCCGCGGCGAGCCGGTGCCCCGTCCGGGCGCCGCGACCGCGGCCACCGAGGCGGTCAACCCGGCCACCCGCGTGGCCCCGGCCTCCACCTACGACGGGCCCCAGCAGCCCCCGCCGCCGCGGCGCGACCGCTGGGACGACGGCCGCCGCCCCGAACCGGCCCGCCGGGGTCCCTGGGGGACGATCGCCGCCGTCGTCGCGGTCCTCGCCGTGCTCGGCATCCTCGCCTACGTGCTGGTGTCGAACACCGAGACGAGCGCACCCGCCGCGCCCGCGCCGACCACCACGACGACCACCACGGCCGCGCCGACCACCACCACGACGACGCGCAGCCGCACCACGACCACCACCACCGCGGCGGGCAACACCGTCGAGGTCGGTCGCTTCGACTACGCCGGGCAGACCGGCGCCGTCGCGGTCACCGGGCTGCGCGGCCAGGGGCTCGAGGCGGACGTGCGCTCCGTGCTCGGCCAGGCCGTCGACGACCCGGCCAACTGCCGCGTGCTCTACCTCTCTCCGTCCGGCGCAGTCCGTCGTGGTGACACCGTCACGGTCACCTGTCAGGAGTTCGGATGACCACCCCCCGCCTCCTGTCCGACCGCTACGAGCTCGGACCCGCGCTCGGCTACGGCGGCATGTCCGAGGTCCACGGCGGCCGGGACGTCCGCCTGGGCCGCGACGTGGCGATCAAGGTCCTCCGCGCCGACCTCGCCCGGGACCCGCAGTTCCAGATCCGCTTCCAGCGCGAGGGCCAGAACGCCGCCGCGCTGAACCACCCGGCCATCGTGGCCGTCTACGACACCGGCGAGACCTGGGCCGACGACGTCCCGCTGCCCTACATCGTCATGGAGTACGTGCCGGGGCGGACGCTGCGCGACATCGTCAAGACCGGCGGGCCGATGGACCCGTACCGGGTCTGCGAGGTCACCGCCGACGTCTGTTCGGCGCTCGACTTCTCCCACCGCCACGGCATCATCCACCGCGACGTGAAGCCGGCCAACGTCATGATCACCCCGTCCGGGGCGGTCAAGGTGATGGACTTCGGCATTGCGCGGGCGCTCTCCGACGCCCAGCAGGGGCTGACGCAGACGGCGGCCGTGATCGGCACGGCGCAGTACCTCTCGCCGGAGCAGGCGCGGGGCGAGGCGGTCGACGCCCGCTCGGACGTCTACTCGACCGGCTGCGTGCTCTTCGAGCTGCTGACGGGGCAGCCGCCGTTCACCGGCGACTCCCCGGTCGCCGTCGCCTACCAGCACGTGCGGGAGGACCCGAAGGCCCCGTCCGAGCTGAACCCGGCGGTGCCGCCGGCCCTCGATGCCATCACGCTGAAGGCGCTGGCCAAGAACCCGTTCAACCGCTACCAGACCGCCGGCGAGATGCGCGACGACCTGGTGCGGGTGCTGCAGGGCGAGCAGGTCGAGGCCCCGCTGGTGATGACGGCGGACGAGCGCAACACGCTCATGACCGGCCCCACCCGCACCGTCGGGTCCGCCGCGTACGCGACCGGTCCAGCCACCGAGGCCGGCGACTTCGCCGCCTGGCAGGCCGAGCAGGAGGAGGAGCGTCGCCGGCGCGGCCGCCGGCGGCTCGGCGTGATCGGCGGGATCGTGGCGGTGGCCGCCGTGCTCGCCGGGCTGTTCTTCCTCTTCTCGCCGGGCAACAACCAGCTCCCGGTCCCCGACGTCACGAACCAGCCGCAGGACGTCGCCCTGCGCACCCTGACCGGTGCCGGGCTCAAGCCCAACCTCGTGCCGGTGGCCTCCGACGCCACCCAGGTCGGCAAGGTGCTCGGCACCGACCCGGTGGCCGGGACCGAGGTCGAGCCGCAGTCCGTCATCGCCATGCGCGTCGGCCGCGGGCCGGACCGGGTGCAGGCGCCGGACCTCACCGGCCGGACGGCCGACCAGGCCCAGCAGATCGTGCAGGCGGCCGGGCTGACGCTGACGCCGGTGCCGCAGCAGCGGCCGGTGGACGACCCCTCGCAGGTCGGCAAGGTCCTCTCGCAGGACCCGGCGTCGGGCACCCTGCTCGCCCCGGGCACCGCGATCCAGCTGACCGTCGGCCAGCAGCGCCAGACGATCAAGGTCCCGGACGTCACGGGCCAGCCGGTGAGCACCGCGCGCACCACGCTCGAGGGGGTCGGCCTCGAGGTCACCGTCTCCGGCGACGCCTCGGGATCGGCGACGGTCGCCTCCACGAGCCCGTCGGCGGGCAGCACGGTGGCGGTCGGCTCGACGGTCACCCTCACGGTGACCGGCGGGGACCGGGTCTCGGTGCCCGACATCGTCGGGAAGTCCCGCGCCGATGCGATCTCCACGCTCGCCGCGGCCGGCTTCAGCGGCAACCTCCAGGCCACGTCGCAGGACGTCGACGACCCGAGCCAGGACGGCAAGGTGCTCAGCCAGAGCCCGTCCGCGGGCAGCCAGGCCGGGAAGGGCGACACCATCCAGGTCACCGTCGGCCGCTACAACGGCGGCGGCGGTGGCGGGAGCGGCGGCGTCTTCGGCGGGAACGGCCTCTTCCCCGGCGGGAACTGACGCCGCCACCCGCCGTCGGGAAGGCCCTTCCCGACGGCGGGTGGCTCAGGTCCGCGCGGGCGGGGCGGCGGCCAGGGCGAGCGCCCGGACGTCCCGGACGAGCTCGTCGACCAGCCCGGTGGCCACCGGGTGCCCGCAGCCCGCCATCCAGGTGGCCAGCATGCGGTGACCGTCCTCGGTGAGCACCGACTCCGGGTGGAACTGCACGCCCTCGAGCGGGAGCTCGCGGTGGCGCATCGCCATGAGCACGCCGTCGGCGGTCCAGCCGGTGGCCTCGAGCTCGTCGGGCAACGAGTCCGGCCGCACGGTGAGCGAGTGGTAGCGGGTGGCCGTGAACGGGTCGGGCAGCCCGGCGAGCACGCCGGTCCCGCCGTGGTGGACCGCCGAGGTCTTGCCGTGGCGCAGCTCCGGGGCGCGCTCGACGATCCCGCCGAACGCCTGCCCGAGCGCCTGGTGACCGAGGCAGACCCCGAGCAGCGGCGTCCGGTCGGCGGCGCAGCGGGCGATGACCTCGAGGCTCTGCCCGGCGTCGTCGGGCGTGCCAGGGCCGGGGCTCACGAGCACGCCGTCCACGTCGGCGGCGAGCTCCAGCACGTCCGGGGCGTCGTTGCGGCGCACCACCGGGTCCGCACCGAGCTGGGCGAGGTACTGCACCAGGTTGTAGACGAAGCTGTCGTAGTTGTCGACGACGAGGACCCGCACGGGCGCGACCCTACGCGGGGATCCGCGGGGCTTCGCTACCGTGGAGTCCACACTCGTCCCCAGGAGCGTCCCGTGCCCAAGTCCAAGGTCCGCAAGAAGCCGACCTACACCCCGCCGCCGCAGGCGTCCGCCGCGAAGGCCGCCGGCCCGTCGCACCCCGCGTACGTCGTCATCATGCTGGCGATCGGCATCATCGGCCTGGCGTGGCTCGTCGTGAACTACCTCGCGGGCGAGGACATCCGGTTCATGGCCGAGCTCGGCGGCTACAACTTCCTCATCGGGTTCGGGCTCGTCGTGGTGTCGCTGCTCATGACGATGAAGTGGCGCTGAGAACTACACCGATGTCATTCGTCCCCACTGTGGACGGAGCCTGTGGACAACCCTGAGACGACATGGGCCGCGCCGCGGGGCGCGGTGGTGCTCGGGCTCGTGGGCGCGGTCGGGCTGATCGCCGCCGTCTTCCTCGCCGGGCTCGACGGGCCGGGGCGGCTGCTGCTCGGCGTCGCCGGGGCGGCGGTCGGGGCGGCGGCCGTGTTCGGCCTGCGCGCCCGGCCGCGGCTGGCGGTCACCGACGACGCGCTCGCGCTCCGCGGCCTGCTCGGGGCCCGCGTGTGGCCGTGGCCGCGGGTGGACGCCGTGCGCGTCGTGCGGATGCGCCGGCTGGGGATGCCGGCCGCCTACCTCGAGATCGACGCGCGGGACGACGACGGCGCGGAACGGCTGCTGGTGCTCGGGCGCCTCGAGCTCGGGGCGGACCCGGTGGACGTCGCGGCCGCCCTGCAGGCCCACCGCGCCCGGGCGGGGCGCGGTGGTCCCGGTGGCTCAGCCGCCGATGCGGCAGGTGGTGGCGCCGCAGACGACGGAGCCGAACGAGAGGTCGCGCAGCGCGATCGCGAGGACCAGGGCGACGACGATCCCGGCGGCGATCCACAGCCCGACGACCGGGCGTGACCGGGCGGGCCCGTAGGCCATGCCCAGCGCCACCCCGGTGCCGACGACGAGCCCGCCGAGGTGCCCGAGCAGCGAGATGCCGGGGAACGTCAGCGAGAACACGACGTTGATGCCGATGATCACCATGGCCGACGTCGCCGGCAGCCGCATGCGGCGTAGCAGCACCACGAGGGCGCCCATCAGGCCGAAGACGGCACCGGACGCCCCGGCGGTGGCGCTCAGCGGCGAGCCGAACACCATCACCGCGGCCGAGCCCCCGAGCAGGGACGCCCCGTAGAGCACGCCGAAGCGCAGCCGGCCGAGCGCCAGCTCGATGTCGCGCCCGAGGAACCACAGGGCGACCATGTTGAACAGCAGGTGGATCGGGCCGATGTGCAGGAAGCCCGACGTCACCAGCCGCCACCAGTCGCCGGACGCGACCTGCAGCGGGACGAGCGCGCCGCCGGAGAAGACGGCGCCCGCCGTGTTGTCCTGCACGCTGCCGGCGTCGGCGACGGTCCAGGCGAAGACGGCGACGTTGAGGGCGATGAGGGCCGGGACGACGACGGCCGTCGGCCGCCGCAGGTCCCGGCCCCGCCGCTGCGTGCGGGCGCCCTCGGTGACGCAGTCGACGCACTGCATCCCGACCGAGGCCTCCTGGAGGCACTGCGGACACGCCGGTCGGTCGCAGCGCGTGCAGCGCAGCCCGGTCGGGCGGTCGGGGTGGCGGACGCACACCTGGGTGTCCGCGTCCGAGGGCGTGGTCATGCCCCCAGTGTCCCCGTCGGGAGGTGGATGTCCGGTTACTTCGCGACCTCGATGCTCTCGATCACGATGTCCGAGGTCGGCCGGTCACCCGGGCCGGTGGGGGCGGCGGCGATCGAGTCGACGACGTCGCGGCTGGACTGGTCGGCCACCTCGCCGAAGATCGTGTGCTTGCGGTTCAGCCACGTCGTCGGCGCCACGGTGATGAAGAACTGCGAGCCGTTGGTGCCGGGCCCCGCGTTCGCCATCGCGAGCAGGTACGGACGGTCGAAGCGCAGGTCGGGGTGGAACTCGTCGGCGAACTTGTAGCCGGGGCCGCCACGACCCGTTCCGGTGGGATCCCCGGTCTGCAGCATGAATCCGGCGATGACCCGGTGGAAGATCGTGCCGTCGTAGAACGGCCCGCTGGACGAGCCCTTCGCGTTCGGCTCGCTGTACTGACCCTCACCGGTCGCGAGTCCCACGAAGTTGGACACCGTCTTCGGTGCCTTGTCGGGGAAGAGGTTGACGGTGATGTCGCCGTTCGAGGTGTGCAGCGTCGCGGTCGGCCCGTTCTCGGCATTCGTCACGGACGTCATCGTGCCACCGAAGGAGCAGCGGGTGTGACGCACCGGCGGGTCGGGCACTTGCAGACAGGGGAAGGGCGGCAGGATCAGCCGCCCACGAACAGTGAGGTGTCGCCGTTGAGCAGCAAGACCGTGATCGGAGCCAGGGAGGACCTGGACGATCTGCGCAAGGAAGGACGTCGCGCCCGCAAGAAGGCGGCCAAGCACGCCGAGAAGGCCGCAGCGCAGGCCCGCAAGGAGCGCGAGAAGGCGCGTAAGCAGGGCGCGAAGAAGCGTGCCGAGGTCCGCCGCGACGTCCGCGCCGCCGCCGACCAGGCCCGCCAGCGGGTGCTCGACGCCCGCGCCGAGGCCCGCTCGCGCGCCGAGGAGGCCCAGGCCGAGGCCCGCAAGCGGGCCCAGGAGGCGCGCGCCGAGACGCGCAAGCGCGCCAACAAGGCCGCCAAGGACGCCCGCAAGCAGGCCCGCTCGTACGCCAAGGACGCGCGCAAGCAGGCGAAGAGCTACGCCGAGGACGCCCGCAAGGCCCTCGAGGCCTCGCCGGTGCCGACCTCGGTCGGCGAGCTGCGCGACCTCGGTGACACGGTGCGCGGCCAGCTCGAGGACGGGCTGACCACGGCGCGCCGCGACCTGTCGCAGCGGCTCGAGCCGGAGCAGGACAAGAAGCGCCGTCGCTGGGGCCTCTGGATCGTGCTCGGCGTGCTCGGGGCCGGCATCGCGATCGTCGCGACCCGCAAGGCGCCGGAGCTCCCGCCCCCGCCGCCGCCCGCGCCCCGGCCGAAGCCGGCGCCGAGCCCGGCCGCGTCGACGTCGACGACCGGGTCCCCGGCCGCGGCGGCCGGCGCGACGCCCCCGCCCGCGGAGGGCGCGGGCTCCGTCCCGCCGAAGGGTCCCGGCGCCGCGGTCTCGCCCAGCACCAACGGCTCGGCCGGCAGCACCAAGCCCGCCGGCAGCTGACCCGCCCGCCCGGGTGGGCCCGGCCGGACACCGGCCGGGCTCACCCGGGCAGCAGGTCCCGCAGACGGTCGCCCACGCCGACCGTCCGGTCCGCCGACACGTCCCCGGGCCGTCCGCTGACCACCGCCGCGACGTTGGCCGCGCTCGTCCCGCCGGGACGCAGGTACTCGTCGTGCCCGGTCGCACCCGTCGTCGCCAGCGGACGGGCGTCGGGCAACCCGTTCGGGTCCGGACCGAACCACCCCGCGTCGGCCACCGGGTCGAGGCGGGCCTCGGCGACCCACGTCGGCTGCCGCGGCAGCGGGGTCACCCCCGGAGAGCCGAGCAGCACGACGTCGTCCACCGCGTGCGACGTCGCGGCCGCCTGCGCGACGACGAGCGAGCCGTACGAGTGGCCCACGGCGGTCACGTGCGCGCCGGGCGCCACCCCGTCGAGGAACGACGCGAGCCGGGTGGACGCGACCGTGGCGGCCCGGGTGCCGAGCACCGAGCGCGCCGGGTCGAGCACCTCCGGCCACTGCGGCGCGGCGTAGTCGTACCAGGCGACGGCGGCGACCCCCGGTCCCGTCAGGGCCGCGAGCTCCGCCGTCCGCGCGGGGAGGTCCTCCGCCCGCGCGGTGAACCCGGGCACGAACACGCCCACGTGGCGCGCCATGTCGACGTCGCCGATCCCGATCGCCGCCCGGCCCGACGCCGGGTCCAGGGCGAGCAACATCCGGCCGGCCGCGGCCGTGTCGATCGCCAGGATCCGCCCGAGCCGGGCCGTGACGGCCGCCAGCCGGACCTCCACGTCCTGCAGCTCCCCGGGCCCGCGCACCGCGTCCCGGGCGCGGGTGAGCTCGGCCAGCTCCGTCTCGGTGGCGTCCCGGGTCGCGGCGAGGCGCGCGCGGTTGGCCCGGTCCCGGGCGCTCGCGGGGAGCCCGTCGAGCGCGCCGACCAGCTCCGGGCGCTCGAGGACCAGCCGCTCCCGGGCCGGCAGACCGGCCCACCAGTGCGCGACGGACGCCGGCGCCGGCCCGTCGGCGGCCGGGCCCACCGCCGCGGGCTCGCTGCGAGCGGCCCGGGCGAGGGCGTCGGCGAGCCGGGCGTCGTCGAACGGTTCCCGGGCCGCCACGTCGGCGAGCACCGCGGCCAGTCGGCGGGCCCGGTCGAGCAGCCCGCCGCCCACGTCGACCAGACGCGCGTGCTGCGCCCGGGCCGCGTCGGCGGAGGCACCGCGCCACGCCTCGGGCAGCCGAACGGCGAACACGGCCCGCTCCCAGTCGTCGGCGGCCGCGGACAGCTCGACCGCGACCGCCCCGAGCGGGGTCACCACGTCCCGTCGAACAGGCGCGCCAGCTCCCCGTCGGCCAGCCCGACGTCCGTCGCGGTGTCCTCGACCAGGTCCTCCAGCACCCGGGCGGCGGCGTTCCACGTGGCCGCGTCGGCCGTCCACTCCCGGGCCAGCGCGAGGGCCTGGTCGGCGGTCCTGGTGCCGGGCACGAGGCGGGCCAGGTCGCGGACCGCCGCGCTCATCGCCTCCGCCGCCGCCGCGGCGGCGTCCACGGCCCACCCGATCTCCTCGACGGCGTCGCGCAGGGCGTCCGGGTCCACGGTGAATCCATCGCTCATGCCCGGGGGACGTCCCCGACGGCGGGTCGGCTCCCGGCGGGGCTCCAGGCTGGGGAGGACCCGGCCCCGCCGTGCCGGTGGGGACACGTCGTTGGGCCGTTCGGCGGCACCCCGTTCCGGACGAGCGGGCCGATCGTCCCGAAGGGCGTGACGAACGACCCGCTCGTGGGAAAGGAGTCGCCGTGGCGACCGCACGACGACGGGGACCGACCCGGGCCGAGCTCGAGGCGGCACGGGACCGGCTGCTGCCCGACGTGCTGCCCGGGCCGGACGACCCGCCGCTGCGGGTGCTCTTCTCCGGGATCAACCCGGGTCTGGTCTCCGCGTACACCGGCCACCACTTCGCGCGGCCCGGCAACCGCTTCTGGCCCGCGCTGCACGCGTCGGGCTTCACCCCGCGCGTGTTCGCGCCCGCCGAGCAGGTGTTGCTCCCCGCCCTGGGCCTCGGGATCACGAACGTGGCGCCCCGGGCGACGGCCCGCGCCGACGAGCTCTCCGACGACGAGCTGCGCGCCGGCGGCGAGCGGCTGCGCGCCCTGGCCACGGAGCTCGGGCCGGCGTGGCTCGCCGTCGTCGGGGTGGTCGCGTACCGGACCGCCTTCGCCGAGCCGAGGGCCGTCGTCGGGCGGCAGGACCGGACGATCGGGGCGACCCGGGTGTGGGTGCTGCCGAACCCGAGCGGGCTGAACGCGCACTACACACCCACCACGATCGCCGCCGCGTTCGCCGAGCTGCACGCATGCGCACCCGGCGATCACTGCGATTGACGGTGGCACCGGTCACAGGCAGGGTGATCACCCGCGGGGGGTCGGTCCCGTTCTGGAGAAGCGGAGGTCTGCAGTGGCCAGCGGTGACATCAAGGTCAGTGTCCTCGACTGCGGCGCGATGAGCGCCGACCTGACGTGGTTGCTCCTGCAGCCGGGGCGGTCGATCAAGCCCCGGCAGCAGAAGGACGCCCCCGCCGAGTGGGTCGACGTCCCCACGCACTGCGTGCTCGTCGAGACGCCCGACGGCACGCTCCTGTGGGACACCAGCTGTCCCAGCGACTGGGAGGAGCGCTGGGGCCCGACGGGGCTCAACGACTTCTTCCCCTACGACCGCGTGTCCGACGACGAGTACCTCGACAAGCGCCTCGAGCAGCTCGGCATCGGCACCAACCAGATCGACTACGTCGTCCTCTCCCACCTGCACTTCGACCACTGCGGCAACGCCAACCTGTTCAAGGACTCCCCGGCGAAGCTCGTGTGCTCGGACAAGGAGAAGGAGTTCGCGTTCGGCTTCGACGGGCCGTTCACGGGCGCGCACCTCAAGAGCGACTACGAGAACCTGAACTGGGAGACGGTCTCGGGCGACACCGAGTTCCTCCCCGGCGTCACGCTCCTGCAGACCCCCGGGCACACCCCGGGCACGATGTCGATGCAGGTCGACCTGCCCGACAGCGGGACGATGATCTTCACCTCGGACGCGGTCTACATGGGCGCGAGCTACGGGCCCCCGCCGGTCCCCGCGGCCATCGTCAACAACCTCGAGTCCTGGTTCTCCTCGGTGGAGAAGATCCGCGACGTCGCGGAGAAGAAGAACGCGACCGTCGTCTTCGGGCACGACGCCGACCAGATCCACGAGCTCAAGACCGTCTCGAACGGGGGCCACTACACGTGACCGTCCCGCCCGTCCCCACCGAGGAGTCCGTCTTCACCTGGGGCGCTCCTCCGCTGAAGTTCGGCGCCGGGGCCTGTGACGAGATCGGGTTCGACCTCTCCCAGTACGGCGCGAAGCGCATCCTGCTGATCACCGATCCCGGGATGCAGCAGACCGGCCTGCCCGACCGGATCGCCGACCAGATCCGGCGCTACGACATGACCGTCGAGATCTTCGACGGCGTGCACGTGGAGCCGACCGACGACTCGATGAACAAGGCGATCGGCTACGCCACCGAGCAGGGCCCGTGGGACGGGTTCGTCGCGGTCGGCGGCGGTTCGGCCATCGACACGGCGAAGGCCGTCAACCTGCTCACCACCTTCCCCGGTGAGCTGATGGACTACGTCAACAAGCCGGTCGGCAACGCGCAGGTGCCGCCGGGGGCGCTCAAGCCGCTCATCGCGGTCCCGACGACGGCCGGCACGGGTTCCGAGTCCACCGCCATGTGCGTGCTCGACATCCTGTCGCTGCGGGTCAAGACGGGCATCAGCCACTGGCGGCTGCGCCCGACCCTCGCCGTGGTCGACCCGCTGCTGACGATGACCCTCCCGCCGGAGGTCACCGCGGCGTCGGGCATGGACATCGTGTGCCACGCGCTGGAGAGCTACACCGCGCGCTGGTACACCACGTTCGACCGCAAGTCCCCCGAGCAGCGGGTGACCTACTGCGGCTCGAACCCGGTCTCCGACCTGTGGTGCGAGAAGTCGATGAGCCTGCTGGCGAAGTCGTTCCGCACCGCCGTCCACCGGGGCACCGACGACGTCGAGGCCCGCATGGACATGATGATGGCGGCGACCTTCGCGGGCATGGGCTTCGGCAACTCCGGCGTCCACATCCCGCACGCCAACGCCTACCCGATCGCCGGCCAGGTCCGGGACTTCCACCCGGCCGGCTACCCGTCGGACGAGGCGATGGTGCCGCACGGCATGTCGGTGTCGCTCACGGCGCCGGAGGCGTTCCGCTTCTCGTTCGACTCCGCCCCCGACCGGCACATGGCCGCGGCGCGGATGCTCGGGCCGAACGCGGAGACGCAGAACGACGCGTCCGAGCAGCTCCCGCACGTCGTCACCGAGCTGATGCGTGACATCGGCATCCCGAACGGGATCGGCGAGGTCGGGTTCGGCGAGTCGGACATCCCCGATCTCGTCGAGGGCACGATGAAGCAGCAGCGCCTGCTCGCGACGTGCCCGCGGACGCCGACCGAGGACGACATCGCCGACATCTTCGCCAAGTCCATCTCCAACTGGTAGCCGCACGCGGCCGGGCCCCGTCGTCGTCGACGGCGGGGCCCTCCGTGCGCGAACGGGAAGGGCGTCATGCCGATCTACGACTACCGCTGTGACTGCGGGCTGCGCTTCGAGCGGCTGATGGGCCGCGACGCCCCCGCGCCGGCCTGCCCGGAGTGCGGCGGCGAGTCCCGCAAGGTCCCGTCGCGCCCGGCGCTGCACGGGAAGGCCGACCCCGGTCTGTCCCGCGAGCAGATGCCGCAGACCTGGCGCGGGGTCTACAACGGCAACCGCGAGTACATCGCCTCCATGCGCAAGCAGTGGGAGCGCCGCCAGCAGCTCGAGGAGAAGTATCCCGAGATCGCCGGCGACACCCGGCCCGTCATCGCGCACGAGGGCCGCTACGAGCAGGTCCCCCTGCGCGCGGGCGAGCCGATCCTCAAGCCGGCCGCGGACCCCGGCTCGTCCGGACACGGCCACGGCCACGGACACGGACACGGCCACGGCCACGGCCACTCGACGCCGAGCACGCCCAAGCCGAGCACGCCCAAGCCGACCCCGCCGTCCGGATAGGCGACGGTCGACGACGCACGTGGCCTGGGACACACTCCCCGCGTGGACTTCGACCAGGCCCGTGACGTCTTCCTCCAGCCCCGGGAGGGTGCGACCGCTCCCGCCGCCGACACCCCCGCCCTCGCGTTGCGCCACGTACTCGAGCCGCTCGCGATGGTCCACATCTGGAGCACGCCGGCCCAGGCGCACATGGCGAAGGCGGGACTGAACTTCCTCACCGGCTACGTCGGCGGGCGTGGCTGCACCCTGGGCGACGTGACGCCCGGCGTCGTCGCCTCGACCTTCGCCGTGTTCGAGCCGGGGCTCGCGGCCGACCTGTGGCGCCAGGCTCGGGCCACGTGCTCGGTCGAGGAGCTGCTCGCCGTCCGGAACGGCGGCGGCGGGGAGGGCCTGCGCGCCGCGCTGGAGGGGGTCGACGAGGCCGGGATCGGCCGCGTGACCCGCACGCTGCGCGCGGCCCTGGACGCGGGCGGACCCGGCGAGCTCGCGGGGCGGCCGCTCTACGCGAGCCTGCGCGACCAGCCCTGGCCGACCGACGCCCACACCGCCCTGTTCCACGTCGCGTCGCTCTACCGCGAGCACCGCGGCGACGCCCACCTCGGCGCCTGCGTGGCCGCGGGGATCGACGGCCTCGAGGCGAACATCCTCACCGAGCTGCGGGCCGGCTTCGACCTCTACGAGTACACCGGCACCCGCGGCTGGTCGCCCGAGGCGATGGACGCGGCGTCCGCCCGCCTCACCGCCCGCGGCCTGCTCGCCGACGGCGCGCTGACCGCTGCGGGCCGCGACACCCGCCAGCAGATCGAGGCCGCGACCGACCTGGCGCAGCACCGGGTCGTCGAGGCCCTGTCCGACGGCTTCGACGACCTCGTCGCCACGCTCGGCGGCTGGGCCGACCGGGTCGTCGCCGCGGGCTGGTTCCCGCCGGACCCGTACAAGCGCGCCGCGGGGTGAGACCCGGGCGGGCCGGGTAGGTGGCCCCCATGCCTTCGCCGACCTCCCCCGCCCGCCGCCTCCGGGACGCGATCGAGCCGATCGCGATGGTGTACGTCCACTCCCCGGAAGCCCGGGAGCAGTACGAGGCGATCGGGCTGCAGCGGTGGCAGGGCTACGTGCTCGGCCGCGCCGGGGCGCTGGGACTGCCGCCGGCGAACCTCGTCGTCGCGACCTTCGGCGCCTTCGAACCGGAGATGCTCACCGGGACCTACGAGGCCGCCCTGGCGACGGCGAGCGTGCCGGACGCGCTCGCGGCGAAGCTGGCCGGCGCCACCCGGTGCCTGCACCGCGTGTTCGGGGAGCCGGCCCGCGACGTCGAGGAGGTCGTCACGGTGCTGCGCGGCGGCCTGGACCGGGCGCCGGTTCTCGGCAAGCCGCTGTTCGCGGGCCACGCGGCGCTGGAGTGGCCGGGCGACGCCTGGGCCCGGCTCTGGCACGCGACGAACCTGCTGCGGGAGTACCGCGGCGACGCGCACCTCGCGGCGCTCGTGTCCCACGGCATCGGCATGCTCGAGTCGAACCTGCTCACCGAGGCGCGCATCGGCATGGCGGGCCGGGACTACACGCGCACGCGGTCGTGGACGGAGGAGGACATCGAGGCGGCCACCGCCGACCTCCTCGACCGGCTGCTGATCACCCGCGACGGCGACCGGATCCGGCTCACCGAGCGCGGGGCGGCCCTGCGCGACGACGTCGAGGACGCCACCGAGGCCGCGCTCGACCCCGTCGTCGAGGGCATGGAGCACGGGCTCGACCTCGCCGTGGAGCGGTGCCTGCGCTGGTCGCGGGAGCTGCGGGACGCCGGCGCGTTCCCCGACGACGACGAGAAGCTGCTGGCGGGCTGATCAGGTGCCGCGGAGGGTGCCGTGAAGGGAGCCGCGGAGGCGGCGCCACGTCGCCACGGCGAACGGGACGGCGACGACGCCCATCCCGATCCCGCCCACCACGGCCGACCCGGGCAGCCCGAAGAACGCCAGGTGCGCCAGCACCGACGACGCGTACACCCACAGGTAGAGCGCGGTGGCCGGACCCGATCCGCGGCCGGGGCCCAGCGCCCGGTGCAGCCCGCCGACCACCAGCACGGACACGAGCAGCCAGCCCGCGTAGTTCGTGAGCGGGATGCCGGGGACGAGGGGCAGCGCGGGGTCGGGCGCGAACCAGGTCCAGTGGCCGGCGGACACCATCTGCGGGTCGAGGAACAGGTCCCACGCCGCGAGGGCGAACGCCCCGACCGCGACCACGCCCGGACCCCGACCGGCGAGGGTGCGCCCGACGACCAGCGCGGGCCACGCCATCATCGCCCAGGCGAGCGGCACGACGACGGGGACGCCGAGCAGCTCCGGGCCGAGCGTGCCGGTGTAGGCGTAGGACCCGAACGGGAAGCCGGTGGCCAGCCCGACGGCCTCGGCCACCAGACCGCCGCCGCCGGCGATCCCCACGAGGAGCAGACCCCCGCGCACCCCGTGCACGCGCACCACGTCCGCCAGCGAGGCGAGGAAGAACACGACGACGCTCGTGACCGTGACGCCCGTGAGCCACGCCGACGGCACCAGCGGGTACACGATCTGGACCAGCACGGCGACGCCCACCAGCACCCACGCCGGCAGCGCCGTGCTCGCCGTCGCCGCCGGGCGAGCCGTCGTCACCATGTCCCGAGCCTCCCGCATCGCGATCCACGTCGGATCGCGGGACCGCTCTGCGGCGTCGATCGGGCGTGCCTACGGTGCCGGGGTGCCCGCCGCAGGTCCCTTCTCACCCGTGCGCCTGCTCGTGACCTCCGGCTCCCTGCTCGCCGCCGCCGGCACCCTGCACCAGCTGGTCAACCACCGCCGGCTCCGGCGCCCGCCGGCCGCACCCCCGCCGGTGCCGACCCCGGTGTCGGTCCTCGTGCCCGCCCGCGACGAGGCGCCGCGGATCGCGGCGACGATCACCTCGCTGCTCGGCCAGCGCGGGGTCACCGACCTCGAGATCCTCGTGCTCGACGACGGGTCCACCGACGGCACCGCGGACGTCGTCGCCGCGACGGCGGACGGCGACCCCCGGCTGCGGGTCCTCCCCGGACGACCGCCCCCGGCCGGGCGGCTCGGCAAGCCGCACGCCTGCGCCCAGCTGGCCGCCGCGGCCCGCGGCGAGGTGCTCGTCTTCGTCGACGCGGACGTGGTGCTCGCCCCGCACGCGGTGGCCGCGGCCGTCGCGATGCTGCGCGCCGGGGAGCCGCTCGCACTGCTCTCCCCGTGGCCGCGCCAGGCGGTGTCCGGCCCGCTCGCGCGGCTGGTGCAGCCGCTGCTGGCCTGGTCCTGGCTCACCACGCTCCCGCTGCGGGCCGCAGAACGGAGCGCACGGCCGTCGATGGCGGTCGCGAACGGGCAGTTCCTCGTCGTGGAGGCGGCGGCCCTGGCGCGGGCCGGCGGCTGGGCGGCGGTCGGGGGCGCAGTGCTCGACGACATCGCCCTCGCCCGGGCGGTCCGCCGCGCCGGCGGCCGGACCGGGGTCGGCGACGGTTCCACCCTCGCGACCTGCCGGATGTACGACACGGGCCGCGACCTGCACGCCGGCTACCGCAAGTCGCTGTGGGCGGCGTTCGGCTCCCCCGTCGGCGCCGTGGGGGTCGCGGCCGCGTTGCTCCTGGTCTACGTGCTGCCGCCCGCCGCCGCGCTGCGCGGATCCCGGATCGGCGCCGCCGGGTACGCCGCCGGTGTGGCCGGGCGGGTGCTCGCCGCCCGGTTCACCGCGACGACGCGGTGGGACGCGGTCGCGCACCCCGTCTCGGTGGTGACCACACTGGGGCTGCTGGTGTCGTCCTGGGTGGGCCGGGTGCGGGGCACGCTCACGTGGAAGGGACGGCCGCTGTGAGTCGGGTGATCGTCGTCGGGGCCGGGCTCGGCGGGCTCGCGACCGCGGCCCGACTCGCCGCGGCGGGCCACGAGGTCGAGGTCCACGAGCGCTCCGACGTGGTCGGCGGCAAGCTCGGCCTCGTCGAACGGGACGGCTTCGCCTTCGACACCGGCCCGTCCCTGCTGACGCTGCCGGGCCTGCTCGACGACCTCTTCGCGACGACGGGTGGTCCGGCCGGGCTCGACGTCGAGCGGGTCGACCCGGCGTGCGACTACACCTTCGCCGACGGCACGCGTCTCACGCTCCCGCACGACCCGGCCGACGTCCCGGCGGCCTTCGACGCCGCGCTGGGCCCGGGCGCCGGAGCGGCCTGGTCCACGCTGCACGCCCGCTCACGGCACCTGTGGGAGCTCGTCGGCGAGGACGTGCTCCGCCGACCGCTGACGCTGTCCGCGCTGCTGCGGATGAGCGCGCGACCGGGCGGACTCCGGGCGGTGGCGCCGTGGCGGACCGTCCGCGGTCTCGCCCGCCGGGCCCTGCCCGACCCGCGGATGCGCACCTGGCTCGAGCGCTACGCGACCTACTCGGGCTCCGACCCGCGACGCACCCCGGCCGTCCTGTCGGTGACGTCGTTCGTCGAGCAGGAGTTCGGCGCCTGGTACGTGCCCGGCGGGCTGCGGCGCATCGTCGAGACCGTCCACGACCGGTGCCGGGCGCTGGGCGTCGCGGTGCACCTGTCGTCGCCGGTGGACGAGGTGCTCGTCGAGGACGGCCGCGCCGTGGGCGTCCGGGTGGCCGGCCGGGAGCACCGCGCCGACGCGGTCGTCTGCAACGCCGACGCGGCGGTGCTCCACGAGCGGCTGCTGCCCCGCGGCACGGCGGCCCGGGCCCGGCGGCGGCTGCGGCGTACCGCGCCGTCGAGCGCGGGGTTCGTGCTGCTGCTCGGGCTCTCCGGGCGGTCCGGGGCGCCCGCGCACCGCGTGTTCTTCCCGGCCGACTACGACGCGGAGTTCGACGCGGTCTTCGGCCGCCGACCCCGGCCCGTCGACGACCCCACCGTCTACGTGCACGCCCCCGACGACCCGGCGCTGCGCCCCGACGACGACGCCGAGGGCTGGTTCGTGCTGGTCAACGCGCCGGTGCACGAACCCGCGCGGGGCCTGGACTGGGACGCCCCCGGCCTGCGCGAGGCCTATGCGGAGCGGGTGCTCGACGTGCTCGCCACCCGGGGCGTCGACGTCCGGCCGCGGCTGCGGTTCGTCGAGGTGCTGACGCCCGCCGACCTGGAGCGCCGCACCGGCTCGCCCGGCGGGGCGATCTACGGCACGGCGTCGCACGGTCCGCGTGCGGCGCTGCGCCGGCCCGCCAACGCCGGACCGCTGCCCGGCCTCTACCTGGTCGGCGGCTCCGCCCACCCGGGGGGCGGCATCCCGCTGGTGCTCATGTCGGCCGAGATCGTCGCGGGGCTCATCGGCCCGGCGGGAGGTCCGGCGGCGGCTCCGGCGGCGAGTCCGACGGCGGGTCCGACGGCGGGTCCGGCGGGAACTCCGCCGGAATCGAGCGCCACGTCCCGACGGCGAGCTGCACCAGACCCACCAGCGCCAGCGCGGCCCACGTCGTCAGGAACGTCGTCCCCCAGCTCCAGCCCGGACCCGGCACCGTCTGGACGAGCGCGGCCCCCAGCGTCGGGAGGGCCACGACGATGATCCGCGTCGGCCGCTCGGCCACCGTCACCGCGCCCGCGCCGGGCATGCCCACGGCCTGCGCCCGGGCCCGCGCGTACTCGTGCAGCAGCGTCACCGCCGCGACCGCCGCCGCGAGCGCGACCGGCGCGCCCAGCACGACGAGCACCGCGACCAGCAGCAGGTCACCCAGCCGGTCGCACACCGCGTCGACCACCGCCCCCAGCGGGCGGGCCCGGCCGGTCGCGAGCGCCACCGCGCCGTCGAGCCCGTCGAGCACCCCGCCCAGCACCACCAGCACCGCGGCCAGCGCGACCCACGGCGCACCCGCCGTCGTGACGGCAAGGGCCCCGGCGAGCACCGCGACCCCGGCGACCGAGAGGACGTCCGGCGGCACCCGTCGGACCGGGCGCACGCACGCCCGGACCAGCCACAACCAGCCGCGCACCACCGTCGACGGCTCCAGGCCGCCGTGGCGCGCCGACCAGCCGGCGTCCTCCGGGCGCAGCTCCCGTGGACCCGGTCGAGCTCCGCTGCGCTCGGTCTCCCCCATCCGGCCAGCCTGCCACCGGAGGTGGCGGTGACCACCCGACGGCAGCGCGCCACGGGTCTCGCGCGGGAGGTCGGCCGGACGTTCCCGGTGAGCGACGTCGCCCTGTGGGCGGCCGGCGCCACCTACTTCGGCGTGATCGGGCTGGTCCCACTGGCCCTGGCGTCGCTGTGGGCGGTCGGCCGACTGGTCGGCGGAGACGTGCTCACCGAGGCCATGGAGGCGGCGATCGTCGGCCTGCCGCCGGGCCACGGGACCCCGGAGGCGCTGCGCACCCTCACCGCGACCGCGCTCGCCATGCCCTGGTGGAAGACGCTCGTCGTGCTGTTCCCGGCCAGCCTCTACGGCGAGGGGCTGCGGCGGGCCTTCCGGCAGTTCTCCGACGTCCCCGACCGGCTGACCGGCTGGCGGGGCCGGGCCGGGCTGCTCGGCGTGGCGGCCGTGGCCCCGTTCCTGGTGGTCGTCGTGCTGGCCGCCGCACCCGTCGTCGGACCGATGTACGCCGCGGGCGGCTGGTCGCTCGTCCGGGGCGTGGTCATCGCGTTCCACGTGGTGTTCGTGACCGTCTCGCTCGCCCTCGTCGCCCTCTTCCGCTTCGTCGCCCCCGGCCGCCTCGGGCCGAAGGCCCTGTTCGTCGGAGCGTTCGCGACGGGATCGGTGCTCGCCGGCTTCCTGCAGGGGTTCGTGGTGTTCCTCGCGATCCCGATCGAGTGGTCGGCACCCTTCGGCGGTCTGCCGATCGTCGGGGCCGTCTCCGCCCTCGCGCTGTGGCTGTTCCTGCTGCACATCCTCGTGCTCTGCGGCTTCCGGGCGACGGTCGTGCTCGACCAGGTGCTGCAGGGCCGCCGCGGCGGGTCTGACGGGCGCCGGGGCGGGGAACTACAGCAGTCATGAAGGCAGCCGTCTACCGCAAGACCGGGTCCGCCGCCGACGTCCTGCACGTCGAGGACCTCGACACCCCCGAGCCGGGACCCGGCCAGGTCCGGGTCCGGATCACGCGCTCCGCGATCAACCCCACCGACTGGAAGACCCGCGCGGGCCTGACCGGCGGCGACCCGGACGAGTTCCAGGTGCCCCACCAGGACGGCGCGGGGGTCATCGACGCGGTCGGCGAGGGCGTCGAGGGCCGCGAGGTCGGCCAGCGGGTGTGGACCCACCTGTCGGCGTTCAAGAACCGGTACGGGACGGCCGCCGAGTACAGCGTGCTGCCGGCCGACCGGGCGATCCCGCTGCCCGACGACGCCTCCGACGACCTCGCGGGCTGTCTCGGCGTCCCCGCCGTCACCGCGGCGCAGTGCCTCGGCGGTGACCCCGCGGCGCTCGAGGGGAGGACGGTCCTCGTCGCCGGAGGTGCGGGCGCCGTCGGGCACTTCGCGATCGGCCTGGCCAAGCACGCCGGCGCCCGCGTGGTGAGCACCGTGAGCTCCGAGTCCAAGGGCGAGCGGGCCCGCGCGGCCGGGGCGGACCTCGTCGTGAACTACAAGGAGGACGGGGCCGCGGACAAGATCCGGGCGTTCGCCGAGCGCGTCGACCGGATCGTCGAGGTCGCGCTGGGCGCGAACCTCGACCTGGACCTCGCCGTCAGCGACAACACCACGATCGCGGTGTACGCCAACGAGCCGAACGACCCGACGATCCCCGTGCGGCGTCTCATGGTCACGAACACGACGGTGAGGTTCGTGCTGCTCTACAACATCACCGCGGCCGATCTCGCCGCCGACGTCGCCTGGGTGCGCGGTGCGGTGGCGGCCGGAGCGCTCACGCCGCTCGAGGTGACCACCTACTCCCTCGACGACGTCGTCGCAGCTCAGGAGGCGGTGGAGAACGGCGCGGTCGGGAAGGTCATGCTTGTCCCCTGACCCGGGTGGCGGACGCCCCCCGGGAGTCGACCCCCGGGAGGCCGTCCGTGGCCAGCCGTTCCGCACGCTTCGAGGTGCTGCCCGACGTGATGCTCGCGTGGACGCCGTCGGAGAACCCCGACGACGAGGCCGCGTGGATCGCCTCGCCCGCCGCCCGCTTCGACATCGACGGTGACCGCTCCGGCAGCCGCACGTCGTGGAAGCTCGCCGTCTCGCACTCGCGCGAGAAGCGGGTCGGTCCGGGCACCGTCGGGTGGGTGCACGAGTGGGTCGGGCGCGGGCGCGTCGCGGCCGTCGTCGTGTTCGACTCGAACCCGTACTCGCGCACCGGCGCCGACAACGAGGCCGAGTGGTACGCCGACGGCATCCTCGGCGTCATCCCCGAGGAGCACCGCGTGTCGGCCGAGACGATCATGGCGCACCCCGACTGGAAGCCGAGCGCGCCGTACATGGGCGCGAAGGGCCGCCAGTTCAAGGACGGCGCGCCCGTCGTCCCCGGGAACGCCGTGATCCTGCGCGAGCTCGTCGACGACGAGACCGCGCGCTGGCTCGGGCTCGACCGCAGCATGGCGCACTAGACCGGACACCCTGTACGTGTGACCTTCCGTCACAGCTACCGGCGGGTTAACGTGCGCTGGTGCGCGACCACCACCACGACGTCCTGGTCATCGGCTCCGGCTTCGGCGGCAGCGTCTCGGCGCTGCGCCTGACCGAGAAGGGCTACCGCGTCGGGGTGCTCGAGGCGGGACGGCGTTTCAGCCCGGAGACGCTGCCCTCCACCTCCTGGGACGTCCGCAACTTCCTGTGGGCGCCCGCGCTCGGCTGCTACGGCATCCAGCGGATCCACGTCCTGCGCGACGTCGTGGTCCTGGCCGGCGCCGGGGTCGGCGGCGGGTCGCTGAACTACGCGAACACGCTCTACCAGCCGTCGTCCGAGGCGTTCTACCGCGACCCGCAGTGGGCCGCGATCACCGACTGGCGCGACGAGCTCGACCCGTTCTACGAGCAGGCCCGCCGGATGCTGGGCGTCGTCACGCAGCCCACGGTGACCCCGTCGGACGAGGTGATGCGGCAGGTCGCGCGCGAGTGGGGCCGCGAGGACACCGTCACCCCGACGCAGGTCGGCGTGTACTTCGGCGAGGGACCCGGCGTCACCGTGCCCGACCCGTTCTTCGGCGGCGCGGGCCCCGACCGCACCGGCTGCCTCGAGTGCGGCGAGTGCATGACCGGCTGCCGGCACGGCGCGAAGAACACCCTGGACCAGAACTACCTGGGCCTCGCCGAGCGGGCCGGGGCGCTCGTGTACCCGGAGACGACGGTGCTCTCGGTGCGTCCGCTCGCCTCCGGCTGGGAGGTCGTGACCCGCCCGACGCGCCGCGGGCGCCGCCGCCGCACCGTGTACACGGCGGACCAGGTGATCCTCTCGGCCGGCACCTGGGGCACGCAGTCGCTGCTGCACCGCCTGCGCGACACCGGCGTCCTGCCGAGCGTCTCCGCCCGCCTCGGGCACCTGACGCGCACCAACTCCGAGGCCCTCGTCGGGGCGATGTCCCGGCGGGCGCCGCAGCGGGGCGGGCCGCGCGACTTCACGCAGGGCGTCGCGATCACCTCGTCGTGGCACCCGGACGCCGACACCCACATCGAGCCCTGCCGCTACGGCTACGGCTCGAACGCGATGGGCCTGCTCACGACGCTCATGACCGATGGCGGCGGCCGGGTCCCGCGCCTGGTCAAGATGCTCGGCCAGGGTGTGCGGCACCCGCGGACGCTGCTGCGGTCGTTCGACAAGCGCCGCTGGTCGGAGCGCACGGTCATCGCGCTGGTGATGCAGTCGCTGGACAACTCGATCACGGTGCAGCGCCGCTTCGGTCGCCTCGTGTCCCGGCAGGGCCACGGCACGCCGAACCCCACGTGGATCCCGGCCGCGAACGCGACGACCCGCCGGATGGCCGAGATCATCGACGGCGACCCGGGCGGGACCTGGGGCGAGGCCGTCAACATGCCGATGACCGCGCACTTCATCGGCGGCTGCGCGATCGGGTCGTCGCCGGCGTCGGGCGTGATCGACGCCTACCAGCGGCTCTACGGCTACGAGGGGCTGCACGTGGTGGACGGGTCGGCGCTCTCGGCCAACCTCGGCGTGAACCCCTCCCTGACGATCACCGCCCAGGCCGAGCGCGCCATGGCGTTCTGGCCGAACAAGGGCGAGGCCGACCCGCGCCCGCCGCTGGGCGCCGACTACGAGCGGCTCACGCCGGTCGCGCCGCGGCACCCCGTCGTCCCCGCGGACGCCCCGGGCGCGCTGCGGACGGTCACGCTGCCCGTGCCCCCGGTGCCGCCGCGGACGCCGGTCGCGGGTTCCTGACGGCGGGTCGGGTCGGCTCGGGCGGGCGGCGGCGCCACTCGCGACGAGCCGGGCGGCCACACCCGCCGTCCGGAACGGCACGGTCCTGTCCTGCGGAGCGAGGTCGTGGACCCGGGGTGACCGGCACCCACCGACCAAGATCCGATCGGGCGGAGCGATGTGATCGCTGAGCGATCACCTCGCTCCGCGGGACGAGATCGTGGGTAGCGTCGGGCGGTGCCCGGCGACGTCCTGCTGCTGTCCAACTCCCGCCCGCCCGGCGGCGCGGAGCCGTTCGCACACGCCCGCGCGGTGCTGGCCGAGCACCTCGGCGGCCGGACGGTGTGGTTCGTGCCCTACGCGCAGGCCGACCACGACGCGTACCACGCGTGGGTGCGGGAGGCCCTCGCGCCGCTGGACGTCCGCCCCCTGCACCGCGAGCCCGACCCCGCCGCGACGGCGGCCGCCGCGGACGCCGTGTTCGTGGGCGGCGGCAACACGTTCCGGCTGCTCCACGACGTGCGCCGGCTCGGGATCCTGGCGGCCCTGCGGGGGAACGACGCCTGCCGCTACACCGGCAGCTCGGCCGGCACCAACCTCGCCCAGCCGACGATCATGACCACGAACGACATGCCGATCGTGGACCCCGGCGGCCTCGACGCCCTCGGCCGCGTCCCGTTCCAGGTCAACCCGCACTACCTCGACCCGGACCCCGCGAGCACGCACCAGGGCGAGACCCGCGAGGAGCGGATCCGGGAGTTCCACGAGCTCAACGCGGTGCCGGTCGTCGGGCTCCGCGAGGGCGCCTGGCTGCACCGCACCGGCGCCACGCTCACCCTGGGCGGGACCACGGCGCGACTCTTCCGCCGCGGCGAGGAGCCGACCGAGCTCGCACCGGGTACCGACGTCTCATGGCTGCTGGCTCCCACGACCTCCTCCTGACGGACGTCCTCCCCCGCGGACACGACACCCCCGTGGACGTCCGCGTCGAGGCCGGTCGGATCGCGGAGGTCGGACCCGGTCTCACCGCGCCCGGGGGCACCACGACGATCGACGGCGGGGGCCGTCCCGTCCTGCCCGGGCTCGTCGAGCCGCACCTGCACCTGGACAAGGCGATGCTCGGCGGGGGCGACGGCACGCTGCCGGGGGCGGTGCGTGCCACGGCCGCGATGAAGGAGCAGTTCACCCACGACGACGTCGTCGCGCGCGCCGAGGACGTCCTGCGCCGGGCGGTCCGGCACGGCACGACGCTGGTCCGCACCCCGGTCGACGTCGACCCCACCGTCGGCCTGACGAGCCTCGACGCCCTGCTCGAGCTCCGGCAACGGTGGGCCGGCGTCGTGGAGCTGCAGGTCGTGGCGTTCCCGCAGGAGGGGATCGCGGCCCGTCCCGGCACCCACGAGCTGCTGGTCGAGGCCCTGCGGCGCGGCGCCGACGTGATCGGCGGGTGCAGCTACGCCGAGGACGACGTCGAGAGCTGCCACGAGCACGTGCGCCAGGTGTTCGACCTCGCGGAGCGCTTCGACGTCGACGTGGACGTCCACGCCGACTTCGCGGCCGGCCCGGACGACCCGCGCCACGCCCTGGCCACCTTCGTCGCCGACGTCACCGCGGAGCGCGGCTGGGGCGGCCGGACGACGCTCGGGCACGTCACGACGATGGCCGGCCTCACCGCCGACACCCGCCGCCGGATCACGGAGCGGCTCGCGGAGGCCGGGGTCGGGCTGGTCGTGCTGCCGCCGACCGACCTCTTCCTGCAGGGCCGGGCGGCGCCGGTGGCCGAACTGCTCGACGCCGGGGTGGCCACCGCGCTGTCGAGCAACAACATCCGCAACGCGTTCACGCCGTTCGGCACCGCCGACATGCTCGACGTGACCCTCCTCGCCGCGCACACCCAGCCGTTCGGCACGGCGGAGGGCCTCGACCGGCTGCTCGACCGGGTCACGGCGGGGGCGGCCGCCATGCTCGGTGTCGGCGGCCACGACCTCGCCCCGGGGAGCCGCGCGGACCTCGTCGTGCTCGACGCCCCGGGTGCCGACCACCACACCGCGCTCCTCGACCGGGTCCCCCGGCGCCTCGTGATCAGCGGCGGGCGCCTCGTCGCCGAGACCGTGACGACGGCGACCCTGCACGGGTTCTGACCGACCCCGATGATGGAGCCATGACCACCGCACCGATCCGTCCGGGAGCAGACGCGGAGCACTCCCTGCTCGCCCAGGAGCTCGCCGGAGCCGTCCGCGGATCGGTCCGCTTCGACACCGCGACGCGCGCGATGTGGTCGGCCGACTCCTCGAACTACCGGCACGTCCCGCTCGGCGTGGTGCAGCCCGTCGACGGCGACGACGTCGAGCGGGCGGTCGAGGTGAGCCGCCGCCACGGCGTGCCGCTGCTCCCGCTCGGGGCGCGCACGAGCATCTGCGGGCAGTCGGTCAACGAGGCGGTCGTCGTCGACTTCTCCCGGCACATGCGCCGGGTGCTGGAGATCGACCCGTCGTCGGGAACGGCCCGGGTGCAGCCCGGCACCGTGCTCGACGACCTCCGCGACGCCGGGCGCCCGCACGGCCTGACGTTCGGCCCGGACCCGTCGACCCACAACCGCTGCACGCTCGGCGGGATGATCGGCAACAACGCGTGCGGGTCGCACTCGGTGGCCTGGGGCAAGACCGTCGACAACGTCCGCGAGCTGGACGTCCTGCTCGCCGACGGCACGCGGATGCACGTCGGCGGCCCGATGGACGACGCCGCGATCGACGCCGCCGCGCGCCGGCCGGGCAGCGAGGGCCGCGTCTACCGCGACCTCAAGGCGCTCCGGGACCGGACGGCCGACCTCGTGCGCGCCGACACCCCCGACCTGACCCGTCGGGTGAGCGGCTACAACGTCGACCAGCTGCTGCCCGAGCACGGCTTCGACCTCGCGAAGGCGCTGGTCGGCACCGAGGGCACCTGCGTGACGATCCTCGAGGCGACCGTCGACATGGTCGCGTCGCCGCCCGTGCGGGCCCTGGCCGTGCTCGGCTTCGAGGACGCGTACGCCGCGGCCGACCACGTCGTGCCGATCCGCGACCACGCCCCGCTGACGATCGAGGGCATGGACGTCGGCGTCATCGGCGCCCTGCGCGCCGCCCGCCCCGACGACCGCACCCACGAGGCGCTCCCGCGCGGCAAGGGCTGGCTCTACGTCGAGACCGGTGGCGAGACCCGCAGCGAGGCGCACGAGAAGGCCGAGGCCATCGCGAAGGAGATGTCCTGGGCGACGGTCGACTCGAAGGTCGTCAGCGAGCCGAAGGCCATGCGGGCGCTGTGGAAGATCCGCGAGGACGGGTCGGGCATCGTCACCCGCGGCCCGGGCGGCGTCGAGGCGTGGCCGGGCTGGGAGGACGCCGCGGTCCAGCCGGCGAAGTTCGGCTCCTACCTGCGCGAGTTCGACGCCCTGCTGACGAAGCACGGCCGGACCGGGGCCTACTACGGCCACTTCGGCGACGGCTGCGTGCACGTCCGGATCGACTTCCAGCTGCTCACGACGGCGGGTCTGAAGAACTTCCGCGCGTTCCTCGAGGACGCGGCGGACCTCGCCGTCGCGCACGGCGGGTCGCTCTCCGGCGAGCACGGCGACGGGCAGGCCCGCGCGGAGCTCCTCTCCCGGATGTACTCGCCGAAGATGATCGAGGCGTTCTCCGACTTCAAGGCGGCCTGGGACCCGGACGGGCGGATGAACCCGCACCGCGTGGTCGACCCGCCGAAGATCGACGAGGACATCCGCGTCTTCATCGGGCAGCCCACGATCCCGACCCGCACGCAGCTCGACTTCATCCACGACGGCGACCCGGAGACCGGCTTCGCCTCGGCCACCCGGCGCTGCATCGGCGTCGCGAAGTGCATCACCGCGAGCGGCGGCGTGATGTGCCCGAGCTACCGGGTCACCGGCGAGGAGAAGCACTCGACCCGTGGTCGCGCGCGGCTGCTCTTCGAGATGGCGTCGGGGCAGACCGTGCCCGACGGGTGGCAGTCGCAGGAGGTCGAGGACGCCCTCGACCTGTGCCTGAGCTGCAAGGGCTGCTCGCGCGACTGCCCCGTGGGCGTCGACATGGCCACCTACAAGACCGAGTTCCTCGCCCAGCACTACGCGGGGCGCGCGAAGGACCGGCCGCGGTCGCACTGGTCGATGGGCTGGCTGCCCGCGTGGCTCGCGATCACCTCGAAGGTCCCGGGCGCGCCGCGGCTGGCGAACGCCCTGGCGAGGCGACCGGCCCTGGCGAACCTCGCCAAGAAGGCCGGGGGTATCGCCCCGCAGCGCTCGATCCCGCCGTTCGCGCCGAAGCCGCTCCGCCGGCTGCTCGACGTCAAGCAGCGCGCGGCCCGACCCGACTGGGACGCCACCGGGAAGCGCATCCTCCTGTGGACCGACTCCTTCACCCCCGCCTTCGACCCGGAGCTCGCGCTCGACGCGATCCGGGTGCTGGAGGCGCTCGGGTACCGCGTGGAGCTGCCGCAGAAGACCGTGTGCTGCGGGCTGACCTGGGTGACCACGGGTCAGGTGTCGGTCGCGCGGAAGGTCATCGAGCGGTCGCTGGAGCGGATCCGCCCGTGGCTCGAGGACGGGGTGCCGATCGTGGGCCTGGAGCCTTCGTGCACCGCGGCGCTGCGCAGCGACTCGCTCAAGGTGCTGGGCCGGGAGCACGACCTGGGCCAGGTGGCGTCGCGGTCGATCCGGACGTTCGCCGAGGTGCTCGCGGAGCACACGGAGCAGCTGGCCGAGCTGTCCGACCAGGCCCCGCGCAAGGCCCTCGTCCAGATCCACTGCCACCAGTACGCCGAGCTCGGCACCGACGCCGACCGCGCCGTCATGGGGGCGCTGGGGATCGAGGCCGACGTGCTCGACGAGGGCTGCTGCGGCCTGGCGGGCAACTTCGGCTTCGAGGACGGGCACTACGAGGTGTCGACGGCGTGCGCGGAGCGCGGCCTCATGCCGAAGGTCCGGGACGCCGACGCGGGGACGACCGTGCTCGCCGACGGCTACTCGTGCCGGACGCAGATCCGCCAGCTGGACAACGCCGGCCACGAGCCGACCCACCTCGCACGGCTCGCCGCCCGCGCGCTGGGGCTGCGTGCGTAGACCCGGGGTCCTGCGGTGGCTGGGCTACGCGTTCGGGGCCCGGCTGCCGGTGGCGTACGGGGACTGGGTGCTGCACGACCTCACGGTGCGCACCTGGTTCCTGCGTCAGCTGCTCCGGACGACGGTGCAGTGCGTGCCGGTGGCGCTGCTCGCCCTGCTGCCCGGGCCGGGCTGGCTCCGGGTGGCGCTCCCCTGCTTCGTCTGGTTCTCGGCGATGTTCATGGCCGCGATCTTCTCGCCGCTGATCCGCGAGAAGCGGCTCTACCAGCACGGGTTCATGCCGGAGATCGTGCTGGGGCGCCAGGACGAGTGATCGGCGCGTCGGCCAGCGGGATGCCGTCGGCGAGCCGCGCGAGCATCCCGTCGAGCTCCTCGACGTAGGTGCGCGTGCCGTCGGCGTGCACCCGGGCGACGGCGGCGAGGCGGGCCCCGCAGACCACGCCCGCGAACAGCACGACGTCCGGGTCGTCGGCCCGGCGCCCGACGCCCCGGGCCACCATGCCGGCGACCTGCTCGACGCCGAAGGAGTTCCGCTCGCGCAGGATCGCGGCGATCTCGGGCACGGAGCGCGCGAGCTCCATGCGCACCTCCTCCAGCGCGCGGGCCTCGTCGTCGAGCGAGGCGAACGCGTCCCGCAGGATGAGCCGGACGGCCTCGAGCAGCGGCGTGCCCGCGGGCAGCTCGGCCGCCACCCGCTCCATGACGGGGTCGACGTCGTCGAACAGGACGACGTCCTCCTTCGTCGGGAAGTAGCGGAAGAACGTGCTGCGGCTGACCTCGGCCGCGGCGGCGATGTCGTCGACCGTGGTGGCGGCCCACCCCTGGTCGCGGAACAGGCGCAGCGCGTGCCGCTGCAGCTCCGCGCGCGTCCGCTCCTTCTTCCGCTCCCGCAGGCCCATGGCGCCGATTGTGGCACGAGAAACCTTTTGAAACTCAGTCTCAGTTGAGGCGTAGTGTCACGCCCATGGACGACGTGATCGTGGTGGGAGCCGGGCCGACCGGACTGACGGCGGCGATCGAGCTGGCGCGGCGGGGCGTCGCGGTCCGGGTGCTCGACGGACTCGACGGCCCGCACCGCGGGTCGCGGGGCAAGGGCATGCAGCCGCGCACGCTCGAGCTGCTCGACCAGCTCGGCGTCACCGACCGACTGGTCTCGCTCGGCAGCTTCGGGCTGCCGTTCCGTCAGCACGCGGCGGACGGGACCACGCGGGACGTCGACCGCTCGCCCGACCTCGTCGGGACCCCCGACGACCCGACCACCCCGTGGCGGACGTCGCTGATCGTCCCGCAGTGGCGCACCGAGCAGGTGCTGCGCGAGCGGCTGGCCGAGGAGGGCGTCGAGGTCTCCTACGGGGCGCGGGTCGCGTCGCTCGGGCAGGACGACGGCGGGGTCGAGGTCGTTCTCGACGACGGGCGCCGGCTGCGGTCGGCGTGGCTGATCGGCGCCGACGGCGGGTCGAGCACGGTGCGCCGCGAGCTCGGCGTGGGCTTCCTCGGCGAGACCGACGACGAGATCCGACTGCTCCTCGGCGACGCGGAGATCGACGGGCTGGACCGCGACCACTGGCACATGTGGGCCGCCGACCGGCCCCTCGTCGGCGCGGGCGCCCGGATGGTGGCGCTCTGCCCGCTCCCCGCGACCCCGCTGTGGCAGGTCCAGATCGGCAGCACCGACCCGTCGCGGCACGCCACGCCCGCCCTGCTCACGGAGATCATCGAGGGGCTGGGACCGCGGATCCACGTCCGTCGGGTCGACGTCACGTCGGACTGGCGGCTGAACGTCCGGATGGTCGACGACTACCGGGTCGGCCGCGTCCTCCTGGCCGGCGACGCGGCCCACGTGCACTCCCCGGCGGGCGGGATGGGGATGAACACCGGGATCGCGGACGCGGTGAACCTGGGCTGGAAGCTCGCCGCCGTGGTGCACGGGGCCGACCCCGCGCTGCTCGACACCTACACCGCCGAGCGGCTCCCCGTCGCCGCGCACGTCCTGG
Organism: Actinomycetospora soli; assembly: GCF_021026295.1. GTDB lineage: Bacteria > Actinomycetota > Actinomycetes > Mycobacteriales > Pseudonocardiaceae > Actinomycetospora > Actinomycetospora soli. Next base: position 282,823 of record NZ_JAJNDA010000008.1, read on the forward strand.
GACTGTCGAACGACCTGCTCGGATCGCAGTTCTGGTCGCGGACCGACGAACAGGTCCACGACACCCGGGGCCTCGCGACCACCTACCGGACCACACCCGCCGTCGGGAACGAGCCCGTGGCGGGCGACCGCGCCCCGGACGCGCCGTTGCGGGACGGGTCGACGCTCTTCCGGCGGCGCCGGGACGCGGACTGGACGGTGCTGGCGTTCGGGGGAGCGGTCGCGGGTCCCGCCGACCTGCCGGGCGGGACGGTGCAGGTGCTCGACGCCGACGCGCTGGCGGCCGACGGGACGCTGCGCGAGGCCTACGGGGCGGTCGACGGCACGGTGGTGGTCATCCGCCCCGACGGCTACCTCTGGTCGCGCAGCGCCGCCGTGTCCGCCTGAGCCCCCGGCCACGGCCCGGGCGGGGCGGCGTCGACCTGCTCGTGGGTGCGGGTGTCGTAGGCGACGAGGCCGCGGCGCTCGTAGTTCCGGCGGGCGTGCGGACCGTCGAGCGTGCAGGTGTGCAGCCAGACGCGGGTCACCGGCGGGAGGGTCGGCCAGCGCTCGTGGAGCCGCCACGCCTCGGTGAGTGCGCGGGTCAGCAGGTGGCCGCCGAAGCCCCGGCCGATCGCGTGCGGGAGGAGCCCGAAGGACTCGATCTCGACCTCGGTGCCGCCGTCGGACGGGCAGGCCTGGAGCTCGGCGTACCCGGCCGGGGTGCCGCGGTGGTGGGCCACCCACGTCTCGCGGCCCTCCTGGGTGATGTGGATGAGCCAGTCGTTCCACGTGAAGCCGAGCTTGTCGGTCCACGACCACGGGCCGCCGACCGCCGTGTAGAGGAACCGGCTGAACTCCGGCGACGGGACCTCGGCGCGCACGACCTGCAGCGGCTCCGCCGGTTCGACGGCGGGTCGGAGCTGGTCGGGGGCGGTCTGCTCGAGGTAGGTGGTGGTGACGAGCACCGGGTCACCCCATCACGGGAACGGGACGCCGCCGGGATCGGGCGGGCAGACCGTGCCCTCGGCCGGCAGGCGCGCGGGGTCGAGGAGGTACGCCGCGGCCACGTCGGTGGCGCAGCGGCTGGGCAGGTCGAGGGTCGTGTGGCCGAAGCCGTCGACGACGAGCAGCCGCGCCCGCGCGAGCTTGGCGGCGGTGGCGCGGGCGTCGGAGAGCGGGGTCTCGGGGTCGTACCGCGCGTTGACGACGAGCGCCGGAGCCGGCAGCGGCGCGTTCCAGGGCCCGAGGTAGCGGTCGGGGTCGATCGCCGGCCAGTCGACGCAGGCCGCCGTGCTGAGCGCGACCGGTACCCCGAACAGCGGGTGCGCGGCCTGCTCGCCGGGCAGGAGGGCCGTCATCTGCTCGGCGGTCGGGGTGCGGACGTCGGTGCACTGCACGGCGAGGAAGGCCGGCGAGTGCGGCGGGGCACCGGCCGCCGGGTCGGGGACCGGCGGGACCGGGGCGGTCGTCGGGAAGGACCGGGCCAGGGCGGTGAGGCGCCCACCCGACTCCAGCGCCGTCGTCACCCGCTCCGCGAGCTGCGCGGACGTCCCGGTGCGGGTGGCGGTGCCGATCGCGGCGGCCGCGCGGCCGGCGGGATCGGGGTTCGCGGCACACCGCGGACCGGCGGCGGCACAGGCCGCGACGAAGGCGTCGAGGGCCTCCTCGCGGGCCGCGGCGACGCGGGCGCGGACGTCGACGGGCCTGGTCGGGTCGTCCGTGCCGGCGTTCGCGACGAGGTCGAGGGCCCCGTCGACGACGAGCGCCCGGAGCCGCCCGGGGAACAGGTTCGCGTACGTCGCGCCGAGGTAGGTCCCGTAGGAGTAGCCGTACAGGCTGAGGGAGGGCTCGCCGAGAGCCTGGCGGAGGAGGTCGAGGTCGCGGGCGGCGTTGGCCGTCGACAGGTGGCGCAGGACCTCGCCGGTCCCGGCCAGGCAGGCCTGTCCGACGGCGCGGGCGGAGGTCCAGAAGGCGGCGGGGTCGGCGAGGGGTGAGCCGACGGGCCGGGCGGGGGTGCCGTCGTCAGGCCCGCACCGCACCTGGTCGATCCCGCGGGGCTGGAGGGCGAGCACGTCCAGGCGGGCGCGTACCCCGTCGAAGCGACCGGCCAGCCGGCGCAGGCTCGACGGTCCGGGCGTGCCGGGCCCGCCGTAGTTCACGGCGACCGTGCCGATGCGCGTCGCCGGGTCGAGCGCGGGCAGGCGCGTGACGTCGAGGGCGAGGGTCGGGCCCGTGGGCCTCCGGTAGTCGACGGGCACGGTGAGGGTCGCGCACTGGAAGGTGCCGCACGGACGCCAGTCGAGGCGGGGGACGGCAGCGGTGCCGGTGCCGAGGGGCGTTCCCGACGGGCGCTGTGGGTCCCGCGCCGGGTCGGAGCCCGTCGGTCCCGAGCAGGCGGCCACGAGCAGGAGGACGACCAGCCAGACCCGGGTGCGCATCGCGGGAAGTGGTAGCACGAGGCGCTCGGCGCGGCGGACGATCGGCGGGTGGAACTCGCGGAGTGGCCGGCGCTCGCGGGGCGGGGCATCCGGCTTCGCGCGTTCGCCGAGCGCGACATGCCCCTCGTGGTGGAGGCCGGTCGGGACCCGTTGATCCCGCTCATCACGACGGTGCCGCCGGCTGCCGGACTCCCCGAGGCCGCCGAGTGGATCGAGCGGCAACATCGGCGCTACCGCGACGGTGCCGGGTTCTCCTTCTGTATCGCGCGTGCCGTGGACGACGAGGCCCTCGGCCAGATCGGGCTCTGGCCCCGTCAGCCGGACCCTGGCCGGGCCGCGATCGGGTACTGGGTCGGCCGGCCGTACCGTGGCGCCGGGGTGATCACCGCCGCTCTCGACGTCCTCACCCGCTGGGCCGTCACCCTGCCCGGGCTGGCCCGCCTGGAGCTGTACGTGGAGCCCTGGAACGAGGGTTCGTGGCGGGCCGCTGAGCGGGTCGGGTTCGTGTACGAGGGCCTGATGCGACGCTGGGAGGTCGTCGGCGACGAGCGGCGGGACATGTTCATGTACTCGCTGCTGACGGAGGAGGTCGGGCCGCGCCTCGACTAGAACGGCGGGTCGTCGTCGAAGGGATTGCGAGGCTGTTTCTGCCTTTCGCGTCGGCGCCGGTCGATCTCGTGCAGGGTCTGTCTTTGGGCGTCGGTGGTGTGGCCGTGCTTGTTCGTGCGGGGTCGCCACGGTCGCTGGGGTCGGGGTTCGCCGCGGGTGTCGGTGATGCCGTGGTTGAGCTTGACCCCGTAGACCGGACACCTGGGGTGTGGGGTCAGTGATCTTGGTCGGGGTCGGTGTGGCGGGCTTCGAAGTCGACCGGTGAGAGCATTCCGATGCTGGAATGGCGTCTGATCGGGTTG
>NZ_JAJNDA010000009.1 GCF_021026295.1 Actinomycetospora soli
CGGTCGAGCAGGCCGGACGACGGACCGGAGCCGCGGGACGTCGTGGAACCGCCGGTCGCCAGGGTCGACGTCGCCGCCGCGGCGACCGCCGCGTTGGCCACGCCGGCGGAGGCGGCGGACGTGCTCGCGGCGCGTCGGGGGGCCGCGGCGCGGGGGGCGACCGCGAGGACCGCGCCGACCGCGATCGCGGTCTTCGGGTCCGCGTCCACGGCGACCGGACGGCCGAGCTCCTCGGAGACCATCTGCGCCACGAGCGGGATGCGCGAGGAGCCCCCGACGAGCAGGACGGCCTGCAGGTCGTCGGCGGACAGACCGGCGGAGGCGACGGTGCGGGTCAGCGCGGCCACGGTGTGGTCGAGCGAGCCGCGGATCATCGCCTCGAACTCGCGGCGGGTGAGCCGGACGTTGGTGCGGACCGTGGGCAGCAGGACCGGGATGGTCACCTCGGTGTCGGAGGAGAGCGCCTCCTTGGCCTCGACGCACTCCTGCCGCAGGCGGGTGATCGCGGAGACGACGTCCGGGTCCTCGGGGTCGAGCTCGTCGAACGCGGCGCCGACCCCGGCCCGGGCGTGGTCGAACACGCGGTCGTCGAAGTCGACGCCGCCCAGCTGCTCGATGCCCTCCGGGGCGCCCGGCAGCTCGAAGCCGTCGGCGGTCTTCCGGACGACGGCGGAGTCGAAGGTGCCGCCGCCGAGGTCGTACACGGCGACCGCGCCACCGGTCCCGACGTGCTCCTTCGCGGCGTACGCGACCGCGGCGGCCTGGGGCTCGGGGAGGAACGTGGTGGCCGGCAGCCCGACCTCGCGCAGGGCCGTGGCCAGCAGCTCGCGCTTGTGCCCGCCCCAGCTCGCGGGGTGCGTCACCGCGACGGTCTCGGCCGGCCCGCCCTCCCGCTCGGCGACCTTGTCGGTGACCCAGCGGGCCATCCGCGCGGCGAGCTCCTGGGCGGTGTGCACGGCGTCGCCGACGACGAGCGGGACGTCGTCCCCGATCCGGCGCTTGAACTGGCGGACGACCCGCTCCGGCTCGGTCCGGGCCCGACGCTCGGCGGACTCGCCCACCAGCACCGTGCCGTCCGGGGCGAGGTAGAGCACCGACGACACCGACGCCGACCGGCTCCCGAGCGCGACGATCTCGGGCTCGCCCCAGGCGGACCCGCCCGCGGGCCGCGAGACGGCGGCCGCGGTGTAGGTCGTGCCCAGGTCGATGCCGAGCCGGTAGCGCGGGCTGCTCATGCCGTCGTCCCCTTCCTCGTGCCGTGCGGTCGTGACCGGCCGAGTATCGCGGGCTCGCGATGGACTCAGCGGGGTCGCGACGGGGACTAGGGCCAATCCCCGCATCCGATCGGGTGACGTGCCCCCTCCCACCTATCACCGTGGGTCAGCACACTCCGCACTCGTTCCCCCTCGGCCGACGGATTCGCCCCGATGGCCCGGGGGCTGCCGATTCCTAGCGTTCTCGTCATCGCCGCACCGGAGGAGACCGGGACGGCCGCCGACCGGCACCACGACCGAGGAGTGATCCCGATGAGCCAGGCCCCGATCGCCACCAACGAGTCCCAGAACGACCTCGCCGAGGCGTGGGACCGCGTCATCCAGTACCTGATGGGCCTCTCGCCCGACGCCCGGGCGGAGGCGCTCGCCAACCCCGGCGACACGCTCGACAACGCCGGCCTCGGCGACGTCGACGGCCCGACCCTGCAGCAGGCCATCGTCAACTCGGGCAGCTTCAACCGCGAGTACAACATCGGCAACCAGAGCGGCGGCTCGGGTGGCTCCGGCGGCGGGCACGGTGGCGGTGGGCACGTCGCGCCGCCGCCCCCGCCGAACTGCGACCCGCTCCCGGGCGAGACGCACCACGAGGCCGCCGAGCGGGTCATGAACTACTACATCAACAACACCTACACCTCGATCGTCGACCAGTCGACGAACATCGGCGGCAACAACTACGGCGACATCACCAACCGCCAGGTCGCCGGCGACAACAACCAGGTCGGCGACGGCAGCACGTTCGGCGACAACCTCGACATCGACGGCGACGACGCCGTGGTCACCACCGGCGACAACAACCAGGTCGCGCCCGGCAACGGCAACGTGCTGATCGGCGACAACAACACCCTCGACGACATCACCACCGGGAACGGCAACGCCGTCGGCGACGGCTCCGCGGTGGGCGCAGGCAACGCGACCGGCGACGGCGCCGTCGCCCTCGGCGGCGGCTCGGTCGGCGGCAACGTCAACACCGGTCAGGGCGCGCAGGTCGGTGACGGCTCGGCCTTCGGGACCGGCTCGGCGGCGGGCGGCGGCTCGGTGTCCAACAGCGGGGTGCAGGGCAACGGCAACACCACCGGCTTCGGCGACGGCGGGGTCAACAGCGGCTCCATCGACGCCTCGCACGGCGGCGCGGTCGGCACGGGCAGCGGCCCGGTGACCTCGAACAACACCGAGGACAACGACGGCGTCGACAACGACAACTCGCACAACGACAACTCGACCGACAACTCGGACAACTCCGACAACTCGACGAACGACTCCTACAACCAGGACAACGACCAGGACAACGACACCAACAACGTCGACGCCGAGGTCGACGTCTCCGTGATCTGACCCCCGTCGTCCCCGGCCCGGCCCGCCTCCGCGGGTCGGGCCGGTGCCCGGACCCGGTACGACGACGAGGAGGTGACCACGCGTGACGGACACGGCGCCCGGGGCGGAGAGCCTGCTCGACTGGATGACCGGCCTCGTCGCGGACCCCGTCGCACGGGCGCGGTTCGCCGCCGACCCGCAGCACGAGATCGACGCGCAGGGCCTCGCCGACCTCGACCCGGCGGACGTCGCGCACTCCATGCCGCTCGTGACCGACACGGTCGCCGCCCGCTTCGACGCGGTCGTCGACCTCCCCGCCACGCCCGTGCAGCTCGTGGGGGAGAGCGCCGTCGACGCCCTCGCCCGGCACTTCGGCGTGGTCCCGTCCGTCGTGGACGCGGGGGCCGCGCCCGTGGAGGACGACCTCGACGACTGGACCGAGACCCTCGTCGACGATCTCGCCGGCGCCCCGGACGGGCTCGAGGGGGTCGTCGACGCCGGCCCCGGGATCGACCTCGACCTCGACGGCACGGGCGACCTCGACGGCGCCCACCACGACCACGACCTCGACGTCATGACCCGCCTCGACGTCGACCACGACCTCGACGGCTCGCACGCGGCCGTCGCCGCCGCGGCCCCGACGCTCGCCTTCCTCCCCGGAGCGGGGGCGCCGCCGCCCGGCGCGTCGACGCCGCCCGACGAGCCGGTCGAGCCCGACGAGCCGGTCGACCTGCACGACCACGCGGCGGACCCGTCGCCCGATCACCCGCCCGAACACCCGGCCGAGGACGAGCTCGACGCCCACCACCCCCTGGCCGACGACCACCACGGCCTCGATCCCGACCTCGACGTGGCCCCGTGACCGGGCGCTCCAGGAGACGATGACCATGACCACCGCCGGTTCCCCCGTGGACGACCCGCTCGGCGAGTCGGGCGACGCCCTGCCCGCGCCGGGCACCGACGAGGGCTGGGCGGCGCTCGCCGCCGAGGCCGCGAGCCACGGCTACCCCGACCCGCAGTCCTACGTCGCCGCGTACCAGGCGGGCCACGTCAATGTCGGCTTCGCCGGCTACCAGCCGGGCAATCCGCACACCGGGTTCGGGCAGCTCCAGGCCTACGACCGTGCCGCGGGCGAGGCCGGCGTCCCCCTCGGCGAGTACGCCGAGATGCACACCCCGGAGGCCCTGGCGGCCGCCCGCGGCGAGACGCCCCCGGGCGTCGACCACCCCTTCACGCCGCCCGCGAACTTCACCGCCGACGGGCACCCGATCGAGTACGGGCCGGACGGGACCGGGATCGTCACCAACGACCACCGGGAGCTGCCGGACGGCGTCGACCACTACGACCGCTACACCGGCGAACCGCTCGACGCGGAGGGACACATCGTGCCGGGCGTCGCGAACGCCGGGGACGGCTACGCGTTCTCCAGCGCCCGCGACCAGCGCATCGGGCTCGACGAGCACGGGCGGCTCGACCCGGAGGAGATCGACCGGCTCGAGGCCGGGGCGCGCGAGCACGGCCGCGCCACCGTGTCCGACGACATCGCCGCGACCACGCGCCCGTTCCCGGGCCACCCGCTCTCCGACACCGGGGCGTACGCGCGCCCCGTCGTCGGGCCGGGGCAGCCACCCATCGCCTACTCCGGACCCGACGGCACCTACGTCATCGCCGGCGACGGCATGGTGCTCACCGGGGAGCCGGGCCGCGAGCTGCTCTATGAGGGCGAGCACGGGTCGGCCGTCGTGGGCGCGGACGGGCGGGTGATCACGACCGACGAGCACGGGCGGATCACGGTGACCGAGCCCGCGGTCGAGTACCGGGAGGAGCACCAGGCCTTCCTGCCCGAGGACGACCTCGTCCAGAACATCCTCCACGAGCGCCTCGACGTCGACGACCCCGACTTCCCGCGGGACGCCGGCCTCGACGACGAGGACCCGCCGGCCGGTGAGGACCACGGGCTCGACGAGGGGTTCGGCCCGGGGGGACCGGCGACCGACGACGCCGGGCCCGCCGCTCCGGATGCGGACGGCACCTTCGGGCACGGTGCCCCGGACCCGCGGGTCACGACGACCGCGGACGACCTGCGGCCCTCCGACGATCCCGACGACGCGTCCGGCCCCGGCTCCGGCGCCGACCCCGACCCGCGGGACGAGGACCTGTCGTCGGGCGCGGACCACGACCTCGACACCGCCGGGCACCACGGGTCGGGCGAGGACGGCTCGGACCACGGCTCGGACGGGGGTCCGGACGACAGCTCCGACCACGACTCCGACCACGGCGCCGACGCCCAGCTCGACCCCGCCTGACCGACCTGCCCCGACCAGCCCCCGGAGGGAGACGACGGTGGCGGAGACGAACCGCTCGCTCGCGTTGATCGACCTGGCGCTCCAGGCCACCGAGGCCTACGACCGCCCCGACCTGTCCGAGCGGCTGCGCGCCACCCGCCGTCGTATCGCCGACCCCGACATCCGGGTGCTGATCGTCGGGGAGTTCAAGCAGGGCAAGAGCGCGCTGGTGAACGCCCTGGTCAACGCGGAGATCTGCCCCGTCGACGACGACATCTCGACCGCGGTGACGACCGTCGTGAAGTACACGAGCGGGCAGCCGTCGGTGACGGTGGTGCGCGAGCAGGCCGTCGACGGGCAGGGCGAGTCGCGGGAGGAACGCACCGACGTCGACCTCGGCGACATCCGCCGCTACGTCTCGGAGGCCGGCAATCCCGGCAACCGGGAGAACGTCAGCTACGTCGAGGTGCGGCTGCCGCGGCGGGTGCTCTCGACCGGCCTCGTCGTCGTCGACACCCCGGGCGTCGGCGGCCTCGGCTCGGCGCACGGGCAGATGACGATGGGGGCCCTCCCGACGGCGGACGCGGTGCTGCTGATCTCGGACGCCGCGCAGGAGTACACGGCGCCCGAGCTGCGGTTCCTGTCCCAGGCGATGGCGCTGTGCCCGAACGTGGCGTGCGTGCTGACGAAGACCGACCTGTACCCGGAGTGGCGGCGGATCGCCGAGCTCGACCGCGGGCACCTGACCCGCGCCGGGATCGCCGCGGAGCTGCTGCCGACGTCCTCGGTCCTGCGCCAGGTCGCCGCGCGGACCAACGACGCCGCGCTCAACGAGGAGGCCGGGTTCAAGGCCCTGGTCGGCTACCTGCGCGACCGCGTCACCAAGCAGGCCGAGGTCATGGACCGGCGCTCGGCCTCCCGGGACGTGCAGTCCGCCGTCGAGCAGATGTCGCAGAAGATGCGCACCGAGCTGGAGGCGCAGCAGGACCCGGGGAACGCGGAGCTGCTGATCGCGCGGCTCAAGGAGGCCCAGGAGCGCGCGGAGAACCTCAAGAAGCGCTCCGCGCGCTGGCAGCTGACCCTCAACGACGGCTTCGGGGACCTGACGTCGGACATCGAGTACGACCTGCGCGACCGCATGCGGTCGATCCAGAAGGAGGCCGAGGAACGCATCGACGAGAGCGATCCGGCCGAGATCTGGGACCAGTTCGCCGACTGGGTGCACACCGGCGTCGCCGCCGCGGCGTCGACGAACTTCGTGTGGGCCTCGCAGCGCGCGCGGCACCTGGCCGGGCAGGTGGCCGACCACTTCGTCGCGGGCGGCCAGGCGGCCCTGCCGGACGTCGACCGCATCTCCTCCCGCGGGCTCGGCGGGCAGGTCAACCCGATGGTCCGCCCGGACATGGAGCGCTACCGCTTCGGGCAGAAGCTCTTCACCGGCATCCGCGGCGGCTACGGCGGCATGCTCATGGCCGGCATGGCGACCTCGTTGGCCGGCCTCGCGATGATCAACCCGATCTCCGGGGGCGTCGCGCTCGTCCTCGGGGTGAAGGGCGTCAAGGAGGAGAAGGCGCGCCTGCTCGCGAAGCGTCGCAACGACGCCAAGACCGCGGTGCGCAAGCACGTCGACGACGTGTCCTTCCAGGTCGGGAAGGACTCGCGCGACATGCTGCGCATCGTCCAGCGCACGCTGCGCGACCACTTCCAGGAACTCGCCCAGGAACTGACCACGTCGATGGCGGAGTCGGTCAAGTCGGCGCAGGAGGCCGTCCGGACGGTCACGACCGACCGGGAGCGACGCATCGCGGACCTCGAGGCGGAGCTCGGCCGGTTGGCCGCCCTCGAGACGCAGGCGCGTGAGCTCGTTGCGGGGGACCCTCAGCGATGACGACGACCGCGCCCCGACAGAACCTCGGCTCGCGGGCCCGCTCGCTGCTGCGGGCGGCCCTCGACGAGTACGGGGACAGCCCGCGGGCGGCCGGCTGGCTGCGGCACCACCTCGACCGGTTCGACGAACCGCTGCGCCTCGCGATCGCCGGGAAGGTCAAGGCCGGCAAGTCGACGCTGCTCAACGCCCTCGTCGGGGAGGAGATCGCGGCGACCGACGCGGGGGAGTGCACGCGGGTCGTCACCTGGTACTCCGACGGCCCCAGCCCGCGGATCGTCCTGCACCCGCGGCGCGGGGAGCCGCGCCCGCTGCGCACCCACCGCGACGAGCACGGCGGTCTCGTCATCGACCTCGACGGCACCGACCCCGAGACCGTCGACCGGCTGATGGTGGACTGGCCGTCGGCGGGACTGCGGACGACCGCGCTGATCGACACGCCCGGCATCGCCTCGCTGACCGTCGACGCGGCGGGCCGGGCGGGGGAGTTCCTCACCCCCGAGGACGCGCCGGGGCAGGCCGACGCCGTGCTCTACCTGATGCGCCACCTGCACGCGGCCGACGCCCGGTTCCTCGAGTCGTTCCACGACCGGCACGTCGCCCGCGCGACCCCGGTGAACACGGTCGCCGTCCTGTCCCGGGCCGACGAGATCGGGTCCGGCCGGCTCGACGCGCTGATCTCCGCGCGGCGGATCGCGGGTCGGTACCGCACCGACGAGAAGCTCTCGACCCTCTGCCAGACCGTCGTCGCCGTGGCCGGGCTCCTCGCGCTGACCGGACGGACCCTGCGGCAGGACGAGTACCTCGCGCTGCGTGCGCTCGCCGGGGTCGATCCCGACGTCACCGAGGCGATGCTGCTGTCGGCCGACCGCTTCGTCGCGCCCCCGCCCTCGGTGGTCGCGGCCCTGCCCGACGACGTCGGCGGCGCGGGCCGGGCGGCCCTGCTCGGCCGGCTCGGGCTGTTCGGCATCCGGACGTCGCTCGCCCTGCTCCGTCAGGGGACCGACGCGGGGGCGCCCCCGGACGCGGCCGCCCTGGCCGCCGAACTGGTGCGGCGCAGCGGTCTCGACGAGCTGCGGGAGGTGCTGGCGACCCAGTTCGCCGAGCGGCGGGACCTCTTGAAGGCCCGGTCGGCGCTGCTCGCCGTCGAGCTGGTGCTGCGGCGCGAGCCGCGGCCCGCGGCGACGGCGTTGGCGACCGAGGTCGAGCGGGTGTTCGCGAGCGGCCACGAGTTCGCCGAGCTCCGGCTGCTGGCGGCGCTGCGCTCGCGGGCGGTGGGCCTGCCGCCCGAGGTGCGGGACGAGGCCGAGCGCCTCGTCGGGGGCGCCGGGACGCGGACCGCGGTGCGCCTGGGGCTCGACCCGGAGGCCGACGCGGCCACGGCCCGGGCCGCGGCCGTCGAGGCCCTGCAGCGGTGGCGCAGGCGGGCGACCTCGCCGTTGTCGGACCGGACGACGACCGACGCGTGCGGCGTCGTCGTGCGAAGCATCGAGGGCATGCTGGTGTCGCTCACGAGCACCTGACACTCGAACGAGTGGTGCTTACGGACGCAGAGTCAGTGCACCGATCGGAGTATCAGGAGCGCCATACGGACGCGCCGTTGTCGGTGGTGGACAGCGCGCGGCCGGATCGTCTCCCCGGCCGGGCGGCCCCTCGGACAACGGAGGCACTGTGGGCGGGCTGGCGGATCCGGAGTTCGTGCGTCTCGGCGAGGCCCTGCAGCGCCGGCACCGGGTGCAGGGCCGGGTGCGGCGTACGGCGGTCACCGTGGCCTGCGCGGTCCCGGCGGTGCGTGAGCGGGTGCCGGCGCTGGCCGAGCTGCCGCAGCTGACGGTGACCTGCTCGGACTCCGCCACGGGGGACCGGATGGCGGCCAAGTACGACGGGTCGCGCTCCGGCGTGCCGCGGCGTCTCGCGGTGTCGGTGCTCGCGCTGCCCGGGTCGGTCGAGGACTACCTGCGCGGGCGCTCGAAGCAGGCCCTGCGGACGAACAGCCGCCGGGCCCGCGAGGCCGGCGTGACCTGCCGTCGGATGGGCCGGGTGGAGGCCGAGGTCCGGCTCGCCGCCCTGCTGCGTGCCCGCGAGGAGGAGGACCTGCTGCCCGAGGTGCGCGGCGACCTCGTCGCCGGCGTGGTGCAGGCGTGGGTGGCGCGCGACGCCGACGACGCGACGGAGGTCATCGCCCTCACCTCCGTCGACGGCACCTTCGCGCGCCTCGACCTGATGCTCTCCGCGCCCGACCGCGAGGCCGGCCCCGCCCGCTACCTGCTCTCGGCGCACCTCGTCGAGGCGCTGATCGAGCGCGGCGTGCGGCACCTCGCCGTCGACACCGCGCTCTGGCTCGACGCCGGGCTGCGCCACTTCCAGCGCCTCCTCGGCTTCGCACCGACGACGCTCGAGTTCGCCCGGGGAGCCGCCGTCGAGGCCCTTTCCGACGACGGGCCGTTCCCGGCCCCGCGCGTCTCCTCCGGTCCGCTCCCGGTGCCGGCCGGGGTGGGCTCGGCGGCGTCCTGATCCCGTCCCGTTCCTGCGTCCCGGGCCTGACGGGGGTCGGGCCCGGGACGCGTCCCCCTCAGGTCGCCCAGCCACCCGAGATCGGGATCAGCTGGCCGGCGAGGAAGTCGCTCGCCCCCGTCGCGAGGGCCAGTGCCAGCTCCGCCGCCTCGTGGCCCTTCCCGAGCCGCCCGGCCGGGATCTGCGACTCGAACGACTCCCGCACCGCGGGGTCGGCCAGCATCTCGTCGGTGTAGTACATGTTGTTCTCGATGTGCGCCGGCCCGAAGGCGTTGACCTGCACGCCGTGCGGAGCCGCCTCCGCGCCCACCACCTGCAGGAACGCGTTCTGCGCCCCGCGGGCCGCGGAGTAGATCGACAGTCCCGGGATCGCCCGCACCGGCGACGCGCTCGTCGCCGCGACGATCTTGCCGGCCCGCCGCTCGATCATCTGCGGCAGCACGGCGCGCACCACCCGCACGAGCGGCCACACCAGTTCGTCGAGGTAGCCCTGGAACGCGTCGTCGGTGAACGCCGTCGGATCCACGAGCATCGAGGTCACCGGCATCGTCGAGCGCGGCCCGGCGAAGTTCGCGACCAGGACGTCGATCGGCCCGGCCTGCGCCACGAGCCGGTCGGCGTCGCCGGCCACCGTGAGGTCGTCGGTCGAGTCGAGCACCTCCGCCCCCTCGGCGCGGAACAGCTCCACCACGGGCGGCCCCATGTAGCGGTCCGCGTGGGTCACGAGCACGCGGCGTCCGTCGAGTCGTCCACTCATGGGCGATCTCTACCCCGGACCGCCCACCAACTCCCGCAACCGGGCGAACAGTTCGCCGCGGCTCGTCGACCCCAGCCGTTGGCGGATGCGGGCGACGTGGTGCTCGACGGTCTTCGCCGAGATGTAGAGCTGCGCCCCGATCTGCTTGTGCGTGAGCCCGGCGAGCACGAGCCGCGCGACCTCCCGCTCGCGCTCGGAGAGCGAGACCTCCCCGGGCTCGGCGACCAGACCCGACGTCGGGACGGGGTCTCCGCCGTCGGCCGCCGGCCGGCCCGCGTCCGCGAGGGAGCGGGCGCAGGCCAGGAGGGTCGCCATGGCGCGCCGGTCGCGCGTGCGGATGGCGGCCTCGCCGGCGAGCCGCGCGCCGTCCCACGTCCAGCCGAGCCGGTGCAGACCGCGTGCCGCGTTCTCCACCGTCGCCGGGTCGACCTCCCCGGCCAACGCCGCGAGCCACACCTCGGCGCACCGCGTCAGGGCACCGGCCAGCACCGACGAGTGCGCCACCCCCTGCAACGCCGCGAGCTGCCGCTCCGCCTCGGGGACGTCCTCCGCGGTGACGGCGGCCGTCAGGGCGTACCAACTGGTGGTCGCCCGCCACAGCGGCGGGTCGCCGAGCGCGGTGAGCAGCGCGTCGGCCGCGTCCCACGCCACCCGCACCGCCGACCGCTCCCGCAGCCGCGCCGCCCCCACGAGCAGCTCGCCGAGGGGGAGGAGCACGAACAGGTCGACCGGGTGGCGCACGAGCGCCTCGCGGGCCCGGCTCCACCCCGCCTTGAGGCCCGCCGAGTCGCCGGTCCGGCGCGCCACGGCGATCTCCAGGACCGCGGCCGGCAGCTCGTCGCGCGGCTCCAACGTCCGGTCCGCGCGGGCGGCGGCGACCTGCTCGCGCACCGCGGCCACGTCGCCGCGCACCATCGCCACCCACGCCAGCAGCAGCCGGTGCCGCGGCACGAGGGCGGGTCCGCCCGGGGTGGTCTCGATCGCGCGGCGCAGCACCGACTCCGCGACGTCGACCTCCCCGGCGTGCAGCGCGACGAGGGCGGCCAGCGCCGACGGCGAGTCGGGCAGCAGGACCCCCGACCCGAGCGGCTCGAGCAGCGACGCCGCGCGGGTCAGCTCCGAGAGGGCGGCCGAGGCCGCGCCGGGGTCGGTGCGCAGGGAGGTGAGGACGCCCTCGGCGGTCAGCGCGACCGCGGACCGCACGGTGGTCGACCCGATCGTCGTGCCGGCCTCGGGCAGGACGTCGGCCCGCTCCCGGTCCCCGTTCCCGACGAGGCCCGGCGCGGCCAGGGCCCGCAGGCCCGGCTCCGCGTCGAGCATCGCGGCGGCCCGTCGGCCGGTGCCGCGGTGCGCCATCACGGTGGCGACCACGGTGACGGCGCGCGCCCGCTCCTCCTCCACGCGACTCGCCGTGAGGGGATCGGCCAGGCGGAGGGCCGTGTCGAGGTCGCCCGCGAGCGCGGCCGCCTCGGCGCGGCGCAGCACCACCGACTCCGGAGGCGCGCCCGCGGCCACCGCGTCGGCGTACAGGGCCCCGGCGAGGTGCGGGGCCGACGCGAGGGCCTCGTCCCCGGCGACGGTGAACACCCGCGGCAGGTCCCCGCCGCGCAGGCCGGACCCGAGCAACCGCCGCGCCGGCCCGAGGACCGAAGCACCGCGCGCGAGCGCCTGCTCGGCGATGCGGCGCTCGAGGTCGAGCCGTTCGTCGGCCGCGGCCAGCCGGACGAGGCTGCGCCGGGCCAGCGGCGGCACCGTCTCCACCGGGGCGCCGAGCTCGGGCGGGGCGTCGGGCGCCGGCAGCAGCAGGCCGCTGGCCCGGGCGCGCTCCCGCCGGTCCTCGAGGGTGGTGCGGTCGACCCCCAGGACGTCCGCGAGGGCGGCGGGCACGCGCGGCGCCCCCACGGCGAGGGCGAGGAGCAGCCGCCGCGTGCCGTCGTCGAGCCCGCCGACCTCGTGGCGCAGCAGGTCGAGCACGCCGGGCGGGATCTCCTGCGAGCCCCGCTCGGCCGCGGCCGACACCCCGCGGGGGCCGCCGTCGCGGATCTGGGTGACGAGCCGGTCGACCACGGCGGGCGATCCCCCGGAGAGCCGCCGCAACGTCGTCGCCAGGGTCGGGGGGCACCGCGAACCGAGCACGGCCGACGCGCGGTCGCCCGTCCCGGCCGCCGTCAGCGGCTCGAGCGTCACGGGCGCACGCTCGCGGCCGAGCGCGAGCCACAGGGTCGAGAGCGCGCGCGGGCAGGGCCACGGGCGGGCGGTGACGACGAGGCGGGCGTCCGGGTCGTCGGCGACGTCGGTCAGCTCGGCGAGCGTCGCCTCGTCCAGGGTGTGCGCGTCGTCGACGAGCAGCAGGGCGTCCTCGTCGGAGGGGAACGGCACGGTGTCGCCGGAGCGGATGCGCCGGGTCGTCACCCCTCGTCGTCGGGCCGAGCGGACGAGCGCGGAGATCACGGCGCTCTTCCCCGATCCGCCCGGCCCGACGACGGCGGCCGCGAGCGGCGCGCGGGGGTCGGCGCGGTGCGCCGCGAGGAGCGCCACCGCACCCGGCAGCCCCGCGACCATCGGGTCGCGTGCCGCCTCGACCTCCTCGCCCCCCGCCGCCCGCAGCCGCCCGGGCATCGTCAGGATCCCTGACGACGGGTCGCACGGGCCCGTCCCGCACGCGGGTGCAGGCCGTCGGACATACGCCGGATTGTCCGCGACGGTGGGTGACGACGGAACCGGTCAGGGCGGAGTGCAGTAGTCGGAACGCCGACTACTGCAAGCGGAGCGTGACGGGGTAACCACACGTGTGGGCGGCGTCGCGGTCCGGTGGTGACGGTGAGCGCCGCTCCGCGCGAGCGGGCAGACTCGGAACACCACCACTCCGACGTCGAGGGGACCGCCCATGCGGATCGCCGTCGTCGCGACCTGCCTCGGGGACGCGATGTTCCCGCAGGCGCCGATCGCGACGGTGCAGCTGCTCGAACGGCTCGGTCACCAGGTCGTCTTCCCGGCCGACCAGACCTGCTGCGGCCAGATGCACGTCAACACGGGCTACCTGGACGCGGCGCTGCCGGTGGTGCGCCACCACGTCGAGGTGTTCGGGCGGGCCCTCGACGACGGGGTGGACGCGATCGTGGCGCCGTCGGGCTCCTGCGTGGGGTGCGTGCGCCACCAGCACGCGATGGTCGCGCGGCGGGCCGGCGACGAGGGGCTCGCGCGCGCCGCCGAGGAGGGCGCGGCGCGCACCTACGAGCTCTCCGAGCTGCTCGTCGACGTGCTCGGGGTGACCGACGTCGGCGCCTACTACCCGCACCGCGTCACCTACCACCCGACGTGTCACTCGCTGCGGATGCTGCGGGTCGCCGACAAGCCGCTGCAGCTGCTGCGGAACGTGCGCGGCCTCCAGCTCGTCGAGCTGCCCGAGGCCGAGGTGTGCTGCGGGTTCGGCGGGACGTTCGCGGTGAAGAACGCGGAGACCTCGACGGCGATGCTCGCGGACAAGATGGCCAACGTGCTCTCGTCGCGCGCCGAGGTGTGCACGGCCGGCGACTCGTCGTGCCTCATGCACATCGGCGGCGGCCTCTCGCGGCTGCGCTCCGGGGTCCGCACCGTGCACCTGGCCGAGATCCTCGCGTCGACCGACCGCGACTCCGCTGTCCCTGCCTCGACCGACATCGTCTTCGAGGAGGCCTCGCGATGACCGCGGTCGAGCTGGGCATGCCCACCGTCGCGTCCGACCCGCACGGTCACCTCCGCGGCACCGAGTCCTTCCCGCGGGCCGCGCACCGCGCGCTCGCCGACACCCAGCTGCGGCGCAACCTCGGCCACGCGACCCGCACGATCCGGGCGAAGCGGGCCGCCGTCGTCGGCGAGGTCGACGACTGGGAGGAGCTCCGCCGCGCGGGCGAGTCCCTCAAGGCCGACACCATGGCGCGCCTGCCGGAGCTGCTCGTGCAGCTCGAGGAGCAGGTGACCGGGCGCGGCGGGACGGTCCACTGGGCCCGCGACGCCGAGGAGGCCAACCGCATCGTCGTCGACCTCGTGCGCGGCACCGGGGCCGACGAGGTCGTCAAGGTCAAGTCGATGGCCACCCAGGAGACCGGGCTCAACGAGGCCCTCGAGGCCGCCGGGGTGGCGGCGTTCGAGACCGACCTGGCCGAGCTCATCGTGCAGCTCTCGCACGACCGGCCCTCGCACTTCCTCGTCCCCGCCATCCACCGCAACCGGGCCGAGATCCGCGAGATCTTCCTGCGCGAGATGCCCGGGGTGGACCCGTCGCTCACCGACGAGCCCCGGCGGCTCGCGATGGCGGCCCGCGCCCACCTGCGGCGCAAGTTCCTGACGGCGAGGGTGGGCATCTCGGGCGTGAACTTCGCCGTGGCCGAGACGGGCACGCTCTCGGTCGTCGAGTCCGAGGGCAACGGGCGGATGTGCCTGACGCTGCCCGACACGCTGATCACGGTGATGGGCGTGGAGAAGGTGGTGCCGACCTGGCGCGACCTCGAGGTGTTCCTCCAGCTGCTGCCGCGCAGCTCGACCGGCGAGCGGATGAACCCGTACACGTCGACCTGGACCGGTGTGACGCCCGGCGACGGGCCGCAGACCTTCCACCTCGTGCTGCTCGACAACGGCCGCTCGAACGTGCTGGCCTCGCCCGACGGGCGCCAGGCGCTGCACTGCATCCGGTGCTCGGCGTGCCTCAACGTCTGCCCGGTGTACGAGCGGACCGGCGGCCACGCCTACGGCTCGATCTACCCCGGACCGATCGGTGCGGTGCTCTCCCCGCAGCTCACGGGCATCTCCGGGCCGGACGACGTGAACGCCTCGCTGCCCTACGCCTCGTCGCTCTGCGGGGCGTGCTTCGACGCGTGCCCGGTGCGCATCGACATCCCGCACCTGCTCGTGCAGCAGCGCGCGGCGGCCGTGGCGGCGCACACGCGCCCGACGGGGCAGGACCTGACGATGCAGGCCGCGGCGATCGCCATGACGACGCCGGGCCGGTTCAAGCTCGCCGAGAAGGCCCTCGGGCTGGGGCGTGTCCTCGCCGGTCGGAAGGGCCGGATCACCGGTCTGCCGTGGCCGATGTCGGGGTGGACGAACGCCCGCGACCTCCCGGCGCCGCCGGCCGAGACGTTCCGGCAGTGGTGGGAGAGGACGCACTCGTGAACGCGCGTGAGGAGGTCCTCGCCCGGCTGCGCACCGCGCGGGACGCCGGCAACCCGGCCACACCCGTCGTCGTCACCCGCGACTTCGCGACGACGGGTCGGCTCGACCCGGGCAGCGCGGCGGTGCTGGAACGGCTCGACGAGACGCTGACCGACTACAAGGCCACGGTGCACCGCGTGGCCTCGGAGGCCGAGATCGCCGGCGCGGTCGTCGGGGTCCTGGGCGAGGCGCGCAGCATCGTCGTCCCGGCGGGGCTGCCGGGCGACTGGCTCCGCGGGTATGCGGGCCAGGTCCGCACCGACGGCCCGCCGCTGGCGGTCGACGAGCTCGACGCGGTGGACGCGGTGGTCACCGGCGCCGCCGTGGCGATCGCCGACACCGGGACCTTCGTCCTCGCGTCCGCGGCCTCCGACCAGGGTCGACGCGCGATCACGCTCGTCCCCGACCACCACGTGTGCGTGATCCGCGCGGCCGACGTCGTGTGCTCGGTGCCGGAGGCGATCGCCCGGCTGGACCCGTCGTCGCCGTTGACGTTCGTGTCCGGGCCCTCGGCGACGAGCGACATCGAGCTGGACCGCGTCGAGGGCGTGCACGGGCCGCGCCGCCTCGACGTCGTGCTCGTCGGGCCCGGGTAGCTCAGCTCATCCCAGAGGCGGCGAGCGGGTCGTAGCCCGGCGTCCGGAGCAGCGCCTGGAGCTGACGGCGGCGGACGCCGATGTTGCTGCCCTCGATGAGCGGGTAGGCCAGGGCCTCCTGCAGGTACTCCGCGAGGGGGAACCGCTCGTCGTAGGCGGTGACCCCGACGACCTGCATGAGGCGTTGGACGACCTCGACGGCGGTCTCGGAGCCGAGGACCTTCGCGTGGAGCCCGAGTTCGAGGGCGCTCGGGTGCTGTGACATCACGGCGTCGAGGGCACGCCAGGACAGCAGGCGGACGGCCTCGATGCGGCCCTTCGCGTCCGACAGTGCATCCGCGACCGCCTGGTGGGCGATGATCGGCTCCGCTCCACCGCGAGTCTCGGTGGTCGCGAAGCGGTGGGCGAGCTCGAAGGCCCCGCGCATCGCCGCGACGGCGAAGATGCCGATCGAGGCGCCGCTCGGCAGGAAGGCGTTCCGGGTGAGGGCGACCCCCTGCCCCTCCGCGCCGAGCAGGTTCGCGCGCGGGACGCGGACGTCGCGCAACCGCACGCGCGAGGTGAGGCAGCCGCGGAGCCCGGGGAGGTCGTAGTGCTCCTCGACCTCGAGGTGGCCGGCGAGATGCTCCCGCTCGGCGACGAGGAGGGACACACCCCCGGGGGCGCGGCAGACGATCGTCATGAGGTCGGGGCCGTCGCCGTCCCAGCCGGAGAGGTGCGAGGCCCAGGCCTTGGTGCCGTTGACGACGTAGTGGTCGCCGTCGGGGACGGCCGTCGTGGTGGTCCCCGCCGCCGGGGCCTCGGCGTCGAAGTTGGCGCTCCCGCCGGGCTCGCTGAACGCCATCGCGGCCAGGGGCGCCCCGGAGTCGGCGAGGAACGGTGCGACGAACCGCTGCACCTGCTCCGGCGTGCCGACCTCGTAGACCGGCATGAGCGCGATCAACGGGCCCGCGAAGGAGATGGTGAAGTCGGGGCTCTGGGTCGCCCACTCCTCGACGAAGATCGCGGCGTCGACGCCGCTGCCGGCCGCCCCGCCGACCGCGGTCGGGATGAGGCCCTTGAGGAAACCGGCGCCGACGGCCTTCTCGAACGCGGGCCGGGCGAGCAGGGCCCGGGTCAGGGGGTCGGGCTCGGCGCGCACGGCCGCCGCGAGGTCACGCAGGTGTTCCTCGGCGAACGCCCGAGCCCCCACCTTGAGCTGCTCCTGCTCCGGGCTCAACTGGAACGACACGACCACGGCGGCCTCCTCGACCTCGGCTCCTCCTGCGCAGCCTGGCCCCCGGGGTACGCACGGTCTCGGCGTTCCGTGCACGGCGACCGTGCCGTCCGTGCAGGTCGGTGCAGGACGGTGCAGGTTCAGTCCCGCGCCGCCGCCCGCACCTCCCGCGGGGAGACACCGAACCGGCGACGGAAGGCGCGGGTGAACGAGGTCGGGTCGTCGAAGCCGTGCGCGGCGGCGAGCGCCGTCACCGTCGCGGTGGTGCCCGGGTCGCGCAGCATCGCCGCGCACCGGTCCAGCCGCAGCCGGCGCACGGTCGCGGCGTAGGACTCGTCGCCGTCGGCGAACAGGTTGTGCAGCGTGCGCGGCGAGACGGCGAACCGGCGGCAGACCGCACTCACCCCGAGGTCCCCGCCGAGGTGTGCCTGGACGTGGGCGAGCACGGCCGAGCGGGTCAGCCCGACCCGCTCGTCGGGCGCCGCGGTGGCGGCCGCGACGGCGCTGGTGAAGGAACGCACCAGGTCGTCGCCGCCTGCAGCGTCCTCGTCGACTGACCACAACGTCGTCATGAGGGTGCGCACGACCGTGCCGGCGCCCTCGGCGCCGATCGGGCGTCCGAGGGCCGGACGCCGACCGGCCAAGGGCTGCGCGAGCAGGTGGTGGGGTACGCGGTAGGACACCATCTGCCACGGCCGGTCGAAGTCGAAGAAGTACGGCTCCGCGGTGTCGACCACCACGAACTGGCCCTCCTCCACCACCTCGGTCCGCCCCCGGACGGTCGTCGCGCACCGTCCGCGCAGCTGCAGGTTGACGAAGTAGAAGCCGGCGTCGGTCCGGGCGACCTCGCGGGGGCCGTGGTCGGTCCGCTGCGGCCGCGACCGGATGCGGGCCCGGTTGACGCCGGCGAGTGTGCGGGTCTCGACGGTCGCGGCGAAGCCGTCCTCGGCGAGGGTGCGGTGCGGCGTGAGCGGGACGAAGGCCTGGCAGATGACCTCGTGCCAGAAGGCGAACTGCTCGCGCGGCGCCAGCCCGCCGCTGTCCCAGAGCCCCATGGGCCCACCTCAACGCATCGGTCGTCGACGCGACAAGGGTCAGACCGTCGGGACGGTGCCGCCGTCGATGACGTACTCCGCGCCGACGATCGCCGTGGCGCGATCGGAGACCAGGAAGCCGACCAGGTCTGCGATCTCCTCGGGCCGCGCGAACCGACCGAGGGGCACGCCCCCCAGGGAGTCGAGGATCTGCTGCTTCGCCGCGTCGCGGGTGATGGCGTTGCCCTCGGCGATCCGGTCCACGAACTGCTCGTAGGCCTCGGTCTCGATCCCGCCGGGGCTGACGGCGTCGACCCGGATCCCCGCGGGGCGAGCTCGTTCGCCAGCCCCTTGCTGTACGTGCGCAGGGCCGCCTTCGCCGCCGCGTACGCCAGGGACGCGTCGTACTGCGGCAGTTCCCGTTGGATCGAGGTGGTGTGCACGACGACGCCCGACCCGGCCTCGAGCATGGCCGGGAGGAGCGCCCGGTCGAGCCGGACCGCGCCGAGGAGGTTGAGGTCCAGCTCGGCGAGCCACTGGTCGTCGGTGATCACCGCGAAGCCGCCGGGCGCCCGTCGAGGCGATCACGATCGTTGCCCATGGGTCGTCCCCTCAGGACTCGTGGCCGGCGATGACGAGCTCGGCCACGAGGTCGTCCCGCAGCGCGAACCGGTAGTCGAGCTCGGCGACGCCACCTGGGAACGTGCCCTCGAGCCGGACGGTGACCACCGCGTGGGTGTCGTCGACGCGGCGGGCGCCGATCGGCGTCGTCGTCGTCACCGGCGACGTGGGCGGCCATGAAGTCGCGGACGGTTCTCGGGAGCGAGTCGGAGCGCAGGGCGATGTTCTCGGTCATGGGCCCACCGTGTGGCCTCGCGAGGCGGGAGGGTCGAGGCGTGGACTCTCCCCCGGGGAGAGGGTCCAGGCTGCAGGAGTGCTGACCATCGGGGAGTTCTCGCAGCTGACCCACCTGAGCGTGCGGACGCTGCGCCGCTACCACGAGGCGAGCCTGCTCGAGCCCGCCGTGGTCGACGAGGCCACCGGCTACCGCTACTACGCGGTGGAGCAGATCCCGACCGCGCAGGTCATCCAGCGGCTGCGGGAGCTCGACGTCCCCCTGGGCGACGTCCGGCGGATCCTGCGGACCCCCGACCCGGAGGTCCGGGCGACGCTGGTCGCCGACCACCTGGGGCGCCTCGAGGACGAGCTCGCGCGGACGCGGGCCGCGGTCGTCTCGCTCCGCCGCCTGCTCCGGCCCGACCCCGCGCCGCTCGACGTCGAGCTGCGCGCCGAGCCCGGCCGGACGGTCGCGGCGGTGGAGGGCGTCCTCGCGCACCACGAGGTGGAGAGCTGGTTCGCCGGCGCCGTCGCCGAGCTGGACGCGGCCGTCGGCCTCGCCGCGGCCGGGCCCCTCGGCGGCACCTACGAGAACGCCCTCTTCCAGCAGGAGCGCGGCCACGCCCTCCTGTACCTGCCGACCGCGGCGCCGCCGCGCACCGGACGCGTGCACCCCGCGGACCTGCCGCCGGTGGAACTGGCCGTCACCACGCACGTCGGCGAGCACGACGGCATCGAGGTCACGTACGGCCAGCTCGGGACCTGGGTCGTGGAGAACGCGATGGCGGTGGCCGGGCCGGTGCGGGAGCGCTACCTCGTCGGGCCGCGGGACGACCCCGACCCGGCCGCCTGGCGCACCGAGATCGGGTGGCCGGTCTTCCGGGTCGGCTGATCACGGGCGACCCCACGGCCGCGACACCTTCCACCTCGTGGAGCAGGAGGAGTCGTCATGAGCACGACGGAGCAGATCCTCGCGATCGTCGGGTCGGTCCCGCCGGGGCGGGCGACCACCTACGGCGCGATCGCCGACGTCGTCGAGGGCGCGAGCGCGCGCAGCGTGGGACACGTGCTGCGCACGGACGGCCACGACGTGCCGTGGTGGCGGGTCGTCACGGCGGGCGGTCGTCCCGCGCCCGGGGTCGAGGCCACCGCGTACGAGCGCTTCCGTCCGGAGGGGACCCCGCTGGTCCCGACCGGCGACGGGGGTTACGCGGTCGACGTCGCGGCCGCGATGTGGTGAGGCGGCCGGAGACCGCGGACGAGGTCGATCGCGCGGCCGAGCGTGGTGAGGCGCTCGTCGAGGGTGTCGCCGGCCGGGTAGAGCCGGACCGTGTCGACGCCCGCGTCGGACCACACCCGCAGGCGCTCGCGGACCCTGTCCTCGGTGCCGATCAGCGTCGTGGCCAGCACCATCGCGTCGGGGACCAGCTCGGCGGCGCCGTCCCGGTCGCCCGCCTGCCACCGGTCGCGCACGGCCACGGCGACGTCGGCGAAGCCCTGACGGGCGTAGGCGTCGTGGTAGAAGTTCGTGCTCGCCGTGCCCATGCCGCCGAGCGAGAAGGCGAGCCCCTTCCGCCGCGCGGCGATCATGCCCGCGAGCTCGTCCTCGTCGTCGGCGAAGGCGACCTCGGCCCCCTGGCAGACGGTCAGGTCCCGCCGCTCGCGCCCGGCCGCCGCGAGCCCGGCGTCGAGGTGCTCGAGGTAGGCCGCGGCGCCCTCGGGGACGAAGCTGGTGCCGAGCCAGCCGTCCGCGACCTCCCCGGTCAGGGCGAGCATGCGCGGCGAGAGCGAGGCGACGTAGACCGGGATGTCGGGGTTCGCGCGCGTCGAGAGCCGCATCGGGCGGCCCTCGCCGTCGGGCCGCGGGATCGTGATCGAGCGTCCCGCGAACTGCACCTTCTCGCCCGCGAACACCTGGCGGACCACCGCGATCGTCTCGCGCATCCGGGTCCGCGGACGGTCGAAGGGCACGCCGTGCAGGCCCTCGAGGACCTGCGGTCCGGAAGCCCCGAGGCCGAGGGAGAAGCGGCCGCCCGAGAGCTCCGCGAGCGTGAGCGCGGCCTGTGCGATCGCGACCGGGGACCGGGTGCCGAGCGGGATCACCCCGCTGCCGAGCCGCATCCGTCGCGTGCGCGCCGCGAGGAACCCGAGCGTCGACACCGCGTCGCTGCCCCAGGCCTCGGCCACCCAGCACTCGTCGAGCCCCAGGTTCTCGGCCTCGACGACGAAGGTGGCGAGCTCGGGGTCGGAGGACGCCTCGACGGTCGTGGCCGTCCTCATCCGGCGGCCTCCGCCTCGGCGCGGATCGACTCCAGGGTGTGGGTGATCGCGGCCTCGAACTCGCGGAGCCGCACGAAGACGATCTTCTGCTCCTTGTCCGGCATGGCGTCGATCGCGCGGCTCAGCCCGGACCGGCCCGGGCCCATGCGGGCCCGCTGGATCAGCCGCGTGCCGCCGTCGTCGGGAACGAGCTCGAAGCTCCACCGCGCCGACGGCGCGTCCTCGCCGTCCATCTCCCAGGCGAAGCGCGTCGGCGCCTCGCACTCCACGACGGTGCCCTCGACCGACCAGGTGCCCAGCGAGGGGTGCGCGTTGTGCCCGACGAAGCGGGCGCCCGCGGCCGGACCGTCGGAGCGCCACGACAGCGACACGAGCTCGGTGCTCCGCGCCGGCATCCGCTCGAGCTCGGCCACGAGCGGCCACACCCGCTCGGGCGCGGCGGCGATCCAGGTGTCCGCGGACACCTCGGGCTGGTCGGCGTAGCGCGCTCCGGTCCACTCCATGGAAGGAGCGTAGAGGGCTGAGTTTCTCGTGGCTACTCAGATGTGAAGTACCGCCGCGGGTTGTCCACCATCATCGTCGTGATCTGGGCGTCGGTGACCCCGGCGGCACGCAGGGCGGGCAGCACGTCGCGGCTGATGTGCTCGTAGTGCCAGTTGGGTGCGGCGGCCCGCAGGGCCCGCTGGGTCTCCTCCCCGGCGTAGAAGTCGATGTAGCAGGACGCGTCGTGGGACAGCGCGATCCGGTCCGCGTAGCCCTCTTCGCACAGCGCGGCGATCGTCGCGACCCGCCGGTCGGTGGTGTTGTACTTGTCCAGCCCGAAGCGGTCGCAGCCCAGCGTGGCGCCGCGGTCGGCCAGCGAGCGCAGGTAGTCCAGGTCGTTGGAGTCGCCCGCGTGGCCGACCACGACCTTCGTCAGGTCGACGCCGGCGGCGGCGTAGAAGTCGAGCGCGAGCGTGCCGGTACGGTGCGCGGCGTTGGTGTGCACCGTGATCGGCACCCCGGTCTCGCGGTGCGCCGTCGCGATCGCGGCGTGGACGCGCTGCTGGTCCGGCGTCAGCCCGATCTCCTCGACGACGCCCTTGAGCAGGGCGGCCTTCACGTCGGTGCCGCCGATGCCCTCGCGGATGTCGCGCAGGAACATCGCGGTCAGGGGCTCGTCGCCGCCGAACGGCGTGCCCGGCCCGCGGTTCTGCAGCTGGCGGGGCAGCTCGGCGAACGTGTAGAGCCCCGTGGCGACGACGATGTTGAGGTCGACCTCGGCGTTCACCCGGGCCACCCGCGGGACGTAGCGGCCGAGCCCGACGACCGTCGGGTCGACGATGGTCTCGACCCCGAGCTCCCGGAGCCGGCGCAGCTTCGTGATCGCGTCCGCGACGCGCAGCTCCTCGTCCCAGTAGTCCGCGCCGTAGTTGGCGAGCAGGTCCGGGGTGAGGACGAAGACGTGCTCGTGCATGAGGGTCGTCCCGAGCTGCGCCGCGTCGACGGGGCCGCGCACCGTGTCCACCATGGCGCCATCGTCGCGCGGGCGCGGCGGAGGTCGCTCAGCGGTGCCGGGCGGCGAGGGTGAGCAGGCGGCGCAGCCGACCGGCGAGCGCGTCCTTCGACAGCGGCGGCTCGGCCCGGGTCGCGAGCTCGGGCAGACCGAGGTCGGGGTGGGCGAGGCGCAGCCGACCCGCCGCGGCGAGCCCGGCCGGGATCGCGACGCCGGCCCGCTCCAGGGTCGCGAACGCCTCCGCGACCGCCGCGCCCGCCCGGGAGGCGGCGACGGTGGCCCGCGCGTCGTTGGCGGACGCGCGGCCGTCGGTGTCCTCCGGCGGCGCGACCCCCGCGACCTCGGCGGTGCCGCGCCCGCCGCAGGTGGTGAGGAGCAGGGCGACCTCGGTCGGTTCCGCGACCGTCAACCGCGTCCCGGAGCCCTGTCGACGGGCCCGGACGCCGAGCCGCAGGCCGAGCTCGGCGAGCGCGAGCGCGGCCGCCGGGGCGGGACAGTCCAGGGTGACCGCGCCGTCGGCCAGCGCGCCCCGCGCGAGCAGGGCGCCGCGCCACGTGGCGACCGCCCCGGGCAACGACCCGCCGGTCAGCCAGTCCGGCGGGGTCGGCAGCGGGCGGCCCCGACTGTCGACGAGGCCGAGCCGGACCGCCAGCGGGTCACCGGTCGAGGTGTCCGGGCCGACGTCCACCCGCCACCGGTCCCGCGCCGCGTCGCCGTGGACCGTGCCGTCGTCGGCGCCGAGGCGGGTGAGGAGCGAGACGAGGCGGGAGGCCGCCTCGGGGGTGTCGAGGTCGGCCGCGAGCGTGCCGCGGCGGTACCGGGCGCCGGACCACCGGACGACGGCCGCCGCCTCGGCGCCCGCGTCGCGGTCGCGGGCGGGCGGGGCGACCCCGGCCAGCGCGGCGACGACCGCTCGCGTGTGCGCGGAGCGGACGGGGGCGGGTGCGGGCGCGTCCTGCCGTCCGGCCGTGCTCATCCGCTCGCCTCCTCCCGTCCGTCGCGCCGTGGGACTCACGGCAGCGTCACACACGAGAACGCGCGACGGCCGAGGGGGCTGCTGCCCACGCGACGAGGCGGACATCCACCCGAACGTGTGTCCGGGCCCCGGCGGAGCACCCTGCAGGGGGACGTGCGGCGGCGGTCGGCGACGACGCTGGGCCGACCGTGCGGCGCGGCGCGCGGGGACGCCTCGCCCAGTCCGGGCGTGCCGGTGACCGCATGCCGTCGGACCACTCGATCGGTGGATCACCCTGCCGTGCGGGAGGCGCGCCGGGGTCCCCGATCCGCGTCACCGGCCCGGCTATACCTGGACCGTCCGTGATCGAGGAGACCCGGGAGGGCCGACGCCGTGACGGTCACACCGATCTTCGACGACCTCGCGGCGGCCTGGGCGGCGGACCGGGCGCCCGCTCCCCACCGGGTCGTGTCCCCGTCCCGCCGCCCGTCCCCGCGGCCCCGTGTCGCGGCCCGGCAGGGCGCCGTCGTCGGGGCCGACGCCTTCGGTCGCGGGTGCCTGGAGGCGGGGATCGAGGAGCCCGTCGCGACCGACGACGAGGTCACCCGGCTGCTGGAGGGCGCCCGCCGGGAGGCGGTGGCGCTGGGCCGCCACTGGGTGGACACGGTGCACCTGGCGCTGGCCGCGGTGCGGGCCGGGGGCGACGTCGGACGCGTGTTCGGGATGCGCGGGGTCGGACCGGCCGTGCTGCTGGCCGCGCTCGACGGCGCTCCCGCGGACCGGACGGCGGCCGACGACCCCGGCGGCGACCCGGCGCGGCCGGCGCTGAGCTCGGTGGCGCGGACCGTGCTGCACCGGGCGGGCCACTGCGCCGCCCGCGAGGGCCGCGCGGTCACTGCCGCCGAGCTCGCGGCCGCGGTGGCCCGCACCGGGCGGGTGGCCGACCTGCTCGCGGGGCTCGGCGTGGACCTCGACGATCTCGCGGACGCCCTGGCGGCCACCGCGGGCCCGGAGGCGTGCCCCGGGGCCGACCCGGGGACGCACCCGGTGCCGCGGTCCGACGGGCCGACCCGACGACCGCCGGTGCCGGCGGGCGTGGTCGCACCGGTGACCGTGATGCTCCCGGTCGCGGCCGCCACCGCACCGCGGCCGCGGGCCGACGTCCCCGCGTGACGCGGGCCCGGCGTCAGGGCCGGTAGGCGAGCAGCCGGACCCCGAGGGCGGACTCGACGCGCCGGACCTCGGCGAGCTGGTCGTCGGACAGCTCGGCGTAGGGGCTCTCGGGCTCGTAGGCCACCACCGGCGCCCCGAGGGTCTCCTCGAGGCGGCGGACGTCGGCGAGGGCGGTCTCGTCGAGGGCGGCGGGACGGAGTTCGGGGCTGGTCATGGGAGTCCTCCTCGGGTGCACCTGCTGCTGCGATACCCCGCGACCGCACACGTGACGCCGATGACACGGACGAGTCCGCTCACCGGCGCGTCGGCCGCGTCGGCAGGGCCCGCACGAGGGGCAGGACCCGGGCCGGAACCCGCTCGGTCAACGAGATCTCCGACTGCGTCCGCTCCACCCCGGGGGAGGCCAGCACACCTTGGATCACCTGCTCGAGGTGGGCGTTGTCGCGGGCGACCACCCGGCACCAGAGGTCGCCGTCGCCGGTGATCGAGTGGGCCTCCACCACCTCCGGGATCGACGCCAGGTGCTCGGCCACCGCGTCGAGCCGGCCCTGCGCGATGTGCAGCGTGACGAACGCGAGGACCCCGTACCCGAGCGCCGACGGGGCGACGCGGGGCGCGAAGCCGGTGATGACGCCCGCCTCCTGCAGCCGCTCGAAGCGGGCCTGGACGGTGCCGCGGGCGACGCCCAGGGAGCGGGCGTGCTCCCGCAGGCCCACGCGGGGGCGTTCCAGCAGCGCGAGGAGCAGCGCGCGGTCGAGGTCGTCCAGGGTCATCCGCGTCTCCCGGCTGGTCCAACGGTCCGCCCGTGGCCGTCGTCGATCGCACTGAACTGTACCAACGGCTCAGATCATTCCGGATCGCTTGGACCACTGGCGAGTAGGTGGCTAGCTTCTCGGACCATCCGAGCACGAACACCCGGGCGGACCGGCGCCGGCGATCCCGACGGCGGGTCCCGTCCCGCCCCGATCGGAGGTCGCCACCATGACCCTCGACCTTCCCGCCCGCCCCGCACCCCGCGTGGCGCCGCAGGCCCCCGCCGCCCGTCCGTTCACCCTGCGCGACCGGTACACCGAGACCGACGGCACCGTGCAGCTGACCGGGGTCCAGGCCCTCGTACGCCTGCCGATGGACCAGCGCCGGGCCGACGCCGCGGCCGGCCTGCACACCGGGGGCTACGTCTCGGGGTACGAGGGCTCGCCGCTCGCGGGCTACGACCTCGAGCTCGCCCGGCAGCGTGAGCTGCTCGACGCCCACGGTGTCGTGTTCGCGCCCGGGCTGAACGAGGAGATCGCGCTGACCGCCGTGCAGGGCGGCCAGCTCGCGCCGTCGACCGGCGCGCTGCGCGAGGACGTCGCGGACGGCATCACCGGCTACTGGTACGGCAAGGCGCCCGGCCTCGACCGCGCCACCGACGCGCTGCGGCACGCCAATCTCTCCGGGACCTCGCGGTACGGCGGTGCCCTGGCGATCGTCGGTGACGACCCGGCCGCGAAGTCCTCGTCGGTCCCCTGCGCCTCCGAGGCCGCCCTCGCCGACATGGCGCTGCCGGTCCTCTACCCGGCCGACGTGCAGGACGTCCTCGACCTCGGCCGGCACGCGGTGGAGCTCTCCCGCGTCTCCGGGCTCTGGGTCGGGTTCAAGATGGTCACCGCCGTCGCCGACGGGTCCGGCACCGCCGTCGTCGCGCCGGACCGCGTCCTCCCGGTCCTCCCCGACGTCACGTTCGACGGCCGGCCGTTCCGGCACGAGCCGCACGCGAAGCTCCTCGGTCCCCGCCTCGCCCCGCTCGAGCGCGACCTGCACGCGAAGCGGCTCGTCGTCGCCCGCCGGTACGCGGCCGCGAACGGGCTGAACACGATCGTCGGGTCCGGCCCGGCGAGGATCGGGATCGTCGCGGCCGGCAAGTCCTGGCTCGACCTCCGTCAGGCCCTCACGACCCTGGGGCTGGACGACCGCGAGCTCGCCCGCCGCGGGGTGCGCCTGCTGCGCGTCGGCATGCCCTGGCCGCTGGAGGACGGCGTCGTCGACCGCTTCGCCGACGGCCTGGACGAGATCGTCGTCGTCGAGGAGAAGCGGGCGTTCCTGGAGACCCAGATCAAGGACCGGCTCTACGGGCGGACCGGGGCGCCGGCGGTGCACGGCAAGCGCGGGCCGGACGGTCGTCCGCTGTTCGCCGAGCACGGCGACCTCGACCCGGACGCGGTGGCCCTCGGGCTGGCGTCGCGTCTGACCGGCATCCCGGGCGTCGAGGCGTGGGAGACCAGTCGTCGGGAGCGGCGCACCCGTATCGACCTCCCGCTCGCGGGCGCGACGCGCAACCCGTACTTCTGCTCCGGCTGCCCGCACAACACCTCGACGACGACCGCGCCCGAGGGCTCGCTCGTCGGCGCCGGCATCGGCTGCCACACGATGGTCATGCTCATGCCGGAGGCCCAGGTCGGCGAGGTCACGGGCATCACGCAGATGGGCGGCGAGGGCGCGCACTGGCTCGGCACCGAGCCGTTCGCCGATCCGGCGAAGGCCGCGCACTGGGTGCAGAACATGGGCGACGGCACCTTCCACCACTCCGGCAGCCTCATGGTCCGCGCGGCCGTCGCCGCGGGAGCGCACGTGACGTTCCGCCTGCTGCGCAACGGCGCGGCGGCGATGACCGGCGGGCAGGACGCGGTCGGCGAGCTGTCGATGCCGCAGCTGGTGCGGGTGCTGCTCGACGAGGGCGTCGCCCGGGTGATCGTGACGACCGAGGACACGGCTCGCTACCGGCGCGTGAGGCTCGCGAAGGGCGTGCCGGTCTGGGACCGCTCGCGCATCGACGAAGCGCAGGAGCTGCTCGCGGCCACTCCCGGGGTCACCGTCCTGATCCACGACCAGGAGTGCGCGGCGCAGAAGCGGCGCAAGCGCAAGCGCGGGAAGCTGGCCGACCCGACCACGCGCGTGGTCATCAACGAGCGGGTGTGCGAGGGCTGCGGCGACTGCGGGCAGACCTCGAACTGCCTGTCGGTGACGCCGGTGGACACCGAGTTCGGCCGCAAGACCCGCATCCACCAGGCGTCCTGCAACAAGGACTACTCCTGCCTCGACGGCGACTGCCCGGCGTTCACCGTCGTCGAGCCGGGCGGGGACCGCGTGGCCGCGGCCGTCGAGCCGCTGGGCGCGGACGTGCTGCCGGCGCCGCGGCGGTCCGTTCCCGACGACGCCGTGGTCCGGCTGGCGGGCATCGGCGGCACGGGCGTCACCACGATCGCCCAGGTGCTGGCCGCCGCCGCCCGGATCGCCGGCCGACCGACCCGCGGGCTCGACCAGACCGGGCTCGCGCAGAAGGGCGGCGCGGTCGTCTCCGACGTCAAGATCGGCGACGGCGAGCTCGCCGGCCGCGCAGCCGAGGGGGAGTGCGACCTCTACCTGGGCGCCGACCTGCTCGTCGCGGCCGACCCGGCGTACCTGAGGGCGGCCTCGTCGTCGCGCACGGTCGGCGTCGTGTCGAGCGCGAAGATCCCGACCGGCGACCAGGTGGTCGACCCGACGGTGACCTACCCGCCCGTGGACGCGGTGCTGGGTCGCATCCGCGGGGCCGTGCGGACCGACGTCGGCGCGGTGCTCGACGCCCGGGCGCTCGCCGAGGCCCTCTTCGGCGACGACCAGTTCGCCCTGACGATCCTGCTCGGGGCGGCCCACCAGCTCGGGGCGCTCCCGCTGCCGGCCGCCGCGGTGGAGGCGGCGTTCGAGCTCAACGGTGCGGCCGTCGAGAAGAACGTGCAGGCGTTCCGGCGGGGCCGCCAGTCGGTCGCGGACCCGACCGCGTTCGCCGCGGTCGTCGAGGCGGCGACCCGTCCGGCGTCGGACGGTGTCCCCGGCCTGACGACGGCGGGTGCGGCCGCGGCGGCGGAGATCGTCGCCGCGATCGGGGCGCCGACCGGGTCGGAGCTGGAGCGGCTGGTGTCGGTCCGGGTGCCGGAGCTCGTCGCCTACCAGGACGCCGCGTACGCGCGGTCGTACGCCGACGTGGTGCGCGGGCTGGTCGACGGGCCCGCCCGGCTGGCCGAGGCGGTGGCGGTCGGGCTGCACAAGCTGATGGCCTACAAGGACGAGTACGAGGTCGCCCGGCTCTCGCTCGACCCGGCCTTCGGGGCGTCGGTACGGGCGGAGTTCGGGGCCGACGCGCGGATCTCGTGGAAGCTGCACCCGCCGTCGCTGCGGGCGATGGGGCTGCGCCGGAAGCTGACGCTCGGGCCGTGGTTCCGGCCGGGGTACGTCTCGCTGCGCGCGCTGCGTCGGCTGCGGGGGACCCCGCTCGACCCGTTCGGGCGCGCCGAGGTCCGGCGGGTCGAGCGTGAGCTGGTGGGCGAGTACCGGGCGCTGGTCCCGCGGTTGGCGGAGCTCGCGGCCGCCGGGGAGGTCGACCGGGCGGCGCGGGTCGCGGCCCTGCCGGACATGGTCCGCGGCTACGAGGACATCAAGCTCGCCAACGTCGCGCGCTACCGGGAGGCCCTCGCCGACGAGGGGCTCTGAGCCCCGGCGGCGAAGTCGAGCCACCAGCGGCGCAGGGACCGGCCGAGCGGCTCGACGTCGTCGTCCCAGGACGCCCCGGCCAGCATCGGGGCGTCCTGCCAGGCCTCGCGGCCGCCGAAGAGGAACGGCAGCTCGATGGCGTGGCAGGCCCCGAGACCGGACCCGGGCGCCGACCACGTGAAGCGGTAGGTGCTCACCGTGGTGCCGGCGGCCGCGGCGCGGGTGGCCAGGCGCTGCGCCGGCGCGGTGAACACCCGCTGCGTGGCGAGGCGCGACCCGACGTCGACCAGGGTCGGGAACCGCCGCCGGAGCCGCCGGAGCCCCGGGGCGATGTGGACGAAGGTGTTCGCCTCGTCCGCCGTCGTCCCGATGATCATCGGGTGGCCGGAGTGTGCGGCGGCCACCCACGGGTCGGCGGCGGCCACCCCGACCAGCGGCTCGATGCCGGCGACGGGTGTGAACGCGGGCGCCGAGTTGATCCCGCCGGGGCCGGCGTGCCGGACCATGGCACGGCGCTGCGCCTCGAGCAGGTCGTCGATCGGCACGGTCCGCGGGTCGGCGCCCGCCAGGGCGTCGCGCACGTACCCCGCCACCCGGGCCGCGGTGCGGTCGGTGCCGAGCCCGAGTCCGAGCTGGCCGGACTGGAGGACGACCCGCTGGAACAGGCCGCGCAGCGCGGGTGCGCCCATGAGGCAGGTGATCGCGTGGGCGCCCGCCGACTCTCCGACGAGGGTGACCGCCCCCGGGTTCCCGCCGAACGCCCCCACGTGGGTGCGGATCCAGCGCAGCGCGGCCGCGAGGTCGGCGAGGCCGAGGTTGCCGGGTGAGACCCCGGGCATGCGCAGCCAGCCGAGGATCCCGAGCCGGTAGCCGAGGCTCACGGTCACGACACGGCCCTCGCGGACGAGCCGGGACGTGTCGTACCAGGCCAGGTCGACGCCGCCGATCACGTACGCGCCGCCGTGGATCCACACGAGCACCGGCAGCCGCTCGCCGGGCGCGAGGTCGTCCGGGGCGCGGACCGTCAGGCGCAGGCAGTCCTCGTCCTGGCCGAGGTCGTCGGCGTTCGACGGCCCGGCGATCGCGTCCATCCGCGACGCGAGCTGCGGACACTGCGGGCCGGGGGTGCGGGCGTCGCGGGTGCCGGTCCAGGCGGGCTCCGGCGTGGGCGCGCCGAAGCGCTCCGCCCGGGCGAAGCGCAGGCCGAGGAACTCGACCACCCCGCCGTCGCGGTGGAGCCGGCCCCGGACCGTGCCGGAGGGGGTGTCGACGACGGGTGCGTCCGCGTCGGTCGTGACCGTCACCGCGACGCGTCCCGGGTGTCCCCGCGGGCGGGTCCACCGTCGGTGCCGCCGGTGCGGTCCCCGTGGGTCCCGTCGTCGTCCCGGTCGCCGTGGTCCGCGTCGTCCCGACGTGCCCCGGCGGGCTCGTCGTCGGCCCGGTCGTCGGTCTCGTCGTCGTCGGCCTCGATCACCCGGGGCTCGTCCTCGCGGGCGCGTTCCTCCCGGGCCCACTCCTCCTCGCGACGGCGGCGGTAGGCGGTCTCGTCGTCGTCGTACCCGGTGCCGTCGTCCTGCTCGGAGGGTGACGGCTCCCAGTCCGCCTCGTAGAACTCGGCGTCGACGATGTCGTCGTGGTCGCCCGAGGACATGACGCGGGTGGCGTGCCGGTCGGGGTCGTACGGGGCGCCGTCGTCGGTCGCGGGACCGAGGTCGGGCTCGGGCTCCGGCCCGTCGTCGACGTACCCGCCGGGGTCGGAGCGCCAAGACCGTTCGTCCTCCTCGAGGCGCTCCCGGGCCCGTTGCCCGGCGTACAGCCCGCCGCCGGCGAGCACGCAGAGCACCCCGAACACCGCGAACCCCACGGAGCTCATCAGCACGGCGGTGATCAGGGCGACGACACCGAAGCCGGCCCAGACGATCCCGATGACGACGAGCTTCGGTCGGGGGCCGTCCTGGCGCGGGGTTCCGAACAGGCCCCCGTCGCTCGTCACGTGGTGAAGCCCTCCCGGGCCGCCCGGTCGACGGAGGCCTGGACCTCCTTCTCGGCGGCCGCGCGGCCCACCCACTCGTGGCCCTCGACCGCCTTGTCGGGCTCCAGCGCCTTGTAGACCTCGAAGAAGTGCTGGATCTCCATGCGGTGGTACTGGTCGAGGTGGTGGATGTCGCGCAGGTGCTCCAGGCGCGGGTCGTCCACCGGCACGCAGAGGACCTTGTCGTCGCCGCCGGCCTCGTCGGTCATGCGGAACATGCCGATGGCGCGGCTGCGGACCAGACAGCCCGGGAAGGTCGGCTCCTGCACCAGCACGAGGGCGTCGAGCGGATCGCCGTCCTGCCCGAGGGTGTTCTCGATGAAGCCGTAGTCCGCCGGGTACTGCGTGGCGGTGAACAGCGTCCGGTCCAGCCGGAGCTTGCCGGACTCGTGGTCCAGCTCGTACTTGTTGCGGCTGCCCCGAGGCACCTCGACGAAGACGTCGAAATCCACGACCTGCCCCTCTCGGTCACCGACGGTGGGGAGCCAGTGTGGCGGGTGTGATCCCGCCCGGCCACCCCGGGCGGATCAGGTCGGGGCCTGGCCGATCGTCCGGCCCAACCGGTACCCCAGATCGGCCGCCGCCGACCGACCGGCGGGGTCGAGCGCGGCCCGACCGGGGCCGGCGAGGTAGTCCGGGTCGGGCCCGACGACGGTGATCCCGGCGCCGGTCGTCCGCAGGTCCGCGAGCTCGTCGTCGAGGGACCGCAGGCCCGTGCCGCCGGCCGCGGGGAACGGGACGAGCACGACGACGTGGTCGTACCCGGCCGCCAGGTCGGCGTGGCAGAGCGACGCGACGCCGCCGTCCATGAGGTCACGGTCGCCGATCCGGACCACCGGCCACACGCCGGGCACCGCGCAGCTCGCCGCCACGGCGTCGTCCAGCTCCACCCCGGCGGCGGCGTCGTGGACGACGACCTCGCCCGAGTGCGCGTCGACCGCGGTGACGCGCAGCGGCGTGGTGGGCCACGCGTGCACGGGGAGCCGCGCGGCCACGGCCGCCCGGCGGTCGGCCGACACCGCACGGTCGACGCCGAGGGCGAGCTCGCCGACCTCCCGCCGTGCCGCGCGCGGGTCCGTCGTCGTGGTGGCGGTCATGCGCTCGAACAGCGCGTCGAGGTCGACGGCGCGCGGCAGTTCCGTCGTCGAGGGCGCGCGCTGGGCGGCGAGGGCGTCCGCGAGGTCCCAGTCGGGACCGCGGTCGGCGGCCGCGGCCACGAGCGTGCCGACGACCGACCCCGCGGAGGTCCCGACGACGAGCGCCGGGGCGTCGAGCGCCGCGGCGAGCGGCCCCCCGACGGCCCGCAGCCCGGCCAGGACGCCGATCTCCCAGGCGATGCCGGTGACTCCACCGCCGCCGAGGACCAGGGCCGTCCGACCGGGCTGCGCTGCCGTGCTCATGGGGCGCTGTCCATCAGGCCTGCTTGATGGCCGAGATGTCGAACTCGAGGCCGACCTTGTCGCTCACCAGCACGCCGCCGGTCTCCAGCGCGGCGTTGAAGGTGATGCCGTAGTCCTTGCGGTTGATCGTGGTCGAGCCCTCGAAGCCGGCGCGCTCGTTGCCGAACGGGTCCTTCGCCACGCCGTTCTGCTCGAAGTCGACGGTGATCGAGTTGGTGACGTCGCGGATCGTGAGGTCACCGGTGATGCGCCAGACGTCGTCGGAGACCTTCTCGACCGCGGTCGAGCGGAAGGTGATCTCCGGGTAGACCTCCACGTTGAGGAAGTCGCCGCTCTTGACGTGGCCGTCGCGCTGCTCCTGGCTGGAGTCGAAGCTGGCGGCGGCGATGACGATCTCGGTGGACGACGCGGCCGGGTTCGCCTCGTCGATGACGGCGGTGCCCCGGAACTCGCCGAACGAGCCCCGCACCTTCGTGACCATCGCGTGGCGGGCGGTGAAGCCGATCCGGCTGTGGGCCGGGTCGATCTGGTAGGAGCCGGCCAGGGTCAGCTGCGGGGCGGCGGTCTCGGTCATGGTGTTCTCCAGACGCTTGAAGCATCAACTGATAGGGGTGAGCCTAGCACTCGAGCTTCAAGCTTCAAGTGTCAGGGGTGTGGTGTGGGCCTCGTGCCCACACCGGGAGGGATCAGGCGGCGGCGGTCTCGGGCGCGCCGACCTCGACGGCGCCCGACCAGCGCGTCCGCAGACGGGCGGCGAACGCGGGGGCACCCGCGCCGAGCACGCGCACCACGAGCCGGTCGCCCGCGAGCCCGCTCGCGCTGGTGGCGAAGCGGGCGACCGCCTCGACGTCCCAGGCGCGCGCACGGATCGGCACGATCACCTGCACGCGGGTGGTGGCGAGCAGGACGGCGAGGGCCTGGGCGGTCGCCGGCCAGTGACGCGGCGCCGGGGCGCCGGCCCCCGCGGCCGGCACGAGCACGGCGGCGGCGCCGGCCCGCTCGGCCTCGCGGGCCTCGTCGAGCATGGCGTCGAGATCGCGGCTGCCGCCCGCGGGATCGACGAGCCCGTGGTGGACCGGGTCGAGGGCGACGGTGGCGGGGGTGGAGACGCTGACGGTGGACATGGCGGATGAGGTCCTTCGAACGAGGGTCGCGGAGCGGACGCGCAGGTCAGACGCTCGGGCGACAGAACTCGTCGAAGGCGTCGAGGCGGCGGCTCGGCCAGAACCGCTCCAGATCCTCGGTGCCCACACGCAGTTCCTACACCGCCGACACCCCTCGGTGCCACTCTCGACGTCGTGATCCACCACGCTCTCCTCGACGACATGACCCCGCGGGACCTCCACGACGTGCTCGCCCTGCGGGTCGCCGTGTTCGTCGTGGAGCAGGACTGCGCCTTCCTGGAGATCGACGGCCGGGACCCCGAGGCGGAGCACTGGTGGTCGCGCGGCGCGGACGGCGCGCTCACCGCCTGCCTGCGGGTCCTGGCCGAGGCGGACGGGACCACCCGGATCGGACGGGTGGTCTCCGCTCCGGCCGCCCGCGGGACCGGCGCGGGCGCAGCGCTGTTCGCCGCGGCCCTGGCGACCCTCCCGGGGCCCGTCGTGCTCGGGGCGCAGGTCCGCTCGCAGGGGTTCTACGAGCGGTTCGGCTTCGTCGTCTCCGGTCCGGGCTACGACGAGGACGGCATCCCCCACGTCCCGATGCTCAGGGCCGCCACAGCCGACGCACAGCCGCCGGGCGGACCGTCGGGGACGTGACCGTCCTGCTCGTCCTCCTCGTCGTCGTCGGACTGCTCGCCCTCGCCCTCGGCCGCCGCCCCGGGCGACCCACCGCCGCGGGTCCGGCCGACCTCGCGGACGCCGAGGCGGAGGCCCGCCGCTGGTACGACCGGCTGGGCGGCCAGGTCCTCGCCCTCACCGGCACCGACGAGCCGTCGCGACAGGCCCTCGCCGACGCCGCGGAGCGCTACACGGCCGCGGGCTCCCAGCTCGCCTCCGCCTCGACGCCCGCGCAGTGGCGGCTCGTCACCGACACCGCCCTCGAGGGGCTGCACTTCGTCCGCGCGGCCCGCATCGCGGTGGGCCTCGACCCCGGCCCCGACCTGCCGACGGGGGCCGACCGTGCCCGCGCCGGCACGCTGACCGGGGAACGCGCCGTCGACGTCGGCGGCCGGACCGTGCTCGGCTCGCCCGACCCGTCCGCCCGCACCGCGCACTACTACCCGGGCGGCACCGTCGCCGGGCGCCCGGTGGCCGCGGGCTGGTACTCCGAGCCGTGGTGGAAGCCGATGCTGCTGGGCGGCGTCGGCGCGGTGGGCGGGGTGCTGCTCGCCGACGCGTTGTTCTCGGGCTTCGGCGGCGGTCCCGACGTCGGGTGGGGTGGTCCGGGGTTCGACGCCGCCGGCTGGGGCGGTGATCTCGACGACGGGTTCGACGGCTTCGGCGGCTTCGGCGACGGGTGGTGAGCCGACCGCTCACGTGCCCCTGACCTGCGGTTGACCCGGGCTGGAGGTGCGGCGGAGGCTTCGGGTGGGCGATTTCGGAGAGTGATTACGGGGCTACGTTCCGCGCTCGTCCGGACGGGCTGGCCGTCCGGCGTCGGGGAGAGGAGCTCGTCATGGCGAGCACGTTCCGCAGGATCACCGTCGCGGCCGGCCTCGTGGCCGCCGCCTCCGTCGGGGCCGTCGGGGTCGCGAACGCCGCCCCGGTGGCGCCCGCGCCGCACGGCGGGACCGGCACCACCACCGCGCCGACCGCCCACGCGCACGGCACGAGGGTCCACGCCACGAAGGCGCACGCCATTAAGCACCACACCGCCGGGCACCACGCGGTGCAGGGTCACGCGGCGCCGGCGCACGTGGCGCCCGCCCACCACGGGGTCACCACGAAGCGCTGACCCGGTCCGGCGCCTTGTCGCGCGTTCCCGGCCTCCTCGTCCCGCCTTGTCGTGGTGAATCGCAACGACAAGGTGGGGGTGCACTGTGGGTTCCCCGCGACAAGGTGTGCCGGCGCAGGGACGTCACCGCAGGTCGGGCACGTCCCAGCCCGTGGTGCCGGCTGCGGACCCCACGTCCTGCAGGTCCGCGACCGAGAGCAGGCCCAGGTAGTCGACGAGGTCGGCCGCGATCTCGCGGTCGTCCGCCCCGAGCACCCGACCGTCCGCACCGACGAGCAGGAGCCCGTCGTCGCCCTCGCCGAGCGGCCAGCGCCCGACCATTTCCCGCTCGCCCGCGAGTTCGCCCGCCCGCCGGAGCGGGCAGAACACCCGGGCGGGGAACAGGGTCGGCCCACCCACCTGCGCCGGGTCGGCCTGGCCGTCGGTGAGCGCGTACACCGCGCGGACCGGGTCGGGCAGGGCGAACCCCACGGCCTGCTCCGCGGCCGCGATCGCGCTCGGCGCGGCGCCGGGGCGCAGGACCGGTGACGGGTCCCGGCCGCGGGTCCGCAGCGTGCCGAGCCAGCGGGACCAGGCCGCGCGGACCTCGTCGTCGGGGACGCCGCCGCGGGCGGTGCCGCGGGGCCGGTCGGAGAGCGGCTGCCGGCCGTCGGTCACCGGCGGGTCTCCCGCCGGCCCGCGGGCTCGTCGTCGACGAAGCGCAGCAGCGCGTCCATGCCCTCCGGGGCAGTGCCCTGCGCGAACCGCACGCCCTGGCGGGCCCCGTCGTCGTCGTCCACGGTGACCTCGTAGGAGAAGCCGTCACGCAGCGCCGGGGCGACGGGGCCGGACCGCTCGCGGAACGAGCAGCCCGCGACGAGCGTGCGCAGCGCCTCGGTGCGGGCGTCGTCGAGGTCGGCGGCGTCGAGGGTCGTCGTCACGACCATCCCGGCGATCCCGCCCGCCCGCACCACGGTCACCCTCATCGCGGGTCCGGGGTGGGCACGACCTTCACCGCGTCCCACCCGCCGCGCACCGCGTCGTGCTCGCGCGAGCCGTCGCCGTAGCGCTCCGCGGCGACCGCGACGGTGGCCGCGGCGGCGTCCGCGAACTGCGCGTTCGCCCGCAGCCGCTCGGTGAGCACCGTGTACCAGACCGGCCCGACCGTCTCCCACGCGTTCCCGCCGAGGGTGCGCGCCGCCTCGGCGAACGCGCGGTTGGGGATGCCGGAGTTGATGTGGACGCCGCCGGAGTCGTTGCGCGGGTCGTCGTCGACCGGGAGGTCGCGGTAGGAGTCCATGTCGGCCGGCTGGTCGTCCCCGGTGTACGCGGTGCCCGGCGCGAGCATGCTGCGCAGCGCGGTCCCGAGCGAGGGCTCGAGCGCGCCCGCGCCGATCAGCCAGTCCGAGGTCGCCGCGTCGATGCCTCCGGCCCGCTGCTTGACGAGGATGCCGAAGACGTCGGAGAAGGACTCGTTGAGCGCGCCGCTCTGGGCCTCGTAGACCAGGTTCGCGGTGTACTGGGTGACCCCGTGGGTCAGCTCGTGGGCGATGACGTCGAGCGAGCGGGTGAGGGCGCCGGCGACGAACGTGCCGCCCCCGCCGTCGCCGTAGACCATCTGCTCGCCGGTCCAGAACGCGTTGTCGTAGCGCTGTCCGAAGTGCACCGACGACACCAGATCCAGCCCGCGCCCGTCGATCGACTCGCGGGCGAACACGTCGCGGTAGAAGGCGACCGTGGTCGCGGCGTTGTCGTAGGCCTCGTTCACCGCGGTGTCCGACGAGGGCGGGTCGCCGTCCGTGCGGAGCCGGCGGCCGGGCAGCGCGGACTCCTCGCCGCCCTCGACGTCGAAGACCGTGTTCGCGGTGACGCCCGGCCGGTCCGGCGGCACCGCCGCGCCCTGCTCGCGCAGCGCCCGCGCGACCGCGATGCGGCGACCGCGGAGGCGCTCGGAGACCCGCTGCGTCTCCAGCGCCGCCTCGCGGGCGGCCGCCGACCCGGACTCGGCCAGGCGCAGCAGGAGGGACGGGGGCGCGATCGCGCACAGGTGCATGGCACGCAATGTGGCACACCGCACCGACGGCCCGGCACCGCTGATCAGGAGACCCCTACGCGGTACCGCGCGTAACACGAACCGATCGCCCCGCTCCGGTTCCGTAGCGTGGGAGGACGTGGTGGCCCCTCCGGCCGACTGGACGATCGACCGTCTGGCGGCGCACGCCGGGATGACGGTGCGCAACGTCCGCGCGCACGCCGCCCGCGGCCTGCTCCCACCGCCCCGGATGCAGGGCCGGACCGGCTTCTACGGCGCCGACCACCTCGCCCGTCTCGACCTCATCACGCACCTCCAGGCCGAGGGCTTCTCGCTCGCCGCGATCGAGCGCCTCGTCGAGGCGACCCCGAACCAGTCCGCCGAGCGGGCGCTCTCGCAGTACCTGGAGATGCTCACGCCCTGGCGCGCCGAACCGCCGGTGGAGCTCACCCGCGAGGAGTTCGGCTCGTGGCTCGGGGACGAGCCCGCCTCCTTCGCCGCCCTCGTGGCGGCCGGGATGGTCGAGGAGCTCGCCGACGACCGCATCCGCGTGCACAGCCCGGAGATGGTGCGCGCCGGGGTGGAGGCGGCCGCGCTGGGCCTGCCCGTCGAGGCGCTGCTGCGCACCCGGGAGACCGTGCTCGCCCACCTCGACGAGGTCGCCGACGGCTTCGTCGACCTCTTCCGGCGCACCGTCTGGCAGGAGTTCGTCGCGGCCGGCCTGCCGCCGGAGCGGCTCGACGACGTCCGGCACGCGGTGACCGACCTGCAGCCGATCGCGGCCCGGACGGTCATGTCGGCGTTCCGCGAGACGATGCCCCGCGCGGTCGGGGAACTGGTCCGCGAGGCCTCGCAGATCCTCGAGGACGGCGGCGGCGACCCCATGTGACATCCCGGGATGTCATATGACACCCGAGGATGTTTTGATCTGCCTCACAGCGGACATCCCGGCGCCACGCTCCCCGGCTCACCCGTCGGGACGCGTCGCAGGGACCGGTCAGTGGCGATACGGAGGCGGTCGTGAACGAGGCGTCGGCGAAGCTCCCCCGACCGGTCCAGCGGCTCCGTGCCGCGGCGTCCCGGTTCACCACCCCGCTGTTACCGGACGACTACCTCACCCTGCTCAACCCGCTGTGGTCCGCGCGTGAGCTGCGGGGCAAGGTCGTCAAGGTCGTGCAGGAGACCGACGACGCCGCCACCCTCGTCATCAAGCCCGGCTGGGGCTGGTCGTTCGACCACCAGGCGGGCCAGTACGTCGGCATCGCGGTGCAGGTCGACGGCCGCTTCCACTGGCGGTCCTACTCCCTGACCTCCCCGCCCAAGCGCGACGCGGGGCACCTGTCGGTGACCGTCAAGGCGCAGCCCGAGGGTTTCCTGTCCCAGCACCTCGTCCGCGGCGTCGCGCCCGGCACGATCGTGCGCCTGGCGCCCCCGCAGGGCGACTTCGTCCTCCCCGACCCGCCGCCGAAGAAGATCCTCTTCCTGACCGCGGGGTCGGGCATCACGCCGATCATGGCGTTCCTGCGCACCCTCGACCGGCGCGCGACGATGCCCGACGTCGTCGTCGTGCACTCCGCGCCGGACCCCGAGCACTTCCTGTTCTCCGACGAGCTGGACGAGATGGAGGCGAAGCACGGCAGCCTCACCGTCGTCCGGCGCCACACCCGCGAGGACGGGCACCTCGACCTGGACGCGCTGCAC
This sequence comes from Actinomycetospora soli, assembly GCF_021026295.1. GTDB lineage: Bacteria > Actinomycetota > Actinomycetes > Mycobacteriales > Pseudonocardiaceae > Actinomycetospora > Actinomycetospora soli. The sequence goes on from NZ_JAJNDA010000009.1 coordinate 39,354, forward strand.
GAGGTGTGCGCCGACTGGGCCGAGCGCGAGGCCTGGGTGTGCGGGCCGAACGAGATGCTCGACGAGGCCGAGCGGGTGTGGGGCGAGGCCGAGCTGGACGACCACCTCCACGTCGAGCGGTTCTCGGCGAACCTCGCGGGCGGCGAGGCGGAGGGCGGCACCGTCACGTTCTCGAACTCCGACGCCGAGATCGAGATCGACGGCGCGACGACGCTGCTGGAGGCCGGCGAGCAGGCCGGGCTGCAGCTCCCGTTCGGCTGTCGGATGGGCATCTGCCACACCTGTGTGGTGCCGCTGCGCTCCGGCGTGGTGCGGGACCTGCGCGACGGCACGGAGCACCGCGCCGACGGCACCGGCGGCCAGAGCTGGGACGCCGTGAAGATCCAGACCTGTGTCACCGCGGCAGCGGGCGACTGCGTCGTCGACGCCTGACCCGAGAACGACCCACCGAGAAGGAGAACCGACGTGGCCATCCGGGACGTCAAGGAGTTCGCGCACCTCACCGAGGCGGACGTCGAGGCGCTGGGCCGGGAGTTCGACCAGATCCGGGCCGACATCGAGGAGTCGCGGGGCGACAAGGACGCCGCGTACATCCGGCGGTTGATCACGATCCAGCGGCGGCTCAACGTGGCCGCCCGCGTGATGATGTTCGGCAGCCACCGCCGCGAGCTGTGGTGGGCCGGCGCGATCACGCTCGGCGTGGCCAAGATCCTCGAGAACATGGAGATCGGCCACAACGTCATGCACGGCGAGTGGGACTGGATGAACGATCCGGAGATCCACTCGTCGACGTGGGAGTGGGACAACGTCTGCCCCGCCGACCAGTGGAAGCACTCCCACAACTACCTGCACCACACGTACACGAACGTGATCGGCAAGGACAAGGACGTGGGGTACGAGATCCTCCGCGTCCGCTCCGACCAGCCGTGGCACCCGTACTACCTGACGCAGCCCGTGGTGAACGCGCTGCTCATGACGTTCTTCGAGTACGGCGTCTCGCTGCACGACCTCGACATCGACGGCCTCGTGAAGCTCCGGCTCGAGGACCCCGAGGAGTTCAAGCAGAAGTTCCTCGACATCCTGCGCAAGCAGGCCCGCCAGGTCGGCAAGGACTACGTCCTGTTCCCGGCGCTGACCGGGCCGAACGCGGTGCACACCGCGTCGGCGAACTTCACCGCGAACATCATCCGCAACGTGTGGTCCTACGCGATCATCTTCTGCGGGCACTTCCCCGACGGCGCCGAGGTGTTCACCGAGGAGGAGCTGGAGAACGAGACGCAGGGCGAGTGGTACCTGCGCCAGCTGCTCGGCTCGGCCAACTTCACCGGCAACCGGCTCATGCACATCATGTCCGGGTCGCTGGGCTACCAGATCGAGCACCACCTCTACCCGGACCTGCCGTCGAACCGGTACCCGGAGATCCAGACCCGGGTGCAGGCGCTCTGCGAGAAGTACGAGCTGCCCTACACCACCGGCTCGTTCCCGCGGCAGTTCTGGCAGGCCACCCGTTCGATCTGGCGACTCTCGCTGCCCGCGCGGAAGATCCGCGAGGCGAACCAGCAGCGCATCGACCGCGGCCTCCCGCGCCAGCACGGCAAGATCTCGCCCGGGGGCGCCGAGAACGCGTCGGTCGCGCCGGCCCCGTCGTCGACGCCCGGACACCCGACGTCGGTCTCGCCGGCCGACGCGTGACCGGCGCCGGGGGCGACCCGGCGCACCGCGACCTGCAACGACGCACCAAGGTCGTCCTCGGTGGCTTCGTCGTGGTCGCGAACGTGGTGGGCGCGGCGGTGGTCCTGACCCTCGCGGGCTGGGTGCTGCCGACGCGCTCGCTGGTCACCGACGTCGACGGGGCGGTCGCGGCGAACGTCGCGCTGTTCGCGGCCTACCTCGCCGTCGCCGTGGTGGTCGGCGTGGTCTGGGGGATCGCGTGGAGCCGGGTCCCCCGTCCGCCCGCCGACCCGGCCCCGGCGACGCGCTGGGTCCGCCACCGTCGGGCCACCCGCCGCGTGGTGCTGCGGGTGCCGACCCGGCTCGCCGTCGTGCAGGCCGTGCCGTGGGCCGTGGCGGTCGCGGTGTTCGCGGCCCTGAACGCGGCGTGGTCGCTGCGCCTGGCCCTGGTGGTCGGCTGCGTGGTCGCACTCGGCGGGCTCGCCACCGTCGCGGTCGCCTACCGGCTCTCCGAGCTGGCCCTGCGCCGCGAGGTCGCCCGCGTCCTCGCGTACGACCCGCCGAGCGGCTACCGCCTCTCCGGGGTGGGCGTGCGCTCGGTCGGCGGCTGGGTGCTCGGCACGGGCGTCCCCGCGCTCGGCGTGGCCCTCGTGGCGGCCACGAGCCTGCTGGTCCCCGAGCAGTACACGGTGCGGTCGCTCGGGCTCGCCGTCCTCGTCCTCGCCCTGATCGCCCTGGTGGTGGGCTTCGGCCTGAACGCGCTCACCGCCGCGTCGATCGCCGGCCCGGTGGTCGCGGTGCGCCGCGCGCTCGGACGGGTCGAGAACGGGGACCTCGACGTCACGGTGGCGGTCACCGACGCCACCGAGCTGGGGCTGCTCCAGGCCGGGTTCAACACCATGGCGGGCGGCCTGCGCGAGCGCGACCGCATCCGCGCCCTGTTCGGCCGCCACGTCGGCGAGGACGTCGCGCGCGCCGCCATGGAGGGCGAGCTCGAGCTGGGCGGGGAGGTCCGCGAGGTCGCCGTGCTGTTCGTCGACCTCGTCGGCTCCACCCGCATGGCCCTCGACCGTCCCCCGCAGGAGGTCGTCGAGCTCCTCAACACGTTCTTCGGCGAGGTCGTCGACGCCGTCGAGGCCCACCACGGCTGGATCAACAAGTTCGAGGGCGACGCCGCGCTCGCCGTGTTCGGCACCCCCGGCGACCTTCCCGACCCCGCCGGCTGCGCCCTCGCCGCCGCCCGCGACCTCGCCGCCCGGCTCGATGCACTGGACACGGTCTCGGCGGGCATCGGGGTGTCCGCGGGGCCCGCCGTGGCCGGCAACATCGGCGACGCCCGGCGCTACGAGTACACCGTGATCGGTGACCCGGTGAACGAGGCCGCGCGGCTCACCGACCTGGCGAAGACCGTCCCGGGCTGCGTCGCCGCGTCGGGCGCGGCCCTGGCCCGGGCGAACGACGAGGAGCGCGCCCGCTGGCAGGTGGTGGGCCTGCAGCAGCTCCGCGGCCGGCACGAGGAGACCGAGTACTCCGCGCCCGCCGAGCGGCTCGCGGCCCACGAGCCGTGCGAGCCCGACGCGACCACACCCGGCGTCGGGAACGGGAAGGACCTGGCCGCGCAGGCCTGACCCGGTCGGGTCGATCCGGCCACATCGAGCACCCGGACGCCGGTGGTGTCACTACGTTCGGTGACGTGCCGGACGAGACGCGGGAGGCCCCGCACCAGGTCGCGTGGTCGACCAAGGTGCTGGTCGGCGCGCTGATCGTCGCCTCGAACGTGGTGGGCGCGGCCATCCTGGTCGGCCTCGCGGGCTGGGTCCTGCCGTTCCGGGCGCTGGTGGCGGACGAGACGACCGCGCTGCGGGCGAACCTGGTGCTGCTCGGCGTCTACGCCCCGCTGGCCGGGCTCGGGGCGTTCGCCTTCGGGTGGGCGTGGCTGCGGGTGCCGGAGCCCCCGGGTCCGCACCCCTCGGCGGCGGAGCTGGCGTGCCACCGGCAGCGGGCGCGGCGCGTGGTGCTGCGGGCGCCGGTGCGCCTCGCCGTGGTGCAGGCCGTGCCGTGGGTGATCGGGGTGGCGCTGTTCGCCGTGGTCGACGCGACGTGGTCGCGCACGCTGGCCGTGGCCGTCGCCTGCATGATCGCGCTCGGCGGCATCGCGACCGTCACCGTGGCCTACCGGTTCTCGGAACTGGTGATGCGCCGCGAGGTCGCCCGGGTCTTCGTGCACGAACCGCCGACCGAGAAGGGGCTGCCGGGCGTCGCCGTGCGCTCGCTCGGGGCGTGGGTGATGGGCACCGGGGTGCCGCTGCTCGGCGTCGTCATCACCGCCGGGACGTCGCTGGTCTACGCCGACTACTTCACCGTCGAACGGCTGGGGCTCGTGGTCCTGGTGCTGGCGTTCGTCGCGCTCGGGGTCGGGTTCCTGGTCACGGTCCTGTCGTCCACCTCGATCGTCGCGTCGGTGACCGCGGTGCGGCGCGCCCTGCAGCGGGTGGAGGGCGGCGACCTGGAGACCCGCGTCCTCGTGTCCGACACGACCGAGCTCGGGCTGCTGCAGGCGGGCTTCAACACGATGGTCGCGGGCCTGCGCGAGCGCGACCGGGTCCGCGAGCTGTTCGGCCGCCAGGTCGGGGAGGACGTGGCCGAGGCCGCGCTGGCCGGGGACGTCGAGCTCGGCGGGGAGGTCCGCGAGGTCGCGGTGCTGTTCGTCGACCTCGTCGGCTCCACCGCCCTGGCCGCCGCGCGGCCCCCGCAGGAGGTCGTCGCGCGGCTGAACGCCTTCTTCGGCGAGGTGGTCGACGCGGTCGAGCGGCACGGCGGGTGGGTGAACAAGTTCGAGGGCGACGCCGCGCTCGCCGTGTTCGGGGCGCCGCAGCACGTCGACGACCCGGCCGCCCGGGCCCTCGCGACCGCCCGCGAGCTCGCCGACCGGCTCGAGCGCACCGGGGCGTACGCCGGCATCGGGGTGTCCGCCGGGGAGGCCGTCGCGGGTCACGTCGGCGACGCGCGGCGCTACGAGTACACCGTGATCGGCGACCCGGTGAACGAGGCCGCGCGGCTCTGCGACCTCGCCAAGCGCAGCCGTCGCTGGGGCGAGGGCGGCGACGCCGCGTGGCGCGGGGTGGCCGCCTCGGGGGCCGCGCTGGAGCGGGCGGACGTCGCCGAGGGCCGGCGTTGGCTGGTCATCGGGGCGGAGCGGCTGCGCGGCCGCACCGCCGACACGCGGGTCGCCGTGCCCCGCGACCGCCACGTCTCGTCGTCGGCCGCTCCCGTTCGGGCCACGTCGGAGGTCACCCGCGGTTAAGGTCCCCGCTCGTGACGACGGCGGGGGCGGCACCGTCCGGGCGAACGCGCCCGGGCACGCGGACGGAGCGCTTCGTCATCTGCGGGGAGAACCTGCTCACCCTCCGGATCGTGGAGGCGCTGCGGCGCCAGCGGGGTGACGGCACCGAGATCGTCGTCGTGGTCGCCGACCGCGGCGGGCGCTACGTCGACCGGATCGAGGCCGCGCCCGGCGTGCGGGTGGTCGAGAGCGGGCCCGCCGACGACGACCGGACGCTGCTCGCGGCGGGCGTCCACGGCGCCACGGCCGTCGCCCTGGTCGACCGCGAGGACGTCACCAACATCCACCGCGCGCTGCGCGTGCAGGAGATCGACCCCTCGGTCCGGCTCGTCGTCCGGCTGTTCAACACCCGCCTCGGCGCCCGCATCGAGGGCATCCTCCCGACGGCGACGGTGCTCTCGGTCTCCGAGACCGCGGCGCCCTCGTTCGTGGCGCAGGCGATCGGCCGCACCACCCGCCAGCACGTCCGCCTGGCCGGGCGCACGTTCGTCGTGGCCGGGCGCCGCGAGGTCGACGACGGGGCGGTGCTCTGCGGGCTGGCCGCCAACTCGCAGACCGGCGCGACGGGCGGCCCGCGGCTGCTGCCCGACGAGGGCGCGGACCCGGCCGACTACGTCCTCGCGCTCGCCGTGTCCCGCGCGCGGGTCACCGACCAGCTGCACCGCCCGCGCACCGAGCGCGTCCGCAACCTCGTCGACCGGGTCGTGGTCCGCGTCCGCGGCACCCTCACCCGCCGGCTCGCCCGCGCCACGCTCGCGCTGTTCCTGCTGTTCGTGGCCGGGACCGTCGCCTTCGCGACGGCGGGTGGCTACTCGCTCGGCGACGCGATCTACCTCGCGGTCCTGGACTCGGCGGGCGCGGCGCAGCCCGACACCTCGGCGAGCGTGCCCGTGCGGGTCATCCAGGCCTTCGTCACCGTCGTCGGCATCGCGATCATCCCGCTCGTCACGGCCGTGGTGGTGGAGAGCGCCGTGAGCGCCCGGACCGTCGGCGGGCCGGTGCGACGGATGCCCCGGCGCGACCACGTGGTGGTCGTGGGGCTCGGCAACGTCGGCCTGCGCATCGTCACGACCCTGCGCGAGCGTGGCGTACCCGTCGTCGGGGTGGAGCGCGAGGAGGACACCGCCGGCGCCGCCGCGGCCGCCCGCGCGGGGGTGCCGGTGGTGCTCGGCGACGCCACCCGCGAGCGGGTCCTGCGCGAGGCCGGGGCAGAGGAGGCGCGCGCGATCGTCGCCGTGACCAGTGACGACGCCACCAACCTGCAGGCCGCCCTGACCGCCCGCTCGGTGCAGCGCACCGTGCGCGTGGTGCTGCGCCTGCGCGACGACGACCTCGCCGCCCGCGTGGAACGCAGCATGGACGCGATCTCGCGCAGCGTCTCCTACGTCGCGGCCCCGGTCTTCGCGGCGGCCCTGCGCGACGGGCAGGTGCTCGCCACCATCCCGGTCGGCCGCCGCATCCTGCTGATGGCCGAGGTGGCGGTGGGCCGGGCGTCGTTGATGACGGGGCTGCCGGTCGCCGTGCTCACCGAGGCCGGCCAGGTCCGCGTCGTCGGCGTGTTCCGCGGCGCCGGGCCGGAGGCGGTCCTGGAGATGCCGCCACGTCCGCGCCGCGCGCTCAAGGTCGGCGACCGGCTGCTCGTGGTCGCCACCCGCGGCGGGCTCGGGACGGTGCTCGAACGCTGCAGCTCGCGGACGGTCGTCGCAGGATGAGCACCGTGATCCGCAACGTCGTGGTGGGTGTGGCGAAGGACGGCGTGACCGCCGAGCAGATCGAGGAGGCGCTGCAGGCCCTGCGCGACCTGCGCGTCGAGGGGCTGACGTTCGACCTGCTCGCGGGCCAGGACCGCGGGCTGCGGCCCGGGAACGCGTCCTACTGCCTCACCGTCGACTTCCCCGACGACGAGGCCTACCGCGTCTACGACGCCGACCCCGAGCACAACCGCATCCGCCGGGAGTTGTTCGCGCCGATCTCGACGGAGATCCGGCGGATCCAGTTCGCGCTGCCGGGCCATCTCTGACGCGCCCGCCCGCCCTTGTTGAACGAAGGGCACCTTCGGTCGCATAGATCGACCGGAGGTGCCCTTCGCTCAGAACGAGCCGCGCCGGCGCAGGGCGCCCACGGGCGGATAGACCGACCGAAGGTGCCCTTCGCTCAACAGTGGCTGGGTGGTGCGACCGTCAGGCCACACCCTCCGGCGAGGCGCCGGAGACCTGCACGCCGTCGGCGGTGATCTTCTCGATCTCGGCGAGGTCGTCGGCCGACAGCTCGACGTCGACCGCCGCGAGCGAGCGCTCGATGTTGCGGTCGGAGCGGGCGCCGACGATCGCGACGTCGATGCCCTCCTGGGCCAGCACCCAGGCGATGGCGAGCTGCGAGACCTCGACACCCTTGTCGGAGGCGAAAGAGCGCAGCCGCTCGACGACCGCGAGGTTCTGCTCGAACTTCTCGCCCGAGAACGCCGACGCCTGCGAGCGCCAGTCCGAGTCCTCGAAGGTGGTCGACGAGTCCATCGTCCCGGTCAGCAGACCGGAGCCGAGCGGCGAGTAGACGAGCGTGCCGATGTCGTTCGCGCGGACGTAGGGGAGGATCTTCTCCTCGATCCCGCGCCGGAACAGGTGGTACGGCGGCTGCAGCGTCTCGACGGGGCGGCGCCGGTCGAACGCGGCCATCTGCGCCTCGTCGTAGTTCGAGACGCCGACGTGGCGGATCTTGCCCTCGTCGACGAGTTCCTGCAGGTAGCCCGCGGTGTCCTCGAACGGCGTGCGCTCGTCGGGCCAGTGGATCTGGTAGAGGTCGACGTGGTCGATCTTCATCGCCTTCAGGCTCGACTCGACGCCGGAGCACAGGTACTCGCGGCTGGAGTCGCGGGGGTGGTCGCCGCCCGGGTTGATCCCGCCCTTGGTCGCGATGACGACGGAGTCGCGGTTCGAGTCGAGCTCGGAGCGCAGGGCGTTCGCGAGCACCTCCTCGGCCTCGCCGAACCCGTAGGCCTGCGCCGTGTCGAAGAAGTTGACGCCGAGGTCGAGGGCGTGCCGGATCGCGCGCTGCGCCTGCTCCGCGTCGTAGGAGCCCCACTCCCCGGACACCTGCCACGTCCCGAACGCGATGCGGGACACCTCGAGCTCCGTCTTGCCGAGCCTGGTCGTCTTCATCCGGTCGGCTACCCGGGTGGTCCGGGATGTATCGGGCAGGGCCGCACGCCGGCCCGCGACGTTCGGCACAGTACGTCGGCGTGCGCATCCTCGTGGCCGCGCTCGGTTCGCCCGGGCACGCCTTCCCGCTGGTCCCGCTCACGATCGCCCTGCACGACGCCGGGCACGACGTCACCGTCGCCACCGGTCCGGATCTCGAGCCCACGATCGCGACGGCGGGTGTGCCCACCCGCCCCGTCGGCCGTCCGTTGTTCGAGGTGTTCCGGGAGACCATGGTGGCCCGGGGGATGACGGGGCCGCCGACCACGATCCAGGCGACGCGCGAGATCGCCGGCGAGGTGTTCGGCGCCGCGATGCCGCGGCTGTACGCGCCGGCGCTGCGCGACCACCTCGCCGACCGTCCGGCCGACCTGGTGATCGCCGAGACCGGCGCCCCGGGGGCGGCGCTCGCGGCCCGGGCGACGGGCACCCCGTGCGTGCTGCACTCCTTCGGCCGACGCCCGATGCCGGTCGCGCCGTTCGCGGTCCTGGTGCGCGAGCCGCTCGCGCGGGTGGCCGCCGAGGTCGGGATCGACGTGGCCGCCGGGGACCCGCTCGCGCACGCCTACCTCGACGTCTGCCCGCCGTCGATGCAGGACGCGGAGACCGTCGACGTGCTCGCGGGCCTGACCGAGCTGCCGCTGCGGCCGACGGGCTGGAACCCGCCGACCCCGTTCACCGCGCGCCGCCGCCCCGACGTGCCCTGGGTCCTGCTGACGCTCGGCACCGCGTTCGGCGACGCCGGTGTGCTGCGGGCCGCCGTCGAGGGCCTCGCGTCGCCGGACCTCGACGTGCTCGTCGCGACCGGGTCGGTCGACGCCGGCGAGCTCACCGACCTCGACCGCGACGGCGTGCAGGTCGAGCCGTTCGTGCCGCAGGCCGAGCTGCTGCGCGGCGACGACCCGCCCGCCGTCGTGGTCCACCACGGCGGCTCCGGCACGACGCTGGCGTGCGCCGCGGCCGGGGTGCCGCAGCTGTTCCTCCCGCAGGGCGCCGACCAGTTCTTCAACGCCGCGGCCGTGGTGCGGGTCGGCGCGGGCCGGCAGCTCCTCGGGCCCGACGCGACCCCACCTGCCGTCGGGAAGGAACTGCGGGACCTGCTCGACGACGGGCCCGGGCGCGCGTCCGCCCGGGCGCTCGCGGCGGAGATCGCCGCGATGCCGTCGCCGGGGGACGTCGCCGCGCGGGTGGCGGACTGGGCTCAGCCCGCGATGTAGGCCTCGAGCTGGTCGCGGTGCGCCTCCAGCATGTCGAGGCGGGTCTTGACGACGTCGCCGATGCTGACGATGCCCGTCAGCCTCCCGTCCTCGAGGACCGGCAGGTGGCGGATGCGGCGCTCGGTCATGACCGCGCCGAGGGAGTCGACCTCGTCGTCGGGGCCGCAGGTGGTCACCGGGCCGGTCATGATCGAGCCGACGGTGTCGACGAGGACCTCGCGGCCCCGGTGGTGCAGGTGCCGGACGACGTCGCGCTCGGAGACCATGCCGACCACGGACCCCGTGTCGTCGACGACCACCGCCGCCCCGACCCCGCGGGCCGCGAGCGCGGAGAGCAGGCTGGGCACGGGTGTGGTCGGTTCGACCGTGAGGACCCCGGCGGGCTTGGCGTTGAGCACGTCGCGGATACGCATCGTCGACTCCCTCGTCCGGCGACTGGTGTGACGACGATCGCATGTCCGGATCGCGTCGGAAAGGCTCCCGACGGGCGTTCCTCGACGCCCGCGGCGGCGGGGCGCGGCGGCTAGGGTCGGGGGCGTCGGTCGAGCTGATCAGGAGGACGTGCGCGCGATGGTCGGGATCGTGGAGGTCAGCCCGCGCGACGGGCTGCAGAACGAGAAGACCCTGCTCGAGACCGACGCGAAGGTCGAGCTGATCTCGCAGGCGATCGCCGCGGGGGTCACCCGCATCGAGTCCTGCTCGTTCGTGCACCCGAAGCTCGTCCCCGCGATGGCCGACGCCGAGGCCGTGATGGAGCGGGTGCCGCGCCCCGAGGGCGTCTCGCACATCGGGCTGGTGCTCAACCGGCGTGGCTTCGACCGGGCCGTGACGGCGGGTGTGGACGAGGTCAACGTCGTCGTCCCCGCGTCCGACACCTTCGCCGAGCGCAACCAGAACTCGACCACCGAGGCGCTCACCGCGGTGGCCGAGGAGGTCCTCGCCGAGGCGGCGTCGACGGGCCTGTTCGCCACGGTCACCATCGCCACCTCCTTCGGCTGCCCCTTCGAGGGCGAGGTCGACCCGGCCCGGGTGGTCGAGGTCGCACGCCGGTCGGCGGCCGCCGGGGCGAAGGAGATCGCGATCGCCGACACCATCGGCGTCGGCGTACCGACGCAGGTGCGGACGCTGCTCGACGGCGTCCGCTCGGTGGCGCCCGACGTCATCACCCGCGCGCACTTCCACAACACCCGCAACACCGGCTTCGCCAACGCGGTCGCCGCGTACGAGTGGGGCGTGGACTGGCTGGACTCGTCCAACGGCGGGATCGGCGGCTGCCCGTTCGCCCCGGCGGCGACCGGCAACATCGCCACCGAGGACCTCGTCTACCTGCTCGAGCGGACGGGCGTGTCCACCGGCCTCGACCTGGACCGGCTCCTCCCGATCGCGGGCTTCCTCTCCGACCAGCTCGGCTACCGGGTCCCCGCCCTGCTGCCGCGGGCGGGCACGTTCCCCGGCTGACCCGCCGTCGGTAGGCGAGGATGGACGCCATGTCCGAGACCCCGGCCGACACCGCAGCCGTGCCCGACCCGCTCGACACCAACACCGCAGGCAGCGTCTGGCTGCAGCGCGCCTACACCCTCAGCGGTCCCGACGACGCCCGCGCGCTCTACGACGAGTGGGCCGAGAGCTACGACGACGAGCTGACCGGCGAGGCCCAGGGCTACGTCGGTCCGGAGGTGGCCGCGCGGACGGTCGTCGCCGAGGCGGGGGTCGAGGGCGAGATCCTGGACGCCGGGTGCGGGACGGGGCTGGTCGGCGTCGCGCTGGCCGCGGCGGGTGCCCGGCAGATCGACGGCGTCGACCTGTCGCCGGGCATGCTCACGCGGGCGAAGGCGACCGGGGTGTACCGGCGGCTGGCACCGGCGGACCTGTCGCGGGCCCTGCCGAGCCCGGCCGACGCCTACGACGTGGTGGTCTGCGTCGGCACGCTCACCCACGGCCACGTGGGTCCGGCCGCGTTCGGCGAGTTCGTCCGGCTGACCCGGCCGGGCGGGACGATCGTCGCCACCGTGCTCGACGACATCTGGGACTCCGGCGGGTACCGCGCCGAGGTCGACCGGCTCGCGCAGATGGCGATGGTCGAGATCGTGTCGACCGAGGTCGTCGACTACCGCCGCGCCGCGGACGTGGGCGCGCGGATGGTGGTGCTGCGGGTGGCGTAGCCGCCCGTTCCGGGACGAACGACCCGTTCGTCCCGGAAGGACGGCGCCCGGCTACAGCGCGCTCGTCAGCTCCGCGCCGGTCTTCTCGCGCACCTCGTCCTCGGTGACGCCGTCGGCGAGTTCACGCAGGACGAGGCCGGACTCGGTGACGTCGATGACGGCGATGTCGGTGATGATGCGCTGGACGACGCCCTCACCGGTCAGCGGCAGGTCGCACTTCTCGACGATCTTGTGCGAGCCGTCCTTGGCGACGTGCTCCATGAGCACGATGACGGTCTTGGCGCCGTGGACGAGGTCCATCGCCCCGCCCATGCCCTTGACCATCTTGCCGGGGATCATCCAGTTGGCGATGTCGCCGGTCTGGGAGACCTGCATCGCGCCGAGGATGGCGGTGTCGACCTTGCCGCCGCGGATCATCCCGAACGACAGCGCGGAGTCGAAGAACGAGGCGCCGGGCAGCGTCGTCACGGTCTCCTTGCCGGCGTTGATCAGGTCCGGGTCGACGTCGGCGTCGTAGGGGTAGGGGCCGACGCCGAGCAGGCCGTTCTCGGAGTGCAGCACCATGCCCACGCCCTCGGGCAGGTAGTTCGGGACCAGGGTGGGCAGGCCGATGCCGAGGTTGACGTAGGAGCCGTCGCGGAGCTCCTTCGCCGCGCGGGCGGCCATCTGCTCGCGGGTCAGGCTCATCGGTTCATCGTCTCCTGGGTCGTGCGCTTCTCGATGTGCTTGCGGCCGACCTCGTCGGGCGAGAGCTCGACGACGCGGTGGACGAAGATGCCGGGCAGGTGCACCTCGTCGGGGTCGATCTCGCCGGGCTCGACGAGCTGCTCGACCTCGGCGATCGCGACGCGGCCGGCCATCGCGGCGAGCGGGTTGAAGTTCCGCGCGGACTTGTTGAACACGAGGTTGCCGTGCCGGTCGCCCTTGAGGGCCCGCACGATGCCGAAGTCGATGTCCAGCGCGGTCTCCAGGACGTGGGCCTTGCGCACCCGGGTACCGTCGGCGAGCGTCACCTCGAACTCGCGGACCTCCTTGGCCGGCGAGGTGATGGTGACGTTGCCGTCGGCGTCGTAGCGCCACGGCAGGCCGCCGTCGGCGATCATCGTGCCGACCCCGGCGGGGGTGTAGAAGGCGGGGACGCCGGTGCCCGCGGCGCGCAGCCGCTCGGCCAGCGTGCCCTGCGGGTTGAGCTCGACCTCGATCTCGCCGCCGAGGTACTGGCGGGCGAACTCCTTGTTCTCGCCGATGTAGGAGGCGACCACCCGGGAGATGCGGTGCTGCTCGAGCAGCACGCCCAGGCCCCAGCCGTCGACGCCGCAGTTGTTGGAGGCGACCTTGAGGTCGGTCGCGTCGGTGCGGTTGAGCGCGTCGATCAGCACGATCGGCACCCCCGACAGGCCGAAGCCGCCGACCGCCAGCGAGGAGCCGCTGGCGATGTCGGCCACCGCCTCGTCGGCGCTCGCGACCACCTTGTCGATCTCGCTCATACAGAACCTTTCAGATGCTCGGCCAGCAGGGGCGTGACGATCTCGGGTCGCTGGTAGGACGCCAGGTGCGCGGCGTCGGCGACGACCTCGAAGCGGGCGTCGGGGATGCCGTCGGCGAGCAGGCGCCCGTGCTCGGGCGGGGTCGCCGGGTCGTGCTCCCCGGAGATCACGAGCGTCGGCGCGGCGATCGCGCCCAGCCGGGCGCGCGAGTCCCACACCGCGATCGCGTCGCAGCAGGCGGCGTAGCCCTCGGCCGGCGTCGCGGCGATCATGTCGCGCATCGCGTTCCGGACGGCGGGTGCGGCCTCGGCGTAGGCCTCGGTGAACCAGCGGGCGACCACCGCGTCGGCGATGGCGCCCGTCCCGTCGGCGCGGACGGTGGCCGCACGGTCGCGCCACGGCTCCGGGTCGCCGAACCGCGCGGAGGTGCAGACCAGGGCGAGGCCCGCGACCCGCTCGGGCGCGCGCAGCGCGATCGCCTGGCCGACCGCGCCGCCGAGCGACACCCCGGCGAACACGGCCCGGGTGACGCCGAAGCCGTCGAGCGTCTCGAGGACGTCGTCGGCGAGCTCCTCCACCGTGTACGGCCCGTCGGGCACCGGGGAAGCGCCGTGCCCGCGCGTGTCGACCGTGACGACCCGGTGCTCGACCGCCAGGTCGCGGCGCTGCGGCGCCCACATGTCGACCGTGGAGCCGAGCGAGCACAGCAGGACCAGGACCGGCCCCTCGCGGGGACCCTCGTCGGTCACGTGGAGACGCACGGGGTCACCTTCTCCCATCGGACCGTGTGTGCCCATGGGACTTCCGGCCACCGGCAGTGTGCGCTCCTCACAGGTCCAGCTTCGAGGGGTGCCGGGTCAGGGCGGTCACCTCGATCTCCATGTAGGGGAAGAGCGGCAGGCTGGAGAGCAGCTCGTGGAGCTCGTCGCCGGACTCCACGTCGAACCGGCTGTAGTTCGCGTAGCGCCCGACCACGCGCCACAGCTCCGGCCACTTCCCGGACCGCTGGATCTCGTGGGCCCGCTCCCGCTCGCGGGCCCGCAGGTCGTCGGCCACGTCCTGCGGCATGTCGTGGGGCAGACGGACGTCCATCCGGACGAGGAACTGCACGGGGCCTCCCAGTTCGACGGTGTGGCTTTCCTGCCACTGGTTGACAGCAACGACGCTTTCCTGCCACCTCGGGGGCGTCCACCCCAGGCGGCGTCAGTCGACGCGGTAGTGGGCGAGCTTGTCGGGGTCGATCGTGGCCCCGAGGCCGGGCGCCTGCCGGGCGGCGAGGCGGCCGTCGGTGATCACGGGCGGCTCGGCGAGGACGTCGTCGGTCATGAGCAGGAAGTTGGTGACCTCCACGGGGTGGCGGGCGAGCGCGGCCAGGCCGCAGCCCAGGGCCGCCGAGGCCACCGTGTTGACCATCCCGTCGATCTGGTTGCCGATCATCGTGCTGACGCCGAGGCCCTCGCAGAGCCCGACGATCTTGGCCGAGTCGGTGAACCCGGTGCGGGCGACCTTGACGCTGATCGACTCCGCGTCGCCGTCGAGCAGCGCGCGGGCGACCCCGCCGAGCGTGATCGTGGACTCGTCGCCGACGACCGGGATGGGGGACGCCGCGACGATGCGCCGCCGGCCGAGGACGTCCGCGGCGTCGTTCGGCTCCTCGAGCATCGTCACGCCGTGGTCGGCGAGCCGGCGGGCCGCGACGATCGCGGTGTCGGCGTCCCACCCGCGGTTGGCGTCGGCGTAGAGCTCGACGTGGTCGCCGAGCTCGTGGCGCAGGGCCCGCACCGCGGCCAGGTCGACGCCGAGGTCACGGCCGACCTTGACCTTGAAGGCCTCGACGCCGTGCTCGTCGCGCATCTGGGCGGCGTCGGCGACCATCTCCTGCGGCGTGCCGAGCCCGATCATGTGCGCGACCCGGACCTCGTCGGCGGCGTGGCCGAGCAGGACGTGCACCGGCTGGCCGCAGGCCTGCCCGACGAGGTCCCACAGCGCGATGTCGACCGCGCCCTTGGCGGCGTTGTTCGCGACCGTGCGGCCCAGCGCGGCGCGGATGCGCTCGCGCGCGAACGGGTCGGCGCCGACGAGCACGGGCGCGAAGAGGTCCCGCACCACGGCGACGACGGAGGCGGCGGTCTCGCCGTAGGTGTACGGCCGTGGCGGGGCCTCGCCGACGCCGACGAGCCCGTCGTCGGTGGTGATGCGCACGAGCACGTGGTCGGCGGCGGTCACCGCGCCGCTGGCGAACGCGAACGGCCGGCGGTAGGGGACGGCGAGGGGGATCGCCTCGACGGAGGTGATCTTCACGGGTGCTCCTCCAGGAGGACGGCGAGGGCCCGGGCGAGGGCGGGGGAGGGGTCGTCGGAGCGCCAGGCGAGGGCGACGTCGGTCGTGACCTCACCGCTGGTCAGGGGGTGGTACCGGACGCCGGAGACGGACACGGCGAGGACGGACTCGGGGAGCAGGGCGACCCCGAGACCCGCCGCCACCAGGGCGAGCACCGTGGACGTCTGGCCGGCCTCGTGGGTGTGGCGCGGGACGAACCCCGCGGCCCGGCAGGCGCGGTCCGCGGCCGCGCCGACCACCGACCCGGGCGCCGCGTAGACGACGAAGTCGGCGTCGGCGAGCGCCGCGAGGTCCACCGCGGCCGCCGCACCCGTCGTCGGGAAGGCCTCCGGCACGGCGAGGACGAGGCGCTCCCGCGCGAGGACGTGGGTCCGCAGGCTCTCGTCGCGCACCGGGGGGCGGAGCACGGCGAGGTCGATGCGGTGGTCGGCCAGGGCCGCCTCGAGGTCCGGGGTCAGCATCTCGGTGCGGAAGGTCAGGGCCAGGCCGGGCAGGGCGGTCGAGAGGCGTCGGACGAGGTCGGGCACGTGGCGGTAGGTCGCCAGCCCGGTGGCGCCGACCCGCAGCGAACCCAGGTCGCCCGCGGCCACCCGCGACACCTGGTCGCGGGCGGCCGAGACGGACTCCAGGATGCGGACGGCCTCCGGCAGCAGGGCCTCGCCGGCGGCGGTGAGGTCGACCCGGCGCGTGGTCCGCTCGAAGAGCGGGGCGCCGAGGTGCGACTCCAGCTGCCGGATGGCCTGGGACAGCGGCGACTGCGCGATGTGCAGCTCCTCGGCCGCACGACCGAAGTGCCGCGTCCGCGCCACCGTGACGAAGTAGCGCAGCTGCCGGAGATCCACCGTCAGGCTTCGGGCTCGAGCACGAAGTCCCGGTCGGAACGGACCTCGGCACCGTGGCCGGTCGGCTGCGGGTCGAGGGTGAGCTCGGGCTTGTCGGCCGAGGCGACGTCGTTGCCCAGGTAGGGGTCGCCGGTGAAGAACAGCTGGGTGGTCAGCGTGCGGTGGCCCGGGGCGGTGACGAGCAGGTGGATGTGCGCGGGGCGCCACGGGCTCCAGCCGGCGGCCAGGGTCATCTGCCCGGTCGGGCCGTCGAGCGGGATCGTGTACGGCGCGGGCTTGCGGGTGTGGATCTCGTAGCGGCCCTGGTCGTCGCAGGTGACGACGCCGCGCAGGTTCCCGGCCGGCGGCTTCGAGGCGAAGCCGGAGTACCAGCCCTCCTCGTCGGTGTGCCAGATGTCGACCTTCGCGCCGGCCAGCGGGGTGCCGTCGGTGCTGGTCACCTGCCCCGCGAGGATCATCGGGGTGCCGGGCTCGTCGTCGCGCATGGGCAGGGTGGCCGGCGAGTCGAGCTGCGCCTGCCCGTCGAGCCAGAACGGGCCGAGGATGGTGCCGACCGAGCCGTCCTGGGTCTCGGCGGCGACCTTCTCGACCTCGAACTCGAGGTAGACGTCGAGGAACAGCGGCCACTCGCCCGTGTCGGACACGCTGATCAGCCAGCGCTTGAAGGCGTCGAACTCCTCGTAGGTGACCTTGTGCTCGCGGATGGCGGCGCGGATGCCCTCGAGGGCGGCGCCGACGACGGCGGAGACGCGGGCGGGGTCGGCCTCGCCGCCCCCGGTGCGGAAGGTGGCCGCGCCGGAGCGGGCGATGTCGGTGGCGTGCGACCCGGCGGTGACGGCGTCGGAGACGGACTGGTCCTCGGTGGTGGTCATGCGGCGTCCTTCGTGGTGGGTGCGGCGGTGGTGGAGGTGGCGGAGTACTCGTGGACCCAGGCGTTGCCGTCGAGGTAGCCCGCGAAGCGCGCATCGCGCGCCTTCAGGCCGTCGACGTCGTCGTCGGGCAGGTGCAGCAGCGTCCCGGTGTCCCAGGCGCTCGTGGAGACGGCGCGGGTGCGGGCCCGGCGTCGTCGGGGGTAGTCGGCGAGGGCCCGGTCGGCGTCGCCCGCGGCGAGCAGGTCGGCCAGCACGACCGCGTCCTCGATCGACTGGTTCGCGCCCTGCCCGTGGTGGGGGAGCATCGCGTGGCAGGCGTCGCCGATCAGGGCGACCCGGTCCCGGGTCCACCGGGTCAGGTGCGGCTGGGAGAGCAGCGGCCAGCGCGGGCTCTGCGGGACCGCCGCGAGCATCTCGACGACCGCGGGGTGCCAACCGTCGAAGGCGGCGAGGAGCTCGCCGTCGGGAACCTCCCGGTTCCCCCCTTCCCAGGACGAGGGCCCGCACAGGACCGCGAAGAAGTTGACGGTGTCGTCGTCGCGCTCGACCCCGCCGAGGGCGTAGTGCAGCAGGTGCGCGTGCGGTCCGGCCCAGAACTGGACGGCCAGCGGGTCGGGCAGTGACGGCAGCGCGGACCGGGGGACCAGGCCACGGAACGCGCTGGTGCCGGAGTAGCGGGGCCGGGCGCCCGGGACGACGAAGTCCCGCACCACGGAGTGCACCCCGTCGGCCCCGACGACGACGTCCGCCGTGACGGTGGACCCGTCGGCGAAGGCGATCGAGCGCCCGTCGTCACCGATGCCGGCGACGGCCCGCGAGAGGTGCAGGTGCTCGTCGCCGAACGCGCGGGCCAGCCCCTGCTGGAGGTCGACGCGGTGGATGCCCCAGTAGGGCGCGCCGAAGCGGCGGCGGTACTCCGCGCCCCCGGCGTGGGCGGCGATCCGCTCGCCCGTCCGGCCGTCGCGGTAGATCAGCTCCGTCGGCATCGTCGAGACCCGGTCCAGGGCCTCCCCGAGGTGCCGACCTCGCGTCGCTCCGCTCGCCTCGCCGAGCCGGTACAGCTCGCGGGTCCCGTTGGCCGAGAGCGCGACCGCGGCGCCGACCTCGCGCAGCTCGTCGGCGCGCTCGTAGAGGTCGACCTCGATCCCCCGGGCCCGCAGCGCGAGCCCGAGGGTGAGGCCGCCGATGCCGGCGCCGACGACGGCGACTCTCATCCGACCGCCTTCAGGAACGCGTCCGCGAGCTCCCCGGGGCGGGTGAAGTTGGCCTCGTGGCTGCCGGGGGCCTCGATGGCGGTGACGCCGAGGCGCTCCGGGAAGCGGGTCCAGCCGTACTCCCCGGGCGGGAGCGCGATGTCGTCGACGGAGAGCACGTAGCTGCTCGGGACGTCGAGATCGAAGAACGGCTTCTGGTTCGGGGCCTCGGTGAAGGTGCCCATCGGCTGCGGGGCGAGCAGGCCGAACACCGCGCGCTGCGCGTCCTCGCTCGCGTCCTGCATGAACGCGCCCTGCCACACCTCGAACGGCAGCGAGACGGTGTTCGCCTCACCGCTCGCGGCCGCCTGGGCGCGGAACAGGTCCGCGTAGTGCGGGGGCACCGCGTCCATGAGCGACTCGCCGTCGTGCGGCACGAAGGCGCTCCAGAAGACGGTGCGCCGCAGCCGCGGCGCGAGGCGGGGCGCGGCGCCGCACAGCACGAAGCCGCCCCAGCTGTGCCCGAGCAGCGTCACGTCGGTGAGGTCCTCGCGCTCGACGAGGTCGACGACCGCGTCCGCGCAGTCGGTGAGGGTGACCCCGCGGGGGTCGTCGCCGAGGTCGAGACCGGGCAGCGTCGGGGTGTACACCCGGTGCCCCGCCGCCCGCAGCTTCGTCGCGACGGGCCGCCAGCTCCAGCCGCCGTGCCAGGCTCCGGTGATCAGGACGAAGGTCTCCACGCTGAACGCCTTCCTCTCGTACGACTCTCGGCGAGCAGCGTGACACGAGTCATCCCGGAGGAGAAAGCACTGAATCGCGCACGATTGAGATGTCGAGCATCTGAGTAGGGGAACGGTTGACCCGTCGTCGGGAATCCCCCTAGCTTCACCTGAACTCTTCGGTTCAGGAAAAGGGGACGCCGTGGTCCGCATCCGCACGACGCACGTCGGCAGCCTGCCGCGCCCGAGGGCCCTGCTCGACCTGCTGGCCGACCCGCAGGCCGATCCGGCCGCCCGGGAGGCGGCGACGCGCGACGCCGTGGCCGGGATCGTCGCGGAGCAGCGGGCGCACGGGATCGACGTGGTGACCGACGGCGAGATGGGCAAGCTCGGCTTCTTCAGCTACGTCACCGAGCGGCTCGGCGGGCTGGAGCGCCGGCCCGGCGCGGAGACCGTCTACAGCTTCGCCGCGGAGCAGGAGGCCTTCCCGGAGTACTACGAGCGGTACTTCGCCCAGGCGATGATGGGCGGCACCGTCGGGACGATCGAGCCCGTGGTGTGCACCGGGCCGCTGGTCTACCGGGGCGAGGCGGCGCTGCGGCGCGACCTCGAGAACCTCGCCGCCGTCGTGGACCCGGCCGAGGCGTTCGTCCCGTCGATCGCGCCGAGCGGGGTCGGCGTCAACGAGTACTACGACAGCGAGGAGGCGTACTACTTCGCCGTCGCGGACGCCCTGCACACCGAGTACCGGGCGATCGTCGACGCGGGGTTCACGCTGCAGGTCGACGACCCGTTCCTCACCGAGATCTTCAGCTTCCACGGCTACGACTCCGCCGAGCGCGACCGCCGCGGCCGGATGTACGTGGAGGCGGTCAACCACGCCCTGCGTGGCATCCCGGCCGAGCGCGTCCGGTTCCACACCTGCTACTCGATCAACGAGGGACCGCGGGTGTTCGACGTGCCGCTGGCCGACGTGATCGACCTCGTGCTCGCGGTGGACGCCCGGTACGTGTCGTTCGAGGCCGCGAACCCGCGCCACGAGCACGAGTACCACCTGTGGGAGTCCGTGGCGCTGCCCGCGGACAAGGTGCTCGTGCCCGGCGTCATCACGCACGCCTCCAACATCGTCGAGCACCCCGAGCTGATCGCCGAGCGCCTCGGGCGCTTCGCCCGGCTCGTCGGCCCGGAGCGGGTGATGGCGGGCGCGGACTGCGGGTTCTCCTCCCAGGCGACCTACGTCCCGGAGGTCGACCCGCGCGTGATGTGGGCGAAGTTCGACGCGATGGCCGAGGGGGCGCGGCTGGTCAGCGCCCGGCTCTGACGAGGCCGCCGAGGGCGAGGTCGACGACCGTGGCGGTGTCGGTCGCCCGCCCCGCCAGGTGGTCGGCGTAGAGGGTCCCGACGACGAGGCTGGTCGCGGCCCCGACGTCGAGGTCGGCCCGGAGGTCGCCCCGCTCGACCCCGGCGGCGAGGACCGCGGCGAACAGCGCGCGGCGGGGGAGCAGCGTGTTCTCCCGCACGATGTCGAGCAGGCCGCCGTCGGCGTCGGTGAGGCAGGTGCCGAGGATTCCCATGGCGTCGACCGCGTCGTACTGCGCGCGCATCGCGTCCAGCAGGGCGACGAGGTCGGCCCGGACGTCGCCGGTCGGCTCCGGGACGTCCCCGAGCCGCAGGTGCGCGAGGGCCGCCCCGACCAGCGCGTTCTTCGTCGGCCACCGCGTGTAGACGGTGACCTTCGAGACCCCCGCGAGCGCGGCCACCCGGTCCATCGAGGTCCCCGCGACCCCGTGCTCGGCGAGCAGGCGCACCGTGGCGTCGAGCACGGCCGCGTCCTTGCTGCGGTCCTTCGGGCGGCCCCGACGCGGCGACGGGGGCGGGGCCGGAGGCGACACGGGCTCCATGGGCCCCGGAGCGTACGTCCGCGCGCGTGGCCCTCCCCGGCGAGAACGCCTAGCGTGATCTCCCGACGGCACCCGAGACCTGGAGGACGCATGCCGAGCACGGACCCGACGACGATGCGGTCGGTCCTGGGGCACTTCCCGTCCGGCGTGACGATCGTGACCGGGATCGTCGACGGCGAGCCCGCCGGCTTCACCTGCCAGTCGTTCTCGTCGCTCTCGCTCGACCCGCCGCTGGTGCTGATCCTGCCGGGGCGCAACTCGTCGTCCTGGCCGCGGATCGAGGCGACCGGGCAGTTCTGCGTCAACGTCCTCGCCGAGGACCAGGGCGAGCTGTCGACGCAGTTCGCGAAGTCGGGCACCGACAAGTTCGCGGGCGTCGAGTGGACCCCAGCCGCCGTCTCGGGCTCGCCGGTGCTCGCCGGCGCCACGGCCTGGATCGACTGCACCCTCGACGCCTCGCACGACGGTGGCGACCACCTCATCGTCGTGGGAGCCGTGCAGGCGCTCGAGACCGCCGAGCTCCCGCCGCTGGTGTTCCACCGCGGCGCCTACGCGCGGACCCACGCGGCGCTCTGAGCCCGTTCGGGCCTTGACGGTCCTTCGGGCGTTCGCTCGGATGGTCCGACCATGACCGTCCGCCTCGACCATCTCGCCCTCGCCGCCCACGACGCCGAGGAGTCGGCGCGCTTCCTCGCCGACGTCCTCGACCTGCCCGCCCCGCGCCCCGCGCCGCCCTTCATCGCCGTGGACGTGAACGACACCCTCACGGTCGACTACGCGGTGCCGCCGTTCGAGTTCCCGGGCCAGCACGTCGCGTTCCACCTCTCCGAGGAGGAGTTCGACGCGGTTCGGGCCCGGCTCGAGGCGCGCGGCATCACCTACTGGCCGGGCCCCGGGTACCGCGAGCCGAACACGATCAACGAGAACCACGGCGGGCGCGGGCTGTACTTCGACGACCCGGGCGGGCACCACTTCGAGATCCTCACGGCCCGGTACGAGGGCAGCCCGGGCGCGCGGAGCTAGACCTTCCGGAGCCGGATCGGCCCCTTCGCGGTGGAGGGGTCGACGACGTGGCCCTGCTGCGTGATCTCGATCGTCCCGGCGTCGACCAGGCGCCGGGCCGCGCGCCGGGCGGGCTCCATCAGGTCGCGCCAGTCGTCGCCGCCGACCTGCTTCGCCGCCTCGGAGGGGCAGATCGTCTTCCCGGCCGCCCGCCGGTCGAGCAGCTCGACGATGGTCGTCTCGAGCGCCCGGTCGGTGTCGCCCGGCCTGTGCCGACGGCAGGCGTCGGAGCAGTAGCGGACGTTCTCCCAGTCGCGCGCCCACTTCTTGCGCCACTCGATGCGTCGCCCGCAGGTCGCGCAGGTCTTCTCCTCCACGCCTCCGGTGTACCCGCTGCCACCGGAGCCCGAGTGGCTCTGCCGCCACGACCCGTCGTCGGGAAGGTTCTCCGGCGTGCACCGCTTCACCCAGGTCGACGTGTTCACCGACGAGCTCTTCGCCGGCAACCCGGTCGCGGTCGTCCACGACGCCGACGACCTCACCGACGCGCAGATGGCGGCCGTCGCGTCGTGGACGAACCTGTCGGAGACGACGTTCCTGCTGCGCCCGATGCAGCCGGGCGCGGACTACCGGCTGCGCATCTTCACCCCGCGCCGCGAGCTGCCGTTCGCCGGGCACCCGACGCTCGGCTCGGCCCGCGCCTGGCTGGAGGCGGGAGGTGTTCCCGACGACGGGTCGGGGCCGGTCCAGGAGTGCGGTGCCGGCCTCGTGCGGGTGCGCTCGACGTCGCGGTTGTCGTTCGAGGCGCCGCCGCTGGTGCGCTCGGGGCCGGTCGACGCGGCGGACCTCGCCGTGCTGACGGCGGGGCTCGGCGTCGACGAGGTGGTCGACGCGGCCTGGGTGGACAACGGGCCGGGGTGGGTCGCGCTGCTGCTGCCCGACGCGGCGACCGTGCTCGCCCTCGAACCCGACCTGCGGTCGCTGGCCGAGCACGAGCTGAGCCACGCGGTCGGGGTGGTGGGCCCGCACCCGGCCGGGTCGGAGGTCGCGTTCGAGGTGCGGGCGTTCGTGCCCGCGATGGGCGTCGGCGAGGACCCGGTGACGGGCTCGCTCAACGCGGGCCTGGCGCAGTGGCTGGTCCCGGCCGGGCACGCCCCGTCGTCGTACGTGGCGGCGCAGGGGACGGCGCTCGGGCGACGCGGGCGGGTTCACGTCGAGGACGCCGGCGAGACGGTGCTGATCGGCGGCGACACGGTGGTGGGGGTGTCGGGGACGCTCGCGGTGTGAGGCAGCGGCGCCCGGGTCGCCGACCCGTCCGCGAGAGGTGCACCAGGCAGGATCCGGGACCGCTGGACCTGCCCTGTGTGCACCTCGCGCCCGGGCTCACCGCTCGAGCGCCAGCACCACCACCTCGCGCACGGAGCCGTCCCGGAGCCGCCGGGCCGGGTCGACATGGTCCTCGACGAACCCCGCCCTCCGCGCCACGCCCAGCGACGCCACGTTGGCCGGCTCGATCGTCAGCTCCAGACGTCGGCAGCCTCGCTCGGCGAACGCCCAGGCGGCCACCGTCGCCAACGCGTCGGCGGTCCACCCGCGCCCCCGCACCTCCGGCGTGCACCAGTAACCGACCTCGCCCACGCCCTCCCGGATGTGCAGCAGCGCCATGCTCCCCGCCACCCGCCCCGGCTCGGCCAGGCCCTCGACGCAGAACGACGCCCCGCCCTCGGCCTCGACGTCGTCGATGTGGTGGGCCAGGAACCAGTCGGCGTCCTCGCGGCGGTAGGGGGAGGGCACGGTCGTGAAGCGCTGCACGTCGGCGTCCTGGCACGCCCGGAAGATCGCCTCGGCGTCGTCGTCGCGCCAGGGTCGGAGTCGGGTCAGCGCACCCAGCAGCACGGTCACGGGTCCATCATCACCACGTGCGCATCCGAGATCTGGCGCCCGACGAGCACGACGCGGCGATCGCCCTGTGGCACGCCGCCGGGCTCACCCGACCCTGGAACGACCCGCGCTCCGACCTCGACCGCGCCCTCGCCGGGCCCTCCTCCACGGTCCTCGCCGCGGTGTCCGACGACGACGGTCTCCTCGGAACGGTCATGGTCGGCCACGACGGGCACCGCGGCTGGATGTACTACCTCGCCGCGGCGGTCCGCGGCCGCGGCGTGGGACGGGCGCTCGTCGCCGCGGCGGAGGACCGGTTGGCCGCTCACGTCCCGAAGGTCCAGCTCATGGTGCGGGCCGACAACGAGGCCGCCGCGGCCTTCTACGGCCGCCTCGGCTACGCGCGCTCCGACGTCACGGTGTGGCAGCGGGTGATCCCCGACGACCCCGCGCGACCGGGGTCCCCGACGCTCCTAGGCTCTCGGGAGTGAAGTTCCCGATCCTGCGCCGCGTCCTGCGCGGCCTCGTCGGGCTGCCGCGTCCGCTCAAGCGTGCGATCGCCGGACGACGCGTGGAGCTCGACGGCCAGGTCCTCGACCTCGACGTCCAGATGGTCATCAAGCTCATCTCGCTGGCCGCGAACCCCGGGGAGGACCCACCCCTGTCCGACCAGCGCCGGCTCACCGACGAGGCCGCCACCGGGCTCGCCGAGGTGACCCGCGGCGTCGTCAGCCGGTCGCTGACGATCCCGGTGCCGGTCGGCCCGTCCCGCGAGGTGCCCGGCACCCTCGACGCGCGGCTCTACGAGCCGGTCGACGTCGCCGGGGGGACCGCGGGCCTGCTCGTGTTCTTCCACGGCGGCGGGTTCGCGCTGGGCAGCGTCGCCTCGGGCGACCCGCTCTGCCGGGCTCTCGCGCAGCAGGCGGGCGCCCGGGTGCTCTCGGTCGAGTACCGCCTGGCGCCGGAGCACCCTTTCCCGGCCGGCCTGGCCGACGCCGTCGCCGCGCTGCGCCACGTCGTGGCCCGTCGCGAGGAGTTCCGGGCGGGGGCGATCGCCGTGGGCGGCGACTCCGCGGGGGCCAACCTCGCGCTCACCGCGGCCCACCAGCTGGCCCGGCGCGGCGAGCCGACGGCGGAGTTCGTCCTCGCGCTCTACCCGGTCACCGACGCCGGCCGCCAGGGCGGGTCGCGCGAGATGTTCTCGGTCGGGTTCGGGCTGCGCACCCAGGACGTCGAGTGGTTCGAGGGCCTCTACCTGCCCGACGGGCTCGACCCGATCCGTCCGACGGCCCTGCTCGAGGCGGACGACCTCGCCGTCATGCCGCCCTGCTACGTCGCCACCGCCGGGTTCGACCCGCTGCGCGACGAGGGCGAGGAGCTGGTCACGGCGCTGCGGGGGGTCGGCGTGCCGGTCGTGGCCCGCCGCTTCCCGGGCCTCGTCCACGGCTACGCGGGCTTCGCCGGGCTGATCCCGGCCGCCCGGGACGCCGTGCTCGACGCCGCCTCCGCCCTGCGGGCGGGCATCGCGCTCACGGGCGCGCACCCGTCGTCGGGGACGATGGCCCTGGACACCCCGGGCGTGGAGGACCGCGGGGCGGGTATCTCCTGAGCATGGCGGGACCCGTGAAGGAATCGATCTCCATCGCTGCACCGGTGTCGGCCGTGATCGACGTCGTGTCGGACCTCGAGAACACCGACCGGTGGGCGAACGAGGCGAAGGGCGCGGAGGTGCAGGCCCGCGGCGACGACGGCCGGCCCTCCCGGATCAAGGTCACGCTCGGCGCGATCGGGTTCACCACGGCCGCGGAGTACGAGGTGGCCTACACCGACTCGTCGGTGACGCTGACCTGCACCGGCGACGGCGGACGGCTGATCCGGGAGAGCGTGATCAGCTACGAGGCCGCCGAGTCGGGCGACGGGACCGAGCTGACGATGACCTCCACGATGGAGGTCACCGTCCCCGTGCCCGAGTGGGGCCTCGAGCGGGCGATGGGCCGCTCGGCCCGCAAGAACCTGGCGTCGGTCAAGAAGGACGCCGAACGGTCCTGACGGCTCAGTGCCGCAGGGCGCCCATCATCGCGGACGGGTAGCGGTCGCCGGTGGCGGCGCCCAGCGGCGCGGCCTCGTCGATCGCGGCGAGCTCGTCGGCGGTGAGGGTCACGTCCACCGCGGACACGTTCTCCTCGAGGTAGTGGCGGCGCTTGGTGCCGGGGATCGGCACGACGCCGGGTGCGATCTGCTTCGCGAGCACCCAGGCCAGCGCGAGGACCGTCGTCGGGACGCCCTTCGACGCCGCGATCTCCTCCACCCGCTCCAGCACGCGCAGGTTGGCCTGCAGCGCGTCGCCGGAGAAGCGCGGTGCGTTGCGGCGCCAGTCGCCCTCGGGGAGGTCGTCGGCGCTGCGGATGTCGCCGGACAGGAATCCGCGACCGAGCGGGCTGTAGGGCACGAAGCCGATGCCGAGCTCGCGGCAGACGTCGAGCACGCCGTCGTCCTCGACCTCGCGGGTGAACAGCGAGTACTCGGTCTGCACCGCGCTGACCGGCGCGACCTCGTGCGCCCGGCGGATCGTCTCCGGCGCCGCCTCGGAGATGCCGAGGTAGCGCACCTTCCCGGCGGCCACGAGCTCGCCGAGGGCGCCCCAGGTGTCCTCGATCGGCACCGTGGGGTCGACCCGGTGCTGGTAGTAGAGGTCGACGTGGTCGACGCCGAGGCGCGCCAGGGACGCGTCGATCGCCTGCCGCAGGTACTCCGGCGACCCGTCGACGCGGCCGGCGGGCTTCCCGTCCGGCGCGACGGCGTTGCCGAACTTCGTCGCGATCTGCACCTCGTCGCGGTGCGCGCGCAGCTCGCGGCCCACCAGCTCCTCGTTGGTCCGCGGGCCGTAGATGTCCGCGGTGTCGAAGAACGTCACGCCGAGCTCGAGGGCCCGGGCGATCGTCGCGCGCGACTCGTCGTCGTCCTGCCCGCCGTAGGCGTAGGTCATGCCCATGCACCCGAGACCGAGCGCGGACACCGTGAGGCCCTGGGATCCGAGGGATCGTTGCTCCATGCCCCGGGACTACCCCGCGAGCGACCGCCCGACCGTGCGGCCGCTGAACAGGCAGCCGCCGAGGAAGGTGCCCTCGAGCGAGTTGTACCCGTGCACGCCGCCGCCCCCGAAGCCCGCGGCCTCGCCCGCGGCGTACAGCCCCGGGACGGGCGTGCCGTCGACCCCGAGCACCCGCCCGGCGAGGTCGGTGTGCAGCCCACCGAGCGTCTTGCGGGTGAGGACGTGCAGCTTCACCGCGACGAGCGGGCCGGCCGCCGGGTCGAGCAGCCGGTGCGGCGGCGCGACTCGGATGAGCCGGTCGCCGAGGTAGCCGCGCGCGTTGCGGATCGCGGCGAGCTGGGCGTCCTTGCCGTAGGGGTTGTCGAGCTCGCGGTCGCGGGCGACGACCTCCCGCTCCACGTCCTCGAGGCGCAGCAGCGGCTCGGGGGTCAGCGCGTTCATCCGGTCGACGAGCTCGGCGAGCGTCGCGGCCTGCACGAAGTCCGCGCCGCGGCGCTGGAACTCGCCGACCGGGCCGGTCGGGCCGGGTCGCCCGCGCTGCAGCGTCAGCCGGATGTCGCGGCCGGTGAGGTCGGGGTTCTGCTCGGACCCGGAGAGCGCGAACTCCTTCTCCAGGATCCGCTGCGTGGTGACGAACCAGGAGTGGTCGTGCCCGGTGGCCCGCAGGTGCGCGAGCGTCGCCAGGGTGTCCGAGCCGGGGAACAGCGGCGCCGGCAGCCGGTGCCCGGTCGCGTCGAACCACATCGACGAGGGCCCGGGCAGGATGCGGATGCCGTGCAGCGGCCAGACCGGCGAGTGGTTGGCGATGCCCTCGACGTAGTGCCACATCCGGTCGCGGTGGACGACCGCGCCGCCCGCCGCCTCGGCGATGCCGATCATCCGGCCGTCCACGTGCGCCGGGACCCCGGAGATCATCGTCTCCGGCGGCGTCCCGAGGCGGGCCGGCCAGTACTTGCGTACTGCCTCGTGGTCCCCGCCGATGCCCCCGCTCGTGACGACGACCGCGCCCGCGGCGACCTCGAAGCTGCCGGCCTCGGTCCGGGAGCTGGACTGCCCGCGGGAGACGTCGCTGGGCTCGAGCACCGCGCCGGCCACCCCGGTGACCACACCCGCCGTCGTGACGACCCGGTCGACCCGGTGCCGGAACCGGATCTCGACCCGCCCCTCGGCCACCGCCGCCCGCACCCGCCGGGCGAACGGCTCGACGAGGCCGGGCCCGGTGCCCCAGGTGATGTGGAAGCGCGGGACGGAGTTGCCGTGCCCGGTCGCGGAGCCGGAGCCGCGCTCGGCCCACCCGACGACGGGGAAGAGCCGCACCCCCTGCGCGCGCAGCCAGGACCGCTTCTCCCCGGCCGCCCACTCGACGTAGGCGCGGGCCCAGGCGCGGCCGTGCTCGTCGCCGGTCGCGTCGAACCGGGCCGAGTTCTGCCAGTCCGACCAGGCGAGGTCGAACGAGTCGTGGATGCGCAGCCGGCGCTGCTCCGGCGAGTCGACGAGGAACAGCCCGCCGAACGACCACCAGGCCTGGCCGCCGAAGGAGGCCTCCGGCTCCTGGTCGAGCAGGACCACCCGACGGCCGGCGTCGGCGAGTTCGGCGGTGGCGACGAGGCCGGACAGGCCGGCCCCGACGACGACGACGTCAGGAGCGCTCACGTCGCCATCATGCCAAGTCGGATCAGCGCATCCCGAGCTTCTTGGTGCAGGTCGGCCAGGCCTTCCAGCCCTGCTCGGCCTGGACCTTCTTCGCCACGGCGATCTGCTCCTCGCGGCTGGCCTCGTCGGCGGAGTCCGCGTACTTCTTCCCGCCGAACGCCTTCCACGTGGAGTCGGTGAACTGCAGGCCGCCCTTGAAGCCGTTGCCGGTGTCGGCGTCCCAGTTGTTGGTCGACTCGCACTTGGCGAGCCGGTCCCACGTCGCGTTGCTCTGCGGCGAGGCCTCGGCGGACGGCGCGGCCATCGCGGTGCCGGCCAGGGCGACCGGCGCGGTCACCGTCGCGGCGACGACGCCGACCTTGAGCGAGGCGAGGGCGAGGCTGCCCGTGGTGTCCGCGAGGTTCTCGGACAGGGTGGACGGCTTGCGGTGGCGACCAGACATACGTCGGCTCCAAGTCGAGTCGGGGACACTCGGGCCGGGGTGCGTGGGGAGCGGACCGGCAGCCGGGACCGTAATCGAACCGAGACCAAGCGTCACCTCGTGTGACCGGACGGCCGCCGTGTGTCGCGGTGAGTGGCCGACCGGGGGCGGTGGGCGGCGAACGGAGCAACCCCCACACGGCTGAATCGGCCGAACGGGCGCTCAGCGCACGAAGCCGACCGCGGCCCAGTGACCCCGCGGGTCGGTCGGGGCCGGGGGACGCCCGGCCTCCGGTCGCCACTCGCCGGCCCACGTCAGCCCGGGCTCGACGAGGTCGGTGACGGCGACGATGCGGGCGACCTCGTCCCGCGTGCGCGGCCGCGGCGCGCTGTGGGCGTAGCGCGCGGTCAACCGCTCCACGTGCGCGGTGGCCCGCCCGTCGTCGGCGGTGAAGTGCGAGACGGCCAGCGCGCTGCCCGGGGCGAGCCGCGCCACGTACCGCTCGACGAGTCCGGCCGCGTCGTCGCGCACGTGCTGCAGGACCGAGAAGGCGAGGAGCCCCACGGGGCGGCGCAGGTCGAGCAGGCCGCGCACCCCCGGCGCGGACAGGACGGCGTCGACGTCGGCGACGTCGGCCGTGCTGTAGCTCGCGGTGGGCACGTCGGCGAGCAGCGCCTGGCCGTGCGCGGCCGCGATCGAGTCCACGTCGGTGTAGGCGACCCGCGCCGCGGAGCGGCTGCGGGCGACGACCTCGTGGACGTTGCCCATCGTCGGGACGCCGGACCCGAGGTCGAGGAACTGGTCGATGCCGGCCGCGAGCAGGAACCGCACCGCGCGCCGCAGGAAGGCGCGGTTCTCGCGGGCGAGGGTCACGACGTCCCCGGAGGTCCGGGTCAGCTCGTCGCCGAGGCGGCGGTCGACCGCGCCGTGGGCCGCCCCGCCGAGCAGGTAGTCGTAGACCCGCGCCGAACTCGGACGCTCGAACTCCTCGGGCACGACGCGCGGGCGGCCGTCCTCGCCGGCGGGCCGGCCGGACTGGCCCGGCACCGCGCCGGGTGGGAGACCGAGCGCGGCCCGGGGCGCCACCGCCCGCTCGGCCACCTCGGCGGACGGGGTCGCGGCGGGCGGCGCGGGCCGGCGGCGGCGCGGCGGTCCGAGCACGCTGCCACCTCCGACGTGACGCTCCCGGGCGGGGGCGGTCGTGGGGCCAGTAGGCGGCGGTGCGCGGGTGGTGTCAAACGGGCAGCACGGACGGTCCAGCGAATCCGGGCCACGACGACCCCGAACAGTGAGCGGACTGTCCGGAAAACGCTGCCGCTGTCCGACGGGTACGGCTCGCCACGACCGTTGCGCTCACCGACGGTCACCGGTCACGACTGGGTCACACCGGGGCCCGTCCGAGCTGTTGGGAGAGGGTTCGACGGGAGGTCACGTCGTCGTCGCTCACCCGGACCTCACGGCGGCGAACGTCCACAGCGTGCGCGTCGCGGTCGTGACCGAGTCCTTCCTGCCCCAGGTCAACGGGGTCACGAACTCGGTCCTGCAGGTCATCGCCCATCTCCGTCGACGGGGCCACGACGCCCTCGTCCTGGCCCCGGGCGTCGGCCCCGACGAGGTGGAGGGCACCCCGGTCATCCGGGTGCCCGCGCTCGACCTCGCCGTGGTCGACAGCCTCCCGGTCGGCGTCCCCACCCCGGCGGTCCGTGCGACCCTCGAGGAGTACCGGCCGGACGTCGTCCACCTCGCCTCGCCCTTCGTGCTGGGCGCCCGCGCGATCACCGCGGCCCGCCGGATGTCGGTGCCGACGGTCGCGGTCTACCAGACCGACGTGGCGGGGTTCGCCGCCTCGTACGGCGTCGGGCTCACCGCCCGGGCGGCCTGGCGCTGGACGCGCCGCCTGCACAGCCGTGCCGACCGCACGCTCGCCCCGTCGGCGTGGGCCGTCGACGCCCTGCGCGAGCACGGCGTCCCGCGGGTGCACCGGTGGGGGCGCGGGGTGGACACCGCCCGGTTCCGCCCGGCGTCGGAGCACGCCGACCACGGGGCCGCCGCGGCGGCCCTGCGCCGCGAGCTCGCCCCGCGCGGCGAGATGCTCGTCGGCTACGTCGGCCGCCTCGCGCACGAGAAGCAGGTCGAGCGGCTCGCCGCGCTCGCCGGGCTGCCCGGCGTCCGCACCGTCGTCGTCGGCGACGGGCCCGCCCGGGGACGCCTCGCCGAGCTGCTGCCCGACGCCGCGTTCCTCGGCTTCCGGGGCGGCGCGGACCTGGCCACCGCCTACGCCGCCCTCGACGCCTTCGTGCACACCGGCCCGTTCGAGACCTTCTGCCAGACCGTGCAGGAGGCCAAGGCCTCCGGGCTCCCGGTGATCGCCCCGGACGCGGGCGGCGCCCGCGACCTGGTCGAGCCCGGCGCCACCGGCTGGCTCTTCGACGTCGACGACCCCGCGGGCGGCGACCTGCGTGAGCGGGTCCGGGCCTGGCGCGACGACCCGGCGCTCCGACGTCGGACCGGCCTCGCCGCCCGCGCGTCCACCACCGGCCGCACCTGGCCCGCCGTGTGCGAGGAGCTGCTCGGGCACTACACGGCCCTGACCGACCGCACCGCCGACGATTCACGCGGAGCACACCGCGTCGTCATGCGCGGGTCGGCGCAGCGGCGCTCGGGCACCGTAGACACCGCGGCATGACCAGCACCGAGGTCCTGCTCACGACCGGGACCGGCCCGGCCGCCCCGGCCGGTCCCGCCCCGGCCCGGGACGACATCGCGCGGCCGGAGGACTCCGGGCGCTACAGCCTGCTCGTCTCACGCGACTCCGACGCCGTGCGCGCCGCGCAGCGGCTGCGCCACGACGTGTTCGCCGTCGAGCAGGGCGCCCGCCTCGCTCCCGGCACCGCGGCCGACGAGGGCCGCGACGAGGACCGCTTCGACGCCTTCTGCGACCACCTCATGGTCCGCGACGACACCGACGGCTCGATCGTCGGCACCTACCGCATGCTCACCCCGGAGGGCGCGCTCGAGGCGGGCGGGCTGTACTCCGACACCGAGTTCGACCTGCGTCGACTCGACCCGCTGCGCCCGCGCCTCGTCGAGGTCGGGCGCTCCTGCGTGCACCCCGACCACCGCACCGGCACCGTGCTCTCCCTCGTCTGGGCCGGGATGTGGCGCTACCTGGTCCTCTCCGGGCACCGCTGGCTGATCGGCTGCGCCAGCGTGCCGCTGACCGACGCCGGCGAGCTGCCCGGAGCGGTGTGGTCGCTGGTCCGCGAGAAGCACTACGCCCCCGACGAGCGTCGGGTCGTCCCGCACCGCCCGGCTCCCGTCGGTCCGGACGAGGGGCGCCGCGCGGCCCGCGCGCAGACCCCGCCGCTGCTGCGCGGCTACCTGCGCCTCGGCGCCGAGATCGGCGGGGCGCCCGCGGTCGACCACGACTTCGGCGTCGCCGACCTGCTCGTCCTGCTCGACCACACCGCGATCGACCCGCGCTGGCGCCGCCACCTGCTGGGGGAGGACGGATGACGAGCTGGTTGCCGTCCTCGCCCTGCACCCCGGCCTGCCTGCCCGCTCCCCGTCCCGACGCCGGGTGGGCCCGGTTCCGGCGTCGGCTGCGGACCGTCGCGCGGATGACCGCCCTCGTCGCGGTGCTGCTCGTCGGCGTGCCGCTCGCGGCGCTCGCCCCGCTGCTCGGGCCGCGCCGCGTCGGCCGGGTGCAGGCGCTGTGGTGCTCCGCACTGCTCGGCGCCGCCGGGGTCACCGTGCGCGTCACCGGTCCGCGCCCGGTCGCCGGGTCGCTCGTCGTCGCCAACCACGTCTCCTGGCTCGACGTGCTCGCCCTGAACCGCATCACCCCGGTCCGCATGCTCGCCAAGGTCGAGGTGCGCACCTGGCCGCTGATCGGGGCGATGGCCGCCCGCGTCGGCACCGTGTTCCTCGAGCGGGACCGGCTCCGGGCCCTGCCCGCCGCGGTGGCCGCCGTCGCCGACGCCCTGCGCGACGGGGGCTGCGTCGGGGTGTTCGCCGAGGGCACCACCCGGTGCGGGCGCGACCTCGGCCGCTTCCGGCCCGCCGCCTTCCAGGCCGCCCTCGACGCGGGCGCGCCGGTCGTACCGGTGGCGCTGTCCTACGCCGACGCCGGCGGGACCGTCGACGCCACCGCCGCGTTCGTGGGGGACGACGACCTGTTCTCCTCGCTGCTGCGGGTCGCCGCCGCACCGCGCACCGTCCTCACCGTGCGGGTGCTGCCCGCGTGGACCGGCGCGGTCGACCGGTGCCCCGGTGACCGCACCCCCGTCCGCCGGGCCTGCGCCCGCGCGGCGTCGACGGCGATCGGGGCGGCACTGCCCGCCGCCGCGGCCGACCCCCGGCCGCTCCCGTCCGTGCACGTCGTGGCGCACCCGGTGGTGCGCCGTCCGGAGGTGACCCGTGCCGCCTGACCACGACCGGGTCCCGACGCGCGGGTGGCGCGACGACGCCCGGTTCGCCGCCCAGTTCGTGCGGGCCCCGGTGGCGACCGCCTCGGTGTGGCCGAGCTCGACCGCCCTCGCGCGCACCGTCGCGGACGCGGCGCTGGGGCCGGCCGGGACCCGTCGTCGGGAACGGCCCGTCGTCGTGGAGCTCGGTGCCGGGTCCGGGGCCTTCACCCTGGAGCTGGCGCGGCGCCTCGAGGGCCGGGGACGGCACCTGGCCGTCGAGCTGAACCCCGCGCTGGCCCACCACCTGGCGGCCCGGCTGCCGACCGTGGAGGTGGTCCCGGCCGACGTCGCGGAGCTGCCGACGCTGCTCGCGGTGCGCGGGCTGCCCGCGGTCGGGGGCGTCGACGTCGTGGTGAGCGGACTGGGCTGGTCCGCGACGCGCCCCGGGCGGGACGACTCGTTGCTGCCGGTCGTGGCGACCACGCTCGCCGACGACGGCGTGTTCGTGCAGTTCGGATACTCCTTCACCCGCTGGGCGGGCCCGGCCCGCGCGCTCGAGCAGGAGCTCCACGAGCTCTACGGCGAGGTCACCACCGGCCCCACCGTGTGGCGCAACCTGCCGCCCGCCGTCGTGCACCGCGCCGCCCGCCCGGTCCGGACATGACACCGGCCCGGCCCCGGGAGCCGTCGGCTCCCGGCGCCGGGCCGGTCATCTCCCCCCCTCGGGATCAGCCGCTGATCACCGTCGACGCCACCTCGGCCATGGCCGGGTTGTCGGTGTCGAACGCCGAGGCGGCGGCCTGCATCGAGCTCTGGGTCGTCGCCTTCCCCATGGCGTCGAGGTCGGCGAGCACCTTGTCGACGGCCGGGATCAGCCGGGCGTCGACCTCGGCGCGCTGCTCGGCCGGCAGGTCGGCCGCCACGACGGTGTCGCGGAACGTCTGCACCGCGGCGCGGTACTCGGCGAGGTCGGCCTTGAGCTCGCTGATCTGGTCGTGCGCCTCGAAGTTCTGCGTCAGCGTCTGGTTGGCGCCGATGAGGTCGAGGTAGGCGCTGAGCAGGTCGGCCTGCCCGCTGCTGCTGCCGGTGCCGGTGGTGCCCGCCGTGCCGGGGGCGGTCGCGGCGGGGGCCGGCGAGCTCGCGGCCGGGACCGGCGCGGGAGCCGGGGCCGGACCCGACGTGTACGTCACCGTGGTGACCATCGAGAGCACGAGGATCGTCGAGACGATGCCCATCAGGGTGAACACGATGCCGAGCGCGATGCCGGTCGTGGCGAGGCCGCGACCCCGCTCCCCGGTGCGGGCGATCTGCCGCCGCGAGATCGCGCCGAGCACGATCGCCACCGGCGAGACGACGAACGCCGACACCACCGAGAGCCAGGACAGCGTGTTCAGCGGGGGCTCCGGGGCGACCGGACCGACGGCCCCGGGGACGGTCCCGGCGGGAGCCGCGTAGCCCGCCGTGGGCGGCGGCCACCCCGGGTTCTGGACCCCGGGTGTGCCACCCGCGGGAGTGGTGACGTCGGCGTCCACGGAGGCGTCGATCATCGGGGTGACGGGGCGGTCGAGGTGCTGCGTCATGGCGGTCTCCCTGGTCGGCCGGCGGGTCCGGCGGTGGCTCCGGGCGGTGCCGGGTACGGGAGTACCGTCACTCTTCGTGCATCGAATTGCCAAGCGATCCGGACAATAGCCACCCGTTCGGCCCAGTACCAATCACAATGAGCGATAACAGCAGGTCAGCCCGTGGTGGTGGACCGGTGCCGTGTACGGTCCGGCCACCGTCACGACGGTGGGTCCGACCACCTGCCCCCGCCGTCGGCCACCGAGACGCGGTGCGCGATGGTGTGTCGCGACCGGGGAGGAGCACGTCGCCCGGTCACGACGGGACCGGCCGGCCCGTCCGGGCCCGGTCGCACCGAGACCACGAACCTGTGCAGGTGAGGAGAGAGGGAGACCATGCCACTCCCCACGTTGACCCCCGAGCAGCGCGAGGCCGCCCAGGCGAAGTCCCGCGAGGCCCGTCAGGCCCGCTCGGCCCTGCTCGCCGGGATCAAGAGCGGTGACGAGACCATCCCGGCCGTGCTGGACCGCGGCAAGGAGGACCCGATCGCCGGCAAGACCAAGGTCTCGCAGCTCGTGCGCGCGCTGCCGGGGTACGGCCCCGCCAAGGCCGCCGCGGTCCTGGAGCAGGCCGGCATCCCCGAGGATCGGCGTGTCGCCGGGCTCGGCGCCCGCCAGAAGGAGGCGCTGGTCTCGGCCCTCGGCTGAGCCCACCCGCTCGTACGACGACGGGCCCGGTCACCTCGTGAGGTGGCCGGGCCCGTCGTCGTCGTGGGGGACCGTCAGTCGGTGCCGCCCGGGAGGTCCTTGCTGACCGAGCCGAGGCTGGTGCCGATCGCCCAGCTGCCGAACGAGAGCTTGCCGGCCTGGCCGATGGAGCTGTCGCGGTAGATGCCGGTCTTCACGTAGCTGTCCTTGCCCTCGTAGAGGGTTCCCGACGGCGGGGCGAAGTCGGCGAAGCGCTGCACACCGTCCTGCCAGGCGCTGACGGTCCCGTCGGAGGACGAGAACTTCACCTTGAGCACGATGTGGGTCCACTGGCCGGGCGTGGCCGGCCCGACCTCGCGGGAGAACCCGCCGCCGTCCCCGTCGATCAGGAACTTCCCGTCCTGGACCTTGAGCTCGAGCGGCGGCGTGCCGGTGCCGTCGTTCTTGAACTGCGTGATCACCTGCCAGTCCGAGGTGTTCACCGGGAAGTCCGGGGCGAGGCGCACCGAGAAGCCGAAGTAGTACTCGTCGCCCTCGGACAGGCTCTTGAAGTCCGGTTCGACCTCCGAGCGCTTCCCGCCGCCGGGCATGAGGAAGTTGAGCAGCCCACCGGCGAGGGTCGGCGACTTGGCGCCCTGGTTGTTCCACGGCGTCGACTTGAAGTTCGACAGCCCCGCCTCGCGGAAGTCCGCCGACCAGAGCGTCCGGCCGCCGTCGTCCCGCCGGGCGGGGGCCTCGGTGGTGGTGGGGGCCTCGGTGGTGGTGGTGGTCGGGGCCGGCGCGGTGGTGTGCGGGACGACCTGCGGGGCGACCGCCTCCGAGACCCCGGCGGGGGCGACGGCGAGGGTGTCCGGCCGGGCCAGCTCGCCGGTGTCGGCGGGCGGGTCGGCGAGGAACGACGGTCCGGTGCTCGCCGCGGCCACGCTGGCGCCCGCGAGGGCACCGAACAGGGCGAGGGCGCCGGCGGCGCGGGTGGGCGTGAGCGCCCGGCCCCGGGGGGCGCGGTGGGTGCGGGACGACGGGGCCGGAGCCGCCGTCGTGGCGGGATGCTGACGTCGGACGTCAGCGGTGGGCCACGGCTGCGCCCCGGTGGCGGCCGTCGGCTCCGTGCCGCGCGCCTCGGCGGCGGCCCGGGCGATGGCGGCGAGGTCGAGCGGGGTGGTCGCCGGGTCGCCGCGGTGCCGACCACCACCGTAGGGGCGTGGTCCGGTCGCCGGGGCGTCCAGCGCCGCGGGCCAGGACCCGGTCCGGGGGGTCTGGCCCCCGGAGCGATGTCGAGCCATGGGTCGGTCCTCGGTCGTGGCGCACGGGACCCGGCCGGAAGGGGGAGCGAGCCGGTGCCGCGACGGGATGCCGCGGCGTGTCCGCCTGTCCCGCACCGGTTCGGGGGGCCGGGCTCGCCGGGACAGGCGGGCGCGTCGAGTCCGGGACCGTCACCACGTCGGGTGGCGATCACGTCCCACCGTAGGGAAGTCCCCGCGGCCCCGTCGCGCGGGCGCGAAGCCCGCGCGCAGGGACCGGATCACGAATCGGTCACGTTCTGCCTGCTCACGGCCCGGTCGCGGTCGCGAGACGTGCAGGTCACGGCGGAGGGCCGTGGTGACGAGTGACACACGTCACCGTCAAGTTGCTCCGAACGGCTCCCGAGCAGGGCGTCGACCCCCCTGGACCCGTTCGTCGGCGTCCGTACCATCGTCTGCCGAGGCCCCGCGCGACCCCCGACGCGAGACGAGGACCATGACCGACGCTGCCTTCGACCCGCGCGACCTGCTCCCCGGATCGCGGGGTGAGCACCGGCTGCAGGAACGGCTCGGCACCACCGCGCGCGCCGAGCGCTTCTACGACGACCAGGTCCGCGACCGGCTGCTCCCGACGATGGTCGACTTCGTCCGGCGCATGAGCATGCTCTTCGTGGCGACCTCCGACGGCCACGGCGAGTGCGACTCGTCGCTGCGGGCGGGGCCCGAGGGCTTCGTGGAGGTGCTCGACGAGCGCCACGTGGCCTACCCCGAGTACCGCGGCAACGGGGTGATGGCGAGCCTGGGCAACATCGCCGAGAACCCGCACGTCGGGCTCATGATGGTCGACTTCGTCGAGGACCTGATCGGGCTGCACGTCAACGGCACCGCCCGGGTCGTCGAGGACGCCGAGCTGCGCGACGAGTACCCCGACCTGCCCTCCGACCCGGTGCCCGGGCGGCGGGCCGACCTCTGGGTGGTGGTCGAGGTCGAGGAGGCCTACATCCACTGCCGCAAGCACATCCCCCGCATGGTCCCCGCCGACCGCCGCCGCCGGTGGGGCACCGATGCCACGGCGCCCAAGGGCGGCGACTTCTTCGGCTCGGCCGCGACCCGACGGGCCGAGCAGGCCGCCGACGCGGCGGAGGGGGACCGGGCGACCCAGGTCACGTCCCCGGCCGACGAGCGCGAGGGGGCGGGCGCGGCATCCTGACCGGATGAGCGACGCGCCCGACCGCCACGCCTGGAGCCGACCCGAGCCGGAACAGGTGGCGCCCGGCGTGCTGCGGGTCCCGCTCCCGCTGCCGATGGACGCGCTGCGGGCGGTCAACGTCTACGTGCTCGCCGAGCCCGGACGGCTGACCCTGGTGGACGGCGGCTGGACCCTGACGACCGCCCGCGAGGTGCTCGAGGGCGCGCTCGCCTCCTCCGGGGCCGCCATCTCCGACGTCGGCCGCTTCCTCGTCACGCACATGCACCGCGACCACTACACGCAGGCGGTCGCGCTGCGCCGCGAGACCGGAGCCGAGGTGCTCCTGGGCGCGGGCGAGCGGGACTCGCTGGAGCTCATGGCGACCCGACCCGCGCCGATGGGTGCGCAGCTCGCCGGGCTGCGGGTCGCCGGGGCGGGAGCGCTCGCCGACGAGATCGCGGGGACGATCCCCGCGCCGACCCCCGAGGAGATGGCCGACTACGCGCTGCCCGACCGCTGGCTCGACGACGGGGAACGCGTCGCGGTGGGCGACCGGACCCTGACCGCGCTCGAGACCCCCGGCCACACCCGCGGCCACCTGGTCTTCGAGGCCGACGGCACGGGGGACGCCGAGCCGCTGCTCTTCGCGGGGGACCACGTGCTGCCGCACATCACCCCGTCGATCGGCTTCGAGCCGGACGCCCGGCCGGGCGCCCTGCAGCGCTTCCTGACCTCCCTGGCGCGGCTGCGCGAGCGGCCCGACCGTCGCCTGCTGCCGGCCCACGGCCCGGTCGCGCCCAGCGTGCACGCGCGCGTCGACGCGCTGCTCGACCACCACGACGCCCGGCTGGCCGAGATCGAGCGGCACGTCGTGACCGGCGACGTCACGGCCGCCGAGGTCGCGCGCGCGATGACCTGGACGCGGCGGGAGAGCAAGCTCGACGACCTCGAGGGGTTCCACAAGGTGCTCGCGATCCTCGAGACCGACGCCCACCTCGAGGTGCTCGGCGCCCAGGGCCGGCTGCGGCGGGTCGTCGGCGAGGACGGCGTCGCCCGGCACGCGGTCGGGAGCTGACGGCCGGGCGGCCTCCGGCCGCACCCGTCGTCGGTGACGGGAACCGGGGCCTCACGCCGGGCGGTTACGCTGGAGAGCCCTCACAGGAGCAGGCACGCACGAGCGCGAACGAAGGTCGTCCTTGTCCCACCCCGCCTCCCCCGCAGCGCCGGAGATCGAGCCGGTCGGAGATCCGGTCGCCGCCGAGCAGCCGTACGTGACGATGCTCTACGGGCGGCTCGACGCGCGCCGCACGGAGACCGCCGGGCTGCTCGCGCGGGTGCTGCGCG
The DNA here is from genome assembly GCF_021026295.1 of Actinomycetospora soli. Lineage (GTDB taxonomy): Bacteria > Actinomycetota > Actinomycetes > Mycobacteriales > Pseudonocardiaceae > Actinomycetospora > Actinomycetospora soli. The sequence continues at coordinate 78,754 of NZ_JAJNDA010000009.1, forward strand.
ACGAGACCACCGGCACGCCCCAGGCCGTCTCCGAGCGGGACGCGGCCGCGGCGATGTACTCCGAGCAGCTCGCGACGCTCTCCGCGGTCGAGGAGGGGCTGTGCTTCGGGCGGCTCGACGTCGAGCCCGAGGCCCTCCTCCCCCGGGGGGACGCGACGGCCGCCGACCCGGAGACGCCCGGTTTCGACCAGGAGACGGTGTACATCGGCCGGCTCGGACTCCTCGACGAGGACCACGACTACGAGCCGCTGCTCATCGACTGGCGCGCCCCCGTCGCGCGGCCGTACTACACCGCGACGGCCGCCAGCCCGGACGGCATCCGGCGTCGGCGCCACCTGCGCACCCGCAGCCGCAAGGTGCTCGCGGTCGACGACGAGATCCTCGACCTCGCCGAGGCCGCCGCCTCCGCGGGCGCCCAGCGCGGGGGGCTCACCGGCGAGGCCACCCTGCTGGCCGCGCTGACCGCCGGGCGCACCGGCCGGATGGGCGACATCGTCGCCACCATCCAGGCCGAGCAGGACCGCATCATCCGCTCCGGGGTCAACGGCGTCCTCGTCGTCGAGGGCGGCCCCGGCACCGGGAAGACCGCCGTCGCGCTGCACCGGGCGGCCTACCTGCTGTACACCCACCGCCGGCAGCTCGCGAAGCGCGGCGTGCTCGTCGTCGGGCCGAACCCGACCTTCCTGCGCTACATCGAGCAGGTCCTGCCGTCCCTCGGCGAGACCTCGGTGCTCCTGCAGACGGTCGGCGAGCTCTACCCCGGGCTGGCCGCGCAGGGGCACGAGGCGCCGGAGCGGTCGGCCCGCAAGGGCGACCTGGACATGGCGAAGGTCCTCGCCGCCGCCGTCCGGGACCGCCAGGAGCTGCCGCGTCGCCCCGTCCGGCTCGTCGTCGACGGGGAGCCGGTGGAGATCGACCGCGACCTCGTGGCGCAGGCCCGCACCCGGGCGCGCCGCACCCGGCGGCCGCACAACGACGCCAAGCGCACCTTCCTGCGGGAGGCCGTCGACCTGCTCGCGCGCCGCGAGCGCGACCGGATCTCGAGCCAGGGCTCGCACCCCGACGTGCCCGGGTCCGACCGGCGGCTGCTCGACCGGGGCGACCTCGCCGACATCCGGCAGACGATGCGGGACGACGCCGACCTCATGGCCGCGCTCGACGCCTTCTGGCCGACGCTGACCCCGCCGCAGCTGCTCGCGGACCTGTTCACCGACCCGAAGCGGATCACCGCCGCCACCCGGGGCTGGTCCGACGCCGACCGCGCGCTGCTGCGCCGCGACTCCGGCCCGCGCCACCCGCTCGACCCGCAGTGGTGGACGCCGGCGGACGCGGTCCTGCTCGACGAGGCCGCCGAGCTGCTCGGCGAGGACGACACCGCCGAGCGGGAGCGGGCGGAGCGCAAGCGCGAGGCCGACGAGGCCTACGCCGCCGGCGTGCTGGAGATCCTCGCGATGGAGGAGGACTGGGACCCGGAGCTGCTGCGCCCCACCGACGTCGTCGACGCCTCCGTGCTCGCCGACCGCAGCCGCGAGGTGTCCTACGCCAGCGCCGCCGAGCGGGCCGCCGAGGACCGCACGTGGACCTTCGGCCACGTCATCGTCGACGAGGCGCAGGAGCTCTCGCCCATGGCGTGGCGGGTGCTCATGCGCCGCTGCCCGAGCCGGTCGATGACGCTGGTCGGCGACGTCGCCCAGACCGGCGCCCGCGACGGCGCCTCGTCCTGGCACGCGGTGCTCTCGCCCTACGTCGCGGCCCGGTGGCGCCGCGAGTCGCTGACGGTCAACTACCGCACCCCGGCCGAGATCGCGGCCGTCGCGGCCGACGTGCTCGCCGCGATCGACCCCGGGCAGAAGCCGCCCGAGTCGGTCCGGGAGTCCGGGGTGGCGCCCCGCGCGGTCGCCACCGATCCCGAGGCGCTGGACCACCAGGTGGCCACCACCGCCCGGGCCGCCGCCGACGAGGTGGTCGACGCCGAGGGCAACGGCCGGGTGGCGGTGCTCGCGCCGGAGAGCCGGGTCGAGGCGCTGCGGTCGCGGCTGCTCGCCGACGGTCTCCTCGCCGGGGACGGTGCGGCCGCGGAGGACGAGCGCGGCGGCTCCGACCTCGAGGTGGCCGTCGTGGTCTCCACGGTGTCCGACGCCAAGGGCCTGGAGTTCGACGCCGTCGTGCTGGTCGACCCGGACGGGATGATCACGGAGTCGCCGCGCGGGCTCAACGACCTCTACGTGGCGCTCACCCGGGCGACCCGCTCGCTCGACGTCGTGCACCCCGGCCCGCTCCCGTCGGTGCTCGCGGCCCTCGGGCGCCCCGGGGTCGACACGCCCGGCGGCTGAGCCCTACCGGGCGGTCGGCGCAGCCGGGGCGTCCGCTCCGTCACGATCCGGACACCCCTGCTCACGGAGGCGTAACGACGCGCGTCCAGGACCCGACGTCGTCGTTGACCAGGGATGAACCCCGGACGGGTCCGTGCGTAGCGCGGACGCGGACCCGGGTACGGGGGGATGATGGACCCCGCGGAGAGGACAGGGGGTGGCGCCGTGAGCACGACCGAGGCCGGGCCGCCCACCGTCGTGGGGGGCCGCTACACCGTCGGCGACCTCATCGGCCGCGGCGGCGCCGCGGACGTCTACCGCGCCCGCGACGAGCTGCTGGGCCGCGACGTCGCGATCAAGATGTTCGGCACGGGCGGCGAGGTGGTCGCGGCGGCGAACGCCGAGGCCGAGCGGGCCCCCGACGAGGCGCCCGCTCCCGACGACGCCGCCGCGCGCTACGGCCGCGGGGACGGCGGCTCAGGGCCGCGCCCCTCGGCGCCGCCCGCCGAGCTCGTGGGGGACCTCGAGGAGGGCTCCGACGCCCGCAACCGCCGCGAGGTGCTCACGCTCGCCGCGCTGTCGCACCCCGGTCTCGTGACGGTCTACGACGTCGGCGACGACCGCGGCCGCGCCTACTTCGTCATGCAGCTCATCGAGGGGGACACCCTCGCCCAGCGGATCCGCCGCGGGCCGCTGCCGCTCGGCGACGTCGTCGCGCTCGGAGCCGCCCTCGCCGACGCGCTCGGCTACGTGCACCGCCGCGGCGTGGTGCACCGCGACGTCAAGCCCGGCAACGTCCTGCTCGACGCCGAGGGCCGCGCCCACCTCTCCGACTTCGGGATCGCCGCGGTGCGCGACGCCGCCCCGGTCACCGCCGCGGGCATGGTCATCGGCACGGCGTCCTACCTGAGCCCGGAGCAGGTGCGCGGCGAGTCGGTGACGCCCGCCGTCGACGTCTACGCCCTCGGTCTGGTGCTCATCGAGTGCCTCACCGGGCGCCGCGAGTACCCGGGCAACGCCCTCGAGGCCGCGGTCGCCCGCCTGCACCGCCGTCCCGCCGTGCCCACCCAGCTCCCCGACTCGCTGCGCACCCTGCTCGTCGCGATGACCGCGGACGAGCCGGCGGCCCGCCCCGAGGCCGACGAGGTGCTCGCCGCCATGCGGACCGTGTCCCGGGAGATCGGGCTCGACGCCGAGACGGTCCTGTCGCCGGCGTTGATGGCCGCCCCCACGGGCGCGGTCCCGCTCGCCGCCGGACCCGCCGCCCACGCCTCGGGGCCGCTGACCGCGGCCGGGGCGCCGACCGGACCCGCCGTCGTCGGTCCGCCGACCGGTGCGTCCACCTCTCCCGGGCGCCGGCGCGGGCTGCTCGTCGCGGTCGGGGTGGCGCTGGCCGCGGTGCTCGTGGCCGGGTCGGCGCTGGCGTACACCCTGGTGGCAGGGGCCCGCGCCACGCCGCTGCCGAGCGTGCCCAGCACGATCCCGCCGCCCCCGGCGCCCGCCGTCGTGGTGCCGACCACCACCGAGGCACCCGAGCGGGTGGAGTCGACCCGGCCGCGCGTGACGACCACGCGGGCCCGGGTGCGCACCACGACGCCGACCCCCACGCCGGTGGCGCCGGTCCCGGTGCCCGTGCCGCCGGTCGCCACGACCCCCGTCGCGCCGCCGGTGACCACCACCGAGGCGCCCCGGTCCGAGACCCCGCCGACGAGCGACCCGACGGCACCCGACTCGCCGGTCGCGCCCCGGCAGGCCCTCGCCGCGGGCGGCTGATCAGCTCAGGGGCCGCGTCGCGGCCTCGACCGAGAGCGGTGCCCCCGTCGGCAGCAGCCCGATGACGGCCTGCGGGGCCGCGGTGAGGGTCCCGCCCAGTCCGAGCGCGGCCGCGGTCGGCGCGTCGGGCACACCGTGGACGGAGCCGGTGGCCGCGACGACGACCAGGGCCCCGTCCTCCTCGCGCACCGCGATCCCCGTGCCGGGGAGCACCGCCCGGTCGGCGCGGTCGCCCGACCCGTCGGCCTGACGCAGGGCGACGCCCGGCGGCAGCGGGTCCGCCACCACGGTCACGCCCGCGCCGGGGCCCGCGCCGCGGTCGGCGCAGGCGGTCGGTGCCCGGTCCGGCGGCAGCGGCACGGGCGCCGGGTCGGGGTAGGCGGCGACGTCGACGGCCCGCGAGACGGGGGTGCTCGCCACCTGCGCGGGTGAGACCGTCGGGATCGGGACGCCGGCGAGCGCGGGGTCGTCGAGGCGGATCAGGCGCGCGAGGAGCTCGGGCACCACCTCGACGCCGTCGGTGAGCACCAGCAGGTAGGTGTCGGTGCTGCCGGCGCCGACGAGCCGGACGACGCCGCCGGCCCGCTCCCCGGCGAGGTCGACCGGCACCGGGGCGCCGCGGCGCGGGATCACGGGCGGCGTGATCGGCGGGGCCTCGGGCAGCGCGCTCAGGAACCCGCTGCTCGCGGGCCGCGGGAGCAGCCCGCCGAGTCCGAGGGCCTCCACGACGGCGGGTCGGGTGACGTCGAGCCGAGCCCGTGTGCCGCCGGAGACGAGCCACGTCCCGCCGGCCCGGTCCACCACGACGAGGCCCTCGGCCGGCGCGAGCGGACGCCCCGGCGGGCGGGGGCCGGCGAGCACCGTGGTCGTCGTGCGGGGGCGGGCCGCGTCGGGGACGGGGTCGGTGGTGTCGCAGACCGACCAGACCGCCGGCCCGGGGAGGTCGGGCGGCGGGAGCACGGGGGCGTCCACGATCCCGACCGGCCGGGCCCGCGGTGCGGCGGCGAGCACGTCGTCGTCGATCTCCACCGGGTCGGCCGGCACCGGTGCCCCGGCGACGGCCGCCGCCGCGAGCCGCGCCGACGCCAGGTTGGGGACCCCGATGAGGGCGGGCGGATCGGCCCGCGTCACCACGGCCAGCGCCCCGGACCGCTCGGCCACCACGATCGCCGCGGTGCGCCAGTCGGCCGGCCGGTGCACGGCCCCGATCACGGCGGCCGCCCCCAGCCCCAGCGCGGCGAGCAGCGCGCCCGCGATCGTGGCGCGGGAGTGGGAGCGCAGCGGGTCGACCGCCGGCGCCGGGTCGCGCCGGACGAGCGCCGAGGTGAGACGGCGGGCCGAGAAGCGTGCCGCGGCCACCTGACCCGTCGTCGCACCGCGGCGGCCGGGGGACTCGGGCGGGGCGGTCATGGTCCCGCCGATCGTGGCACACCGGCCGGGTGCGGGTGCCCTACTTCGGCGGACGCGGGGAGACGCGGAGGTGGATCGAGGCGTGCACGGCCTCGGTGCCGCGGTCGTCCCGGATCGCGACCTCCACCGTGACGTCCTCCTTGTCCGGGCCGAACTGCGGCGGGGTCGCCCACTGCGCGTCGGCGGTGACCGCGGTCTTCGCGGTGGCGAGGTAGCGGACCTCCATGCCGATCGGGATCCAGCGGTGGTGCGGCGGCACCGCGGCCTCGGCGAGCACCCCCATCGCGTACTCGGCGAGGTTGCACGAGGCGATGGCGTGCACGGTGCCGAGGTGGTTGTGCACGAGCCACCACTTCGCCATCCGCACCCGGCTGTGCTTCGCGTCGAGCTCGGAGATGACCGGGGCCGCCGTCAGGAAGTACGGCGCCCGCAGCCACACCGCGCCGCTGACGAGCAGCCGGCCGGGCAGTGAGCCGGAGAGACGGTTCCACGAGGACAGGACGGCGCTCATGCCCCGAGAACCTACTCATGGGTAACCGATGGTGCACACAGGTCCGGCGAGGAGGGTCGCGCCCGATGCGGTCCCTCCTCGTGCTCCTCGCCGCGCTCCTCGTGCTCGGGGCCGCGGCCGACGCCCCCGCGACGCCGCTCGCGCCCGTGTCCCTCGCCGTGCCGCCGATGGGAGTGAACGACTGGAACGCGACCGGCTGCACCGACGCGTTCGACGAGGCCTGGATGCACGCGCAGGCCGACGCGCTGGTGTCCACCGGTCTGCGCGACCTCGGCTACCGCGACGTCGACCTCGACGACTGCTGGGCGGCGCCGCAGCGCGTGGACGGCCGCCTCGTGGCCGATCCCGTCCGCTTCCCGCACGGCATCGCGGCCCTGGCCGACGACCTGCACGCCCGCGGTCTGCGTCTGGGCCTGTACACCAGCGCCGGGACCATGACCTGCGACCCGCGCGGGTTCCCGGCCTCCCTCGGTCACGAGACGGCCGACGCCGCGACCTTCGCGGCGTGGGGCGTGGACTACGTCAAGGAGGACGACTGCTCCACCGCAGGCACCGACGCGATCGCGCGCTACACCGCGATGGCGACCGCGCTGCGGGCCACCGGGCGCCCCGTCGTGTTCGCGGTCTGCGACAAGGGGAACTCGGCGCCGTGGCGCTGGGCGCCCGGGATCGCCCAGGTCTGGCGCACCACCCACGACGTGGCCGACGACTGGGGGTCCGTCGCGGACATCGTCCGTCGGACGACCGCGATCCCCGTCGTGCGCGGGAACGACCCGGACATGCTCGAGGTGGGGAACGGCGGCCTCACCCCGACCGAGCAGGCCACGCAGATGGCGGTCTGGTCGATGCTCGGCGCGCCGCTGCTGGCCGGCACCGACCTCGCCGCGGCGGCCCGGACCGACCCGGCGACGATCGCACTGCTCGGGAACCGCGTCCTCGTCGCGATCGACCAGGACCCGGCCTGGTCCACCCCCGCCGTGACCTGGGACGGGAACCGGCTGACCCTGCGCCGAGGCCTCGCGGACGGCCGCACCGCCGTCTCGGTGACGGCGCTCGGGGACGCCCCGGAGGCGGTGCCCGCCGGGGTCGCGGGACGCGACGTCGTGGCCGGGGGCACGGTGGCCCCGCGGACGGTGGTGCCCCCGCACGCCACCGTGGTCGTCGTCGGACGATTCCGGTGACCGGAACGTTCGACACTCTTCTGGTGCACAACGAGGGTTATGGAACATGACGGCCGGGCATCTCAGGAGCGCAGCGGCATGGCGCCGCGGACCTGGAGGAGCACCCGATGCCCAGCACCCCACGCCCCGAGCCGGTCGCCGTACCGGGTCTCCCGCTGCGCGAGTGCTCCCCGGCCGCTCTCGCCGAACGGCTCCTGCCGATCCTGCGCGAGCTGCCGTTCCCGGCGCGGCGCTGGCAGATCCTCACCGCCGGTGACCTCTACGGCTGCGACACGGTGACCCGCGAGCTGCTCGGCCGGGTGCCCGAGGCCGACTACGCCTCGGCCTCCGACGTCCTCGGGGTGCTCGCTGCGGTGCTCTCCGGCCGCCCGCTGCCGCTCACCCCCGCGATGCGCGGCCCCGTCCCGGCCGGGCGGGTCGCACGCCCGGTCGCCGGGCGCCCCGTCGCCCCGGCCCGGGTCCCGCACCGCGCCCTCGCCGCGAGGCGTCCCGCGTAGGTGCGCTTCGCGCGCGTGAGTAGTTCCGACGGTGACAGCCGTCAGAACTACTCACACGGCGCAGCCCCCTCGAGCGTCCACCGCCGGGCCACCGTCTCGAACGGCACCTCGACGGGATCGGGTCCGGCCACGAGCTCGTCGAGCCGTGCCCGGGCGGCGTCGAACACCTCCCGCTGCGCGGCAGGGTCCAGCTCGAGCACCCCGCTGTAGGTGCAGACCATGCCGGCGATCTCGTCGCGGGTCATCGTCCGGGTCCAGCGCACGTGGACCGCGGTGGGCGTGTCGTCGACGAACCCGTGCCCCTCGGGCAGCGTGCACGCGAAGCCGCGGCGGGAGAGGCGGGCGGACCCGTCGGTCGCGGCGCGCCCGATGGTGCGGACGTCGTCGACCCAGTCGACGGTCGGGTCCGCCCGGCTCCACAGCAGGCCCAGCGTGCCCCCGGGGCGCAGCACGCGGGCGATCTCGGCGGTGGCGGCCTCGGCGTCGAACCAGTGCCAGGCCGACGAGGCGAGCACGGCGTCGACGCTGCCGTCGCGCAGCGGCAGGTGCTCCGCGGCGCCCTGCGCGCGCGCCGCGCCGTCGACCCGGGCGAGCATCCGGGCGTCGGGCTCGATCGCGATCACGACGGCGGGCGGGGTCGGGCGGGCGAGGAGCGCGCGGGTCACGAGGCCGGTGCCCGCGGCGAGGTCGACGACGGTCGCGGCCCGCTCGGGCAGGACGCGGTCGAGGGCCTCGGGGTGCGGGGTGGGGCGGTAACGGTCGTAGTCCGCGGCGCGGAGGCCGAACGACGTTGCACGGGGCACGACCCGACGCTAGGCGTGCCGGGCGCCGTCGGAAACACCGCGCGTGGGACGTTCCGATCGTCCTAACCTCGGCCGATCGTCTCTGTCGGGGGGTGGCTCTACCGTGCGCGGCATGCGAGCGATCCGGCCGTTGCGGCACCCGGCGTACCGGTGGTTGGCGGGCAACCTCGCCTTCTCGGTCCTCGCCGAGGGCCTGTGGGTCGTGGCGCTGGTGTGGCAGGTCGTCGCGCTGGGTGGCGGGCCGGCGCAGCTGTCGGTGATCAGTGCCGCCCTGGCCGTCGGGGTCCTGGTCACGGCCCTGCCGGGCGGCGTCCTGGCCGACCGGGTGCCGCAGCGTCGGATCCTGGTCCTCGTGGCTGCCCTCCAGGCCGGGGCGGTCGGTGTGGTGGCGGCGCTGTCGGTCGCCGGCCTGCTCGGCTGCGCCGCCCTGACCGTCGCGGCCCTCCTGATCGGCGTCGCGGGCGGCCTCATGTTCCCGGCCTACTCCGCGCTGGTGCCGCGGCTGGTCCCCGCCGACGAGCTGCAGGCGGTCAACGGGCTGGAGGGCATGCTGCGGCCGGCGCTGCTCAACGCCGGCGGGCCCGCCCTCGCGGGCGTGGTCGTCGCCGCGGCCGGGCCCGGGCCGGCGCTGGCGGTGGTCGCCGCGGCCGCGGCCGCCGCGCTCGTCTGCGCGGTCGGACTGCCGCGTGCCGCCCCACCGGCCGCCGGGACCGGCGAGGAGAGCTCGACCGGCTCGCCGCTCGCCGACCTGCGCGAGGGCCTCCGCTACATGCTGCGCACCCGGTGGCTGCTGGTGACCCTGCTGTTCGCCTCGGCGATGATCCTCGTGGTGCTCGGGCCGATGGAGGTGCTGGTGCCCTTCGCGGTCAAGGACCGGGCGGGCGGCGGGCCGGCCGAGCACGCCTTCGTCCTCGCCATGTTCGGGCTCGGCGGGTTCGTCGGGTCGTTCCTCGCCGGGTCGATGCGCCCGCCGCGGCGCTACCTCACCGCGATGATCTCGGTGTGGGCGGTCGGCTGCCTGCCGATGGCGGTGTTCGGTCTCGCGGGCTCGCTGGCGCCGATGGCAGTGGCGGCGTTCGTCGTCGGGGTGCTGTTCAACGCCCCGCAGGTGCTGTGGGGGACGCTGCTGCAGCGGCGGGTCCCGCGCGCGCTGCTGGGGCGGGTGTCGAGTCTGGACTTCTTCGTCTCACTGGCGTTCATGCCGGTGTCGATGGCGTTGGCCGGGCCGGTGAGCACCGCGGTCGGGCTGACGCCGGTGTTCCTCGTCGCGGGGATCGCCCCGGTGCTGATCGGTGCGGTCGCGCTGCTGCTCGGGCGGCTCGGCCCGGACGAGCTCGCCCACCCCATGGACGGCTTGGACGGGGCCGACGCCGACGCCGACGGCCCGGCCACCGTGGTGGCCGGGCCGAGGGAGGAGGAGGTCAGCCCGCGGTCGGCGCGGTGAGGTCGTAGACCGTCTGCCCGCCGACGGTGGTCGCCGTGTAGTGCTCGGACACCCAGGTCGTGATCTGCGTGCCGACCGAGTCGGAGCCGCCCTGGCCGCCCATGCCGCCGCCGTCACCGGAGGCGAGCAGGTAGTGGACCTCGCCCGCGGCGACCATGGCCTGGAACTGCTCGAGGGTCGGCGCCGCGTCGGAGCCGCTCCACCCGCCGATCGCCATGACGGCCGTGCCGGTGGAGAGCTCCAGCGAGGCCGCGCTCTGCGAGCCGACCACCGCGGCCGACCAGGTGGTGCCGGCCTGCTGCAGCAGCGTGGTGAGCTCGGCGGAGGTCGTCAGGCCACCGGGGCCGCCCTGAGCGCCCCCGCCCTGGCCGCCCGGTTGCCCGGACCCGGCGTCGGGACGCTGACCCGAGGGCGGCTGACCCCCCTGCCCGCCCTGACCACCGGGTCCACCCTGACCGCCGGGACCGCCGCCCGCTCCGCCGTCGGCACTCGCCGGACCGGCCGAGACGATCGAGCCGGAGTGGGTCGTGGCGGCCGTGTCCAGCGCGTAGGCCACCGAACCGCCTGCCCCGGCCAGCACGGCCCCGACCAGCAGCACCGGCAGCGCGCGGTGCGCCCAGGCGCGGCGGGTCACCGCGCCGGCGAGCAGCCCGAGGACCGCGACGACGCCGACGACCGCGACGACCCAGCGCAGCCAGGGCAGGAACTCGGGCGTGCGACGCAGCAGCACGACGCTCCACGCGGTCGTGGCGGCGAGGGCGGCGACGAGCGCGAGGCGGGCGGTCCAGAGCTCGCGGCGGCGCCACAGCAGGCCCCCGCCGACGGCCAGGGTCCCGGCCAGACCCGGCGCCATCGCCACCGCGTAGTAGGCGTGCACGGTCCCGCTCATGAAGCTGAACACCAGCGCGTGCACCAGCAGCCAGCCGCCCCAGAGGACGAGCCCGGCCCGGGTGCGGTCGGTCCGCCCGGCCCGCCGCGTGATCCAGAGGCCCGCGACCAGCACGATCAGCGCGGCCGGCAGCAGCCAGCTGATCTGGCCGCCGAACGACTCGTTGAACATCCGGGTGATCCCGGTCGAGCCGCCGAAGCCGGTGTTGCCGGAGCCGCCGCCGGGGCCGCCGCTGCCGCCGCCGTTGCCCGAGCCGCCGAGGATGCGGCCGAGCCCGTTGTAGCCGAGCACGAGGTCGAGGAAGGAGTTGTCGGTCGAGCCGCCGATGTAGGGGCGCTCGGAGGCCGGCCACAGGTCGACCAGCAGCACGTACCAGCCGGTCGAGACGACCATGGCGACCAGACCGACCGCCAGCAGCGCGAGCCGCCGTCGCCAGGACACGGCGGCGGCCAGCACGATCACGGCGGCGAGCGCGGGCAGGACGAGCCAGGCCTGCAGCATCTTCGTCAGGAAGCCGAGGCCGAGCAGGGCGCCGGTCGCGGCGGTCCACCCGAGGCCGGCCCGGCGGTGCGCGACGTCGACCGCGCGGACCGTGGTGTACGCGGCGGCGGTCATGGCGAGCACGAGCAGGGCGTCGGGGTTGTTGAAGCGGAACATGAGGACCGCCACCGGCGTGAGCGCCAGCAGGGCCCCCGCCGCGAGCCCGGCACCGGGGCCGGCCCAACGGCGCACGGCCGCGCGCAGCAGGGCCACCGACGCGATGCCCATGAGCGCCTGCGGCACGAGCATCGACCACGCGCCGAAGCCGAACAGGCGTCCGGACAGACCCATGACCCACAGTGCGGCCGGGGGCTTGTCGACGGTGATGAAGTTCGACGCGTCCAGGGACCCGAACAGCCAGGCCTTCCACGACTGCGTGCCCGCCTGGACCGCGGCGGCGTAGAACTCGTTGGCGGTGCCGCTCGCGCCCAGGTCCCAGAGGTAGAGCAGGGCTGTCCCGACGAGCAGCGTCAGGAGCAGGGGGCGTTCCCAGGGCGGGGCGTCGTCCGGGCCGCGCCACCGGGCGCGGGGCGGGCGGGCGTGACGGGCCCCGGCCCGCGCGTCCGGCGCCGACCGGGGTGCCGGACGGGGTGCGGGCCGCGCGGCGGCACGCAGGTGGGTCGTCGTGGTCATGGTGTCGACCCTCGTGGCCGTCGATGTCCGGTTCCTGGGCCGTCGTTGTGGGGCGGCTGTGAGCGGCTGGACCGATCAGGTCTCGGGCGCGTGAGCTGTGCCGGCGCCGGATCACGATCGGGTCTCGACCTCGAGGGTTACGTCCGATCTCACGGTGACGATCGGGCGTGGACGGGGAACCATGACGAGGTGAGCGGAACCACGAACGGGCGGCGTGTGCGCGTGGCCCTGCGCGCCGTCGTCGTGGCGGTCTCGCTCGCCGTGCTCTCGGCCTCCGCGTTCGCCTGGGTACAGGTCCGTTTCCTGGATCGATCCACCGCGTCGGCCTCGGTGATCCAGGGAGCGGTGCCGGCGGGCCCCGCGGCCGAGCAGAACATCCTGCTGCTCGGCGTGGACAGCCGGACCGACCCGCAGGGCAACCCGCTCCCGCCGGACCTGCTCGCGGCCCTGCACGCGGGTGACACCGGCGACGGGGGCGACACCGCCGACTCCATCACCGTGGTGCACATCCCGGCCGGCGGCGGTCGGGCGACCGCGATCTCGATCCCGCGCGACTCCTACGTCCAGCTGGCCGACGGCTACGGGAAACACAAGATCAACTCGGCGTACTCGCGAGCGGCCGCGTTCACCACCGAGTCGCTCACCGAGAACTCCGCGGGCGGGGCCGCGACCTCGCCCTTCGCCCCGGAGTCGGCCGGCCCTGGCTCGCCCGACGACCCGGCCGTGCGACGCGCGGCCCTGGAGGCCGGCGCCCGCACCACGATCGCGACGGTCGAGGCCCTCACCGGGCTGCCGATCACCCACTACGCCTCGGTCAATCTCGCGGGCTTCGCCGACGTCAGCCAGGCCCTCGGCGGCGTGCCGGTGTGCCTGCGGGCCCCCGTCGACGACCCCTTCTCCGGGCTGCGCCTGCCCGCCGGCCCCCAGGAGGTCGCGGGCGCCGAGGCGCTCGCCTTCGTGCGGCAGCGCCACGGCCTCCCCGGCGGCGACCTCGACCGGATCACGCGCCAACAGACCTTCCTCGCGAGCGCGACCCGGCAGCTCCTCTCGGCCGGCACGCTCGCGAACCCGTTCGCCCTCGACCGGCTCACGGGCGTCCTGTCCCGCTCGGTGACCCTCGACGCGAACTGGGACGTGCTCTCCTTCGCCGGGCAGCTGCAGGGCCTGACGGCGGGCGCGGTCACCTTCCGCACCATCCCCACCGGCGACACCGAGCTCGCCACCGCCTCCGACGGCACCGCCGTGGAGGTCGACCCGGTGGCCGTCCGACAGTTCGTCGACGACTCGATCGCGGTCGACGGCGGCCGGCCGCTGCCGGTCCCGCAGCCGATCGGCTGGTCGGACGCCGCGCGGGAGCACGCGGCCGAGGCGGGGGACGACGGGGCCTCCGACGAGGACCGGACCGTCCCGACGACGGGTGCGGTCGCGGCGCCCGTGCCGGTCACGCCGCCGATCACCGCCGCGGCGCCGGGGTGCATCAACTGAGCGCTGGCGTCGGGGCCGCGGTCCTGGTGCGATGGGCGCTCGGTGACCGGCAGTCCCAGGAGGCGCGATGCTGACCCGGATCGACCTGAACGCCGACGCGGGGGAGAGCCTCGGGCTCTGGACGCTCGGGCACGACACCGCGCTCATGGAGCACGTGACCTCGGTGAACGTCGCCTGCGGCTACCACGCGAGCGACCCGGTGACGATGCGCGAGGCGGTGCGCACCGCCGCCGCGACGAACACCGCGATCGGGGCCCACCCGGGCCTGCCCGACCTCGTGGGCTTCGGCCGCCGGCGCATGGCGCTGCGCCCGGACGAGGCCGCGCAGATCGTCGTCTACCAGGTGGGGGCCCTGCAGGCGACGGCTGCGGTGGAGGGCGCCGAGGTGGTGCACGTGAAGCCGCACGGCGCCCTCTACGGCATGGCGCTGACCGACGACGCCATCACCACCGCGATCACCGAGGCCGTGCTGCGCCTCGACCCGGACCTGATGCTGTTCTGGCTCGCCGGGCCCACCGCCGACCTCGCGCGCTCCCTCGGCGCGAAGGTGGCCCGCGAGGGGTTCGCCGACCTCGAGTACGACGACGAGGCCCACATCATCGTCGAGCCCCGGCCGATGGCGAAGGACCCGGCCGCCGTCGCGCAGCAGGCCGTGGACCTGCTGGAGGGGCACGTGACCTCGACGTCCGGGAAGCACCTGGACGTCGAGGTCGACACCATCTGCCTGCACGGCGACCGCCCGAACTCGCCGGACATCTGCGCGGCGATCGTCGCGCGGTTCGACGAGCTGGGCGTCGAGCGGGTGCCCGCGCTGCAGCTCGTCTAGCCGAGGAGCCGCTCGAGGGTCGTGATGTCGTGGGTGCCGTCGACGAGCGCGGGCTCGTCGACGAGGCGCCGGTGCAGCCCGAGCGTGGTCGGCACCCCCTCGACGCGGTACTCGGCGAGCGCGCGGCGGGCCCGGGCGAGGGCCGTCGCGCGGTCCGGTCCCCAGACCGCGAGCTTCGCGACCATCGAATCGTAGAACGGCGGGATCACGTCGCCGACGGCGAGCGCGGTGTCCACCCGCACGCCCGGGCCGCCGGGCAGCTCGAGCGCGGTGATCTCGCCGGGGCTGGGCAGGAAGTCGTCGTCGGGGTCCTCGGCGTTGACCCGGAACTCGACGGCGCTGCCGCGGACCGCCACCTCGTCCTGGGTCACCGAGAGCGGGCGGCCGTCGGCGACGCGCAGCTGCTCGGCGACGAGGTCCACCCCGGTAACCAGCTCACTGACCGGGTGCTCGACCTGGATGCGGGTGTTCATCTCGATGAAGAAGAACTCCCCCTCCTCGACGAGGAACTCCACCGTGCCGGCGCCGACGTATCCGACCTCCCGGGCGAGGTCCGCGGCCGCGGTGCACATCCGCTCCCGCAACGCCGGGTCGAGCCCGGGCGCGGGCGCCTCCTCCACCAGCTTCTGCCGCCGGCGCTGCAGCGAGCAGTCCCGCTCGCCGACGTGCACCACCGCGCCGTGGCGGTCGGCGAGCACCTGCACCTCGACGTGCTTGGGGGCCCGCAGCATCCGCTCCAGGTAGACCGCGTCCGACCCGAACGCCGACGCCGCCTCGCGGCGGGCCTCGTCGACCACGCGCCGCAGCTCGTCGTCGTCCGACGCCGGACGGATGCCGCGGCCCCCGCCGCCCGCGGACGCCTTGACCAGGACCGGGTAGCCGACCTCGGCGGCCGCCGCGACCGCGTCGTCGACCGAGGCGACCACCCCGCTGCCGGGCACCACCGGCACCCCGGCCGCCTGCGCCGTCGCGCGGGCGGTCGCCTTGTCGCCCATCCGCTCGATGACCTCGGCCGCGGGGCCGACCCAGGTGAGGCCGGCGTCGGCGACGGCGCGGGCGAAGGCGGCGTTCTCGGAGAGGAAGCCGTAGCCGGGGTGGACGGCGTCCGCGTCCGACTCCCGCGCGGCCGCGAGGAGCGCCTCGGCGTTGAGGTAGCTCTTCCCGGCCGACGACTTCCCGACGTGCACGGCCGCGTCGGCGTGCCGCACGTGCGCGGCGCCGGCGTCCGCGTCGGAGTACACGGCCACCGCGCGCAGCCCGAGGTCCCGGCAGGCCCGCACGACCCGCAGGGCGATCTCGCCGCGGTTGGCGACCAGGACCGACCTGATCGTCACGTGTCCAGCTCCACCAGCTCCTGACCGATGGTCACCTCGTCCTCGTCGTCCACGTGCCAGGTCGAGACCGTGCCCGCGGCGTCCGCCTTCACCTCGCGGTAGGTCTTCATCACCTCGATCAGCCCGATGACGTCGCCCTCGGCGACCGTGGCGCCGTCGGCGACGTAGGGCTCGGCGTCGGGGGAGGGCTTGCGGTAGAAGACGCCCGGGGTCTTCGCGGTGATGGTGTGTCCCATGGGTGCTCCTCAGGCCAGCGCGGTGCGGATGCGGTCGAGCTGGGCGGCCCGGTCGCGGCGGATGGTCAGGGCCTCGTCGAGGTCGACGGCGACGAAGCGCGTGCGGTCGCCGGTCTTGGTCTGGGCGAGGCGGTCGCGGTCGACCGAGACGACGGTGCCGAGGGTGGCGTAGCCGCCCCCGGTGACCGCGTCCTGCAGCAGGACGATCGGCTCCACCCCGCCGGGGACCTGGACCGACCCGACGGGGTAGCCGCAGTCGGTGACGTTGGCCGGGTCGCTGCCCGCCCCGAACGGCTGCTCGCGCGGCACGAACTCCAGCTCCGCCCCGCGGTAGCGGTACCCGACCCGGTTGGCGTCGGGCGTCACCTTCCAGGCGGTGTCGGTGAACCGCTCGAGGCTGTCCGGGGTGAGCCGGTAGCTGTGCAGGCCCACGAGCAGGCGCAGCTCGGCGATCTCCGGGTAGGTCGGCACGTCGTCGTCGGACAGCCGCCGGCCCGCCCGCGGGGACACGGCGTCGTCGCCCAGGGTCAGCTCGTCGCCCTCGGCGAGGCCACGGCCGCCGAAGCCGCCCATCCCGACGAGGGTGTAGGTCGAGCGGCTGCCGTAGACCGCCGGGACGTCGATGCCGCCCGCGACCGCGACGTAGGGCCGCGCCCCGCCCGTGAGCTGCCCGAAGGCGAGGGTCTGCCCCGCCCGGACCGCGACCGACTCCCACGTGGGGACCGCCTCGCCGTCGAGCGTGGCCGGGATGTCCGCGCCGGTCACCGCGATCACGGTGTCCGCGGTGAACTCCAGCGTCGGGCCGAGGTAGACCGCCTCCAGCGCCGCGGCGCCGGGCGCGTTGCCCACCAGGGCGTTGCCCACGTGGTAGGCGAACGAGTCCAGCGCCCCGGAGGGCGGGAAGCCGATCGCGTAGTGCCCGAAGCGGCCGGTGTCCTGCACGGTCGTCTCGAGGCCGGGGTCGTGCACGAGGATGCTCATCGGTACAGGGCCTCCAGCATCGCGGCGTTCGTGCCGTCCGGGTCGGCGAGGAAACGGCTCGGCGAGAAGTCCACGGGGGCGGTGCGGTAGCGCCACTGCTTCGCGGCGACCTGCTCGCGGACCTCGTCGTACCCGGCCTCGTCGACGCGACGGAAGTTGATGACGTCGCCGTGGCGGAAGAACACCACGGAGTCGTTCTCCGCGAAGTCCGGCTGCTCCTGCGCGGCGTCGAAGATCGGGGCCGGGGCGGAGCCGAACAGCTGGTACCCGCCGGCGCCCTTCACCGGGTAGATCACCGCGAACGCGCCCCCGAAACCGAAGGCGCGCTCCGGGGTCTCGGTCCGCGGCCGGATGTACTTCGGCACCTCGACCTGGCGTTCCCGGGGGACGAGCTGGAAGCACCAGGGCAGGCCGGGGACGAACCCCATCATCGTGACGAGGTACGGCGAGCCGGCGAGTGCGTCGATGAACGCCTCGGTGGTGTCGTAGCCGTTGATCCGGGCCCCGTAGTCGAGGTCGGTGCCGTTCGGGTCCTGGTGGCGGTCCCGGAACTTCATGAGGACCTCGTGGGTCCACGGGTCGTTCAGCATGATCGGCACGTCGACGATGCGGGTGTCGATGGTGAACGACGGGTCCGCGGACGCCTTGTCCCCGACCTCGGACTCGATGCGCTGCAGCTCCCGCACGAGGTCGCGCGGGTGGAGCCGGTCGGGGTCGACCCGCACCATGTACGACGCGTTCGACGGGCAGATCTCCTCGACGCCCGGGATCGCCTCCTCGGCGAGGCGCCGCGTGATCGCCAGCGCGGTGAAGTGCGCGGGCAGGCTCATCGCGGTGGACACCTCGGCGTAGACGAACTCGTCGCCGCCGTGGTCGTAGCGGATGCCCTCGTGCTCGGCCATCAGGACACCTTGGCCGCGTCGGCGAGGGCGCGCCAGACCTGCTGCGGCGTCGTCGGCATGTCGAGGTGGGTCACCCCGCGTGCCGCGACCGCGTCGATCACCGCGTTCACGACGGCGGGGGAGGACCCGATGGCCCCCGACTCGCCGATGCCCTTGACGCCCATCGGATTGGTCGGCGACGGCGTGACCCGCTGCTCGAGGTCGAAGCCCGGCAGGTCGGAGGCCGCGGGGATGGCGTAGTCGGCCATCGTCGCGGTCGTCGGCTGCCCGGCCTCGTCGTAGGTGGCGTGCTCGTAGAGCGCCTGCGCGATGCCCTGCGCGATGCCGCCGTGCAGCTGCCCGTCGACGATCGTCGGGTTGACGATCCGCCCGCAGTCGTCGACGGCGACGAACCGGCGGATCGTCGTGAAGCCGGTCTCGGTGTCCACCTCGACCACGCAGACGTGCGTGCCGAACGGCCACGTGAAGTTCGGCGGGTCGAAGTGGTAGTCGGCCGTGAGGTTCGGCTCCATGCCCTCGGGCAGATTCGCGGCGAGGGAGGCCGCCCCGGCCACCTCCTGGATGGTCACCGCGGCGTCGGTGCCCCGCACCGCGAACCGGCCGTCGGCGAAGTCGAGGTCCTCCTCGGCGGCCTCGAGCAGGTGCGCCGCGATCGTCCGGGCCTTCGAGACCACCTTCTCGGCGGCTCCGAACACCGCGGTCCCGCCGACGGCGAGGCTGCGCGATCCGTAGGTGTCGCGGCCGAACGGCGCGATCATCGTGTCCGAGTGCAGCACCTCGATGTCGGCGGGATCGATGCCGAGGGCGTCGGCGGTGATCTGCGCCCACGCCGTCTCGTGGCCCTGGCCGTGCGGGCTGGTGCCGGTGACCACCTCGGCCCGCCCGGCGGTCGTCATGCGGACGGTCGCGGCCTCCCAGCCGCCGGACTGCAGCCGGACGCCCGCCGCCACCTTGGACGGGGAGAGCCCACCGGACTCGGTGAAGTTGCCGATCCCGATGCCCAGCTCGACGTGGTCGCCCCGGCGGCGGCGCTCGGCCTGCTCGGCGCGCAGGGCGTCGTAGTCGACGAGCTCGAGCGCCCGGCGCATGCAGGGCTCGTAGTCCCCGGAGTCGTAGAGCACCCCGCTCGGCACCGTGCGCGGCTCGGAGAACGCCGGGTGCAGGTTGCGCAGCCGCAGTTCGGCGGGGTCCATCTCCAGCGCGCGGGCGAGGTCGTCGAGGATGCGCTCGTGGGCGTAGGCCGCCTCCGAGCGGCCCGCGCCGCGGTAGGCGTCGGTCGGGGTGAGGTTGGTGAACACCCCGCGGCACTCGAAGTCGTAGGCGCCGAAGTCGTAGAGCCCGCAGTAGGTGAACGCGCCGAACACGGCGATGCCGGGCGTGAGCAGCTGCAGGTAGGCGCCCATGTCGGCGACCAGCCGGATGCGCATGCCGAGGATGCGGCCGTCCTTCGTCGCCCCGACGGTCATGTACTGGACCTGACCGCGCCCGTGGGTGGTGGCGACGTGGTGCTCGGACCGGGTCTCGGTCCACTTCACCGGCTTCCGCAGCCGCCGCGCGAGGACGAGGGCCAGTGCCTCCTCGGCGTAGACGTTGAGCTTCGCGCCGAACCCACCGCCGACGTCGGGGGCGACGACGCGGAGCTTGGTGTCGGACACCCCGCAGATCGCCGCGAGGATGTCGCGGACGAAGTGCGGCACCTGCGTCGCGGTGTGGACGGTGAAGCCGCCGCCGTACGCGTCGGGCGTGACGACCACGGCGCGCGTCTCCATCGGGCTCGGCAGCACGCGCTGCTGCACGTAGCGGCCCTCGACGACGACGTCGGCCTCGGCGAACGCCGCGTCGACGTCCCCGACGGCGAGCGGCCAGGTGTAGCAGTGGTTGGTGCCGAACTGCTCGTGCACCAGTGGCGCGCCCGGCTCCAGCGCGGCCTCCACGTCCACGACGGCGGGCAGCTCGTCGTAGTCGACGACCACCAGTTCGCTCGCGTCGCGGGCCGCCGTCGGGCTCGTCGCCACGACGACCGCGACGCCGTCCCCGACGTGGTTGACCTCCCCGCGGGCCAGCGGCATGTGCTCGGGCACGAGGATGTCCTCGGTGACCGGCCACCCCGTCGGGATGCCGGCGACGAACTCGCCGGCGACGTCCTCGCCGGTGAGCACCGCGACCACGCCCGGGTGCTCCCGCGCGGCCGTGGTGTCGATCCCGGTGATCCGGGCGTGGGCCACGGGGCTGCGGACGATCGCGAGGTGCACGGTGCCGGGCGGGGTGATGTCGTCGGTCCAGGTCCCCCGACCGGTGAGGAGGGCCTCGTCCTCCCGGCGCGGGAGGCTCTG
The DNA here is from genome assembly GCF_021026295.1 of Actinomycetospora soli. Classification (GTDB taxonomy): domain Bacteria; phylum Actinomycetota; class Actinomycetes; order Mycobacteriales; family Pseudonocardiaceae; genus Actinomycetospora; species Actinomycetospora soli. Next base: position 98,844 of record NZ_JAJNDA010000009.1, read on the forward strand.
TCCGACGAAGGGCGATCTGGTCTGGGTCACGGCACGACTCCCGGGACGGCGTGTCGGTGGTCTCGATCACACTGACCTGAATGTCGGGATCCGTCCAGCCCTGCCGTCGGGCGCCGCGAGGTGCTAGGGGCGGCGCCGCGCGGCGCGCACCCACAGCCCGCCGACGACCGCCAGGACGACGATCACGACGACGGTGAGGAGCTGGGACACGGCGACGCCGACGCTGACCGGGAGCGCCAGGACCAGGGGCACCCGCAGCAGCGCCTCGGCGAGCAGCCCGACGCCCCACATCGCCGTCATCCCCCGCAGGGTCCGGCGCACCGCGGGCTCCTCCGCGTAGCGGCGGCGCAGCTCCGTCGCGCGGGCGGACCCGGTGCTCTCGAGCGCGGCGAGCACGAGCGGCCGCCCGCGGACGAGGCTGACCAGGAAGGCGACGCCCACCACGGCGGTGCCCACGGAGTCCTTGAGCAGCATCAGCTTCGGGTCGCCGGTCACGAACGAGGCGGCGAGCCCGACCCCGTAGACGCCGAGCATCACCGCCGCGAACGCACTGATCCGCCGGGCCCGGATCGCGACCGCCGCCATCCGCGCGCCCGCGGCCACGGTCGCGGCGAGCAGGGCGGTGGTGTCGCCGACGCCGAGCGCGTGCAGGCCGTAGTAGGTGCCCAGCGGCAGGCCGACGTCGAGGAGCAGACCCTGCAGGCCCTGCCGGACGTCGGCCCGGGGCGAGGTGGCGGGGGCCGTGGTGGTCGCGGTGGTGGTCGCCGTGGTGGTCATGTCGACCACCCTGCGCGGCGGCCGCGGCCGGCACGTCGGCCGCGGGGTGGAGGCGGGGTGGAGATCCTCGCCCGACGACGAACGGGCCGCCCGTCACGGTCGATCGTGACGGACGGCCCGTTCGTGGGTCGGACCCGGCTCAGCTCGAGGGCGCCCGCTCCGTGCCGAGGGTGACCTGGACCTGGCGGGGCGCGGCGTTGCCCGACTGCACGGTCAGCGTCACCTGCGCGCCCGGGTTCTGGGCGCGGACGGCGGCGACGAGGGCGTCACCGTCGTCGATGACGCGGTCGTTCACCTTCGTCACCACGTCGCCCTGCGCGAGCCCGGCGCCGGCGGCCGGACCGCCGGGGGTGACGGCGGCGATCGTCGCACCGTTCGCGTCCGCCCCCTGCTGACCCGACGCGACCTGGACGCCGAGGACCGCCTGCGTGGCGAAGCCCTGCTGCGCGAGCTGGTCGCCGATGCGCTTGGCCTGGTTGATCGGGATCGCGAAGCCGAGGCCGATCGAGCCGCCCTGCTGGCCGGAGGAGGAGCCGCCGAGCGTCGCGATCGAGCTCGTGATGCCCACGACGCGACCGTTCATGTCGACGAGCGCGCCGCCGGAGTTGCCGGGGTTGATCGCGGCGTCGGTCTGGATGGCGTCGGTGACGGTCGCCTGGCCGGAGCCCTCGCCGCCCGCCACGACCGGGCGGTTGAGCGCGGAGACGATGCCGCTGGTGACGGTGCCCGAGAGGCCGAGCGGCGACCCGACCGCGACCACGCCCTGCCCGACCTGCAGCTGCGACGAGTCGCCCAGCTCGACGGGCGTGAGGCCGGAGACGCCGACGGCGCGCACCACGGCGAGGTCGGCGCTCACGGCCGTGCCGACCACCTGGACCTGCGCGGTCTGCCCGTTCTGGAACACCGCCTCCAGCTGGGGCGCGGCCTGCTGTTGCTGCTGCTGACCACCGCCGAGCAGGCCGCCGAGCCCGCCGAGGCCGCCCGAGGACTGCTGCTGGGGCCGGCCGGCCTCGAGCACGTGGGCGTTGGTGAGGATGAGGCCGTCGGCGGAGATGACGATCCCGGAGCCCTCACCCGAGGCGCCCCGCAGCTGCACGACGCTCGGCAGCACCTTCTGCGCCACCGCCTCGACGGAGCCCGCGGCCGCGGGGGCGGCGGACGAGGAGGACTCCGTGGTGCCGGAGAGCACCGAGGAGCCGCCGGCCGAGGACGCGGCCTCGTAGCCGACGACCCCGCCGATCCCGCCCGCCACGAGCAGGGCGGCGAGAGCGGCCGAGACCAGCACGAGGGGGCTGCGCCGCTTCCGGCCACCCCCGCCGTCCCCGCCGCCGTAGGACGGCTCCCGAGTGGTCGGCGGCGGCGGGCCGGCGGGCGTCCCCGGCGTTCCCGACGGCGGGCCGGGCTGCCAGTGCTGGCCCGTCGGCTGGTTCCACGAGCCGGACGGCTGGTCGGCGCGCGGCATCGTCGCGGTGCCGCCCTGGGCGGGGTCCTCGTAGCGCACGCCGCCGGCAGCGGACCCGTCACGCGGGACAGGGCCGGCGGAGTGGGCGGGTTCGCCGGACTGCGGGGGCCGGGCGAACGGGTCCTGGTCGGTCATGGAAGCGAGGTTTCCCGCGTCGGCTGTGGAGTCACTGTGGACGAGTCTGCAAAGTTCCTGAGAGACGGACATCACCTCCGCGTGGAACCGGACACCGGGGCCCACAGCTCGCACACAGGTCTCCTCCAGCCCGCGGACATGCCCGCTGTCGACGCTGATCGGCATGCACAGGGCGATCACAGGCGAGGCCCACCGATCGTCCACGTCCGACTCCGACGGTGGGGACATGACCGCAACGCTCGCAGCTGCCCGGGCCCTGCCCCGCCCGGCCGTCGAGGCCGCCCCCGACACCCCGGTGCTCGACGTCGTCGTGCCCGTCCACAACGAGGAGCGCGACCTCGGCCCCTGCGTCGAACGGCTGCACGCCCACCTCGCGGCCGCCTTCCCCTACCGGTTCCGCATCACCGTGGCGGACAACGCCTCGACCGACCGCACCCTCGTCGTCGGGAAGGACCTCGCCGCGCAGTACGACGAGGTCCGGATCGTCCACCTCGACGAGAAGGGCCGCGGGCGGGCGCTGCGCGCGGTGTGGTCGGCCTCCGACGCGCCGGTGCTGGCCTACATGGACGTCGACCTGTCGACCGACCTCGCCGCGCTCCTCCCGCTGGTCGCCCCGCTGATCTCCGGGCACTCCGACCTGGCGATCGGCTCGCGCCTGTCCCGCGCCTCGCGCGTGGTCCGCGGCGCGAAGCGCGAGATCATCTCCCGCTGCTACAACGTGCTCCTGCGCGGCACGCTGCGCGCCCGGTTCTCCGACGCGCAGTGCGGGTTCAAGGCGATCCGGCGCGACGTGGCGCAGCGGCTGCTCCCGCTCGTCGAGGACACCGGCTGGTTCTTCGACACCGAACTGCTCGTGCTCGCCGAGCGCTCCGGGCTGCGCATCCACGAGGTGCCGGTGGACTGGGTCGACGACCCCGACTCCCGCGTCGACGTCGTGGCCACCGCCGTCGCGGACCTCAAGGGCGTCGCCCGGGTGGGGAGGGCGCTCGCGACGGGTGCGCTGCCGGTCGCGCAGCTGCGGCAGGAGTTCGGCCGGGAACCGTTGGGCCGAGCCGACGAGACCGCGGGCGTCGCCCCCGGGACCACCGCCCAGATCGTGCGCTTCGCCGCGATCGGCGTCGTCTCGACCCTCGCGTTCCTGCTGCTCTACTCGCTGTTCCGCACCACCCTGCCCGCGCAGGTGTCGAACCTGCTCGCGCTCGTGATCACCGCGGTCGGCAACACCGCCGCGAACCGCCGGCTCACCTTCGGCATCCGCGGGCGCCGCCACGCGACCCGCAGCCAGGTCGAGGGACTCGTCGTCTTCGGGCTCGGCCTCGTCCTGACGTCGGGCTCGCTCGCCCTGCTCGACGTCCTCGCCCCCGGCGCCTCGCACGCCGTGGAGCTGCTCACCCTCGTCATCGCGAACCTCGTCGCGACCCTGCTCCGCTTCGTCGCCTACCGCGCCTGGGTGTTCCACCCGCGCCGCCAGTCCGCCTGACGCCCCTCCCGGTGCAAGCAATGCGTCACCGCGTGCACTGAACGCCAGGAAATCCACACCGTCGATCCGCTCGCCAGGAGCCCGCACCCCGCCATGAGCACCGTCGCCGACGCGCCCGCGTCGACCGCCCCGCCCGAACCACCCGTCGTCGGGAACACCCCGGCCGATCCGCGCTGGGTCCGGCCCACCTTCTGGGTCCTGCTCGCCGCCACCGCGGTGACCTACCTGTGGAACCTCGGCGCCTCCGGCTACGCCAACTCGTTCTACGCGGCCGCCGTGCAGGCCGGGACGCAGTCGTGGAAGGCCTGGCTGTTCGGCGCGCTGGACGCCCCGGGCCTCATCACCGTCGACAAGCCCCCGGCCTCGTTGTGGGTCATGGCGCTGTCGGGGCGGATCTTCGGGTTCTCGTCGTGGTCGCTGCTCGTGCCGCAGGCGCTGATGGGCGTCGCGTCGGTCGCGTTGGTGTACGTGACGTGTCGACGCTGGTCGGGGCCCCGGACGGCCCTCGCCGCGGCTGCGCTGCTGGCCTTCATGCCGGTCGCCGCGCTCATGTTCCGGTTCGACAATCCCGACGCGATGCTCGTGCTCTGCATGGTCGCCGCCGCGGCCGTGACGGTGCGGGCGGTCGACGCGGCCGGCACCCGGGCGGGTACCTGGTGGCTCGTCGCGGCGGGCGCGCTGGTCGGGCTCGGGTTCCTGACGAAGCAGCTGCAGGTCATGCTCGTCGTCCCCGGTCTCGCCCTCGTGTACGCGGTCGTCGCGCCCACCACGCTGCGACGGCGGATCGGTGACCTGCTGGCCGCGGGGGTCGCGGTCGTCGTCTCCGCCGGCTGGTACGTCGCGCTCGTCGAGCTGTGGCCCGCGGCCGACCGGCCCTACATCGGCGGGTCGACGGACAACTCCCTGCTCGAGCTCGCCCTCGGTTACAACGGCTTGGGTCGCATCCTCGGCAACGAGCGCGGTGGCGGTGGCGGTGGCGGTGCCGGGGCCGGGCCGGGCGGGATGCCGGGTGGGATGCCGGGTGGGATGCCGGGGGGCGGGATGCCGCCCGGCGGAGGCCCCGGCGGCGGCGGGTTCGGCGGGTCGCCGAGCCCCTGGCGGATGCTCACCGCGGAGTTCTCCGGCAACGCGTCCTGGCTGCTGCCGGCCGGGTTCGTGCTGCTCGTGGCCGGTCTGTGGTTCACCCGCCGCGCGCCGCGGACCGACCGGACCCGCGGGCTGCTGCTCCTCGGCGGCGCGTGGATGCTCGTCCACACCGTCGTCTTCTCCGCGATGAGCGGGATCATCCACCCCTACTACACGGTTGCGCTCGCCCCCGGCGTCGCCGTCACGGCCGCCGCCGGCGCGTCGGTCCTGTGGCGCGCCCGGGCGTCGCTCGGGGCCCGGATCGTGCTCGCGGTCGTCGTGCTCGGGACCGCGGTGTGGAGCGCCGTCGTCCTGACCCAGGCGGACGCGCTGTCCTGGCTGCGCTGGGTCGTCGTGGTCGCCGGGGTCCTCGGCGCGGTCGGGCTGCTGCTGCCGCGGCTGACCGGACGGCGCGTCGGCGCGGTGGCGGTCGCCGTGCTCGCGCTGATCGGGACGGTCGGCGCCTCGACCGCCTTCGCCGCGGTGACCGCCGCGACGCCGCACCAGGGCTCGATCGTCTCCGCCGGGGCGAACTCCGGGATGGGCGGACCCGGCGGGATGCGACGCGGTGACGACCGACGTCCCGGTGGTCAGCGCGGTGGCCCGGAGGGCGAACAGGCCTCGCCGCAGCTCGTCGCGCTGCTGCAGGGCGCCGGCACCCGGTGGGCGGCCGCGACCACGGGCGCCATGAGCCAGGCCTCGATCCAGCTCGCCGCGGGCGTGCCGGTGATGGCCCTCGGCGGCTTCAGCGGGAGCGACCCGGCGCCCACGCTCGCCCAGTTCCAGGAGGACGTCGCGACCGGCCAGGTCCGGTACTTCGTCCAGGGCGGAGGCCCCGGCGGCGGGGGACCGGGTGGTTTCGCGACGCCGGGTGGGGCCGGTTCCGGCACGGACCGCGCCGACCGCGGTGGGTTCGGCGGCGGCCGCGGTACGAGCGGTGAGATCGCCACGTGGGTCACGACCCACTTCACGAGGATCGACGTGGGCGGGAGGACCGTCTACGACCTGGGCCGTCCGCTCGCCTGAGGGCGTGCGGAGCGGGTCGACGCGGCGGTGTCCTGCCCCCCGGGACACCGTCGCGTCGGCGTGTCCGGCGCGGATCCCACAGACGGCGCTCAGGCTGCGTCCAGGTCCGCGGCGCAGCATCGCTGCCATGAGGTTCTCGCTGCGGTCCGGGCGGCACGCCGTTCCCCACCCGCGGACGCCGGAGCCGGTCGTGCGGGAGCCGCATCCCGGCGCACCGCTCCCGGTGTCGCCGGCCCCCGACCCCCGGCTCGACGACGATGCCCCCGCGACGGTCGAGGTCGTCGCGTCCCGCTCGACGGCCCGGCTGCTCGGCGAGGTGGCCCCGGCGAGCTGGCGGGTCGTCGCCACCGAGCGTCCCTCGCACCACCCCTGCGTCGACTTCGTCGTGCTCGTCGAGCCCGACCCCGCCGTCGTGGTCGACGTGATCGAGCGCCAGCCCGGTGCCGAGGTGGTCGTGCTCCTCGCCCGCCAGGCCCCGACCGAGCGGATCGTGACGATGCTCGACGCCGGCGTCTCGATCTGCCTGCGGGAGAGCCCGGCCCGGCTCGTGGCGGGCCACATGGTGGCGCGGCGGCGCCGTGGGCGGTCGCCGGTGCGGGGCTGAGGCCCGCACGATGTCAGTGGCACGGAGCGCCCTGACGGGCCCGCGGTGCCACTGACTTCTGCCCGGCAGCAGGTGGCCGGCGTCGGCGTCCGGATCCGGACGATGTAACGCCAACGGGATCTCCGGGCGATGCGCCCCTCGAACGGACCTGCGACGACGCGGGTCGGCGAGTCGAGGAGAGCACGTGAGGGTTGGCAGGGGGACCCGCGCCGCCGCGGTCCTGATGGCGGGTCTGGTCGGCGCGGCGGTGATCGCGCCGGGCGTGGCGTTCGCGCAGGCGACCACGCAGGCGGCGTGCGTCGCCGAGAACGGTACGTGGGACGGAACGACCTGCACCCCCGCCTCCGCACCCGACTCCACGGGCGACGGCGGCAGCTCCACCACCGGCACCCCGAGCGACGCGACGGTCGAGCTGACGCCGTCGACCCTGCCGTCCGTCCCGGCAACGCCCGACTCGCCGACCTCCGATGTCCCGGACACCAGCACGACGACGACGCCGGAGAGCGCCGACGCCACGGAGAACGCAGAGGCCCAGGAGCAGGCCGCCGACGACGCCGCCGCGAAGGACGCGGCCGACGCGGTCGCGGCGCAGCAGGTCGCCGCCTCGGCCGTGAGCCCCGCGGAGGTCACCGACTCCCTGCGGAACCTCACCGGGCTCGACCTCGTGTCGGGCCTGCCCATCGCCGACGCCCTCGAGGACCTGCCGACCGGCAACCTCGACCTCGGCGATCTCGAGATCCCGGAGTTCCCCCTCGTCCGGCTCCTTCTCGAGCCCGCGGGACGCCTGTCTGTTCCTGGCCAGCAAGGTCACCGTCGACGACGCGATCAAGGGCGCGGTCGGCCAGCAGTTCGCCTCGTTCTGCGGCGCCCTGCCGGGCTCGTTCGACCCGTCGACCGGCTACGGCAGCCTCCCGGACCTCGTCGTCGTGGTCGACCGGCTCTGCCACCACCTCAAGGACACGCACCACCATCACCACCGGGGTGCCTGGTACTCGCGTGACCTCGACTGCGGTGACTTCGACACCCAGGACGCCGCGCAGGCCGTCTACGAGGCCGACCGCTCCGACCCGAACAACCTCGACGGCGACAACGACGGCGTCGCGTGCGAGGACAACCCGGACGGCTACCGGACCGTCGTCGCGGACTACGACGGCTACCCCCAGGGCGGCGTCGCGACCGGCGACTCCCTCCCGGGCGGTGCGTCCGGCGGTGCGGCCGCCCTCGCGGGTCTCGGCGTCGCGAGCCTGACCGGCGCCACCCGCCGTCGGGACGAGGACGAGCACGAGGAGCTGGTGTGACGCGCACCCGCTCGCCCCTCCTGGTCTGGGCCCTCGCGGCGCTCGCCGCCGTGATCGCCCTGACGGTCCTCATGAACGTCGGTCCGAGCTCGGCGCGCACCGGCACGTCTACGGTCTCGGTGCCGGCCGGGGCGGCGACCGAGGCGCTGCCGCTGGCGGCGTCCGCGCCGGTCGGGATCGAGATCCCGGCGATCGGGGTGACCCGGGACTCGGTGATGAAGCTCGGCTACAACGAGGACCTGTCGCTGCAGGTCCCCACGGACGCCGCGACGGTGGGCTGGTTCTCCCGCGGCGCCGCCCCCGGGACGAACGGGCCCGCGGTCTTCGCCTCGCACGTGAACTACAAGGGCGTCGAGGGCGGGTTCGCGCACCTCGACGCGCTCACCGCCGGCGACGAGATCCTGGTGCACCGGGCGGACGGGTCCGCCGTGGTGTTCGTCGTCGACCGGGTGGAGCAGGCATCGAAGCAGGCCTTCCCCACCGCCCAGGTCTACGGCCCGACCGGGGACGCCCAGATCCGGCTGATCACCTGCGGCGGGGACTTCGACGCCTCCCGGCGCAGCTACGAGGACAACGTCATCGTCTTCGGGCACGCCGAGCGCGCCTGGCGGTAGCTCTCTCACGTCATCCTCAGGTCCGGCGGGGACCCTGGACGCATGACCACCCTCGCGACGCGGCCCACCGTCCCGCTGCATCCGGTCGTCCGGCCCGGCGGGGGGTGGGCCGCGCGCGTGGTCGGCGGGCTCGTGCTCGCGGTGCTCGGGACGGTCGTCACGGCGGCGAGCTGGCTGCTGCTGGTCGACTCCGCCTCCGGTCGACGCCTCGACCACACGGTGATGGTCGCCGTCGAGGACGTGTTCTCCGGGGTGCGCGGCGACGTCCTGGACCTGTTGCGGGTGGTCAGCGTGGCCTCGGTCGGGCTGGCCCTGCTCGCGATCGCGGTGATCGGGCTGTCCCGACGACGGGTCGGTGCGGTCGCCGCGGGCATCACGCTGGTGCTCGTGAGCCAGGCGATCACGCAGGGCCTCAAGGCGGTGCTGCCCCGCGAGGGCGCGGGCGAGAACTCGCTGCCGAGCGGGCACGTGACCGTGATCAGCGCGCTCGTCGTCGCGACCGTGCTCGTGCTGCCCGCCGCGCTGCGCTACGTGGCCGCGGCCGCGGGCCTCGTCGTGATCGCCGGGGCGTCGGTCGCGGTGGTCGCCGCGGGCTGGCACCGGCCCGGGGACGTGCTCGCCGCCTACGGGGTGATCGCGGCGGTCGGGGGCGGGCTGCTCGTGCTGGACGGACTGCGGCGGGCCCTGACCTCCTGACGCCGTCCTGCCGCGTGGGCGGGACCCTCAGACCGGCGCGCTCGCGTCCACGACCCGGATGCCGCCCAGGGAACGCTCGGAGACGTCCGACCACCCGAGGTCGCGCAGCGCGCCCGAGAGCTCGCCCGGCCCGAAGAACCGCGCCTGGCCGACCCGGGCGAACAGCTCGCTCAACGGTCGCAGCAGGCCCGGCGCGTGGGCCGGCACCGCGAAGGCCGCGGTCCCCGCGGGCCGCAGGACCCGGGTGATCTCCCCGAGCGCGGTGGGCAGGTCGGGGACCAGGTGCAGGCACAGCGAGCAGGACACGGCGTCCACCGCGGCGTCGCGGTACGGCAGCGCCATGGCGTCGACGCGGGCGAAGTCGACCTGCGCGAAGGCGGTCGACCGGGCGGCGCGCGCGAGCATCGACTCGGAGAGGTCCGCCGCGAGCACCAGGCCCCGGCGCCCGACCGCCCGGGCGAGCCGGCGGGTGAGGGTGCCCGGGCCGCAGGCCAGGTCGAGCACCGTCTCGCCGCCGACGAGGCCGAGGCGCTCGTCGACCCGGTAGAAGGCGCGCAGGTTGCCGCCGCCGACCAGGCCGGGGACGTAGGCCTCCACCCGGTCGCCCACCGCGAGCAGCCCGTCGTAGCCGCTCGCACCCGACGTCGACTCCCACGCGTCCTGGATGCGACCGCGCGAGCCGGGCCGGCCGTGCACGAGGTCGAGCCACGGACCGCTCGTGTCGGCGGGGACGTCGTCGAGCAGGGCCAGCTGCCGGTCCCGCGCGGTCACGACCCGTCCGGGGAGTGCAGGGCGTGGAACTCCTCGGCGATGAGGTCGACCAGGCGGCGCAGGTCCGGCACGAGGCGGGCGCAGGACACGAGGCCGATGTCGACCGACCCGTCGTAGCTCTGCACCGTGATGTTCAGGCCCTGGCCGTCGGCGACCGCGCTCACCGGGTAGTAGTGCCGCGCCCGCGCCCCGGACATGTACAGCGGCTCCTGCGGGCCGGGCACGTTCGAGACGATCACGTTGAACGGGACGAGGCCGCGGGCCGCCGTCCGCGTCGTGACCCGGCTGATCAGCGTGGTCAGCGCCGGGACGCCCAGGCTCGCGCCCTCCGGGGCGAGTGCGCCGGGCGTCGCCCGGAACACCGCCTTCGCGGTCTGCAGGGCGCGGTGCGACGCGGCGAGGCGCTCGTCGCGATCGGCGACGTCGGTCGGCAGGGACGCGACGGTGGCCGACACCCGGTTCGTCCACCTGTCCGGCTCCCCGCCGGTGCGCAGCGAGACCGGGATCATCGCCGAGAGCGGGGCGTCGGGCAGCGCGTCGTGCTCGAGCAGGTAGGTGCGCAGCGCGCCCGCGCAGGCGGCGACCACGACGTCGTTCACGGTGGCGTCGTGCGCCTTCCCGGCGGCCTTCACCTCGTCGAGGGGCACCGAACGCCGGGCGAACCGGCGGTAGCGGCTGACCGGGGCGTTGAACGGCGTCGCCGGGGCGGGGGTCGCGGGCAGTCGGGGCGACTCGGCGTCGCCGTCGCGTGCGCGCCCGACGTTGAGCACCGCGCCGAGCTGTCCGCGCAGGCTGCGCCGGACCCGGTCGGCGAGGTCGATGACGGCGGGATGGCGCGTCGCGGTCGCGACCTGCTGCCCGGCCTGCGCGGCGAGCAGCAGCGCCCGGCCGGGGCGCTGGAGGCCGTGCCAGGCGGCGCGCCCGAGCAGCCCCGGGAACGACGGCGGGTCCTCCGGGCTCCACCGTCCGGCGTCGGACGGCCGCTCCGCGTCCGGGGCGTCGTCGAGCATGAGCGTGAGCAGCTCCGCGCCGGAGGCCCCGTCGACCGCCGCGTGGTGGACCATCGTCAGCAGCGCGAACCGGCCGTGCGGGGACTCCTCGGTGGGCGCGAGCCCCTCGATGACGTGCGAGACCCACAGCGGGTGCTCGCGGTCCATCGGACCGGCGATGAGTCGCCCGACGAGCTCGTCGAGCTGCTCGTCCGTGCCGGGCGGCGGCACCGCCGAGTGCCGGACGTGGAAGTCCAGGTCGAAGTCGGGGTCGGCGATCCAGTACGGGTGGTCCAGTCCGAGCGGCACCTCCACCAGCCGCCGCCGGAGCGGTTCGAGCAGGTGCAGGCGGTCGGCGAGCTGGCGGCGCCAGGCCGTGAAGGGCTCGTAGTCCGGGTCCGGCTTGTCGAGCACCACGAGTTGGCTGACGTGGGTGAACTGGTGGTCGTCCTCGGCGGCGAGGAACACCGCGTCCAGACCCGACAACTGCTGCACGCGTCTCCTCCCACCGGCCCCGACGCCCTGTGGGCAGGAGTCTGGTCGGTGGCGGGGACGGCGGCCAGTCGGCCGAGTCCTGACCACGGAGAGCGAGATGCGGTGACGCACGGTGTCACCGGGTCGGCGGATCCAGAAAGTCGCGACGTCGCCCGTAACGGTGGCGCGCCGGGCGCGTTAGGGGCTCTGAGTGGTCATGCCGCCGTACGTCGGGGGACGGCGGCGGGCCCGGAGGACGACATCCGCTTCGGAGAGGAACCCCATGGCTCGCCCGCGCCACGCCATGCGTGTGCACCCCCTGCGTTCGAAGGGCGTGGTCGTCGGTGTCCCCGTCGCGGCCGCGGTCGCGTTCGGTGCGCACTCGGTGCTGGGCGTCACGCCCCTCTCCGACCAGCAGGACGTCCCCGCGAGCGCGGCGGCGCCGTCGGCGGCCCCGCTGCAGAGCTACGGCCTGGCGGCCACGCCGCCGCCCACGACGCTCGACCTGCTCTCCGCGCCCGGTGACGAGACCCCGGCGTCGGCCCCGACCGCCGACGCGTCGTCCTCGCCCGCGACGCGCGCCGACACGACCACGACGAAGATCGCGGGCGGTCGGGCGACCGGCGCGTCGGCGGCGCCCACCGCGCAGGCCGAGACGCTCCCGATCGCGGCCCCGGCCGCCGCGCCTGCACCGTCGATGATGACGTTCTCCGGCGGCGACGCCCCGCAGGCGCGGACGGCCGCCGCCGCGCCGCAGCGGTCCGCCCCGCAGGAGCAGGTCGCGTCCCAGCCGCAGGCGGCCGAGGACGACGGCGGGTCGCAGCGCTCCTCGGGCGGGGCGCTGCTCGGACTCGACCTCGGCGTCGCGAAGGTCTCGGTGCTCTCCTTCGGCGGGTGATCGACCGGCGGACCGGCCTGCGGAAGGATGCCGGTCCATGAGCAAGGCCCTCGACGAACTCGTCGGTGACGTCCTGGACCTCGAGGACATCGAGCGCGACATCTTCCGCGGCCGCAGCCCGCAGGAGTCGTTGCTGCGTGTCTTCGGCGGCCAGGTCGCCGCCCAGGCGATGGTGGCCGCCGGGCGCACGGTCGACGACGACCGCGCCGTCCACTCCCTGCACGGCTACTTCCTGCGCCCGGGCGACCCGTTCGCCCCGATCGTCTACGAGGTCGACCGGGCCCGCGACGGCCGGTCGTTCACCACGCGCCGGGTCACCGCGGTGCAGCACGGCGAGACGATCTTCACGATGTCGGCGTCGTTCCAGCGCCCGGAGGAGGGCGTGGAGCACCAGGCGCCGATGCCGGAGACCCCCGGCCCGGACGGGCTCGCGCGCCGGGACATGCCGCCGGTCCCTGCCGACCGCCCCGCCTGGACGACGACGGGCAAGGCGCTGACCTGGCCGCTCGACGTCCGCTACGTCGATCACGCGCCGTGGGACGACACCGCCGACCGTCCGCCCCGCAACCGGGTCTGGATCCGCGCGGACGGCGACCTGCCCGACCCGTCCGCCCCGGGCGGGCGGCTGCTGCACGTCTGCGTGCTGACCTACGCCAGCGACCTTACCCTGCTCGAGGCGGCCGTCTTCCCGCACGTGCAGGGCGGCGCCGCGGCCCGCGACGTCAGCCTCGCGAGCCTCGACCACGCCGTCTGGTTCCACCGGCCGTTCCGCGCCGACGACTGGCTGCTCTACGTGCAGGAGTCACCGAACGCGGGCGGCGGGCGCGGCCTCGCGTCGGGCCGGCTCTACCGCGCCGACGGGACCCTGGTGGCGAGCGTCGTGCAGGAGGGCCTCATCCGGCGTCGCCGCCCGGCCTGACCCGCGTGGCAGGAAAGCGTCGTTGCTGTCACGCGGTGACAGCAACGACGCTTTCCTGCCATCGGGCGGGGCGGCACCGGGAGGTGCTCAGACCGGGGACGGGACCGCCGCGCGGGCATCCGGGCCGGCCGCACCCGTCGTCGGGAAGTCCGCGGCGCGGCCGAAGAACTCGAAGTCCTCGGGTCGGAAGCGTCGGGTCTCGGCCCAGTACCGCACGGTGAAGCCGGGCCAGATGGTCCGGTTCACCCCGGCGGAGTCGAGGTACCACGACGTGCAGCCCCCGCGTGTCCAGATGCCCTTCTCCAGGCGTTCCATGACGGCGGCGTTGGACCGCTGCATCACCTCGGAGCGGACGTCGAGGCCCGAGCAGCCGTAGCCGTGGACCGCCGAGATCGCCTGGGCGACGTAGCGCGCCTGGCACTCGATCATGAACACGACGGAGTTGTGGCCGAGACCGGTGTTCGGGCCGAGCAGGAGGAACAGGTTCGGGAAGTCGGTGACCGTGATCCCGTAGTGCGTCCGCATCCCGAGGTCGCCCCACGTCTCGCGCAGGGTGCGCCCGCCGCGGCCGGTGAACGTCAGGCCTTCGAAGGCGTCGGTGACGTGGAAGCCGGTGCCGTAGATGATGACGTCGGCCGGGTGCTCGACGCCGTCGTGGTCGACCACGCCGTGCTCGGTCACCTCGGCGATCCCGCTCGACACCACGTCGACGTTCGGGCGCGCGAGGGCCGGGTAGTAGTCGTTCGACACGAGCACCCGCTTGCAGCCCAGCGAGTAGCGCGGGGTCAGCCGGTCGACGAGGTCCGGGTCGGAGATCGAGCGTTCGATGTGCTTGCGCGCCACCCACTCGGCGGGGCGCAGCAGCTCCGGTCGGCTCATGAACCCGAACGCCCGGGACTCGAGGCCGGCGTAGAGCGCGGCCCGGTACGCGCGCTGCACGACCGGCGCCTTCTCGAAGAGCCGCTTGCGCCACTCGCCGATCGGGTGGTCGCCCTTCGGCAGCACCCACGCCGGGGTCCGCTGGAAGAGCGTGAGCTGCGCGGCGAGCGGGGCGATGCGGGGCACGAACTGGATCGCGCTGGCCCCGGTCCCGACGACCGCCACGCGCTTGCCGCGCAGGTCCACGTCGTGGCGCCACTGCGCCGAGTGGAACGTCTCGCCGCGGAAGCGCTCCGCGCCCGGCAGCGTCGGCGTCGACGGCAGGTGCAGGGCGCCCACGCCGGAGATCAGGAAGCGGCAGCGGTACTCACCGGTCGTCGTGTGGACCGTCCAGGTCCGCGACTCCTCGTCCCACGTCGCGCCGGTCATCTCCGTGGAGAACCGGACGAGCCGACGCAGGTCGTGCCGGTCGGCGAGCCGCTCGAGGTAGTCGTGGATCTCCGGCTGGGGCGAGTACGAGCGCGACCAGTCCGGGTTCGGGTCGGTCGAGAGCGAGTACATGTGCGACGGGATGTCGCACGCGCACCCGGGGTAGGTGTTGTCCCGCCACGTGCCCCCGACGCCGCGGTCGGCCTTCTCCAGGATCACGACGTCGGTGATCCCCGCCTCGCGCAGCGCGAGCGCCTGCCCGAGCCCGGAGAACCCGGTCCCGACGATCACGACCTCACTGAACAAGGGACGCCTCCTTCTCGACGGCAGGTGCGGGGACGCCGGCGGCCTCGAGGAGGCCCTGCAGGTGCGCGGCCACCTCCGGCGACCGTTCGAAGGTGATCATGTGGCCCGCGCCCGGGAGCACGACGAGCTCGGCGTCGGGCAGGGCGGCGGCGATGGTGTGCGCGTGGTCGACCGGGCAGAGCCGGTCCCGCGAGCCCACGAGGACCACCGTCGGGACGCCGTGCAGCGACTCCAACGACGACGTCCGCCGGTGCTCGCCGATCGAGTTGCGGAAGGCGAGGACGGCGACCGGGTCGGCCGCGAAGGTCTGCTCGGCGACGCTGAGCACGTCCGCGCGGCGGGGCCGGCGGCCGAACACGAGGGCCTGCACGAGCGGCGCGAGGGCGATCGACCGCGCGTGGGTGCCGCTGCCCTCGGGATCGGCGCGCGCGACCGGCGCCCGGTTGCCCAACGAGGCCAGGAACGGCATCACGGCGCGCTCCCCGTGGGCGACGAAGGCGCCCCGGCGGCCGGGCAGGCCGAGGGTCAGCTCGGCCATGTCGTCGCTGGCGGTCGCGACGAAGCCGGCGCCGCGCACCCGCTCGCGCACCAGGTCGGGGTGCCGCTCGGCCAGCGCCATGAGCGTCATGCCGCCCATGGAGTGGCCGGCGAGGACCACCGGACCGTCGACGTGGTCGCGCAGCAGGGCCGCGAGGTCGTCGGCGGCCTTGCCGATCGTGGACGCGTGCTCGCCGCCGGACTCCGACCCGCCGTGCCCGCGGTGGTCGTAGCGCACGATCTCGCTCGTCACGCCCGCGCGGCGCAGGTCGCGGACGACGCGGTCCCAGGTCCGGAGATCCTGGGACCAGCCGTGGGCGAGGACCAGGGTGGGCACACCGGCCGTCCGGGACCCGCTCCGCGCCACGCGCAGCGTGATCCCGGTGGCGAGGGACAGCGGACCGACGGATTCGTCCATGATCACTTCTCCAGCAGGAAGGACTTCTTCCACAGGGCCTTACCCGGTCCGGCGACCATCCCCGCCTCGTCCAGGAACGCGAGGATCTTCTCGCCGCCGAAGCGGATCATCTCGCGGTGGTGCGGGTTGGCCAGCGCGGCGCGGCGGCCCTCGGCGGGGTCGATCCCGACGGCGGCGTAGACCTTCGGGTTGATCAGGCTGCGGACCACGAAGAACGACGTGAAGGCGCACATGAAGCGCTGGTAGGCGAGCTCGGCGCGGGAGAGCTCGGCGAGGCCGCGCGTGACCTCGTCGCGGGCGAAGGCGACGTGGCGCGCCTCCTCCATGATGTGGATGCGGTTGACCTGGCGCATCAGCGGCTGGATGCGGTCGTCGTTCGCCTGCTCGCGCTGCAGGCGGTCGAGCACCTCCTCGGCGACGAGGATCGAGGCGTACGCGGCCGGGCCCCAGTTGACGACCGAGAACAGCTTGCCGAGCTGGTGCACGAACGGGATCGGGCCGTAGGGCTCGACCCCGGCGCGGTGCACGAGCCGCGCGAACATCTGGGAGTGCCGGCACTCGTCGGCGACCTCGGTGAGGGCCCACTGGGCGCGCTCGCTGGTCGGGTCGTCGGCGTAGAAGTCCTTGAGCAGCCGCTGCATCAGCAGGGTCTCGAACCAGAGCCCGACGCTCGCGACGCTGCAGGCCTCGTGCTTGCCGAGCTCGATGCGCTGCTCCGGGGTCAGGCGCTCCCACAGCTCGGTGCCGTAGAGCGACACGCGGTGCTCGGGCACCCAGATCTTCCCGTCGACCAGCGGCGCGTCCCAGTCGATGTCGACGTCCGGGTCGTAGGACTTCTTGGCGGCGGAGCGCAGCAGGCGCGCCGCGACGGCCTGACCGTCGGGGTCGCTGGGGCGGGTCGTCGCGGGCGCCGACATGGCGTCGTCCTCTCGATGGCCTCACGGAGGCGTCGTACGGGGGAGCAGCTGAGGGGTACGAACTGTATCCCCAACTTCTTGTACGTCTTACCGCTGGTAACCGTAACTGGTGGTAGCGTCTTCGCCCATGGCCGACGGTGTCAAGCCGACGCGGGGCGGTAAGCCCCCATCTCGTGACGGGCGTCGCACCCGCTGGACGAAGCACCGTGAGGAGCGGCGGGCCGAGTTCGTCGAGGCCGCGATGCGGGTCCTCGCCGAGGTCGGACCCGACTTCGGGATCGAGCAGGTGGCGATCGAGGCCGGCGTCACGAAGCCGGTGCTCTACCGCCACTTCTCCGACAAGGCCGACCTCGTCGAGGCCATGGGTGAGCGCGGGACGCACATCCTGCTCGACCGGCTGATCCCCGCGCTGAACTCGGAGGAGGCCCCGCTCCCGCGCATCCGCAAGTCGATCGACGCGGTGCTCGGGACGCTCGAGGACTACCCGAACCTCTACTGGGTGCTGGCCCGCCACGGCCACGGCCAGGAGGTGGTCCAGGCCGACAAGGAGATCATCGCGACGGCCCTGTCCGCCCTGCTCGGGGACTACCTGCGGGCGTTCGGGCTGGACTCCGGCGCCGCCGAGCCGTGGGCGTACGGCGTCGTCGGGCTCGTGCAGAACACCGCGGAGTGGTGGCTGGAGCGGCGCTCGATGAGCCGCGACTCGGTGACCGAGTACCTGACCATGCTCGTCTGGGCGGCGATCGACGGGTTCGCGCGCCAGCGCGAGGTCGTCATCGACCCGAACGTGCCGCTGGAGATCAACAAGGTGATCCAGATGTCTCCCGGAGGATCGTCCGGGAGCAGCGAGTCCGATGTCGCCGAGGCTGGGAACGGGGATCGATGACGACCACCGATCACGACGACGATGACGACGGGTACCGCGGTCCCGCCTCGCTGCGGTTGGCCGACGGCCAGGTGCTCGAGGTCGAGGTGACGCTGCGCGGGTACGTCGAGCCGCTCGACGGCCGCTACCACTGGTACGGCCGCGTGGCCGTGCACGCGGAGCTCGAGACCCTGCTGGGCGGACGGCGCGCGCAGGCCGTCGTGTCGACGCCGCAGGGCGAGGCGGCGGGGGAGCTCTCCGACGTCGACCCGTGGGGCCGCTACCGGATCACCGGCGTCTCCACGCCGCCGTTCGCCGTGGGCACGGAGGTGTCGGCATGAGCGAGCGCGACGCGATCATCGACGCCATCGCCTCCCCGCAGCGCGCGGTCCGCGACATCTCCGGTCTGATCGGCGACCGCGTCGCCTTCGGACCGGTGCCCGCGGGGCCCGGCGGCATGGCCACCGCCACGGCCGTCGGCACGGTCGGCGCCCTGCGGGGACGCCAGCAGGGGCACGGCCGGACCGAGGTGCACGTCCCGGTCCACCTCGACGTCACCGTCGACCTCGGTGCCCGCACCGTCCCGGTCGACGCCCGCATGACGGTCCGCATCGGACTCGAGGCCTGCCTCGCGCCCGACGCCGACCACATCGTCGTCGAGGTCGACGAGATCGGCCCGGGCGACATCGCGCTGGAGACGAAGACCTCCGGCATCGGCGGTGTCCTCGTGCGGCGGCTCGGCAACCTCGACGCCGAGATCCGCCACCACGTGATCGGCTACGTCACCGAGATCCTGGCCTCCCCCGAGGCCCGCGACCTGCGGCGCATCGATCTCGACGAGGCGTCGGACACCGCGTAGCGGCCGCCGTGCCACCGGTCATGACGTCAGGACCGGTGGCACGTCACCGAGTGGCGCGGTCCCGACGTCGGGGATGAGCGGTCGCCGCGGCCTTGCGCCCGGCTCGGCGGACCGCACTCAGCCGGAGCGACGACGGGCCGGCCGGTCGGACGCCGAGCGTCGCGGGGTCTGGCGGGCGTTCTCCGCGTCGTCGGTCCGGATGACGTCCGACGTCGAGCGCCGCGGTCGCTGCCCTCCGTTCCGCGTGCCGGTCGCGGACCACTGGGGCTTGTCCGAGTCGGCGCGACCCGACTGCTGTCCGCCGGTCCGGGTGCCGGTCGCGGACCGTTGGGGCTTGTCCGAGTCGGCGCGACCCGGTCGCTCCCGACGCGAGGACTGCTCGCCCGTCCCGGTCCGGCTGCGGCGTCGTGTGGCGGTGCCGTCCTCGGGGTCGTCCCGGCCACTGCTGTCCGCGTCGGCGATGGAGCTCCCGACCTGTTCGTCGACGTCGGACGTGGTGTTACCCGTGTCCTCGTCCTGGTCGTCGTCCTCGTCGTCGTCCGACGAGCTCGCGGCGTCGTCGTCCTCCCCGGCGTCCTCGGATGCCTCGTCGGTGTCCCAGCCGTCGTCGGAGTCCGTGTCCGTGTCGTCGATCTGCTCGTCGTCGGAGTCGTCGTCGGAGTCGTCGTCGGCGGTCAGTCCGGTGTCCTCGGCCTGCCCGGTGTCGGCGTCGGTCTCGTCGGCGTCGGTGTCGGTGTCGTCCGACTCCTCGTCGCCGGCGTCCTCCACGGAGTCCTCGTCCTCCGCGGACTCATCGGTCGTGGCGCTTTCCTCGCTGTCCTCGGCGACCCCGTCGGACTCATCGGTCTCGTCGGACTCAGCTGACTCGTCGTCGGTGTCCACGGTCGCGTCGGCCTGGTCGTCGGCGTCCTCCGCCACGACGTTCTCGCCATCGGCGTCCTGCTCGTCGGCGTCCTGATCGTCGGCGTCCTGCTCGTCGGCGTCCTGGTCCTCGGCGTCCTCCGCCACGACCTCCTCGCCGTCGTCGTCCTGCTCGCCGGCGAGCGTGTCGCCGTCGGTGTCGACGTCGGCCTCCGGGACGGCGCTCTCGGCGTCGCCCTCCGGCGGCGCGTCCGACCCCGCCCGGCGGCCCTCGCCCGACTCGCCCGCCGGGATCATCGCCACCGCCTCGCCCGGCGCGAGGATCGCGTGCGCGAACCGTCGTTGGGCAGCGAGCATCCGCTCGAGGACGTCGAACATGTCGTCCACCAGGACGGCGGCCGCCGTGCGGTCCGGCCGGGGGAAACCGCCCAGCAGGCGGATGGTGTCGTCGGGCTCGCTCATGGCACTCCTCGTCCGTGGTCCGCGGGGGCGCTCCCCGGGATGCGCGGGCGTGCCCGCTCCGTGGGGTCGCCTGACCGTCGAGGCGCGAAGTGGGTGCCGAGGGCGGAGCGCCGTCGACCGAACCGCCGCGGCGCCCGCGCATCTGCGGCGTCGCCGTGCCAGCGTCTGCCGGATCGGTCCGCGGTCAGCTTGTCGTGGGCCCTTGGCGGTCGCCCCGGGTCTTGTCGTGGTGATTCACCACGACAAGGTGGCCGGTGGGTGGGCGCAGGCCGCGACAAGGTGGCTGGGGTCGGCCGGTGGGTGGGCGCAGGCCGCGACAAGGTGGCTGGGGTCGGCTGGTGGCTGGGGGTCGCCGTGTCCGCGTGTGCCGGATCGGTCTGCGGTCAGCTTGTCGTGGGCTCTTGACGGTCGGCCCGGGTCTTGTCGTGGTGATTCACCACGACAAGGTGGCCGGTGGGTGGGCGCAGGCCGCGACAGGGTGGCTGGGGTCGGCTGGTGGCTGGGGGTCGCCGTGTCCGCGTGTGCCGGATCGGTCCGCGGTCAGCTTGTCGTGGGCCCCTGGGGGTCGGTCCGGATCTTGTCGTGGTGATTCACAACGACAAGGTGGCCGGCGGGTGGGCGCAGGCCGCGACAAGGTGGCCCGGGGCGGTCGGCGGGTGGCAGTAGGCCGCGACATGGCGGGCGCCGGCCACCACGGTCGGACGCCCCCGGAAGGCGACCCGACCCGCCGTCGGGAACGCCACCTACGTCGGGCGCACCAGGTCCATGAACGCCGCGCGGTCGACGACCTTCACGCGCGGCCGACCGCCGGGCTCCCCGGCGGCCCGCTCGTGGGCGTCGATGGCCTCCCAGCCGTCGAGGTCGACGAGGTCGGAGCAGCGGCCCGACAGCCACTCCTCGACCTCTTCCGCGCTCGCGACGGACGCGCCGTCGCGGGCGCCGGTCGCGAGGTCGGCGAGCAGCCCGCGGACGGTCTCGTTGGCGTCCTTGCGGTTCGTGCCGATGATCCCGGTGGGGCCCCGCTTGATCCAGCCGACGACGTACTCGCGCTCCCGGCCCTCGATGCGGCCCTCGGTGTGCGGGATCGTCCCCGAGCCCTCGTCGAAGGGGACCCCGGGCAGCGCCATGCCCTTGTAGCCGACCGCCCGGAACACGAGGCCGCACTCGACGGTCTCGCGCTCCCCGGTGTCGACGGGCCGCACCCGGCCGTCGTCGGAGGTCTCGAGCCGGTTGACGGCGAGCTCGACGCCCGTCACCGGCCCGTCCTCGCCGTCGCCCAGGAGGCGCAGCGGCGAGCGCAGGAAGCGGAACTCCATGCGGCGGGCCGCGTCGGGGTCGGGGCCGCGCTCGGCCCAGCCCCGCAGGATCTCCACGTTGCGCCGGGTGCCCTTGGCCAGCTCGGCGTCGCCGTCGGCGGACGGGATCTGGGCCGGATCGACCACCGTGGTCAGCCCCTCGATGTCGTCGAGCTCCCGCAGCTCGGTGGTGGTGAAGGCGGCCTCGACGGGCCCGCGCCGGCCGCACACCACGACCTCGCGCACCGCGGAGCCCACGAACCCCTCGATCGCGTGGTCGGCGGTGTCGGTGGCGCGCAGGTCGGCCTCGCCGAGCAGCAGCATGCGGGCCACGTCCAGCGCCACGTTGCCGGCGCCGATCACGACGGCGCGGTCGGCGGAGAGGTCGGGATCGAGGTCCACGTAGTCGGGGTGGCCGTTGTACCACCCGACGAAGTCCACCGAGGCGAGGCTGCCGGGGCGGTCCTCGCCTTCGATGCCGAGCCGGCGCTCGGTCTGCGAACCCACCGCGTAGATCACGGCGTCGTAGCGGTCGAGGAGCTCGTCGACGGTCACGTCCTCGCCGATGTGCACGTGTCCGAAGAACCGGAACCCGGGCCGGGCCGCGATCTTCTCGTACTGGTTGCTCACCGACTTGATCTTCGGGTGGTCGGGGGCGACCCCGGCGCGGACCAGACCCCACGGGGTGGCCAGCCGGTCGTACATGTCGACCCGGACCGGTGGGTCCTCCGAGTCGAGGAGGGCGCCCGCCGCGTAGAACCCCGACGGGCCCGAGCCGACGATCGCCACGGCATGGGTCCTCATGTCGTGATCCTGTCGGAGGCGGGCGTGATCCGCACCCCCTCCTCCGGGAGAGGCGCCACGCCGACGATCGGGTGCGCCCCCGGGGACGGCGCGTCGGAAAACGGCCCTCGATCGAGTCATCACTCCATGCGGCATCAGGCCTGTGGAGGCGCCCGACCTGCGCCGACGATGTCAGTGATGATCAGGAACGGGCAGCATGCGTCGTGGCGTCGGGGCCGGGAGGTCCTCGACGACTACGACCTCGACCGCGTGCTCACGGAGGAGCTGGCGGACGACCTCGTCAACGAGCTCGCCTGCCTGCGCCCCCGGCGCGGGCGCCCCGCCTGTGCGGTGGGCGCACCGCTGCCCGCGCCGGCGCCGGTCCGCCGGCCCCGCCTGCAGGTGATCCGGGGCGGGCTCGCCGACTAGCGCTTCACCGCGGCGAGCACCAGGTAGTACAGCTCGTGGCCGGCCATCGAGAGTCGGTGACGGAAGGAGCGGCGCACCACGATCTCGGTGTCCGAGCGGGCCGCGATCATCGCCTCCACGTCGGACACGTCGTGGTCGTCGGGGGCGTCCTTGAGGGTGAGCGCCAGGACCGAACCCGCCGGGAACGCCGACCAGAGCTCGTCGAGGGCGTCCACCGGCACGTGCCCCTCGCCGACCGCCCCGGCGGCGACCAGCGCGTTCAGTCGCTCCTCGCCGACCAGTCGGGCGACCTCGGCGCTCTCCAGCCGCTCGCCGACCAGGTAGTGCGCGTACAGCCCCGGACGGTCGCGGTGCGCGGCGTCGCGGGCCTCCGGGATCCCGTCCGCGCCGACCACCACGGTGACGCCCCGCGCGCGCAGCTCCTCGCCGACGACCCCGTTGCCCGCCCCGAGGTCGAACGCGCGCAGGTCGGCCGCCGCGACGTCGAGCGCGGCGCCCGCCTCCACCGCGGCGTCGGCGACGGTCGCGGGCGAGGCGCACTCCAGCTGCCGCTGGACGACCTCCTCGTAGAGCCCCGGCACGTCGTAGACGGTCGCGTAGTCGTGCAGCGTCACCCGCTCGGTCCCGCCGTCGCGGTGGAGCAGGAACTGCTCCTCGCCCTGGCGGCGGCCGGGGGTGGGGTCGAGTTCGACGGTGAACGGAGCGGTCATGGCCTCATCGTGGCCGCCACCGCTCCCCGTGGCACGGCCGATGTGTCGTTGCTCCCCCGACCGTTTCCCGGCGGCGCGCGGGCGTCCACCCTGCAGACAGCGCCGCCGACGCCGCCCGCGCACGTCGTCCCACCGCCGATCCCTGCCGTGGACCACCCACCCGGGATCGCCGACGACAGGAGGCTCGCCATGAGCACGTCGTCCCCCGCCCACGCCCTGCTGCGGCCGGCGCAGTCCCGCGCCGCCGAGGTCCCGGCCCCCGACCGGGAGCACGCCGCGACCGTCGTCGCGGACCTGCTGCACCGCGAGTGCACCGAGTGGAGCTGGACCTCGCACCGCCCGGAAGCGCACCGGGCGGACGCCCGACGCATCGTCGGCGCCCTGTGCCGCGAGGGATGGGCGCCCGTCTCGTAGGGAGCGCTCGAGCTCTCGATGTCTCGCGACGAGACAGAACCCGGTAGGCTGATAGGCCGATCGGCGCAGGGTCGGACACGTTACGGGCGAGTCCCCCGGCGTCAGCGGGGAGGAACGTCGTGACTACCTGGGACATCGACGGCCGTCAGGTGCGGGAGTCGAGCCGGCGCTCCGGGGCCGTCTGGACCTGGCAGTCGCTGAGCGAGCAGCCCATCGACTACGAGATCGAATGGGTCCAGGAGAAGGACGTCTTCCTCTACGGCACCCGCGTGCGACCGGGCGGGTGGAACGTCTCACGCCTCGACGAGTCCGTGTGGAGCAACGACGGCACCCTCGAGGGCGCGCGGGAGATCGTCGAACGGCGCCTCCCGACGATGCCCCGGTAGCACGACGTCCCGACGACGGGTCCGGCGTCCGGACCCGTCGTCGGGAACGGGACCGCTAGGAGCCCCCGCCGAGCACGCCGGCCTCGCTGAGCTTCTTCATGACGGCGTTCGGGCCGTCGAACTGCTCCTTGTCGAGCCCGCGGAGGGACTCGACCAGCTGGTCGTCGGCGCCCTTCGACTTCGCGTGCTCGGCCAGCTCGTCCGGTCCCCCCGGGTAGTCGAAACCGCCGAGGGACTTCTGTACCTGCGTGACGTCGTAACCCATGGGCCGGGGATGGTCCACGGGGCGGACGGCCAATCGTGGAATCCTTCGTCCTCGTGCTGACGTGTCCCTGGTCGTGTGTCGTCTGGGATCTCGACGGCACGCTGCTCGAGCGTGGCTCCCCGACCCCGGTCCCGGGGGTCGAGGCCGTGCTCGCGGCCTGGTCCGCGGCCGGGGTGGAGATGGCCGTCGCGACCTCGGCCTCCACGGCCCTCGCCCGGCGGGTGGTGGACGAGCTCGGGTGGTCGGCCTGGTTCGGGCACGTCGCCGGCACGGGCCCCGGGGTCGCGGGCAAGGACGAGGTGCTCGTCGAGGCGCTGCTCGGGCTCGGCCGGGTCCTGCCCGGGGGCGCGGCCGGCGCCGCGATGATCGGGGACGCCCCCACCGACGTGGCGGCGGCCCGGCGGCACGGGCTGACCGCGGTCGGCGTGACGTGGAGCGGGACGCCGGCCGACGTGCTGGGCGGCGCGGACCTGATCTGGAGCCGCGTGCCGTCGTGACCGTCCCGACCGGCCGCTGGGTGGTCCACCTCGACCTCGACTCGTTCTTCGCCTCCGCCGAGCAGCTCACCCGGCCGACCCTGCGCGGCCGCCCGGTGCTCGTCGGGGGACTGGGCCCGCGCGGCATCGTGGCGGGCGCGTCGGGTGAGGCGAAGGCGTTCGGCGCGCGGTCGGCGATGCCCATGGCGCAGGCCCGCCGCGCGTGCCCGACGGCGGTCGCGCTGCCGCCGCGGACGGCGGTCTACCGGACGCTGTCGGAGTCGTTCTTCGCGGTCGTGCGCGCCGCCGCCCCGGTCCTCGAGCAGGTGGCCTACGACGAGACGTTCGCCGAACCCGCCGCGCTCGTGGGAGCGGGGGCCGACGAGGTGCGCGCCTGGGCCGAGGAGGTCCGCGCGCAGGTGCGGGAGGCGACGGGCCTGGCCGTGTCGGTGGGGGCGGGGTCGGGCAAGCAGGTCGCGAAGATCGCCTCGGGGCTGGCCAAGCCGGACGGCGTGCACGTCGTGGCGCACGGCGGGGAGCGGGCGCTGCTCGACCCGCTGCCGGTGCGCTCGCTGTGGGGCATCGGGCCGGTGGCCGAGACGGCGCTCGCGCGGGCCGGGGTCACGACGATCGCGGCGTTCGCGGCGATGCCGACCGCCGAGGTGACCGCCCTGCTGGGCTCCGCCGTCGGCTCGGCGCTGCACCGGCTCGCCCGCGGGATCGACGACCGCGCGGTGACCGAGCGCGGCGAGGCCAAGCAGGTCAGCGCGGAGACGACGTTCGACACCGACCTGTCCGACGTCGCCGCGGTGCGCCGCGCCGTCGCCGACCTCGCGGCCTCGGCCCACCGGCGGCTCGTGGCCTCGCAGCGGGCGGCGCGCACGGTGACGGTGAAGGTCCGCGGTGGGGACTTCGTGACCCACACCCGCTCCGAGACGTCCTCGGTCGCCTCGACCGACCTGCCGGCCCTCACGGGGGTGGCGCAGCGGCTCGCCGTCGACGCGCTGCCCGACGCCGGTGTGCGGCTCGTCGGGGTCTCCTACGCCGGCCTGACGACCGCGGTGCAGGGCACGTTGTTCGAGACGGGGGACGAGGCACCCGTGGCGCCCGCACCCGACGTCGGGACGGAGCTGGAGGAGGACCCGGCTCCGACGCCGGAGCGGGGGTGGCGCACCGGGGACGACGCCGCGCACCCCGAGCACGGGCACGGGTGGGTGCAGGGCGCCGGGCACGGCCGCGTCACGGTGCGGTTCGAGACGCGTTCGACCGGCCCGGGACGCGCGCGGACCTTCGCCGCGGACGACCCGGAGCTCACGCGGGCCGATCCGCTGGTGTCGTTGACCTGACATCGCGTGGCAGGAACGCGTCGTTGCTGCCACGCGGTGACAGCAACGACGCTTTCCTGCCACGGGGCGGGGCGCCCTCAGAGCAGCAGTTGCGATCGCGCGAGCTCGGCGTAGAGCGGGCTGGCGTCGAGCAGCTCGGTGTGCGTGCCGGTGGCGACCACCCGGCCGCCGTCGAGGACCACGATCTGGTCGCAGTCGACGACCGTGGAGAGCCGGTGCGCGACGATCAGCAGCGTCCGGTCGGCCGCGGCGGCGACGTCGATCGCCTCCTTGAGGGCCGCCTCGTTGCGGGCGTCGAGGCTCGCGGTGGGC
Organism: Actinomycetospora soli; assembly: GCF_021026295.1. GTDB lineage: Bacteria > Actinomycetota > Actinomycetes > Mycobacteriales > Pseudonocardiaceae > Actinomycetospora > Actinomycetospora soli. The sequence continues at coordinate 125,061 of NZ_JAJNDA010000009.1, forward strand.
TCGTCGAGCAGCATCAGCGACGGCTCGGCGAGCAGCGTGCGGGCGATGGCGAGGCGCTGGCGCTCGCCGCCCGAGAGCAGCACGCCGCCCTCGCCCACGGGCGCGTCCAGCCCGAGCGGGGACCGCGCGACGAGCCCGGAGAGGTTCACCGCCGCGAGGACCGCGAGCTGGTCGGTCTCGGGGGCGTCGGGGGCGGCGAGCACGAGGTTTCCCCGCAGCGTGCCGGCGAGTGCGGGGGACTCCTGCTCGACGTAGCCCAGCCGCGCCCGCAGCGCGTCGCGGGGCCGGTCGCGCACGTCGACCCCGTCGACGAGGACGGCCCCCGCGGTGACGTCGTAGAACCGCTCGACCAGGGCGAACACGGTCGACTTGCCGGCACCGGACGGGCCCACCAGCGCCGTGCGGGTGCCGCGCGGCACGGTGAACGACACCCCGCGCAGCACCGTGGTGCCGCCGGCGTAGCCGAAGTCGACGTCCCGCAGCTCCAGGGCCGGGGCGCTCGGGGCGGCGTCGGTGGCCGTCACGACGTCGCCCGCCGACTCGGCGGGCAGCGCGGCCACCTCCTCGATCCGCGCGAGCGCACCGAGGCCGGTCTGCAGCTGCGTCCAGGCCTGGGTGAGCCGCGCGAACGGCAGGACGAGCAGGAAGAGGTAGAGCACGAAGGAGACCAGCTCGCCGACGGTGAGCTCGCCGGCCGCGACCCGGGCGCCCCCGATCCCGAGCACGGCGATGAACGAGCCCTGGGTCGCGATCGTCACGGCGGGCGAGACGAGGGCCTGCAGGCGGGCCGCGCGCACGCCCACCGCGTACGCGTCGGTGGCCGCGCCGACCACGCCCACCGCCTCGCGGTCGGTGGCACCGCTCGCGCGGATCGTGCGGACCGCTCCGAGCGCACGCTCCACGGCCGCGGTCATCTCGCCCACCCGCGCCTGGGAGAGCGTCGAGAGCGCCCGCAGCCGCCGCGACGCCGCCCCGATCACCACGACGCCCGCCGCCACCGCGAGCAGCGTGACCCCGAGCAGCGTGAGGTCGACCAGCGCCATGGCGACGGCCGCGCCGATCACGACCACCACCGAGCTGCCCAGCTCGAACAGGCCCGACGTGACCACGGCGCGCAGCAGCGTCGTGTCCGACCCGATGCGGGAGATGAGGTCGCCGGTGCGGCGCGCGTCGTACTCCGGCACCGACAGGCGCAGCACGCGGTCGACGAGCGTCCGGCGCGTCGACAGCACCAGACCCTCGGCGGTGCGCTGGAGCAGGAACGACTGCACGGCCCCGACGAGCGCGCCGCCGAGCAGGACCGCCACGAGGACGACCGCCGACCCCAGCACCGGGCCGGCGCCCTGGACCGCGGCGATCACCCGCCCGACCAGCAGCGGCTGGGCGAGCGAGGTCCCCGCCGTGACCAGCGAGAGCACGGCGACGACGAGCAGGGTGCCGCGGTGCGGCCGCAGGTAGGGCCACAGCCGCCGCAGCCCCGTGTCGGGCGCGGTCAGCACACCACCCCGTCGAACGAGGCGCGGAGCTCGGACACGAACACGTCGGGCACCTCGAGCGACGCGAAGTGGCCGCCGCGCTCCAGGACGCTCCAGCGCCGGACGTCGGTGTAGCGCGCCTCGACCCAGGACCGCGGCATCTTCGCCATCTCCGCGGGGAAGATCGAGATCGCGGCCGGGACGGTCACCTCGGAGCGGCGGTCGACCTGGGCGTTCTCCCAGTACATCCGGGCCGAGGACGCGCCGGAGGCGCCGAACCAGTACACGGCCACGTTGTCGAGCAGGCGCCGACGGGCCACGGAGGCGAGGCCCCCGTCGGTCCACACCCCGAACTTCTCCGCGATCCACGCGAGCTGGCCGACCGGGGAGTCGACGAGCGCGTAGCCGAGGGTCTGCGGGCGGGTGCGCTGCTGGCCGGAGTAGCCGCTGCCGGTCTCCCGGAACTCGCGGGCCTGGGCCAGCCACCGCTGCTCGAGCTCGGGGAGGTCCTCGGTCCGGGCGCCCTCCGGCCGGTCGGCGAGCGGCATCGTCGTGTGCAGCATGGCGACGCGGTCGGGGTGCCGGACCCCGAGCGCCGTCGTGATCATGGCGCCCCAGTCGCCACCCTGGGCGAGGAAGCGGGGGTAACCCAGACGCGACATGAGGACGGCCCACGCATCCGCGACGTGGTCGATGCCCCACCCCGTGACGGTCGGCTTGTCGGAGAACCCGAAGCCCGGCAACGAGGGCGCGACCACGTGGAACGCCGGGCTCGCGGGGTCGTCGGGAGCCGTCAGCGGCCCCACGACGTCGAGGAACTCGACCACCGACCCGGGCCACCCGTGCGTGAGCAGAAGTGGCTGTGCGTCACGTCGTGGTGACTGTACGTGCAGGAAGTGGATGCCGAGCCCGTCGATCTCCGTCCGGTACTGGCCGAGCCCGTTCAGCTCGTCGGCCAGGGCGCCGATCTCGTGCTCCTCGAGCCACGTCCGGGCCAGCTCCGCCACGACCGTGGCGGGGATGCCCTGCGACCAGTCGGCCACCGGCTCCGGCTCGGCCAACCGTGCCCGGCGGAGGCGTTCGTGCAGGTCAGCGACCTGGTCGTCGGGGATGTCGAGCACGAACGGGGTGATCTCGTCGGGGGTCGTCGGTCGGGTCGACGACGGGTCGGCGGGGGTCGGCTCGGCGTCGGAGGGGGCCATGGGCGCGACGCTAACGGCCGAGGTCCGAACGCGCCGTGGGGAGGCATCCGTCCGGGTGTCACCCCGACACGCCGCCGGATGGAAGCTGTCCCCCGAAGGTGGCGTCTTCCGCCCACGCTGTCACACGGGCCGTCATCGTGGCGATGAACGGAGCGGAGGTGATCATCGTGCTGAACGAACGGCCCGCGGCACTGCTGGCGGCAGCGGCGGATCTGGACGAGTGCGACGGCTACGTGGTCCTGGTGTTCGACCCGGAGACCGGTGAGATGGACGCCCACGGCCCCTACGAGGGGGTCGCGGCGACACTCCGCGCCGAGGAACTGCGCAACAACTTCGACTCCGACGACCTGCGTGACGTCGTGGTGCGGGTGAGCAGGCTGCACCTGCCCGCGCCCATCCCGCAGCAGGCCTGGTGAGTTCGTCCGCCGCAGGGTAGATCCTGCGGCGTGACGACAGTGCGCGCTGCCGCGCTCGAGCTGTTCCGGGCGCACGGCATGACGACGGTCTTCGGGAACCCGGGCTCGACCGAGCTCCCGATGCTCCAGGACTTCCCCGACGACTTCACCTACGTCCTCGGGCTCCAGGAGGCCGTCGTCGTGGGGATGGCCGACGGGTACGCCCAGGCGACCGGTCGGCCGGCCCTGGTCAACCTGCACACCGCGCCCGGCGTCGGGAACGCGGTGGGCGCGCTGGTGAACGCGGCGGCGAACAGGACCCCGCTCGTGGTCACCGCGGGCCAGCAGGTGCGGCCGATGATGACGCTGGAGGCGATGCTCGCGAACCCGCGGGCCTCCGAGCTCCCGCGTCCCACCGTGAAGTACTCGGCGGAGCCGCCCCGGGCCCAGGACGTCGTCGCGACCCTGGCCCGGGCGATCCACCTCGCGACCACGCCGCCCACCGGCCCCGTGTTCGTGTCGATCCCGATGGACGACTGGGACGTCGAGCTCACCGGCGACGACCTCGAGGTGGCGCAGCGGGCGGCCCGACGCCGGGTCACGACGCCGCTCGCGCCCGCCGGTCTCGGCGCGATGGTCGCCGCGCTCGACGGCGCGTCGGCGCCCGCGCTGGTGGTCGGCGGCGAGATCGACTCCGGCGGCGGGTTCGACGACGCCGTGGCGCTGGCCGAACGGCTCGGCTGCGCGGTCTACGGGCCGCCCGCCGACGGCCGCGTCGGCTTCCCCGAGACCCACCCGCAGTTCCGGGGCGCCCTGCCGATGGCGATCGCCCCGGTCGCGCAGACCCTCGCGGCGCACGACGTCGTGCTCGTCCTCGGCACGGCCGTCTTCCGCTACTACCCCTACGTTCCCGGCGGGTTCCTGCCCGAGGGCACGACGCTGCTGCACGTGACGTCCGACCCCGACGAGGCCGCCCGCGCGCCGATGGGCGACGCGCTCGTGGCCTCCCCGGTCGCGGTCGTGCGATCGCTGCTCGAGCGCGTCGCGTCGTCGTCGCGGGTGCCCGCGGGCTCGGCGCCCTCGGCGGCGCCCGCGCAGGCCTCGGCCGTCCCGGGCACGCTGACCGCCGAGGCGGTGTTCGACGTCGTCGGCGCCGTGTGGCCGCAGGACGGCGTCGTCGTCGACGAGTCCCCGTCCAACCGGGGCGCCCTGCACGCGAGGCGCCCGGTCTCCCGGCCGTCCACGTCCTTCTTCACGACGTCGGGCGGGCTCGGCTTCGGGCTGCCCGCGGCGGTCGGCGTGGCGTTGGCCGACCGGTCCCGCCCCGTGCTCGCGGCGATCGGCGACGGGTCGATGCAGTACGCGATCCAGGCGCTGGGCTCCGCGGCGATGCTCGGTGTGCCGCTCACGGTGCTCGTCCTGGAGAACCGGGAGTACGCGATCCTCAAGTGGTTCGCCGCCCGGGAGAACACCCCGAAGGCGCCCGGGCTGGACCTGCCGCCGGTGGACTTCGTGTCGTTGGCCGCGGGCTACGGCGTCCCGGCGGAGTCGGTGTCGACCGCCGGGGACCTGCGCGCAGCCCTGGAGCGCGGGCGCGACTCCGACGGGCCGCGGTTGATCGCGGTGCCGGTCGGTCGGGCGGCCGGCTGAGCACCACCCGCGTGAGGGTTCCCCTCACGCGGGGACGGGTGGGCGCGCTTGACCTCAACTGTCGTCGAGGTCGCAGGCTAGCGACCGTGCTCACCCGGGATCGAGATGCCCCGCCCCGGCACCTCCGCGTAGCGTCGCGGCACGTGTCGACCCAGACGCAGCCCACCGGAATCCACGCCGGGCCGGCCGCCACTCCCGCCGTCGAGGTCGTCGACCTCGTGAAGCGCTACCCCAAGGCGAAGGTCAACGCCGTCGACGGCATCTCGTTCGCCGTCGCCCCCGGCGAGGTGTTCGGCCTCCTCGGTCCGAACGGCGCCGGCAAGACGACGACGATCGGCGTGCTCACCACCCGCGTCCGCAAGACCTCCGGCCACGCCGCCGTCACCGGCATCGACGTGGCCCGGGACCCGGTCGGTGCCCGCTCGGTGATCGGCGTCGTCCCGCAGCGCCCGAACCTCGACCGCAGCCTCGACGCCAAGGGCAATCTCGTCTGGCACGCGGCCTATCACGGCGTCCCACGGCCCCGGCGCGGTCCGCTGGCCGACGAGCTGCTCGAGCGCATGGGCCTGAGCGACAAGGCCGACACCAACCCCGACGAGCTCTCCGGCGGCCAGGCGCAGCGGCTGATCATCGCCCGCGGCCTGATGCACGACCCCCGGGTGCTCTTCCTCGACGAGCCGTCCACCGGGCTCGACCCGCAGGCGCGGCTGTTCGTCCACGACCGGGTCGCGGAGCTCGCCGCCAACGGCGTGACGATCGTGCTGACCACGCACGACATGGACGAGGCGGCCAAGCTCTCCGACCGGGTCGGGATCGTCGACCACGGCGAGCTGCTGAAGCTCGACACGCCCGCCAACCTCGTCGCGGGACTCTCCGGCTCCGCCACCGTCGACCTCGACGTCACGGGCCTCGACCCCGAGCAGCTGCGCCACCGGCTCGGCGCGGTCCGCGGCGTCGCGGGCGCCGAGGTCCTCGCGACGCCCGACGAGGGGCCCGCCCGCCTGCGCGTGCGCGTCGAGGGCGAGGCCGGTGCCGCCCTGCCCGGCCTGCTCGAGGAGGTCACGACGGCGGGTGGCCGGGTGTCCGACGTCGGGCTCGGCGAGCCCACGCTGGAGGACGTCTTCATCGACCTGACCGGGAGGGGACTGCGGTGACCGCCGTGACTGAGACCGAGCCGTTCCGCCGGGTGTCGCCGGGGCGGGCGTTCCTCGGCGTGCTGGGCCGCGACGTCGCGGTCACGGGCAAGGAGCTCGGCAGCTTCATCTCGCAGGTGCTCGTCCAGCCGTTCTTCCTGCTGTTCGTGTTCGGCAAGGTGCTCTCCGAGCTCGGCTACATCGCGCCCGGGTACGCCCAGCTGCTGCTGCCGGGGCTGCTCGCGCTCAACGCCTTCCTCGTCGCGGTCCAGGCCGTCGCGCTGCCGCTGGTGATCGACTTCAGCTACACGAAGGAGATCGAGGACCGGCTGCTCGCGCCGCTGTCGACGCAGATGGTCGCCGTGGAGAAGATCGTGTTCGGTGCGCTGCGCGGGCTGATCGGGTCCCTGGTGATGATCCCGGTCGGCTACCTCGTGCTCGACGAGGTCAGCTGGGACCTCTCCGGCCTGCCGCTCTCGGCGCTGCTGCTCGTCCTCGGTGCCCTCGCGGGCGGCGCGTCCGGCCTCGTGATCGGCACGCTGGTCAGCCCGCGGCGGATCAACATCGTGTTCGCCGTGGTGATCACGCCGCTGCTGTTCACCGGCTCGACGCAGTTCCCGTTCCTGCAGATCGGGTCGCTGCGCTGGTTCCAGGTGATCTGCGCGCTCAACCCGATCACGTACGTGGCGGAGGGGCTGCGCGGGGCGCTGACCCCGCAGATCCCGCACCTCCCGGCGTGGCTGTGCCTGGCGGCGCTGGTGTTCGCGTGCGTGCTGTTCGGGGCGATCGGGATCCGGGGCTTCGTCCGGCGCGCGCTGGACTGAGCCCGCTCCGCGTGCCGGCAGTGCGTCACTGCCGGCACTGGACGCCGGATTCGCCGCACCGTCGTGGGCCCGCGCGACGGTGCGGCTCTCCTGGCACCGGGTGCAAGCAGTGACGCATTGCCGGCACCGGGAGGTGCTCTCAGTCCGAGAGCCGGCCCGCGACCTGCGCGAGCCGCGTCCCCTGCACGCGCGCCGCGCCGAGCGCCTCGTCGTCGGGGGCCGCGGACTTCCGCGACACCCACGACGCGCCGTACGGGTTCCCCGACGACATCAGCGACGGGTCGGCGGCGTAGCCGAGGGGCATGATCAGCGTGCCCCAGTGGTAGAAGGTCATGTTCATCGCGACGGTGGTCGTCTCCAGGCCGCCGTGACCGGTCGAGGCCGAGGTGAACGAGGTCCCGACCTTGTTCGCGAGCTTGCCCTGCGCCCACAGCCCGCCGGTGGTGTCGAGGAACGACTTGAGCTGCTCGGCGGCGCCGCCGAAGCGCGTCGGGCTGCCGAGGGCGATCCCGTCGGCCCACTCGAGGTCGTCGAGCGAGGCGACGGTGTCGTAGGGGTTGTCGTCCACCCAGGCCTTCCAGCGGCGGTTGGCCTCGATCGCCTCGCGCGGCGCGCGCTCGGCCACCGGGCGGACGCGGACCTCCGCGCCCTCGCCGCGCGCCCCCTCGGCGAGCGCCTCGGCGAGGGCGGCCACGTTGCCGGTGGCGGAGTAGAAGACGACGGCGATGTTGGCCACGGGTCCTCCTGTCGACGGGGATGTCGTGATCACTCTCTCGCGCGCGCCCACGCGCGGCACACTGGACCGGTGGCGGCGGAGGACCCGACGACGGGTGCGCGGGAGGCGGTGGCCGACCCGCCCGCCGGGACGCTGCGCGGGCTGGTGCTGCTCCACCGGCGCATCTCCGGGCTCGCGGCGGCCGACGACGGGCCGGTGGCGGTGACGCGGCTGCTCGCCGAGCGGCTCGGCGCGGTCGCCGCCGTGGTGTCGGCCGACCCGACGCGCACCGTCCTCGCCGCCTCGGCGCCCGGTGTGGACGAGCCCCGCGCCGCGGCGGTGCTGCGCGCGGAGATCGCGGAACCGCGCTGGGTGCGGGTGCTCGAGGCGGCCGGTCGGGGTGGCCGGGCGATGCGGGTCCCCGGCCACGGCACGTGGGTGCGGGTGGTGGTCCCCGTCGAGGTCGCGGGCGAGACCGCGGCGTTCCTGGTGGCCGAGGAGGACCCCGCCGATCGCGCGCGCCCGGCGGCGCTCGACGGCAGCGCCGCCGACGACGTCCTGCTGCTCGCGGCCGAGCACGCGGCGACGATCGTCGGGGTGCTGCTGGGCCGCGAGCGGGTGCTCGCCGCGGCCGCCGGCCAGGTCCGCGACGACCTGCTCTCCGGGCTCCTGCTCGGCCGCGCCCGCTCGGCCGGCGAGGCGGCCCAGTGGGCCGAGCACCTCGGCCTCGACGTCCCCGGCGCCCGCGTCCTCGTCGTCGTTCCCGACGACGGGCGTGCGCCGGCGGGGCTGCTGGCCACGGCCCGCGACCGGCTGGGCCGCCTGCTCCCGGACGTGCTCGCCGTGCTGCGCGACAACGAGCTCGTCGCGGTCGTCGGGGAGGACGTGGACCCCGCCGACCTCGCCGCGCGGCTCGCGTCGGGGCTCGTCCGCGGCGGCGGCCCGTGGCCGGTGACGGTCGGGCTCGGGCGCGCGGTCGGCGACCTCGCGGGGCTCGCCGCCTCCTACGACCAGGCGCGCCGCACGGTCGAGGCCGCCCGCCGGCTGGGCCGCGAGGGCCGCCTCGTGCGCTTCGAGGACCTCGGGGTGCACCGGCTGCTGCTGCAGGTCCCCGACCCGGAGGACGCCCGCGCCTTCGCCCGCGAGGTGCTCGGGCGGCTCGCGGACGACCGCTCGGAACGCGCGGGCGAGCTCGTCCGCACGCTGGCGCGCTACTTCCGCGAGGACGGCAGCCCGCAGCGCACCGCGAAGGCGCTCTCGGTGCACCCGAACACGATCGGCTACCGGCTGCGGCGCGCCGAGGAGCTCTCCGGGCTCACCCTCGACCACTACTCCGACCGGCTCGCCGCGCAGGTCGCCCTGGAGATCCTCGGCCACATGGACGGGGCCGTCGACGGGACCGGGGACCGATGACGATCGCCGACGCCCTCGCCGCCGGGACCCTGCTCGGCGACGGCGCGATGGGCACGCTCGCGCAGGCCACCGGGGTCCGCGCCGAGGGCGCGGTCAGCGAGCTCGTGCTGCTCGCCCCCGAGCTCGTCGGGGCGCTGCACCGGCGCTACCTCGACGCGGGCGCCGACGTGATCCAGACCCACACCTACGGCGCGAGCCGGGTCCGCCTGGCCCGCCACGGGCTGGCGCGGCAGGTGCACGAGATCAACGTCGTCGCCGCGCGCCTCGCCCGCGAGGCGCGGGACGACGCGGAGCGGCCGGCGTTCGTCGCCGGGTCCGTGTCGCCCGCGACGTCGCCGCGCCTCGCCGGGCCGGTCGACCCCGCCGCCGTCCGCAGCGCGCTGCGCGAGCAGGCCGCCGCGCTCGCCGAGGGCGGGGTGGACGTCCTGGTGTGCGAGACGTTCGCGCACGCCGACGAGCTGGCGGAGGCGGTCGAGGCGGTCCGGGAGGCGACCGACCTGCCGGTGATCGCCCAGGCGACGTTCGTCGAGGAGGACGGCGGGCCGGTGACGACCCTGGGGGAGAGCCCCGAGCACGTCGCACGGGTGGTGGGCGCGCTCCGGCCGGTGGCGCTGGGGTCGAACTGCACGCTCGGGCCGCAGGGGCTGCTCGCGGTGGTCCGGCGCCTGGCCGCCGCGGTGCCCGACGGGGTCCCGGTCACCGCCCTGCCCAACGCCGGTCTGCCGCACGTCGTGTCCGACCGCAGCGTGCGCTTCGCCTCCGACGCGTCCCACTTCGGGCGGTACGCCGCTCGTTACGCCGCCGCCGGCGCCCGGTTGGTCGGCGGGTGCTGCGGCACGACCCCGGCGCATGTGGCCGCGGCCGCCGCGGAGCTCGCCCGCGGCCCGGTCGTCGACGAGCCGCCGGTGGCGCTGCGCCCGGGTGCGGTGGTCGGGCGCGGCGCGGCTCCGTCGCCCTCCCCGGGTGGCAGCGACGCCTTCCTGCCACGCAGTCCGGGGCCGGGTCCGGGGCCGGGTCCGGCGCCGGGGGAGGGACCGGGGCGCGGCGCGATCGCCCGCTGGCTCGACACGTCCCGGCGGGCGCCGCTGCTCGTCGCCGAGGTCACCGGCCCGGGCACCGACGACCTCGACGCGCACGTCGCCCGCGGTCGGGTCGCGCTGGCCGCGGGGGCGGAGGCACTGTGGGCCGGCCGCGAGCGCACGCGACGCCGCCGCTCGACGACGGCCGGCGTGGCCGCGGGTCTGCACGAGCTGCTCGACACCGACGTCGCGCTGACGGTCACCAGCTGGAACACCAGCCGGATGGCGTTGCAGGCCGACCTGCTCGGGCTCGACGCGCTCGGGCTGCACACGATCGTCACCGAGACCGGCAACCCGCCGGTGCACGCCGACCGGGCCGTCCGCGACGGGGTGTGGGAGGTGGACGCGGTGGGCCTGGTCGGGCTCGCCGCCTCCCTCGCGGCGGGTGTCGACACGGACGGCGCGCGGGTGACGCCGTCGCCGTTCCGCGTGGGCGTGCGGGTCACCCCCGGCACCGACGACCTGGAGCGCGAGATGCACCGGGTGCGGCTCAAGGTGCGGGCGGGCGCGGAGTTCCTCGTGACGCGCCCGGTCTACGAGCTGGACCGCCTGCGCCGGGTGCTGGGCGGGGTCGGGGTGCGGGTCCCCGTGCTGCTCTCGCTCGCCCCGCTGTCGGGGTTCGCCGAGGCCGAGCACCTGCGCCACGAGGTCCCCGACGTGGTCCTGCCCGACGCCGTCCTCGCGCGGATGCGGGCGGCCGGCGAGGACGCCGCGCCGGGCCTCGACCTCGCGGCCGACCTCGCCGCCGAGGCCCTGGCGGAGGGGCTGGTCGACGGCGTCGTCGTGCGCCGCCCCGGGCCGCCCGCCCTGCTCGCCGAGGCGGTGTCCCGCCTCGGCGCCGTGCTCACGGCCGGAGCACGCGCCCCTCGCGCGCGCTGACGTCGAGCCGCACGACGGTGCCGTCGGCCGGGACGACCTCCCCGCGGTCGGTCTCGACGCCGTCGGTGAACACCGTGCTCATCACGCACGGGATGCCGAACTCGCGGGACAGGATCCCGAGGTGCGAGGTGGGCATGCCCTGCAGGGTGATCAGCCCCTTGATCCCGGAGGCGAGCGCCGGGGCCATGAACGTGGTCGTCCCGCCGCGGGAGATCGCGATGACGTCGGCGATGTCGCCCGACCCGACGAGGTCGAGGACGGCGTCGGGGGAGTCGAGCCAGCGCACCGGGCCCTCGACGACGGTTCCGGCGGTGTAGGCCGACGTCCCGCGGCCGATCTCGGTGTCGCTCATGCGGACCTCCGGTAGTTCTCGATGACGGGTGCGAGCTCGGCCGGGGTGGACGCGTGCATGATCACGCCGTCCACGCCCAGGTCGAACTGGGCGGCGACGGCCTCCGCGCACCGCGCGGGGCTGCCGGTGGCGGCGGGCGCCAACCAGTCCTCCGGCAGGACCGTCGCGATGTGCTCGATCTCCTCGCGGGTGGCGACGATGTCGGCCCACCCGCCGAGCCCGGACACCACCGGGTCGGTGCGGAAGCGCTCCAGGTCGGCCGGGTCCCAGTCGTTGGTGCGGACCATGAGGTCGCCGTAGACCTGCAGGTAGGTCGCGAGGCGGGCCACGGTGCGCTTGAGGCGGACCTCCTCGGGGAGGTGGTCGGGCACCGTCGCGAAGCACGACCAGACCGCGACCGACGCCGGGTCGCGTCCGGCGCGCTCGGCCGCCTCCCGCACCGTGCGCACGCAGCGGACCGTGGTCTCGTCGGTGAAGAAGGTGTGCAGCACGACGGCGTCGGCCGCCCGGCCCGCCAGCGCCAGGGTCTGCGGCCCGAACGCGGTGAGGGCGATCGGGATGTCCTCGTCGAACGTCGGGTCGAGCTTCAGGGCGGGCCAGTGGCCGGCGGGCCCGTCGTGGTCGACGACTCTCTCCCCGCGCCAGAGCCGGCGCATGAGCCCGATGAAGTCCTCGAGCTGCGCGGTCGTCACCGGCGGCAGACCGAAGGCCTTCAGCTGCGGCGCGAGCCCGCGGCCCAGCCCGAGCGTGAACCGGCCCTCGGTGAGCCGGTGCATCGTCGTGGCCCAGGCGGCCGTGACCGCGGGGTGGCGGGTGTTGTGGTTGGTGGCCGCCGTCGCCACCCGCAGGTCCGTCGTGACCGCGCCCATCGCCCCGGAGAGCGACGCGGCCTCCTTGACGGAGAAGCGCTCGGAGAGGAAGGCCGTGCCGAACCCCAGGTCCTCGCCGAGGCGGACCTCGTCGAACATCTCCCGCGGCGAGGTCGGCTGGCCGCCGAGGGTGTAGAAGCCGAGCTCGGGGTGCCTCACGGTGCCGCCACCGGGTCCTGTCCGTGCACCGGGACGAAGCCGTCGCCGGCGATCAGGACGCGGGGCAGCAGCTCGGCGGCCGTGCCCGCGTCGGTCAGCAGGGGCCACGAGCGCTGCGCGAGCTCCCCGAGCGACTCCCGGGTCGGGAGCCGCAGGCCGAGCTCGGTCAGCGTGGTCTCGTCGGCGAGGCCCGCGAGCCGCAGGAAGGGCAGGACGAAGTCGAGGACGTACATCTGCACGCCCGCACTGATCAGCTCCTCGCGGGACATGCGGGCGTAGCGGGCGTACAGCCCCGCGTTCCGGGTCCGGGCCTCCCGGGTGATCGAGGCCAGCTCCTCCTCGCCGAGCAGGCGGACGTCGGGGGAGTCCCACCGGTCGCGGGCGTAGACGGCCGACCCGACGAGGTGGGGCAGGTAGTCGCCCGGCTCCGCGAAGGTGGTCGACAGGTCGTTGACCGTGAACCGCATCCCCTCCGGCGGGCGGAAGAACAGCGCCTGGGTGACCGCGTGCGGGAGGCCGACCGAGGCGTCGAACCAGGGATAGGCCTCGTCGTGCAGGAAGTGGTCCCGGACGATCAGCACCGTGCCGTCCGGCTGCGGGTACGGCCCGGAGTCGCCGAGGCCGAGCCGGTTGTCCAGGTGCAGCAGGAACGCGAAGAGCTGCGTCATCGCGTTGAACGAGCGCCGCGCCGGCGCGGCGTCGGAGTCGGAGTCGAACCAGGTCACCTCGACGCGGAATCGCTCGAGCCACCCCGACCCGGCGAGCAGCGGGGCCGCGTAGCCGCGCCCGGTGGCGAACATCGGCCCCTCGTCGCCCCACATCCCGCGGTAGAGGCGGCGGGGGAACTGGAGGGCCTGCGCGAGTTCGGGTCCGCGGTCGGACGGGGAGGCGAGGCCGAGCCCGGTGGCGAAGCCGCGCCCGGTCAGGACCGGCATGCAGCAGCACCAGGCGTGCAGGAGGTTGACCTTGGTGCCGATCTCGCGGCGGGCCGTCGCGCCGAGCTCGACGACCCCGTCCGCGCCGATGCGGTCGGTGATGCGGGCGAAGACGCCGGGGTAGGCGTCGTACTGCTGGACGCCCGCGATCGTCTCGTACTCCTGACGCGGGATCAGGCCGGACTCGCCCTCGGTCGCGCGGCTGCCGAGCATGTCCCAGACGTTCCAGCCGCCGTAGGCGATGAGCTCGTCGAGGTCGCCGTCGGCGAGCGCGGACGGGGCGAGCGAGCCGTCGGACAGGGTGAGGACGTCCCCGCGCAGCACCCCGGCCACGGCGTCGTGGCCGGCGGACCCGGCGGGGAAGCGGGTGCGGTAGTGGGCCAGCAGGTCGGCGAACGCGGCGCTCACCGGCCACTCCGTCCGCGGGTCGCGGCGATGCCGCCCCAGTCGTGCGCGGCGGCGCAGTTCCGTTCGAGCAGGGCGAGGATCAGCGTGTTGACCTGCTCGACGTCGGGCAGCACGGCGATCGCCGCGGTCGTGATCATGAGCCCCGACAGGACCTGCGTGCGGTAGTCCTCGAACGCCTCCTCGGCGGAGTAGCCGGGGGCGATCGCGGCGAACTGCGCCAGGTAGTCGGAGATGAGCCGGCGCTCGTGGGTGCGCCGCAGGTCGGCGTCGATGCTGCCGGAGAGGAAGTACCCGACGTCGTACATGGGGTTGCGCAGCCCGGTGACCTGCCAGTCGATCAGCACGGCCCCGGTCCCGCCGTCGACGGGCTCGAAGAGGACGTTGTCCACCCGCGGGTCGCCGTGGGTGAGGGTGAGCCGCGTCTGGGGCAGCAGGTGCCAGTCGTGCGCGATCTCGCCGGCGGCCGCGACGACGTCGAGGTCGGCCCGCGGCAGGCGGTCGCGGAACCGGTCGGTGATGATCGCCGCGCCGCGGCGGATCGTCGGGCTCCAGTAGTCCGCGGCCTCCGTCATGCGGATCGGCCACGCCGGCGCGGTCGCCGGGTCCTGCGGCGTGAACGTCGCGTGCAGCCGGGCGAGCTGGGTCAGCACCGCGGCGGCCTCGTCGACGCCGCAGCCCGCGACCTGGTTGCCGGGCGTGGCCGCGGTGAGGTCCTCGATGACGAGGTTGATGTTGGTCTCGTCGCCGTCGACGTGGAACAGGTGCGGGATCCGTGCCGCGTGCCGCTCGGTGATCGCGCGGTACCCGCCGATCTCCCGGTGGTAGGCGCCGCTGCCGAGCCCGTGCTGGTGCACCTCCGGCGAGCGCGGCCGGAACTTCGCGACGACCGCGTCCGGCGCCCCGTCCGGCCGGGTGCCGTACTCCAGCGTGAGGTGGACGGTGTCGCTGACGTTGCCCGCGCCGATCGGGCGGGCGGTGACCCCGGTGACGACGACGCCCGGGAGGCGGGCCGCGAGCGCGGCGGAGAGCCACGCGGGGTCGATCTCGTCGGTGGTGTCGAGCACCGGGACGGCGGGGGAGCTGGTGATGCTCATGGCGCGCTCGATTCGCGGGCCGGGGGCTTCGGGAGCCTCAGGCCCAGGGCTCGGTGGAGTAGGGGGTGTTCCAGACGTCGGTGATGCGGCCGTCGACCACGCGGAAGACCTCGATCCCGGACAGCACCCGCTCCGCGGTGCGCCCGCGGGCGGTCCAGACGAGGACGGCGTACTGGTCGTCACCGGCGAGGACCTCGGCGGTGAACCACGGCTGCCACTGCGGCAGGTCGGCCCGGATGCGGGCGATCTGGGCCTCGTGGTCGAGGACCCGGGTGCCGCCGGGGTCGTGGCGCACGACGCCGTCGGCGGTGATCTCACGGACGAGCTCCACGTCCCCCGCGTGGTAGATCTCGTCGAGGTAGCGGCGGACGACCGCCACCGGCCCCTCGGCCGGTGCGGCGGCGGGCCCGGTGGCGGTCACGTCCGTCAGCCGATGATCGTGACGGTCGCGGCGGTGCCGTCGACCTCGATGGTGGCGCCGTCCGGGATGCGCCCCGTGGCGTCGGTCGCGGACACCACGCACGGGATGCCGAGCTCGCGGCTGACGATCGCGGCGTGCGAGAACGGCGCGCCGACGTCGACCACGACGGCGGACGCGGCGACGAACAGCGGCGTCCAGGAGGGGTCGGTGATCGGCGCGACGAGGATGTCGCCCGGCTCCAGCTCGGCGTCGTCGTCGGGGTCGGTGAAGATCCGGGCGCGGCCGCGGGTCACGCCGGTGCAGCCGGAGACGCCCTGGATGACCTCGCCCGCCTGCGCGGCCGTGCGCGAGCGGTCGGAGCGGCGCTTCCACTCCGAGAGCGGCGGCGGGTCCCCGATCACCACGAACGGCGGCTCGTGGTCGAAGAGGTCGAGGTAGACCTTCTCCCGCTCGCGGACCGTGTCGGTGAACGCGCCCGGGTCGGCGAGGTAGGTGTCGAGCTCCTCGGCGAACACCATGTAGATCTGCTCGGGCGTGTCGAGGTGGCCGGCCGCGGCGCCGCGCCGGCCCAGCTCGAGGGCGGGGAGCCGCAGCTCGTGCACGAGCATCGCCGACGTCGTGCGGGAGCGCTCACGCCCGCGCAGCCACAGCGCCGCCGCGTGCAGGGCCGCCTCGAACTGTCCGGCCGCCTCGGCGTTCCCGGCGAGCATCTCGCGCATCGTCGCCGTCGCGGCCTCCCGGTCGGCGGCCCGGGCGGCGTTCTTGACGGCGGGTGCCTCGTCGTCGCCGACGGTGCGCATGCGGTCGACGGTGTGCAGCGCGAGCTCCGGGGCGAGGCCCCAGGTCTTCGAGCGCAGCTCCCACTCGCCCGGCCCGCGGAAGTCCCACTCGGCGAGGAACGCGTCGAGCTGGGCCCGGAAGGCGACGACGGCGGCCTCGTCGGACGCGGTGATCCGCTCGTACAGCCCGGACACCCCCGCGTCGAAGAGGGCGGCGACCGGCCCGGAGCGGGCGAGGCGACTGAGGCTCCACATCCCGTTCGACGGGCCGGCCGAGTCGACGTCGCCGATCCCGCTGACGAGGGTGAGGCCGAGCTCCGGGCGGCCGACGGCGGCCGCGACCTGCGCGACGGCGCCGAGGCCGACGCCCGACTTCAGGCTCGACTCGATGTGGTGCTGGAAGAACCGACGCTGCACGTCGCCGAACGAGCGCAGCCGGGCGACGAGGTCGGCGTCGGAGAGGGCGGCGATGTCGGGCCGGTCGGCCCGGATGGCCAGCACCTCGGCGCGGTCGGCGTCGTAGGCCGGGAGGCCCTGCGCGAGCAGGACCTCGTTCATCAGCCAGGCGCCGGCCTTCTCGGAGTACGCGGGGTCCTCGTCGAAGTCCCGCTTCTCGCTCTCGTAGCTGGGGATGCCGGGCATGTCCCCGAAGTACTGCAGGTCGACGGCCTCGGCGCCCATCCCGGGCACGCGCACGCCGAACAGCCGCATCAGCGACATGTTGATGTACAGGTAGCTGCCGAACGCCGGGAGGATGTTGCGGGAGACGCCGCCGTCGTAGACGTCGTGGTCCCACACCCCGCAGGCGACGAAGGCGTCCCGCCACCCCGGCTCGAGGTACTCCTGGAAGCCGACCGACGCGTTCAGCGGCGAGATGGGGTCCGGGAAGATCTCGCCGACGTTGGCCCGCGAGTACAGCGGGAACGTCTTCGAGGTGGCGTCGAAGATCGGCCAGTCGGGCATCGGGGTCTGCTCCCTCACGATGTGAACGATGCGTCGCATCGTGATGGGCGCCACGTCAGGCTGTCAAGCCTCGTCGCGCTCCACGAGGGGCAGCGCCCGGTGCCACACCTCCCCGACGGCGACCGCGAGCTGCTCGATGCGCTCGCGGCGGGGGGTCGCGGCGGGCAGGCCGATGTGCACGTAGGCGGTCTGCTCGATGGCCGAACCGAGCACGTCGGCGAGCAGGTCGAAGTCGGTCTCGGTGAGCTTCCCGCGGCGGTGCAGGTCGCGCAGCCAGCGCGCCGTGCGCTCCACGTAGTTGGCCCGCTGGGCGAGCCACAGCTCGGAGAAACCCTCGTCGGTACTCGTGGCCGCGGCCTCGCGCATCACCCGCAGGATGCGCCGGTTGCGGGCGTACGAGGTCAAGTACGCGCTGGTGAGGGCCACGAGCGTGGCCCGGTCGGTGCCGTCGCCGGTGCGGACGGTGCGGTGCGTCGAACGGGTCAGCTCGTCGAGGCTGGGGCGCAGCGCCTCGAGGAAGATCTCGTCCTTGCTCGCGAAGTGCCGGTAGAAGTTGCCCTGCGAGACGCCGGCCGCGAACACGATGTCCGCGATCCGGGTCCGGCTGTAGCCGTACTCGGAGAAGCAGGTGACCGCTGCCTCGAGCAGCTCCGAGCGGGTGCGCAGACCGCGGGTGTTCTTGCCGCGCCGGGCGGGGGTCGACCCGGCGTCGGCGCCTCCGGGATCGCTGTCCGCAACGCTCACCGGGCGCCTCCTCGGGGTCGAGCCGTGATGCCGTAATCACCCTAGCTCAGGTCCCGACCTGCGAGAACGTGTTCGGGACTGCCGCTAGATGCGACTCGTCGTATACATTCTCGCCGTCCACGGCCGTGAGGGGAGTCAGCTGGTGTATCCCGGCAGCGTCGCCCGGCACGCGCCGGACCGTGCGGCGGTGGTCCTCGCCGAGACCGGCGAGACCGTCACCTACCGCGACCTCGACGAGCGCAGCGCCCGTCTCGCGACCGCACTGCGGGCGCGGGGCCTGGGCGACGGCGACGCGGTCGTGGTCCTGCTCGGCAACGACGTGCACTGGGGCGAGGTCTGCTGGGCGTGCTGGCGCAGCGGCCTCGTGCTGGCCGCGGTGAACCACCACCTCGCCGCCCGGGAGCTGCGCGCGGTACTCGCCGAGGCCGCGCCGCGGGCCGTCGTCACCACCGCCGACCTGCTGCCCGCAGCGGCGGCGGCGCTCGAGGGTGCCGAGGTCTCGTGGCTCGTCGTCGGGACGGTCCCCGACGACGCCCCCGCGGGGACGGTGGCGCTCGACGAGCTGGTCGCGGACACCGGGCGCGACCCGGAGCTCCCGGAGAGCGCGGGCGGCCGGCTGCTCTTCAGCTCGGGTACGACCGGACTGCCCAAGCCCGCGCGGGTGGCCCCGCGCGACGTGCATCCCGACGAGGTCGGGGTGCGCTCGGCCGGCCTGATGCGCACGCTCGGGTTCAGCGAGCCCGGGGCGGGGGTCGACGTGCTGCTCGTCCCCGGCCCGGCCTACCACGCGGGCCCGATCGGCTTCCTGCAGTCGGTGCACCAGGCCGGTGGCACCGTCGTGCTGATGCGCCGCTTCGACGCGGCGGCCGCGCTCGCCGCGATCGAGCGGTACCGCGTCACGCACAGCCAGTGGGTCCCGACGATGTTCGTCCGGCTGCTGCGCCTGCCCGACGAGGTGAGGGCGGGCCACGACCTCTCGTCCCACCGCGTGGCGGTGCACGCCGCCGCGCCGTGCCCGCCGGCGGTGAAGCGGGCGGTGCTCGAGTGGTGGGGCCCGATCGTCCACGAGTACTACGGCGCGAGCGAGGGCTACGGGCGGACCGTGATCGGGCCGCAGGAGTGGCTCGCGCACCCCGGTTCGGTGGGGCGGGCGGTCGGCAGCGGCGTGTCGATCGCGGACGAGGCGGGACGGCCGCTGCCGTCCGGGCAGGTCGGGACGGTCTGGTTCAGCGCGCCGGGTGCTGCGGAGCCGGACCGCGCCCCGGACGGCGCGGCCGACCTCGCCGCGACGCCGGGCTGGGGCGCGGTCGGCGACCTCGGCTACCTGGACGACGACGGGTATCTGTATCTCACCGGCCGGGCGAGCCAAATGATCATCACCGGCGGCGTCAACGTCCATCCCCGCGAGGTCGAGCTCGTGCTCCTCGAGCACCCGGAGGTCGACGACGTCGCCGTGGTCGGCGTGCCCGACGACGAGTTCGGGGAACGGGTGACCGCCGTCTTCGTGCCCGTCCCGGACGCCGCGCCCGACCTGGCGGACCGGCTCGTGGCCTGGGCCCGGGACCGGCTCGCGTACGTCAAGTGCCCCCGCACCGTGCACCTGGTGGAGGACCTGCCCCGCAACGACGCCGGGAAGGTCCTGCACCGCGTCCTCGTCGACCGCCTGACCCCCCACCCCGGAGGCTCGTGATGGAGATGGTGCTGATCCGCCACGGGCGGCCGGCGGACGCGGCGCAGTCCGACCCCGGCCTCGCCCCGGACGGGTACGCGGCGGCCGAGCGGCTCGCCGAGCACCTCGCCGGCGGGGCCATCCGGCGCCCGGACGCCGTGTGGTCGAGCCCCATGCAGCGCGCGCTGGACACCGCGGCGCCCCTCGCCGAGCGCCTCGGCCTGCCGGTCCGCACCGACGAGCGGCTGCGCGAGTTCGACCACGGGGTGCCCGTCTACGTGGCCGCGGACCGGACGACGGACGCCGAGGAGCGCGCCGAGATGTGGCGGGCGCTGGAGACGGGTCGCTGGGGGGAGCACCGGTTCGACCCGGAGGCGTTCTGCCGCGACGTGGACGCGGCCCTCACCGACATCGCGACCGAGCACCCCCGCGGGGTCGTCGCCGTGGTGTGCCACTCGGGCGTCATCAACGCGCACCTGTGCTCGGTGCTGGAGCGACCCCTCAGCATGTTCTGCCAGCTGGAGCACACGTCGTTCAGTCGGCTGCTGGTCTCGCCGCAGGGCAAGCGGCTGCTGCACACCCTGAACGAGACGGCGCACCTGCAGCTCGCGGCCCGCCCCGATCCGAGCGAAGGGGCCCTTCGGTCGGTCTAGTCGACCGGAGGGGCCCTTCGGTCGACACGGAGGAGCCGTCAGCCCTCGTCCGCGGCGTCCCGCGTGCGGCCGAGCGAGAGGATGAGGTCCTGGTGGAGCTCCATCCAGATGTCGTGGTAGGAGTCCTTCATCGGCGCTGTGAACGCCGATCGCTCCCCGTCGCGGACGCGCTCCAGGGCGGCCGAGAGCCGCGGCCGGTAGCCCGACATGCGGTCGACGGCCGCGCCGACCCCGTCCAGGACCTCGCCCGCGCGCCCGTCGACCTCGGCGAGCCGGGACACGACGCCGTCGTCGTACGTGGCGTCGGTGTGGTCGTTCGGCGCGTCGTCGTCCCCGCGGGTCTGCCACGCGTGGCAGACCGCCTTGAAGTCGCCGTTGAGCGGCAGGAACGCCTGGTAGGCCTGCTCGAGGGCGGCGCGGGCGTCGTCGTCGACCGAGCCGGCGACGAGCTCGGCGTGGGCCGCCTTCCCGTCCTTGGTCAGGCTCCATCCCTCGATCCGGCCGCCGGATCGGTGCCGGACGAGGCCCTCGGCGCCGAGCTCGTCGAGGGCCGCCGCGATCTCGTCCTCGGGCGCCGCGACCACGGCGGCCGCGACGGTCGCACTGGTCATCCCCTTGACGCGCAGGGCGTGCAGGGCGCGGAACCGGGCGTCGTCCATCGCTCCTCCTCGAGCTGTTTTGTGAACGCTAGTTGCATCTGGGGCGAGACTAGTGTTCCCTGTCACCACCCGGCAAGCAGCG
This sequence comes from Actinomycetospora soli, assembly GCF_021026295.1. Classification (GTDB taxonomy): domain Bacteria; phylum Actinomycetota; class Actinomycetes; order Mycobacteriales; family Pseudonocardiaceae; genus Actinomycetospora; species Actinomycetospora soli. The sequence goes on from NZ_JAJNDA010000009.1 coordinate 145,613, forward strand.
GCCGGCCGATTCCGGGGAGCCACGGGTGACCACCGCGAGTATCGACCTCACCGACGTGTCGGCCTTCGCGCAGGGACGCGACGCCGACATCCTCCGCGCACTGCGCGACGAGGACCCGCTGCACTGGAACCCCGAGCCCGACGGCGGGCCCGGCTTCTGGTCGGTGACCCGCTACGCCGACATCCGGCGCATCGCCACCGACCCCGGCGTCACCGTCCGCGAGGGCACCCAGATCCCGAGCCGGCGGGCGGAGGGCGACGGCGACCGCAGCATCCACCACCTCGACGCGCCGGAGCACATGAAGCTCCGTCGCCTCGTCATCCCGGCGCTGCGCCCGGCCGCGGTGGCCCGGTGGGAGGACGAGATCACGCGGGTGGTCGACGAGCTGATCGACCCGTGCGTCGGCGCGGGCGAGTTCGACCTGGTCCCGACGATCTCCGCGCAGCTGCCGCTGCTGGTGCTCGGCCGCCTCCTCGGGGTGCCCGCCGAGGACTGCCCGGACATCCTGCGCTGGACGAACCAGATGGCGTCCGCCGACCCGGAGTACGCGGCCGGCCCCGAGACCGCGGTGACCGCGCGCGACGAGGTCTTCGCCTACTTCCGCGAGCTCGAGGCCGCGCGGCGGGAGGCCCCCGACGACGGGCTCGTCTCGGTGCTCGCGCAGGCGGAGGTCGACGGCGGGCCCCTCACGCGCGGCCAGCTCGACGCCTACTACCTGATCCTCACGGTCGCCGGGAACGAGACGACCCGGAACCTGCTCTCCGGCGGGGTGCACGCGCTGAACCTGGAGCCGGACGCGTGGCCCTGGGTCACCGCCGACCCGGCCGCCCGGCTCCGGCCGGCGATCGAGGAGATGCTGCGCTGGGTCTCCCCGGTGCTGTGCATGCGGCGCACCGCGACCGAGGCGCTGGAACTGCACGACCGGGCGATCGCCCCTGGCGACAAGGTCGTCATGTGGTTCGTCTCGGGCAACCGCGACGACCGCGTCTACACCGACCCCGACCGCTTCCGCCCCTGGCGCGACGAGGCCGACCACCTCGGCTTCGGCTGGGGTGCCCACGCCTGCCTGGGCGCCCACCTCGCGCGGCTGGAGGCGACCGTGTTCTTCCGCCGCCTCGCCGAGCGGGGGCTGACCGTCACGCAGACCGGCGAGATCGACCGGCTCGCGTCGAACTTCTTCCGCGGCACCAAGCACCTCCCGGTGCGGATCGACGAGGGGGGCGCGCGTGCCTGAGACCGCGCTCGTCACCGGCGCCGCCTCCGGGATCGGCGCCGCCCTCGTCGGGCTCCTGCTCGACGACGGGTGGCGCGTGCTGGCGCTCGACCGCGCCCCGGTGCCGGCCCGTCCCGGCGTCGAGGCCCTCACCTGCGACCTCGCCGACCCCGCCCTGATCGCCGCCGTGGTCGCGCGGGTCCGCGGTGAGGTGTCGGCGGTCGCGCACGTCGCGGGCGTCCCGGGCACCGCGCCCGCGCCGACCGTGCTCGCGGTCAACGTGCTCGCGCCCCGGCTGCTGATCGAACCGCTGCTCGGCGAGGTCGACGCCGTCGTCACCGTCGCCTCCGTGGCCCAGCACCGCAGCCCCGAACCCGACGACGTCCTCGACGAGCTCCTGGCCTGCGCCGACGCCGCGGATCTCGACGCCTGGCTGGCCCGTCACCCGCACGACGGTCCGGCGGCCTACGACACCTCGAAGAAGGCGCTCGTGCGCTGGACGCGGCTCGCCGCCGGGCGCCACGTCGGCGGGACCCGGCTCAACGCGGTGAGCCCCGGCCCCGTCGAGACCCCGATCCTCGGCGACTTCCGCACCTCCATGGGCGAGGCCGACATCGACCGGGCCGCGGCCGCGGTCGGGCGGCACGGCCGCCCGGACGAGGTCGCCGCCGCCGTCGCCTTCCTGCTCGGCCCGTCCGCCTCGTGGGTCCGCGGCGTCGACCTCCCGGTCGAGGGCGGCCTGCTCGCGGCCCGCGCCGCCGCCACCGTCCCGACGACCTGAGGAGCCACCGTGACCACCGGCCTCGACGCCGCCGTCGTCGCCCTCGACGGCACCTGCCCGTACGGCCGCGAGCGGCTGGGAGGCAAGGCGCACTCCGTGAACCGGATGCGCTCCCTCGGCCTGCCCGGCCCGCCCGCCTTCGCCATCACGACCGACGTCTGCGCGCGCTACCGGGAGTCCGGGCTGCCCGACGAGGTGTGGGCGGGGGTCGTCGACGCGATGCGCGCCCTCGAGACCGACACCGGGTACCGGTTCGCGGACCCCTCCTCCCCGCTGCTCGTCTCGGTCCGCTCCGGGGCGGCACAGAGCATGCCCGGGATGATGGACACCGTCCTCAACCTGGGGCTGACCCCGGCCGCGGTCGAGGGGCTCGCGGAGGCGACCGGCGACCGCCGGTGGGCGGAGGACACCGACGCCCGCTTCCGACGCTCGTACGCCGAGGTCGTCGACCCGGCGGGCCCGCCCGAGGACCCGTGGGAGCAGCTGCGCGCGGCGATCGGCGCGGTGTTCCGCTCCTGGGACAGCCCCCGCGCGCGGGTCTACCGCGACCGGTACGGCCTCGACCACGACGCCGGGACGGCCGTGACCGTGCAGGCCATGGTCTTCGGCAACCGGGACGAGGCCTCGGGGACCGGCGTCGCGTTCAGCCGCGACCCGTCCACGGGTGAGTCGGTGCTCTACGGCGAGTGGGTACGCGGCGGGCAGGGCGAGGACGTCGTCTCCGGCACGGTGACCCCCGTGCCGATCGCGACCTTCGCCGACGAGCTGCCGGCGCTGCACGCGGAGCTGGTCGAGGCCGCGACGGTCCTCGAGGGTGAGTACCGGGACCTCGTGGACGTCGAGTTCACCGTGGAGTCCGGGCGGCTGTACGTGCTGCAGGCCCGGGCCGGGAAGCGCTCCCCGACGGCCGCCCTGCGCGTCGCCGTCGAACTCGCGACGGCGGGGATGATCACGCGCGAGGAGGCGCTGGGTCGCCTGACCGCCGACCACGCCCGCGGGCACCTGGAGGCGTCGGCGACGACGGGCGGCGAGACGGTTGCGAGCGGCATCGGCGCGGGACCCGGGGTGGCGTCCGGGGTGGTCGTCACCGATCCCGACGACGCGCTGGACGCCGACGGACCGGTGGTCCTGGTGCGGCCGTTCACCGCGCCCGACGACGTGCCCGCGATGTACGCCTCGGTCGCGGTGGTCACCGAGCACGGGGGCACGACCTCGCACGCCGCCCTGGTGGCGCGTGAGGCCGGGCTGCCCTGCGTCGTCGGCTGCGGGGACGGCGTGGTCGCCGCGCTGGAGGGGCGGGTCGTCACCGTCGACGGCGCGCGCGGCGTGGTCCTCGAGGGCGACGTCACCGGTGAGACCGGTCCGCACGCGGCCGCCCCGTGGGAGTCCACCCTGCTGGAGTGGACCGGCGCGACGACGCCCGCGGACCTGCCCGACCGGCTCGGGACGAACTAGACCGCGACCGGACGCGGGGCGCTGCCGTGCACCGCCGCGCGCAGGCGGGCGACGGTCTCGCGCAGGTAGGTGACCTCCCGGGTCAGCGACTCGACGGTCTCCCCGGCGAAGTCGAAGGCCATCTCCTCCGGCATGACCACGACCCCGCAGCAGGGGCAGGTCGCGGGGGTCGTCATGAGGTCCACTCCTCGGGTGCGTCGAACCGGTTCACCCTCCAGTTTCCTGACCGTCGACGCGCCCGGCACTGTCGTGCGCCCCAGCGTTGTCTCCCCGGACTTTGTGGTCGACCACAGGGTGCGCGGCGGCTACTCCACCAGGAGCGATCGCCACTGCTCCACCCGGTCGTCGGCCAGGCCGGCGCCGCGGGTGATCTCGCGGGCGCCGTCGCCGTCGAGGCGGTCGAGGACCCCGAGGAGGTGCTCGCGGGTGACGCCGATGTCCCCCGCGGGCACGATGCCCGGCCGCAGCAGCGGGCGGCGCTCCAGGCGGCGCTGCAGCCCGATCCGGCGGGCGTTCGTGCGGGTGAAGTCGGCGTCGACGGCCGCGCGCGTCACGCCCGCCAGTCGCAGCAGCAGCGCCACCGACACCCCGGTGCGGTCCTTGCCCGCGGCGCAGTGCACGAGCACGGGGTGCGGCCCGTCGAGCACGGCGTCGAACAGCGTCGGCAGCCAGACCGGGGCCGCGTCCAGCAGCGCGAGGTAGAGCTGGTCGGTGGGCAGCCGGTCGTTCTCGTCGCGGGCGAGGATCGTCGGGTCGAGCGCGTCGATCATCGACAGGTGCACCCACCGCGTCGTCGCGAGCGGGTACGGGTGGTCGAGCTCGCGCTCGCTGCGCAGGTCCACGGCCACCCCCGGCGGCCAGGCCAGACCCTGCGGCCACCCGGGGGAGTCGGGCCCGTCGTCGGCGAACGGGGCGTCCCCGCGCAGCAGGATCCCGGGCCGGGTGCGCCGGCCGTCGACGGTGGGCAGCCCCGCCACGTCGCGGATGTTGTGGGTGGGCGGGCCGGGCGGCACGTGCGCGATCACGGCGCGCCGGTTGGCGGCTTCCCGACGGAGACGGCGGATGCGGTTGAGGGGGTTCCTCACGCCCGCATCCTCACAGGCCCGACGGTCCGGCGGTGATCGCCCCGTCGTCGCGACGCCTCAGACCGAGAACCCGAACGGGAGCTCCAGGCGGTGCTCGGCCAGGAAGGCGGTGTCGGCGAGGAGCTCGCGGGTCGGTGCGTCCGCGACGACGACGCCGTCGTCGATCACCACCGAGCGTGGACAGAGCTGCAGGGCGTAGGGCAGGTCGTGGGTGACCATGAGCATCGTGCGGTCCAGCCCGAGCAGGACCTCGGCGAGCTCGCGACGGGCCACGGGGTCGAGGTTGGACGAGGGCTCGTCGAGCACGAGGATCTCGGGGTCGCAGGCGAGGACGGTGGCGAGCGCGACCCGTCGTCGTTGACCGCCCGAGAGGTGCATGGGGGAGCGGTCGGCGTGCTCGCCCATCCCGACCGCGCCGAGCGCCTGCTTGACCCGCAGCGACAGCTCCGGCTCCACCACGCCGAAGTTGGCCGGGCCGAAGGCCACGTCGTCGCCGACGGTGGGCATGAACAGCTGGTCGTCCGGGTCCTGGAAGACCACGCCGACCCGACGACGGATCTCCTGCAGGTTCGGCTTCGCCACCTCCAGCCCGCCGACCCGCACGGTGCCCGCCCCGGCGCGGTGCACCCCGTTGAGGTGCAGCACGAGCGTGGTCTTGCCCGCCCCGTTCGGGCCGAGCAGCGCCACGCGCTCGCCGCGCTCGATGCGCAGGTCGACCCCGAAGAGGGCCTGGTGGCCGTCGGGGTAGGCGAAGGCGAGCCCCTCGACGTGCAGCGACGGCTCGGTCGACGGTCGAGCTCCGCCGCGCGGCGTCTCCCCGCTCACGCGTACCCCGCCGTCGCCAGGAGGACCGCCGCGGCGGCCGGGACGAGCGCGAGCGTCCAGGACCGACGGCTCGTCGTGCCGTCTCCGAGCAGGGGCATGGCCCCGGTGTACCCGCGGGCGAGCATCGCCAGGTGCACGCGCTCGCCCCGCTCGTAGGAGCGCAGGAAGAGCGTGCCGATCCCGCGGATCGTCGGGCCGATCTGCCACAGGAACCGGGGGTCGTGCCCCCGCGCGACCCGGGCCAGGCGCATACGCCGCGCCTCGGCGGCGATGACCTCGAGGTAGCGGACCATGAGCGTCGCGATCGTCGTGACCAGGCCGGGGACGCGCAGGCGCGTGAGGCCGGCGAGCAGGTCGCGCACCGGCGTCGTCATGCCGAGCGTCACCGAGACCAGGACGCCGAGCGTGCCCTTGACCAGGATGTTCCAGCCCGCGAGCAGCCCGTCGACGGACAGCGAGAGCCCGAGGAACTCGGTGCGGGGCCCGGTGGCGAAGAACGGCAGCAGCACCGCGAGGACCACGAACGGCGCCTCGATCAGCGACCGGGCCGCGATCGCCGCGACCGGGAGCCGGGCGGCGACCCAGATCGCGACGAGCAGCAGCAGGTGCGCCCCGAACACCCAGAACGCCTCCCGCGGGGTGGCCACGACGGCCACCACCATGACGAACGCGGCGACGATCTTGACGTGCGCGGGCAGCCGGTGGACGACGCTGTCGCCGGCGTGGTGCAGCGTGTGGGCGTGTCCCGCCCCCATCAGGGGCCCGAGCGGCGGCGGAGCAGCCAGAACAGGGCGCCGGCCACGGCGAGCGTGGCGATCACCCCGATGACGCCCGCCACGCCGGTGAACGCCTCGTCGCCACCCACCGCGTAGTCGGCGAACGGGCTCCCGGCTGCGGGGTGCTCGCCGGCGTTCTGCGCGATGCACTGCCCCTGCAGCCCGGCGTCGGTCTCGCTGCAGCCGGTCTGCGTCACGGCGTCCAGCCCGTCGGGCGAGCTCGACGCGAGGTAGGAGGCGCCGCCCGCGAGCAGCAGCGCGACGAGGAGGAAGGCGCCGAGGAACCCGGCGTACCGGCGGTTGGTCGTGGCCGTGCTCATCGGACCGCCGCCGTCCGCAGCGTCAGCTCCGAACGCTGCCCGCGCAGCAGGTACACGAGGTCGGGTCGGACCGCGGCCACCGCGCCCACCGTGAGGGCGGTGATGATCCCCTCGCCGATCCCGATGAGGGCGTGGAAGCCGGCCATCAGGCCGAACACCGTGCCGAGCGCGAGGCCCTGGCCGCCGAGGGCGTACTCGACGACGAAGCCCATCGACGCCACGACGGTGTTCACCCACGCCGCGACGAAGGCCGTGAGCAGCAGCCCGGCCCGCGACCGGCGGGCGAGCGGACGCATCGCCACGGCCACCGCGAAGCCGACGAAGGTGCCGATCAGCGCCATGTTGGTGATGTTCGTGCCGAGGGCGGAGAGCCCGCCGTCGGCGAACAGCAGGGCCTGCAGCACCAGCACGATCGCCACGCACAGGGCCCCGACGTACGGGCCGACCAGGATCGCGGTGAGCGCACCGCCGAGGAGGTGGCCGCTGACACCGGGCAGCACGGGGAAGTTGAGCATCTGGACCGCGAAGACGAAGGCCGCGACCAGGCCCGCGAGGGGCGCGGTGCGGTCGTCGAGATCGCGCCGGGCCCGGGCGACGCAGACCGCGAGCCCCAGGATCGCGACGACCCCGAAGCCCAGCGACACCGGCGCGTTCACGATGCCGTCGCTCATGTGCATCCCGACCAGCTCGGTCGTCATGCGCTCTCCTCACCCGTTCGTGATGTCCGGGTGAAGAGTGTCGCAACGACGTGCTTGTCGCACTAGTCCTGCGACAACCTCGTCCTGGCCGTTCGGAGGGTGGCGTCCGGCGCGTCGAGGAGGGTGTGGAGCGCGGCGACGAAGCCGTCGACGTCCCGGTAGCCGAACACGGCCCGCTGCATGACGAAGCCCGGGATCACGGCCATGACGACGTGCGCGCCGCTCTCCGGGGGGAGCGCGGCGGGGACGAGACCGGCCTCCTGACCCCGGCGCAGTCCCGTGGCGACCCGGTCGCGCAACGCCCGGAAGCCGCGGTGGACGCGGTCCTGCAGCGGCCCGGGCCGGGTCGCCTCGCCCCACGCCTGCACCCCGCAGCGCACCAGTTCGTCGAGGTCGATCTCCGAGCCGTCCGGCAGGCGCACGTGCTGCGCGCCGAAGGTCCCGACGACGGCGGTGACCAGGTCGGCGACGGTCGGGGCGGCGTCGGCGGTGACCACCTCGTCCAGCCGGCCGGCCAGGATCGAGAAGGCCTGCCCCGCGACCTCGAGGACGACGTCGTCCTTGCTCGGGTAGTAGCGGTAGAACGCGCCCGTCGACAGGCCGGCCTCGCGGGCGATGTCCGGCATCGAGGTCTGGTGGAAGCCGTCGCGGGCGAAGCACCGGCGGGCGGCGTCCAGGATGCGGCGCCGGTTCTCCGCGCGGCGTTCGTCGGTGAGGCGCGGCACGCCCACCACCCTTTCCGTGAATGCTCGTTCGCCTTGACGGGGGTCCTCCGTCGGGTCCACCATAGTGAAAGCTCGTTCACGGTGGCTAACGAGGAGGCGGTCATGGAACGGACGACGTGCTGCGTGGTGGGTGGTGGCCCGGCCGGGATGGTGCTCGGCCTGATGCTGGCCCGGGCCGGGGTCGAGGTGACCGTGCTGGAGAAGCACGGCGACTTCCTCCGCGACTTCCGCGGCGACACGGTGCACACCTCGACGCTCACGCTCATCGACGAACTCGGCCTCTGGCCCCGCTTCGAGCAGCTGCCCTACCGCGCGCTGACCCGGGCGCGGGTCCGCCTCGACGCCGGCGAGATCACGATCGGCGACCTGACGCGGCTGGACGCCCCGCACCCGATGGTGGCGATGACGCCGCAGTGGAACCTGCTCGACCTGCTCGCCACCGCCGCCCGCGAGGAGCCCTCGTTCACGCTGCGGATGTCGACCGAGGTCGCGGGGCTGGTCCGCACCGGGGACCGGGTCACCGGGGTGCGCCTGGCCGACGGCGGCGAGATCGCCGCCGACCTCGTCGTCGCCTGCGACGGCCGGGACTCGCGCGTGCGCGCCGACTCCGGGCTGCCGCTGCACCGCTACGACGTGCCCATCGACGTCGAGTGGTTCCGGGTGCCCCGCCACGACGACGATCCCGACGGCGGGTTGGGGCGGATCGGCCGCGGCCGCTTCCTCGTGATGCTCGACCGCGGCGACTACTTCCAGTGCGCCCTGATCATCGGCAAGGGCACCGACGCCCGCCTGCGCGCCGGCTCGGTCCAGGCGCTGCGGGACCTGCTCGTCGATCTCAACCCCTGGCTCGGCGGGCGCCTCGACGACCTGGCGTGGGACGACGTCAAGCTGCTCGAGGTGTCCCTGGACCGCCTCACCCGCTGGTCGGCGCCCGGGCTGCTCTGCCTCGGCGACGCGGCCCACGCGATGTCGCCGATGGGCGGGGTCGGCATCAACCTGGCGGTGCAGGACGCGGTGGCGGCGGCCCGCGTGCTGGCCGACCCGCTGCTGGCGCGCGACCCCGCGGCGGTGGACCGGGCCGGTCGCGCCGTGCAGCGGCGCCGCACGCCGCCGACGGTGGTCACGCAGACCGCCCAGGACCTCGCGCACCGGCGGGTCCTCGTGCCGATGCTGGAGAACGCGCAGGAACTCGACGCGGCGACGGTGCCGTGGCCGATCCGGATGGTGCAGCGCTTCCCGGCGCTGCAGTGGGTGCCGGCGCGCGCCATCGGGATCGGCGTGCTGCCCGAGCACGCGCCGGACTTCGCGCGGCGGCCGCCGCTGCCGGTGGCCGCCCCCTCGTCTTGACAGGCCCCTCGTCCTGACAGACCCCTCGTCCCGGCAGGCCCCTCGTCCTGGCAGGAAAGCGTCGTTGCTGTCGGTGAGTGGCAGCAACGACGCTTTCCTGCCACGGGGAGCGGGGTCAGCCCGCCAGCATGAAGAACTCGAGCGCGTTCCCGTCGGGGTCCTTCACCGACAGGGCGAGCCCGTAGTCGGCCTCGACGATGCCGGAGTGCTCGATGCCGACGCTGTCGAGGTGGTCGCGCCAGGCGGTCACCGCGTCGGCGTCGGCGCAGCCGAACCCGACGTGGTCGAGGCCGACGCGGGCCGGGTCGAAGCGGTCGTCGGGCGAGACGGTGTCGTGCTGGGTGAGCCCGAAGAGCTGGCCGTCGGCGAGGGCGAAGACGCGGCGGTGGAACGGGCCGTCGGACAGCGTCATGGCGGGCTCGGCGCCGAAGAGCTTCGAGTAGAAGGGCTCGCTGACCGACAGGTCGCGGACGGACATGGCCACGTGGTGCACGGCGGGGATGGCAGGCATGACGGTGCCCTGCCCGGTCGCGCGCAATCCCATGCGCGTCCGGCGATGCCTGACCGATCCGGACGCTCAGGCGGCGACCGGGAACCGCCGGGGCCCGCGCAGCACCGTCGCCGTCCTGGGCACCGCCCGGCCGGCGGCGCGCAGCCCCGGCAGCCGCTCGGCGAGCAGGCGCAGGGCCACCTCGCCCTCGAGGCGGGCCAGGGCCGCACCGAGGCAGTAGTGCGCGCCCCCGGAGAACGCGAGGTGCGGGGTGGTCTGCTCGCGGGCGATGTCGAAGCGGTCCGGGTCGGGATGGGCCTCCGGGTCCCGTCCGGCGGCCGCGAGCAGCACGAGCAGGCCCGAGTCGCGACGGATCGGGACGCCGTCGATCTCCACGTCCTCGTGCGCGATCCGGGCGGTCAGCTGGACGGGCGGGTCGAAGCGCAACGTCTCCTCGACGGCGCCCGCGGCCAGCCCCGGGTCGGCGACCAGCGCCTCCCACTGCCCGGGCGCCGACTGCATGGCGCGGACGGCGTTCCCGACGAGGTTCGTCGTCGTCTCGAACCCCGCCACGAGCAGCAGCTGGGCCAGCGAGACCAGCTCGTCGATCGTCATCGAGCCCGCGTCGAGAGCCCCGACCAGCTGCGAGACGACGTCCTCACCGGGGTCGACCCGACGTCGGGACACCAACGACTCGAAGAGTGCGCGGACCTCCGCCGTGGTGCGGGCGAGCTCGCGCGCGTGCGCGACGGAGCGGACGCCGTCGAGCGCCCCGCCGAGGGCCCGGCCCCAGGCCGCGAAGCGGTCGGCGTCGACCTCGGGGATCGCGAGCAGGCGGGCGATCACCGTGATCGGCAGCGGGGCGGCGAGGTCGTGCACGAGGTCGAACCGGCCGCGCGCGGCCGCACGGTCGAGCAGGTCGCGGGTGAGGGTCTCGGCGATCTCGCGGTACCGCTCGAGGCGGCGCGGCGCGAAGGTGGGCTGCGCGAGGCGGCGGAGCCGGGTGTGGTCGGGGGCGTCGAGGTTGAGCAGCGACAGGTCGACCGGCTCGAGCAGTGACGGCCCCTCCTCCGGCGCGAACGGGACGCGGCCGTCGGCGAGCCGGACGCCGAAGCGCCGGTCGCGCAGCACCTGCTCGCAGAGGGCGTGCGTGGCGACGGCGCTGATCCCGGTGCGGCTGCGGACCACCCGACGCAGGGTGCGTACCGTCCGATAGGTCGGATACGGGTCGTGCCGCCAGGGCCGGTGCATCAACCGGGCGACCGGATCGCCCCGCAGCGCCAGGGCCAGACCACCCGCGCGCATCGCCGCGATGCGGCTGCCGAGGGCGAGATCGTCACGGAGGGTCACTGATCTCCTCGCGATGCGTCGCGTGTCACGTGGCCGGGCCGGGCGGTCCGGGTGAGAGTGGACGTACGGGATATCCACTCTGCCAGCGGATCGGCACGAGTGCGGCGATGATCGGCTGACCCGAGCGGGAGGAGCCACCACGTGACGAGCGAGGCCACGGCCGGCCTGCTGGCCGTTCCCGGCACTCCACTGACGGGGTCCGGGGACTCGGCGGAACTGCTGGACCGCTGGCGCCCCGGCGAGGGCACCTGGTTCTCCGGGCCGCGCGGCGGCCTGCTCGCCGAGGGCGTCGCCCGTCGCGTCGACGATCCCGACGAGGCCCGGCGCGTGCTGCGGGAGACCGACGCGGCCGGCGGCGCACCCGCCGTCGTGATCGGGGCCCTGCCGTTCGACCCGACCGCCCCCGCGGCGCTCGTCGTCCCCGAGGCCGTGACGTGGGCGCCGCCGCTGCCCGGTTCCGTCGGCCGCCGCGGCGAGGGTGCGGACCCGACGCACTGGCAGTCCCGTCCGGTCCCCGAGCCCGCCGGCTACGAGGCGATGGTGGCCGACGCGCTGCGGCGGATGCGTCGCGGTGAGCTGGAGAAGGTCGTGCTCTCCCGCGTCCTCGACCTCGTGCGCGACGCCCCCATCGACCAGCCCGCCATGCTCTGCGAGCTCGCCGCCCGAAACCTCGCGGGCTACGTGTTCGCGGTGGACCTGCCGTCGTCCGCCGGGGCGCGCTCGCTGATCGGGGCGAGCCCGGAGCTGCTGGTGTCGCGGCGCGACGGCGAGGTCGTCGCCAACCCGCTGGCCGGTTCGGCGCCGCGGCGCTCGGACCCCGACGACGACGAGGCCACCGGCGCGGCCCTGCTCGCCTCGGCCAAGGACCGGCACGAGCACGCGCTCGTCGTCGACGCGGTCGCGGCCGCGCTGGCCGGGACCTGCGAGGACCTCGAGGTCCCCGACGAGCCGACCCTGATCCGCACCGACGCGCTCTGGCACCTCTCGACGACGATCCGCGGGCGTTCGGCCGCGGCGTCGCTGGACATCGCCCGGGGCCTGCACCCGACACCCGCCGTCGGCGGCGTGCCGCGCGACGCGGCCCGGCGCGCGATCGACGAGCTCGAGCCGTTCTCGCGCGGCTTCTACACCGGCATGGTCGGGTGGATGGACGCCGACGGCGACGGCGAATGGGTCATCGCGCTGCGCTGCGGCGAGGTCTCCGGGGCGGCGGCGCGGCTCTACGCCGGGGCCGGGATCGTGCCCGCCTCGGTGCCCGCGTCGGAGCTGGCCGAGACCACCACCAAGTTGGAGACGATGCTCGCCTCGCTGTGACACTGGCCGACGTGACCACCTGGGCCGACCTGCGCGCGGCGCGCACGCTGTACGAGGACGACGGGGCGCTGGTGCTCGACAAGCCCGTCGGGTGGTCGGTGATGGGCGAGCGGCACGACACCGACCTCGTGCGGCTCGCCGCCGACGACGGCGAGAAGCTCTGGCCGGCCCACCGGATCGACAAGGTCACCAGCGGTGTCGTCCTGTTCGCCACGCGGCTCGAGGCGCACGGGGACCTGACCCGCCAGTTCAACCGACGCACCGTCGGGAAGAGCTACCTGGCCGTGACGGGCACGGTCGGCCTGCCGGACGAGGGACGGATCGAGCTGCCGCTGTCGGTCGGGCGCAAGAACCGGGTGCGCATCGCGGCGCCGCGCGAGGCGATCGCGCTGGTCGACGGGGTGTGGACCGTGCCGGACGACGCGGTGGACACGTCGAAGGAGACCTACCCGAGCACGACGACGTTCACGAGGCTCGAGTCGCGGGAGCGGGCGACGCTGCTCGAGGTCCACCCGCTGACCGGGCGGCGCCACCAGATCCGCGTGCACCTGGCGTGGATCGGGCACGCGCTCGTCGGCGACCCGCTGTTCGAGAAGAACCCGACGACCCGCACCGGGCTGCACGCGCACCGGCTCGCCTTCGATGCCCCGGACGGTCAGCGTCGCACCGTGACAGCGGAGCCGGACGACGAGTTCCGGGCCCTGCTCGGCGGCGCCGCGAGTGGTACGTAGCGCAGGTCCGGAGCCGCCGGAACCTGCCTGACGTCCCTCTCGCGAACGGCGCAGAGGGGCGCGCGTTCGCCAGTGGCACACAGGACAGGTCGACGGGCTTCAGAACCTGCGTGCTGTACCTCTCGCGCGGAGCGCTACCCGCCGAGCGCGGGTGTGGCGCATTCCTGACACTCGACGTCAGCCGTGTGCCACCGCTGACGCCACAGCCCTACGCCAGCGCCTCCGCCAGCAGCCCGAGCGAGGCGTCCAGGGTGTCCGCGTCGACGACCGGGAAGAACTCGAGCAGCTGCGGGTCGGTGACGGCGGACCAGTCGTAGGTCAGGGTGACCCGCGTGCCGTCGCCCTCGGCCTCGAACGTGTAGGTCCACGTGTAGCCGGCCGGGCGCTGGCCGGGGCCCGCCGGCGCCCACCCGAGCGCGGCGTCGGGCTCGTAGACCACGACGTGGTTCTCGACGATGTAGTCGCCCATCTGCTCGTTGTGCATGTCCATCGTGAACACGTCGCCGAGCTCGGTGAGCGCGAGATGGGTCTGCGAGGCGCGGACCATGCCCGAGGCGTCCAGGTCGGGGTGCCGGTCCGGGTCGGCGACCAGGGCGAAGGCGCGCTCCGGCGGCGCGTCGACCAGGCGGGACACCTCGATGCTGCGGTCCGACGTCATACGCATGATCGTGGCACGGCCGGGGGTACTGGCGTGCCGTGGGAGCGCGCATCACCCTCGTGCAGGGCGACATCACGACGCAGGAGGTCGACGCCGTCGTCAACGCCGCCAACTCCGGCCTGCTCGGCGGCGGCGGGGTGGACGGGGCGATCCACCGCCGCGGCGGGCCCGAGATCCTCGCGGAGTGCCGACAGCTGCGGGCGACGAGCCTGCCCGACGGCCTGCCCACCGGTCAGGCGGTGGCCACGACGGCCGGGAAGCTCCCCGCGCGACACGTGATCCACACGGTGGGGCCGGTCCACGCGACGTCCGAGGACCGCTCGGAGCTGCTCGCCGGCGCCTACCGCGAGTCCCTGCGCGTCGCCGACGAGCTCGGCGCCCGCACCGTCGCGTTCCCCGCGATCTCGGCGGGCGTCTACGGCTGGCCGATGGACGACGCGGCCCGCATCGCCGTGGGGACCGTCGAATCCACCCGGACGGCCGTGGAGGAGGTCCGCTTCGTCCTGTTCGGCGACGACGCGTACCAGGCGTTCACCCGCGCGGCCCAGTCCTGACACGGCGCGCTGCCCGTTCGCCGAGGACCTTCCCGACGACGGGTGTCGGGCGCCCGGGTTGCCCCGGAGCGACCCATCTCGCGTCATCAATCCGGTTCGTGACCCTCCCCGTACCGCGTCGTTGTCCCCATCGTGCGCGCTCGGGGGGAGCCGTGCGTGCATGCCGGCACGGCGCGTGGCCGGCGCGTGGACGAACGAGCGAGGTTCATTGAGCAAGGGCAGGCACCGCAAGCAGCAGCGCCCGGGCACGGGGCGCTTCGTCCTCTCCGCGGCCGCCGTCGGGATGGGCCTGGTCCAGGCCTCCGGCATCGCCGCCGCCGCTGCACCGGCCGGGACCGCACCGGGCGTGGGCGGCACACCGTGCACCACGCCCACGATCAAGGCGTGCGTCGACCTCTCCGAGAACAAGGCGTGGCTGCTGGACGGCAAGGGCACGGTCGTCTACGGCCCGGTCGCCAACACCCACGGCGGGCAGGGGCACGAGACGCCGGTGGGCGACTACGTCATCCAGCGCAAGGACCAGTACCACGTCAGCCAGGAGTTCGAGGGCGCGAGGATGCCGTACGCGGTGTTCTTCGACAACAACGGCCGCGCGTTCCACCAGGGCACGCTGGACCGCCAGTCGGCGGGCTGCGTGCGGCTGAACGAGGCCGACGCGAAGCGCTTCTTCGAGCACCTGAACCCGAACGACCGGGTGCAGATCGTCCAGTAGCGCACCCCGAGCCGGGCGAAGGGCCCCGCCGGTCGACCAGGTCGACCGACGGGGCCCTTCGCTCGTCCCGGCGGGACGAGGCCCGCGTCTACGCCCGGCGGCGCAGCACCAGGGCGACCGCGCCGATCACGACGACGACCGCCAGCAGCACGAACGGCCACGCCGGGGTGCCGCCCTCGTCGGCCGCGGGGGCCGCCGAGGCCGCGGGGCTGGGGGCCGCCGCGGAGGGGGCCGCGGGGGCACCGGCCGCCGGCGCGGTGGTGGCCGGGGCGGCGGCTGCGGGCCCGGGGGTCGTCAGGGTGAAGGACAGGGCCCCCGAGACGGGGTGGCCGTCACCGGAGACGACCCGGTAGCCGATCTCGTAGCGCCCGGCCGCCCCGAGCGGGGCGACGCCGACCGAGATCGTCTCGCCGTCCGAGGTCGGGGCACCGGACTCGTAGTGCGTGGTGCCGTCCGGCCCCACCACGGTGATCGTGGCGGTGTTCGGGGTCGGGGCGTCGCCGAAGGTCAGGGTGATCCGGGACGGGGCGGTGGCGACCTGCGCGCCGTCGGCGGGGTCGCTGCCCTCGAGCACGTCGTGCGCGGCGGCCGGACCGGCGCCGAGCAGTGCCAGCAGGCCGATCAGCGCCGCCACGAGGGCAGGGCGGAGGAACGCGCCACGGGGCGCGGAGGAGGTGGTCATGGTCCCTTCACGGGTCGGAGGTGGTCACGCGACGGCGGGACGCACCGGGGGACCACGCAGGGGACGCACCCGCAGCAGGGCGGCGGCGACCACGGGCGTGGCCGCCGGTCCGGGGACGGCGGGCGGGGCCGACGGCGCCGCCACGACCGGACGGGACCCCAGCAGCGCCAGCACCGCACCGACCCGGCGCGCGAGCAGTGTGCGCACCGCCCGGTCGGCCCCGGCGGCCCCGAGCGCGACCAGCAGGGTGGCGAGCGCGTGCGCGGCGACCATGCCCGGGGACGGGAGCGCGTGGGCGACGTCGTGGCCCGCGTGCGGGTCGCCGGGGCCCGCGCCCATCGTCAGGTGCCAGCCGACCTGCCCGGCGCCGAGCACCGCCACGAGCCGCACCACGGGCACCCGCCGGCGGACGGCCAGCGCGGCCACACCCGCCGTCAGGAACGCGACCAGGACGACCGGGGCCGTGAGGTCGGGCGTGCCGCCCCCCGCCTCGACGTGCGCAGCCACGCCGAGCGCGGGCGCGAGGGCGCCCACGCCGAGCGCACGGGCGCCGGTCGAGGTCACGGCTCCACGGTAGGCGAGCCCCCTGACGGCCCCAGACACGTGCTCACCCACGACCCGACCTCCCACGCGGCCTGGTGGGCCGTCGTCGCGAGCAGCCGGGGCATCGAGATGTAGCCGTGGCAGGCGCCCTGGTAGTCGGTGTAGCGGACGGTGACGCCGGCCGCGGCGAGCGCGTCGGCGTAGCGGATGCCGTGGTCGCGCAGCGGGTCGTGCTCGGCGGTCTGGACCAGTGCGGGCGGTAGGTCGGCGAGGTCCGCGCGCAGCGGCGAGGCGTAGGGGTCGGTGCCGTCCGCGCCGGCGAGGTAGAGGCGCGAGAAGCCGCGGATGTCGCTCGCGTGCAGGATCGGGGCGGTCGGGATGGCGCGCTCCGAGGGCAGGACGTCGACCATCTCGGCGCCCGGGTAGACCAGGCACTGCGCGCCGATCGTCGGGGCGTCCTCGCCGCGCCGGCGGGCGTCGCGGGCCATGAGGCAGACGACGGTGGAGAGGGTGCCGCCCGCGCTGTCGCCCATCACCGCGACGCGCTCCGGGTCGATGCCCCACCGTCCGGGATCGGCGACGAGCGCCCCGACCGCGGCGTAGCAGTCCTGCGCGGGCACGGGGAACGGGTGCTCGGGGGCGAGCCGGTAGTCGACCGACACCACCACGGCACCGGCCACGAGCGCGACCTGACCGCAGAACCAGTCCGACTGGTCGAGGTCGCCCTGGACGAACCCGCCGCCGTGGAAGTTCACGACGACGGGTGCGGGCACCTGCGCGACGTGCGGCGGCCGGTAGACGCGCACCGGGAGCACCGCGCCGGGGACGTCGAGCGACGCGTCCTCGGTGACCACCCGCCGGTCGTGCCGACCGACCACGGCGCGCCCGGCCGGCCCGGCCTGGATGCGGCCGGACCGTTCCCGTGCGGCGGGTACCTCGGCCGGCGGGAGGTCGGCGACCGAGCCGGCGAGGGAGCTGCGCAGGGCGCCGAGGACGCGGGTCCGGAGGGGGAGACGCACGGGGTGAGCTTCGCTCAGGTGAGCAGAAAGGGTCGCTATGACGACCGTTACTGCTCACGAGACGAGAGCGACCACCGACACGTCGACGTTGCCCCGGGTGGCCTTCGAGTACGGGCAGAGCTCGTGGGCGCGCGCGACGACCGCGTCGGCGGTCTCCTGGTCGAGGCTCGGCAGGTGCACGGTGATCGAGGCCTCGATGCCGAAGCTGTCGCCGTCCGGGCCGAGCCCCACCTCGGCGTCGACGACCGAGTCCTTCGCCGACACCTTCTTCTCCCCGGCGGCCATCTTGACCGCCTGGTGGAAGCACGCGGCGTAGCCGGCGGCGAACAGCTGCTCGGGGTTGGTGCCCCTGCCGTCGCCCCCGAGCGCCTCGGGGAGCCGGACGTCCTGGTCGATGTAGGAGTCCGACGACCGGACGTGCCCGTCCCGGGCGTTGCCGGTCGAGGTGGCCTCGGCGAGGTAGGTGATGTCCATGACCGGACCAGTACCCCTTCAGGTTGCGCGCAACCAGAGGATCACGCCGGCCACACCGGCGCCCGCTTGCCGACGAACGACGCGACGCCCTCCCGGCCCTCCGCCGACAGCCCGCGGTCGCCGATCGACTTCGCCTCGACCTCGAAGTGGCTGTCGGTGAGCACGCCGCCCGCCGCGTGCACCAGCTTCTTGGTCGCCGCCAGGGCCTGCGGCGGCCCACCCGCGATCGTCGCGCTGATCGCCGCGACCTCGGCGTGCAGCGACTCGTCGGGCACCACCCGCGAGGCCAGCCCCGCCGTCAGGGCCTCCGCGGCGCCCATCGGCCGGTTCGTGAGGAACATGTCGAGCGCGCGGGCGCGGCCCACGGCCGCGGGCAGGGTCGCGGTCATCCCGCCGTCGGGGGTCAGCCCGATCGCGGTGTACGCCGGGCGCAGGCGCGCGCCCTCGGCGAGCACGATCACGTCGCCGGTGAGCACGAGCGACAGCCCGATCCCGGCGGCCCAGCCCTGCACCCCGATCACCACCGGGACCGCGAGGTCGAGGAGCAGCCGCTGGCAGGCGTGGAAGTCGTCGGCCAGGGCGGACAGCGACGAGTCCGGGTTCGCCGCGAAGCCGCGCACGTCGCCGCCCACGCAGAAGTTCGGCCCCTCGGCGACGATCTCGACGACCCGTGCGCCCTGCGCCGGGCCCGCGAGCGCCGCCCGGAACTGGGCGCCGAACTCGAAGTCGACCGCGTTGTGTCCCGCCCCGTTGGCCAGGACCAGCCGCACGACCCCGTCGGACTCCTCGACCCGCACCCGCACGTCCGCCACGAACTCCTCCTCGATCACGCGATGTCGCCGCGAGCCTGCCACGCTGGGCGCCTCGCCACGCAGAGGAGGAGACGCGGTGCCCGACCTGCACATCCCCGCCGCCGAGGGGTCGCACCAGGA
The DNA here is from genome assembly GCF_021026295.1 of Actinomycetospora soli. Taxonomy (GTDB): domain Bacteria; phylum Actinomycetota; class Actinomycetes; order Mycobacteriales; family Pseudonocardiaceae; genus Actinomycetospora; species Actinomycetospora soli. The sequence continues at coordinate 164,297 of NZ_JAJNDA010000009.1, forward strand.
GGCCTACCTGGCCACCCCCGCCGGGCCCGGCCCGCACCCCGGGGTCGTCGTCCTCCAGGACGCCTTCGGCATGGGGCAGAACCTGCGCGCGCACACCGACCGGCTCGCCGCGGCCGGCTACGTGGCGGTCGCGCCGCGGCTCTACACCCCGCGCGGCGGGGGCGTCCGCTGCGTCGCCGCGGTGTTCCGCGCGATGACGAGCGGCCAGGGTCCGGTGTTCGACGACATCGAGGCCGCCCGCGTCTGGCTCGCCGGCCGGGAGGACTGCACCGGTCGGATCGGCGTCATCGGCTTCTGCCAGGGCGGCGGGTTCGCGCTGCTCGCGGCCGCGCGCTACGACTTCGCGGCCTCCGCCCCGAACTACGGCCACGTCCCCACCGACGCCGAGCGCGAGCTCGAGGGCATCTGCCCCGTCGTCGCGAGCTTCGGGGCGAAGGACGTCTCCCTGAAGGGGCACCCGGAGCGGCTGGAGGCGGCGCTGACCACGCTCGGCGTCGAGAAGGACGTGAAGACCTACGAGGGCGCGGGCCACTCGTTCCACGAGCGGTTCTACGCCGAGAGCCTCGTCCGCCCCCTGGGCATGGGCTACGACGCCTCGGCGTCGGAGGACTCCTGGCGGCGCATCCTGACCTTCTTCGGGGAGCACCTGGCATGACCGAACCCGAGCTCGACAGCTACCTCATCGACATGGACGGCGTGCTCGTCCACGAGGAGAACGCGCTCCCGGGCGCGGACGAGTTCATCCGCCGGTTGACGGAGGCGGGCAAGACCTTCCTCGTCCTCACCAACAACTCGATCTACACCCCGCGCGACCTGCGGGCGCGCCTGCACGCCAGCGGCATCGACATCCCCGTCGAGAACCTCTGGACGTCGGCTCTCGCCACCGCCCAGTTCCTCGACGACCAGCGCCCGAACGGGTCCGCGTTCGTCGTCGGGGAGGCGGGCCTGACGACGGCGCTGCACGAGATCGGCTACGTCCTCACCGAACGCGACCCGGACTACGTCGTCATCGGCGAGACCCGGACCTACTCGTTCGAGGCGATCACCCGCGCGATCCGGCTCATCGAGAAGGGCGCGCGCTACATCTGCACCAACCCCGACGCGACCGGTCCCAGCGCCGAGGGGACCCTCCCCGCGACCGGCTCGGTGGCCGCGCTGATCACCCACGCCACCCGGAAGAAGCCCTACTTCGTCGGGAAGCCGAACCCGCTGATGATCCGGGCCGGGCTGAACACCATCGGCGCGCACTCCGAGACCACGGCGATGATCGGCGACCGGATGGACACCGACATGGTGGCGGGCATGGAGGCGGGGCTGCACACGATCCTCGTGCTCACCGGGGTGACCGACGAGGCCGAGCTGGACCGCTACCCCTACCGGCCCAACCAGATCGTGCAGAGCGTCGCCTCGCTGGAGGTCGGCTCGCGGGGCTGATCCGGGTACCCGGCGAGCATGCCGGATGACTTCGAGGACCTCCCGTCGACGCTGCAGCGATCGGACGAGAAGGCCCGTGACACGTACGCGCAGGCCAAGGAGTCCGCGGAGGAGACCTACGGGAAGGGCGAGCGCGCGAGCCGGACGGCCTACGCGGCGCTGAAGCACACCCACGAGAAGGTCGGCGACCACTGGGAGCCCAAGGAGGAGTACGGCCCCTCCGACTCCCGGGCGGAGAGCGGCGGCGCCGATCCGGACGGGAAGCCGGCGGGCGGCGTCGACGCGAACGCCAGCAAGGAGCACCTCTACGAGCGGGCCAAGGAGCTCGGCGTCGAGGGCCGCTCGACGATGGACAAGGACGAGCTCGTCGACGCCCTGCAGAAGGCGAACGACCGGGAGACCCGGAAGGCCCGCGAGTGAGCGTCCCGCCCCGCGACGAGGCCTTCCCGACGACGGGTCCCACCGCATCGGGCGAGGACGCACCCGTCGTCGGGACCGGCCCGGCGGGCCTGGGCGACGCCCCGCTGCCCCCCGCCCCGACCGAGCCCGGATGGAGCCCGCGCGGCCGGCGCCTCGGGCTGCCCGAGCTCGTCGTCGCCGCGGTGGTCTACGTCGCGATCCAGGTCCTCGCGGGCTTCGCCCTCATCACCGCCACGGGGGCGCTCCCGCCCGCGCCGGTCCTGCTCGCGATCTCCGCGGTGTCGGCGTTCGGTGCGGTCGCGGTGGCCCTCGCGCTCCGGGTCCGCTCGCTCGCGGCCCTCGGGATGCGCCGGGTGCCGTGGCGCACGGTGGGCCTCGCGGTGCTGCTCGGGCTGGCCGTCTGGCTCGTGTCGCGCGTGCTGATCGTCGTGTACGTGTCGGTCACCGGGGACCTCACCGACCCGCAGGCGGCGCTCACCCAGTTCTCCGGCGGGCTCGCCGCGGCGCTGGTCGTGGCGCTCGGCGGTCTCGCGGTGCCGCTGGGGGAGGAGCTGCTGTTCCGGGGGATCGGCTACGGCTCGCTGCGCCGCTTCGGCCGGGTGGCCGCGACGGTCGTGTCGTCGCTGGTCTTCGCGATCGCGCACGGGTTCAACGTCGTGTTCCTCGCCGTGCTCGTCCTGGCCGTGCTCAACGCCGTCCTCTACGAGCGCACGCGGTCGATCTGGCCGTGCTTCGTCACGCACGCGACGTTCAACCTGACGTCGTTCGCCCTGCTGCTGATCGCGCTGTAGGGGCGCCCGGGCTCGTCAGCGGTGGCCCACGGCTGACACCTGACGTCAGGATCGCGCCACGGCCACGGCCACGGCCACGGCCACGGCCACGGCGCCGGGCGGGCACCACGGGTGGGGCGGGAGCTCGGTGGGCACCCCCGCCCGACCGTCCCGACACCTGCGAAGGAGCCCCATGACCGCCGCCACCGCCGAGATCGAGATCCGCGACCCCGCGACCGACGAGGTGGTGGGCCGCGTCCGGCCCGCCGGTCAGGACCAGGTCGACGACGCCGTCGGCCGGGCGGTCGCCGCCGGGCGGGACTGGGCCCGGACCTCGCCTGCGGACCGGGCGGGCATGGTGAAGGACGCCGCGGCCGCGGTGCGCGGGGTCGCCGAGGAGCTCGCGAGGCTCAACGAGACCGAGACCGGACGCCCGTTCGAGGACGGGCTCGGCGGCGTCCTCGCCGCGGCGGGCACGCTGGAGCAGTACGCCGAGCTGGGCCCCCTGCACCGCGGCCGCTCGCTGCAGGGCGACTGGTCGGCCACCGACCTCATGGTCCCCGGCCCCCGCGGGGTGGTCGCCGTGATCACGCCCTGGAACGACCCGGTCGCCGTGGCCGCGGGCCTCATCGGGGCGGCGCTCGTCACCGGGAACACCGTCGTGCACAAGCCCTCCGAGCGCTGCCCGCACCTCGGGCGCCGCTTCGCCGACCTCCTGGCGTCGTTCCTGCCCGACGGCGTGCTCACCGTCGTGGACGGCGCGGGACCGACCGGCGCGCTGCTCTCGTCGCACGCGGGCGTCGACGTCGTCGCGCACGTGGGGTCGATCGCGGCCGGGCGGGCGATCGCCGAGGCCGCCGCGGCGACCGGGGCGAAGGTGCTGCTGGAGAACGGCGGCAACGACGCGCTCATCGTCGACGACGGGGTCGATCCGGTGTGGGCGGCCGGCCAGGTGGCGCTCGGCTCCTACGCCAACGGCGGCCAGGTCTGCGTCTCGGTCGAGCGCGTGTACTGCCACGCCGCCGTCGCCGAGGAGTTCCTCGCGGCGCTGGCCGAGGAGGCCACGCGGTGGGTGTACCGGCCCGCCGCCGAGGGCGAGAAGGCGCTGGGACCCCTGGTCGACCGGCGGCAGCGCGAGCACGTCCACAGCCAGGTCGCGGAGGCGCTCGCGAGCGGTGCGGTCGCCCACGTCGGCGGGGCGGTGCCCGACGGCGCCGGCGCGTTCTACCCGGCGACCGTGCTCTCGGGGTGCACCCCCGACATGCGGATCCTCCGCGAGGAGACGTTCGGGCCCGTCGTGCCGGTGCGCGTGGTCGACTCGTTCGAGCAGGCGCTGGCCGAGGCGATCGACGACCCGCACGGGCTCGCGGCCACCGTGCTCACCCCGGACATGGCGCACGCGCAGGAGGCGTGGCGGGCCCTGCCGGTCGGCACCGTGAAGATCAACGCCGCCTTCGGGGGCGCTCCGGGCGGTGCGGCGCAGCCGCGCGGGCTCTCGGGCGCGGGCTTCGGGTACGGCCCGGAGCTGCTCGACGAGATGACCACGACGAAGGTCGTGCACATCGAGCCGTGCCCGCCGCGCGACGATCGGTAGTCGCGCATCACCCAGCGTGGTGATCGGGTTGAGACCCGTCACCCCTGATCGGGTGATCTCGTTACGCCGACGTGATGTCTCAGCCACCCGCCGGTCCCCCGTCGGCGCCCGAGTCGGAGACCGCGCTCATCCGGCCGACCCCGCGCCGGCGGTCGCGGGCCGGGCGCGGGCCGGGGATCCAGCCGGCGCACTCGCTGCTGGCGTTCGTGGTGTCCGCGACGGCCGCGCTCGGCGTGGTCGTCGCGACCGGCGTGGCGCCGGTGACGAGCCTGGCGGCGATGGCCGGGGTGGCGACCGTCCCGGCGGGGTCGTCGGTCGCGGGGGTGCCCGACGCTCCGGTGCTGCCGGTGCTCGGCCCGGCGCCGTCCTCGGTGGACGAGGAGACCGTGGTCGCGGAGCCCACGACCACCACGGTCGCGCCGCCCGTGCGCTCCACGGTGGGGCGCCCGGTGCTCCCGGTGCGTCCGCCCGCGGCCGTGCCGCCGGCCCCACAGGCCCCGCCGGAGCAGGCCCCGCCGGAGCAGGACCCGCCGCAGGAGCCGCAGCCGACGACGACGACGGACCCGGCGCCCTCCGACCCGCCGTCGCAGGACCCCGAGCCCGCGCCGGACCCGCCGGGGACGTCGACGACGCCCGGCGAGCCCCGGCGCTGAACTCCCGGCCGCCTCAGCGCATCAGTTCCACGAGGTCACCCGGCAACTGCTCGAGGGTGCGGTCGACGTCGGACTCGGGCAGCCACTCGCGCAGCAGGCGCAGGACCTGCTCCACCTGACGCCCGACCTCCTCGGCGTCCACCGAGTGCACCGCGCCGCTCACGGCGTCGACGAACTCGGCGCGCCCGACCGAGCGGGCCTGGTCGTCGGACGGCCGCTGCGCGCGCAGTTCCGCCGACAGCTCCGGCGGCAGGCTGATCGTGAGGTCCTGGGCGAGTCCGGCGCTCACGACCTTGCCGAACTCGTTCAGCGTCGCGCGGGTGAGCACCTCGGCCTCGCTCTCGGTGTCGAGCCCGAGTCGGCGCTGCACCTGGCCGGTGAACGCGGAGAGGGTGGCGCTCGAGCGCGCGGGGTTCGGGTCGTTCGGGTTCGGGTCGTCCTGCAGGGGCGGGGTGGTCATGGTGTCGACTCCCCGCTGGGGAGCCGATCAGAAACCCTCCTCGGCCGCGCGGTCGACGCCGGCCGTCCAGCGGGCCCGGCGGTCGTCCGCGGACTGCTCCCACCAGGGATCCCCACGCTCGCCGAGCGCGGTCTTCGCGGCGTGGACCCGGTCACGCGCGGCCCGCTCGGCGGTCGGGTCGTCGGCCTTCTTCGCCCGCCCCACGTCCCGCCGGGCGGCCATCAGCCAGCGGCGCAGCCGGGCCGCGTCCTCCTCCGGGATAGCCGGGTCGGTGGCGCGCCAGCGGCGGCCGTCGATGACGATGAACCGGGGCTCCGCCATGTGAGCAGCTCCCGTGCCTAGACCGACGGACGGTGCGCACGAGGCGGAGCCACCCGGCCCACCGCGTCGACCACCCGCTCCGGGTCGATGTCGAGGCACTCCTGGTCGAACGGGCAGACGAGCTGCCGGCAGGGCGAGCAGCTCACCGGGCGGGTCAGCACCTCGGCCGGCACGGACCGCGGCGCGTACTGCCCGACCTCCTCCGTCCCCGCGAACAGCTCCACGACCGGGGTCCCGACGGCGTCGGCCAGGTGGGCGCCGCCGGAGTTGTTCACGACGACCGCGTCCGCGTCCGACACGAGCGCCGCGAGCCCGGGGAGGTCGAGCACGCCGACCATCGGGACGGCCCCCGGCACGTCGGCGGCGGCGCGGCCGACGAGGTCGGCCTCCTTCGCCGTCCCGGTGACCACCACGGTCCAGCCGCGGGCGGCGAGCCCGCGACCCGCCGTCGCGAACCGCTCGGGGGACCAGCGCCGGGAGGAGCAGCTCGCCCCGGGGGCGACGACCACGTAGCGGCCCGCGGGACGCGCGCCGGACGGGCCGGGGACGGTGACGGCGAGGTCGGTGCCGCGGGACGGCACGCCCACGGCGGCGAGCACGGCCAGGGCCCGGTCGACCTGGTGGCCGTCGTCGGGCGGGGCCGGGACCCAGTGGGTCAGCCCGTCGCCGCCGAACTCCTTGCTGGTGCCCACGCGCACGCCGATCCCCGCGCGGCGGCACAGCGCGGCGGCGGGCCAGGGCGACTGGGAGAACGAGGTGAGGACGACGGCCGCGTCGTAGTCCCGCACGGCGAGCGTCGCCACCAGGTCGGCGTCGGGGTCGGGGTCCTCGGCCGCCGCCACCGACGGCAGGCGCTGCCAGGACACCGAGGCGACCACCACGTCGTCGAGCTCGTCGATCAGCGGGGCGACCGCCGCACCGGCCGGCGAGGCGAGCAGGTCGATCCGCGCCTGCGGGGCCGCGGCGCGCAGCGCCCGCAGGGCGGGCACCGTCATGATCACGTCGCCCACGTTGTCGGGCCGCACCACGAGGATGCGTGCCATCGCCGTCCAGTCCGGGTCGTCGATCCCGGGACGGTGGGCCGCCGGGTGGGCGGGCAGGGGCAGCAGGGACGGCGGGGACGTCACGAGGTGCAGGTACCCGCCGCGCCCGGGGCCACGCGACGTGTTCCCGGGAGCGAATCGCCCGTTCGGGGAGCAACGGTTCGGTCACGGCCGTAGCGCGCTGGTCCGAACGGACCACATAGTCGCTGCCCCCCGTCACCGACCGACGGCGGGGAGCCATCACCGGGCCCGACCACCCGGGCGTGTCCACGCGGGGACGCGCTGCGGTCCGCGCCCGCCACGACCGGGGAGGACACCAGTCGTCGACCTCGCGGCACGTTTCCGGACATCGCTCGATCGAGGAGACGGATCGCGTAGCGGACTGCTCCGTCCGGACGACACACCTGATGCCGCTGCGTTACCGGTCGACCACGAACCGTGCTCGACCGCCGCGAGGCGTGTCCGTGCGGTGACATGCCCGGCCCGCTGTTCCGAGGAAGTCCGACCGAGAACCCCTGGAGTCCCCGCATGTCGTCGACGACCCGTCTCTCCGCCGTCACGGCCACCGCCGCGATGGCCCTGTTCTTCCTGCCCGGCAGCGCCAGCGCGGCGCCCACGCAGGCCCTCCCGAGCCAGTGCGCGCAGTCCGGCAGCAGCGTCACCTGCACGTACCTGGCCGCGGGCGGTCAGCAGACCCTCGCGATCCCGGCGAACGCCACGAACGTGCGGGTCACCGTGCGCGGCGGCGCCGGGGGCGCGGGCGGCGACGGCGGCGGGGCCACGGCCGGGGCCGCCGGCGGCAACGGCGCCGTCGTCTCCGGCGCGCTCCCGACCGCGGCCGGCACCACCCTCACGATCCGGCCCGGCGTGCGGGGTGCGGACGGCACCGACGGCACGGCCGCGGCCGGGACCGGCGGCGCGGGCTCGGGCACGGGTGGCGGCGGCGGGACCGGCGGGATCGGCGGCGGGGCCGTCGGCGGCGGCGGCGGGGGTGGCGCCGGCGGTGCCTCCTCGGTCGTCCTGCAGGGCGACGCGGCCGTGGCCGTCGCGGCCGGTGGCGGCGGCGGTGGCGGTGGAGCGGGCGGCACCAACGCCGCCCGCGTCGGCGGCGCCGGTGGCGCGGCCGCCGCGAACGGGAGCGCCGGCGTCGGCACGGGCACCGCGACGGGCGGTGCGGCCGGGGCCAGCGCCACGCAGACCGGCGCCACGGCGGCCGCGGCCACCGGCGAGCGGGCCGGCGGCGGGGGGGGGGGTGGCGGCGGGCTGCGCGGCGGCGACGCCGGCGCGACGGCCGCCAACACCGGCGGGGGCGGCGGCGGGGGCGGCACCAACCGCGTCCCGACCGGCGGCACCGTCGCCGCGACCAACACCGCCGCCGGCTCGGTGGTCGTCACCTACCAGGGCCCGGTCGTGAAGCCGGCCTCGGTGCGCGGCGACGTCCGCTACGGCGTCGACGGTCGCGCGTCGATCTCGCTGTCCGGCTCCGCGAACTCCGGGTCCGGCACCTGCTCGTTCCGCGACGGTGACGTCCGGATCGTCTGCCGCACGATCACCTCGGCGACGAGCGACGGTGCCGGCACCGCCACGGTCACGGGCACGGCCCTGACCCAGTCCGGCGCCGTGGTCGGCTTCACGCTCGTCGTCAAGGACGGCGCCCGGACCGGTGCGCTCGACTCCCTGTCGCTGACGCTGGGGACGCAGGCGAGCCCGGTCACCAGCGGCGTCGTCACCCGCGGGGACCTCGTGGTCGGCTGACCCCGCTCGAGGCCGCTCGACCCACGGACTCCGCCGTCCGTCACCTCCGCGGGGTGACGACGGCGGGGTCCGTGCTGCACGGGCCCGCGTTGTGGGTACCGGTCCCCGTGCCCCAGCCCTCCGTCGCGATGCTCCACGGCCGCGCCGATCCCGCCCACGACGGCGTCGCCGACTACACCGCCCGCCTCGTCGCCGCCCTGCGCGCCGACGGCACCGAGGTCCGGGACGTCCCGGTCGACCCCGGTCCGCGCGGACTGCTCGCCGCGGTCCGCGCCGCCCGCGGCGCCGACGTGGTGCACCTGCAGTTCGCCCCGTCGGCCTACCGGTTCTCCAGCTGGCCGGGCCTGCTCGGCGATCTCGTCGGCGCCCCGCTGGTCACCACCGTCCACGAGTACGGCTGGTGGTCGCCCCGGCCCTGGCGCCTCCCCGCCCGCCTCGGGCTCGCCGACCCCGAGAGCGGCCGGCTCGTCCCACGCAGCGCGCGCGTCGTCACCACCAACGGCGCCCACGAGGCGGTGCTGCGGGCCCGCTTCCCGACGAGCACCGTCGTCCGGCTGCCCATCCCGCCGAACGTCGTGGTGGGCCCTCCGGCCGATCCGGCCGCGACCCGCCGCGCGCTCGGGATCGCCGAGGACGCGACGCTGGTGGTGTTCTTCGGCTTCGTGCACCCCGTGAAGGGGCTGCGCTACCTCGTCGACGCGGTCGCCCGGCTCGCCGCGGAGCACCCGTCGCTGCACCTCGCGATCGTCGGCGGGTTCACCTCGCTCGCCCTGCCCGACGACGAGGCGGCCGCGTTCCGGGCGGAGCTCACGAAGCACGTCGCGGACGCCGGGGCGACCGACCGCGTCACGATCACCGGGCACCTCCCGGCCGGCGAGGTCTCCGCCGCCCTGCAGGCCGCCGACCTCGCCGCGTTCCCGTTCACCGCCGGGGCGACGACGAAGAGCGGCGCCCTGCTCGCCGCGTTCGACCACGGCCTCCCGACGATCGTCACCCAGCTCGCGGACGACACGGAGCTGGTCGACGGCCGCACCGTCGTCGTCGCCCCGGCCGTCCGCGACGTCGACGTGCTCGTCACGGCCCTGCGCCGGCTGCTCGACGACGCCGGGCTGCGCGAGCGGGTCGCCGCCGGCGGCCGCGCCCTGCTGAGCGGCCGGGACTGGCCGACCCTGTCCGCCCGCCACCGCGCGCTGTACGCGGAGCTCGCGTGAGGACGCTGGTCGTCGACCTCCTCGGGGGCCTCGGCGACCTGATCATGGTCCTGCCGTCGGTCCACGCGCTCGCCGACGCCGACCCGGGCGGCGAGCTGGTCGTGCTCACCCACGAGCCCGGCGCCGCGCTGCTCGCCCGCGACCCCGCGGTGACCGCCGTGCGGACCGCGGAGAAGCACGCGGAGCGATCCGCCGTCGGGACGGCGCTGGCGGAGCTGACGCCGGACCTGGTGGTGACCACCACCCGCTTCGACGGGATCGGCGACCTGATCGACGACGACGCGGCGGCCCGCGGGACGCGCGCCGTGACGAACCTCTGGCGCTCCCCGCCCGCGGACGAGCTGGTGGGGGAGCGCTACCAGCGGATCCTCGCCGCGGAGGGCGTGATCAGCGGTCCGCCGCGGCCGCCGCGGATCGTGCTCGGCGACGACGAGCGCGTCGCCGACCCGGAACCCGGCACGGTGGTGCTCGTGCCGGACGCGGGCATGGCGGTGAAGCGCTGGCCCTGGTGGCGCGACCTCGTGGCGTCGCTGGACGCACGACCCGTCGTCGCGGTCACCCCGGTCGCGAACGTGCCCACCTGGGAGCCGACCGACCTGCGCGGCCTCGCCGCCCGCTTCGCCGCGGTGGGCCGCGCCGGGGGCGTCGTCGTGGGCGGGGACACGGGCCCGGTGCGGATGGCGGCGGCGGTCGGGGCGCCGACCGTGGCGCTGTTCGGCCCCACGCTCGCGAGCCGCTACGGGCTCGAGGAGGGCCGCAACCTGCAGGGACACCCGGACTGCCCCGTCCGGCGACCGACCGCGATCACCGAGCAGGAGTGCTGGTGGGAGGCCGCCTGCCCCTTCTCGACGACGGGTCCGGCCTGTCTCGAGGCGCTGCCGGCGGCGGACGTCGCGGCCGTCATCGGGTAACCAGGAGGCATGCGCTATCTGGAGCTGCCGACCGCGAAGCGCTGGTCGGCCATCGGGCTCGGCACGTGGCAGTTCGGCTCGAACGAGTGGGGCTACGGCGGCGACTACACCTCGGGGCCGGACTCGGAGGCCGCGCGGATCGTGCGGCGCGCCCTGGAGCTGGGCATCACGGTCTTCGACACCGCCGAGGTCTACGGCTTCGGCCGCAGCGAGCGCATCCTCGGCGACGCCCTGGACCGCGCCGACGCCGACCCGGCCACCACGGTCGTCGCGTCGAAGGTGTTCCCCGTGTTCCCCGTGGGACCGGTCGTCGAGCAGCGCGGGGTCGCGAGCTCCGGCCGGGTCCGCCGCCCGCTCGACCTCTACCAGGTGCACCAGCCGAACCCGCTCATCGGCGACCGCCGCACCATGCCCGGCATGCGCACGCTGCAGGCCGCCGGGGTGGTCGACGAGGTCGGCGTGTCGAACTACTCGCTCGACCGCTGGCAGGACGCGGAGAGCGCGCTCGGCTCCCGGGTGATCTCCAACCAGGTGTCCTACAGCCTCGTCTCGCGCGACCCGGAACGGGAGCTGCTGCCCTACGCCGCCGAGGCCGGCCGCGCGATCATCGCGTACAGCCCGCTCGCGCAGGGCCTGCTGTCGGGCAAGTTCGACGCCGACCACCGGCCGGCGAACCGGGTGCGGCAGATCAACCCCCTGTTCCTGCCCGAGTCGCTGCGCCGGGCCCAGCCGCTGATCGACGTGCTCCGCGAGGTCGCCGCCGCCCACGACGCGACGCCGTCGCAGGTCGCGCTGGCCTGGACCATCCACCGCCCCGAGGTCGTCGCCATCCCCGGCGCGTCGAGCGTGGCGCAGGTGGAGAGCAACTGCGCGGCGGCGGAGATCGTGCTCGCGCCCGACGAGTGGACCGCGCTGAACGAGGCCTCCGACCGGTTCTCCCCGGTGCGCGGGGTGTCGGCGGCGGTCGGGATCGTGCGGGGCGTGGCGGGCGTGTAGGTCACCGGACGTCAGCGGTGGCCCACCACTGACGTCGGGTGTCAGCGGTGGCGCACCGCTGACACCCCGGGATCACGGCCCGACGGACACCAGCATCGTCCGGTTCCGCGCCCCGGTCTTGCGCAGCAGCGAACCGACGTGCTTCTCGACGGTCTTCGCCGAGATCCGCAGGGCCGTGGCGATCTGGCGGTCGGTCATCCCGCGCGCGACGAGGGCGCAGACCTCCCGCTCGCGCGCGGTGATGCCCCGGACCCGCGGGGCGTCGGCGAGCCGGCCGAGCTGGTCGGGGCGGAACGTCGACTCGCCGCGGCCCGCGGCGGTGACGACCTCCACGAGCCGCTCGCCGTCGTCCGGCCCGACGCAGCCCTTGGCGCCCGCGGTGACCGCGGTGCGCAGCGCGTGGTCGGCGCCCGCGTCGGCGAGCAGGACGACGGCGGGCGCGGTCGGCAGGGTGGCGAGCCGGCCGAGGGCGCCCGCGAGGTCGGCGGGCAGCAGGTCGGGCTCGACGACGAGGACGTCCGGCCCGAGCAGGCGGCACGCGGCGGCGAGGTCGTGACCGGCCCCGAGGTCCACCTCGGAGACCATGCCCAGCTCGGGGGCGCCGAGCTGCAGCTGGCGCACCACCCCGGCCCGGATCACCGGGCGGCCCGCGGCCACCAGCACCGACGGCCGCGGCCGTCCGGGCGTCGACGCCTCCGGCCCGCAGGGCACGGTCAGCCGGAGCAGCGTGCCGCCGCCGGTCCCGGAGCCGATCTCCAGGTCGCCGTCGAGGCGCCGGGCCCGCGCGCTCATGGCGACGAGCCCGCGGTGCGCCCCGGACGCGGCCTCGGCGAGCCCGCCGTGACGGGTGGCGTCGAAACCCGAGCCGTCGTCCTCCACGAGCACGGTCACCGTGCCCGGCCCGTGCAGCACACCGACCTGCACGCGCCCGGCCCCGGCGTGGGCCACGACGTTGACCAGCGCCTCCTGGACGATGCGGAAGACCTCCTCGGCCCGCGCGTCGTCGAGGGTGCCGTTGCCGACGGTGACGAGGTCGGTGCGCGGCACCCCCGCCCGCTCCACCCACCCGAGCTCCTGGTGGACCGCCTCGAGCAGGGGCCGCCCGGCGAGCGACCCGTGGTCGACCAGGGCGAGCGCGGCGTAGTCGGCGAACAGCTCGGCGAGGCCGCGGTCGGTCGCCGAGAGCCGGGCGCCGGCGACCGCGCACACGCCGATCACCCGCGGCCCGCGACGGACCGGGACCCCGAGCACGGCCGTGCCCGCGACCGTGGCGGTGACGGGCGCCCGGTCGCGGACCACGGCGGCGACCAGGTCCTCCGGCGGGGCGGCAGCGCCGTCACCGACGTCGACGCACCAGGAGCCCGCCGCCTCGTCGACCCGGACCACCCACGCGGAGCGCGCGCCGGTCAGGGCCCGCAGCTGCGTGACCACCCGCCCGAGCAGCGACCCCGACCCGCCGTCGGGAACGCCCGATCCCATCGCGCGCGACCCGATGACCGGGTGCAGGAGGTCGAGCTGTCGTGCCGGCGACGTCACCGTCATGCGTCCTCCTCGGACCCCGACCCCCGAGATCGGGATGCATACAAGATGCATCAATGCGGGCGAGAGTAGGGTCACACCGGCCCGTGGGCAAGGTGTCCGGGCGTGGCGGACGGGAGCCGGTGGCGGTGGACGTGACGCGTGCGGGGCACTCGGCGAAGGAGCGCGCCTATCGGCACACGAAGGCGGCCATCCTCGACGGCAGCCTCCCCGGGGGCGACCTGATCAGCGAGGGCCAGGTCGCCGAGGTGCTGGCGATGAGCCGGACGCCCGTGCGCGAGGCCTTCCTCCGGCTCGAGGCCGAGGGGCTGCTGCGCCTGTTCCCGAAGCGCGGCGCGCTGGTCGTGCCCGTCTCGCCCGCCGAGGTCGAGGCGGTGCTCGAGGCCCGCGAGCTCGTCGAGGGACACGCCGTGGCGAAGCTGTGCGCGGCGGGGGAGGCCGAGCGCGCGGCGGTCGTCGCACGGCTGCGCGACGTGCTCGCCGAGCAGCGGGACGCGTCCGCCGCGGGCAACGAGCAGGCCTTCGCCGAGGGCGACCGCAGCTTCCACACCGTGCTCGTCGAGAGCGCGGGCAACCCGATCCTCTCCGAGCTGTACGCCTCGCTGCGCGACCGGCAGCTGCGGATGAACCTCGGCTCCCTGCTCGGCCACGGCCCCGGCCGCGCCGAGGAGATCCTCGGCCAGCACGAGGCGATCCTGGCCGCGCTCGGCCCCGACCGGACCAGCGAGGCCCACGGCCGCCTCTCCGAGCACCTCGAGGCCACGCGCACGGCGGTCCTCGGCCGGTAGCCGGGTCCCGACGGCGGGTCGGGCCGGGCCGGGTACCGCGGCCGGCGGCTGCCCGCGGCACGGTGACCCGGCGCGGGCGCTCCGTCGACCCGCCGTCAGGACGGGCCCGCCCGCTGCGGCGGCCGGGCTACGGGAGATCCCCCATCGGACGGGGGTGGGGACACTCCCCGTGGCCGGGTGAGCGGCCGCACTCCTAGCGTCGTGGCGTCGGGCACACCGCCCGGCCCCGCCACGTGACCGGCCGAGCCTCCGTGGCGCCGACGTGCACCCCCGTGGAGGTACACCCATGCCGGGCCTGACCCTGGCCGACGCCCGCGCCGCCCTCGACGCCGGACTCGCCGAGGCCGACGCGATCGGCCAGCCGATGAACGTGGCCGTGGTCGACGACGGCGGGCACCTGCTCGCGTTCGCCCGCCAGGACGGGGCGATCCGCGCCAGCATCGACATCGCGCAGCGCAAGGCGCGGACCTCGATCCTCATGGAGGCGCCCACCGCGGCGCTGATGTCGCTCGTCCAGCCGGGCGCCGAGCTCTACGGGCTCGAGCAGACCGCGGGCGGGATGGTCATCTTCGGCGGCGGGGTGCCGGTGTACCGCGACGGCGTGCTCGTCGGCGCCGTCGGGGTGAGCGCGGGCTCGGTCGACCAGGACGTGCAGGTCGCCGAGGCGGCGGTCAAGGCGGTGTCGGCATGACGCCGGCGCTGCGCCGCGAGCTCGTCGGCGAGTTCGCGGGCACCTTCATCCTGCTGATCTTCGGCACCGCGTCGGTGGCGCAGATGGTCGTCTCCGAGGGCGACGCCGGAGACTGGGCCACCCTCACCTGGGGCTGGGTCGCCGGCCTGATCATGGGCATCTACGTGGCCGGGCGGCTCGGCGCGGGGCACCTGAACCCGGCCGTGTCGGTGGCCATGGCGGCCTACCGGAAGTTCCCCTGGCGCCACGTGCTGCCCTACACCGCGGCCCAGACCCTCGGCGCGTTCCTCGCCGCCCTCGTCACGCGCGGCGTGTACGGCTCGGGCATCGCGAAGGTCGACCCGGGCCTCACCTCGGCGTCCCAGACGATCTTCTCGACGCTGCCCAACCACGGCGTCACGACGGCGTTCTTCGACCAGGTCGTCGGCACCGCGCTGCTGGTGTTCGTGCTGTTCGCGCTGCTCGCGACCCTGCAGGGCGCCGCGGGTCAGCTGCTGCCGCTCATGGTGGGCCTGCTGCTGCTCGGCATCGGGTTCGCCTGGGGCACCAACGCGGGCTACGCGATCAACCCGGCCCGCGACTTCGGCCCGCGCCTGGCGTCCTGGATCACCGGCTACGACACGGCCTGGGTGACGCCGGACGGCACGCCCTACTGGTGGCTCCCGATCGTCGCGCCGGTGATCGGCGCCCTGCTCGGCGGTGGGCTCTACGTCCTGCTCGTCGAGCGCCTCGAGGTCCCCGCGGCGGCGGACACCCCTGCTCCCGCACCCACCCCGGAGTCGGCGGAGGCCGGCGCCAACGCCGACCCGCGCCACCCCGCCGACGTCGTCGTCCCCGACCGGGACGCCACCCGCAAGGAGGCCACCCGATGACCAGTGACGTCACCGACCTGACGCCCGCCGACTATCCGCTCTCCATCAACCGCCCCGAGCTGCTGCGCACGCCCACCGGCAAGGCGCTCGCCGACATCACCATGGCCGCCGTCGTCTCCGGGGAGGTGACGAACGAGGACCTGCGCGTGACGCCGGAGACCCTCGTCCTGCAGGGCCGGATCGCCGAGTCGATGGGCCGCCGCCAGCTCGGCGAGAACTGCCGGCGGGCGGCGGAGATGACCGCCATCCCCGACGCCGAGGTGCTCGCGATGTACAACGCGCTGCGCCCCAACGCCTCCACCGCCGCGCAGATGGAGGAGATCGCCGCACGGCTCGAGGGCACCTACTCCGCCACCACCTGCGCCGCGCTCGTCCGCGAGGCCGCGCAGGTCTACGCGGCCCGGAACCTGCTCGCCGAGGAGTCCTGATGACCGCCGTGGAACCGCGCCCGCAGACCTCCGAGGTCCGCCCCTCGAAGCGCACCGAGGTCCTCGAGAACCGCCCCGTGAACCTCGACGGCTTCGTCGAGGAGTGGCCCGAGAAGGGCCTCGTCGCGATGGAGTCGGACTTCGACCCGCAGCCGAGCGTCCGCGTCGAGGACGGCCGGATCGTCGAGCTCGACGGTCGGACCCGCGACCGGTTCGACTTCATGGACACCTTCATCGCCGACCACGCGATCGACGTCGACACGTGCGAGGCCGCCATGGCCACGCCGTCGGTGGAGATCGCGCGGATGCTCGTCGACCCGCGGGCGAGCCGCGCGGACGTCGTCGCGCTCGGCCGCGGGCTCACGCCGGCCAAGATCCTCGACGTCGTCAAGCTGATGAACGTCGTCGAGATCATGATGGGCATCCAGAAGACCCGGTCGCGGCGCACGCCCGCGAACCAGGCGCACTCGACGAGCGCGAAGGACAACCCGATCCAGGTCGCCGCGGACGCGGCGGAGGGCGCGGTCCGCGGGTTCGCGGAGCTGGAGACCACCCTCGGCGTCGTGCGATACGCGCCGCTCGTGGCGATCGGGCTGCAGGTCGGCGGCCAGGTCGGGCGCGGCGGCGTGCTCACCCAGTGCGCGCTGGAGGAGGCCACCGAGCTCGACCTCGGCATGCGCGGCATCACCGCCTACGCCGAGACGATCTCGATCTACGGCACCGAGTCGGTGTTCGTCGACGGCGACGACACGCCCTGGTCGAAGGCGTTCCTCGCCTCGGCCTACGCCAGCCGCGGCATCAAGATGCGCTTCACCTCGGGCACCGGCTCCGAGGTGCAGATGGGCAACGCCGAGGGCCGCTCCATGCTCTACCTGGAGATCCGCTGCATCCTCATGGCCAAGGGTGCCGGGGTGCAGGGCCTGCAGAACGGCTCGATCTCCTGCATCGGCGTGCCCGGCGCGGTGCCCGGCGGCATCCGCGCGGTGGCGGCGGAGAACCTCGTCGCGAGCTGGATGGACCTGGAGTGCGCCTCCGGGAACGACCAGTCGTTCTCGCACTCGGCGATGCGGCGCACCAGCCGGCTCCTCCCGCAGATGCTGCCCGGCACCGACTTCGTGTGCTCCGGCTACTCGGCCGTGCCGAACAAGGACAACATGTTCGCGGGCTCGAACCTCGACACCGAGGACTACGACGACTGGAACACCATCCAGCGCGACATGCAGGTCGACGGCGGGCTGCGCCACGTCCGCGAGGACGTGATCCTCCAGGTCCGCAACAAGGCGGCCCGGGCGCTGCAGGCCGTGTTCGCCGAGCTCGACCTCCCCGCGATCACCGACGAGGAGGTGGAGGCGGCGACCTACGCCGACTCCAGCGACGACTACCCCGACCGCGACGTGCTCGCCGACCTCGAGGGCGCCCGCAGCGTCATGGAGCGCGGCGTCACCGGCCTCGACCTCGTCAAGGCCCTCGAGCGCAGCGGCTTCGGCGACGTCGCCGAGAACTACCTGCAGGTGCTGCGCCAGCGGGTGTCCGGCGACCTGCTGCAGACCGCCGCCATCTTCACCGGCGACTTCGTCCCGCTCGCCGCGATCAACGACGCCAACGACTACGCCGGGCCCGGCACCGGTTACCGCCTGACCGGCGAGCGGTGGGAGCAGCTCAAGAAGCTGCGCCACGTCACCTCCGCCGAGAACCCCGAGGAGGAGGTCGTATGACGACCGCGACCGGCACCCGCACCCTCTCGCTCCGCGAGACCGGGCCCGCGGAGCGCGGCACCCGGCCCGAGGAGGTCGTCATCGCGCTGTCCCCGGCGTTCGGGGACCCGTTCACCAAGACGATCGTCGACGTCCCGCACGCCGAGGTGATCCGCCAGCTGCTGGCGGGCGTCGAGGAGCAGGGCGGCGTGGCCCGGCTGATCAAGGTCTACCGGACGGCCGACCTCGCGGCGATCGCGCACTTCGGGGCGAAGCTCTCCGGCTCCGGGATCGCCGTCGGCATCCTCGCCCGGGGGACCACCGTGATCCACCAGCGCGACCTCGCCCGGCTGTCCAACCTCGAGCTCTTCCCGCAGGCGCCGCTCCTCGACGCCGAGGTGTTCCGGATGATCGGCGCCAACGCCGCGCAGTACGCGCAGAGCCGCTCGCCGCGCCCGGTGCCGACGCGCAACGACCAGATGGCCCGCCCCCGCTGGCAGGCCAAGGCCGCGCTGCTGCACCTCAAGGAGTTCGAGTGCATCGACCACGCGCGGGCGGCGGTGGAGGTCGAGCCGGTCATCACGCGGGTCGACTGACGTGCGACTGGTCGTCGGCGTCGACGTCGGCAACTCCACCACCGAGGCCTGCGCGGCCGAGGTGGACGAGGGGCGGGAGACCGAGCGGCTCGCCGCGTCGCTCACCCCGACGACGGGGGTGAAGGGCACCCCGGCCAACGCGGCCGGGGTGGTCACCGCCGTCCGGCGGGCCCTGGAGGCCGCCGGCCGGCCGGGGGCGGTGGTCGACACGGTGCTGCTCAACGAGGCGACGCCGGTCATCAGCGGCCTCGCCATGGAGACCATCTCCGAGACGATCATCACCGAGTCGACGATGATCGGCCACAACCCGGAGACCCCCGGTGGCGAGGGCCTCGGGGTCGGGACGACGGTGGCCCTGGACGAGCTGGGTGGACAGGACGGACCCGTCGTCGTGGTGGTCGGCGCGGGCGCGGACTTCGACGACGTGGCGCACGCGCTCAACCGCGCGGTCGAGCGGGGCGTCGACGTGGTGGCCGCGGTGCTGCACGGCGACGACGCGGTGCTCGTGGCGAACCGGCTCGACCGCCGCGTCCCGGTCGTCGACGAGGTGGCCGCCGTGGACCGGGTGCCGCTCGGCATGCTCGCGGCGGTCGAGGTGGCGCCGCCGGGCCGGACGATCCGCACGCTCGCGGACTCCTACGGCCTGGCGTCGACGTTCTCCCTCGACGCCGAGCAGACCCGCCAGGTCTCGCCGGTGGCGCGGGCGCTCGCGGGGACCCGCTCGGCGGTCGTCGTGCGGACCCCCGAGGGCGACGTGACCGACCGGCGCATCCCGGTCGGGACGCTCACCGTCACCGGGGCGACCCGCTCGATCGACGTGGGGGTCGACGAGGGCGCCGACGCGATCATGGCCGCGATCGGCCGGGTGGCGCCGCTGCAGGACGTGGCGGGGGAACCCGGCACGCACGTCGGCGGGATGCTCGCCGCGGTCCGGGACACGATGGTCGACGTGACCGGGCAGCCGGCCGCGGAGATCCGGATCCGGGACGTCCTCGCCGTCGACACCATGGTGCCGGTGACCGTGCAGGGCGGGCTCGCGGGCGAGGTGTCGCGGGAGAACGCGGTGGCGCTCGCGGCGATGGTGCGCACCTCGCGCAGCCGGATGCAGGCGGTCGCCGACGAGGTGGCCGCGGCGCTGGGCTGCGACGTGCGGATCGGCGGGGTGGAGGGCGAGGTCGCGGTCCGCGGCGCGCTGACCACCCCCGGCTCGGCCGTCCCGATCGCCGTCGTCGACATGGGGGGCGGCTCCACCGACGCGGCGCTGCTCGACCGCGACGGCCGGACCGACGCGGTCCACGTCGCGGGCGCGGGCGAGCTGGTGACGAAGCTGATCGACTCCGAGCTGGGCCTCGACGACCGGGAGGCCGCGGAGTCGGTGAAGCGGCACCCGCTGGCGAAGGTGGAGAGCTTCTTCCACGTCCGCCACGAGGACGGCTCTGTGCAGTTCTTCGCCGAGGCACTGCCACCGCACGTCTTCGGGCGCGTGGTGACGGTGACTCCCGAGGGCCTCGTCCCGGTACCGGTGCGCCGGCCGGTGGAGGCGGTCCGCGTGGTGCGGCGGGAGGCGAAGCGGCGGGTGTTCGTGGTCAACGCGCTGCGGGCGCTCGCCCAGGTCGCACCGCAGGGGTCGCTGCGGCTGCTGGGCTCGGTGGTGCTGCTCGGCGGGTCGGCGCTGGACTTCGAGATCCCGGCGATGGTGGCCGACGCCCTCGCCCCGCACGGCGTGGTGTGCGGGATCGGCAACGTCCACGGCACCGAGGGGCCGCGCAACGCCGTCGCCGCGGGCCTCGTCGACGCCCACGCGGCCGCCCTGGTGGCCCCGTGAGCGACGCGGCCGAGGGCCCGCCGACCGTGGTCGTCGCCGCACACCCGGGCGCCCCGCCCGGAGTGCTGCGGGAGGTGCGAGCGGGGGCCGAGGAGCAGGGCGTCCCGACGGCGCTCCTGCCCGACGCCGGGTCGTCCCCGGACGCCGCCGCGCGGCGCGGCGCGGCGGACTCGCGGCTGCAGGTCGGCGTCGGGATCGGCGACGACGGGGCCGTGGTGGTGCGGCACGCGCTGGTCCCGGACGCGGTCCTCGTCCTGGGTCCGGACGCCCCGGCGGGGGAGCAGCGGCAGGCCGGCGCGGACGCGGCGCGGATCGTCGGGGGAGGTGCGCTGCGCGCGGGTGAGCCCGCTGCGGGGCTATGACGAGACGGTCCGCTCCCGGGCCGGGGGCACCTCCAGGGCCGGCTCGACCAGCGCCCGCAACGTGTCGCAGCCGGTCTCGACGCCACGGCGCAGCCGGTCGGGATCGGTCTCGAGCGGGTTGATCGTGTCCGCACCCTCGGGCGGGCGGACCTCGAGCAGGTGCGGCGGCTCGCTGCCCTCGTCGAGGCTCGCCGCCGCCAGCCGCTCGTCGTCGGCCCGGCGGGTCTCCAGCCGGTTGCCGAGCACGTGCACGAGCCCCGGCACCTTGGCCTGCCCGAGCCGCGTCACGAGGGCCTTCTCCAGCCGCGTGGCGTCGATCGCCTCCTGGTCGGCGCGCCGGGTGCGCAGCATGAGGACGTGGGTGGCGCCCTGGTCGAGGGCGGTGTGGAAGGGGAGGGGCTCGGCGACCGCCGCGTCGACCAGCCGTCGTCCGTGGATCTCGATCGGCAGCCCGGCGAGCAGGGGCACGTTCGCCGAGGCCCGCAGCGCGAGCTTGAGCGAGACCGGGTCCGAGATGGTGCCGTGCAGGTCGAGCGCGTCGCCGGTGTCGACGTCGGTGGCGACCGGGTGCAGCGGCACCTCGGCGTCGACGATGGCCTGCCAGTCGACGGGGACGATCTTCTCGCCGACCGTCTCGACCAGGTACTCGACGTCGACCACGGGCCGGCCCCGCAGCCCGCGCACGGGCCGGGTCACCCGCTCCATCAGCCCGGGCTCCCACCAGCCCGCGCAGCACTTCTCGGTCTGGCCGCCGACGAGCCAGCTCCCCGCGAGCGCCCCGGCGGAGGCGCCGTAGACCGCGTCGAAGCAGCGGGTCAGCCCGAGGCGCTCCAGGCCGAGGACCATGCCCGACGAGTACGTGGCCCGGCTGCCGCCGCCCTCGATGGCGAGGGCGACGCGGTGGCCGTCGGTCCGGTCGCCCGGGCCCGATCCCTCGGCGCGGCGGGCGGCGAGGACCTCGAGGACAGCATGACGCCGGGGCACGCGCTCATCCTCACGGGTGCGGACCGATCGGGCGAGACGGACCCGGCTCACCCGGCTCACCCGGCACGGCGCTCCAGCGTGACCCGGTCGATCTCGGTGCCGGTGTCGGTGATCGTCCGCAGCGTCATCGTCGTGGTCTGCCCGGGCCCCGGCGGCGGGACCACGTCCACCGTCACGTAGGCGTAGTCGAGGTAACGCGCCTGCGACCAGTCGACGGCGTCCGGGATCTTCGCGTCCTCGCCGACCGCCTGGTAGCTCACCACGTTCACGTCGCCCTGCGGGGCGGGGTTGCCGCGGTAGCGGTCGACCTCGCCGGGCTGCCAGGAGTAGCGCGGGCGCCCGCCGGAGCCGACGCAGACGTAGGTGGTGCCGTCGGTCTCCGGGCGCACCGTCCCGCCGTCGGGGGCCTGGGTGGTCGAGCGGCCCCCGCGGATCGGGTTCGAGCGCTCGTACTGGTGGTTGTGGCCCTGAAGCGCGAGGTCGACCGAGAACTCGTCGAACAGCGGGGCGACCGCGGCGCGCACCCCGGCGTCGGAGGCGTGCGTCGAGGACGTCGCGTAGGCGCAGTGGTGGAAGAACGCGACGACGAAGTCCACGCCCGAGTTCGGCGTGCGCCACTGGCCCAGCGTCTGCCGCAGCCAGGCGACCTGCGCGCCGTCCGAGTAGCCGGCGTTGGTGGGGATCTCCGTCGACAGGTCGTTGGCGTCGACGCTGATCACGCCGACGTTGCCGTAGCGCATCGAGTAGACGCTGGGGCAGGCGCTCGGCCCGGTCCGCGGCAGGTCCAACCGGGCCGCGTGGCCGCCGTAGCCGTGCGTGGCCCCGCGCCGCTGGTTGTCGTCGTAGAGGGCCTCCATGTCGTGGTTGCCGGTGGCGAACATCCACGGGGTGGAGGCGGCACTGCGCTCGATGAGCCCGAAGTAGGTGGTCCAGACGGTGGGGTCGAACGAGTCGAAGCCGGTCGGCGACTTCGAGGTCCCGGTGCTGCGCACCGGCTGTCCCTCCCCGGAGGGATCGGCGTAGCAGATGTCGCCCGCGAGCAGGTGGAACGCCGGACGGGTGGTCGCGATCCGGTCCACCATCGACGTGGAGGGCGTCATCGTGCGCCGGGTGTCGTCCGGCTTGTAGTAGGCGTTGGTGAACCCGGAGAGCCCGCTCGGCGGCACCATGTCGACGCCCTGGTCGGCGAAGGCGGTGAAGCTCCACGGTCCGCTCGGCTCCCGCGGCGCCGTGTGGAAGGTCGCGGTGTCCGTGGTGGTGCCGTCGGCGAGCCGGAAGCGGTAGTCGTAGGCCTGCCCGGGCTGCAGCCCGGTGGCGAGCGCGTGCACGAAGTACTGGTCGGCGGCCCGGATCGACCCGTCGGCCTGCGGCACCTGGGAGACGAGCCGGCGGACCTCCACGGGCAGCCGTGCGCCGAACGAGCCGTTCTGCCCGAGGTCGACGACGACCGCGCCCTGCGGCGGGGCGGTCAGCTCCCCGGCCATCGCCATCGAACGCATCGGGTCGTCGCCGAAGGACAGGTGGCGGCCGACGACCGACAACGGCGCCTGCGCCGCCGAGGCGCACGCCGTCAGCGTCCACGGCGCGGAGGCCAGACCCATCGCCGCGATGACCCCGGAGCCGCGCTTGAGGGCGCTGCGCCGCGAGACCGGGTGGCGGCGCAGGAAGCCCGCGATCCAGTCGTGCTGCTCGGCGACGGTCATGTGCTCGGCGAGGTGGGCGGGCACGCCGACGTCGGGTGCCTCGCCACGGGGGGTGCGCGTCACGACGGCAGCGTCGCCCGGAGGTGGGTCGTGCGCATCCGAACGTGGTTGAACACGAGATGAACACGATCGGTGAAGGGGACGAAACGGTCAGTGACGAGTCCGGAGGGTGGGGTGACGTCAGCGGTGGCCCACCGCCGACGTCGGGTGGCAGCCGTGTGCCACCGCTGACATCGGCGTCGCGTCATGATGGAGCCCATGAGCCCCGTCACCCGACTGCTGCGACGCGGGATCGGACTGCCCGCCCCCCGCGTCCCGCGCGTGCGCGTCGCCCGGGACGTCGCGGTCCCGATGCCGGACGGGACCGTGCTGCGCCACGACCACCACCGCCCGGCCGGCGTCACCCGCGGCCCGGTCGTCCTCGTCCGCAGCCCGTACGGCCGGGCCGGGTGGGTCGGCCAGGTGTTCGGTCGCGTCGTCGCCGAGCGCGGCTACCACGTCGTCGTGCAGTCGGTGCGCGGCACGGCCGGCTCGGAGGGGGAGCTCTCGCCGTTCGACGAGGCCGACGACGGCGTCGCCACCGTCCGCTGGCTCGTCGCCCAGCCGTTCTGCGACGGCCGCATCGCCACGCTCGGACCGAGCTACCTCGGCATCACGCAGTGGGCGCTCGCCCCCGAGGCCGGGGACGCCCTCGCGGCGATGGGCACCCTGGTCACCGCCTCGCAGTTCCGCGACCAGACCTATCCCGGCGGCGCGTTCTCGCTGGACAACGCCCTGTCGTGGGCCGCGATGATGACCCACCCGTCGCTGCGCGGGCGCCTCGTCGAGGCGGTGCGCCACCGGGTGCAGGCCGGGTTCGGCACCATCCCCCTCGCGCAGGCCGACCTCGTCGCCGCGGGCGTGCCGATCGACTTCTTCCAGGACTGGCTGCGCGAGGACGACCCGGACTCCGCCTACTGGGCCAAGCGGTCCTACGCCGGCGGCGTGCGCGAGGTCGGTCGGCGCGGCGTGGCGATCAGCATGACCGGCGGCTGGCAGGACATCTTCCTGCCCTGGCAGCTCGCCGACCACGCCGCGCTCCGGGCGGCCGGCGCCCGGCCGCTGCTGCGCATCGGCCCGTGGGTGCACACCACCCCGGCCGGCATGGCCGCCGGCATCCGCGACGCGCTGCGCACCTTCGACGAGACCTTCGGGCACGCCGTTCCCGACGACGGGCCCCGGGTGCACCTCGAGCTCTCCGGCGGCGGGGGCGAGCGCCGTCTCGAGGACTGGCCGCCGGACCACACCCGCGAGCAGGCGTTCTACCTGCGCACCGACCACGGGCTCGGCACCGAGCCGCCGACCTTCCCGACGCGCGACGACGCCTACTGGGCCGGCACCCGGATCACCTACGACCCGAACGACCCCACCCCCGCCGTCGGGGGCCCGATCCTCTCCGGGGCGTCCGGTCCCCGGGACCAGACCGAGCTCGAGGCCCGCGACGACGTCGTCGTCTTCACCGGTCCCGTCCTCGACGCCGACCTCGTGGCGCTCGGTCCGGCCCGGGCCACCGTGCACGTGCGGGCCGAGGTCGAGCACCTCGACGTGTTCGTGCGGGTCTGCGACGTCGATCCGAGCGGCCGCTCGGTGAACGTGACCGACGGGATCCGGCGCCTCCGGCCCGGCAGCCCAGCCCCGTCCGACGACGGCACCGTGGCGGTCGAGGTCGAGCTGTGGCCGGTCGGGCACCGGTTCGCCGCCGGGCACCGCCTGCGCGTGCAGGTCTCCGGCGGGGCGCACCCGCGGTTCGCCCGGCACCCCGGCACGGGTGCGTCCCTGGGCGACGGCCGGGTGCTCGTGCCGCGCGAGCGCGAGGTGCTGCACGACGCCGCCCACCCCTCCCACGTGGTGCTCGCCGTGGAGTGAGTCGCCGCCGACGTGGGGCTCGTGGCCGTCAACACATCCGTTTATAGTGCGCGGGCCGCCGGTCTCCGGCGGGGCACGGTGGACGCCCTCCCCCCGGGTGTCCACGGTGTCGAGCGGGCCGGCCGTCCCCCCGGCCGGTCCGCTCCCACCACCTCCCGCGTGTGATGCCCGTGTGATCGGGTCCTTGCGTTGCGTGGTCCCCGGCTGGAACGCTGTCCCGGCTCGAAGTCCTCCGGTTCAGCCCGCAGCCGCGATGACGAGGCTCGGACTCCCGCGCCGGAGCGCGGCGTGCCGTGCCTCGGACGCGGTGGCGGGGGCACGACATGGCGTCGACGACCACGGCCCACCAGGGCAAGCAGGGCAGATCCGGGAAACCGGAGGAGGACTACCGCGCGCTCGCGCCGTTGCTGGCCGAGCACGCGGGCTACGCGGCCGACGACCCGCGGCGCGCCGACCTGCGCAGTCGGCTCGTGGTGGCCTACCTGCCCGTCGCCCACAACATCGCGCGACGGTTCGCGCGGCGCGGCGAGCCGACCGAGGACCTCGAGCAGGTCGCGACGGTGGGTCTGATGCACGCCGTCGACCGGTTCGACCCGGGCCGCGAACGGGACTTCCTGTCCTACGCGGTGCCGACGATCATGGGCGAGGTCCGCCGCTACTTCCGCGACTCGGCCTGGTCGGTGCGCACGCCGCGCAGCGTCAAGGACCGCTACCTCGCGGTCGGCGGCGCGACGGCGACGCTCTCGCAGCGCCTCGGGCGGGCCCCGACGGCCGCCGAGATCGCCGAGCACCTGGGGATCTCGCGCGACGAGGTCACCGAGGCGGTGTCCGCGCACGGCTCGTACCACCCGGCGTCGCTCGACGAGACCCTCGGCGAGGGCGACGACTCCTCGCTGGTGAACGTGCTCGGCACGGTCGACCCGGAGTTCGACCGGGTGGAGGTGCGCGCGCTCGTGCACGGCCTCGTGGCGTCGCTGCCCCGCCGCGAGCGCACGATGCTCGCGCTGCGCTTCGTCCACGAGCAGACCCAGGCCGAGATCGCCGCGGTGCTCTGCATCTCCCAGATGCACGTCTCCCGGCTGCTCGCCCGCACGCTCGCGCAGCTGCGGGCCCAGGTGGAGGCGCAGCTGCTCGCCGACGACGACGCCGGGCCGTCGCTGGCGAGCTGAGGGCGCCCCTCGTCCCTCGTTCCTCGTCCCTCGTTCCTCGTCCCTCGTCCCTCGTCCCTCGGCGGCAGGAAAGCGTCGTTGCTGTCATCCGGTGGCAGCAACGACGCTTTCCTGTCACGGGGCGGGTCCCCCGGGCGGCTGACGGGCGCGAATCTTCGTGACGTTCTGGTGACGGGCTGTCCGATTGTTCCGCCGTTGTTCACCGGCCGGTCCGGTTTCCCCTGGTCAGGGGGCGGATGACCGGCTCGCGCGGCGGCGCACGGGTGAGCACCATCCCGGGCGCGAACACCGCGCGAGCCCCGGGAGCGCCCATGTCCACCGTCGCCGACCGCCCCGTCGCCTCCGGACCCGGCCTGCGCCGCACCGTCGGCTTCAGCGCCCTGATGTTCATCTCGCTCGGGTCGATCATCGGCTCGGGCTGGCTGCTCGGTGCGCTGACCGCGGCCAAGTCGGCGGGCGGGGCGTCGATCCTGTCGTGGGTGCTCGCCGGGGTGATCGTCATCCTGCTGGCGCTCGTGCACGCCGAACTCGGCTCCACCTATCCCGTCGCCGGCGGCACCGCCCGCTACCCGCGTCTCGCGTTCGGGGCGATCGCCGGGTTCACCGCCGGCTGGGTCGGCTGGATCCAGGCGGTGGCGATCGCGCCGATCGAGGTGGAGGCGGTGCTGTCCTACCTCGACCAGCTCGTCCACGGCTTCGTCGATCAGGACGGCAACCTCACCGGGCTCGGGCTGCTCGTCGCAGCGGCCCTCATGGTGGTGTTCACCCTCGTCAACCTGGCCGGGGTCGCGCTGCTCGCGGAGACCAACCGGATCACGGTGCTGTGGAAGATCGCGATCCCGGTCCTCACCGTGATCGTCCTGGTGTTCGTCGCCTTCCACGGCAGCAACTTCACCGCCGGTGGCGGCTTCGCCCCCTACGGCGCGCACGGCGTGTTCGCGGCCCTCCCGCTCGGCGTGGTCTTCGCCCTGCAGGGCTTCGAGCAGGCCGCGCAGATGGGCGGCGAGGCGCGCAACCCGCAGAAGGACCTGCCGCGGGCCCTCATCGGCGCGGTCGCGCTCGGCGTCGTCATCTACCTCGCCCTCGAGGTGGCCTTCGTCGGCGCCCTCGACCCGGCCGCCCTCGCCGCCGGCTGGGAGAACCCGATCGGCGAGGGCGACTTCGGCCCCTACGTGACGATCGCCGGGGCGCTCGGCCTGACCTGGCTCTCGATCCTGCTCTACGTCGACGCGTTCATCTCGCCGGCCGGGACCGGCCTCGTCTACGTCGCGACCTCGGCGCGTCTGTCCTATGCCCTGGGCCAGACCGGGTTCGCGCCGAAGGGCCTCGCGAAGATCTCCCGACGCGGCATCCCGTGGGTCTCCACGCTCGTCGCCCTCGTCGTCGGGCCCATCTCGTTCGCGCCGTTCCCGAGCTGGCAGTCCCTGGTCTCGCTGGTCACCTCGGCCACCGTGATCATGTACGGCTTCGCCCCGCTGACCCTCGCGGCACTGCGCAAGGTCGACCCCGACCGGCCGCGGCCCTACCGGATGCCCGCGGCGACCGTCATCGCCCCGCTCTCGTTCATCGCCGCGAACGAGATCATCTACTGGTCGGGCTGGACGACCGACTGGAAGCTCGCCGTCGCGATCGTCATCGGGTTCGTGCTGTTCGCGGCCTACCGCGCCTACCGGGCCTCCCGCGAGGGGCTCGCCTTCTTCGGCACGGACCTCCAGCCGCGGTCGCTCGGCTGGATCTTGCCCTGGCTCGGCGGCATCCTCGTCATCTCCGCGCTCGGGCAGTACGACGGCGCCGGGATCATCCCGGAGTGGATCGACCTGCTGGCCGTGGCCGTGTGGTCGCTGGTGATCTTCTTCGTCGCGGTGGCGATGGTCATGCCCGCCGACCAGGTGGCCCGCGAGGTCGAGGCCGAGGCGTCCGAGGCGGGGGCGGAGACGGCGGAGCTGCACGGGTAGCGACCGGGGCAGCGGGTACCTCCGGCCGGTGCTGAACGGACTGGCGGAGCGTGCCTGGACCCGGGTGCGTCAGGCGTGGGTGCGGATCGCGCTGGACGGGGCGACGGCGGTGGCCGCCTTCGTCGTGGCCCAGCTGGTCCTGCGCCAGCCCGCGCCGATCTTCGCCCCGATCGCGGCGGTCGTCTGCCTCACCGACGCGCCCGCCGCGCGGGGGCCGCGGGCGCTGCGACTGCTGCTCGGCGTCGTCGCCGGGGTGGCGGTGGGGGAGCTCGCGAAGGTCGTGCTCGGCAGCGGCTGGCTGCAGGTCGGGGCGGCGGTCGTCGTCGGGATGCTCGTCGTGTCGCTGG
This sequence comes from Actinomycetospora soli, assembly GCF_021026295.1. Classification (GTDB taxonomy): domain Bacteria; phylum Actinomycetota; class Actinomycetes; order Mycobacteriales; family Pseudonocardiaceae; genus Actinomycetospora; species Actinomycetospora soli. Next base: position 192,723 of record NZ_JAJNDA010000009.1, read on the forward strand.
GCAGCATCAACCCGCTCGCGCTGCTGCAGTCCGGGATCGCCGCGCTGCTCGTCGTCGGGATCGGCTCGTCCCAGGCCGGCTGGACCCGGCTCGCCAGTGCCCTGATCGGCGGCGCGCTCGCGCTCGTCGTCAGCCAGGTCCTCGTCTCACCGAGCCCCACCCGGCAGCTCGGCGAGGCCGTCACCGCCGCGTTGCGGCGGATCGCCGACGGCCTGCACGACGTCGGGTCCGGGCTGCGCTCGGGCACGTCGGAGGAGCTGCGGGACGCGGCCGAGAGCCTGCGGGGCGGGCACGACGACGTGGCGGAGTTCTTCGACGCGCGGACCACGTCGAACCGGCTGGCCCGCACCACCCTGCGCGGCCGGCGCGAGCGGGCCGCCCTCGCGGCGATGCAGCGACGGTTCGAGGGGCTGGAGTACGTCCACGCCGGGTCGGTGCTGCTCGCGCGGACCGCGGCCGAGGTCGTCGCCCGGGGCGACGAGGTGCCCGCGAGGCTGGTGGACGGGGTGTCCGAGCTGGCCGCCGTGGTCGCGGCGTTGGCCGACCACCCGCGCGACACCGACCCGACGCCCGACGGCACCCGGTCCGCGCACGACGTCGCCGACGGCCTCGCCGCCACGGACCCCGAGTCGTGGGCGGCCGGGGCGGCCCGGCTCGCCACTCAGCTGCACCTGCTCGCCGAGGACGTCGACGCGCTCACCGACCCGCGCTCACGAGTCGCCGCGTAGGTCCCGGGGCGGCCGGGCGGGCACTTGCAGCGGCCGATCGGGCCCCGCGACCGCCGACGGTGCTCGATGATCATGACGACGGCGGGTGCGACCGGGCAGGATGCGCCCCGTGAGCGAGGAGGCGGAGGGCCCGGGGTTCGAGGACGCGGCGGACGAGCTCTACGGGCTGCACCCCGACCACTTCGTGCCGCGCCGCACGGAGCTGGTCAAGGCGGCGAGGGCGGTCAAGGACAAGGAGACGGCCACCGCGATCGGGGCCCTGCGCAAGCCGTCGCTCGGGGCGTGGCTGGCGAACGTCCTGGCCCGCGAGTCACCCGACGAGGTCGGCGCCCTGGAGGAGCTCGGCGGGCAGCTCCGGCAGGCCCAGGAGACGCTCTCCGGTGACGCGCTGCGGACGTTGACCGGGCAGCGCCGGGAGCTGGTCGGCGCGCTCGTCGCGCGGGCGCGCCGGCTCGCGCGGGAGGACGGCGAGAAGGTCGGCGACGCGGTCGCGCGTGACCTGGAGCAGACGATCGCCGCCGCGCTCGCCGACCCGGAGGCCGCGCGGGCGTTCGCGGCCGGGCGCCTGACGACCGCGCTCGAACCGGGCGTGGGCTTCACGGGCGGCTCGACCGCGCGCGGTGCGGGCGGCACCACGCGTCGGCCCCCGCCCCGCGGGTCGACGGCGCCGCGACCGGCACCCCGTCGTCAGGAGGAGCCGGAACCGGAGCCCGGGCCGGACCCCGCGGAGGCGGAACGCGAGCGGGCCCGTGAGGCGGCCGACCGGGCCGTCGAGCGGGCCCGGGAGGAGCGGGACGACACCGCCCGCGCCGCCGAGCGCGCCCGGCACCGCGCCGACCAGGCCGGGTCCGACCACGACGAGGCCGCCGCGGCGGCGCAGTCGCTCCGGGAGCGGCTCGAGCGCGCCGAGGCCGAGGAGACGGCCGCCCGCGAGGCCCTGGACGCCGCCCGGCGGGCCGCCGAGGAGGCCGACGCCGCCGCCGACGAGGCGCGCCGCGCGCTGGACCAGGCCGAGGCGGAGCGGGCGGACCTGGAGTAGCGCCCTGCGGGTGCCAGCATTGCTGGCACCGGAGTGCGGGTCAGCCCGCCGTCGCGTACGCCTTCAGCGGCGGCTCGGCGAACACGCGCGGGTACGTGGCGATCTGGTAGGCGGCGCCCGCGGCGTAGGCGGCGAACCGGGCCGGTCCGGTCACGGGGTCGACGCCGGGCTGGAAGGGCTGCAGGCACACGGCGCGGTCGATGCGGGCGGCGGAGGCGAGCCCTCCGTGGTCGAGCGCGTCCACCACGAGCGCGTAGGCCACCGGGTCGATCGAGCCCATCGACAGGTGCTCGGCGAGGTGGCCGGGGCAGACGTCGAAGGTCGAGATGTTGGCGCGACCGCCCGCGCCGGTGTCGAGCCGCGAGCTCTCGGCCGGCGGGAGGTTGGGGACGACGACCTCGTCGGTCGGGGTCCACATCGACGTGTAGTTGATGCCGGCGAAGGTCTCCCCGCCGGCGTTGAGCGCGTCGAGGAACCGCGAGAACGTCGCCTGCTGCCAGATCGACGGGGCGCACCCCACGGTGCACACCGGGTAGGAGTCCAGCGTCCCGTGGTTGGAGGGGTCGATCCCGATGACCGACGCGGTCCGGTTCCGGGTGTCCGGCCAGTACTTCAGCGCCCAGCGGCCGATCATGCCGCCCTGCGAGAAGCCGACGACGGCGACCTTCTGCCCGCTGCGCGCCGCCACGGTGCGGATCGCGTTGACGACGTACTCCGCGGAGACCTGGATGTCGCTCATCGCGTGGTTGGGCAGCTCGACCGAGCAGTACGGCCGCCCCGCGGCGCGGAACGCGCGGAAGTAGTTCCAGGAGAAGTTCTCCTCCGGGGTCAGCGTCGTCCCCGGGATGAACAGCGCGACCGGCCGGGAGGTGTTCGTCGTCCCGGGCCCGCACGCGACCGCCGCGTCGAGCCGCGACTGGGGCACCGTGAACGCGGGTCCGCCGCTGCTGGACGACCAGGCGGGTGCCGGTACGACGGCGGGTGCCGCCGCCGCGGCGGGTGCCGCGAGGCCGGCCGCGAGGGCCAGTCCGAGCACGCCGGCGCCGAGCGCCCGGGCCCAGCGAGGCGTCGTCGGGAACGGACGCATGTCGGTCTCCTGTCACCCGGGAACTCGAGTACCGGGTAGTAGACCTCACACTGCGTTCACGACGACGGGCGGGGTACCTCCGGACGGACCGCCCGCTGCGTCCGGGTGGGGGTAGGTGCACCGAGCGCGCGGGAGATGCCGCGGGCCGCCGCGCGGACCGCCGGGACGAGCGTCCGCGGCTCGATCCCGCCGGGGGTCGACGGCGAGGGCACGACCACCGAGATCGCGGCGACGACGGCGTCGGCCTCCCCGCGCACCGGCGCGGCGACCGAGAGCGAGGCGAGGTCGATCATCCCGTCGCAGACGGCCACCCCGTCGCGGCGGATGCCGGCGAGCGTGCGGCGCAGGACGGCCGGGTCGGTGATCGTCCGGGCGGTGAACGAGGTGAGCGTGCTCGCGAGCACCGACTCCTGCACCACCGGCGGCGCGAACGCCAGCAGCACCTGCCCGACCCCCGTCCCGTGCAGCGGCCACCGCCCACCGACGCGGGAGAGCAGCCGGACGGCGTCGGGGTGGGCGAGGCGCTCGACGTAGACCCCCTCGTGGCCGTCGCGCACCGCGAGCTGCACGTTCTGCCGGGTGGCCTCGTAGAGGTCCTCGAGGAACGGCATCGCGCGCTCGCGCAGGCCGATGCTGCGCGGGGCGAGGGAGCCGACCTCCCACAGCCGCAGCCCGATCCGGTAGGCGCCGTCGCCGCCCCGTTCGAGCGCGCCCCAGCCCGCGAGCTCGCCGACGAGGCGGTGCGCGGTGGACACCGGCAGGGCCGCGGCGCGGGCGATCTCGGTGAGGGTCAGGGCCGTGTGGTCGTGATCGAACACCTCGAGGATCGAGAAGACGCGGCCGGTCACGGTGTCGCCGCCGGAGCGGGGGCCGCGGCGTGCGCGCGAGGAGGTCAGACCGCTGCCCGCGGGCAGGCCGGGCCGCGGCGGGCGGCCGACCGGCCGGGACGGAGCGGGCTCCGGGACGTCGGGGGTCACCGTCGGCTCCTTTGCTTCCGGTGGACGGAAGCCAGCCTCTCGCAGCCCCGGGATCCCCGCCACCCTGAGCGGTGTGAGCCCAGCAGCACCCGAGCGCCGACGCACGGAGCAGGACGAGGTCACGGACGCGATCCGCGAGGCCTCCGCCGTCGACCCGCAGCGCGGCGGACACCCCGACCGGGCCTTCGCGCCCTACCGTTCGACGAGCCTGCGGGCGCCGTCGCAGCCGCTGGTCGTCGCCCCGCCCAGCCTGCTCGAGCTGACGGCGCCGGTCTTCGGCGCGAAGGACGTCCGGCCGAGCGACGCCGACCTGACGCTGCACTCCACCGGCGAGCCGCTCGGCGAGCGCATCGTGGTGACCGGGCGGGTGCTCGACCGCGACGGCCGCCCGGTCCGCAACCAGCTCGTCGAGGTCTGGCAGGCCAACGCGTCCGGTCGCTACGCCCACGACGGCGACCGCCACCCGGCCCCGCTCGACCCGCACTTCACCGGCGGCGGCCGCTGCCTCACCGACGACGACGGGCGCTACCGCTTCGTCACGATCAAGCCGGGCGCCTACCCGTGGCGCAACCATCACAACGCGTGGCGGCCGGCCCACATCCACTTCTCCCTGTTCGGGACGGCGTTCACGCAGCGCCTCGTCACGCAGATGTACTTCCCGGGCGACCAGCTCTTCGCGCTCGACCCGATCTTCTCCTCGGTCACCGACGAGAAGGCCCAGCAGCGCCTGGTCGCGCGCTACGACCACGACACGACCGTCGCCGAGTGGGCGCTGGGCTACCAGTGGGACATCGTCCTCGACGGCCCCGGCGCGACCCCGCCCGACCCGGACGAGGTGTGAGATGACCCTGGATCCGTCCCCCTCCCAGACCGTCGGCCCGTTCTTCGCCTTCGGCCTCCCGTTCGACGGCGGCGGTGACGTCGTGCCGCCCGGCACCGCGGGCGCGATCTCGCTGCACGGCACCGTGCGCGACGGTGCGGGCTCGCCCGTGCCCGACGCGCTGCTCGAGTTCTGGCAGGCCGGCCCCGACGGCCGCATCCCGGTCCGGGCCGGCTCGCTCGCCCGCGACGGCCGGTCCTTCACCGGCTTCGCCCGCGTGCCGACCGACCGCGCCGGGGACTACGTCGTGCGCACCCTGCGGCCCGGCCCGATCACGGGGTCGCCCGAGGCGCCGCACCTCGCCGTCACGGTGTTCGCCCGCGGGCTGCTGCACCACCTGTTCACGCGCGTCTACTTCCCGAACCACACCGAGGCGAACGCCGCGGACCCGCTGCTGTCCGCGCTGCCCGAGACGCGCGCGGCCACGCTCATGGCCGTGCCCGACGGCTGGTTCGGCGGGCCCGGCTACCGGTTCGACATCCGGCTGCAGGGCCCGGGGGAGACGGTGTTCCTCGACCTCGTCGGGGGCGACGCGGCCGAGTCGGGCGCGACCGTCGACGGGGCCTCGTCGTGACCGCCCCGGACCGGACCACCGTCGCGATCGTCGGCGGCGGGCCCGCGGGCCTCATGCTCGCCCACCTGCTGCGGGCGCGGGGCGTGGACTCCGTGGTGCTGGAGTCGCGTCCCCGCGAGCGGGTGGAGTCGCGCCAGCGGGCCGGCATCCTCGAGCACGGCACGGTCGACGCGCTGCGCGAGGTCGGCGCGGACGCCCGCATGGTCGAGTCGGGGATGCCGCACGACGGGTTCGCCTTCCACGTGCACGGCGAGCGCATCCACGTCGACATGCAGGCCCTGACCGGGCGCCACGTGATGATCTGGGCGCAGACCGAGGTCGTGAAGGACCTCGTCGCGCTGCGCCTCGAGCAGGGCGAGCCGCTGCTGTTCTCCGCCGAGGTCCTGGCCGTCGACAAGGTCGACGGGCCGCTGTCCCGCGACGGCGAGGCGCTCGTGCGCTACCGGTACGACGGCGCCGAGCACGAGCTGCGCGCGGACGTCGTGGTCGGGGTCGACGGCTTCCACGGGGTGGCACGCCGCGCGATCCCGGACGACGCCGTGCGCACCTACGAGCGCGTCTACCCCTTCTCCTGGCTGGGGATCCTCGCCGACGCGCCGCCGTCGTCGGACGAGCTGGTCTACGCCCGGCACGAGCGCGGGTTCGCGCTGCTCTCGATGCGCTCGCCCTCGGTCACCCGGGCCTACATCCAGGTACCGAACGACACCGACCCGTCGTCGTGGTCGGACGAGGCCATCTGGGACGAGCTCGAGGTGCGGACCGCGCTCGGGGACGGCTCGTTCCGGCTGAACCGCGGCCCGGTCACCGACAAGAGCGTCACGCCGATGCGCTCGTTCGTCGCCGAGCCGATGCGCCACGGCCGGCTCTTCCTGGCCGGCGACGCCGCCCACATCGTCCCGCCGACCGGGGCGAAGGGGCTCAACCTCGCCGTCGCCGACGTCCGGGTGCTGGCCGGGGCGATCTCGTCCTGGGTGGCCGACGGCTCGCAGGAGCTGCTCGACGCCTACTCCGACACCGCGTTGCGCCGGGTGTGGCGGGGCGAGCACTTCAGCTGGACGATGACGACGATGCTGCACCGCGACCCCGACGCGGACCCGTTCGACGACCAGCTCGCGCTCTCGCACCTGCGGCTGGTCGCGCAGTCCGAGGCGTACCGGACCGCGATCGCCGAGAACTACCGGGGCGTGCCCCTCGGCATGTGAGCAGAAAGGGTCGCTATGGCGACCCTTTCTGCTCACCAGAGCGAAGCTCACATGTTCGTGAACCGGTCGACCAGCCCCGACGTCGCGACCATCGTCGTGAACCGCGCGACGCCGGGGATCTGGGCGAGCGTGCGGCGCAGCAGCACGTCGAGGGCGTGCACGTCGGCCACGTCGACCCGCATCAGGTAGTCGACGTCGCCGGTCACGTGGTGGCAGCTCACGAGGCCGTCGAGGTCGACGATCCAGCGCTCGAAGCGCCCGACCGTGTCCGCGGTGTGGTCGACCAGCACCACCGACAGGTGCACCACGAGCGCCCGCCCGATCGCCTCCGGGTCCAGCACCGCCCGGTACCCGCGGATCACGCCCTCGGTCTCGAGGCGGCGCAACCGCCGCTGCGCGGAGGACGCCGAGACGGTCACGGCCTCGGCGAGGTCGGCCAGGCTGGACCGCCCGTGGTCGACGAGGTGGGCCAGGATCAACCGGTCGACGCGGTCGAGCTGGGTGGTTCGTCCATCGGACGCGGCGGTCATGACGGAATCATGCACCTGCTCGCCGTCGTGCCGCGGAAGTCGCCCGGCATCGCCCACCATGATCGACGCACGATGGTGTCATGACGAGGAACGTGGCCCTGCTGGCGATGGTGGTCGCCGGCGCGGCGTGGGGAGCGGTGTTCGTGGCGCCCGGACTGGCGCCGCTCGCCCCGGCCCTGCTGCTGGCGACCGGGAGGTTCGTGGCGTTCGGGGCGGTCTCGCTGCCCCAGGTCCGCCGGGTGCTGCGGGCCGACGTCCCCTGGGGCCGCGTGATCGCCCACGCCCTGACCGGCTCGGTCCTCTACTACGCCCTCGTCGCCGTCTCCGTGCGGCTGGCCGGCCCCACCGTCGCCGTCGCCACCATCGGCCTCGTCCCCGTCGTCATGGCCCTGGTCTCCGCGCGCGGCACCGGTCGCGTCGCCGGGCTCGTCCCCGCGCTCGTCCTCGTCGCGCTCGGGCAGGTGCTGCTGCACGTCGGGCCCGGTCAGGACTGGTCGCTCGAGGCGCTCGTCGGGCTCGCCCTCGCCGTCCTCGCCCTGATCTCGTGGTCCTGGTACGGCCTGGACTCCCACAAGCTCCTGCACGACCGCCCCGACATCGCCCCCGTCCTCGCCGCCGCCCAGGGCCTCGCCGCGGGGGCCCTCGCCCTGCCGGCCGCGGCCGCCCTGCTCCTCGTCGACGGGGTCCCGGCGCAGCCCCTGCGGGCGCTCGTCGTGGTGCTGTTCCTCGGCCTCGTGTCCTCCTGGCTCGCCGTCCGCCTCTGGCACGCGGCCGCCGGACACCTCTCGCCGGTCCTCGTGTCCCAGCTCATGGCGCTGGAGACCGCCTGGGGCTTCGTGTTCGCCGCGATCGTCGAGGGCGGCGTCCCCGGCCCGCTGCAGCTCGCCGGCGAGATCACGCTGGTCGGCGGCGTCGTGCTCGCGGTGCTCGTCGACGCCCGCCGCTCCCGGCGTGCGGTGCCGGTCCCCGAGGTCCCCGAGGTCCCCGAGGTCCCCGAGATTCCCGACGGCGGATCGGTGCCGGAGCCGGTGTCGACCGGGCGTTCCTGAGCGTCCCGGTCGGTCGGGTCGGGTCGGCTCGCGGTTCCCGTGGCACGGGGGCGAGCTGAGTGCGCCCGGTGCCGTTGGGATCGGACGGCCGGCACCGACCCGTCGTCGGACCCCTCCCGTATTATCAGGTTTCCTGTTAATGTCCCGGGCATGAGCACGCCGCCGTCGTTCGAGACCGTCGCGATCGAGGTCGGGCAGGGCCCGGAGGAGGCCGGCATCGGCTGGCTGTTCTTCGACCGGCCCGACAAGCGCAACGCGATGAACCCGACCCTCAACCGCGAGATGATCGCGGCGCTCGACTGGCTCGAGGGCGCCGAGGACGTGCGGGTCGTCGTGCTCACCGGCCGCGGCGACGCCTGGTCGGCGGGGATGGACCTGCAGGAGTACTTCCGCGAGGTCGACGCCGCCCCGCCGCACGTGGAGATCCGGGCGCGCCGGGACTCGGCCGAGTGGCAGTGGCGCCGGCTGATCCACTTCGCGAAGCCGACGATCGCGATGGTCAACGGCTGGTGCTTCGGCGGCGCCTTCACCCCGCTCGTGTGCTGCGACCTGGCGATCGCCGCCGAGGACGCGAGCTTCGGGCTCTCCGAGGTCAACTGGGGCATCCCGCCGGGCGGCCTGGTCTCCCGGGCGCTGGCCGAGACGATCCCGGCGCGCGACGCCCAGTGGTACGTCATGACCGGCGAGCGCTTCGACGGCCGGCAGGCCTCCGCGATGCGCCTGGTCAACGAGGCCGTGCCGGGCGAGCGGCTCCGCGCGCGGACCGTCGAGGTGGCCGCCAGGCTGGCGGGCATGAACACCCACGTGCTGCGCGCGGCGAAGGTCGGGGTGAAGAAGGTGCGGCAGATGTCGTGGGACGTCGCCGAGGACTACCTGTACGCCAAGCTCGACGCCGCGACCGGGCACGACCCGGAGCAGGGCAAGCAGCAGGGGCTCACGCAGTTCCTCGACGCCAAGACCTACCGGCCCGGCCTGGGGGCGTACGAGCGGTCATGACCCCGCCGCCCGGCCTCGGCACCTGGACCGCCCGTCGCGCCCGCAACTCCCCGGAGCGCGTGGCCCTGGTGCACGGCTCCACCCGGGTCACCTACGCCGAGCTCGACGACCGCGTCCGGCGCCTCGCCGCCGGCCTGCGCGGGCTCGGCGTCGGGCCCGGCGACCGCGTCGCCTACCTCGGCCCGAACCACCCGGCCTTCGTCGAGACGATGTTCGCGACGACGGGTCTGGGCGCGGTCTTCGTCCCGCTCAACACCCGGCTCGCCGCCGCCGAGATCGCGTTCGCGCTGTCGGACACGACGCCGCGGGTCGTGGTCACCCTCGATGACAGGAATGCGTCGCTGCTTGCACCCAGTGCAAGCAGCGACGCATTGCTTGCACTGGAGGTCGGCGGCGCCTACGACGACCTGATCGCGACGAACGACCGCGCGGACCTCGTCGACGCCGACCCCGACGCGCTCGCGGTCCTCATGTTCACCTCCGGCACGACCGGCCGGCCCAAGGCGGCGTGCCTCACGCACGCGAACCTGACGTGGAACGCGCTGAACGTCGTCGTCGACGTGGACCTGCGCTCCGACGAGGTGTGCCTGCTCTCGGCGCCCCTGTTCCACGCCGCGGCGCTGGGCATGACCTGCCTGCCGGTGCTGCTCAAGGGCGGCACCCTCGTGCTGGAGCAGGCGTTCGACGTCGACCGCACCCTCGACCTCGTCGAGCGGGAGCGGGTCACGGTCATGTTCGGCGTCCCGACCATGTTCGCGACGATCGCCCGTTCGCCGCGCTTCGCCGGGGCCGACCTGTCGAGCGTCCGCTACCTGCTCTGCGGCGGCGCCCCCGTGCCGCCGGGCCTGCTCGACGTCTACACGGGACGGGGCCCCGCCTTCCTGCAGGGCTACGGCATGACCGAGGCCGCGCCCGGCGTCCTGCTGCTCGACCCCGCGCACGCCCGCTCGAAGGCCGGGACGGCGGGCCGCCCGCACTTCTTCACCGACGTCGCGCGGTCGGAGGCGGGCGAGATCCTCGTCCGTGGCCCGCACGTCGTCGCCGGCTACTGGCGACGGCCGGACGAGTCCGCCGCGGCCTTCGACGACGGCTGGTTCCGCTCCGGCGACGTGGCCGAGGTCGACGACGACGGCTTCCACCGGATCGTCGACCGCGTGAAGGACCTCTACATCTCCGGCGGCGAGAACGTCTCGCCGGCCGAGGTCGAGGGGGTGCTCGCCGGCCACCCGGAGGTCGTGGACGCCGCGGTGGTGGGGGTTCCCGACGACCGCTGGGGCGAGGTCGGGCACGCGTGGGTCGTCCTCGCGGAGGGCGGCACGACGACGCCGGCGGACCTGCTGGCGTGGCTCGACGGCCGGCTCGCCCGGTTCAAGACCCCGCGGACGGTCGAGGTCGTCGACACGCTGCCGCGCAACCCGACGGGCAAGCTCGACAAGCCGGCGCTGCGCCGCTCACTGGGCCAGTGAGGCCCGCGCCGCGTTGAGGTAGCCGCGGAAGCGTTCGCGCTCGTCGTCGTCGAGATCGTGGACCATCCGCTCCTCGATGGCCGCCACCGGCGCCGCGTAGCGCGCGAGCAGGTCGTGGCCCGCGGGGGTCAGCGAGATGAGCAGCTGGCGGCGGTTGTGCGGGTTGCGGTGCCGCACGATCAGCTCGCCGCGCTCGAGCGCGGTCACCAGGTCCGCCATCGCCTGCGGGGTGACGAAGGAGTTCCGGGCCAGCTCGGCGGAGGTGAGCCCGTCGCGGGCCGCGAGGACGGTCAGGGCCGTGTACTGCAGGGCGGTCACACCCGAGTCGCGCAGCAGCTCGTCGAGGCGGGCACGGACGATGAGCTCGACCTGCTTGACCGCGTAGAGCAGCGACGGCCGTGCGCGCGCGGGCCCCGGGGTCACCCGGCGCATCATGGCACGTCCGCGGCGCACGTTCCGGGGTACGGGAGGTTGCGCGCGCGCCGGGGGCCGGGCGCGTGAGAATGTGCTCCGCTCCCCGATGAGGTGTTGGAGGTCCTTCGGTGCCCCTGTTGCGCGCGCTGCTCGACGGCGGCCTCGACGATCCCGAGGCGGTCCGGATCGGCGACACCGCGTTCTCCGGTCCGGAGCTGTTGGGGGCGGCGGCGGTGGTGGCCGACGAGATCGCCGACCGGAGCGCCCCGGGGTCGCCGGTCGCGGTGGGCGCCACGCCGACCGCGGAGACCGTCGTCGCGATCGTCGGCTGCCTGCTCGCGGGCGCGCCCGTGGTGCCGGTCCCGCCCGACTCCGGGCCGGCCGAGCGGGCGCACGTGCTCACCGACTCGGGCGCGACCACGTGGTTCGGCGAGAAGCCGCGCGACGTCACGCTCACCGCTCGCCGGGTCGACCTCTCGCGCCGTGCGGGCCACGCCGTGTCCGAGGCCGCGGGCGACGGGCCCGCGCTCATCCTCTACACGTCCGGCACGACGGGCTCGCCGAAGGGCGTGCTGCTCTCCGCCGACGCGATGGCGGTCGGGCTCGACGGCCTCGCCGACGCCTGGGCCTGGACCGACGCCGACACGCTCGCCCACGGCCTGCCGCTGTTCCACGTGCACGGGCTGGTCCTCGGGGTGTTCGGGGCGCTGCGCACCGGCTCCCGGCTGGTGCACACCGGTCGTCCGACCCCGGAGAACTACGCCGCCGCCGTCGCCGAGCACGGCGGGTCGCTCCTGTTCGGGGTGCCCACCGTCTGGTCGCGCATCGGCAACGACCCCGCCGCGGCGGCCGCGCTGACCGACGCCCGCCTGCTCGTGAGCGGGTCCGCGCCGCTCCCGGTGCCGGTGTTCGAGCGCATCCGGGAGCTGACGGGGCAGGCGCCCGTGGAGCGCTACGGCATGAGCGAGACCATGATCACGCTGGCCGTGCGGGCCGACGGCGAGCGCCGCGCCGGGTGGGTCGGGGTGCCGGTGGAGGGCGTCGAGGCGCGCCTGCGGGCGGTGACCGAGGACAGCGACGACGCAGCCGGGGAGACCCGCGTGACCGACGAGGACGTGCCGGCCGACGGCGAGTCGATCGGCGAGCTGCAGGTCCGCGGCGCGTGCCTGTTCGACGGCTACCTCAACCGGCCGGAGGCGACCGCCGGCACCTGGACCGACGACGGGTGGTTCCGCACCGGCGACGCCGCCGTCGTCGACGCGACCGGCTACCACCGCATCGTCGGCCGCCGCTCGGTCGACCTCATCAAGTCCGGCGGCTACCGCATCGGCGCGGGCGAGGTGGAGACCGCCCTGCTGGCCTACGAGGGCATCAGCGAGGCCGCCGTCGTCGGGGAGCCCGACGACGACCTCGGGCAGCGCATCGTCGCCCACGTCGTGTGCCCGGACGGCGCCGTCGACGCGCAGGCGGTGATGGACTTCGTGGGCGAGCGGCTCTCGAAGCACAAGCGGCCCCGCGAGGTCGTCGTGGTCGAGGAACTGCCCCGCAACGCGATGGGGAAGGTGCAGAAGGCGCGGCTCCGGCGCTCATAGGACGGCGCGCAGCGCACCCAGGAGGACCTCCCGGTCGTCGAAGGGTTCCGCCGTGTCCGCCCGCACGAGCGCCGGGTCGGCGCCCCGGCCGGCGACGAGCACGGTGTCCCCGGGCCCGGCCGCGCCGACGGCGTGGGCGATGGCGGCGCGCCGGCCCGGGCGCGTCACCACGCGGGCTCCCCGGGCGCCGTGGGCGCCCGCCGCGACCGCCGCGCGCAGGGCCGCGGGCTCCTCGTCGTGCGGGCTCTCGTCGGTGACCACCACGAGGTCGGCGCGCTCGGCGACGCAGCGGCCCAGGGCGGTGCGCTTGCTGCGGTCGCGCCCGCCGGTGGCCCCGAGCACGACGACGAGCCGGCCCGGCGTGATCCGGCGCAGGAACGGCAGCACCCGCAGGTGGCCGCCGACGTTGTGGGCGAAGTCGACCAGGGCGAGGAAGGGCTGTCCGGCGTCGACGACCTCCAGGCGCCCGGGCAGGGCGTGGACGCCCTCCAGCCCGCGCACGGCGGCCGCGGGATCGGCCCCGGAGCCGACCGCCGCGGCGAGCGCGGCCAGCGCGTTCGGCACCTGGTGCGCGCCCAGTACGCGGAGCCGCACGCGGAGGTCGACGTCGGGTCCGCACGCCCGGAACGTGGTCCCGGAGGCGTCGGTCGCGACGTCGAGCGCGCGCCAGTCCGCGGGGCGTCCGGTCGCCGAGACGGTGGTCAGGGGGCACGCGGTCCACGCGGCCAGCCGTCGCCCGGCGTCGTCGTCGACCACGACGACGGCGGCCTCGGCCCGGTCGGGCGTGAAGAGCGAGGCCTTGGCGGCGTAGTAGTTCTCGAGGTCGGTGTGCAGGTCGAGGTGGTCGGGGCTGAGGTTGGTGAACACCGCGGTCCGGAAACGGGTCCCCGCGACCCGGTGCAGGGCGAGGCCGTGGCTCGACACCTCGAGCGTCACGTCGTCCGCCGCCGCGGCCCGGCAGCGCGCGAGCAGGTCCTGGACGTCGGGTGCCTCGGCGGTGGTGCGCTCCGCGGGCCGCTCGTCGTCGCCGGTCCGTACGACGAGGCTGCTCGCGGTCCCGGTCCGTCGTCCCGCGGCCCGCAGGGCGGCGTCGAGCAGGTGGACGGTGCTGGTCTTGCCGTTCGTGCCGGTCACGCCGTGGACCGCGAGCGCGTGCGAGGGGTCGTCTCGCAGCCACGCGGCCAGCGGGCCGAGCACCCGGCGCGGGTCGGGGACGACGAGGCTGGGGAGCTCCGGCGACGCGCGGTCGGACAGGAGGGCGACCGCGCCGGCGACCCATGCCTCGTGCGCGGACTCCGCGCCGTGGGCGTGCGCGCCGGGCAGCCCGGCGAACAGGTCGCCGGGGCGGACCCGGCGGCTGTCGAGGGTCACGGCCCGCACGACGTCGGGCCGGCGCCGCTCGGGCAGCTCGAGCCGGACCGTGGGCGCGTGGGCGCGCAGGAAGGCGACGAGCTCGTCCACCGTGCGCGCCACACCGCCTCCTCCGGACGCGGGGGGATCGGGTCCGACCCGCTCCCGGCAAACGCCGACTACCCTCCGGGGCGGGGAGGTGCGGCCGTGACCGACGAGGAGCTGATCGTCGCCTTCGCGCTGACGCGCCTGGACCACCCCGGTCTCGATCTCGAGGAGATCGCGTCGTTGCTGGTCCGCCGGCTCGGCCCGGACCGCACGCTCGACATGGCGCAGCAGAACCTCGCCGACCGCGGCGAGCTCCGCGGGTCGCTGTTCGCCGCCGCCGTCGAGCGCGTGATGCGGGTGGTGCTGACGCTGCGGGACGCGCCGGGCTGACCCGGGCTCACCCGGCCGTCGGTCGCGGGAGCAGCAGGACCAGCAGCGCCGCCAGGGCGGCGGGGACCGCGAAGGCCACGAAGTTCATCGCGAAGCCCAGGCCGGAGGCGACCACGAGCCCGCCGTAGAGGGGCCCGGCGATCGCACCGAGGCGGCCGATCCCGAGCGCCCAGCCCAGGGCCGCCGCCCGCAGGTGCTCCGGGTACGACGTCGCGGTGAAGGAGTTGACGAGGATCGTCGTGCCGATCGTGCACGCGCCGGCGACCGCGATGACGGCCAGCAGTAGCGGCGTCGGCAGGGGCGTCGTCAGCACCAGGATCGCCGCGGCCGCCGTCAGGAACATCCCGACGACGACGCGGCGCGCCCCGACGCGGTCGGCGAGGGCGCCGAGCAGGGGTGTGCCGACGATGGCGCCGAGGTTGAGGGCGAGCAGGAACGCCAGCGCCCCGCCGAGCGCGTAGCCGGCCTGCCGCATGATCTGCGCGAGCCAGGTGTTCAGGCCGTAGACCAGCAGCAGCCCGATCCCGGTGACGAGCCAGAACAGCAGCGTGGTGCGCGGCGTCGCGAGCAGTTCGCGCAGCGGGGTCCGTCGGGCCGGTCCCGCGGCGACCGGCTCCGGGGCGCCGTAGCGCCGGGCGAGGGCGACGGCCTCCTCGGCGCGGCCCTGCGCGAGCAGGTACGCCGGGGACTCCGGCAGCGCGGCGACGACCACCACCAGCAGCACGAGGCCCACCGCGGCCCCGGCCCAGAACAGCGACCGCCACCCGAGGGCCTCGAGCATGGTGATCCCGCCGAGGGCGGCCAGCACCCCGCCGACCGAGTAGCCGGAGAACATCAGCGCGTTGGCGGCGTTGCGCCGCCCGGCGGGCGCGTACTCGACGGTGAGGGCGATCGCGGTGGGGACGACGCCGCCCAGCCCGATGCCCGCGACGAGGCGCAGCACCCCGAAGACCTCCGGGCCCGGCGCGAGGGCGCACAGCGCCATGGCGACCGAGAACCACGCGATGCAGCCGATCATCAGGCGCCGCCGTCCGACCCGGTCGGTGACGACGCCCGCGAGCAGGGCGCCGGCCAGCATGCCGACGAGGGCGGCGGAGCCGATGCGGCCCGCGGCGGCGGCCGAGAGCGCCCACTCGCCGGAGACGAGGGCCGGGAGGACGCTGCCGTAGACGATCAGGTCGTAGCCGTCGACGACGATCGCGAGCCAGCACAGCCCGATGACGAGGGCGGGGGAGCGCGTCGCGGTGCCGACGGGCGGACGGGTCGTCTCGGTCATGGCGCACTCCCGGCGGCGAATCGGGCGAATGCGACATGCCTAGAGCGCGCGTGCGGCGTCGGTCAAGCCGTGCGGCGGACCGTGCGGCCCCCGGTCCGGATCGGGACCCCCGACGTCCTAGCCGGTCGCGCGCAGCTTCGCGAGACGCTCCTCGCGCGGCCAGCGGACGTTCCAGGCCCAGCCGAGCTTCTCGAACACGCGGATGGTCTCCGCCGACAGGTCGATCTCGAACCGGCCCACGCCGTGGCGGGCGGAGGTCGGGTCGGCGTGGTGGAGGTTGTGCCAGGACTCGCCCATCGACAGCAGCGCGAGCGGCCACACGTTGGTCGAGCGGTCGCGCGCCTTCCACGGCCGCTCGCCGACCATGTGGCAGATCGAGTTGGTCGACCAGGCCACGTGGTGGGACAGGCACACCCGCACCAGACCGGCCCAGAAGAACGCGGTGAACGCACCCCAGACCGACCACGTCGCGAGCCCGCCGATCGCGGCCGGGACGACGAACGAGGCCGCGGTGATCCAGCCGAAGGCCCGGCTGACCCGCACCACGTCCGGGTCGGCGAGCAGGTCCGGGCAGTAGCGCTGCTGGTCGGTGAGCGAGCGCTCGAGGATCCAGCCCATGTGGGCGTGCCAGAACCCCTTGGCCAACGCGGCCGGGGAGGTGCCGTAGCGCCACGGGGAGTGCGGGTCGCCCTCCTTGTCGGCGAAGGCGTGGTGGCGACGGTGGTCGGCCACCCAGTGCAGCACCGGTCCCTGCACCGCGAGGGAGCCGGCGACGGCCAGGGCGATCCGCAACGCCCGCCCGCACCGGAAGGCGCCGTGGGTGAAGTAGCGGTGGAAGCCGACGGTGACGCCGAGCATGGAGATCACGTAGAGCACCACGGTGAGGCCGACGTCCAGCCACGAGAGGCCCCAGCCCCAGGCCAGCGGCACGGCCGCGAGCAGGGCGAGGAACGGCACGATGACGACGAGATAGGTCATCACGTGCGGGGCGAGCGGGCGTGGATGGACATGGGTCGTCGTCATCGGTTCCTCACGCTACGGGCGGCGGGTGACCGTCGCGGGTCGCATCCGGAGCAACCGGACGGCTGCCAGGTGTCCGCCGCTTCCCGATCCGGACCCGGGGCAAACGCGACGTGACCGGTGGATGACGTTACGCAGCCGTGGCTGGCTCCCGAACGAGTGGTGCGGTCACGATCCGTCGGTGCTCACTCGCTCACTGTTCATCAGCATGCTCCTCGCTGCCCTGATCGGACTCGTGCCGGCGGCCGCGTGCGCCGCTCCCGCTGCGCCCGCCGTCGGGACCGTGACATCCGTCGCATCGGCCGTTCCCGGGTCCGACTCCGGCCTGCCCGTGCGGGCGCTCTCGAGCCTGCCGTCCCAGGCGACCGACACGGTCCGGCTGATCCAGCGGGGCGGGCCGTACCCGTACAGCCAGGACGGGACCGTGTTCGGCAACCGCGAGGGCGTGCTCCCGGCCCGGTCGAGCGGCTACTACCACGAGTACACGGTGATCACGCCGGGCTCGTCGGACCGTGGCGCCCGACGGATCGTCACCGGCTCGTCGGCCGAGTACTACTACACGGGTGATCACTACGAGAGCTTCGTCGTCGTGGACGTGAGCCGATGACCGATCTGCACGCGGCCGCGACCCGCGCCCGGGAACGGGCGCGGACCGTCGGCGTGGTGGCCGAGGTCGCCGACAAGCAGTCCACCCTCACGGCGATCGGCCGGGCCCTGCAGTTCCCCGGGTACGTCGCCGCGAACCTCGACGCGCTCGAGGAGAGCGTCCGCGACCTGTCGTGGCTGCCCGCGGGCCCGGTCGAGCTCGTCTGGGTCGACGGCCCGCTGCGCGACGCGGACCCGCCGACCCACCGGGCCATCCAGGAGATCCTCGACGGGGCGGCCGGCACGGAGGGCGATCGTCCGTTCCGGGTCACGCGTGTAGGGTGATCGCCGTGCAGCGCTGGTACCGGTTTACGTGCCCGGCCCGGGAGGGGTCGGCGGGTAGACCGCTGCGCTAGACCCCATCCCGCGAGCCGTTCCCGGCTCGCGGTGCACGTCGGCGGGTCGGGTCCGGTTCCTTCTCCCTGGAGCCCCCGATGACCGCCCTGATCGACGCCGGACCGCTCGACGGTGCCCGGACCGTCGCCGTCACGCCCCTGCCCTCACCCGCCCTGCTGCGGCACGAACTGCCCGCCTCCGACCGGGTCGCGGACGCCGTCCGTCGTGGCCGCGCCGGCGCCGAGGCGATCCTGCGCGGCGAGGACGACCGCCTGCTCGTGGTCGTCGGCCCGTGCTCGATCCACGACGTCGACGCCGCGCGGGAGTACGGCGCCCGCCTGGCCGCCGAGGCCGAGCGGCACGCCGATCGCCTGCACGTCGTCATGCGGACCTACTTCGAGAAGCCGCGCTCCACGGTCGGCTGGAAGGGTCTGATCAACGACCCGGGCCTGGACGGCTCGTTCGACGTCGCCCGCGGGCTGCGGACCGCCCGGTCGCTCATGCTCGACCTGGCCGAGCTCGGGCTGCCCCTCGGCTGCGAGTTCCTCGACCCGATCACCCCGCAGTACCTCGCCGACCTCGTCTCCTGGGGCTCGATCGGCGCGCGCACCGCGGCGAGCCAGGTCCACCGCCAGCTCGCGAGCGGGCTGTCGATGCCGATCGGGATCAAGAACGGGACCGACGGCGACGTCGGGGTCGCGGTCGACGCGATCGGGGCGGCCGCGGCGCCGCACGCGTTCATGGGCGTCACGCCCGAGGGCCTGGCGGGGCTCATCACCACCACGGGGAACGCCGACGCGCACCTGATCCTGCGCGGCGGCTCGTCCGGCACCAACTACGACGAGGCCTCGGTGGCCGCGGCCTGCGCGGCGCTGCGGACGGCGGGGCACGGCGGCCGGGTCGTCGTCGACGCCAGCCACGGCAACTCGGGCAAGGACCACCGTCGCCAGCCCGCCGTCGTCGCCGACCTCGCGCGGCAGCGCGCCGCGGGCGGGCCGGTGGCCGGCGTGATGGTCGAGAGCTTCCTCGTCGAGGGTCGCCAGGCGATCGGGCCGGACATGGTGCGCGGGCGCAGCGTCACCGACGCCTGCGTCGGGTGGGACACGACGGTGTCGCTGCTGGACGAGCTCGCGTCAGCGGTGGCCCACCGCTGACGTCAGGTGTCAGCCGTGTGCCAACGCTGACGTCCGGGGGCCTGGTCTGCACCGATTCCGTGACGCATGCCGTCGTGGGATGAGCCATCGGTGTCCGACCGGTCCGCGCTGACCGTTCTACGATCCCGCCCATGACAGCACCCGAGGCGCCCGAGGAGCTCGTGCTCGCCGGCGAGTTCCCGACGCCGGCGCGCGACGCGTGGCGCGAGCTCGTCGCGGGCGTGCTCGCGAAGTCCGGGCGCGAGGTCGACCCGGCCGACGCCGAGGCGGCGCTCGCCACCGCCACCGACGACGGGTTCGGCATCGCCGCGCTCTACACCGCCGACGACGCCCCCGACGTGCCCGCCGGGGTGCCGGGACTCCCGCCGTTCACGCGGGCGTCCCGGCCGGAGGGGCACGTCGCCGACGGCTGGTACCGGCGGCAGCGCCACGCGCTCACCGACCTGGAGTCGGCGCACGACGTCGTGATGGCCGAGCTGGAGAACGGCGTCTCCTCGCTGTGGCTGGTGCTCGGCGAGGCCGGCGGCCCGGCCGTCGACGCGCTGCCCCGCCTGCTCGACGGCGTGTTCCTCGACCTCGCCCCGATCGCGCTCGAGGCCGGTCGGGACACCCCGGACGCCGCCGCCGCGCTGCTGGCGCTCGCCGACGGGAACGGCGTGACCAGCGCCCTCGGCGGGTCGCTCGGCTACGACCCGCTCCTGGCCCGGACGCGGGGCGGGGAGCCGCTGACCGACGCGTACCGGTCGGCGATGGTCGAGCACGCCCGGACCGCCGCGGAGAAGCACCCGAGCCTCGCCACGGTCGTCGCCGACGGCCTGCCCTTCCACGAGGCGGGGGGCTCCGACGGGCAGGAGCTCGGCGCCGCCCTGGCCACCGGCATCCACGCCGTCCGTCTGCTGAACGACGCCGGGCTGTCGGTCGACGACGCCTTCGCCCGCGTCGAGTTCCGCCTCGCCGCGACCGCCGACCAGTTCGCCACGCTCGCGAAGCTGCGGGCGGCCCGCCGCTGCTGGGACCGGATCGGCTCGGTCGCGGGCGCCTCCGCGGCCGCCCGCGCGATGCGCACCCACGCCGTCACCTCCCCGGCGATGCTCACCGGCCGCGACCCCTGGGTGAACATCCTGCGCACCACGGTCGCCGCCGTCGGGGCCGGCCTCGGCGGCGCCGACGCGGTGACGGTGCTGCCGTTCGACTCCGTCCTCGGCCTGCCCGACGACTTCTCCCGCCGCGTCGCCCGCAACACCCAGGCGCTGCTGCTCGAGGAGTCCCACCTCGCGCACGTCATCGACCCGGCCGGCGGCTCCTGGTACGTCGAGTCGCTCACCGACGCCCTCGCCCACGCCGCGTGGGACGTCTTCACCGGCATCGAGCGCGACGGCGGGATCGAGGGCGTTCTCGACGACGGGTCGCTGGCGGCGGCGCTCGAGGAGACCTGGACCGCGCGCGCCGACCGGATCGCGCACCGCACGGACCCGATCACCGGCGTCAGCGAGTTCCCGAACCTGCACGAGACCCTGCCGACCCGCACCGCCCCGCCGTCGGGAACGGGGGACGCCGAGGGCGGCCTGCCGCGGCGGCGCTACGCGCAGGTCTTCGAGGACCTGCGTGACCGGGCCGACGCCGCGTCGTCGCGCCCCACCGCGTTCCTCGCGACCCTCGGGTCGCTCGCGCAGTACACCGCGCGCGTCTCCTTCGCGACGAACCTGCTGCACGCCGGCGGCATCGACGTGACCGAGGGGCCGGGCGGGACCGACGTCGACGAGATCGTGTCCGCGTTCCGGTCGGCCGGGACGACCGCGGCCGTGATCGCCTCCTCGGACAAGGTCTACGCCGAGCACGCGGCGCCGCTCGCGCGGGCGCTGGCCGAGGCCGGGGCGACCCGGATCGTGCTGGCCGGATCGCCGAGGTCGCTGGACGACGACGCCCTGACCGGGCATCTGTACACCGGGTGCGACGCCGCGGCGCTGCTCACCGACCTGCTCGACGAGCTGGGGGCCTGAACCATGAGCATCGGATCGTTCGCCGACGTCGAGCTCGGCACGCCCGCCGGGGACGGCGACTGGACGGCGGCGCTGGAGGAGGCGACCGGCAAGGACGCCGACGACCTGCTCTGGGAGACCCCCGAGGGCATCGGCGTCAAGCCGCTCTACACGGCGGCCGACACCGAGGGCCTCGACTTCCTGGGGACGCTGCCCGGGCTCCCGCCGTTCCTGCGCGGGCCCTACCCGACGATGTACCGCACCCAGCCGTGGACGGTGCGCCAGTACGCCGGGTTCTCCACCGCCAAGGAGTCGAACGCGTTCTACCGGCGCAACCTCGCCGCCGGGCAGAAGGGCCTGTCGGTCGCGTTCGACCTGCCGACGCACCGCGGGTACGACTCCGACAACCCGCGCGTGTCGGGCGACGTCGGGATGGCCGGCGTGTCGATCGACTCGATCCTCGACATGCGGCAGCTCTTCGACGGCATCCCGCTGGACCGGATGTCGGTGTCGATGACCATGAACGGGGCCGTGCTCCCCGTGATGGCGCTCTACGTGGCCGCGGCCGAGGAGCAGGGCGTCGCGCCCGAGCAGCTCGCCGGGACCATCCAGAACGACATCCTCAAGGAGTTCATGGTCCGCAACACCTACATCTACCCGCCGAAGCCGTCGATGCAGATCATCTCCGACATCTTCGCGTTCACCTCGCAGAAGATGCCGAAGTTCAACTCGATCTCCATCTCCGGCTACCACATCCAGGAGGCCGGGGCCTCGGCCGACCTGGAGCTCGCGTACACCCTCGCCGACGGCGTGGAGTACCTGCGGGCCGGGCGGGACGCCGGGCTCGACGTCGACAAGTTCGCGCCTCGGTTGTCGTTCTTCTGGGGCATCGGCATGAACTACTTCATGGAGATCGCCAAGATGCGGGCCGCGCGCCTGCTCTGGGCGAAGCTCGTGAAGGGGTTCGGGGCGAAGAACGACAAGTCGCTGTCGCTGCGGACCCACTCGCAGACCTCGGGCTGGTCGTTGACCGCGCAGGACGTCTACAACAACGTCGTCCGCACCTGCATCGAGGCGATGGCCGCGACCCAGGGCCACACCCAGTCGCTGCACACGAACGCCCTCGACGAGGCGCTCGCGCTGCCCACCGACTTCTCCGCCCGCATCGCCCGCAACACCCAGCTGCTGCTGCAGCAGGAGTCGGGCACGACCCGGACCGTGGACCCCTGGGGCGGCTCGGCGTACGTCGAGCGCCTGACCCGGGAGCTCGCGGGCCGGGCCTGGGCGCACATCGAGGAGGTCGAGAACACCGGCGGCATGGCGAAGGCCATCGACGAGGGCCTCCCGAAGATGCGCATCGAGGAGGCCGCGGCCCGCACGCAGGCGCGGATCGACTCCGGGCGCCAGGCGCTCATCGGGGTCAACAAGTACCCGCTGCTCGGCGGCGAGGACGTCGAGGTGCTCAAGGTCGACAACGCCGACGTGCTGCGCCAGCAGGTCGCGCGGCTCGAGGAGCTGCGGGACGGCCGGGACGGTGACGCCGTCGAGTCGGCGCTCCACGCCCTGACGAACGCCGCGTCCGAGGCGGCCGAGGGGAAGCGCGGCTCCGACCTCGACGGCAACCTGCTCAAGCTCGCGATCGACGCCGCCCGGGTGCACGCCTCGGTCGGCGAGATCTCCGACGCGCTGGAGAAGGTCTACGGCCGGCACCGCTCGGACGTCCGGACGATCTCCGGGGTCTACCGTGACGAGGTGGGCGAGAACTCCGCGGTGGAGCAGGCGCGGTCGGCGGCCGCCGCGTTCGAGGAGGCCGAGGGACGTCGTCCCCGCATCCTCGTCGCGAAGATGGGTCAGGACGGCCACGACCGCGGCCAGAAGGTGATCGCCACCGCGTTCGCCGACCTCGGCTTCGACGTCGACGTGGGCCCGCTGTTCCAGACACCCGAGGAGGTCGCGCGCCAGGCCGTCGAGGCCGACGTGCACGTCGTCGGGGTGTCGTCGCTCGCGGCCGGGCACCTCACGCTCGTGCCGGCGCTGCGTGACGCGCTGGCCGAGCTGGGCGCCTCGGAGATCCTCATCGTGGCCGGTGGCGTGATCCCGCCCGGCGACTACGACGAGCTCTACGCGGGCGGCGCGACGGCGATCTTCGGTCCGGGCACCGTGATCGCCGACGCGGCGACGGAGCTGCTGGGGTCGCTGCGGGAGAAGCTGGGGCACTCGGCGTCCTGATCCCCGCCGCGCGAGGGGAGCTTTCACGCCACAAGAGCGCTCGAATCCTCCCCTCACGGAGCTGGGGTGCTCGGCTGCCGGCGCGCGCTCGGCGCGAGTGGCACGTGACGCAGGTCTTGGGGCGCCCGGACCTGCGTGGGTGACCACTCGCGAGCGGGGTGCTCGGCTGCGGCGCGAGTGGCACACGGCGCAGGTTTCGGGGCGCCTGGACCTGCGTGGGTGACCACTCGCGAGCGGCGGGGTACTCGGCCGCCCGCGCGCTCGGCGCGAATGGTGCATGGCGCAGGTTCCGGGGCGCCCGGACCTGCGTCAGTGACCACTCGCGGCGGGCTCAGAGGCGAGCGGTGAGCAGTTCGACCAGGGCGGCGGTGACGTCGGGGAACGTCCCGGCCACGTCACCGCCCACCTTGTCGAGCAGGCGTGGCCCGGTGCCGTCGAGCGTCACGACGAGCAGGTCCATGTCGGTGTCGCCGAGCACGAGGACGTCGGCGCGCCCCGGGGCCTCCCGCCAGACGCGGTTCATCTCCACCAGCCCCGGGCCGGACGCACTGCCGTAGAGCACCAGCCCGTCGTGATCGAGCCCGTCGCAGTGCTGCAGGAACTCCGTGTACGCGGCGGGCAGGTCGGCGCCGAACTCCTCGGAGAGCGCTGCACGCACCGCGGCGACACCCGCCCGCCCGGCCGGTGCCCGCACGATCTCGCCGTGCCGACGCTTGTCAGCGAGGACCCGGGCGAGCACCTCGCCGAGGGTCACGAGATCAGCGCACGGATGTCGTCGGCGTCGAGCGTGGCCGCGAAGGCCGCACCGTCGTCCATGACCCCGGCGGTGAGTTCAGCCTTCCGCTGCGCGAGCGCCCGCACCTTCTCCTCGACCGTGTCCTGCGCGATCAGCCGGTAGACCATGACCGTCCGGTCCTGGCCGATGCGGTGCGTCCGGTCGACCGCCTGCGCCTCGGTGGCGGGGTTCCACCACGGGTCGAGCAGGAAGCAGTAGTCGGCCTCGGTGAGGTTGAGCCCGAACCCGCCCGCCTTGAGGCTGATCAGGAACACGGGCGCGTCGCCGTCCTTGAACCCCGCGATCGCCGCGGCGCGGTCACGCGTGGTGCCGTCGAGGTAGGCGTAGGCGATGCCGGCCGCCTCGAGCGCCTCCCGCACGTGGGCGAGGAAGCCGGTGAACTGACTGAACACGAGGGCGCGGTGGCCGCCGCCGATGACGTCGCCGAGCTGGTCGACGAGGAGGTCGATCTTGGCCGAGCCGCCGGGCTCGTCCTCCCCGATCAGGGCGGGGTGCAGGCTCAGCTGCCGCAGCTTCGTGATCGAGGCGAGGATGGCGATCCGGTTGTCGTCGACGTCGTCGAGCAGCTGCAGGATGCGGGCCCGCTCGCGCTGCAGCACCCGCTGGTAGAGCCGCTGGTGGGCCGGGGCGAGCTCCACCGGGAGCACCTGTTCCTGCTTCGGCGGCAGGTCCGGCGCGACCTGTTCCTTGGTCCGCCGCAGCATCAGCGGCCGGATCCGCCGGCGCAGGCGTGCGAGCAGCTCGGTGCCCGTGTTCCCGCCCTTCTCGATCGGCTTCGCGAACGTCTCCCGGAACTGCTCGGAGTTCGGGAAGAGGCCCGGCGCGGTGATCGAGAGCAGCGACCACAGCTCCATGAGGTCGTTCTCCATCGGCGTGCCGGTGATCGCGAGCTTCACCGGCGCGGGCACCCGCCGGGCGCAGGAGTACACCTTGGACCGCCGGTTCTTGAGGAACTGCGCCTCGTCGAAGAGCACCGCCGACCAGCCGATGCCCTCGTGCGCCTCGACGTCGAGCCGGAAGAGCGTGTACGAGGTGACGACGACGTCGGCGCCCGCCACGATCGACGTCAGGTCCTGGCCGCGCCGCCGCAGGGTGTCGGTCAGCGCCACCACCCGCAGCGCGGGCGTGAAGCGGGCGGCCTCCGCCGTCCAGTTCGGCACGACGCTGGTGGGCGCGACGATCAGCACCGGCCCGGCGTCGGGCTCGGTCTCGCGGGCGTGGGCGATCAGGGCGAGGGCCTGCACGGTCTTCCCGAGCCCCATGTCGTCGGCGAGCACCCCGCCGAGGCGGTGCCGCGCGAGGAACGCCAGCCACTCGAAGCCGGCGCGCTGGTAGGGCCGCAGCTCCGCCCGCAGCGTGGTCGGGACCGGCGCGGGGTCGAGGGAGCCGGCGGCGAGGAGCCCGCCGACCTGCTCCCGCCACGCGTCGGCCTCCCGCGCCACGACGCCGAGCCCGGCCAGCTCCTCCCACCAGCCCGCCTGGTAGCGGCTCACCCGGAGCGGCCCGCCGGGGCGCTCCTGCATCGCGCGCGCCTCCTCGATGAGGCGGCGCAGCGCCACCAGCTCGGGCTTCTCACGCGAGAAGTACGCGCCGTCGGGCAGGAGGAGGTGCGAGCGTCCCTTCGCGAGGGCCGTGAACACGTCGCTGAACGGGACCTCGCGGCCCTCCGCGCTGATCGTGATCCCGAGGTCGAACCAGTCGGTCCCCGCGTCCGGCCCGTCCTGCGTCGCCGTGGTGGACACACCGATCGTCAGGGCGTCGCCGACCTCGCGGTAGTGCGCGGGCTCGCCGGTCCGCTCGACCCGGATCCCCGGCGTGTCCTCGAGGACGGGCAGGATCTCGGTGACGAACGAGGCCGTGCCGAGCTTGATCAGCCGGTGCGGGTTCGGCCCGTCCACCGGCCGGACCCGGAACCGCCCCCAGTCGACCGGGAGGTCGGCCAGCCGGTCCAGCGTCCTCTGCTCGGCCGGCACGTCACGGAACTCCTCGCCCGGGGCCGGCCGGTCGAGGGTGGCCCGCACGTCCGTGCCGCCGACGTCGTACGACCACTCCCAGCGCAGCGACAGGGCGTGCTCGGCACCGAAGGTCGCCTGCAGCACCAGCACGGGCGGGCCGATCCGGGGCGGGGTGAACGCGCCGTCGGACGACGTGACGCCGCGGACCTCCGCGAGCCGGGAGGCGAACCGCGACCGGAACCGGTCGACCGCCCCGGCCGGGACGCTCACGTCGGCGCCGTCGAGGGCGGCCTGCCACACCGCGCGGCCGACCGGCGGGTCGAGCCGGACCAGCGACAGCCGCGACGCGGCGGGCCCGACGCTCTCCTGCGGGACGACGGCGACCCCGTGGGCCGTGTCGCCCCCGAGGAACGCGACGGGACGCAGGTCCTGCGCCGGGGGTGCCGCGAACCGGAGCGTCGGACGGATGGCGAGGGACCCGTCGTCGGGACCGGCCGTGACGTCGAGTTCCAGCGTGGCCCGGTCCCCGTGCTCGACCGGCCCGAGGCGGTGCCGGGCGGGCAGCACCGCCAGCCCGGCGTCGGCCGCCGCGTCGAGCAGCGTCCAGAGCCGGGGGCTCGCGACGAGGGTGAGGTCGATCGTCTTCTCGTCCAGGCCGTAGCCGTAGTACCGGTACGGGAAGAACCCGGACTGCGACCGGGCGGCCTGGTGGAGCAGGTAGAGCTCCCGGACCACGGCGAGCTGGTCGGCGTCGTGCTGCGCCGGCGCGGTCGGCTGGAGCATGCGGTTCCACAGCAGCCCGCCGTACACCCAGCCCTTCGCCCCGGGCCGCATCAGCCGGGCCGTCAGCCCGCCCACGCCGTCGGGCGTGAGCTCGACCGCCAGCGGCACCTCGACCGCGGGCTCGACGGTCGGCGACGGCGGCGGCCCGAGCAGCGCCTCGAGCGTGTCCTCCCACGACGGCGTCGGCGGCGCCGGGGGTTCCGGCACGGCGGCGAACGCCATCGCCGCGACGTGCTTGCACATCGACCCGACCGGGCACGAGCACTCGCCGTCGACGAGCCGCGGGCCACCGCGCCCGCCGTCGTCGAAGCGGACGATCGTCGAGTAGATCTGTCCCTCGCCACCGCGCACGACGCCCCGCAGCTGCAGCGTGCCCCGGTGCCACTCCGCGTACAGCACCGCGCCATCCCGCGCGTACCGCCGCCCCCGCTCCGACACCACCGGGCCCAGCACCTCGGCCAACCCCTCGGCGTCGAGCCCCTCGACCGTCACACGTTCCACCATGTGAGGCCCCCTCTCGATCTCTCGGGCCCGACGGTAGAGCGGGGGTCCGACAGTCTCGTCCGGTCCCGGGTGGCGTCCCCGACGATCACCGTCGCCCGACCGGCGCCCGCCGTAGGATGACCGACCATGTCGACGACGGACCCCGGACTGGCGACGTGACCGACATCGATCTCGAGAAGTACGTCGAGGGCGTCCGGTCGGGCTCGCGACTGTGGATCGGACGGGCGATCACGCTCGTCGAGTCGACGCGCGCCGACCACCGCGACGCTGCGCAGGAACTCCTCGTCGAGCTCCTGCCGCGGGCCGGCGGGGCGAGACGGATCGGGATCTCGGGCGTACCCGGCGTCGGGAAGTCGACCTTCATCGGGGCACTGGGCTCCCAGCTGACCGCCGCCGGCAGCAAGGTCGCCGTGCTCGCGGTCGATCCCAGCTCCACCCGCTCCGGCGGCTCGATCCTCGGCGACAAGACGCGGATGGACGCGCTCGCCACCGACGACCACGCCTTCATCCGGCCGTCCCCGACGGCAGGCACGCTCGGCGGGGTCGCGAAGGCCACCCGCGAGACGATGGTCGTGATGGAGGCGGCGGGCTACGACGTCGTCATCGTCGAGACGGTCGGGGTCGGGCAGTCCGAGACCGCGGTCGCCGAGATGGTCGACTCGTTCCTCTTCCTCACCCTCGCGCGCACCGGCGACTCGCTGCAGGGGATCAAGCGCGGCATCCTCGAGATCGCCGACGTCATCGCAGTGAACAAGGCCGACGGGCCGCACGCCCGCGACGCGAAGCGCGCCGCGCGCGAGCTCGAGTCGGCGCTGAAGATGCTCCGCGGCGAGCGGGACCCGTGGACGGTGCCGGTGCTGACCTGCTCCGCGCAGGAGCGGACGGGGCTCGACGACGTCTGGTCGGCGCTCGTCGGGCACCAGGAGTTCCTCGACGAGCGCGGGGAGTTCGACGCCAAGCGCGCCCGCCAGCAGGTGGACTGGACCTGGCAGATGGTCCGCGAGCGGCTGCTGAGCAAGCTCAAGGACCACCCGCAGGTCAAGGAGCTGCGCTCCGAGCTCGAGCGCGAGGTCCTCGACGGCGAGCTCACCCCGGCCCTCGCGGCGGACCGGATCCTCGAGGCGTTCGGCTCCACCGGGGAGTGACCCGTTCCCGACGACGGGTGAGGAACCCGCCGTCGGGACCGTGGGGCTCAGGCCTGCGCCACCGGTCGGGGTCGCGCCGCACCGGCCTCGGGCCAACTCAGTGCCACTGCGGTGAGTCGACCCTCTCGTTCTGCCTCCGCGAACGACGGCGGCAGCGCCGTGCCCCGCGCCGACGAGGCCACCGACTCGTTGCGACCCACGCGCGGCGGATCGCCCACCTCGCGCCCGAACTCCCGGTCGGCCAGCCCCCCGGCCAGGCCCCACCAGAAGCCCTGCGTCGACGGCTCGCTCCCTGCGTCCGGGTGCACCGTCTTGCCGCGGCGCCGGGCCTCCCTGGTCGCAGGCCCCGGGTCCTGGAAGGCGTCGTCGACGAAGGCGAGTCCGTTCGAGTGCGCCCGCTCGGCGAGCCAGAGCAGGGCGATGTCGGACAGAGCGGCATCCGACGCGCCACCCCCGACCTCGGAGTGCACCCCACGGAACCAGACCTGCTCGACGTCCTGACCGGCTCCGCCCTGGGTCCACAGCGACGGCTGGTAGGCCTTGCGGCGCTCGTCGATGGCCAGAGCGTGGCAGGCGTGGCGCACGGACGGGCCGAGATCGGTGTTGTGGAACGCCCACCGCCCGTTCAGCACCTTGCCGAGCCTCGGGCCGGAGAACGGGATCCCGAGTGCGCCGACCGTGTCGAACACGCCGAGGAAGCGGATCTCCACGCGTCGACCGTAGGTCCGGCGGAAGAGATCGGCGGCAATCCGGCCCGACGGGTCATCGGGCTTGGTGCCGCGGTAGATCCGGTAGGCCTCATCCACCCGGTGGGCGTGTGCCGGACGGAGCAGGCCGCAGTTCTCGATGAGCCCCGCGACGCTGCGCACCGTGAAGGCACCCCGGCTGAAGCCGACGAGGTGGATCTCGTCGCCATCGTCGACGTTCTCGGCCAGGAAGCGGTATGCCTCCCGTACGTTGCGGGAGAGACCGAAGCCGAACACGCCGCCGCGAACGCGGTCGCCCACGCCCGTGCCGACCCCCGGGTCGTAGGACACGACCTGCTCGACCCCCGCGCCGTCCCGCTCCGCCACGTTGAGGGCGAACTTCACGACGTTCGTGGGGGACCCGTCGGTCGGGTCCGCCACGTTCCAGGTGCCGTCGCAGCACACGACGACGCGCTTCATCGTCACAGCACTCCGGCGAAGCGGAGCAGGTCCGCGATCTTGCCGATCGGGTTCGCGCCCAGGTCGACGAGCGTCCTGCTCCCGCCGGCGACACCCTTCGCGCGGGGGTCCCAGGCGGGTTCCTGCGCCAGGTACGACCCGGAGTCGTGTTTCAGCTGGCCGATCAACGTCTCTGCGACGATGCGTCCCCCCAGGGGCCCGAGCTGATCGCCACCGCTCAACTCGGCCTCCTTGAGCACGTAGAACCACAAGGGCGTGGCCTCCAGGAACTCGCCGTCGGTCAAGGCGTGCTTCAGGACACGGTTCGTTCCCGTGAGCAACTCGGCGGACGACAACGGGGTAAGGCCGTACTCACGCGCGACGGCCTGTCCGGTCGGTATGGCCAGCTTGTAACCGCGCAAGAGGTTGCGAACGGCGAGACGCTTGAGGATCTCTCGGACGCGGCGCGCCGTGTTGACGTCGTTGCCCTCGTTGCGCAGCTCGTCGAGCGGGAAGGCAACTCGGGTGTCGATCTTCCGTGCGAAACGAGCGGGCGACTCGTCGTTCGTCGCCGGCGGGAACCCGGGCTCGACATCCACGAGGCGGTCCCACTCCGCCGGCCAGTTGTCGGGCAGCGTGTCGGCGCCGTTGATGAAGCCCCCGCCTCCGGTGAACTGGAAGAGTTGATCGAACGTGGCTCGGGTGAAGAACCCCGTGCTCGGGTCGCCGAAGTTGCGGTTCCAGTCATATGCCGACCGAACCATGGAGTGGCCGAAGCGGTAGGCCGCGACAGAGAACTCGAGCGGCATGTAGACGCCACGCGTGGTCGGGACGAACCTCGGGGCCTCCTCGACCGCGTCGATGGCGTCCTGCGGCACCAGCCGTACGAGGAAGTCGTTGCGCACCAGCCACTGGTAGGTCCAGCGCAGCAACCTCCGCGCCTCCACGAATGTGGCGTCATTATTCTTCACCGACTCCGGAGCGGGATTCGGGAGATTCGGATCGACCAGGTTGACGGCCCGGTTGTGCGCGAGCAGGAAAGCCGTGTGCAATTGCGCGACGATGAGGTTCTCATCGTTGCGTCCGTCACCGATGCGCGCTCTGCGGATGTTCTCACCCGACTCGTGCCGAGGCAG
Source organism: Actinomycetospora soli (assembly GCF_021026295.1). Classification (GTDB taxonomy): domain Bacteria; phylum Actinomycetota; class Actinomycetes; order Mycobacteriales; family Pseudonocardiaceae; genus Actinomycetospora; species Actinomycetospora soli. Next base: position 223,148 of record NZ_JAJNDA010000009.1, read on the forward strand.
GTCCCTGGACCTGTCGGCGCCGGCCGGCGAGATCGGTGGGATCGGGATGGTCGGGGACTGCTGGTCGTCGCCTGCGTCCGCCAGCTTCCCTTCGAGCAGTCGCGCTCCCACGAACGGAACCGCGTCGTCACCTTTGCCCTCGGGGCCGTCCCCGTAGAGCGAGTCGAGATTGAGGCTCGGTTCGCGGAGGTTCTGCAAGTGGTCGGCGACGAACTTCGGTGACGCCGGGACGAGGTGCCGGTCGACGATGCTCAGGTCGTCGTCGCGGTCGGTGTTCGCCGTGATGTCGTGGTCGATGAACTGGCCCCAGTAGGTGTAGATCGGAGTGATCGTCGAGTCGAGCGCCAGGTCCGTTGCTCCGGGCCGCGGATCGGTCGGGACGCTTTCGCTGCCGTCGTCCGCCAGGCTGTCGTCCCCCTCGACCATCGCCGAGCCGAGCGCCTTCAACGCGGCGACCACCGCCCCCGGGTCTCGGGTAGGGAGATGGTCGGCGGGCCAGCGGTCAGCGAGGTCCGGGAAGAGGTAGCCGAAGGGGGTGCCGGACGCGAAGACGTGACCGACGCCCGCCACCACACTCTCGGCGACGACATCAGTACGCCCCGACGCGTCGGGAAGGTTCTCGATCACGCGGTCGGCGAGCACCCGACCGCCGTGACGGAGATGGGCGAACGCTTTCGTGGGCGTCGGCGCCGTGGACTCGTCCGGAAGCCGAGGTGCGGGGAGAGCCACCTCGGGTGGGCTCGTGGCCGCGCTCGTCCCGTTCCCGCCGGTTGTCTGAGTCGTCATCGCGAAGCCCCCGTGGTGTCGGTGATCCGTATGTCGGAGGGACCCTCGCGGTCCTCGACGCGCGGGGGCATCGGGGAGCGCTCAGGGGTATAGCCGAGCCCAGCGCCGGCGGTCGCCCGCGTGCTGGCTGACGGTGGCTGAGCGCATGCATCGCGTCACAGAGGCGTTCATTCCGTCAGGGTTCGGTCATCGGGCGTGAGCACTTTCGGTGGTGCATCGGGGAGGTGTTCGGGGATTCGGGAGCGCTTTCCTGGGCCTTTCATCGCCCGTACCCGACAGGCGGATTCACCCACGTGCGCCACGCGGCCAGGCTGTTCGTGACGATGCGGAGGGGATCGGGTGCGACGACGGCCGACGGCGCTGAGCGCCCCGCTGGCGCGTCGGCGGGAGATCGCCCTCCTCGCCGACGAGGTGCGCTCGAAGCGTGAGGACGGCGTCGTCCGGGTGGTCCGAGGCGAGCCGGGCAGCGGGAAGACGACGCTCGTCGGGCAGGTGGCCGACCTGTCGGGTCGACGGGTGCTGCGAGCACGGGCGGCGCCGGGCGAGAGCGCCCTCCCGTTCGCCGTGGCGGCCGACCTCCTCCTCCCGCTGCGGCCCAGATTCGGGGCGCTGCCGGCCGTCCAGCGCGAGGCGCTCGAAGTGAGCCTCTCCCTCCGCTCCGGCACAGCGGGTTCCCCTCTGACGGTCTGCACAGCGGCGCTCGGGGCGCTCGCCGCGGCGGCCGAGCGGACGCCCCTGCTCGTCCTGGTCGACGATTTCCCGTGGGCCGACGCCGCCTCGCGACGCTTGCTGCTGTTCGTGGCGCACCGGCTCGCCCCCGAGCGCATCGCACTGCTCCTGACCTCGCGTGACGAGGTGCCGGACGAGCCGGACACGGCCGGCCTCCCCACGCTCGACCTCGGCCCCCTGCCCCGGGAGGAAGCCCGTGGTCTCGCGCGGGCCGCCGCCCCGGACGCCCACGACGGCGCCGTCGAGGACCTGGTGGACCAAGCGCAGGGGAACCCGCTCGCCGTCGTGGAGATGGCCCGCGAGCTCGGGGGCACGGCCGGCTCGTCGACCGTGGGGTTGCACCGGACCTGGGATGCCGCCCTCGACGCCGTTCCGGCCCGGACCGCCGAGGCGCTGGCGGTCGTCGCGCTCGGCCGGGACACCGGTCGAGCGGCGATCGAGCCCGTGCTGACCGATCTCGGGCTCGACGTCACCGACCTCGTCCCTGCCCAGGCCAGGCGCCTCGTCGTCGTCGGGAAGGACGAGGTCGTCCTGCGTCACGGCCTGCTGCGCACGGCCGTCCTCGCCCGGACGCCGCTCGAACGACGGGCGGCGGTGCTCGAGCGTTTCGCCGCGCACACCGACGAGCACCTGGCCGTGTGGTACGAGGCGGGGGCGACCAGCGGTGTGGACGACGCGCTCGCCGACCGCCTGGTCGACGCCGCACGGCGCGCTCGTGACCGCGCCGCTCCACTGGACGCGGCGCACGCCTGGGAACGAGCCGCCGGACTGACGTCCGACCCCCTCGTCCGGACCCGTCGGCTGCTCCACGCCGCGATCGACGCCCAGCTCGGAGGGCGTGTCGACCTGGCGCGGGCATGGTGTGACGAGGGCCTTCGGCTCGCGCCCACCCCGGACCTGACTGCGGACCTGGAACTGGTGCGGGCCCGGTGCCTGATGTGGTTGGGCCGTCCTCGCGCCGCCGTGGCCGGGGCCGTCCGCGCCTCGGACGCCTCGTTGGAGCACGACCCGGCACGGGCGGTCGCCCTGCGGGCCGAGGCGGCTCTGCCGTGCGCCCTGATCGGGGACGTCCAGCAGATGGTGGCGATCGCCCACGAGGTCCGCGCGATCGCCGCCCCGGCCGGGCACGACGTCCCGCTCGCCGTGTGCGCGCTGCTCGGCTACGCCGAGTCCCTGGCAGGGCGTCTGACCCGAGCGCGTGGAGCGCTCGACGAAGCGACGTGGGACGTACCGGTGGACCCGCGGCAGGACGGTCACGCGCGCGCCACGTACGCCCTCGCCTTGCACTTCGCCGAACGTCCGCGGGCGGCACGGCAGTTGGTCGACGAGGTCGTCGACTCCGCCCGTGAGGTGGGCGCGCCGGTCCTGCTCGCCTTCGCCCTGCTCGTGCGCGCGGAGATCGAGAGTGCGGCCGGACAGTGGGCGGAGGCCTACGCGGACGCCGGCGAGGGAACGGCCTGGGCCGAGGAGTTCGACCAGGTCGCCAGCCGCTCGCTCGCCGCGCTCGTGATGGCGCGGATCGACGCCGTCCGCGGTGATTCGGCCTCGTGCCGACGGCGGGTCGACGAGGCACTGGCGGTCGCGGGCCCGCACGGCTTCGACAGCATGACGGTGTATGCCGCGGCCGCCCTCGGAGCGGATGCGCTGGCTCGCGGGGACGCCGAGGCAGCAGTCGCGCACCTCGACACCGCACGAGCCCTGTGCGAGGAGCACGGCATGGCCAATCCCGTCGTCGCGCCCTTCGGCGCCGACCTCGTCGAGGCGCACCTGCACGTGGGCGACCGTGAAGGAGCCCTGGACGCGCTGGCCTGGATCGAGGCGCGCTCGGACTCCCGGCTGGGCGCGGTCGTGGCGTGTGCAGCCCGCGGGCAGCTCGCCGACGACCCGGACGAGGCGGAGTCGGCGTTCGCCGAGGCGTACCGCGGCCTCGACGCGTCGGACCGGCCTTTCGAGCGTGCTCGCATCCTCCTCGCCCACGCCGCGACCCGCCGACGGTGGCGCCGGGTCCTCTCCGCCCGTCCGCTGCTGCTCGAGGCCCGGACCCGGTTCGCCGCACTCGGGGCCGAGCCCTGGTCCGAACGAGCCCGCGCTGAGCTCGCCGCGACGGGATTCCGGCCACCGGACGAGGCGCGACCCGCCGACGCCGCCGAAGGACTGACGCCGCAGGAGTTCCAGGTCGCGAGATTCGTGAGCGAGGGACGCAACAACGTCGAGACCGCCGCGGCGTTGTTCGTCTCCCGCAAGACCGTCGAGGCCCATCTGACCCGCATCTACCGCAAGCTCGGCGTCCGGTCGCGGAAGGAGCTGGTCGCTGCGCTGCGGGATCGCGAGGCGGGTCGCCCTCGCTGAGGCGTTCGGTTCCTGACGACGGGTGGGTAGCCGCGAGGCTCGCGGCCGCCCTTCCACCCGGCCGCGTCGAGGAGGACGTCGAGATGACCGACGTGTCCAGCAAGGGACCGGAGCCGGGCGACGAGCGCGCGGTGCTGACCAACCGACAGGGCCACCCGGTCTACGACAACCAGAACCAGCGCACCGTGGGAGCCCGCGGGCCCGCGACGCTGGAGAACTACCAGTTCCTCGAGAAGATCAGCCACTTCGACCGGGAACGCATCCCGGAACGCGTCGTGCACGCACGCGGGGCGCTCTCCTACGGCTACTTCGAGGCCTACGGCGCCTGGGGCGACGAGCCGATCGAGCGCTACACGCGCGCGAAGCTCTTCGCCGAGCAGGGCAAGCGGACCGAGGTGGCCGTGCGCTTCTCCACCGTCATCGGCGGCCGGGACTCCGCGGAGACCGCCCGCGACCCCCGCGGGTTCGCGGTGAAGTTCTACACCGAGGACGGCAACTGGGACCTCGTCGGCAACAACCTGGCGGTGTTCTTCATCCGGGACGCCATCAAGTTCCCCGACGTCATCCACGCCCTCAAGCCGGACCCCGTCACGTTCCGGCAGGAGCCGAACCGGATCTTCGACTTCATGTCGCAGACGCCGGAGAGCATGCACATGCTCATGAACCTGTTCAGCCCGCGCGGCATCCCGGCGGACTACCGCCACATGCAGGGGTTCGGCGTGAACACCTACAAGTGGCTCGACGAGCAGGGCGACTCGGTGCTGGTCAAGTACCACTGGATCCCGTCGCAGGGCGTCCGGTCGATGACCGAGGCGGACGCGGCCAACATCCAGGCGACCGAGCTGGGGCACGCCACGCGCGACCTCTACGAGGCCATCGAGAACGGTGAGTTCCCCGAGTGGGAGCTGCGCGTGCAGATGATGCCCGACGGCGAGCACCCGGAGCTGGACTTCGACCCGCTCGACGACACGAAGACGTGGCCGGAGAACCTGTTCCCGGCCAAGCCGGTGGGGCGGATGGTGCTCGACCGCAACGTCGTGAACCAGTTCGCCGAGAACGAGCAGATCGCGTTCGGGACCGGCGTCCTCGTCGACGGGCTGGACTTCTCCGACGACAAGATGCTGATCGGCCGCACGTTCTCCTACTCCGACACCCAGCGCTACCGGGTGGGGCCGAACTACCTGCAGCTGCCGGTCAACCAGGCGCAGGCGCCGGTCGCGACGAACCAGCGTGACGGTCAGATGGAGTACACCGTCGACCACGGCGAGGGCACGAACCCGCACGTGAACTACGAGCCCTCGATCCACGGCGGGCTGCGCGAGGCGCAGTACCCGCACCACGACGAGCAGGGCCCGGAGATCCACGGCCGGCTGACCCGCAAGCGCATCCCGCTCACCGAGGACTACCGGCAGGCCGGCCAGCGCTACCTGCTGCTCGACGACTGGGAGCGCGACGACCTGGTGGGCAACTTCGTGACGTTGCTCGGCCAGTGCGAGCGGGACGTCCAGGAGCGCATGGTCGGGCACTTCTTCCTCGTGGAGGACGAGCTGGGGGAACGGGTCGGGGACGGTCTGGGCATCAAGGCCTCCGACGTGTCCCACCTCGAGCCGCTGGCGAGCCAGACCCTGTCGTCCGAGGACGAGCAGCGCCGGGCGAACCTCGGCAGCAACGGCCGCCGGAGCGTCCAGGGGCTGACGATGACCCACTGCGTTCCCGACGAGCGGCTCGTGACCACCCGCTGAGCCGACCGGCCCGCCGCCGTCAGGCCGCCCGACGTGACCGGAGCACGTCGAGCATGGCGGCGGTGGCGGGCGCCGGGTTCGGCAGCGTCAGCGCCTCGATGCGCCGCACGACGCGGGGACGCAGCCGACGCAGCACCACCCGGCGTCCCATCTGGTGCACGGCGAGGTCGGGCACGAGCGCGACGCCGACACCCGACTCGACCAGCCCGCTGACCATCGGGAAGTCGTCGGAGTCGAACGCGATGTTCGGGGTGTAGCCCGCCGTCGCACACATGTCGACGAGCTGCTCGCGGCACAGGCTGCCCGCGTCCCGGATCCAGGCGGCGTCGCGCAACGTGGCGACGTCGACCTCGTCGGTCGGTCTCAGCGTGTCCCCGACGGCGGGGTGCCCGGCCGGGAGCGCGACGTTCACGGCGTCGTCGAACAGGAACGTCGACGTCAGCCCGTCGGCGTCGAGCGCCGGGCCGGGCACGTAGCCGAAGGTGATGGCCAGGTCGAGGTCACCGTCGCGCAGTCGGTCGGGACACTCGTCGGGTTCGGCCAGCTCGAGCGAGAGCCGGACGGCGGGGTGGCGGCGCCGGAACTCCCCGATCGCGCCGGGCAGCAGGCGGGCCCCCGCGCTCGCGAACGACGCCAGACGCAGCCGGCCCGCCCGCAGGGCGGTGAGGTCGGCCACCTCCTCGGCCGCCCGCGCCAGGCGCCCCGCGACGACCTCCGCGTGCTCGACGAGGAGCGCGCCCGCCTCGGTGGGCAGGACCCCGCGCGCATGGCGCACGAGCAGGGGCGTGGCCGTCTCCCGCTCCAGGGCCGCGACCTGCTGCGACACCGCGGACGGCGTGTAGCCGAGCTCCGCGGCCGCGGCCGTCATCGACCCGGCCCGCACGACCGCGCGCAGGGTCAGCAGGCGCCGCGGGTCGAGCATGCAGCAGAGCTTAAGCCCGCCCCGTGAACTCGTCGCTTCTCAGAACGCCCGGCCGCTCGGAGCATGGACGGTGTGAAGCGCTGGAGCGGATTCGCCCGGTTCTGGGCGGAGCAGAGGGAGATGTCGGAGCGCCTGAGCCTCATGGAGCGCCCGTGGGAGGAGCGGTTCCTCCACTGGGCCTGGGAGGACGGCGAGATCGTGCTGCACGGCGAGCTCCTGCCGTCGCGGAAGCGGCGCATGTCCACCACCCGTGGCGGGTGGTGCCGGCGCGCGGCGGGCCGACCGCTGCCGCACCCGCCGCGCTGACGATGCGGCGTTGCTGCCACTGGATGACAGCAACGACGCTTTCCTGCTACGAGGTGAGGGGTCAGCCCGACGCGAACGGGTCGTGCTCGGCGAGCAGCTTGTCCAGGCGCGCCTGGTCGACGCGGCTGAGGATCGTGCCCTCCTCCTGGCGGTCACGCACGACCTTCGCGAGCGTGAAGGCCGACGTGACGCACCACAGCAGGCCGACGGCGAGGAAGCCGCGGACCCAGCCGTCGACGGGCAGGTAGACGAGGCCGACGCCGAGGGCCAGCAGGGAGGCGCCGAACGAGAGCGCGGCCTGGGCGGCGAAGGCGGCGGTGACGGGACGGGCCGGAGCGGTAGCCATGCCTCCGAACCGTGCCGGGCGACCCGGCGTCAGGAATCCGTGGTGCTACTCAGCCCGACGAGCAGGGCCGTGAACGGCACGCGGCACTCCGCGCGAACCCGCTCCACGTCCTCCGGCGGCGTGCGCGCCAGGAGCTGGCCCGCCGCGCTGAGCATGCCGAAGACGACCCGCGGCAGTGCGTCGCCGCCCCAGATCGGGATCCGGCCGGTCCCGCGCAGCGCGCCGAGCATGTCGGTGAGCAGCCCGTAGGAGTACTTCGCCTCGTACCGCTGCAACGTGTCCCACCCGAGCGCGAGGGGCGCCTCCCGGAACACCAACGCGCCGTACACCGGCTCCGAGCAGGCCCGCAGGAACTGGTCCAGGGCCGCGACCACGCCCGCACCGGGGTCCTCGCACGCCTCGAACGCCGCGCGCGCCGCCCCGCTCTCGGTGTGCTCGAGCTCGTCGAACAGCGCCTCGAAGAGCCCGGTCTTGCTCGCGAAGTGGTGGTAGATCGCGCCCTTGGTGACCCGGGCGTCGGCGGCGACGTCGTCGAGCGACGTCTGCGCGAACCCGCGCTCGGTGAACAGCCGGGCCGCCGCGTCCAGCAGGGCGCGCCGGGTCGCCCCGGTGTACTCCCCGCGACGGCTCTTGACCTCGACCACGACGCCGAAGCATAGTCTGGGTCAGTCACATACCCCGAGTATGTTCCCGACGACGGGTCGGTGAGAGGTGGTCGGTATGGTCGCGTTCCTGGTCGACGGTGCCCGCAGCGGTGTGCCGTCCACACCCGCCCTCGCGGTGCGGTGGGGTCTCTCCCACGGCCTGCTGCGGCGTGCGCTCGCCGCCCGGGCGCGCGCGGGCAACCGCGACGCCCGGCTGCTGCGCGATCCCGCGCTGCAGGCCGAGCCGTGGGAGCACTACCGCGAGCTGCGTCGCCACCGCCCGTTCGCGCAGGGCCCGATGGGGCGCGTGACCGCGCACCACGACATCACCACCGCGGTGCTGCGCAGCGACGACTTCGGGGTCGCCGACCGCGACCAGGTCTTCCCCGCCCCGGTGCGCCTGGGGATGCGGCTCATCGGGCCGCGCCGCTACGCGAGCATCGACGACGCCCCCTCGATGCTCGCCGTCGACCCGCCCGACCACGCCCGCTACCGCCGTCTGGTCACCCGCGCGTTCACCGCGAAGGCGGTCGCCGCCCTGCGCACGCGCACCGAGGAGATCACCTCCCGGCTGCTCGACGACCTCGAGCCGGAGCTGCGCCGCGGGTCGGTCGACCTCGTGTCCCGCTTCTCCGCCCAGGTCCCGGTGACCGTCATCGCCGAGATGCTCGGCGTCCCGCCCGAGCGGCGTGACGACCTCCTCACCTGGGGCGACGGCGGCGCCGCGACCCTCGACCTCGGACTGCCGTGGTCGCGGTACGCGACCGCCGAACGATCCCTCGCCGCCTTCGACGGCTGGCTGCGCGACCACCTGCGCGCGCTGCGGTCGAACCCGGGCGACGACCTGCTCTCGCGGCTCGTGCAGGTGGCCGACGACGACGGGTCGGGCCTGACCGAGCAGGAGCTCGTCGCCACCTCGATGCTCATCCTCGCCGCCGGGTTCGAGACGACGGTCAACCTCATCTCGAACGGCACGCGGCGGCTCTTCGAGCACCCCGAGCAGCGGGCCCTGCTCGCCGAGCAGCCCGACCTGTGGTCCAACGCCGTCGACGAGATCCTGCGCCACGACTCGCCGGTGCAGCGCACCGCGCGGCTGGCCCGCCGGGACACGGAGGTCGAGGGGGTGCCGATCCGCCGCGGCGAGATCGTGGTGACGGTGCTCGGTGCGGCCAACCGCGACCCCGCGGTCTTCACCGACCCGGAGCGCTTCGACGTGGGCCGGCCGAACGCGCGCGACCACGTCGCGTTCTCCAGCGGCATCCACTACTGCCTCGGCGCCGCGCTCGCGCGGATGGAGGGCGAGGTGGCGCTGCGCGGCCTGTTCACCCGCTTCCCGGACCTGGCGCCGGCGGGCACCCCGGAGCGTCGGCCGACGATCATCCTGCGCGGCTGGAAGCGCCTCCCCGTCGGTCTCACGCACAGCTGACGCACAGGGTTCGCCCAGCCCGGGCGAATCGGGCGGTGCCACAGTGGGCGTCATGAACGCAGCAGTGCGCGCCGAGCTCCGGCGGCCCGACGGCAGCCCGGTCCGTGCCCTCGTCGTCGACGACGAGCCGACGCTCGCGGACCTGCTCTCCATGGCCCTGCGCTACGAGGGCTGGGACGTCCGCAGCGCCGGCGACGGGCTGGGCGCGGTGACCTCGGGGCGGGAGTTCCGCCCCGACGTCGTCGTCCTCGACGTCATGCTGCCCGACATCGACGGCTTCGAGGTGCTGCGCCGGCTGCGGGCCGACAACCCCGACGTGCCGGTCCTGTTCCTCACCGCCCGCGACGCGGTCGAGGACCGGGTCGCCGGGATCACCGCGGGCGGCGACGACTACGTGACGAAGCCGTTCAGCCTCGAGGAGGTCGTCGCGCGGCTGCGCGGGCTGCTGCGCCGCGCCGCCGTGGCGACCGCCGTGCGCGGCGACGCCGGCCTCGTCGTCGGGGACCTGACGCTCGACGAGGACTCGCACGAGGTGTTCCGCGGCGGCGACCAGATCGACCTGACCGCCACCGAGTTCGAGCTGCTGCGCTTCCTGATGCGCAACCCGCGTCGCGTCCTGTCGAAGGCCCAGATCCTCGACCGGGTGTGGAACTACGACTTCGGCGGCCAGTCGAACATCGTCGAGCTCTACATCTCCTACCTGCGCAAGAAGATCGACGCGGGGCGGACGCCGATGATCCACACGGTGCGCGGGGCCGGGTACGTCCTCAAGCCCGCCGGGTGATCGGAGTGCGCTTCCTGCGGTCCCTGCAGGCCCGCATCGTCCTGACGACGATGGTCCTGCTCCTCGTCGTCTGCGCCGTGGTCGGCGTCGGCGCCGCGCTCTCGCTGCGGCACTACCTGACCCAGCAGCTCGACCAGGAGGTCACCCGCACCATCGGCTTCGTCGCCGACCCGCCCGACGGCGCCGACGGCCGCCGCCCGCCGCCGCCGGACGCCGGGAGCGGCTTCGGCGGCGGGGACTCGACGACCAGCCGCATCGAGGTCCGCAGCGTGGACGGGCGGGTGGTGTCCGCGGTCGCGCTCGGCGGCTTCCGCGGCTCCGACCTGCCGATCGCCCTCGACGACGTGGCCCCGGTCCTCGCGGTGACTCCGAGCGGGGGCGGCGCCCCCGGCGACCCCGACGATCCCGACGGCGAGTCCACCCGGCCCCGGGTGGAGACGATCGACCTGCCCGCGCTGGCCTCGTCGTACCGGCTCTCGGCCCGGCAGACCGACGACGGATCGGTGGTCTACTTCGGCATCTCGACCGGCCGCATGGACGCCACCGTGGGCAGCCTCGCCGTCTACGAGACGATCATCTTCGGCGGCGGGGTACTCGTCGCGGGCGTGGTCGCCGCCTTCGCCACACGCGCGACCCTGCGGCCGCTGCACCGGGTCTCGGCCACCGCCCGGCGCGTGTCGGAGCTGCCGCTCGGGCGCGGCGAGGTCCAGCTCGAGGACCGTGTCCCGGCGGCGGACGCCGACCCGCGCACGGAGGTCGGGCAGGTCGGCGCGGCGTTCAACCGGATGCTGGACCACGTCGCCCGCTCGCTGGCCGCCCGGCAGGAGTCCGAGACCCGGGTGCGGCAGTTCGTCGCCGACGCCTCGCACGAACTGCGCACCCCGCTGGCGGCGATCCGCGGCTACTCCGAGCTCGCCCGCCGTCGGACGGGGGAGATGCCCGACGAGGTCGGGGCCATGCTCGAACGGGTCGGCTCGCAGACCGAGCGGATGACGCTGCTCGTCGAGGACCTCCTGCTGCTGGCGCGGCTCGACGCCGGCCGCCCGCTCGCGCGCGAACCGGTCGACCTCGCACGGGTCGTCCTGGACGCGGTGAGCGACGCCCACGCCGCGTCCCCGGAGCACCACTGGGCGCTCGACCTGCCCGACGACGAGGAGCCCGCGGAGGTCATGGTCATCGGGGACCCCGAGCGGCTGCACCAGGTCGTGGCGAACCTGCTCGCGAACGCCCGCACGCACACGCCGGGTGGCACGAACGTCGTCGTCGAACTGCACCGCGCCGGCGACGAGGTGCGGCTCGTGGTGCGCGACGACGGGCCGGGCATCGCGCCCGACCTGCTGCCCCACGTCCTGGAGCGCTTCGCCCGCGGGGACGCCGGCCGGGCCCGGGCGACCGGCTCGACGGGCCTCGGGCTCTCCATCGTCTCGGCGGTGGTCACCGAGCACGGCGGCACCGTCGAGGTGACGAGCGTGCCCGGCGACACCCGGACCACCGTCGTGCTGCCGGCGGCCCCGGTGCGTGCCGAGCTGGCGCTGCGCTAGGTGTCGAGCCTGGCGAGGAGCCGGTCGAGCTTGGCCTCGACGCGGTCGAGGCGGTCCCCGAGCTCGGTCAGGGTGCGGAAGGCGGTCGCGTCGGTGTTGAGCACCGCGTCGAGGCCGGACATCCGCACCGGCGACCCGGGGACGCGGGAACCGTGGCGCTCGGGTTCGAGCACGGCGCAGTAGAGCTCGTTCACCCGGTAGTCGAGGAACGAGAGGATGTCGCCCACCGACACCGCGTTCCCGTACTGGCTGCGGACGCGGTCGCGCAGGCTGAGGTCGTCGTCCATGCCGGTGACCTTAAGTCACATCGACGGGTCTCCGGCTGCGGTGATCGGGTGATCGCCCCGCTGTGATCGTCGCTCGTTCGTGCCGCCCGGTAACGACGCCACTGTCCCGACCGCTAAGTGGGCAGCGTCGTCGGGGGAGGATCACCGTGGGATGTCGGGTCCGGGTGCTGGGAGCGCTCGTCGTGGTCGCGCTGACCGCGGGACCGGTGGCGGTCGCGGCCGCCGCGCCGGTCCCGGCCGCACCCGCCGTCGGGACGGCGGCGGAGCCCCCGCCGGTGGCGCCGCTGCCCGCCGCGACGGCCGTCGAGCCGAAGGTCGAGCGCGAGGCGCTCGGGGCGCCCGCCCCGTCCCCGGACTCGGCCGACGCGCGTCAGGCCTCGAGTCCCGACCCGCTCAAGCTCGTCGCCGTCAGCTGGACCGGGCCGACGCCCGACCTGATCGAACTGCGCAGCCGCCTGGCGAACGGCACGTTCGGGGCGTGGACCCGGGTCGACCCGGTGGACGCCGAGCGGGACGGGAAGCGGGCGGCCGTCGCGAGCAGCGAGCCGGTGTGGGTCGCCGACAGCCGGGAGGTCCAGGTGCGGGCGGTGGACGACGGGGCGCCCGCGACGGCCCGGATGGCACTCACCTCGATCGACCCGGCGACGACGACCAACGACGCCCGCGCCGTCGCGGCGTCCACCGCCAGCCCGGGCCGGCCGGCGGTGGTGACGCGGGCCCAGTGGGGCGCGGACGAGAAGCTCATGACCTGGCCGCCGGAGTACACCCCGACGGTGCGGGCGGTGACGATCCACCACACCGCGGGCACGAACGCCTACACCGCGGCCGACTCCGCGGCGATCGTGCGCGGCATCTACGCCTACCACGCGAAGACCCTGGGCTGGGGCGACATCGGCTACAACGTGCTCGTCGACCGCTTCGGCACCGTGTTCGAGGGCCGCAAGGGCGGGCTCGACCGCCCGGTGATCGCGGCGCACGCGGGTGGCTTCAACCGCGAGACGTTCGGCATCGGGATGATGGGCGACTTCACCTCCGTCGCCCCGCCCGGCGCCCAGATCGAGGCGACCGCGAAGCTCGCGGCCTACAAGCTCGGCGGGCTCTACCGCGACCCCCGCGCCACCGTGTCGCTCACCAGCGCCGGCGGCGGCACGTCGAAGTACCCGAAGGGCCGGGTCGTCACCCTGCCCACGGTGTTCGCGCACCGCGACGTCGGCGCCACCGAGTGCCCCGGCAACACGGGCGTCCGGTCGATGCCGACGATCCGGGACCGGACGGCTGCACTCGTCGGGGACCTCTCGGCCAACCCGATCCGCACGAAGTGGCTGGCGCAGCGCAGCGTGCTCGCCGAGCCCTCGGTCGTGGAGAGCGCGACCGCCCAGAACGCCCGTGTGACCCGCTTCTCCGGCTCCGGCGGGGCGGTGTACTGGTCGTCGGGAACCGGGGCGTGGTCGGTGATCGGCGAGATCAACCGCCGGTACGACGCGCTCGGTGCCGCGTCCTCGCCGGTCGGGCTGCCGACGTCCGACGAGCGCCGCACCCCGGACGGCCGGGGCCGGTTCTCCCAGTTCACCGCCGGTTTCGTCTACTGGACCCCGCAGACCGGCGCGTGGCCGGTGCGCGGCGGCATCCTCTCCACCTGGGCGGCGGCCGGCTACGAACGGTCGACCTACGGCTACCCGCGCTCCGACCAGTACGCGGTGAGCGGGGGCGTGCGCCAGGACTTCGAGCGGGGGTCGCTGTTCCTGCCGACCGGTTCGTCGGCGGCGCGGCGGGTCTGAGTTCCCGGATGCACGAAGGGCCCCTCCGGCCGAGGAGATCGACCGGAGGGGCCCTTCGTGTACGACGAGGCCGGCCGGCGGTGGGCGCCCACGGCCAGTCCATCCGGACGACGGTGTCCTTCGCCGCCCGGGACGGTTCAGCGCTGGAGGCGGTCCGCGATCTTCGCGGCCGCGTCGGCCACCGTGCGGGCCGCCCGCCCGGTGACGTCCTCGGCGGTCGCGCGCGCCTCGCCGGCCAGCTCGGTCGCCTTCTCCGACGCCCGGCCTGCCGCCTGGTCGAGACGTTCCCGGACCGAGGGCGGCTCGATGGTGGCGTCGGGACCCGGCGTCAGGATGGTCTCGTCGCCGTTGTCGTAGCGCACCCGGTAGGGCGGGCCGTCGGTGCCGAGGACACCGACGATCGTGCCCGTGCGGTCGGGGGCGTCGACGGAGTTGGCGTGCAGGGTGATCCGGTCACCGACGTTCGCGCTCATGACGCTGTCCTTCCGCGAGGTGTCTCGACCCGTGGAGTACCCCGTGCGGCCTCGAAGATCACCGGACACACGCAGGGGCCCTCCGGACGGAGGGCCCCTGCGTGGTCGTGGATCAGCTCGCGAGCGAGGGCTGGTCGACGGTGAAGGTCAGGCCCCCGTCGGCCACGTCGACGCGCACCCGGTCACCGGCCGTGAGCTCGTCGCCGAGCAGCATCGAGGACAGCCGGTTGCCGACCTCGCGCTGGATGGTCCGGCGCAGCGGCCGCGCCCCGAACTCGGGCTGGTAGCCGTGGTCGGAGAGCCAGTCGACGGCGGCGGTGGAGAACTCGACGGCGATGTCGAGCGACTCCAGGCGCTCCCGCGTCTCGGCCAGCAGCAGGCCGGTGATGGTCCGCAGCTGGGCCTGGTCGAGCCGCTTGAACACGATGACCTCGTCGATCCGGTTGAGGAACTCCGGCCGGAACGACTCCCGCAGCCGCGGCATCAGCCGCTCCTGCAGGGACTGGTCCGGGTTCGCGCTCGATGGCGCGAAGCCCAGGGCCTGCGTGTTCGTGGTGATGAGCTCCGAGCCCACGTTGCTGGTCATGATCAGCACCGTGTTGCGGAAGTCGACCGTCCGGCCCTGCGAGTCGGTCAGCCGCCCGTCGTCGAGCACCTGCAGCAGCGTGTTGAAGACGTCGGGGTGGGCCTTCTCCATCTCGTCGAGCAGCACCACCGAGTACGGCCGACGACGGATCTCCTCGGTCAGCTGCCCGGCCTCGCCGTAGCCGACGTACCCGGGGGGCGAACCCACCAGGCGCGACACGGTGTGCCGCTCGGAGTACTCGCTCATGTCGACGCGGACCATGCGGTCCTCGTCGCCGAACATCGCCGCCGCCAGGGCCTTGGCCAGCTCGGTCTTGCCGACGCCCGTGGGGCCGAGGAACAGGAAGCTGCCGATCGGCCGGTCGGGGTCGCCCAGACCGGCGCGCGAACGGCGGACCGCCTCGGCGACGGCCGTGACGGCATCGTCCTGGCCGACGACCCGCTCGTGGAGCTGGGCCTCCAGCCCGAGCAGCCGCGAGCGCTCGGTCTCGGTCAGCTGCGCGACCGGGATGCCGGTCGAGCGGGAGACCACCTCGGCGATGTCGTCGACGCCGACGGTGAGGACGCCGTCGCGGCCGGACGACCGCTCCTGGCGGGCCTCCTCGAGGGCCTGCGTGGCCTGGGCGACCTCGTCGCGCAGGGCGCCGGCGCGCTCGTAGTCCTCGTCGGCGACGGCCTGGTCCTTGTCGCGCTGCAGCGACTCGAGCCGACGCTCCAGCTCCTGCGTGTCGGTGTGCGGGGCCTTGGAACGCAGCCGCTTCCGCGCCCCGGACTGGTCGACGAGGTCGATCGCCTTGTCGGGCAGGAACCGGTCGGTCACGTACCGCTCGGAGAGCTCCGCGGCGGCCGTCAGCGCGTCGTCGGTGAAGCGGACCTGGTGGTGCGCCTCGTAGCGGTCGCGCAGCCCATGCAGGATCGCGATGGTGTCCGCGACGCTGGGCTCGGGGACCATCACGGGCTGGAAGCGACGCTCGAGTGCGGCGTCCTTCTCGATGGACTGCCGGTACTCGTCGAGCGTGGTGGCGCCGACGATGTGCAGGTCGCCACGCGCCAGGGCGGGCTTGAGGATGTTGCCGGCGTCCATGCCGCCGCCCTCGCCGGAGCCGCCGGCACCGACCAAGGTGTGCAGCTCGTCGATGAAGACGATCAGCGAGTCGGAGTGTTCGCGGATCTCGGCGACCAGCTTCGTCATCCGCTCCTCGAAGTCACCGCGGTAGCGGGTGCCCGCCACCATGCCGGTGAGGTCGAGCTGGACGATGCGCTTGCCCTCGAGCTGCTCGGGGACGTCGCCGGCGACGATGCGCTGGGCGATGCCCTCGACGACGGCGGTCTTGCCGACGCCGGCCTCGCCGATCAGCACCGGGTTGTTCTTGGTGCGCCGCGAGAGGACCTCGAGGGTCTGGTCGACCTCGTCCTCCCGGCCGATGACCGGGTCCAGCTCGCCGGCCCGCGCCCTGGCGGTGAGGTCGACGCCGAACTGGTCGATGGTCGGGGTGTCCGAGTCGCCCGCGGGGGCACCGGCCTGCGGGGCCGGGCGGCCACCCGAGGAGGCGCTGCGCTGCAGCGACTGCGGGTCGACGCCGCGCGACTGCAGCGCCTTGCCGGTGGGCGAGTCGGGGTTGGCCGCGAGGGCGAGCACGATGTGCTCGGGGCCGATGTAGCTCGACCCGAGCGCCCGGGAGATCTGGTGGGCGTCGAGCAGCGTGCGCTTCGCGGTGGGGGTGAGGGCCGGCGGCTCGCCGGAGGCCTCCCCGCGCGGGAGCTGGCCGTCGGCGTACCGGGCGAGCTCGTCGGTGTCGGCCCCGGTCCCGGCGATCAGGGCGCGCAGCGGCGCGACCTGGAGCCCGGCGAGCAGGAGGTGCCACGCGTCGAGGTCCGTGTTGCCCCGCTCGACGGCCTGGGCCGCCGCGGTGCCCACGAGACCCCGGGCCTGCTCGGTCATGAGGGCGGTGATGTCGATGCGCTGGGCGCCCCGCGGCGTGTTGCCGCCGAGGAAGCGCGCCAGGAAGTCGTCGAACTGGCCGGACCCGGGGCCGCCGGGACCGAATGCGCTGGTCATGCGTACCTTTCCTGGAGGGTCCTGCCGCCTGCGACCGGTGGTCTGCGGCGGCTGTCGTAGGGCTCAGCAATCGCCGTCCGGGATTCATTCCTGAGTCGGGGAGACTCAGGTCTCTGCGAGCGGAGACGACGGCTCTGAGCGGCTCCGGCTCAACCCCTCACCCGGGACGGGTGTTCCCGGTCGCGCCCGGATGTCACGCCTGCGGTCCGAGGGGTAACCAGGAGGACATGACGACCGCACACGAGGTCCACCTCGCCCGCCGCCCGCAGGGGTTCCCCACGCCCGACGACTTCGCGCTGGTGGAGCGCGAGCTCCCGGCACCCGGGCCCGGCGAGGTCGAGGTGGCGAACCGGTACTTCTCGGTCGACCCCTACATGCGGGGGCGCATGAACGACGTGCCGAGCTACGTCCCGCCCTTCAAGCTGGACCAGGCCATGGACGGCCGCTCCGTGGGCGAGGTGACCGCCCTCGGCGACGACGTCACCGACCTCGCCGTCGGGGACCTCGTCCTCGGCAACCTCGCCTGGCGCGACCACGGCATCTCGAAGGCCAAGCACCTGCAGAAGGTCCCCGACGTCGAGGGCGTCGACCCCCGCGCCTACCTCGGCGTCCTCGGCGCGCCCGGCCTGACCGCGTGGGTCGGCCTGCTCGACCACGCCGCCTTCCGGTCCGGCGACGCCGTGTTCGTCTCCGGTGCGGCCGGGGCCGTCGGCAGCCTCGTCGGGCAGATCGCGAAGCAGAAGGGGGCGTCGCGGGTGATCGGCAGCGCCGGGTCGGCGGAGAAGGTCGCCTGGCTGACCGGCGAGCTCGGCTACGACGCGGCGTTCAACTACAAGGACGCGCCGGTGCGCGAGCAGCTGGAGAAGGCCGCCCCCGACGGCATCGACGTCTACTTCGACAACGTGGGCGCCGACCACCTCGAGGCCGCGATCGCCGTGGCGAACGACTACGCCCGCGTCGCCGCGTGCGGCGCGATCGCGCACTACAACGACACCGACGGCGACACGACCCCCGGCCCGGACAACCTGTTCCAGATCGTCAAGAAGCGGCTGTCGATCCAGGGCTTCATCGTCTCGGACTCGCTCGACCGCTTCCCGGCGTTCCTGGAGGAGGTCACGCCGTGGGTGGCCGAGGGACGCGTGCGGTTCGCCGAGACCGTGACCGAGGGCGTCGACCACGCCGTCGACGCCTTCCTCGGGCTGCTGCGAGGCGAGAACACGGGTAAGGCCCTGGTCCAGGTGCGCTGACGCGCCCGTGAGTACTTCTGACGGTGATAGCCGTCAGAAGTACTCACGAGGCGAAGCCACCTCCGTCGGACCGCCACACCACCACGACGGCGGGTCGGGCCGGGCTGGTGCCGCCGTCCGGCCAGTGCGACGCCGGGCGGTCCAGGGAGGCGTCGTCGACCTCGCCCGGGTGCTGCACGCACACCATCGCGCAGTTCGCCATGATCACCGGACCGCACGTCTCGGCGCCCCGGGGCACGGTGAGGAACTGCTTGACCCGGCCCCGGTCGGCGCCGGCGAGCGAGACCGCGAACAGCCCGTCGTTGGCGTCCAGCGCGTTGCCGTCGGTGGAGACCCACAGGTGCCCGTGCGTGGGGTCGAAGGCCAGGTTGTCCGGGCACGAGATCGCGCTGACCTGGTCCTTCGGGAACCCGCCGTAGTAGGTGTCCGCCGCCTTCGGGTCGCCGCAGACGAGCAGCAGCGACCAGGCGAAGGTCGTCGCGGTCGGGTCGGAGCGGTCCTCGACGAGCTCGAGCACCTGGCCGTTGGTGTTCGCCGGCCGCGGGTTCGCGGCGTCGGGTCCGGCGGCCCCGGGCTCGACGCCCCGCTCGTCGTTGTTGGTCAGCGCCATGTACACCGCGCCCGTCACCGGGTGCGGCTCGACGTCCTCGGGGCGGTCCATCTTCGTGGCGCCCACGACGTCCGCGGCCTGCCGGGTGAACAGCAGCACCTCGGTGCCCGAGAAGCCGGGCACGAACGAGCGCGCGGTGCCGTCGGGCCGCGACTCCACCAGCGGGCGCCACTCGCCCCGGCCGCCCGACCCGCCGTCGGGACGGGCCTCACCGGTGAAGGTGGCGACGTAGAGCGTGCCCTGGTCGAGGAGCGTCTGGTTGAACGCCCGGTCGGCGGGCGCCGTGCCGGGGCGGGCCTTCGCGGAGGAGACGAACTTGTAGGCGTACTCGAAGCGCTCGTCGTCGCCCATGTACGCGACCGTGGTCCCGTCGGGCAGCACCCGCACCGTCGCGCCCTCGTGCTTGAACCGGCCGAGCGCGGTGTGCTTGCGCGGGGCGGCCGCCGGGTCGAACGGGTCGAGCTCCACGACCCAGCCGAAGCGGTGCGCCTCGTTCGGCTCGCGGAGCAGGTCGAAGCGCGGGTCCACGGTCTCCCAGCGCCGCTCGCTCGCCTCGCCGTCGAGCCCGAGGCGCTCGTAGCGGGCCTTCAGCACCGGGTCGGCGACCGCGGCGCCGTTCGCGAAGTACTGGTCGATGTTCTCCTCGCCGGAGAGCACCGTCGACCACGGCGTCGTCCCGCCGGCGCAGTTGTTCAGCGTGCCGAGCACGGTCCGGCCCTCGGGGTCCGCCGCCGTCCGGACCAGCGGGTCACCCGCGACCGGGCCGGTCAGGGTGAACGGCGTCGTCGCCGTGACCCGGCGGTTCAGCGGGTCCTGCAGCACGGAGGTCGGCCGTCCCGACGACGGGTCGAGCGCCACCGCCACCACGCTCATCCCGTGCGCGGCCATCCCGATCCGGATCTGCTCCGGGGTAGGGGCCTCCGCGACGTAGGCCGGGTGCATGAACGGCTCGGTGGTGTACTCGTGGTTCGCGACGAGCAGTGCCCGCGTGGTGTCCCCGGGGATGGGGATCACGGCGAGGAAGTCGTTGTTGAACCCGAACTGCTGCGCCTGCCTCTCGGCGGTCTGGTTCGCGACGTCGAAGGTGGGCGCGCCGGTGACCACCGGGTCGCCCCAGCGGATGAGGACCTGCTGGGCGTAGCCCTCCGGCACCGTGACCGCGTCGGCGGTGTTCGGCGCGACCGCGGTGAAGCCGAGGCCGGGCGAGGGCGGGACGGGCGCGGACGGGGACGGGGTGGCCGCCGCCGTCGGCGCGGGTCCGCCGCCGCCGCAGGCCGCGAGCGCGCCGGTCGCGCCGACCACGAGACCCGCCGACAGGACGCTGCGCCGGCTCAGCGTGCCGGACACGACCTCGCGGAACGTCGGGTTGTCACTGCGGTTGCGCACCGGGGCGTCGCAGGCGTCGCCGCACTTGTAGCGGCAGTGCGTGGCGGAGCGGCGGTGGTCGGTCCGGGTGAGCAGCGGCAGGAGACGGCGGTTCACGTGGGGGAGCTCCCGGTCGTCACGATCGTGTGGTGGTGCCACCGACCGTAGGTAACGATCACGGACGAATCGGGCATACGAGACGAACGACAGGTGAACGACCCGGGGTCAGCGCACCGTCGCGGCGGCCCGCTCCGCCGCTCCGGCCCCGACGTGCCGGTCCCGTGCGGCCCCGAACCCGGCCACGGTGAGCGGGACGAGCATCACGAGCAGCGTGACCATCGGCCAGGTCCAGCTGCCGGTCACGTCCCGGATGGCGCCCAGCGCGAAGGGCCCGGCGGCCGCCACGACGTAGCCCACGCCCTGCGCCATCCCGGAGAGCTCCGAGGTGTGCGCGGCGTCGGGCGAGCGCAGCGTGATCAGGGTGAGGCCGAGCGAGATCCCGACCCCCTGGCCCAGTCCGATGATCACCATCCACAGCGCGGCGGAGCCGTCCGGGGCGAGGAGCAGCCCGAGGTAGCCCACGACCCACAGGCCGATGAGCAGGCCCACGAGGTGGAACTGGGTCGGGCGGCGGGTCGCGAGGACCGGGGTCAGCGCCGAGGTCACCAGGGAGGCGAGGCCCGTGAGCGAGAGCAGGAGTCCGGCCTCGGCCGGGGTGCGTCCCCGCTCGACGAACAACGTCGGCGCCCACGCCGTGAACGAGTAGAACTGCAGCGACTGCAGCCCCATCAGCAGCGTCACCTGCCACGCGAGGGCCGAGCCCCACAGGCCGCGGACCGGGGCCGCCGGCGCCACGGGCGGTGCCGCCGCGGCCGCGCGCCGGGCCCGCAGCACCCAGGGCGACCACAGCAGGATCGCGAGGCAGGCCCCGATCGCCCAGAGCGCGAGGGCCGGGCGCCAGCCCAGTCCGGTCGCCTGCTCGATCGGCACCGTGACCGCGGCCGACAGGGCGCCGCCCGCGGAGATCATCGTCGAGTAGGCGCCGGTCATCGCCCCCGTGCGGTGCGGGAAGTCGCGCTTCACCACGACCGGCATCAGCGTGTTGCCGATCGCGATCGCGACCCCCGCCAGCAGGCTGCCCACCAGCAGTGCCGCAAGCGAGGGCACCAGCCGGACGAGAATCCCGGCCGTCAGCACGAGCAGCGCGGCGAGCAGCGTCGTCTCCAGACCGATCCGCCGCGCCACCCGCCCCGCCACGGGGGCGAGCAGGCCGAAGCAGAGCACCGGCAGCGTCGTCACCAGTCCCGCGACGGCGCTGGAGATGCCGAGGTCCGCGCGGATCTGGGCGACCAGCGGCGACACCGCGACCACCGCGGGGCGGAGGTTCAGCGCGATCAGCAGGACGGCGACGACGAGCAGGGTGGTCCGGAGGCGCGACGTCGACACGCCGACATCCTTCCATCGGCGAACTACCGGTGATGCCTCCCGGCCGCCGTGTGCTTCGTCCCGGTGTGCTGCGTGGAGGGCGGTGCGCCGGCGGTGTCGGCCACCGTGCGCAGGTCGAAGGAGAGGAAGTCGCGGCTCGAGGTCTGCAGGTAGTGCTGGGCCCCGACCTGCTCGCCGGGGAACAGCGTGAAGGCGTCGGGCCGCGGGTCGCCGGTGGGGTGGAAGTACGCGCCGGTGACCCACGCCGGGTTGATGTCCAGCTCCATCCCACGGACCACGCCGGCGCTGCGCAGGATCTCGCCGAGGGTGCACACCGACAGCGCCGGGCCGCCGACGTAGACCTCCGCGCCCGTCGCCGTCACGCCGAACGCCGACCGGTTGATGTAGGCGGCCTGCCCCACGGTCGAGCCCCACTCGGCGGTGCCGCCGGTGGCGCAGGTCGGGTTCACCACGCCCTGGTCCACGAGCGGCACCAGGTTCTGGCGCACCGCGACGACGTCCGGGCCCATCCGGACCTCGCTGCCCCAGGCGCCGACGTCCGCGGTCCCGTCCCGGCGGATCACGAGGCTGGCCGCACCCGGGACGAGCGGCCGGGCCTCCCGGCCGTCGAGGTACCAGCCGCCGTGGCTGTCGCCCTGCAGCCGGAAGCCCGCGGAGAACGCGGCGACGACGGTGCGCTGCTCCTGCGCGTCGATCGACGACGGCACCGACCACGTGCCGCCCGGGTCCTCCGAGCCGGGGTGCAGCACGCCGCGCACCAGCGTCGGGTCCATCCACAGCACACCGACGGTGAACGACGTGTGCTGCGCGTCCGGGCGCACCGACGCGACCCGCACCGCGGACCCGCGCGGCGTCGACACCACGGTCTGCCACTGGCCCTCACCGGGCAGCGGCGGGAGCCCGGCGGGCGCGGGGAGCGGGGGTGGCGCGGGGCTGCCGCCCGGACGGTCGGCCTCCGCCCCGTTCGCGGGCGGGATGCCCCCGGCCGGGGCGCCACCGGTCGGCGGCTGGTCGAGCTGGTACTGCGCCGATTCCAGGGCGGTCACCACCGGCCCGAGCCCGTGGTCGCGGCCCCATTCCGCCAGCCGCGCCGCGACGGTGTCCGAGCCCGGCCGCGTCAGCGCGTGGACGAGCGACGGGGCGGCGACCACGCCGACGAGCACGACCGCCACGACGAGTGCGGCGAGCGTCCGCCGCGCCCACCGACGCCGGGGCAGCAGGCGCCGCCACCGGCTCGTCCCGACGGCGGGTGGGGTCGGCCCGGTGCCTGTCGGCCCGGGCGTGTCCGGCTCGTCGTCGGGACGCGCGATCCGGTCGGTGGGTCCGGTCCCGGTGGGGTCGAGAGCGGACGGGGAGTGCGGGGCCACGACCGTTGATCGTGCCCCTGACCTGCGGTGTCACCGTGAAGCGGGGTGCTCCGCGTGACACGTGTCGCGCGCGATCGGATCGTGCTGTCCGGGTTCGTCCCGCGGTGTCCGGGTCCCCCGCACCCCCGACATGCGTGAGGGGAACCCTCGAGCGCTCTTGTGGCTCGAGGGTTCCCCTCACGTCGGTCGGGGGCGGTGCGCCTACGACGCCGGGCGCACCGTCAGCAGCAGGTGGTCCTTGCCCTTCTTCGAGCGCAGCGCGGCGTCCCAGCCGTCCTTCGTGGCGGCGGTGTAGAGGAACGCCTTCGACGGGATGCGCAGCGGCGAGCGGAACACCGCGTCGACCGTCACGGCCTCGTCGGTGCGGCCGGCGAGCGCCGCGAGGACGCGCGCTTTCGACCACATGCCGTGCGCGATCGTGCCGGGCATCCCGAACGCCTTCGCCGCGAGCCCGTTCACGTGGATCGGGTTCACGTCCCCGGACACCGCGGCGTAGCGCCGGCCGATGTCGCCGGGCACCGTCCACACCGCGTGCGGCCGGTCCCCGACGTGCGGCTCCGGCTCCGGCGGCGCCGCGTCGGTCGGCTCCTCGGCGCTCGCCCCGCGCACGAAGTAGGTCGAGCGCGAGTGCCAGGCCGCCTCCTCGTCGGGCAGGCCGACCGTCGACACCAGGTCGACCTGCGCGCCCTTGGGGTGCGCGACGAGCCGCTCGGCGTGCACGCGCACCACCAGCGGCTCCCCGACGGCGAGCGGCCGCTGCTGGGTGATGACGTTGCGCAGGTGCACCATGCCCGGCGCGGGCAGCGGGAACTCGCGGTCGGTCATCAGCCGCATCTGCAGCGGGAACGCCAGCATGTGCGGGTAGGTGATCGGCAGCTCGCCGCCCACCCGGAACCCGCACACGTGGGCGTAGTCCGCCACCGCGTCGGCGTCGATGGTGGCGTTGACCAGCTCCAGGGTCCGGTCGGGCAGCGTGGACCCGCCCGACCGGGCCGTCAGCAGGGCCCGCCCGTAGAGCGCGCCGAGCGTCGGCGCGCTGTCGAGGGTCTCGGTGGGCATCGTCAGGCCCCCAGGTAGTTCTGGCCGTCGACGCGCAGGACCTGCCCGTTGATCGCGTACGAGGCGCCCTGGGCGAACCAGGCGATCGTCTCGGCGACGTCGATCGGCAGGCCGCCCTGGGTGAGCGAGGACAGCCGGCGGCCCGCCTCGCGGGTGCCGACCGGCATCGCCGCGGTCATGGCGGTCTCGATGAACCCGGGCGCGACCGCGTTGATCGTCGCGTCCTTGTCCGCGAGCAGCGGGGCGGTGGCCTCGACCAGCCCGATGACGCCCGCCTTGGAGGCGCCGTAGGAGGTCTGGCCGCGGTTGCCCGCGATGCCGGCCATCGACGAGACGGTGACGATGCGGCCGCCGCGGTGGAACCCGTCGTCGTCGGACGAGGCCAGCAGCAGGTCGTTGATCGCGAGCTGCGAGTTCAGGTTGACGTCGATGACCGAGTTCCAGCGGTCGGTGTCCTGGTTCGCGAGCAGCTTGTCGCGGGTGATGCCCGCGTTGTGCACCACGATGTCGATCCCGCCGTGCCGACGGCAGTGCTCGAGGATGGCCTCGCCCGCGCCGTCGGAGGTGATGTCGAGCTGCAGCGCCGTGCCGCCGACGTCGTTCGCGGTGTGGGCGAGCGCGTCCCCCGCGGACGGCACGTCGACGGCCACGACCGTCGCGCCGTCCCGGGCCAGCGTCTGCGCCACGGTGCGGCCGATGCCGCGCGCGGCGCCGGTGACGACCGCGACCTTGCCCGTCACCGGGTGTTCCCAGTCGGTGCCCGCCGAGGAGCCCGCGTACCCGGGCACGGTGCCGACGTCGAGGCGCTGCCCGTCGACGAACGCGGAGCGCGAGGAGAGGAAGAACCGCAGCGTCGACTCGAGGTCGTTCTCGGCCCCGTCGGCGACGTGGACCAGGTTCACCGTGGCGCCGTAGCGCGCCTCCTTGGCCGCGGAGCGGACGAGGCCCTCGAGCGACCGGCGGGCCGCGCGGACGGCGGGGCGCTCGGCCTGGGCCGGGACGTCCCCGATCACGAGGATGCGGCCCGACGGCCCGACCCGGCGCATCACCGGGGTGAGGAACTGCTGGACCGCGGCGAGGTCGCGCGGGCTCGACAGCCCGGTGGCGTCGAGGACCGCGGCGGCGACCTTCGACGAGGACGAGCCGCCGCCGATCGGGGCGGCCGGGTCCTCGTGGACCTCCACGCCCGCGTCGGCGAGGACCGCGCGGACGACCTTGGCGACCCGGCCGTCGGCGGTGGCGGTGCCGAGCAGGGCGGCGCCGGAGAGCAGCGGCTGCCCGGGCTGCCAGCGGCGCAGCTTCGGCACCGGGGGGAGACCGACGTTGCCGGCGACCGCCCGGCCGAAGCCCGAGTTGACGAAGTCGGAGTACCAGTCGTGCGACATGACGTGTCCCTTCTCAGGCCTCGAGGATGGCGACGACGCCCTGGCCGCCGGCCGCGCAGATGGAGATGAGCCCGCGACCTCCGCCGTTCTGGTGGATCGTCTTCGCGAGCGTCGGCACGATGCGGGCGCCGGTCGCGGCGAACGGGTGGCCGGCGGCCAGCGAGCTGCCGTGCACGTTGAGCTTGCCGCGGTCGATCGAGCCGAGCGGCGCGTCGAGCCCCAGGCGCTCCTTGCAGAACTGCGGGCTCTCCCAGGCGGCGAGCGTGGCGAGCACCGTCGAGGCGAACGCCTCGTGGATCTCGTAGAAGTCGAAGTCCTGCAGGGTGAGGCCGTTGCGCTCGAGCAGGCGCGGCACGGCGTAGGCGGGCGCCATCAGCAGGCCCTCGTCGCCGTGCACGTAGTCGACCGCGGCGGTCTCGGCGTCGACCAGGTGCGCGAGCACCGGCAGGCCGCGCTCGGCGGCCCACTCGTCGGAGGCCAGCAGCACAGTGGCCGCGCCGTCGGTCAGCGGCGTCGAGTTGCCCGCCGTCATGGTGGCCTCGGCCTTGTCGCCCCCGGCCGGGAAGAACACCGGCTTGAGCTTGCCGAGCTTCTCCGCCGTCGAGTCGGCGCGGAGGTTGTTGTCCTTGGTGAGGCCGAGGAACGGCGTCATGAGGTCGTCGAAGAACCCGGCGTCGTAGGCCTTCGCGAGGTTCTGGTGCGAGCGGGCCGTCAGCTCGTCCTGCGCGGTGCGCTCGACGCCCCAGTGGGCGGCGGTGATCGCGGCGTGCTCGCCCATCGCCATGCCGGTGCGCGGCTCCCGGTTGGCCGGGATCTCGGGCACGAGCTGGCCCGGGCGCAGCCCGGCGAGGGCCTTGACGACGCCGGCGGTCGACTTCGCGCGGTTCGCCTCGAGGAGGACCTCGCGCAGGTCGTCGTTCACCGCGATCGGGGCGTCGGACGTGGTGTCCACACCGCCCGCGATGCCGACCTCGATCTGCCCGAGGGCGATCTTGTTGGCGACGAGGATCGCGGCCTCGAGGCCGGTGCCGCACGCCTGCTGCACATCGTAGGTCGGGGTGGCGGCGGAGAGCCGCGAGCCGAGGACGGCCTCACGGGTGAGGTTGAAGTCGCGGCTGTGCTTGAGGACGGCGCCGGCGACGACCTCGCCCATGCGCTCCTCGGTCAGCCCGAAGCGGGCGACGAGACCGTCGAGCGCCGCGGTGAGCATGTCCTGGTTCGAGGCGCGGGCGTAGGCGCCGTTGGAGCGGGCGAACGGGATGCGGTTGGCGCCGACGACCGCCGCGCGACGGGGGCTGGCCATGGGGTCCTCCAGGGAGGTGCGGGCTTGGTTACTCAAAAGTAGCAGGTACCGTGGGTGCCGTGAGTCGTCGTTCGCATCGTCACGAGGACGAGGGGTCCGGCCGGCGTGGCCGCCGCACCCCGTCGTCGGAAGGCGCTGTGACCGACGGCGCACCGGAGCAGGACACTGCCCCGCCGCCCCGCCGCGACAAACGTTCGAGCCGCTGGGACGAGCACCGGCGCGCCCGGCGGCAGGAGCTCACGCTCGCGACGATCGTCGCCATCCGGCAGTTCGGACCCGACGTCGGGATGAGTCAGGTCGCGGCGCAGGCGCGGACCTCGAAGACGGTGGTGTACCGCCACTTCACCGACAAGTTCGACCTCTACCAGGCCGTCTGCGAGCGCGTCGGCGCGGTGATCGTCGGGCAGGTGGCCGAGGCGATGCGCACCGCCGGCCCGCCGCAGGAGATCCTGCGCCAGGGCATCGACGCCTACCTCACGCTCATCGAGCGCGACCCCGACATCTACCGCTACGTGATGCGCCCTCCGGGCTCCGACCGCTCCTCCTCGGCGGCGGAGGGCGACTTCGTGGGCGACCTGACGTCGTTCATCGGCGACCACGTCGGCGAGATCATCACCACCGAACTGCACCGCCAGGGCCGCGACCCCGCGCCCGCGGTGACGTGGGGGCACGCGGTCGTCGGGATGGTCCGCTCGGTGGGCGACCACTGGCTGACCGCCCGACCCGAGGTGTCCCGCGAGGTCATCACCGCCGAGGTCGCCGACCTGGCCTGGGGCGGGCTCGACCTCACGGTCAACTCCTCGGCCGCGTCCGCCTGAGCGGGTGACGCGCCCCACCCGGGGAAGCGGGTACTCCCGGTACGCAGTACAACCGTGGTTACCGACCAGTAACAAGCTCTGAGGAGGCCTTCCGAGATGGCCGCTCCGTTCTCCGCCCCGCCCTCGCCGTCCGACGTGTCGCCCGCCGCCGTCGACGCGGTCCGCCGGTCCCTCGACGGCCGCTGGTCCTGGCTGCGCGACGAGATCCGCGCCCGGGAGGACTTCGCCGAGCTGCACGTCGAGCCCGGCATCGACGCCGAGACCCACCGTGCCCGGGTGTGGGAGATGCTCGGGCAGCTGGCCGCCGACGGCCACGCCGTGCACGGCTTCCCGACGGCCGTCGGTGGCCGCGGGGACATCGGCGGCTCGGTGGTCTCGTTCGAGATGCTCGCCTTCGCCGACCTGTCGCTGCAGGTCAAGAGCGGGGTGCAGTGGGGCCTGTTCGGCGGGGCCATCCAGGCCCTGGGCAACCCCGAGCAGCAGGCCCGGTACCTGCCGGCGGTCATGGACCTGTCGCTGCCCGGCTGCTTCGGCATGACCGAGACGGGCCACGGCTCGGACGTGCAGTCGGTGCACACCACGGCCACCTACGACCCGGCGACGCAGGAGTTCGTGGTCGACACGCCCACCGAGTCGGCCCGCAAGGACTACATCGGCAACGCCGCCCGCGACGGCCGGATGGCCGCGGTCTTCGTGCAGCTGTGGTCCGCGCGCGAGGGCGAGGTGCCGACCCGGCACGGCGTGCACGCGGTGCTCGTGCCGCTGCGCGACGAGCAGGGGAACGTCCTGCCCGGCGTAGAGATCACCGACGACGGACACAAGGAGGGGCTCAACGGCGTCGACAACGGCCGACTCGCCTTCCACGGGGTCCGCGTGCCGCGGGAGAACCTGCTCGACCGCTACGGCACCGTCGCGCCCGACGGCACCTACTCGAGCTCCATCGAGAGCGAGAACCGGCGCTTCTTCACGATGCTCGGCGCGCTCGTGCGCGGCCGCATCAGCGTCTCCGGCTCGGCGGTCGGGGCGGCCCAGCTCGCCCTGACGATCGCGCTGCGCTACGCCGAGGCCCGCCGCCAGTTCGCCGCCCCCGGCGGCGACGGCGAGATCGTGATCCTCGACTACCTCGCCCACCAGCGGAAGCTGCTCCCGCTGCTGGCCCGCACCTATGCGCTGCGGCTGGCCCAGAACGAGCTCGTCGAGATGCTCCACGACATCCAGACCGAGCGGGAGGCAGGCGGCTCGGTCGACGAGAAGCGCCAGCGCGAGCTCGAGTCCCGCGCCGCGGGCATCAAGGCGCTGTCGACCTGGAACGCCACCGAGGTCATCCAGGTCTGCCGCGAGGCGTGCGGTGGCCAGGGCTACCTGTCGGAGAACCGGCTGGGCACGCTGCGCGCCGACACGGACGTGTTCACCACGTTCGAGGGCGACAACACCGTCCTGCTCCAGCTCGTGGCCAAGGGCCTCATCTCCGGTTACGCCGACGACTTCGGCCACCTCGACACCCTCGGCACCATCCGCTTCGTCGCCGACCAGGTGCTCGACACCGTCGCCGAGCGCACCTCGCTGCACCAGCTCGCCGAGCGCCTGCGCGGTGCGGCGACCGGCGGGGACGACGAGGAGGTCCTCGACGCGTCCTGGCAGATCAAGCTGCTCGACGACCGCGAGGAGCACATCCTCGACGGGCTGGTGCGCCGGTTGCGTCCCGCCCGCGGCAAGGGCGTGACGCCCGACCGGGCGTTCGCCATCTTCAACCGCGCGCAGGACCACCTGCTCCACGCCGCCCGCTCCCACCTCGACGGCCTCGTCCTCGACGCCTTCAACCGCGCGTGCGAGGCGCAGGCCGACCCGACGGCGCGGCAGCTGATGCGTTCGGTGTGCGACCTGTACGCGCTGAGCGTCGTCGAGCAGGACAAGGGCTGGTTCCTCGAGCACGGCCGCATCTCGGCCGCGCGGTCGAAGGCGGTGACGGCGGAGATCAACAAGCTCTGCCACACGCTCCGGCCCCACGCGCGGACCCTGATCGACGCGTTCGGCATCCCGGAGAGCTGGATCGACGCGCCGATCGCGACCGGCGCGGAGACCCGCCGTCAGGACGAGGCCATCGCCCACACGGCGACGCTGCGCGGCTGAGGGCCTCCGGCTCGCCCGGGTCGGGCCTTCCCGACGGCGGGTGGGTCCGGTTCCCGGGGTCCGGCCGCGGCGGGAGTGACGTCGGGCAGGGCCCGAGCCCTCCGGGTCTGCCTGAGGCCACGCACGGGTCGTTCGTTCCGTCGGTCGCCACCGCCCGGCGGTGTGAAACGGGACGCGGCGGGTAGAAGGTGGTCACCCGTACCCGATCCGAGAGGACATCCGACGTGACCGAGCCCTTCCCTCAGGGGCAGTGGGACGCCGGCACCGCCACCCCGCCGCCGAAGCCGAAGAACGGCATGGGCACGGCGGCGCTGGTGTTCGGCATCCTCGGCCTGCTGACGTGCTGGTGGCTGCCGATCATCGGCTTCCTGTTCGGTCTGCTCGCCGTGATCTTCGGCGTGATCGGCCGCGGCCGGGTGCGCAAGCAGCAGGCGACCAACGGGGGCGTCGCGCTCACCGGTCTGCTGCTCGGTCTGCTCTCGGTGATCGTGAACATCATCCTGATGATCGTCGTCGGCGTCGGGCTCTTCGCCTTCTTCCAGTCCGGCGGCGGGAACTCGCTCGACCAGCTGCAGCAGTGCCTGGCCCAGGCGCAGAGCGCAGGCAACCCGGCCGCGGTCCAGCAGGCCCTGGCGCAGTGCCAGGAGCAGTTCCAGTCCCAGCTGCCGAACCTCGGCGGCGGCGGGCAGTAGACCGACGAACGACGACGGGCCCGGCACCTGGTGGTGCCGGGCCCGTCGTCGTGCGAGGGGTGTCCGAGCCGGGCGATGAGCCGCCTCGCGGCGCGTGGCACACCAGGGCTTCAGCCGAACGATCGTCCCTGGTGGCTCTTATTATTGAGACCCGGGGGCACATGGCGCCCGGCCCGGACACCCGATCCAACCACGTCCGCGGTCACGATGTTCCCGCCCCGGACGGAAAATCTCGCGCCGCCGGCACCACGGCGAGCCCGTCGGCCACCGCGCGCAGGGGCGACGAGGACGGGACGTTCACGACGCCGAGCCGTCCACCGGCCGGGCGGCGCACCATCTGCGTGGACCCGCCGCCGTCGAGCGCGACGGCCTGCGGGATGCCGAGCTCCGTGACGAGCCGTCCGAGCTCGGCGAGCGTGGCCCCGACGCTCGCCTCCTGGCGGCCGTCGACGGCGATGAGGAAGAGGGCCCGCCCGTCGGCGGAGAGCCCGACCGCGGTGCGCGGCGCCCGCTCGGAGGTCTGCAGGCCCGGCCACGGCGCACCGTCCCGGACCAGCGCGAGCGCGCCCAGGGCGGTGCGCAGCGGCGGGGTGTCGGGGGCGAGGGCGGTCCACCGGGCGTCGACGGGGTCGCCCGCCCGGAGAGCCCGCAGCGGCGCGGCGGCCGCGTCGCGGGCGACGAGCGCGACCTCGCCGGCGGGTACCGCCGTGGTGCCGACCGGCCCGACCGCGACCGCCTTCCCGGCCTTCACCCGCACCTCCACGGCGTCCCGGGCGCACGGTGCCTTCGCGTCGGTGTCGCTGCCGCACACGGTGCGGGCGCGGGTCGCCCCGCCCCAGGCCGGGGTGAACGCCGCGACCCCGCCGACCGGTACGGCGTAGAGGTTGAGCCCGGCGAGCGGCAGGTCACGGCCGGAGAGGCGCACCGTGCCGGAGAACAGCACCCGCCCGATCCGCCCCAGGCCGTCGGCGCCGATCCCGACGACCGTGTCCGGGCTCGACCCGGGTGGGCCGGGCGGGGCGGGACGGCGCCCGACCGGCACCGCGGACTTCACCAGGGCGCCGTTCTCCAGCTCGACCCCGACCGACGCCCCGGTGCCGCCCTGGTCGAAGAAGTTGCCGTTGACCCCGCCGATCGCCCCGGCGCGCGCGGCCAGGTCCGGCACCGTCCCGACGGCACTCACGACGGCGGGTCGCAGCAGACGGACCGCGACCGTCCGGTTCGCGAGGTCGACCCGGATCAGGTGCCCGCGCACCCGGCCGGCGGTGGCCGTCGTCGTGAACTCGCGGTACTGCGTGCCCGGGACGTCGTCGGCCCGCCCGCCGAACAGGGTGTCGAGCACCCGACCCTCGGAGGGCGGCGGTGGTGGTGGCGGGGCCGCCGACGCGCTCGGCGCGAGGACGACCACCGCCAGCACGGCCGTCGCTGTGACCCTGCCAACTGCCATGACGCTCCTGACTGCCGTCCGGAGCAGCAGACTGACCCGAGTGGGTCTGGAACAGGTGCGGCGACGCGTCGCTCGCGGCAGAGTTCCCCTCGTCGGGTGGCGTGGCGGGCCTCACGGGGTAAAGGGAACTCAAAGGCTTCCCCATGTCGTTGGACGGGGGAATCGACAGTTGGCCGGTAGGAGGCTGAGGTGACCGTCCCGTTCTGGGTCTGGGCTGCGACGGTCGGCGGCATCGCCGTCCTCGTGGCCATCGACATCTGGCACGCCCGATCACCGCACGAGGTCAGCTTCCGCGAGGCCACCCTGTGGTCGGTCATCTACATCGTGGTGGCGCTGCTCTTCGGCGTCGGTGTGTGGATCTTCATGGGCTCGCAGTCGGGCGTCGAGTACATCTCGGGCTGGCTGGTCGAGAAGAGCCTCTCGGTCGACAACCTCTTCATCTTCGCGGTGATCCTGGCCCAGTTCGCGGTGCCGAAGCGGCACCAGCAGAAGGTGCTGCTCTGGGGCGTGATCGGCGCGCTGGTGATGCGCGCGATCTTCATCCTCATCGGCGCCGCCGTGATCAACGCGTTCAGCTTCGCGTTCGTCATCTTCGGCGCGTTCCTGCTCTACACCGCCTACGGCCTCGTGCGCTCGCACGGTGACGAGCCCAAGGACATGAGCGACAACGTCGCCGTGCGCCTGACGCGGAAGCTCGTGACCGTCCACGAGGAGGACACGAAGCCGGGCGACAAGCACGACGGCCAGCTCTGGCGCAAGGTCGGCGGCAAGCTCGGCGTCACACCGCTGTTCATCACCGTCGCGGTGATCCTGTCGGTCGACCTCGTCTTCGCGCTCGACTCGATCCCCGCGATCTTCGGCATCACGCAGAACGCGTACATCGTGTTCACGGCCAACGCCTTCGCGCTGCTGGGCCTGCGCGCCCTGTACTTCCTGCTGGTGGGGCTGCTGGAGCGCCTGGTCCACCTGTCCTACGGACTGGCGTTCATCCTGGCCTTCATCGGCGTGAAGCTGATCCTCCACTGGCTCCACGTCGACATCAACCCGGCCATCCCCGAGGTGCCGACCCCGCTGTCGCTGGCGGTGATCCTCGTGACGCTGACCGTCGTGACCATCACCAGCCTCTACACCACGCGGGGCCTGCCGCCGAAGCAGGACACCGAGGCCTCGTCCTCGGGTCCGGACGACCACGACGACTCCTCCGCCACCCCGGCCGCCGGGGTCTCGGAGCAGGGGACCTCGACGAACGGGACGTCGGCGAACGGGAGCTCGACGGGGTCGGCCGCCCCCGCGGAGGCACCGGCCGACGCCTCGCGTCGGAGCTGACCGCCCGCACGCCACCACCGGGCCGTCCGTCACGGGAGACCGTGACGGGCGGCCCGGTCGTGCGTCGGGGGTCGGGTGGCGTGCCGCCGGGCGTGTCACGGTGGAGGGCGTGACCTCACGCGCCGAACGCGACCGAGACGAGACGGGGCGGGCCCGCAACGCCCGACCCCGTGACGCCGCCGGGCGCCCCCTGCCGCCCGGGGCGGCGGGCGTCGAGCGGGTCGACGAGGACGTCGTCCTGCCGCCCGACGAGGCCCTGCGCGAGGCCCAGCGCCTGCTCGACGGCGGGTTCCCGTTCCACGCCCACGAGGTGCTCGAGGGCGCGTGGAAGTCCGGGGCCGACGACGAGCGGGCCTTCTGGCAGGGGCTCGCGCAGCTCGCGGTGGGCCTGACCCATGCCCAGCGCGGCAACCGCCGGGGTGCGGTGTCCCTGCTGCGGCGCGGGGCCGACAACCTCGGGTCGGGGGCGTCGGTGGCCGGGCGCCACGGGGTAGACGCCGAGGGCGTCGTCGCCTGGGCGCAGACGCGCGCGGACGCCGTCGAGGCCGGTGGGGAGCTCGACGTCGGGACGCCACCGCGCCTCGTGCGCTGACCGTTTCGGCCGCGACGGGTCGGGGGCAACCGCCGTCGGGACGAACGATCTTCGACGAGGGAGCCCGAATGGCGAACGAACTCTCCGGCAAGCGCGTCGCGATCCTCGCGGCCAGCGGCGTGGAGCAGGTCGAGCTGGAGCAGCCGCGCAAGGCGGCCGACGACGCGGGCGCGACCACGACGCTGATCTCGGTGGACACCGGTGAGATCCAGGCGATGAACGGCGACATCAACCCCGGCGACACGTTCTCCGTGGACCGCGCCATCGCCGACGTCTCGGCCGACGACTTCGACGCCCTGATCCTGCCCGGCGGCACGTGCAACCCGGACACCCTGCGGCAGAACGGCGACGTCATCGCCTTCGTCCAGGCCGTCGCCGGGGCGGGCAAGCCGATCGCCGCGATCTGCCACGCGCCGTGGACGCTCGTCGAGGCCGACCTCGTGCGCGGCAAGCGCCTGACCTCGTTCCCGAGCCTGCGGACCGACATCCGCAACGCCGGCGGGGACGTCGTCGACGAGCAGGTCGTGGTGGACCAGGGCCTGATCACCAGCCGCAACCCGGACGACCTCGACGCGTTCTGCGCGACGATCGTCAAGGAGTTCGCCTGAGCGGAAGAGCTCTGGCGGGCCGGGAGGGCGCGGGCGGCATGATGCGCGCGTGACCGCTCCCGGCCTGTTCGACGCGATCCTCGCCCGCGGGGGCGCCCGTGAGGCCGTCTCCGACGGGGCCTGGCTGGCCGCGCTGCTCGAGACCGAGGCCGCCCTCGCCGCCGCCACCGCGGACGCCGGGGCGCTGGCACGGTCGACGGCCGACACGATCGCGCGGGCCTGCGTGGTCGGGCGGATCGACGCCGAGGCGGTCGCGGTCGACGCCGCCGCCTCGGGGAACCCGGTGGTGCCGCTGGTCGCGGCGCTGCGCGTCGCGTTGCGGGCCGACGGCGAGGACGAGGCGGCCGCCGCGGTGCACCGGGGGGCCACCAGCCAGGACGTGATGGACACGGCCTCGATGCTGGTGGCATCGCGGGCCGTCGCCGCGCTGTCGACCGATCTGGCCGCCGCGGCCGACGCGGCCGCGCGCCTGGCGCGGACGCACCGCGACACCCCCGCCGCCGGGCGCACGCTGCTGCAGCAGGCGGCGCCGGTGACCGTCGGACTCCGGGCCGCGGGCTGGTCCTCGGGACTCGACGACGCCGTCGCGGCCCTGCGCGCGTGGCGACCCACCGTCCAGCTCGGCGGGGCCGTCGGCACGCTCGCGGCCTTCGCCGGCGACGGCCGGGCGGTGCGGGCGGCGCTCGCCGGCCGGCTCGGGCTCGCCGAGCCCGTGCTCGCGTGGCACACCGAGCGCGGCCGCGTCGCCGAGCTCGCCGGGCTCCTGGGCCGGGCCGGGGCGGCGGTCGGGTCGGTGGCGACCGACCTCGTGCTGCTCGCCCAGACCGAGGTCGCCGAGGTCCGCGAGGACGTCCCCGGCCGGGGCGGGTCCTCCACGCTGCCCCACAAGCGCAACCCGGTGGGCGCGGTCTCCGCCCGGGCCGCCGCCGTGGCCGTGCCCGGCCTGGTCTCCGCCGTGCTCACGGCCGCGTCCGGGCACGAGTACGAACGCGCCGCCGGTCCGTGGCACGCCGAGTGGGCCCCGCTGCGCGAACTCCTCCGGACGACGGGATCGGGGGCGGCCTGGCTGGCGGACTCGCTCGGCCACCTGGTGGTGGAGCCCGACGCGGTCGCGGACGCCCTCGACGTCACCGGCGGCCTGCTGCTCGCCGAGAACGTCACCACCGTGCTGCGCGGCCGGGTGGCCGACCCGAAGACGCTCGTCACCGACGCGGCCACCACCGCGCTCGACTCCGGCCGCCCGTTCGCCGAGGTGCTCGCCGATGCCCTCGACGGCACCGACGTCACCCGCGCCGAGATCGACGCCGCGCTCGACCCGTCGTCGCACACGGGGGAGTCCGCTGCCCTCGTGGACGCGTTCCTGACCGCCCGCTCGTCCCAGGAGGACCCCGCGTGACCCCCCACCTCGACCCCGCCGACCTCGACCCCGCCGGCCTCGCCACCCGCCGCGAGGTGCTCGGTGACGAGCACGTCGACCGCGCGATCGCGAACGCCGACGGGACCACCGCGGACTTCCAGGCGTTCATCACCCGCTACGCGTGGGACGGCGTGTGGAACCGGCCGGGACTCGACCGGCGCCAGCGCAGCATCGTCACTCTCTCGGTGCTCGCCGCGCTCCACCACGACGGCGAGCTCGCGATGCACGTCCGTGCGGCGGTCCGGAACGGCCTCACCCGCGAGGAGATCCGCGAGGTGCTCCTGCAGGTCGGGGTCTACGCGGGCGTCCCGGCCGCGAACCGGGCGTTCGGGGTGGCGCAGAAGGTGCTGGCGGAGATCCCCGAGGACTGACCCGGTGCTCCTGGCGCGCTCCCGCGGGACCTCCCGATACCGTGGGAGCCCGGGCGGTGCGGTCGAGGGGACGAAGGTGCGGGGACGATTTCTGCGGGTCGCGCTGGCGGCGGCCCTGGTGGTGCTCGCGGCGGCCTGCTCGTCCGGCGAGCAGCTCGCGACGCCGCCGATCCCGACGTTCCCGGGGCCGGGGGCCGCGGCCCCGGCCAGCGCGCCGCCGTCCCGGTCGACGCTCGTGCCGACCGACTGCAACCAGATCCTGTCGAAGGACGACCTGCCCAACCTGCTCGGCCTACCGCTGGGCACGGTCGACGTGCGCTCGCTGCGGGACGTGCCCGCGCCCTCGGTGGGTCGTCTCGAGCGGGTGACCTGCACGTACACCTCCACCGGCGGCCCGGGCGCCGCGCCCCAGGGCGCGCAGGTGCTCAAGCTCCTGACCAGCGGTTACAGCACCGCCGAGGCGGCGCTCGCGCAGGTCGCGGTGAACAACCAGGTGCTCCAGGGCGAGGGCATCACCGGCGTCCCCACCCCGATCGGCGCGGCGCAGGGAACGTTCTTCTCCGACCCCGACGGGCCGATCCTCGTCGTCGCCTACCGCCAGGTGACGGTGAGCCTGACGCTGACGCGCGGCGGCGCGATGTCCGCCGACCAGCAGCGGTCGTTGCTCGTCGACCTCGCGCAGCGCGTGCTGCCGGTGCTGGTGCCCGCCGGCTCCTGAGCCCCGCGACCGCCGCCGTCGACGCGACGGCGGGGTCCTGCGCGCGTACAGTCTATTTGCATAGGCTAACGACAGGGGGCTGCGGCGTGTCGACCGATCGCTACAAGTGGGTGGCGCTGTCCAACACCACCCTCGGCGTGCTGATCGTGACGATCAACATGTCGATCCTGCTCATCGCGCTGCCGGACATCTTCCGCGGGATCGACATCGACCCGCTCGCGCCGTCGAACATCAGCTACCTGCTGTGGCTGATCATGGGCTACCTCGTGGTGACGGCGGTCCTCGTCGTCAGCTTCGGGCGCATCGGCGACATGTACGGCCGCACCCGGATGTACAACCTCGGGTTCGCGGTGTTCACGGTCTTCTCGGTCCTGCTCGCCGTCACGTGGCTGCACGGGGACGCGGGCGCGATCTGGCTGATCGTGATGCGGGTGCTGCAGGGCATCGGCGGGGCGCTGCTGCTGGCCAACTCGACGGCGATCCTCACCGATGCGTTCCCCACCCACCAGCGCGGCCTGGCGCTCGGCATCAACTCGGTCGCCGCGATCGCCGGGTCGTTCATCGGCCTGATCGTCGGCGGGGTCCTCGCGCCGATCGCCTGGCACCTCGTGTTCGTGGTGAGCGTGCCGATCGGCGTGTTCGGCACGATCTGGGCCTACCTCAAGCTCCGCGAGGTGGGGGAGCGCCACGAGGCGCGGATCGACTGGTGGGGCAACGTCACCTTCGCCGTCGGCCTCATCGCGGTGCTGATGGGCATCACCTACGGCATCCAGCCCTACGGCGGGCACGTGATGGGCTGGACCTCGCCGCTGGTGCTGGTCTGCCTCGTCGGCGGCGTCGTGGTCCTCGCGGCCTTCGCGGTGATCGAGACGCGGGTCGCCGAGCCGATGTTCCACCTG
The DNA here is from genome assembly GCF_021026295.1 of Actinomycetospora soli. GTDB lineage: Bacteria > Actinomycetota > Actinomycetes > Mycobacteriales > Pseudonocardiaceae > Actinomycetospora > Actinomycetospora soli. Next base: position 260,705 of record NZ_JAJNDA010000009.1, read on the forward strand.
TCGTTGTTCCGCATCCGGGCGTTCACCGCCGGCAACATCGCGAGCCTGCTCGCCGCCCTCGGCCGCGGCGGCCTGCAGTTCATCCTCATCATCTGGCTGCAGGGCATCTGGCTGCCCCAGCACGGCTACGACTACGAGTCGACGCCGCTGTGGGCCGGCATATACATGGTGCCGCTGACCATCGGGTTCCTCGTCGCCGGACCGGTCTCCGGCATCCTGTCCGACCGCCACGGCGCCCGCGCGTACGCGACGGTCGGCATGTTGGGCGCCGCGGTGAGCTTCCTGCTGCTCTCGTTCCTGCCGGTCGACTTCGGCTACGTGGGCTTCGCGATCATCCTCGCGGTCAACGGGCTGTCGATGGGGCTGTTCTCGTCGCCGAACCGGGCGGCGATCATGAACAGCGTCCCGCCGCGTCAGCGCGGTGCGGCCGCGGGCATGACCTCGACCTTCCAGAACGGTGCGACCGTCCTGTCCATCGGCATCTTCTTCTCGATGCTGATCCTCGGCCTCTCCCGCACCCTGCCGACGGCCCTGCACGACGGCCTCGTGGCGCACGGCGTGCCCGCCGACGCCGCACAGCGCATCGCCGAGCTCCCGCCGGTGTCGACCCTCTTCGCCGCCCTGCTCGGCTACAACCCGATGCAGACCCTCCTCGGCCCGCAGGTGCTCGCCCAGGTCGGGCCGCAGCAGGCCGGGTTCCTCACCGGCCGGTCGTTCTTCCCGCAGCTGATCAGCGGTCCCTTCGCCGACGGCCTCACCTTCGCCCTGTCCTTCGCCGCGCTGTGCTGCGTCGTCGCCGCCCTCGCGTCGCTGCTGCGGGGCGGGAAGTACGCGTACGTCGAGCCGGCCGCGCTCGAGGCGGCCCAGCCGGGCTTCGACGACGGCGACGGGGCGCTCGTGGGCGCGCCGACCGGCGGGCGGGTGCTGCGGGGCCGGGTGACCGGCCCGGACGACGAGCCCGCACCCGCCGTCGTGACCCTCGTGGACCACGCCGGGCGGCAGGCGGGCCGGGCGGTGGCGGACGCGGAGGGCCGCTTCCGGATCGAGCCGCCGCGGGCCGGGGAGTTCCTCGTCATCGCGAGCCCGCGGGACACCGGGCACGTCGCCGCGCCGCGCGCCACGCAGGTGTCGGTGCACGGCGGAGCGGTCGACGTGGACCTCGTGCTGGGCCGCCGCTGACCGATTCGTCCGGATCATGAACTTCCTCACGGGCGATCGTTCATGTGCCCGTCATGGTTGGACGCAATCATGTAGATCATGACCGGATTCGACCAACCGGAACGCCGGCCTGGGCTGCTCAGCGCGGTGACGATCGTCCTGACGGCCGCAGCCGGGGCGATCGACGTCGTCACGTTCTTCGCCTTCAACGAGGTCTTCGCGTCGACGATGACCGGCAACCTCGTCCTGCTCGGCCTCGGGCTGGGGCAGGGCGACTGGTTCCAGGCGCTGGACAACGTGGTCGCGATCTCGGGGTACTGCGGCGGGCTGGTGGTCGGCACGATCATCTGCGGGGTGGCGATGCGCCGGCTGCCGTGGCGCAACGCGGTGGGGGTCGCGCTCACGGCCGAACTCGCGCTCCTGCTCGCGGTCGGCGCGTACTTCTACACCGTCGACGACGATGGGTCGCTCGGCCAGCTCCGGGTGGTGGTGCTCGTCCTCGGCGCCGGGCTCGCGATGGGCATCCAGGCCGCGGCGATGCGCTACGTCGGCCCGGCCGGCACGCCGACGAGCTTCCTGTCGGGCACGGTGACGAACTGGGTGTCGAGCCTGGTCGAGCTGCACAAGCCGTTCACCTGGAACTGGAACTCGCCGCTGCGGATCCTGATCATGGTCGTGGCCGCCGCCGGGAACGCCGTGGTCGCCCGGGAGCTCCCGGATCTCGCCTTCGCCGTGCCGGTGCTGCTCGTGGCGCTGGCCATCGGGCTGATGGCGCTCGTGACGCGCGCGAACCACGGTGGGCTGGTGGCCGGTGAGCCGGAGTTCGCGCCCGACCCGCGGACCGAGGTGCCCGACGCGGAGACCACCGCCGAGGAGCACCACGTGGTCGACGAGCAGCCCGCGGACGGCATCGGGCGGCTGACCGGCCGGGTGGTCGACGACCGGGGCGGGCCGAGTGCCGCGGCGGTCACGCTGGTCGACATGGCGGGGCAGCAGGTCGCTCGTGTGCACACCGAGGGCGACGGCCGGTTCGAGCTGCGGCCGCCCGAGACGGGGGAGTTCGTCCTCATCTGCACGCCGCACGGGGTGGACGGCGGCGCTGCTCGGCCCCGCGCGGTCGTCGTGACGGTGGAGGCGGACTCGGTCGAGCACGACGTGGTGTTGAGCGGGACGAGGTAGCCGGCCGGGGGCGGTCTTGTTGTGGTCTGCGCCGGCGCCCTCATGCCTTGTCGCGGCCCGCGTCGCCGCCCCTTCCGCCTTGTCGTGGCGACTCACAACGACAGGGTGGGGCGGGCTCGGCTGCTGGCCGCGACAGGGCACTCGTCATGCCGCGATCGCGGCGTGCGGCGCAGCGTGGACGGCCCGAGTGAACCGCCCCGGGCCTGGGTGAGGCTGGGCGTCAGGCCGCGGCGGCCTGCCGGGTTATCGCGGCAGTGTAATGGGCTTCCCATTCAACCGGCGGCAGGTATCCGACCGACGAATGAAGGCGTTCG